>NZ_JAGSPD010000004.1 GCF_019203985.1 Winogradskyella luteola | reverse complement strand
ACTAGGAGTACATTTTGTGATTCTCTCCTATATAGATAAAATCACAAATTGTTGAAAAATGTAAATTCATGTCACAACTACTATATAAAGAGTCATGACATGAATTGTCATTACTGAGCCACTACAGGAACATTTTGTTCAAAGTCAACTGGCATAAACTCAGGCATTGAACTTTGCTTGTCCTGTTTCTTTTCTTCTGAAACATACTGATAGGTATGTGAAAGAGAAATAACTTCTCCAGTATCTTTATTCACATACTCATATTCCTCACAGGCTACCTTTTCAATCTTACCAGGAATTTCTGTTCCAACAGCCAATTTGCAACCCTCTTCATCAAAGGTTGAGGGAATACTTGATTTTCTAGCAGTCATGTATAAGTTCCCATTTTGAGACTGCACAACTTCTACACCACCTTGAATGGTTAGTGTAAAAAATTCTCTACCATCTTCTGATAGTCTTTTGTCATATCCAATAACAGTTACCATAATAAATAATTTTTGAGTTAAACATTTGATTCTCTTGACAGAAGAAAACATCAGCTATCACCTTGATAAATTTACTGCTGTCAATTTTTTGCCTTCAAAAAGCAAGGCATGGGGATCTTTCCCAGTCCAGAAGTGGGTGGGGGTTTTCCATAGGGAAGGTGATGAGTGAGTAAAATAGAAGGGGGGTAATTTTTTTGAAAAAAAAATTCCACAATCAGTTGTTTTATAGTAAGTTTAGAGTTCAATTTTTCATCCATTATGGCAGATTTTATTACAAAAAATCAATTAATAAATAATGTAGAAAAGAATAATAATACACTTAGAAAATCATTTGCATTATTAGAAACAAAACTTTCTAAAATAGTAAAAAATAGAAATGAATTTGAATCAAGTGTATTTATAAGTCATAGTCATAAAAATGCAGATTTAGTTGAATACTTGGTAGCAGTATTGACAAATTTAAAGGTAGAAGTATATGTAGATTGGATGGATGATGAGATGTCATACCCCCCTTCAAGCAAAACAGCATTAAAAATAAAGGATATGATTGATGTTAACAAAAAGTTCATTCTCTTAGCCACAAATGAAGGTATAGAATCTAAATGGTGTAATTGGGAATTAGGTATTGGTGATGCTCATAAATATATAGAGAATATTGCTTTATTGCCTGTTGCAGAAAACTCAGGAAATTGGATTGGAAATGAATACTTACAGATATATCCATATATAAATAAAAAATACAAATCTCTAGACTGGGATGATGAATATTATTTAATTTATCCAAATGGTAAAAGAAAAGACTTCATTCAATGGCTCAAAGACTAAAAACTGCATAATAAATGTATAGTAAGTTCAAAATAAATCAAAATTCATTTGACAACATTTTCATGTCATCAATTGATAAGTTAACAGGTAAGAATTTATTTAACAACTATAAATCCAAAATCAATGAAAATCTAAGAGTTAAATTTAAAAAAGATGAAATAATAGATGGTAGTGCAACTCAAAAAGAGTGGTTCCCCCAAATTGAATGTGATATTTTCTTATCCCATTCTCACAAAGACATAGAGAAAGCTAAACATTTTGCTGGTTGGGTTAAAAACAAACTTGACTTAAAAGTTTTTATAGACTCTATTATTTGGGGCAATGTAAATGAACTCCTTAAAGAAATAGATAATGAATATTGTTATGATAAGAAAAAAAAGACATATTCATATGAAAAAAGAAATATTACAACTAGCCATGCACATATGATGTTAATTAATGCTATCTCAGAAATGATGCACAAAACAGAGTGTTTAATGTTTTTTGAAACACTTAACTCAATATCCATCAAAAAGGCAATTCATGAAACTGAGTCTCCTTGGATTTATAGTGAGTTATTCTTATCAAAAATTTTAAAACAGAATAATAATATCACAAGAAAAAAAACAATGCTTTTTTCTGAACAAATTAGAAAATCATATGACTTAAATGAGAACTTTAAAATAACCTATGAAACAGATACTTCTCACCTCATAGAACTATCTAGCATGGATTTGAAAAATTGGAATAATCTTTCAAACAATGTTGAAAACAAAAATTCTCATCCCTTAGATATTTTGTACATAATGAAAAATATAAGTAATGACTAAAACTAAAGAAATGTTAGAATCCAGAAAAACACAACATAGAGAATTTGTTCAATCTGTAATAACTAGGATGAATACTAATTCTTTTCAGATTAAAGGAATGATGGTAACAATTTTAGCTGCCTTTTTAGCAATTTATGCATCAAATAAGAATATTCTATTTATTGTTATTCCAATCCCTATAGTAACTCTTTTTTGGCTTTTTGATGCCTACTACATACAATTAGAGAGAAAATTTAGAGGAATTTATAAAGACATATGTGATTTAACACCAGAAAAAGATATTAAAACTAAAATGGTATTTGAAATGAATCCAAAACTTTATACTAGTGGTCAGTATAATTATTGGAATGTCTTATTTAAATCATCTGTAACACCATTTTACTTAATAATTAATATAACTCTAGTTATTTGTTATTTTATTTTAAAAACTTAATTATTGAATTTAATTACTTTAAGCCAAGTTTTTGAAACACATCTAAAAGAACACTCTCAAAATTTTTAAAAACCTCCTTAGGGTTATCAAGGCTTAAAATGTAATTACAAAACTTTTCTTTCTTAAGTCTTGATACAGGTTTTAAATAAAGTAATTCATCTTCTTTGAGGCCTTTCTTTAGTAAAAACTCTTTAAGGTTTTCAGTCAACACATCCCATTCTTTTGGGGATGATATAAGTTCTGAATTAGTACTACTTAACCATCCTTTGCTGTTTGCATATATCAAGTGTTTAACATCAAACATGGATTCTATTTCAAATTGAATTTTACAACCACAAACAAAGAATTTCTTAACACATTCAGAATGATTTTCTCTAATTCTATATGTTTTCAATATGTTCCTTTGTTTGTCACTACTAAACAAATCATTAATTTCCTTTTGAGCATTTATACCAGCAGTATCACTATCTAGTATAGAAACTGCAATTAAATCTTCAGAATTAGAGTCTTTATGATATGAATTCATCCATATTAAAGACTGATTTACAACCCAATTGGTGCCAGCACTTTTTTTATGATGAATAGCAACTTTATCTTTTAATTCTGGAAAAAACAAATCTATTCCCTTTTGAAGAAAGTAAAAGTCAGTTTCTCCTTCAACTATGATTCTATGTAATTCTTCTTCATGGTTGGTTTCAGTTCTTTTAGCATGAATTATATGTGTTATTAATTTTTTTAAATTACCAATCCATTCAGTATCATTATTTTTGTAATGAAATATTTTCCAAACATTAAAATAATCATTCACAAATTTCTCATATTGTGTTAAGCCAACAATATAATTTGGAACATAAATAGTCCTTATTCTTCTATATATTTCTGAAACAACTTTTTTACCACCCCCTTCAGTAGGTTCTTCAATCTCTGTAAAAGGTAAGTTCAAATCAATTATCAATAAATCATATTTTTTCTTTAGCATTAACCTTAAAGCCTCTTTTCCACACATTGCATTATCAATTTTGAGGTCAGTTGATACATTATTTATAGCACTCAATATTGATGCAAGCTTATTCTTATCATCATCTGTAATCAAAATTCTCATAAAAGGTCCTCTAAGTTTGACATCCACTCCTCATTTTTTGATGTGTAATAAACTAAGCCTTTGTAAAATTCAAAATTAGATTTGCATAAATTGTCTATAGACTCAAGAGAGATAAAACTATCCTCAACACCAAACTCATTGAACATTGTTATCATTATTGAAGGTATAATTCTCTTTTTTCTTTTCATTTCTTTCATGATGTTAAATCCCCCAAAACTTTCATATTCTATACTTTCTCCAGATATATTGTCTCCCCATTTAGGGATTGTCATATCAATAAGTAGCAAGTCAAATTCATTGTCATAAATTTGTTTCAATCCACCTCTAAATGACTTCTCTACAACCAAGTTTACATTTTTGTATTTTTCACTTATGAATGATGAAATGTCCTTAACTTTTTTTGCATCATCTTCAATCAATAAGATATTATTCATAATATTAATTTGTGTTTATACCAATGTTCTCCATTTAGAAATATGAATCATAACTGTTAAATAATCTTCTTCAATTAAATAATCAAATTCATTATCATCAGAGTTTAAATCATATTTGAGTATTCTCTTAATTTTTCCATAACCAGAACCCCCTTCTTTATTTATTACAGATTGGTTTGCTTTCTTTGCAGTCCATCCTTCTTTTATTAATTTGAACTTTTCATTTAAAGCATTCTTGTTTAAGGAGGTATTAAGCTTACTTTTAACAACAATTTTAAGTACAGATTCAGCATCATCAAAATCTATTATAACAGAAGCATCAACTTCTGAGGGAGCCAGCTTAGAGTGCTTGATTATGTTATCAAAAAGTATCCTAAAGATGAATATGAAATGTAAATAGCCATAGACTCCAACATCTTGTTCACACTCAATCTTAGGGTCAAAATCAATATTGTTGTTATTAGTCAAGGAAATACTTGTGTTTATAATTGACTCAAAATCTAAAACATTTTGATATGAATCCTCAGATAGTTTAAACCACTCAGAAATGTTACCATCAATTACATTTTGGATTTCAGTAGTTGCTGTTTTTATATTATTTGTCAATTTTGGATAAGCTTCATCCAAAAGAGTATTGTTTATTGAAGAATTCAATTCCTCTAAATAAGAAATGAGCTTATTTTTTACATCAACTTTGAAATAACCTCTGGTTTTCTCTAGAATCTTATTTGTATGAGTTTTTAGGATATCAAATATAGTATTTATGAAGTCTGAATAATTGGCATTAAGAACTTCTTTCAAATCTTTATAAATAATCCAATGTATGTCATCTGAAAAGTAATAATTAAAGATTGCATCTTGTTTGTCAGTAGTCTTGATAGAATAAATCTGAACCACTTCTTTCACTAAAAACTTTATCAAATCATCTGTCTTCTTTGAAAAGACTTTAAAATGATTTTGAATTTGAGTATGTAAATTATCATTAATATGATTTCCATCTAAAATCCAATATTCAATATCCTGATAATCTTCTCCTGTCTTTTTTGCAATAAGACCATTTCTCTCAAAAACACTTCTTATTATATTTTCTAAAGCACCATGTCTTATCCTGGTGCTTAAACACCCATCTAATCCATATTCTTCACTGTAAAGGAAATTATTGATTAGCTCATTCACAAATGATTTACAAGTCAAATAGGCAGCATCCTTTTTTAAATCTTCAGCATTAGGTATATCCTGATAAAGTTTTTGAATTTTATCATTTATATCAATAATCCACAAATCATGACTAGCAGTATAGTCTATAAGACTCTGAAGTCTATCAAAATTATTTTGAAAAACATTCTTATGTGATTGGTCAAGACTATTTATATTAATATATATTCTACCATCATTGACCTCCTTAATAACACTCTTAACTATCTCTAGTCTTTTCAACTTTGCAATTTCATCAATATATTCTTCCTCCTTATTTGGCATAATCTCCAAAAGGCTCATAAGGATACTCTCCCTCTCTTTTACCACTTCATCTCTTGATTCAAAAATTAAAAAATTGCCCAGTACATCTACATTACATACTTTCTCTAAGATGTAGATAATTTTGTTTCTGTTATTACTGTCTATTTTATCTAATAATTGATGTGGATATTCTACATTAATTTCTATAAATAATTCATCAAGATTTACAAATTGAAAGTAGGAACTAGAATTAGCAAAATGACTAAAGATTACTGATTCAAAAGAGCCAGGTATTTCATCTATTCTTTCATCTACCAAATTCAACAACTCTATAGTATCTACTTTAGCACATAGATTTTTATTGATTAAATATTGATTAGATAATAAAGTAATAGCTTGATTTATTTCTTCTTTAATCAAATAGCAGTAAAATTTTATGTTGAAAATGTCACTTTCATCTATAATTTTTAAATCACTCCTCTCCAAAAATTCATCAATAAGACTCAAGCTTTGCTCTGCATTACTGCTTAAAAATGTTGACCTGATTTGATATAAAAAGCTTTTTTTATCTGGTAATATTCCAGAAAACATACTGGAATTAAACTCTCCCTTTCCTTTCAAATAGTTGACCTTATAAGGCAATGAATTAAAATCATACTCATGATTAATTGCCATATCCCTATTAAACAAAAACAATATGGGGTTTGAGAAATTTGAATTAACAAATATCAAATCTGAAATTTTATTGTTTTTGGATTTAATCAAAATCAAAGATGAAATAAGACCAAGTAACTGCCTGTAAGAATTTAAACCAGAAAATGTAATGGTTTTTTTTGCTAAATTTTCAAAGGCAAAATCAAACTCATCATCAAAACTGTATAAGGAATACAAATTAAGAAGTATATCATCTATTTCTTTAGACACTCCTGTTTTTTCAAAAGCTCTATCTTCTTCAATTAATGATTTAATATATGGTTCAAAAAGTTCAATATGAGATGGGTATTCCTCAACAATTTTTGGAAATTCTTTTATGCATAAGTTATAATCACCTTTAGTGTAATTTTCTAGAAATCTTAACACTTGATTATCAGCATTTTCTTCAATTAATTTTTGAGAACAAAACTCTTTTAACCTATCCAGCCTCTTATCTACAATAACTTCACTTAACTCATTTATTACTTGAACTGATAACTGGTAATCTTTATGGTCTTTGTCAGAAACAATATCTGTAAGTAAATTTATAACAAGCTCATATCTATCTATTATTGAAGAGTTTGCTTCAGTTAAAAGAAAGTACTCTAAGTGTGAATATTCCTGAATAAAAAAATAACCAAACTTAAAATACAAGTATTCCTTTAAACCAGCACTTAAATTTGCTAAATCATAATTTAAAATTCTTTTGTACCTATTAAAAGATAATTTGCCCTCAGCTTTTTTACTGAATAACTGTAAGTGGAACAGTATTAAGCTATTCTCATCAGCTTTCTCAGATAATTCATTTAGTAGTTCCCAATTTTTTTCAGTTCCACCATAAAGCTCATTAAGTGAAAACTTACATTCTGTTGACCAATATGAAAAGCAAATATTGTTTTCAATTTGTTCCAGAATATCTAAAGCATCTTCATAATTTGATAACAAAATTTCATTCTCAAGCAGAGTCTTATATGATAAATATTTATTTAGTGCATTATGGTATTTTTTGATAGACCACACAATCCATGCTAATTCACCTCCAAAATTTTCAGAGTAATATATTAGCCTATTCTTACCAATAGAAGAGAAATCTTTTGGCAACACATTACCTTCAACAATCAATCTAATTGAAGGGTGAGCCTTAAGCTTCTTTATTTCTTTCATGAAAAACTCATATCCATGAGTTTTAATGTGAGAAAGAACATTTGCTTTGTCTGTTCTTGGATGATATAATTGTGATTTATAGTTCATTTTAACTTTTGATTATATAAATATAGGCTTTCATTTAAATATTTATAAATAATTTGGGCTGAAATAACAGCCCAAATTATCAACTCAAAAACCAATGATAACTACTGTTGCCTTTTAAAGCTTCAGAAATTGAATTGGTAAAGTTATGAGCATTTACATTTCTCTCTAAAAAAGAATCAATGTAACTACTCTTATTAGCTCCTGTAAAGAGGTTGTAAACATTCCAAAGGTTAATATTCCCTTCTTCATCTTTACAGAAACTTTCATCTTCATAATAATCTCTTGCCACTTTATTCAATTGACCATCATTGAAAATCAAATCTGGTAAATTATTCTTCAGCTTTTTAGGTAAATGATTATATAGTCTTGCTTTCCCTAACAATTGAGCAAATTGAGTTTCAGTTAAGAATTGTTCTTCTAAAGTACTCATCTGTTCCAAGTGCATTTCCATACTATAGCTTGATAGTAATTTAAACACTTTATTCTGCAATTCATCCATATTACTTGCTCTTATCTCTCCTGAAAACCCATCTGTTGAAATACAGAGATTAGTGCATACCCAATTTTTGAAACCTACAAAGACTTTGAATTTCTCAAGAGACTTTTTTGAATATAGGTTTTCTTGATTATAAGCTCTCACTCCTCCAACTGATAAAGACAATGTGTTTCCAGAAATTGATTCCTGAATAGTTGGAATGTCAATAGTAAAAGCCATTCTTTCATAATAAATGGTCTTTTCATGAGGTAGGAGTTCATTAGCTGGCTTTCTTATTGCCTCTGGAGTTCTTCCTTTAATGATGTGGGAAACCCTTATTGATGGTATAGAAAACTCCTGATGGCTAAAAACACCCCTAGCTGATTGATGAACACCTTCAATAAAATCCTGATGACTTATAGTAATCTCATTATCCTTAGCAAAGACAGGAATTGTGCAATCTCTCTTTAGGTGGGATAAATTTATTTCTTTGGTGTTAGATTCTATAAAAGGGGATTTATTTTGTGTAGGAGTAATTTCTTCAATCATATTACTCCTACTTGAATTAACTACTTGTAGTTCCATTTTGGCTAAAATTATTTAGGTTAGACAATTGTTTTGTTTTTAATTCTTGTTGCTTTTCTATAAAGCTAGAGTTAAGTATCTCTTTCCAAGCAATGTGTTTTTGATACAGCTGATTCAACTCTTCATTTGTTGAGCAATTTTGAATCTCTTCCTTAACTGCATCAAGATCAGTTCCAGAATTACACCATTCTTTGATTTGTTTACCTACTCCTGAAGTGATAATAAATTCAGGTTTATCAGAATATAATCCTGTCCTATCTTTTGAGGTTTTAGCAAAGTGTTTTATATCAATATCAAAGACTAGAGTAAATTCATAATCAACTCCATCTCTTTGTACTGCCTTAAGACCAACTTTCTCTGGAATAAACTTTCCATCTTTTTGATTAAGAACATAGTCCTGTTTGGTTCTCATTGTGGCAATGATATGAGTATTAGCTTGAAGCATCTTATTGACAAATGCTTTTTGTCTTGGTGTTATTTTACTCCAATTAGTAAAACTATTTCCTGGTAATGAAGCATGATATTCAATTAAGAAATCCCAACAATGAGAAATACTGTCAATGATTATAACTTCTATATCTGAGTTTAAGCATACATCAATGGCTTCAATGTAGCTTTCTGGTGAAAATGGTGGTTTTAATGAAAGGACATTGTATTCTCCCAAATGAGCATACAAATCTGCACTACCATTCTCTGTATCTATAACAGCTACTTTTGAAAAGTCCTCATTAGTCAGTCCTTTAGCTATTAGCAGTGAACTGTAAGTTTTACCTGCTCCACTTGGAGCTTGTAATGCCATTTTAATTTTGGCATTTTTTCTTTCTGATTTTCTTAATTCCATATTATAATATTAAAAATTAGGCATAAAAAAACCTGCTAACTTTTAGCAGGTGTATGACAATTGGTGTCACATGTCTATATATAGTAGAAGTGACACAGATTGTTGTTAAAATAGTTTGAAGATTTCTGTAAAGCCTTCTGATTCATATCCTTCAAAATTTTCTTTATAATCATAAAAGAAATTTAAACCAGTAGTTCTTGTTGAATCATGTTTTAGACCAAGTAGTTTTTTAACTGGTTTATTACCTTCCAGCCCATAAAAACCTGACCTTCTGTTTACATCAAATTTTTCAAATTCTAAAAATGAGTTTATAAATAAAGTATACAAGCTTGTATAAGTTAGAGTTCTACTGAATAAATCAAACATTTCTCTTGATGCTAATGAATCACTTTCCTTTATTCTATTAAGTAAAGGCATTATTTCATCAAAAAATCTATTAAACAATTCCTTTTCTGTTTCTGGCATAGAATTATAAGTTGAAAACATAAACTCTCTCTGTTGAAATAAATCAAAAAACCTCTTTTTTTGCTGATGCAATTGCTTGTAAAGCTTTATTAATTCAGTTTCATCTTCTTCATTAACATTTTTTGAAAAACTCACACAATCATTTAAATACATGAACTTATTATAATCAATTCCTTTTTTTGCTTTTGCAACAAAGTCAATAATCAGTTTAACAAGTTCTCTAGGAAATACCCTCTTATCAACCCCATGATATCTAATACTGTATTTAGCCAATCTTGTCTTGATATCCTGAATAATATATTTATCAGAATTTTGAAAAAAGGTGGTGTCTAAAGTAAAAGTGTTATATCCATAGTAGTCTTCTGAATAGCTTTCATTTATAAATTCTTCTAATTCTCCTTTTTCATTTCCTCTTGTGAATTCAATAACTGGAGATATCTGTTTAATAGCATTTAAAGTACAGTTTTGAAATTGGTCATTTAAAGCAGCCCATATAATGAATGGAGAAACTCTATGCCCATAATATAAATATTGGTTGTAGAAATACTTTTCTCCTCTTTCAAGCACATATTCTTCAAAAGAAGGATATCTTAAAATTGGTCTAAAATTACTGTTGTCATGATTCTCAAACTCTTCAATTTGTTCATTCAAATAATTTCTTTGAAAATTGTAAAAGCTCCTAAGTTGAATTGTTTTGTTATTAATGTTTTGAGCTTTACCAAAATTGGATTCATTTAATTTAAAACCCTCTAAAATTTCAGATTCAAATTGATGATAATCAAAATCAATTAATTCATTAGGAGTACCCATTATGATATAAATCTCTCCCTTACCTCTCATTCTTGCAATAGCCTGAATAATAGAGTTTGCACCATTTGTAAATACTCCAAAATTTCCATCAGAAACAAAGTTTTTATTCAATGATGCACTACTAGGCATTAAAATAATATAAATTCCATCCTCAATATCAATACCTGTTTTAAAATTAGTTCCAATATTGATTTTATCCTTTTCATAATGATTGTTTTCTTTATAGGAGTTGTCATCAACATTCACACAACAATTTACTTTATCATAAACATTAAGCTCTTTGAAGATTTCATTGAAAAAGCTATCCTTTTCATAAGAATCATAACATAAACTTTCAGCTAGTTTTTTTGAATAACTTAAAACACTTAACTTTTGTTTATTGTTTACAGCTTTAGTGATGATAGGGTTAAGTTCTTCTCTTAATGCCTTTGTGTTTTTTGAACTATAATTTTCAGGAGTTATGATTAGATTAAGTTTGGCTCTTAACTCTTCATTTCTAAATCTTTCACAGTTTATTAATTTTATTTTATCATTAGTTAAAATTGCTAAGTTTTGAATAACCAACAATGAAGATTCACTAAAAGTAGCACTTACATAAAAAAGCTTATGAAGTATATCTTTAAATTTAAAAAGGTTAAAAATATATTTATACTGAAAACTGTTTATCCCTGCATGTATCTCATCAAAGAAAATGACTATCTTCTTTCCTTGTGATTTACACTTTCCTATTAAAGAAGATAAGTATTGGGATTTGACAGAACTTTGTAAATGAGCATCATTCCCAGGATTTCCAAGCAATAGATTAACAGTAACTATATGTAATTGATTATCATAAAGGAAAGTTTCTTCTCCACTAAAGAACTCATCTGAAGTTTCCTTGTCAAAAGACTCCATTGTAGTAATTCTATCTTCTGGCATTTTTACTTCTTGAGTGAAGAATTTGCTATACTTTTCAACTATAGACCTGAAGGGTGTTGCAATAATCACTATATAACCTTCCTCAATGTGTCTTTCTGCAACCTTATGAACAGCTGTAGTTTTACCTTGACCAACTCCAGCATTAATAACTGTTGAGTTTTTAGATTTTAATTCACTTTCATCAATTAAGAACTCAATTAATTGTTTAGAAACATAACCTTCTGAATCAGCTGGAATATCAATATCATCCACATCAAAAGCTGAATTACCATCTTCAAATTCAAAATCTACAGTAGTGAATTTTCTATAAATAAGTTCAGTTTTTAAGGGTGTGATATTCTCATCAAGTTGCATAAAGTATAATTTTTATCTAATATAATTATTCATCAACCATCACACCCATAAATTATTTCAGTTTTTTTGCTAAAATTTTCATCTGCTCACTAACTTTTCTCTGCACAACTTCTCCATAATGCTCTTGAGTAGTCTGCATTTTACTATGACCTAAAAGCTTAGATACAATCTCCATAGGTACATCATTATAAAGCAACACAGTTGTTGCAAAAGTCTTTCTAGCTATATGATGAGTCAAATTGATTTTGATGCCTGTAACACCTGCTATTTCCTTTAGATAGGCATTAAACTTTGGATTAGATATTCTAGGAAAGATATAGTCTGATTCTTTCTGCTGGTATTTTTCAATTATCATTTTTGCTTGTGGCATTAATGGAACTTTATAGCTTCTAGAAGTTTTCACTCTATGTACCCTTATCCATAGGTTATCATCAAACTCAACAATAATATCATTTTTAGTTAAAGCAATCATTTCTTTAAATGCTAATCCTGTATAGCAACAAAACACAAACATATCCTTGATTTGCTGTATTCTTTGAAGTTCAAAATTCTTGCTTTCTAGCTTTAAAAGTTCTTCCTGAGAAAGATAAACAATCTCTTTCTTAACTCTCCTTGCTTTATAAAGCATAAAAGGGTCTTTGTCTAAGTAATCTTCAGCTATAGCATACCTTATTGACCTTCTAAACCTTTGGATTACCTTATTTAAGGTTATTTGAGCAAAGTTCTTTTCTGTTTTAAGGTAGTATTCATAGTGTGTTATAAAACTGCTTTTAATGACTGAGAGTTTTACATCTTTAGATTTATACTTCCATTTAATAAAGCTCTTCAAATGTTTACCATAGGTTATATATTTCTTATGAGTATCTTCATTCAACTCTTTGCCAACTAATCTTTCTAGGTATTTTAAAAACAGATTATAAACTTCATAGACTCCTAAATCTGCTTTAACCTTTTCACCTTTGTACTGTCTAAAAATATCTTCTACATCAAAATTGACTTGATTAACTTGAAGCAATAAAAAAGCCTGATTCATTTTAGATGTAATCAGGCTTAGTTGTGTATTTACAAAGTTATGTTCTTTTTCTGGTGGTTTGACAAATTGGTTTTTACTATTCCAATTCTCAGGATTTATATAGTATCCAGTTGCAAACTCTTTCCTTTGTTTGTTATAAGTAATTCTACAATAAATAGGAGAAGTGTTATCTTTCTTTTTCCTGCTTTTGTAAATTACAAATAAAATAGTCACCCTATTTATCTGCATAATTGGTAGTTTTAATAGTTATTAAAAAATGTATTTAATTGATTTTGTGAAAGATAGAGCATCCCCTTTTAGAAAAAAGAGTGTCCCCTAATAATACCCCTTTTGATGGTATTTGTAAATTAGAAACCACCCTAAAAACAAAAAAGCATCCCAATTTTTACTAAGTAAAAAAAGGAAAGCTTCTCATTGGTAAGCACTCAATTTATTGAGTGTCTCACAACTCTAGGATTGCTCCTAGAACAACACAACTATTTTTAATTGCTTAAAAAAAAGCTCCAATTTCTTAGAGCTTTATTTTTTGCAATTTTAGCGGTCTGGACGGGACTCGAACCCGCGACCCCCTGCGTGACAGGCAGATATTCTAACCAGCTGAACTACCAGACCGTTGCATAATTGCGAGGGCAAATATACACTGCATTTTTAATTTCGCAAACTTATTTATAGAAAATTTCAACATTAATTAATAGTTAAATTTAAAATAAGATTAGAGTTATCTTTTTAAAGTAAAATGACCAACTTTTTTTAATCCATTTTTAAATTTAACTTCAAACCAATAATCATTAACAGGCAGTCTTACTCCATTGTACTCGCCATTCCATCTAAAACCATTATTGACATTTAGATCAGTAATGAGCTTACCATATCTGTTGAAAATCCTTATAGATTCATACAGCTCAACATCAAGGCCTTTTATTGCCCAAAAATCATTAACTCCATCTTCATTAGGTGTAAAAAACTTAGGATACCCTATTAAAAATATATCTTCTTCTATAGCTGGTTCACAACCACTAATATCTTTAGCATAAATCGTATATGCGCCAAATGGGACACCATTAAATGTATAGTTGTTGGAATTTCCGAAAAAATTTATTCCATCAATAGAAAACTCATAGCTACTATTTCCTTCTACACTAATATTTATCGTATTTACATTAGAACCTTCAATGACATCTATTGAACTGAAAACTGGTGCCTCAACTCTACTAATATTAAATTCCTTAGAAAGCGAACACTCCAAGTCATTTTCATTAATAAATGCAACGTGTGTATATGTACCTGTTTCGGTAGTGCTAAAATTTTGGCTAGTAGAGATAACGTTGTTATTGCTATCTAACCACTCGAACCTGTAGTTAGAGCTGTCACCTGATAACGTAATTGGCTCTGTACCACACAAAATATATTGGTCATTTAAACTAATTGATGGTTCAGGATTTACAATCAAATCAATGGATCCGATACCCCCACAATTTAAATTTTCGTCTTCAACCCTTACCCAAATTGTTGTTGAACCAGAGGATATGTTCCGTAAGTCATTCTGTGATGTTTGAGCATCAAAAAATGTTGAATAAAATGTAATTCTACTTGAATCCAATAAGCCTAATTGGTTAAGTATATTTCCTCTGATATCTAGTAAACTAAAAAACCCTAATGAGTCACCCGGCACATTGTCTGAACTATCACATACGATGACATCAGAAATTACTATGGGTGGCGCAAAAACAGCAGTTACTATAAAAGACCCTATAGAATAGCAATCATTTTCATTGATGACTTTGATAAATATTTCTTGATCAGGAATTTCGTTAATAAAATTTTCGGGATTAAGAATTCTATTATCATCTCCTTCAGCATCACTTAGACTGCTATAAAAAATCAGCTCTTCATTCAAACTTGGGTCAGTGATCTTATCTCTAATATTAAATAGATTGAACACTGAAATTCCATCACTATTGTCATCACATTGAATTAACTCTTGATTTTCATTTAGATTAGGCAATTCGTTTACCAAAATTCTTTTTGAGGTTGTAATTTGGCGATTATTAACAGTTATGGTTACAGACACGTCATAGCTTCCACTATCATTGTAAGTGTAATTAGGTGTTATTTCACTTGAAGTATTACCATCACCAAAATTCCATTCAGCAGCTGTGATTTCTGCATAAGTATCAACTTCAAAAAGAATTGAATCATCTTCACACCCTTCAATATTTAAGATTCTTGTCCTAAAATAGGATTGAATAAAATTTGGTAATCCTCTTCTTGATACTCTTGAATTTAGATTAATCTGGTTGTGGAGATAATTTGATGCAGTTCCGAACTCGTTTGGATCATTTATAACTCCTAAAAAACTTGTTCCGGCAGAATTACTCACTGGTAATGCTCTGTAAATTTTCCCATTCTTAGAGAGCTGTAAAGCACCACCGTAAGAAACCCCTTCATTTTCGTACAGTATAGTGGAGTATGTTTGAAAAAAGTTGTCGGCTAAGTTATACTGAATTACCAAACCTTTTGGATCGGGTTCAACATCTAACGACACGGTACTCAAAAAACCCTCTCTAACCAACGAAGCATATAAATATTCCGAATTATTAGAAAACTCTATACCGTGTACCGATGCAATCTCTAAAGGCACTAAAGACGTAAGTAATTTTCTCCTATTGGAAACTATACCTGTTTCGTCATCAAAATCGAAAACAAATAGATGATCTTCTATTTCTGCAGGTCTATAATTACTACAAGCCACTCTTTTACCATTTGGAGAGAACTTTAAGTTTCCTAAAGGCAAACCATCAAATGACACTCCACTGCCTGAGCTAACAACGGTAGGCTCAATACTACCATCCATATTTATTTTATATGCATAGAACGACATATTTAGATTTCCCTCTTCTCTAACTGTCGTCATAAGCCAGATAGATCTACCATTGGCATGATGTACAGCGGATAGCTTACCAATTTCTGTTCCTGGTCTTATGATACGCCGGTTTTTTTCTATAACCCTTCCTAATCCATTATTCTGAGTCATATCAATTATCGACAAATACAAACCTTCTGGAACAATTAAATTCTCATCACTTCTTCCAACAGTAAAAAGGTAGTACAACCCTTCAGTGTCAGTAATTGGAATAATCATAGAATTCTGAAGCGCATGCTGATAAGTCTGGTAATTTAAATTATTTCCAACGTCCTCTGGAGTGACATTAGACAAATTACCATTATCCATTCTTTGATGATTTTTGTTCCACACTAAATCACCTTCTGTGTAAAAAAGCAGATTACCTTCCAAATCTGAAATAACTGCACTTCCTGATGGTGTAGACATCATACCATCTAATAATACTTGTGGATCATTATTAGTTATTTCAAAATTTAACCCAGCCCTACCTCCAAAATACCAATTTTCTGTTTCACTATTTTGAGCAAACAGGTTACTACCTAAAAATGTAAGAATAATAAATAAGCGAGTCTTCATTCTTCAGTATGCTTAATGGAATCATAGAATTAAATCGACCGAATTACTAACAAAATCAGTGATATAGCTTTTTCCCAAAGATACTAAATAAAGACAATAGTCTAACAATATCAATGATGTAAGGAAGCTAATCAACGTTTATCTGGAGTTTCACATTGCTAAATTTGATGTCTTAAAATATTCTATGATCAATTTGAATACTAATAAAACACACATACACCTAATCTACTGGTATTTATTTACGTCAACAACACTATATTCAACAGTTCACATGAAATAGTAATATATTGTAGTATTACAAACTCAAAATCAACAACAAGCAGTAGTTATTTTGCGAATATTTTTATATCTACATAAATCTTTGACGCTCTATCATATAAGTGGTAAGTATTTGATTGAAACCTGCACTTACGTTAGCCTCAACATATTTTATTCTGTATTGACCGCACTTAACTCTTAGATTATTAAAATAATGCTTTACAGCTTTTTCGTAATTTTCTTTAATGTTATCTGCGTACAAATCTAGATATTCACCTGTCTCTACGTCAATAAAACGTTTTGGTCTATTATCAAAATCAAAGGATAGTTCCTTTGCCTTATCAAAAACATGAAAGAGAACCACTTCGTGTTTATTATATTTTAAATGCCTTAGTGCTTCAAAAAGCTTTTCATCATTCTCTGAGGTTTGAAACATATCTGTAAACACAAAAATCAATGACCGGCGGTGGATTTTCTCTGCAATCTGATGTAAATACTTGTAAGTTTCGGTCGTTTTGGATTTTGGTTTAGACATAACCGCTTCACTCAACTTTCCCAATAACATTTGATGATGACGTTCGCTTCCTTTTTCTGGTGAATAAAAATCATAATCATCACTATAAATACTTAGTCCAACAGCATCTCGTTGTTTTTTCAGTATATGCATTAATGAGGCGCATGCCAAGGATGAAAATGCTATCTTATTTAAATTATCTATTGTTGTTCCTGCTGATTCTGGGTAATGCATAGAACTACTATTGTCCAATATCAAATGACAACGAAGGTTTGTTTCTTCGTCATAGCGTTTGGTATATAGTCGATCTGTTTTTGCATATAATTTCCAATCGATATGCTTAGTGCTTTCTCCTTGATTATAAATTTTATGCTCAGCAAATTCAGCTGAAAACCCATGAAAAGGACTTTTGTGCATACCAGCTATAAAGCCTTCAACGACTTGCTTGGCCAACAACTCTAGGTTTTTAAAACCACCCACTTTATTAAGTTCTAATTGTAAATCCATACTACCTGTTGACCTTTTCTAGACAATTAATATTGATAGCCCAAACTAAAAAAGGTTTGCCGTATAGGCAAACCTTTTATCATTTCTTTTACAGTATTGTTCTATAAAAGTGCGTCTATAGCTTCAGCATAAGCATTTTTAGGTGCTACGCCTACTTGACGACCTACAACTTCACCGTTTTGAAAAACCAATACAGTTGGTATGTTTCTTACACCATATTTGGCAGCAAACTCTTGGTTAGCATCAACATCTACCTTACCAACTATGGCCTTACCATCGTACTCAGTGCTAATTTCATCAATGATCGGTCCAACCATACGGCAAGGTCCGCACCAAGCAGCCCAAAAATCTACCATTACTGGTTTATCACTCTTTAATACTGTTTCTTCAAATGTTGCATCTGTTATTTCTAATGCCATAATATTTATTTTTAATTGTATTCTACTTTAATTACACAAAATTAGTCAAAAAAAATGCCAAACCTTACATTGGCAGTATTTGATTTGATTATGACATTATTGACTGACAATATAATAGATATTTGGGTGCATAAACCAGGCTGTCACTACTCGCTCTCTTCGAGGAGCTCAGACAAACCGTTCCATCCTTTGCGCAACTTAAAACTAATTATGCAACTTTTTAGTTGCTTATTAAATTTATTTTCTATAATTTAGCAACCATATAGTTGCGTATTAATAGATCTAAATCGAACATTATGACAAAAACAATCACAAAAGAAAAAGTATTTCATCATTCCATAGATCAAGTCTGGAATGCAATTACTAAGGCCGAAGAAATCTCAGCATGGTTTATTCAAGCTGATTTTAAAGCAGAAAAAGGATATCGCTATGTTTTCACATCTGAGCCCAATGAAAAAGGATGCACTACCATAAGTGGAACCATAAAGGAAGCTAATCCATATCTATTAGTTTATACTTGGATTGTAGCAGACACTAAAGTAGAAACAACCGTTTCGTGGAAATTGGAAACCGTAGAAAACGGCACAAAATTATATTTGGAACACTCTGGTATTGAAAATTATTCCGGTGAAACTGCTATAGAAATGTTTAATAGCTTTAATGGTGGCTGGGACAATTGTATTAACTTACTCATAGACTATTTAAAAGAAGAAGTTAATGCAGGATAATATTAATAAGCTATTTAAAGCCATTGCAGATCCTACAAGGCGTGAAATTTTTCACGCCTTAGTATTGGCTACCTCAGCATTGTCCATAACACAGATTTCTAATCAGTTCGACATGAGCCGACAAGGAGTAACTAAGCATATTAAAATATTAAATGATGCTGGCTTGGTACAAATGCAAGAAGAAGGTAGAAATCGGTTTTGCTACGCAGACCCAAAACCTTTAAAAGAAGTGAATAAATGGATGCAATTCTATTCGCAATTTTGGGATGATTCTTTAGATAAGTTGGGTGGTTATTTGGATAGTAAATAAATTTAGGCTTCCAGATTTAGAAACAATATGTGATTAAATCATTAATCCAAAGTGCTTTTTGATAAAATTCATCATTTTGAACGGATTTTCGATTGAAATAAGAAAAATTCATACTTCTTGTTTACTCAGTTGAGTATCAGTAATTATGATTCTTACTGATGAAATTATTCTTGATAAATATTTAATGCCTCAAATTATTCAAACTAAAGTGTAATCAGGTTTTCTACTTAAAATGCACAATGGTTTTTTAATTCAACTTGTACATTACATCTTGTTCTTCTAACTCATTTAAAAGTTCTTGAGAAATCTTCACTTTTTGCTTCCTACTTGGCATGGTCAGTTTCAATTTTTCAGCGTTATCGTACACTAAAAAGTTAAGCGTATTATTTCCATCGTGCATTCTAAATAAATCTTGAAGATTCAAAATTTTATCCTCTTCTAAATCTTCAATATTTAATTGAATGGATAACTTCTTCGCATACGTATCCATAACATCGTGCAGTAACTGAAAACTATTAAACTGAATTCTTGGGTCGCCTTTTTTACCTGTATCTCTATTTACCCAACCTTCTTTTATAAATGCTCTTACATATACAAACGAATTAATTACAAAGAAGTGCCTAAACTTTAGATAGTCTTCTCCAAATATTCTAAACTCATAACTGTCCGTATAATCTTCGACAGTGAATAATGCCCAACCCTTCCCTTGCTTACTAACGCGGTGTTGTACATCGGTAACGACTCCTCCAAAAGTGACCTCTCGATTTACAATAGATTCTAAATCATTGAACACAGAAATCGTTCCGTTACAGAAGGTTTTCATTTCAATTTTAAAATCATCTAGCGGATGGCCCGAGATATAAATACCAACCACTTCCTTCTCTCTAGAGAGTTTTTCCATGGTCCCCCAATCTTCACAAGGAGGTACTTGAGGCTCTGCTATCTGGACTCCACTAGCTTCACCAAACAAACTTACTTGCGCCGAATTTTCATTTTCTTGATGCTTAGCACCATATTTTACTGCTTTTTCTAAAAACGTAATACCGTCACCATAGTGGGCAAAATACTGCGCTCTGTGTGTATCTTCAAAACAATCGAAACCACCTGCGTTTGCTAAACCTTCAAAGGCTTTTTTATTGGCTGCACGTAAGTCGATACGCTTAGCCAAATCGAAAATGGATTTATAGTTTCCATCTTCTTTTCGGTTTTCAACAATAGTTTTTACGGCTCCATGCCCCACACCTTTTATCGCACCCATTCCGAAACGAACAGCATTATCTTTATTTACCGAAAACTTATAGTAACTTTCATTGACACTTGGCCCAAGTACAGGTAAACGCATACGCTTACACTCTTCCATAAAGAAGGTGACGGACTTAATGTCGTTCATATTATTAGAAAGTACAGCAGCCATATATTCTGCTGGATAATGTGCTTTTAAATAAGCCGTTTGATAGGCTATCCATGCATAACATGTTGAATGGGATTTATTAAAGGCATAACTCGCAAAAGCTTCCCAATCTTTCCAAATCTTTTCAAGTTTATCTTTGTCCATACCTTTTGCAGCAGCTTGCTCAATGAATTTTGGTTTCATCTTATCCAAAACGGCTTTCTGCTTCTTACCCATTGCCTTACGCAAAACATCTGCTTCACCTTTGGTGAAATCTGCCAATTTTTGCGACAGAAGCATCACTTGCTCTTGATACACTGTAATCCCGTAAGTTTCCTTGAGATACTCTTCCATTTCTGGTAAATCATAAATGATCTCTTCCTTACCATGCTTACGATTAATAAAGCTTGGGATATATTCCATTGGTCCAGGACGATACAATGCGTTCATGGCAATTAAATCGTCAAAAACCGTGGGCTTTAAATGCTTCATATGCTTTTGCATTCCAGGCGATTCGTATTGGAATATGCCAACCGTTTCACCTCTCTGGAACAACGCATAGGTTTCTTCATCATCTAATGGAAAGTTTTCGGGGTCCAATTCAATACCATGCTTTGCTTTTACGATTTTAACTGTATCTTTTATTAAAGTTAAAGTCTTTAAACCTAAAAAGTCCATCTTTAACAATCCTGCACTTTCGACAACTGAATTATCAAATTGTGTGACATATAAATCGGAATCTTTTGCAACTGCTACAGGCACATAATTGGTAATATCTCCCGGTGTGATGATGACACCACAGGCATGAATACCAGTATTACGTACTGAACCTTCCAAGACCCTTGCTTGGTTTACGGTTTCGGCTTGTAGATCTTCACCATCAGAAATATTTAAAAGCTCGTTGACTTTCTCTAAATCTTCAGCTCTAAACTTCTTCGCTAAGTCTTTTTCTGAGAGCCCAAATATCTTTCCGAGTTTAGACATTGTCGGAATTAACTTCGAAATACGATCCGCTTCACTGAGAGATAAATCTAAAACACGAGCTGTATCACGAATTGAAGATTTGGCCGCCATAGTACCATAAGTGATAATTTGCGCTACTTGATTGGCCCCGTATTTATCAATAACGTACTGCATAACACGGCCACGACCTTCATCATCAAAATCGATATCAATATCTGGCATACTCACACGATCTGGATTTAAGAAACGCTCAAAAAGTAAGTCGTACTTAATAGGATCTATGTTGGTAATCCAAAGGCAATATGCTACTACTGAACCAGCCGCAGAACCGCGACCCGGCCCAACAGAGACATCCATGTTTCGTGCCTCGCGAATGAAATCTTCAACAATTAAAAAATATCCTGGATAACCTGTGTTCTCGATAACACTCAATTCAAAATCGAGACGCTCTTTGATTTCTGGTGTAATCTCTCCATAACGCTTTTTGGCACCTTTGTAAGTAAGGTGTTTTAGATAGGCATTCTCACCGCGTTTTCCTCCATCGACTTCATCATCTTCATGCTTAAATTCATTAGGAATATCAAAAGCTGGCAATAAAACATCTCGGGCTAATTCAAAAGGTTCAATCTTATCGACCACTTCTTGAATGTTTACTATAGCTTCAGGAATATCTCTAAATAAGGCCTTCATTTCTTCGGAAGACTTAAAGTAGTACTCTTGGTTTGGCAAACCATAACGGTAACCGCGACCACGGCCAATTGGAGTGGCCTGTTTTTCACCATCTTTTACACAAAGTAAAATATCATGTGCATTAGCATTTTCTTGCTCAACGTAATAGGTGTTATTTGTCGCCACTAACTTTACATTATGCTTTTTGGCAAACTGAATCAATACTTGGTTGACACGATTTTCATCCTCTTGATTGTGGCGCATTAATTCGATATACAAATCATCCCCAAAGGTATCTTTCCACCATAGCAAAGCTTCTTCAGCTTGGTTTTCGCCAATATTAAGAACCTTGCTGGGAACTTCACCATAAAGATTTCCTGTTAAGCAGATAAGGTTTTCTTTGTATTGTTCTATTAACTTTTTATCGATTCTTGGCACGTAATAAAATCCATCCGTGAAGGCCGCTGATGATAACTTCGCCAAATTGTGATACCCTTTCTTATTTTTTGCCAAAAGAACGATTTGGTAACCGTTATCTTTTCGGTTTTTATCTTCATGGTTTTCACAAACAAAAAACTCACAACCAATAATAGGCTTTATCAATTTTCCTTTCTTCGCTTCACCGGTTTCTTCAGCTTGAGTATGTTGTGCTTTTACAGCTTTATTGTGATTGGAAACCGCACTCACAAAGTGAAACGCTCCCATCATATTCCCATGATCTGTAAGCGCAACCGCTGGCATATTTTCTTTGGCTGCAACAGCAACCAAATCTTTAATGCTGATTGTAGATTGAAGTATTGAAAATTGAGAATGGTTGTGCAGATGAACAAAATCAACCTCGACTAATTGTGCAGCAACTTCTTTGTTTGTTTCTGTCGGAACAGCGTCTGTTTGTTCCTTTTGAAGTCGCTCGTTAATCTTGGCACTTTCGCGCTTAAGATTAATATGCTTTAACCCAATAAGCTGTATCGTATCGGGGTTTTCTTCTGAAAACTTTTGAAAATAATCTGGCTGAACATCAAGCTGTTCAACTGTATATTGTTCTTTTCTAATTAATTCTAAAAAACAACGTGTAGTTGCCTCTACATCCGCAGTTGCATTATGTGCTTCAGCAAAGGGTTGATTAAACAAATATTGATGAAGTTCTGTTAAGGTTGGTAACTTAAATTTACCTCCTCTACCTCCTGGTATCTGGCATAAACTTGCGGTGTGTTCTGTACAGGTATCTAAAACCGGTAATTCTTGAAGTGGATTTGCAATATCTCCTCTAACAAATTCCGCTCCCATTATATTTAAATCGAACTTTACATTTTGTCCAACAACAAATTTAGTTTTAGATAATGCTATATTGAACTTTTCCAAAACTTCTTCTAATGGCACACCTTGTTCTTGAGCTAATTCTGTTGAAATTCCATGAATCTTTTCCGCATCATAAGGAATATTAAAACCTTTTGGCTTGATTAAATAATCTTGATGCTCAATACAATTACCCATGGCATCGTGTAATTGCCATGCGATCTGTATGGCTCTTGGCCAGTTATCAGTATCAGTAATTGGTGCGTCCCAGCGTTTTGGTAAACCTGTAGTTTCTGTATCGAAAATTAAGTACATAAAAAAGCCCTTTTTAAATTCCCAAAAGAGGAAAAAATAGTGTTATTATAATCTGAACTGTTGCATTGAGCGTAATCGAAATGACAGTTGTAATTAATAAAAAGTTAGCTTATAAAATTACGTAGAATTTGCACTTTTAAAAAATGAACTTATAAACAGTTGTAAACAAAAAACCACGCTTTCGCGTGGCTATATAATTTATGTTGACAATGTAATTAGGACATAACTACTTCGTAATTTTCGGCTTCCTTGATAGTTGCCTCAATGGTATTTCTTTGCTTTCTAAGAAGATTTGAAATATTGAGCGGCAATGTGGTGTTTGATAATATTTCGTTGTATTCCTCTAAACTGGACTTTTCGCCTCTTATGGTTTCATTTAACATAGCTTCTTCATCATTTGAAGAAAACAGTGACTTTAATGACATCCAATTTCTGTGTAGTTCACCAGTAATATTACCTGAATTTTCGGGGATTTCACCATTATTCCAAACCTCACTTCTTAACTCTTTTACAAATTCGGCTCGCTCCTCTGCTCTAGATTTAAAAAATCGTTTTATTTCACTATTATCAACTTTCTCTATAGCTCTTGCATAACCGTCTTTGGCGTTGATGTTTTTTTCGATTAATTCGTTTAACTTGTTTGAAATTTCTTTTTCGTACTTCATATTCTTAATTCATTTTAAATTTTCAATACTTTGTTTTCAGATGCGCATTGTTTAACATCCCAACACTACATAACATAAGGAATAAGAGAGCATAAGTCAAGTATTTTAACAAGGTTTAATAATATTTAACAACACTTAACAAAAAAGGCGCTACTAAATTATAGTAACACCTTCGTAAAATGTAGTTTTTTTAATCTATGCTTGTAAATAATCTGGAACTCCGTCCCCATCAGTATCTACTGCATCATCAGGATTTCCATCTGCATTTGGATCTGCATTTTCGTTAATAGTCAGTGTTCCATCACCATCATCATCATTATCTAAATAATCCATATTACCATCACCATCTGTATCAATTGGATTACCATCCATATCTTTAGCCTCATATAGCGTTAAAATACCATCACCATCATCATCTGGATCTAAGTAGTTAAAAATACCATCGCCATCCGAGTCATCACCAGGATCTTCTAAATTCCCATCAGGATCACCATCAAAGTTTTCGAACACATTAGGGATACCATCACCGTCAGCATCTCCACAATCTAGGCTATCTAGTTCTGCTTGAATACTTCCATCTTCATCACCACAAATATCTATTTGTTGTTGTAGGTAGAATTGATATTGCGCACAAAGTTCAGTGTAATTCCCTATAGTTGCTGCATTATACTGTGATTCAGCTTCTGCTCTATTGGTTGTTGCGTGGTCACATGTGAATTGACAACCTTCAAGATCACTAATCATAGTTTGGATGTCTCCATCTACATCACCACAAAAATTACGCTGCTCGTTCAGTGCAATGTTGTATGCGCTACAAGCAGCCTCGTACATATCAATATCTATAAAATCTAAACTAGGATCAAAGGTTGCCTCGTAAGCCATAAGCGCAACTTCAGATTCTATCTCCTTATCTATACATGTCACAGGGTTTGCCGGGATAGCACCAGAAACCAAAGGCACTCTAAAGAAAATACCTCTTGAATAGCCCACGGAATTTAGACCAGAAGCATCAAAGGCTAAAAATCTAAATGTTCCTGTGAATCTACCATTTATTACATCTATTTCTTCAATTACAATTTCCCCCAATTCAGGATAAATGGAAACACTTGGGTCTGGTCTATTATTAGTCGAAAATACAGTTCCGAAACCATCGATATATTCTGCCTCAATAGTGTTAACATCACCTGGTATATATGTTCCTTCGCTCACAGATGGCACTCTAAGGTTTACGGTTTCTACATTATTGGTTCCTGTTATGGTTAAAAACCCATTAGCATCAATACTGGCAGAAAATGATTTAGCACGCCAAAGTTGGTTAGCACGATCGCCTTGAAAAGCTGGCGTATTAAATTGAACTTCGTCGCCACAACTAAACAGCGTTAAGAAAACGAAGGATATAAGGAATAATCTTTTCATTTTATATAGGGTAATTTTATCCGTTCCAAATATAACGAAACAAGAGTTCCAAAAGTATAATATTTTTTTTTATCGAGCATATTGAACCCACTTCTTTTAGTTAAAATGGAATTCTTTCAGTTAAAAAGAGAGAAAGTACTGAAAATTAAAAAAATATACTATCTTTGCGCCCGCCTGAGCGGCATAGGTTTAGTTATGTCGGCAGGTTCTCATTAATAACAGAGGTCGAGAACCTCACTAATTAATTATTATGCCTGTAAAAATTAGATTACAAAGACACGGTAAAAAAGGAAAACCTTACTACTGGATCGTAGCAGCGGATTCTCGCGCTAAAAGAGATGGTAAATACTTAGAAAAACTAGGTGCTTACAATCCAAACACAAATCCTGCAACTATCGAATTAGATGTTGACGGAGCTGTAAAATGGTTGCAAAATGGTGCGCAACCAACTGACACTGCCAAAGCCATTTTATCTTACAAAGGCGCGATGCTAAAAAAGCATTTAGCTGTCGGTGTTAGAAAAGGAGCTCTAACTGAAGAAGAGGCAGAAAAGAAATTTAACGCTTGGTTAGAAGAAAAAGCAGCTAAGGTTCAAGCAAAAGCTGATGGTTTATCTAAAGCTGATGCCGACGCTAAAGCTAAAGCACTTGAAGCTGAAAAAGCGGTGAACGAAGCGCGTATTGCGGCAGCGGCACCAGTTGCTGAAGAAGTAGCAGAAGATGCTTCAACCGAAGAAACAACAGCTTCTAGCGAAGAAGAATAAAAAGTTTATTTTTATACTTTTAAACCCAGACCATCGTGTCTGGGTTTTTTTGTAAAAAAAGAATAAGATCCTGAAACAGGTTCAGGATGACGAACAAATTTGTCATGAAAAAAGAAGATTGTTTTTATTTAGGGAAGATTGTAAAGAAGTACAGTTTTAAGGGTGAGCTTTTAGCCAAGCTAGACACTGACGAACCTAATCTATATGATAATTTAGATGCTATATTTATAAATTTGAGAGGTGATTTAGTGCCCTTTTTTATCGAATCTTCTCAATTACATAAATCTGATTTATTGCGTTTAAAGTTCGAAGATGTAGATACAGAAGCTGATGCAGATGCCCTGATTAAAACGGAATTATACCTTCCATTAGAATTGCTTCCGAAACTAGAGGGTAATAAATTTTATTATCACGAAGTGATAGGTTTTACTATAAGCGATACTATTTTCGGTGAAGTGGGAATTATAAAGGCGATTAACGATTCAACAGCACAAGCACTATTTGAAGTAGATCGGAAAGGAACTGAAATCTTAATCCCCATGAATGACGAATTTATAGTGCATGTGGACAGAGAACATAAAACTATTGAAATGAATACTCCCGAGGGGCTGATTGATTTATATTTGTAGACATGCAGGGCGAAGTGAAGAATCTCATTATTGAGATTACAACGTACTAAGCCATCACAATGACACAACAATTATGAAAGATCAATTCAAATTCAAACAATTCATTGTCAATCAAAATCGTTGTGCCATGAAAATTGGTACTGACGGTGTCTTACTTGGAGCTTGGACTTCTGTTAAAAACAATCCTTTTTCTGTGCTCGATATTGGGGCGGGAACAGGCATACTCTCATTAATATTGGCACAACGTAGTGATGCGCAACAAATAGAAGCTATAGAGATTCACGAAAATGCTTATGAACAGTGTTCGGAAAATTTCGAGAATTCACCTTGGAACGATCGCTTGTTTTGTTACCATGCATCATTACTTGAGTTTGTTGAAGAAGTTGAAGATAAGTTTGATCTCATCATTTGCAATCCACCATTTTATTCCGAAGATTATAAAACAGACAGTAAAGCCAGGGATTTAGCACGCTTTAATGACGCTATGCCTTTTGAACATTTAATTTATGCTGTGGCTAACCTTCTTACACAAAACGGTCTGTTTTCTGTTGTAATTCCTTACAAAGAAGAATCAAGATTTATTGAATTAGCTTCTACAGCCAGTTTGTTTCCTAAGCGTATGCTTAATGTTAAAGGGAATCCAAACTCAGATATTAAGCGAAGTTTAATAGAATTTGCCTTTACTCAACAAGACACCAAAATTTCGGAATTGGTTATCGAAACTGCTCGCCACCAATACACAGAAGATTACACCAATCTTACCAAAGATTTTTATTTGAAAATGTAATTGAGTAGTTGGGCAATGCAAACGTTTTCGTTACTTTTGCTTATCTAAAAAAACAACTACAAATGAAGCCAGATTTATTCGAAGCGCCAGATTATTACAACTTAGACGAGTTACTAACTGAAGAGCACAAATTAGTACGAGATGCGGCAAGAGAATGGGTAAAACGTGATGTCTCACCCATCATTGAAGACGCTGCCCAAAAAGCAGAATTTCCTAAGTCTATTATTGGAGGTTTGGCAGAGATTGGTGCTTTTGGACCTTACATTCCCGAAGAATATGGCGGAGCTGGCTTAGATCAGATCTCGTATGGTCTCATTATGCAAGAAATTGAGCGTGGAGATTCCGGTGTACGCAGCACAGCTTCTGTACAATCCTCTTTGGTAATGTACCCAATCTGGAAATATGGAAATGAAGCACAACGTCAAAAATACCTTCCAAAATTGGCTTCTGGTGAGTGGATAGGGTCATTCGGTTTAACAGAGCCAGACCATGGAAGTAATCCTGGTGGCATGACCACAAACTACAAAGATATGGGAGATCATTATCTCTTAAATGGTGCCAAGATGTGGATTAGTAATTCCCCATTTTGTCAAATCGCAGTAGTTTGGGCTAAAAATGAAGAAGGTCGAATCCATGGGTTAATTGTAGAACGTGGCATGGAAGGGTTCTCAACTCCAGAGACCCATAACAAATGGTCATTAAGAGCTTCTGCCACAGGTGAGCTTATTTTTGATAATGTAAAAGTACCAAAAGAAAACTTGTTACCAAACAAATCTGGTTTAGGTGCGCCATTAGGCTGTTTAGATTCAGCACGTTTTGGTATTGCTTGGGGAGCCATTGGTGCTGCAATGGATTGTTATGATACTGCTTTAAGATATAGTAAAGAGCGTATACAATTTGGAAAACCAATTGGGCAATTTCAACTGCAACAAAAGAAATTGGCCGAAATGATAACAGAAATCACAAAAGCACAATTACTAGCTTGGAGACTAGGCGTAATGCGCGAAAATGGTACCGCGACCTCAGCTCAAATCTCAATGGCAAAGCGTAATAATGTAGATATGGCAATTAATATTGCTCGAGAAGCTAGACAAATGCTTGGTGGTATGGGAATTACGGGAGAATACAGTATAATGCGCCACTCTATGAACTTAGAAAGTGTTATTACCTATGAAGGCACTCACGATATTCACCTGCTAATTACAGGCTTAGATATTACTGGGTTAAATGCCTTTAAATAGTGGTAAATCATATTTATTTAACGTATTCAAACGGTTAAATAATTAAACATATATTAGAATGCCTTTCTATAATCGAAAGGCATTTTTGTTTACATTTACTTTATGTCATCAAAATCGAGATTAGATCGCGCTTATAAAAATGCCAAACGTATTCCGTTCGATGATGCTTCAAAATTCATTTTGTTTAGCGATTGCCACCGTGGTGATAATAGTTTTGCAGACGATTTTGCCAACAATAGAAATATTTACTTTCATGCTTTAAAACATTATTATACTGAAGGATTTAGTTATTGTGAACTTGGTGATGGTGACGAATTATGGGAAAACCTTTCTTTTGAATCAATACTTCATGCCCACAAAAATGTGTATCTACTTATGAAGCAATTTCATGACGAAAGTCGTTTGCATATGATTTGGGGAAACCATGATATGGTATATCGACATCCTGATTATGTGGATAAATACCTATCTACCTATTTTGATCCTAAAATTGGTGAAGATGTAGAATTGTTTTGTGATATAAAATATCATGAAGGTATTGTTCTAGAGCATACCAAAACCCGACAAGAATTATTTCTATGCCATGGACACCAAGCCGATTGGTGGAATTATCTTTTTTGGAAATGGAGTCGTTTTATGGTCCGTATTCTCTGGAAGCCTTTAAATGTTATGGGAATAGCCGACCCAACGAGTCCTGCAAAAAACTATAAAGAGCTTATAAAAGTAGAACGCAGAACCAAAAAATGGATTACCGAAAATGATAACCTAATTACCGTGACAGGCCACACGCATAGACCACGATTCCCTGAGCCTGGTGATATCGCCTACTTTAACGACGGCAGTTGTGTACATCCGCGAAGCATAACTGGTCTTGAAATTGAAGCTGGAAAAATAGCTTTAATCAAATGGCAAATCGTCACTACCGAGGACGGTACATTAAAAATCGATCGCTTTTTGTTGGAAGGGCCAACTGCTTTGATGGATTATAAAACGGAATGAATTATAAAAGTTATTCCGAGATAAAGTGCAATTGAGGAATCTCATTTTAAGATGCTTCTTTTCCGCTCTAAATGACAAAAAACTAACTTTCAGGAGCCAACTCAACCTCTAAACCTTCCATTTCTGGAGTCATTTGAATTTGACAACCCAAACGCGAATTGTCTTTCACATAAAATGCTTCCGAAAGCATCGCTTCCTCATCATCTTGCATTTCTGGCAATTCGGTTTCACTCAACACATAACACTGGCAAGATGCACACATCGCCATACCACCACATACACCAATAGTACCCTCTGGAGCCAACTCGTAAGAGCGCACAACTTCCATGAGATTCATAGCCATATCGGTAGGGGCTTCAACTTTGTGAGTTACACCTTCCCTGTCTATGATTGTTATGTTGATGTCTTGATTATCCATATTACTTAATTGTGACTTCGAGTGTTCCGAGTTTACGAGGAATATATCGAGAAGTATCTTGTTCTCGATACTTTTACTTTTCTAAAAAAAGTAAAAACTCGAACTGACGATATTATTCAATTGCTTTAACAACAGCTTTTGGAGCTTCTTTTCGTGTACCATCAAACCCATCTACTCCACTAACTGTTGTATATTTTAATACGTAACGTTTCCCTGGATTTATAATTTGGTATGCCGCTTGGCACATCAATGTGGCTTCATGAAATCCACAAAGAATAAGTTTTAACTTCCCTGGGTATGTATTCACATCACCAATAGCAAATATCCCTGGAATATTAGTTTGATAATCTAAGGCATTATTCACTTTAATGGCATTCTTTTCAATCTCTAAACCCCAGTTAGCAATAGGGCCAAGTTTAGGTGACAAGCCAAAAAGCGGTACAAAATGATCGCATTCTACTTCAAATTCTTTTTCTATATGCTGTGCCTGTTTTACAACAACTGCTTTAACCTTATCATTACCAACTATACCAACTACTTCTGCTGGAGTAATTAAGTTGATTTTGCCAGCATTTTTAAGTTCTTGTACTTTCTCTACAGAATCTAAATGTCCACGAAACTCATTTCTTCTGTGTATTAACGTCACTTCGGAAGCAACATCACTTAAAAAAATACTCCAGTCTAATGCAGAATCTCCACCACCAGCAATAACCACTCTTTTATTACGATACATTTCTGGATCTTTAATGATGTACTCAACACCTTTGTCTTCAAAATCAGCTATGTTGTGAATTAAAGGTTTACGTGGTTCAAAACTCCCAAGCCCGCCAGCAATGGCAACAACAGGAGCATGGTGCTTAGTACCTTTATTAGTGGTAACGATAAATGTACCGTCTTCTTGCTTATCAATAGTTTCTGCACGTTCGCCTAGTGTAAAACCAGGTTCAAACTGTTTACACTGCTCCAATAACTTATCTGTTAAATCACCAGCCAAAATCTCTGGATATGCAGGAATATCGTAAATAGGTTTCTTCGGGTAGATCTCAGAGCATTGTCCGCCAGGTTGCGGTAAAGCATCAATTAAATGGCATTTTAGCTTTAATAGACCCGCTTCAAAAACAGTAAAAAGCCCGGTTGGGCCAGCTCCTATAATAAGTATATCGGTTGTAATCATCTTGTTACTAAGAAGGCAGGAATCCTAATTATACCCTGGCTTCATTTTATTTATTTTGAAAGACCTACAAGGTTTTAAAAACCTTGCAGGTCGTCTTTAATCATATTCTGCACAAAACTACTAATGTTATTCTAAGAAAATTGTGATAAAAGTCACATTAACTATTCAACATTAATAACACTTTCTATTTGTGGAGCATATTTTTTAATGGTCATCTCTACACCAGATTTTAAGGTCATCTGATTGACACTACAAGATGTACACGCTCCAACAAGTTGCACCTTGACGAATTTACCGTCATCGATTGATAACAAATTAATATCCCCTCCATCACTCTGTAAAAATGGACGAATTTCGTCTAGTGCTTTTTCCACATTCAATTTAAGTTCTTCTGAGCTCATTTACTTTTTGTTTATAGCAGAACAACCTGCCATTGTTGTAATTTTTATTGCTTCCGTTGCTGGTAGATTTTCATTTCTATCCACAACTTGCTGAACGACATTTCGTGTTAGTTCTTTAAAAGCATCTTCAATAGGTGAAGCCGTTTGCAAGGCTGCTGGTCGACCAACATCTCCTGCTTCTCTTACACTCTGTATTAAAGGTATCTCTCCTAAAAAAGGCACATCCAAATCTTCTGCTAAATGCTTTGCCCCTTCTTTTCCAAAGATATAATATTTGTTTTCTGGCAATTCAGCTGGTGTAAAATACGCCATATTCTCAATGATTCCTAAAACTGGAACATTGATACTATCTTGCTGAAACATAGCCACTCCCTTTTTTGCATCAGCTAGTGCTACATTTTGAGGTGTACTTACCACAACCGAACCCGTAATAGGTAATGCTTGCATAATACTTAAGTGAATATCTCCTGTACCTGGAGGTAAATCGAGTAATAAAAAATCTAGTTCGCCCCAAGCTGCATCAAAAATCATCTGGTTTAGGGCTTTAGATGCCATTGGCCCTCGCCAAATGACTGCTTGGTCTGGTTTAGTAAAGAAGCCTATAGATAGTACTTTGACTCCATAATTCTCAACTGGTTTCATTTTAGATTTGCCATCAATATTAACCGATAATGGCCTTTCGTTGGCAACATCGAACATTATAGGGATTGATGGCCCGTATATGTCCGCATCCAAAACACCTACTTTAAAGCCCATTTTAGCTAAAGTGACTGCTAAATTAGCCGTTACTGTAGATTTACCCACTCCTCCTTTACCAGAAGCTACTGCTATGATATTCTGAATACCAGGTATTGGCTTTCCCTTGATTTCATTTTTAGGCTTTGCAACAGGTGCATCAACTTTTACGTTAACTTTTATCTTCGCCTTTTCATAAACCTTTCTATGAATAGTTTGCAGTATTTCTACTTCCGTTTTTTTCTTTGCTTGTAGACTAGGATTCTTAATCGTAATATCTACAATAACCTCATCTGCAAAGGTTACAACATTAGTTACCGCTCCGCTATCGACCATATTCTCACCTTCACCAGGAGCCGTTATGGTTTTAAGTGCGTTTAGTATATCTTGTTTGTTTAATTTCATATGTATCGAAAAGAAAAAAGAGATAAAAAAATGAACCTCATATTCCTTTTTATTTGGATTTATTCTAAATGCAAAGATACTGCAAAACCTTTAGATTTTGAAGCGGATAAATTGAATTGTATAATGGTTGGATTTGGTTTATATATAAGAGACAAAAATCCAGAAGCGAATCCATTAGATATGTTAATGAGGCGTAATAAATTGTTTAATTTAAAGTTCCTTCGCCGGATCCCAAAACACAGTTTCCAAATTTTGAATTTGATTATCAACAACTTCTACACCTTCATTTTCGAGTAATTGCTGCATTAAATTGGTACCATCGAAATGATGTTTACCAGTCAACAAACCTTTTCTATTGACCACACGATGCGCTGGCACATCTTTCCCACCTGAACCATTCATGGCATAGCCAACAATACGTGCACTTTTTGCAGCCCCTAAATATTTTGCAATGGCTCCGTAGCTTGTTACTCTGCCATAAGGTATAAGTCGTGCAACTTCGTACACTTTCTCAAAAAATCCCAGTGTTTCAGGTTTCATCAGAGTTCTCTAAGAATATTTATTAGTGTTATTAAAGCAACAATACCTGTAATAATCCCTATACTATAGTTCATACTTTTTTGGGAAGTAAACTTTTTATTCTTTATTTTTTCAAAAAAGAAAATGTAGAAATATAGCATTACAAAAGTTCCCATTGCAGCTCCCGTAACATAGGTAATTATACTGGTACGTTCTAAATTCATCCAACCAAATGACGCTAGTGTTATGGTCATATAGGCTTGATAAGGAATAGGAAACACATTAAGTGCCGATAAAAATACACCATGAAAAAAGCGGCTTTTCTTGCTCCTAACATCAGCCTCAACTTTTGTTTCTTTTTGGTTTTTTGCAACTACCAAGAAGTAAATGGTGATTAAAACAAAGATAACAAAGGCTACACGTTGCAGAATTTCGACAATATCTGGACGATTAGACAAGTACCTTGCGAAAATTGCTGCTACATAAGTTTGAATAAAAACAACCAAACATACACCAGATGAAAATGTTATACCTCTTCCAGGACCTTCTTTTAGACTTATCTTTGCGGCTGTCATATTAAGCAAACCTGGAGGAATTACACCAATGAGTGCTACAAAGAGCCCGAGGAAGAAAACGACTGTGATGCTCAAAATTTTAGTTGATTTTGAATCTAATATACGTAATTGCTTTGTCTTTCTCTAAATACTGGTTTTCATAATAGGTTTGAATTTCCGTTACTTCTTCTGGACTGCCCTCTAATTTATACACATTATGATTGGCATATAAAACATCATGACCTAGACCGTGAAGCAGACCCAGTGTATAACCGTGCATAAATTCACTATCGGTTTTTAAATGCATTAATCCATTGGGTTTTAGCACCTTTTTGTAACGCTCCAAAAACTGAAGGTTGGTTAAGCGATGCTTTGTACGCTTGTATTTTATTTGTGGGTCAGGAAAGGTAATCCAGATTTCGTCAACTTCATTTTCGGCAAAAACGCCATCAATCAATTCAATTTGTGTTCTTAAAAATGCTGCATTTGATATATTATCCTCTAGTGCTGTTTTTGCACCTCTCCAAAATCGCGCCCCTTTAATATCTATACCAACGAAATTTTTATTTGGATAACGCTTTGCCAAACCAACAGTATACTCCCCTTTTCCACAGCCCAATTCTAAGACTAATGGATTATCGTTATTAAAGAATTCTTTTCTCCAATTGCCTTTAAGCGGATAATCTTCATCGGTTAATTCCTCGCGTTTGGGCTGAAACACATTAGCAAAGGTTTCATTTTCTTTAAATCGTTTGAGTTTGTTTTTACTTCCCACGTTTTTAACACTTTTTGAGCTCATTTAATAATTCGGTAAAATTAAGGAAACATTTTAGGTTTATCTTTGTTTCTTATATGGATATGTAAAATAAAAACATACTGAAACAAGCTCAACACGATAAACGAATTTTAGTTGCACCACTCAATTGGGGACTAGGTCACGCCACACGATGCATTCCTATTATAAATGCTTTAAGAGAACACTATTTTGAACCTGTAATTGCAAGTGATGGTGGTGCTTTACAATTATTAAAAAAAGAATTTCCATATCTTCAAGCTTTAGAATTACCGTCTTACAATATTACATATTCTAAAAAAGCGAATGGTTTTAAATTGAAACTCCTCAGGGATTCTCCTCACCTTTTAAAGACCATAAAAAGAGAGAGAAAAGTCGTTGAAAGCTTAGTTGAGACCAAGCATATTTCAGGTATTATTTCTGATAATCGCTTTGGCGTAAGGCACAATGCTATTCCCTCAGTTTTTATAACACACCAACTGCGGGTTTTGAGCGGCGGCACTACTTGGCTTAGCAGTAAGTTGCACCAGAACATTATTTCTAAATTTGAAGAATGTTGGGTCCCAGACCATCGCATGGGTACCAATAATTTAAGTGGGGACTTGGGGCACACAGAAAATTACCAGCCATCAGTAAAATATATTGGACCTTTAAGTCGATTTAAAAAATTTAATCTTCAAAAAAAATATGACCTTCTCGTTGTACTGTCTGGACCAGAACCGCAACGCACTTATTTACAAGAAAAGCTACTCAATGAACTACAATCTTATGATGGAAAAGTCTGTTTTGTAAAAGGCATCATTGAAGCAGAACAGCTCAAAGTTGAAAAAGAAAATATATCAATCTATAATTTTATGACAAGCCAAGAACTCGAAATTGCTTTGAATGAAAGTGAAATGGTTTTAAGTAGATCGGGTTACACGTCGATTATGGATTACGCCAAACTTGAAAAGAAAGCATTCTTAATACCTACACCAGGTCAGTTTGAACAAGAATATCTTTCTGAAAAATTTAGTTCTGAAGGTATTGCGCCTAGTTGCAAACAAGATGCCTTTGAGATAAAAATGCTAAATGATATTAAAGATTATTCAGGTTTTAATAATTTTCAGTACGAGATAAATTATAAGAAATTATTCAGCCTTTTCTAATGTAAAGGAAAATTCGCTACCAACGCCGAGCTCACTTTCTACATACATTTTTTCTTCGTGAGCTTCGATAATGTGCTTAACAATAGAAAGCCCCAAACCAGAACCTCCTTCTTTACGAGAGCCACTTTTATCGACTCTATAAAAACGTTCAAACAGACGTGGTAAGTTTTCTTTACTTATACCTTCACCATTATCCGTAACTCGTATAATAACTTTACTTTTTATTAAATTTTCTATACTGATCTCCGTTGTTCCATTTTCCCTTCCATATTTAATAGAATTAACAATTAAATTGGTCAGTACTTGCTGGATGCGCTCTACATCCGCATGTACTATTATGGGTTTTGGGTAATCAATATCAAACGTTAGTGTTATTCTTTTCTTTGCAGCTTTCATTTCAAAGAGCTCAAATACATTTTTCACCAACTCAACAATATCGAAGTGTTCTTTATTTAGACTTAGGTCACCTACTTCGAGCTTAGTGATCATGTCTAAATCCTTTATAATATATGTCAGTCGTTCTACTCCTTTACTGGCTCTGTTTAAGTATTTTTTTTTGAGTTTTTCATCATTAATCCCTCCATCTAAAAGCGTATCAATATAACCTTGCACAGTAAACAAAGGTGTTTTTAACTCATGAGATACATTGCCAATAAACTCTTTACGGTACTCTTCTCTTACCTTTAAAGTTTCGATTTCAATCTTTTTATCTCTGGCGTATTTATCAATCTCTTTGGTCAATGTTCCCATATCTGTTGTTATGGGTTGCTGCCTCAGACTTGTGGATTCCAAAAGCGTTAGATCATCATAGATTTTTTTAACACGTCTATAGATAAAACGCTCCACCCTATATTGCACAATGAGAAAACATAGAGGAAAGCAAATTACAGGAAAGAGAATTACCTGCCAATTAAATGTATGGTAATAATATAAAAAAACACCCACTAGGAGTGTTGCAAATAACGTAACATACAACGAAGTTCTAATTGCAAACTTGTATGTTTTCTTTAAATTTTTCTTCTGCATTAGTCTACAAACTTGTACCCAACGCCCTTAACGGTTTTAAAAGATTTATCTCCTATTTTTTCGCGAAGTTTTCTAATGTGTACGTCAATGGTTCTTCCACCTACAACCACTTCATTACCCCAAACTTTATCCAAAATCTCTTCGCGCTTAAAAACTTTACCAGGCTTGGTTGCCAACAAAGATAACAATTCAAACTCTTTTCTAGGCAATATTATTTCTTCTCCCTTCTTTGTTATTTTGTATTCTTCTCTGTTAATAACCAAATCCCCAATTTTAATAGCATCATTTGTGCTTTCAGTTTCTTTGAGTCTTCTTAATAGTGCCTTAACTTTACTAACAAGTACTTTCGGCTTAATTGGTTTTGTAATATAGTCATCTGCACCTGCATCGAAACCAGCCATTTGTGAGTAGTCCTCACCTCTAGCTGTTAAAAATGTAATAATGGTACTGTTGAGTTTAGAATCTTGTCGTATACGCTCACAGGCTTCAATGCCATCCATATCTGGCATCATGACATCCAATATAATTAAATGGGGTTTGTGCTTTTTGGCTTTTTCAATAGCTTGAATACCATTTTCTCCCGTAATGACCTGATAACCTTCAGATGATAAGTTATACCCAACTATCTCCAAAATATCTGGCTCATCGTCCACTAATAAAATCTTAATATCCTTTTTTTTCACTGTTAAGTTAATTTTAAGGTTGCGTAAAGATAAAATATATCTCTATTATGCAACTACTCTCATTAAATGATAACAATTCTCTAACATTAAAATTCTAAACCATTGAAAATTAAAATGCTCTAATAATTAACATGTTAACTTATTGTAAAAAAGCCAATTGTTGATAAAAACCTCAGCTTAAACTCACTAATAGTTACTATATTTACAGTCTAATTTTTTAAAAATCAATTATGAAAAAACTTTACTTTTTATTATTTGCAACTTTAATATCTGCTATGTCTTTTGGACAAACATTATATGATGCAGATTTTTCAACTGATGGTGATGGTTTTGCAGATCATACTACTGCTTCTCCCCCAGCTGCTGGTCCAGCTTCTGTAACTGGTGGTGCTGCACCAAATGACTGGGTATTAAGATACGATACTGAACCTGCAACTGATGGCACAGCTAATTCATTTAGTGTTTCTGGTGGCGCATTGGTTTCAGATGATTGGGGAGGTGTAGGAATTTTTGAAAGTGCCTCAATAGATGTTTCATTATTTTCTAACGTCAACATTTCTGCAATAACTCAGGTAACAGGAGCTAATGGTGATATTTTTAGTTATTTCTACATATTAGATGGTGGATCTAGAGTTGAAACCGTTATGTCTGACTTCTCCTCTGATCTTATTTATTCGGTATCTAGCTTAGATGTATCTGGTGCTACCAGTTTAGTTGTAGGTTTTGAGTTCGATGAAAATGGTTCTGGCGATGGTTATACTACAACTTCGTTTAAAGTAGAGAACGCTGCTTGTGGTGTTGTTCTACAAACGGCAACCTACACATGTAATTCTAATACTATTGGAGACGATAATGATAGTGTTAATGTAAACGTTCCTTATACTGGCAGTAATATTGGTATTACATCTGTAACTACTACAAGTGGTGGTACTGTTGGCGGTGACAACCCAGCTTCATTTGTAGATGGAACAATAGTTATTACTGGTTTAAGTGAAGGTGATACTTGGGATGTTATTTTAAATGGTGGCGATTGCGATATGATCTCAGTCTCTGGTACTGTACCTTCTGCTGAATGTGACCCTATACCTAACACTTGTTTCGATTTAAGCGGTGGCTCTGAATTGTTTGAATTAGTAACTGTTGTTAGCAACTCTGATATGGATGAATGGTCTGAAAGTTCTGGTACATACTCCATGAACGGTTTCTGCGGTGGCGGATGTATGGAAGAATCTAATACATGGCTAATATTCGGCCCATTAGATATGACTGGCGTAAGTGATTTATCATTAATTTTTGATGCTGCTGAAGGTTTTGATGGAAGTGATTTAGATATACAATATACAAGTGATTACAGTAGTTTATGCCCAGACGGTGCTACGTGGACTTCTGCTCAAGTTATTTCAGATCCTGGATCTTATAACATTGATTTATCTGCAGCAACAGGAACTGATGTGTTTATTGGAATACAGTATTTAGATTCAGATGGTAGTTTTTCTTCATGGGATGTGTCTAATGTAGAATTAGCCGCTTTTGGTACTTGCCCAACTTTAGGCGTAAGACCTACATCTGCATGCGCAGTTTGTGATGTAGTTTTACAAACAGAATCTTATACTTGTGCTACTAATACAGATGGCGACAATAACGATGGTGTAACAATAAATATTCCTTATACAGGTTCTGAAGCTACGATTACATCTGTTACAACAACCACTAGTGGAGCGATTTCTGGAGATGATCCTGCAGCCTTTGCCGATGGAACAATTACTATAACTGGTTTATCCGAGGGAGATGCTTGGGATTTAACAATAAATGGTGGTGATTGTGATGGTACAACTATATCTGGCACTGTACCAGCAGCAGAATGTGATCCTGAAACATTGTTAATTAACGAAGTCAATGCAGACCCAAGTAATGCTGCAGGAAATGTTGGTGACGCTAATGGTGATGGCACTGCAGATGCAAATGATGACGAATTTATAGAGTTTTATAATAACAGCTCTAGTGCAATTGACCTATCTGACTATACTATTGAAGATGCTGTATCAGTAAGATACACATTCCCTTTAGGTACTATATTACAACCTAATAGCTTTTTAACTGTTTTTGGAGGTGGTACACCAACAGGAATATCAGGAACTGTATTGGTAAGCTCTGGTCCGTTAAGTTTAAATAACGGCGGTGATACAATTACTATTAGAGATGGGGGTGGTACTGAAGTTTTATCTTTAACCTATAGTAATGCTGGCAACAATCAATCTATTGGTAGAGCTCCAGACTTTACAGGATCTTTTGTTGACCATTCTTCAATAACAGGAAACGGAGGAGCTTTATTTTCTCCTGGTTTGGAGAATGATGATGCTACACTTTCTAATGGTGATTTTACAGCAACTGCTTTTTCCATCTATCCAAATCCTACAAACGGTGGAGAAATTACTATTTCTTCATCTAAAAGTGAAGCTATTTCTGTTATAGGGTATGATATCTTAGGAAAACAAGTGCTTAGCACAACGATTACAAATAACACTTTAGATGTATCTAATTTAAATACTGGTATTTACATCTTAAAAATTACACAAAACAATGCTTCTGCAACTAAGAAATTAGTGATTAAGTAATAATTGTTTTTACATAACGAAAGCGTAGCCTAATAAGCTACGCTTTTTTATTTTCCATACTTTTACGGTATGATTTCTAAAGCTGCAATTTTTAATATAAAATCTGAGTCAGAGTTCGATGCTATGGCATTAGATATTTTTAGATTTCAGTTTAAAAACAATAGCGTATACCGCTCATTCTGTGATTTGCTTTACAAACATCCCTCCGAAGTAAAACAGATTAGCGATATTCCTTTTTTACCCATTCAGTTTTTTAAAACACATCGAGTATTAAGTACCGAAGAACGCATAGAAAAGACCTTTACAAGTTCTGGCACAACAGGAAGTGTAACCAGCAAACATTTGGTAACTGACCTAGGACTTTATGAAAGTAGCTATTTACAAGGTTTCGATTTTTTTTATGGAAACATTGAAAATTATGTAATCCTAGCCTTATTGCCTTCTTACCTAGAGCGGGATGGTTCTTCCTTAATTTATATGGTTAATGATTTAATTGGCAAATCTAAGTATCCAGAAAGTGGATTTTATTTAAATAATCTTGAAGATTTAGCAAAAACTATGAATGAACTTGAAGCTAAAGGTCAAAAAACCTTGCTCATTGGTGTATCTTTCGCTTTATTGGACTTAGTTGAGCAATTTCAATTTAATCTCAATCATACCATTATTATGGAAACTGGAGGTATGAAAGGGAGAAGAAAAGAAATTATACGTCAAGAACTGCACAACATTCTTAAATCTGGCTTTGGGGTCGACCAAATTCATAGCGAATATGGTATGACAGAGCTTTTAAGTCAAGCCTACTCCAAAGGTAACGGTATTTTTGAGTGCCCGCCTTGGATGAAAATTTTAACGCGCGATACTGAAGATGCACTCACAATTCAACAGACCAACAAAACCGGAGGTGTTAATGTTATTGATCTAGCCAATCTTAATTCGTGTTCTTTTATTGCCACACAAGATTTAGGAAAGGTTTACGACAATGGACAATTTGAAATTATTGGAAGATTCGATAGTTCTGATATTAGAGGCTGTAATTTAATGACTTTATAAATCAAGTATAATTTTTTGATATAAAAGCCTTCATTCCGTAACATGGAGGCTATTGTGCATACTATTGCAACAAGTTCTAAAAAAGTAGATATTGACTCGAAACTTTTGAGGTTAGAGATGAAAAGCTCTATTTATTATATAACGCTTGGGGGAATGACACATTAAAAAAGGGCTAGGAAAAGATGTGAAAGGTTTACAGAAAAAAGCCGACTTAAATATAGAGGCTATAAAGTTTGGTTAATTCTATGAGAAAGAAGAATTAATTTTGGCCTCATGATTGATTGGTTAGATGTGCCCAAAAGAAATTTTGGGCACTTTTTTTAGATATGTTTATTGGACCTGCTAAGTCTTTTTATATTTTAAATGACCTTAATAATGTAAGTATTTCGTTTTCCTTTATTTAAGATAATGTACTTATCATTTATTAAATCATCCGAAGACAACTTATAATCCTCCTTTACTTTTTCTTTATTTACAGAAACCGAATTTTCCTTTAATGCTCTACGTGCCTCACCGTTAGAATTTAAAAAATTGGTTTTAGCTGCCAATGCGCCAATCATATCCATACCTTCATCAAATTCTGCTTTTGTAATCTGGGCTTGTGGCACACCTTCAAATACATCTAAAAATGTGTTTTCGTCCAAGATCTTAATATCTTCCTTAAATGACTTACTAAATAATATATTTGAAGCTTTGATAGCATTGTTAACATCATCATATGAATGCACAAGAATAACTAATTCTTCTGCCAATCGTTTTTGAAGTACTCTTAAATGTGGAGCTTCTTTATGTTCAGCAACCAATTTCTCTATTATGTCTTGCGATAAAAACGTAAAAATTTTAATGTACTTCTCAGCATCTTCATCACTTGAGTTTAACCAGTACTGATAAAATTTGTAAGGTGATGTTCTATTGGCATCGAGCCATACGTTGCCGCCTTCGGACTTTCCAAATTTAGAGCCATCACTTTTCGTAATTAAAGGGCATGTAATAGCAAATCCTTTACCGTTACCTATTCGTCTAATAAGTTCAGTTCCTGTAGTGATATTTCCCCATTGGTCGCTTCCTCCCATTTGTATAGTACAACCATTTGCTTTGTACAGATGTAAAAAGTCATAACCTTGTACCAACTGATAGGTAAACTCCGTAAAGCTCATACCGTCGCTAGAAGATTCCCCAGAAATTCTATTTTTAACTGAATCTTTAGCCATCATATAATTTACCGTGATATGTTTACCCACATCTCTAATAAATTCTAAAAAGGAGAATTCTTTCATCCAATCGTAATTGTTCACTAGAACTGCAGCATTGGCTTCATTACTTTCAAAATCTAAAAAATGTGACAATTGTTTTTTAATAGCTTCCTGATTATGGCGCAATGTGTTTTCATCCAAAAGATTACGCTCACTAGATTTTCCTGACGGATCACCAATCATGCCTGTGGCACCGCCGACCAAAGCCACTGGTTTGTGCCCACAGCGTTGATAATGCGCCAATAACATAATAGGCACCAAGTTACCAATGTGCAAAGAATCTGCAGTTGGATCAAAGCCAACATACGCACTTCGCATGGCTTCAGCTAAGTGCTCTTCTACTCCCGGCATGCTATCGTGCAGCATACCTCGCCATTTTAATTCTTCGACAAAATTCTTTCCCATTATAGTTATCTTCAGATTAGATTTCAGCAAAGATATGTTTCCACTTTAAAAGACAAAAGACAATTTTAAAAAAGCGTAAATTTGACCTATGATATTAGTCACAGGCGGAACAGGATTAGTGGGTGCTCATTTACTTTATAAGTTAGTGAGCAGTGGCGAAACAGTCCGTGCTATTTACAGAAGGGAAAAAACCTTAAAACGTGTTGTACACGTATTTTCCTATTTTTCTGATGATGCTGAAGATTTATTCAAACGTATTGAATGGGTTGAAGCCGATATTAACAATATTCCAAAGCTCGAAAAAGCATTTAAAGGTATCTCTCATGTTTACCATTGTGCTGCTTTCGTTTCTTTTGAACCTGACAAATACCATCAATTAAGAAAAATAAATATTGAGGGGACTGCAAACATTGTTAACCTTTGTATTAGCAACTCAATTAAAAAGTTGTGTTATGTAAGTTCTATAGCTGCTATTGGCCATCACGAAAATCCTGAAAAACTAATTACGGAAAGTACTGAGTGGAACCCTGAAACAGATAATAGTGTTTATGCTATAACAAAATATGGTGCAGAGCTCGAAGTATGGAGAGGCACACAAGAAGGTATGGATGCGGTAATTATAAACCCAGGTATTATCTTAGGTGCTGGTTATTGGAAAGGCGGCAGTAGTGGCAATCTCTTTCGGCAAATACAAAATGGCATGCGCTATTACGTTAATGGTGTTTTTGGTTATGTTGATGTTTTTGATGTCGTTAACGCCATGATTCAATTAACAAATAGCGATATAAGAAATGAAAAGTTTATTCTTGTATCAGAGAATTTGAGTTTCAAGACCTTTCAATATAAAGTCGCTAAAGCTTTGGGTGTAGAACCTCCAAAAAGAGAGGCAAAACCTTGGTTATTGGGATTGGCTTGGCGAATGGATTGGCTTAAACACAAACTTTTTAACACGAGACGAAGTCTTTCTAAACAAACGGCAAAGTCAGCTGTCAGCATTAGCAAATATGATAACTCTAAACTTAAGGAAACGCTCAATTTTGAGTTTAAATCTATTGATGAGTCTATAAAAGATGTTAGTGAACTATACTTAAAAGATCTTAGACAGAAGTCTTATCGAATATAGGTTTTTTCAGTAATTCCATATTGGTAGTGTCAACTTTCTTTAACTTATTTTTAATGGAATCCCTTGTTTTTTGCTTAATCTTACTTATAGAATCTCTTTTTCGTTTAGCTGCTACACCTTCTACTTTTTCCAATTCCTCAAGTGCTTCTTTTTCTTTTTCCAATCTAGCCTTTACATTTTCAACAATACGTCTATAGGATTCAGTATCATGAGCATAAAAAGCATTACTATTTGCAAATTGTGTACTGTCAATTTCGTACTTATTTAGTATATAAGTTTCGGGTTCAAAGCCATTAGTTTCTAACAATCTTTTATTAACTCCTTTTGCAGCGGTGATAACATATAAGTCGTATAAAATCTTTTCCATTTTATCTTTAGGAATAAGATTGTCTGGCTTTTTTGGCTTTTCAGTTGTACTACAAGCAGTTACCAAAAGTGCTAGCAAAAATATAATACCTAGATGTCTCATCTATTAAAAGTTAATCGTTGTCCTGCTTTAACGTCCAAGACCTTAAAATTGTTATACGCCAATTGTCCATTAACAAAAGTATGCGTTATTCTACTCTTAAAGGTATTGCCCTCAAAAGGCGACCAACCACATTTATAAAGAATGTTTTCTTTATTCACCGTCCAGGGGCTATTTAAATCTGCAATAACCAAATCTGCATAATAGCCTTCTTTAATATAGCCTCGCTTTTCAACATCAAATAGTATTGCGGGATTATGACACGCTTTTTCAACAATTTTTTCAATTGTAATTTTTCCTTGGTGATGCTTTTCTAACAATGCTACTAGAGCATGTTGTACTAATGGCCCACCCGACGGTGCACTGGTGTAAGGATTGTTTTTTTCTTCGAGCGTATGTGGTGCATGGTCTGTAGCAATGACATCTATTCTATCATCTAATAACGCCTCCCATAGTTGATCTCTATCTTTTGAAGTTTTTACTGCAGGATTCCATTTGATATGGCTGCCTTTTTGAGCATAGTCTTCGTCCGAAAACCATAAATGGTGAATACAAACCTCCGCTGTAATCTTTTTATCCTTTAATGGTATTTTGTTTGAAAATAAATTTGTCTCCTTACCTGTAGATAAATGAAATACATGCAATCTTGCTCCTGTTTTTTTAGCAAGTTCAATGGCTTTTGATGATGATAGATAACATGCTTCCTCACTTCTTATAATGGGGTGTTTTTCCATAGGGATATCATCACCATATTCTGCCTTATATTTTGCTAAATTGGTTCTTATAGTGGCTTCATCTTCACAATGCACAGAAATGACCATATCTGTACTCGAGAATATTCTTTCTAATACTGCTGGGTCATCAACTAACATATCTCCCGTGGATGACCCCAAGAATAATTTTAAGCCTGCTACAGTTTTTGGATTTACTTTTAATATTTCATCCAAATTATCATTGGTACCACCAAACATAAAAGAATAATTGGCATGAGATGACTTTGCTGCAATACTAAACTTATCTTCTAATTTTTCAACTGTAGTTGTTTGCGGATTGGTGTTGGGCATCTCAATAAACGATGTAATACCGCCTGCCAGTGCCGCTTTAGATTCGGTTTCAATATTCGCCTTATGTGTTAAACCTGGTTCTCTAAAATGGACCTGATCGTCAATCATGCCCGGTAATACATAATTACCTTCTGCATCAATAACGGTCATGTCCGCAGATTTTACACTAATAGAAGTGTTAATCTCTTTAATTATAGCATTCTCAATAAGAATATCACCTTCAACAATTTTGCCCTCGTTGACAATCTTGGCATTTTTAATTATAGTCTGTCCTTTCATTTTCACTGTTTAGCAAATAAACTTTTAAATTTTAAACTGATAACTCCAAAAATAGCTTCAGATATAATACTTCCGCTCATTTTTGATTTCCCTCTTATTCTGTCCTTAAAAATAACAGGAATTTCTACGATTTTAAAGCCTTTTTTATAGGCTTTAAACTTCATTTCAATTTGAAATGCATAACCCACAAATTCTATCTTCGACAAATTTATAGTTTCTAAAACTATTCTTTTATAACAGACAAATCCGGCTGTAGAATCTTTCACTTTCATACGTGTTATTAACCTTACATAGCGTGAAGCCCCATAAGATAAAATAATGCGGGCTATTGGCCAGTTAACAACCGTTATACCTTTTACGTATCTTGAACCTACTGAAACGTCTGCTCCATCATTAGCACAGGCATTATAGAGCTTTATAAGGTCATTTGGGTTGTGCGAAAAATCGGCATCCATCTCAAAAATATAATCATAGGTTTTTTCTAAAGCCCATTTAAAACCTGCGATATATGCCATTCCCAAACCATTTTTTTTATCACGCTCTAACAAAAAAAGTTGCTCAGAAAATTCGTGCTGTAATCCCTTAACTTTCTCTGCAGTTTGGTCTGGTGAATTGTCATCGACCACTAAAACATGAAACGTTTTCTGCTGAGAAAATACAGCTCTTATGATGAGTTCAACATTTTCTATCTCATTATATGTAGGGATTATGACAAGTGCGTCGGTCATTTATATACTTTTAAGACACGCTTTTGCGATACTTTTAGAAATTTCAACAAAAGTAAAGTTTTTAACGGATTATAAACTGTTATTTGTTTCTTAAGATTTTTATGTTAACCTTACATTTCTTTATAATTTAGTAGTATGCGAAATTTCATTACCCACGAATGGTTTACCATTTTCACCCTATTAGGATTAGTAGCTGTTGTGATTGCTAAATATGTAAACACATTGCGTTTTAATGATTTTTTATCGGTTATAGGGAACTCTAAGTATCTTAAAATCTACACAAAAGATCAAAAATTTGTTGACATATTCGATGGTTTTCTTTTTATTAATTTGGTGATTTCAGGAAGTATATTTTTATTTTTTAGCTACTCTACTTTTATTTCACCTCTAGATTTTGAGTTAATAACGTTCTTAAAATTACTTCTTGCAGTTTCTACTATTATCATAATTAAAATCCTATTGGAGCGTCTCATTGGTAGCCTTTTTGAAATAGACTCTGTAGTTGATAATTATCTGTTTCAAAAAACTACTTTTAAAAATTATTCTGGTTTGGTTTTTTTGGTGGCCAATCTGTTTTTATTATATACCGAAAATTTTACCAAGATTATTATAATTATAGTATTCTCAGTGGTTTGTTTAATCAATGGTATTGGCTTTATAACTTCATTTAAAAACTATCAAAAAACACTAAATCCCAATTTTTTTTATTTTTTATTGTATCTTTGCGCTCTCGAAATTGCACCTTATGTGCTTTTATATAAGGTCATTAGTGAGTATAACGCTTAAAACAAAGGGGTTTACATATGAAAGTGAAAACGATTTTAGTATCGCAACCAGAGCCTAAAATAGAGAACTCTCCGTACTTTGACTTGCAAGAAAAACAAAAAGTTAAAGTTGACTTTAGACCTTTTATTCATGTAGAAGGTGTCTCAGCTAAGGATATCAGACAACAAAAGATAGATCTTAGTAAGTTTACAGCTATTATATTAACGAGTAGAAACTCTGTGGACCACTTCTTTAGAGTAGCTGATGAAATGCGCTTTAAAGTGCCAGACTCAATGAAATACTTCTGCCAATCTGAAGCCGTAGCTTACTACTTGCAGAAATATGTAGTTTACAGAAAGCGTAAAATCTATGTTGGTAAGCGTACTTTTGCGGACTTAACTCCTTTGATTAAAAAGTATAAGGACGAAACATTTTTATTACCTACTACAGATAAAGTAAAACCTATAATACCAGAAACTTTAGACAACCTAAACGTTAACTGGACGCAAGCTACATTTTACAAAACGGTAATCAGTGATTTATCGGATTTGGCAAATGTGTATTACGATATTTTAGTATTCTTTAGCCCTTCTGGTATAGAATCACTTTTCCATAATTTTCCAGATTTTGAACAAAAAGACACACGCATTGCTGTGTTTGGAAACACAACGGTTAAAGCCGTTAAGGAAAAGGGGCTACGTGTAGATATTGCTGCACCAACACCAGAAACTCCATCCATGACTATGGCATTGCAGAAGTATATTGACGCAGTGAATAAAGGGAAATAATTCTGAAAATGACTCATAAAAAAAGCGATTCTAAATTTAGAATCGCTTTTTTGTTTCTCTAAGTTTTTAAAATTTAAAACCCATAACGTTGTGGACCACCACGTCTAATTTCTTCGGAAGCATAAGACTCAAACTTCTTAAAGTTTTCCCTAAACGAATTTGCCAATTTAAACGCCATTTCATAATAACCTTGGTCATTGTTCCATGTTGTTCTTGGACTCAATACTTCTGTTGGTACACCAGGACATGATCTTGGCTGCGCTACACCAAATACAGAATGAATATGATAATCTTCATAAGTATAATCTTTTAAGTCACCATTCAATGCTGCATTAATCATTGCACGTGTGTATTTTAACTTCATACGTGTTCCTACCCCGTAAGGACCGCCTGTCCAACCCGTGTTCACTAACCAAACATTGACTCCGGCTTCTTTCATCTTTTTGCTCAACATATCTGCGTATTCTGTTGGATGCAATGGCATAAAAGGCGCACCAAAACATGCTGAGAAGGATGGTTGTGGTTCAACTACACCAGCTTCCGTTCCTGCAACCTTTGCGGTATATCCTGATATAAAGTGGTATGCTGCCTGAGCTGGTGTTAATTTTGAGATCGGAGGCAATACACCAAAAGCATCAGCCGTAAGGAAAAAAATATTCTTAGGATTTTTACCAATAGACGGTATTTTAATATTTTCTATGTGGTAAATAGGGTAACTTACTCTTGTATTTTGTGTTATGGAAGTATCTGCAAAATCAACGTTGCCATTGTCGTCCATAATTATATTTTCGAGTATGGCACCTGGCTTAATTGCTCCATAAATTTCGGGTTCTTGGTCTTGGGATAAGTTGATCGCTTTAGCATAGCAACCTCCTTCAAAATTAAACACTGTATTTTCTGCCGTCCAACCATGTTCATCATCTCCTATTAATTTACGGCTTTGATCTGTTGACAAGGTTGTTTTTCCCGTGCCCGATAAACCGAAGAAAATAGCCGTCTCGCCATTTTCACCAACATTTGCAGAACAATGCATAGGAAGTACACTCCGTTCTACAGGCAAAATAAAATTCAATGCTGTAAAAATACCTTTCTTCATTTCTCCAGTATAGGCAGAGCCTCCTACTAAAGCCACTTTTTTAGTGAAATTAAGTATTGAAAAATTGCCCTGTCTTAAACCATGTTCTTCTGGATTTGGGCATTCATACCCAGGCGCACAAAGCACCAACCATTCTTCTTCAAAATTCTTTAGCTCATCTTCAGAAGGCCTTAAAAACATATTATATATAAACATATTAGACCATGGATATTCCGTCACGGTTCTAACATTCATTTTATAATTAGGGTCTGCACATACATAGCCATCTCTTACAAATACTTCTTTACCACTTAGGTAGTTTTTTATTTCGCTTTGTAAAAAATCAAAATTCTCTGATGAAATTGGCTTGTTAGATTTTCCCCACCAAATACGATCTTTGGTATAATCATCCTTTACCAAGAATCGATCTTCTGGTGAGCGACCTGTAAATTTACCTGTATTGATTGCCAAAGTTCCGTTAGACGTTTCTTTACCCATTCCTTTTTCTAAGGTAATGGCCTGAAGTTTTTTAGGTTCTAGCTGATAATGAACCTTAGCATTTTTAATACCGTAATCATCTAACGAAATCGTTTTCGTTGATTGTGTATGGTTTACCATAATTTTTTCGAGTTGTTTAGGACGCAAAATTATAACTTTATTTTAAAAAAGCATTGAAGATTACCATTAATCGACCTTTGTCTTCAATATATCGATTAATAGGACGACCCATGCCATAATTAACGATAATCCGCCAATAGGTGTTATGAGTGCAATAGATTTAAAATCAAAACCCGAAAGTTCGTTGGTTGCCAACCCATATATTGAACCCGAAAAGAAAATCAGTCCAATTAATACCAAATAAAAAATTACTTTCTTATGTTTTAAACTCACAAAGGAAGTTCCTCCCAGAATTAAAAACAAAAAAGCATGATACATTTGATAGCGCACTCCCGTTTCAAAAGATTTAATGGCATCTGCATTTACCAATGTCTCTAAACCGTGTGCTGCAAAAGCCCCTAAAACAATACCTAATATTCCTAAAATTGCGCCTGTAATTATAAGTTTTTTGTTCATATTAAAGTTAAGTTTAGGTTTTTAATGGTTGTTGTATTTATTACATTCGTGCTTTACAAAATTAGTTATAATGCGAAAGATTTTAATCATTGGTGCCGGAAAATCGTCATCATACCTCATAAAGTATTTAATAGATAAATCCCCATCTGAAAACTTAGAAATTACCATTGGAGATCTCAATGTTGACAATGCTAAAAAATTAGTTGGCAATTCTTCAAAAATTAACATCATACACTTAGATGTTTTTGATGCAGATTCTCGAAGTACAGCCATAAAAAGCGCTGACATTGTTATATCTATGTTACCTGCACGTTTTCATATTGAAGTTGCTAAAGATTGTATCACATACAAAAAGCATATGGTTACAGCATCTTATATTAGCGAAGAAATGCAAAACTTAGACGATGATGCTAAAGCTAATGGTCTTATTTTTATGAATGAAATTGGTGTAGATCCCGGTATAGATCATATGAGTGCTATGCAAGTGATTGACCAAATTAGGGATAAAGGCGGAAAAATGATTTTGTTTGAATCGTTTACCGGTGGTTTGGTCGCACCTGAAAGTGACAACAACCTCTGGAACTATAAATTTACCTGGAACCCTAGAAATGTTGTGGTTGCTGGACAAGGAGGTGCTGCCAAGTTTTTACAGGAAAATCAGTTTAAGTATATTCCTTATGATCGTTTATTTAGGCGTACAGAATTTTTAGATATTGATGGTTATGGGCGTTTTGAAGCTTATGCCAACCGAGACTCACTTAAATACCAACATGTGTATGGCTTAGACCATGCACGAACCCTTTATAGAGGTACTATGAGGCGCGTTGGTTTTAGTAGAGCATGGCATGTTTTTGTTCAGTTAGGTATGACAGACGATAGCTATACTATTGAAGATAGTGCCAACATGAGCTATCGTGATTTTGTTAATGCATTTTTGCCTTATAGCCCAACGGATTCTGTAGAACTGAAGTTTAGACACGCTCTTAAAATTGATCAGGATGATATGGTTTGGGATAAATTTTTAGAACTCGACATCTTTAATGCTGAAAAAATGGTAGAACTCGATAAGGCGACTCCAGCTCAAATTCTCCAGAAAATTTTGATGGATAGCTGGACACTTAGCGAAGACGACAAAGATATGATTGTAATGTATCATAAATTTGGTTATGAACTCAATGGTGAAAAGCACCAGATCGATGCCACCATGGTTGTAGTTGGTGAAGACCAAACATATACAGCTATGGCAAAAACCGTGGGATTACCAGTTGCTATGGCTACATTGGCTATTTTAAATGGTAAAATAAAAACGCCGGGAGTACAAATTCCTATTACAAAAGAAGTGTACACACCAATTTTAGATGAGTTAGAAACTTACGGTGTAGTTTTCAATGAAAAAGAAGTTCCTTATTTAGGTTATAATCCTCTAAATGCATGAACTAAAAATTTCAATTTGAAATCTATTTATTATTTTTAACTTATAAATTACAACCATACGATTTCCATTTTGAGAGATCCTGAAATAAGTTTAGGATAAAATGAAAAAATAATTTTAATGAAAATTAGCGATAAAGGCATTTATATTGATGGTATTGATAAAAAGATACTTAGGGCTTTAATGGAGGATGCCAGAACTCCCATTCTCGAAATTGCTCGTAATGTTGGTATATCTGGTGCCGCGATTCATCAACGTCTCAAAAAACTTGAAAAGTCTGGGCTTTTGGCAGGTTCAAAATTCATCATAAATCCAAAGGTATTGGGTTATACCACTATGGCTTTTGTGGGAGTTTATTTAGATAAAGCTGTTAGTAATCCTGAAGCTGTAAAACAATTGAAAAAAATTCCAGAAGTCATAGAATGTCATTACACTACAGGCCATTGGAGTATCTTTATTAAGATTTTATCCAAGGATAATGAACACTTAATGCATGTTCTCAATTCTGAAATACAAACCATAAAAGGCGTTTCGCGCACAGAGACTTTTATTTCATTGCAAGAACAGATTAATCGACAGATTAAAATATAGGTAAACGAAAAAGCTCTGAATTCTCAGAGCTTTTATTTTCTTATTTAGTTTACACAAACTAATCTCTGGACATAAATATTCTCAAAACATACCAAAACAATAACATTAATGAGGCAAATAATCCTAAAGCAGCTGGGATATAGTCTTCTACCCCATATTTGCTGACCATATTAGAGGTTTGATATAAAATTGAACCACCAGCGAGTAAACACATACCAACTGAAAACCATAGCCCCAAATTAAAGCCAAATAAAGTTCCTGCAACAATTAGTCCAATGGCAATAAAAAACCCAATGGTTAATCCTGTTTTTAAAAACGAAAAATCCTTTTTGGTTACTAAAACTGCAGCTGACAATCCAGTAAACAATGTTAATGTTACAATCGCAGCTTGATTAAGGATTTCTGGACCTGACTCCATGTAATAAGCTGCTATGTAAATAAGCGGTACAAAAATTAAGGCTTCAAAAAATATGTATATGCCATAGGCAAGGTATTGCTTGCTTTTATCAGTAGTCCGTAAAGCCATACTTTCAGCATAATTTGTAGCTAACATAAATCCGCCTAACATTAATAGCCACTTATAGCCTTCGGTCATCGATAACATAAACTCCACCACAGTATCACTTTGCAGTAATAGATATTCAAAAAGAATAAACACTAATACACCACCAGCGACATGACTGTAAGTTTTTTTGTAAAATGCAACACGCTCAATATTAGATAGGCTAGCCACTAATACTTTGTTGTGTTCTTGTTCAGGTAATTGATTTGGTAGCTGGTTTTCCATAATTTTAATTTAGTTTAGATTTATAAATGTAAGTATTTTCTATATATAAGACATAAAAAAGCTCTGAATTCTCAGAGCTTTTTTTAATTTTTTAGTTCAATATGCCTAATCTCTGCCTCCAAATACTTGTAATGCCCAGTATAATAATGATGCCAAAGCACCAATAGCAGCTACCAAATAGGTCCTAGCAGCCCATTTTAAAGCATCTTCAGAACCTTTATATTCGTCTGGTGTTACCATGTTCTTAGCTTTTAACCAAGCTAACGCTCTATGACTTGCATCGTATTCTACGGGTAAAGTAATAAAACTGAATAATGTGGCAAAACCCATCATGGCCAATCCAGCAACGGCAACCCAATAGCCGATTCCTACACCTGCAGCAGCACCTAATACTAATCCACCAATAACAACCCATTGCGACATACCAGAAGTCACACTAACAATTGGCACTAATTGAGAACGCATTTGTAAATAACTGTAAGCTTGTGCATGTTGTACCGCATGACCGACTTCGTGAGCAGCAACAGCAGCAGCCGCAGCATTACGTTGGTTGTAAACCGCTTCACTAAGGTTAACTGTTTTGTTTTTTGGATTATAATGATCTGTTAACTGACCCGGAGTAGAAATCACTTCAACATCATAAATGCCATTATCTGATAACATTTTTTCTGCAATCTCGCGACCGCTTAAGCCATTACGCAATTGTATTTTAGAGTATTTAGCAAACTTTCGCTTAAGCGTACTGCTTACCAACCAACTTACCAGTGCAATCGCACCGATTAATATATAATATCCTAACATAATTTTTTAAATTTTAATAGTGTAAATCTACTAAACATATAGCAAATAGTACGCCAAATTAAAGTTAAGAAATTTTGTCAGTATCATAATTTACATAGCATCTACGGACCAATTAAAAGCTTCGGCGATTTCTTCATAGACAATCTTACCTTTGACAATATTAAGCCCTTTTCTAAGGGATTTGTCTTTAGCACATGCCAATTCCCAACCTTGATTAGCTAATCGCAATACATAAGGCAAAGTAACATTGGTTAACGCTAAAGTCGATGTATATGGCACAGCACCTGGCATATTTGCTACACAATAGTGTACCACATCATCTATAATATATGTCGGATTTTCGTGCGTAGTAGCTTTTGTTGTTTCAATACAACCTCCTTGATCCACAGCAACATCAACTACAACAGTTCCTGGTCGCATCGCTTTCAACATATCTCGAGTGATTAATTTTGGGGCCTTTGCCCCTTTAATTAAAACACCCCCAATAATTAAATCGTGATCTTGGATGCGTTTTCTAATATTGAATTCACTAGAAAATTCGGTAACAACATGGTTTGGCATTACGTCATTGACATAACGTAATTGTTTCATATTTATATCCATAATAGTGACATGCGCACCCAAACCTGCTGCCATTTTTGCCGCTTGTATACCTACTGTTCCTGCGCCAAGCACTAATACTTTTCCTGGTGGCACCCCAGGAACACCTCCCAACAAGACACCTCTCCCTTTGATCGGTTTTTCTAAATACTTTGCACCTTGCTGAATTGCCATTCTACCGGCCACTTCAGACATAGGTGTTAATAAGGGCAATGAGCCATCTTCATCCTCCACGGTCTCGTATGCGATACATACGGATTCACTATTTAGCATAGCTCTTGTTAAAGGTTCACTCGACGCAAAATGGAAATATGTAAAAACCACATGATGCGATTTTATAAGCGGATACTCTTCAGTAATGGGTTCTTTTACCTTTACAATCATACTAGCTGATGCATACACTTCTTCAATAGTATCTAAAACAATTGCGCCAACATCCTTATAATCTTGGTCAAAAAAACCGCTTCCAAAACCTGCGTCTTTTTGAACAAATACTGTATGATTGTTTTTAACGAGTTCGTAAACTCCCGCTGGTGTCATACCAACTCGGTTTTCATTGTTCTTGATTTCTTTTGGGACTCCAATTTTCATTTGATAGTTTTTGTGATTAATAGCAGTATGAAATACCATTAAAATATCCATCTATCCAAATTTGAAGTGTCATTTGAAGGTATTTTTACGGAATTATTATTTTGAAGGCTTCATTTTGAAGAATTTATAATATACACCTCATTTTCAAATAAATACGACAATAGATGAATGAAGCAAACTTTCGATGAAGTGAAAATGAGATTTCAGAAGTATTGAATTTAATGTTAAGTCACTCTAAAGCCAAAGTCACTTTATCTACCTTTTGATTGACAAAAATTATAAGTAAATGTTCTCTCCTCGATTTAAAAAAACTTGGTTGATCTCCAAGTCTATATATAAAGATATCCTTTTCGATTGTTGAGCTTGAATACGGTTCTCCCAATAATAAAATAACTTTACCTTTAGTTTTGCCAATGAGGATTTGAGACTCAATAAGGTCGTCTACCATTTGATAACGTTGAGATGGATTAGTTCTCCATTGCTCCTTGGTAAAACGTTCTTCAAATAACCAAATTAAAGATGAACTAATAACAAAAGCTACAAAGAAAAACAATCCTATTTTATCATTTCTTTTTAGCTTTATCATATCAGTTATTGTAGTTTTTGATACACGCTTCTCCTATTTAGCATATTTGATTCAATCACCAAGTTATCTCCATCAAAATAAGCTACCGATATAATTTCATCTGGATTAACGTATATTTCATAGTCATTACCAGATTTTCTCCAAAGCAATATTTCAAATGTAACTGTTGTACATTCTGCAGGTGTATTATCAAAATCAATATAGTCTGCTGAAAGTTGATTATTACTTTTAAATTCTGAATAATAATATTGAGAACATCCTACTTCGACTTCAACATCAGATTCGTAACGTTCTATCATTTGCCATTGCCCAACAATGTTATCTGTATTACTATCATCATCACTCGAACAGGAAAGCATTAATGCCATAAAAGTGATAATCAGAACTAATTTCTTCATAATTTGACTTGTTATAAGTGTTATCCAACAATATTTACAATTTTACCCGGCACCACAATAACCTTTTTAGGTGTACGTCCTTGTAATTGTTCTTGAGTTTTTTCGTTTGCTAAAACTGTTTTTTCTATTTCATCTTTGTCCATATCTAACGGTAATTCCATAGTAAAGCGCATTTTACCATTAAATGAAATTGGATAGTTCTTAGAACTCTCCACCAAATGACTTGCTTCAAATTTTGGAAACGGTGCTGTAGAAATAGATTCTGAGTGCCCAAGCTTTTCCCATAACTCCTCTGCAATATGCGGTGCATAAGGTGAAATTAAAACCAATAATGGTTGTAAGATGTCTTTGCTCGTACACTTCTGTGCTGTTAACTCGTTTACGGCAATCATAAACGTAGACACCGATGTATTGAACGAGAAATTCTCAATATCTTCTTCTACTTTCTTAATGGTTTTATGAAGTGTTTTTAAACTCTCAGCCCCTTCCGACTTCCCCAGAGGGGAAGGGTTTACGTAGAACTCACCATTTTCTCCTTGGTGGAATAACTTCCATAATTTTTTTAGGAAGCCATGTACACCGGTAATACCAGCGGTATTCCAAGGCTTGTATTGCTCTAATGGCCCTAAAAACATTTCGTAGAGCCTTAGGCTGTCTGCACCGTATTGTTCTACAATATCATCTGGATTGACGACATTGTATTTGGATTTGGACATTTTTTCTGGCTCTCTCAATGTCAAAAACTTGTCATCTTCCTTTATAAATTCAGCATCTTTCCAATCAGAATATCTTGTGTCTTGTTTAATTGCATCAATATCTAGATAGTCAGATGAGCCTTCAAGCAGTGAAATATCAACCTGTCTTTTACAAGCAAAAATTCCATCAACTTCAAATTTTTCAATATTATCTATAAATCTCTGTGCATAATCATTTCCATCTGAAAAGGTGAATCCTTTAAACCTTTGTAAGAAAATTTCTTTAAATCTTAATTGTAGTTCTTCATTATGAAATTGCACTTCACCATATAAAGGGTATGTCTCTTCCTTATCAATAAAAGATTTTGAGATAAAATAATCCCCAACACATAACTCATCAGAGATTTCCTCAAGTGGTTTTCCTCTATTAACATTTTCCCCGTAATAGGTAATGATTGGTTCTATTTTATAAATGAAAGCACTCGTCCCCAAAATCATCCCTTGGTTAATCAGCTTTTTAAAAGGTTCATCTATACCAACAAAGCCGCGATCATATAAAAACTTTACCCAGAAGCGTGAATATAACAAATGCCCTGTCGCATGCTCGCTACCTCCAATATATAAATCTACATTTTCCCAATACTTAAGTGCGTCTTCAGTAGCAAAAGCTTCATCTCGTTTAGCTTGTTCTTCCATATAACGGAAGAAATACCAAGAACTGCCTGCCCAACCTGGCATGGTGTTGAGTTCTAAAGGGTAGACTCCGTTATGAGATTCCTCGTCGCTGCGCTCTGTCGGAATGACATTATCATTCGTTTGATCATGCTGAGCTTGTCGAAGCACCTCATTAGAAACTACTTTATTATTCTTTGTATCCCAAGCCCAAACATCCGCTCTACCTAGAGGCGGCTCACCTTCTTCTGTTGGTAAATACTTTTCTACTTCAGGTAGTGTTAACGGCAAATGTTCTGCATCTATCATTTGTGGCATACCATTGACATAATATACTGGAAATGGTTCACCCCAATACCGTTGCCTTGAAAACACAGCATCACGTAAACGGTAATTGGTTTTCCCTTCACCTTGTCCGATTTGCTCTAACTCGTAAATGGCACGTTTCGTGGCTTTTTTATAATTAAATCCGTTGAGGAAATCACTGTTGGCAATCTTTACATTGTCTTTAGAGTCGAAAGCTTCTTCAGAAATATCTACGCCATCAAATATATTTGGAATCGGAATATTAAAATGCTTTGCAAAACCATAATCGCGCTGATCACCACATGGTACAGCCATTACCGCACCTGTCCCGTAGCTTGCCAATACATAATCACCAATCCAAATGGGAATGGGTTCTTTTGTAAACGGATGTTCGGCATAGGCTCCTGTAAATACTCCAGAAATGGTTTTAACATCTGCCATACGATCGCGTTCACTACGTTTTGCTGTAGCTTCGGTATAAGCATCAACCTCAGCTTTTTGTTCTGGTGTTGTGATTTTAGCTACGAGCTCGTGTTCTGGTGCAAGGGTCATGAATGACACACCGAATATCGTATCAGGGCGTGTTGTGAAAACGGAAATAGTATGAGATTCCTCATCGCTTTGCTCTGTCGGAATGACATTAAAGGTCACCGAAGCACCAACGGACTTCCCTATCCAGTTCTTTTGAATATCCTTAAGAGCATCAGTCCAATCAATAGTATCTAAACCTTGAAGCAAACGTTCTGCATAGGCAGAAATTCGCATACTCCATTGGGTCATTTTTTTACGAATTACTGGATGGCCACCACGTTCAGACACACCATTTACAATTTCGTCATTGGCTAAAACGGTTCCTAATGCAGGACACCAGTTCACTTCAGTTTCAGCTAAATAGGTTAATCTATATTTTAAAAGAATTTCCTGTTGTTGTTCTGATGTGTACGCATTCCAATCTTCAGCAGTAAATAATTCAACATCATCATCACAAGCGGCATTAATTCTTGTATTTCCTTCAGTCTTAAACACTTCAACCAACTCTGAAACAGGTCTTGCCATATCAGAATCCTTGCAGTAATACGATTCAAACAATTGAATAAAAATCCATTGTGTCCATTTATAATATTCAGGATTTGAGGTACGTACTTCTCTACTCCAATCGAACGAAAACCCGATTTGATCTAACTGACGGCGATAGGTTTTTATATTTGCTTCTGTCGTTACCGCAGGATGTTGACCTGTCTGTATGGCATATTGCTCTGCTGGCAATCCAAAACTATCATAGCCTTGAGGATGCAACACATTAAAACCTTTGTGGCGTTTGTAACGCGCATAGATATCACTCGCAATGTAACCCAACGGATGTCCAACATGAAGACCAGCACCACTTGGGTAAGGAAACATATCCAAAACATAATATTTTGGTTTATCACTTTTATTAGAAGCCTTAAAAGTTTCATTTTGTGCCCATTTGTCTTGCCACTTTTTTTCTATGTCGTTAAAGTTGTATCTCATCTTCGAATTTACCTTGAAATAAGCTGCAAATTTAGTAGTATTACAACACAATAAAAAACTAAACGTTGTATTGTTCTAGTTAAGCAATTTCTTTTTTATTTTTACAGCATTAATCTGTTATATATGGCATCATCGTTTGACAAATACCAAAAGCGTAAGTTGATATCTTCTTACATTTCAGTTGTAATTAGTATCGCTTTGGTCCTGTTCCTTTTGGGTTGCTTAGGTTTATTGGTCATTAACTCTAAAAAAGTAGCCGATCACTTTAAAGAACAAGTGGTAATGACCATTTACTTAAACGATACGGCTAAAGAGGTTGAGGTCAATCAGCTTAAAAAGAGTTTGGCGATGGCAGATTACACTAAGGAAGCGAAATATGTCTCTAAAGAGGAAGCGGCTGAATTTATGAAAGCAGAAACCGGTGAGGACTTTATGGATTTTGTGGGTTACAATCCATTAAAAAACTCTATTGATGTTTACTTAAAAGCCGATTACGTCACTACAGAACAGCTTACCGAAATTACAGATAATCTCTCTAATAAGGCATTTATTGAAGAAATACGTTATGATAATGACTTGGTTGAATTAATGAATGACAACGTAAAAAAAATTACACTTTGGGTGTTGATTATTAGTGGATTGTTTACTTTGATTGCTGTACTCTTAATCAATAGCTCAATTAGATTAGCTGTATATTCCAAACGATTTATCATAAAAACCATGCAAATGGTTGGTGCTACCAAAAGTTTTATTCGAAAGCCATTTGTTTGGAAAAGTGTTCAACTTGGTATCATTGGTGCAATTGTAGCCTTAATAGGTATGTCAATTGTACTCTATTATTTAGATCTTACCTTCCCAGAGTTAGAATTACTTAGAAACACGGTAATGATTATTGTACTGTTTGTTGGCATCTTTTTCTTGGGCATTGTGATTACTTGGATCAGTACCTTTATTGCGACGCAACGTTTCTTGAATTTGAAAACAGATCAGTTGTACTATTAGGGTCTTGGGTTAAAAATATATTCTTATAAATTTCGTTAGTATTCAAAACCGCCAAGCATGCAAAAACCTGTTAAAAATGCTATTCTTATTATTTTGGTTTTGATTTTAGTACCATTCTTCTTTTTTAAGTCATGTGTAATTTATAAACCAGAGCCCCATGAATGTGAAATTGTAACTGCAAAAATTGACACGCTTATTGCAGGCCCAACATTTGATATTCAATTTAAAACTGGTATGGGAAATACCTATTATATCAATAGAGGAATTGAGTCGGGCTTAAATTTAGATTCTCTTAACGCAAAAGTTTTAAATAAAACTGTTACTTTGCATTTACCAAAATTGCTTTTTGGAACTTCAAAGCACATTGCACAATTGGCTCTTGAAGACCAAATTCTTTATACTGAATTTAGTACTAACTAAAAGATTCCTGCCTATACAGGAAATATTATGGGAGAACAAAAACGTAAAGCAGCATCTAAGGCCGAATTTATCTTCGGAAAGAAAAACTATAAATGGTTGTTTATTGGTTTAGCTTTTATTGTTATTGGTTTTATACTAATGGCAGGAGGAGGCAGTGAGGACCCTAATGTATTTGACCCTTCAATATTTAGTAAGAGGCGTATTAGGCTAGCACCAACACTTGTATTGATAGGCTTTGGGATTCAGGTTTATGCCATTCTTTTAAATCCAGATAAAGGCTCAAAAAAATAACATTCTTTTTACTTACATTTGCCGCAGATCACTATACTAAGTGATATTTTTGCCTCATGGAAATTTTAGACGCGGTTATTTTAGGAATTGTCCAAGGACTTACAGAGTTTTTACCTGTTTCATCTAGCGGTCATTTAGAACTTGGCAAAGCTATTTTAGGCAGTAATGCCATGCCTAAAGAAAGCTTACTATTCACTGTGATTCTACACTTTGCAACTGCGCTGAGCACTATAGTTATCTTTAGAAAGGACATCGTAGAGATTTTTAGCGGATTGTTTAAAGCTATTTCTACAAGAATGTGGACCGAAGAAGCTAAGTTTTCTGTAAAAATTATTGTTTCCATGATTCCGGCGGTAATTATAGGTTATAAATACGAACGTGTTTTTGAAGAACTTTTTGGGAATAATATTTTATTGGTAGGTAGTATGCTCATTGTTACAGCAATTTTATTATTCTTAGCAGACAGAGCCAAACGCACACATAAAAAAGTAGGCTTAAAAGATGCTTTAATCATAGGTGTTGCACAAGGTGTTGCGATGCTACCTGGTATATCACGGTCAGGTGCCACGATATCAACTTCAGTACTTTTAGGAATCGATAAGATCAAAGCTGCTCGGTTTTCGTTTTTAATGGTGATACCACTTATTTTTGGTAAAATTGCCAAAGATATTTTAGCTGGTGAAATAGATTACACGAGTACTAACTTCACCTATCTAAGCGTTGGTTTTATTGCAGCTTTTATTTCAGGTTTGTTTGCTTGCACTTGGATGATTAAACTCGTTAAGCAAAGTAAACTCACCTACTTTGCGATCTATTGCATTATTGTGGGTGTCATTGCTATAATCTGGTCACTTTTTTATAAATGAAAACTGGAGACGATTTTAAAAATGGGCAAGTCCTGCTCATTGACAAACCCTTAACTTGGACATCCTTTCAGGCAGTAAACAAATTACGTTGGGCCATTAGGCAAGCCTTTTCAATTAAAAAAATAAAAGTCGGACATGCTGGTACATTAGATCCTTTGGCCACAGGATTATTAGTGATTTGCACAGGCAAAATGACCAAACAGATTAACACTTTTCAAGGTCAGGAAAAAGAATATACAGGTACTTTTGTATTGGGAAGCACAACACCATCCTATGATTTAGAAACTGAAATTGATGCTACATTTCCTACTGAGCACATTACAGAAGACTTCATTCATAAAACCACAAAACAATTCATTGGCAAGATTGAGCAATTTCCTCCAGTTTTTTCAGCCATTAAAAAGGATGGAAAGCGTTTGTATGAATTTGCCCGTGCTGGCGAAAACGTAGAGATAAAGTCACGTCCAGTAGAAATCAAATTATTTGAAATCACCGAAATCAATACCTCAGCTTTGCCTAGCACAAACGGTGTGGAATTAAAATTTAGAGTAGTTTGCAGTAAAGGCACCTATATTCGATCTTTAGCACACAACTTTGGAAAAGCCCTAAACTCTGGTGCGCATTTATCGGAATTACGCCGTACACGCATTGGTGATTTTAGGGTTGAAGATGCTATGACCCCTGATGATTTTATTACAGCTCTTCCTCTTAAACAATGATTCAACACGGGTTCAAGAGTACGATTTAATCTTTTTCATTGTTATATTCGTATATCTTTAGTGTTGTAAAATATATCTTAACTTGAATATAATTGAAAAATACAAAGCAGCTATCGTCACATTTCTTCTTACAGGAACTGTGGTTCTTGCCTTGTTCAGTATCCAACTAAAGCAACAAGGAGATCTCATCACTGAAAGCTATTATGAGATTGAACCAGAACCTGAAGTATCTGAAGAAGAACTTGAAAAAATCGAAGACCCAACTGCTACCTCGACCAATAAAGCATTTAACGAAGACCAAGAATACAAAGAGATGATGCGCAACTTTAAGACCGTTAGCGCCAATGATTTTGAACGTACCACAAAAGCCTTGGAAGAAGCTAAAACCAATGAAATACAAGAAGAAACAAGCTTGAATAAATCTTATGCTAATGGTAATGCGTATGCATTAAATTCTGACGAAACGCTATCCTACAAAAGCCTACAGGAAAAACTAAAAAAGCGAAAGGACAACCAAAAAATTGCAGATGAACATGCCAAAACTAAAAGTACACTTACGTATTCTCTTAAAGGTAGAATTATGGAAGATTATGATATTCCAAGATATCTTTGCGAAAATGGCGGTAAAATTGTAGTTAACATTTGGGTCAATAGTATAGGAAAAGTAACTGATGCTTCGGTTAATGGTTCGTCTAATTCTAGCGACCAGTGTTTAATTGATCGGGCTATGGAATACGCTAAAGATGTTCAGTTTAATCGTTCTGATAGACAAGAACAGATAGGCACTATTACTTTTTTGTTTAAAGGTAAGCGCTAAGTTTGTTCCTAAAGTGAAAAGCTCTGCGCAACGTATTGACCACTTAAACCAATAAATTCAACAAATCTTCTATAATAGATTGTCCTTTATCTTTATTATACCAACGTTGTAAATCTTCTTTAAATTCTTGAGACAATTGTCCATGCTTTGCTTTGTATACATTGACCATATTCGTAGCAACTGATGGTCTTGGGCCAAAGGTATTTATAACTTCATCAGTAGTATTGTCTATCATAATTAACTTCGGAATCGCTCTCCCACCATTGGTTAAAAACTGGTTCATCAGTTCATCATTTTCATCTCTAAGTACAATTCTGTAATCAATAGTAGCGTTAAGCGCTGCAACTTTATTAATCACAGGCATTACATGTGCCGCATCACCACACCAACTTTCGGTAATGACCAACCAGGTTACGTTTTTATCAAAACCCTGAATCTTAACTTTAGCTTCTTCAGAAAGTTTTATCGTTTTATCCCAACGCTTCATACGCTTATCATTAAGCCTTGTATAATTGACCAAAGCTTCGGTTTTTTCATTTCCCGTTGTTGAATTTTCTTCAACTAGCCTTGTAACCAAATTGCGATAATCTTGATAATTAATAGATTTTTCTATACTCTCTGAAATTATTTTATTTACCATAGGTTGCTTTACTGTTTCCATAATACAAAATTAGTGTTGAACAACTACAAATTATGTGACATTTGTTACCTTAGTAGTACAAAATTTAAAAACTTATTAGTAGTACAAAATTTAAAAACTTACAAGATGGAAAAACAAAGATGTGGTTGGTGTGTTGGTGATCCTCTTTACGAAACATACCATGACGAAGAATGGGGAGTACCTATATATGATGATGACACCTTGTTTGAGTTTTTAATCCTCGAAACCTTTCAGGCTGGCTTAAGCTGGATTACTGTATTGAGAAAACGTGAAAACTTTAGAAAGGCGTTTGATAATTTTGACTATAAAAAAATCGCAAACTATAAGCAAAATAAAGTTGACAAATTACTTCAAGATAAAGGTATTATTAGAAACAAATTAAAAGTAAATGCGACGATTACCAATGCTCAGGCTTTTATGAAAATTCAAGATGAATTTGGGTCGTTTTCTAAATATATATGGGCTTTTGTAGATGGCAAGCCCATTAAAAATAATTTTAAAGATTACAAAAAAGCACCTGCAAATACTCCACTTAGCGATGCGATTAGCAAAGATTTAAAAAAGCGAGGTTTTAAATTTGTTGGCACAACAGTGATGTACGCACACATGCAAGCCACAGGTATGGTCAATGACCATGAAGTCTCTTGTTTTAGATATAATGAGGTTTAGAGAAACTTTACAAACTCTTGCCGAGAAATATGCTTGCCTCCAAGGCTCTCCAAATGTTTTGTATGTAATTGGCAATCAATAAGCTTATAATCTGAGTTTTGTACAAAAGTTATAAAACCGACTTTACTGGCATTACTTACCTTAGCAAACATACTTTCTCCACAAAATACTCTATTTCCTAAATCCACTCCGTATAGACCACCAACCAACTCATCATTTTCCCATACTTCAACAGATTTTGCATAACCCAGCTTATGAAGTGAAATGTAGGCATTAATCATATCGTCAGTAAGCCAAGTACCCATTTGACCTTCTCGCTTGGCTTTGGCACAATTTTCTATTACGGCATCAAAACTTTTATTTACCGTAACTTTAAATTTATTTCCTCTTAATATCTGTTTCATACTTTTTGAGACCTTTAACGCTTCAGGAAATATTACAAAACGAGGATCTGGCGACCACCAAAGTATAGGTTCGTCTGTATCAAACCAGGGGAAAATTCCATTCTTATACGCATGAAGAAGGCGTTCTGAAGATAAATCTCCTCCAACAGCCAATAAACCTTCACTTGTGGCTTCAGACAGGTCAGGAAACTCTATTTTTTGAGTTAAAAAGTGCATTAATTAACTATTTAAGCGATTTTTACTGTTAAATATAGTGCTGTGCTTTGATAGCCTAAGTTTTTTTTTAATATTTGTTTTGATCTTTATATGATAAATTTTGTTCATCATTGCTTTTTTTTAATTTGTTTATAAAGATCAAAACCTAAAACCAAAATACTAAGTCCCAACTAACCATTGGGACTTTTTCATTAAAAAAGACTTGCCTTTCATAAAAACAAGTCTTTAAGTTTCTTCTTCCTATTTTAAACGTTAAAACGGTAAATCGTCGTGTTCGTCTTCGTTTAAATCATTTACTGGCTCAAATGCCTCAGTAGGTGGTACTGGTGGCATGTCTCCACTTGGTGCTTCAGATTGCAAGGCTTCTATTCTCCAACCTTGTATAGAGTTAAAATATTTGGTTTCCCCTTGTGGATTAACCCACTCACGTCCCCTAAGGTTAATGCTAATTTTAACCTGTTGACCTACTTGGTAATTATTCAACAAATCTGTTTTATCCTGAACAAACTCTACCATAATATGTTGTGGATATTGCTCTTCTGTAGTCACCACGATTTCTCTTTTTCTAAATCCATTATTCCCAAAGGTTTGCGTCTCACCAATCAGCTTAATTCGTCCTTGTACTTCCATTTTGTCTTAATCTATATAATTTAAATTTATGTTCTTTTTTGAGCTACGAAAGTAATAACTTCCATGCACTTTCCACGTCTCCGTAGCTTAAATAATTTCGTGCTATTTTATGTTTTTCTCTATGCGATGCCGTTTCTATTTCGGGATAGCGTTTACTGATATCTTTTATAAATTGATTGACTTCTTCCTCACTAGGCAAGGCTTCAACATTAGCTAGCATTCCGAGATTATTCCCTGTTAAAATCATACTATTTCTTACATGCTCTGGTAAGCTATCAACACCAATTCCCAAGGTTCGTAATGGTTTTGGTATTTCAAAAAATCCTTTTTTTGCTCTACTATAATAACTACCTCCTGCTCTTGCCACTAAATCCAATGCTTCTTGATTTATGGTGTTATCTGCATTCATTACTTCGTCTGCAATGTGGAGTTTAACCACCTCACATATTACCAAGTTCCCTGCACCACCTTCAGTTCCTAAGTGTATAATATCGTTAACTTTACATTCAAACTGTACTGGAGATTCTGCCACTCTAAACGGTTTTACCATATCTGATGGCAACATTGTTAATCCCGTTTTTTCAAATTCATTGACATCCTCAGGATATTCCGTACTGCTCAAGGACATTTGATGAACAATATCATAGTTAACCACATTAATGACCACTTCCTTTACAGCTTCTACATTCTCTAAAGTATGTTTTATTGTATTGTCCCTAACACGTCTGGCTGGAGAAAATATCATAATAGGTGGGTTGGCACTAAATACATTAAAGAAGCTAAAAGGCGACAAATTAGGATTGCCATTAGCATCCATAGTGCTTGCAAACGCAATTGGTCTAGGTGCCACGGCACTTAATAAATAACCGTGCAATCTGCCTGTGGAAAGTTCTTTTGGGTCGAAGGAAATCATCTAATCAACTGATTTTTAACAAATATAATTATATTGGTATTCTATTGAAAGTGTTTTGTTGATATAAGCACAATATTATCAACAGTTTTACATTATATTTAAAAAATTACATTAGCCAATGACATTTAGCACAAACAGAAATGTAATCCGTTGGATTATTATATTATCCTCATTTATCATTGTCTCCTCCATACTTTGGAATACATATTCCTTTTTTCAAAAATTTAAGGCTGAAGAGCGAAAGAAAATGGAAACATGGACATTAGCTTACCCAGAATACAATAAATATTTTTATCAAGATAACGTAGAATTAAACTCAATTGCAGAACGAATAGTAATAGATACCACAGTTACTATTCCGATGGTTTTGTTAGATAAGGATAACAAAATTCGAAATGAAAGAAATATAGATTCTGTAATACTTAAAAACCCGAAAGAGTTAATTCGTTTTATTAATAGACTCATTTCTCAAAATGAACCTATTGAAGTCGATTTACCTAATAACGAAAAAGGGAAGTTGTATTATGGTAACTCTCCATTGCTTAACAAGTTAAAATATTATCCTCTAGCTTTATTATTGATAATAATTCTCTTTGCCGCTGTGGTATATTTCTTTTATAGAAGTTCTAAAAATGCAGAGCAGAATAAGCTCTGGACAGGTATGGCAAAAGAGACCGCTCACCAAATTGGTACTCCGTTATCATCATTAGTAGGTTGGACCGAGATTTTAAAATCCGAAAACATTAACCCAGATTACATTGTAGAAATTGAAAAAGACATAGACCGATTGCAAACCATAACCGAACGATTCAGCAAAATTGGTTCTGCACCAACCTTGAAGCAATTAGATATTGTTGAGGCAACACAATCTTCTTTTGATTATCTAAAATCGCGTTCGTCTAAACTTATCCATTTTGAACTCATAAGTCCTAAAAAAGCCATTATGGTTGACCTCAACTCTCAACTTTTTAGTTGGACCATTGAGAATTTGGTTAAAAATGCCATTGATGCCATGAAAGGAAAGGGAAATTTAAAGCTTAATATTTATTCTGATGAAAAACAGGTATATATTAATATTTCCGATACAGGTAAAGGGATTCCCAAGAATCAATTCAACAAAATTTTCGAACCGGGTTATACCACAAAAAAACGTGGTTGGGGACTTGGACTTTCGTTAGCTAAGCGTATTATTGAAGATTACCACAACGGGAAAATAAAGGTACTTAGTTCTGAGATTGGCAAAGGCACAACTATTCAAATAAGTTTAAAAACTCAATAGGCATTAAAGTAGCGTTTTTTAACAAACTACAAAAACCCTTAAATGTCCTGAAGCGTTCATCTACAAAACTTACTGAAAATATTGTCCCTTTGATGGGATTTAGAAGTGTGAAAAATTTATTTTAAATTTGAATATGGGTTCATCAAAATACTTTACACTCAAAGAAGCCAAACTTAACAATAATTGCCCAGAATGTTATTCTACAGATGGGTTACAAATTACGTTTAAACAAAAATTTACTGAAAACACTTTTTACAAGGCCATAACTAACGACACGCTTTACGATATCCATTGCTACAATTGCGATACGCCTATTTATCCAATACAGTGGACTGAAGATATTGACCGCGTTGTTGATTATCAAAAACGTGCCATACAACCAAAGTCTAAATCCATAAAATTGAAACCTTTGGCTTGGATAATTATTCTTTTAGATATAATTATTGCAGTGTTTATTGTACTGGTTGCAATGGGTATTATATCCCTTTAACTACAAATATGAAGCTATTTTTTTGGCTATAGTTTCAAACTCAGAAGGACTTAATTTTTCTTTGTGTGTAAAACGTGCATTTTCCATGGTGTGCAACGGAATTAAATGTACATGTACATGAGGCACTTCTAAGCCAATAACTGACATACCAACCCGTTCGCAAGGCACAGCGTTTTCGATAGCAACGGCAACACGTCTTGAAAATTGCATTAAGCCCGTATAGGTAGCTTCATCTAAATCGAAAATTTTATCAACCTCCTTTTTTGGTATGCAAAGTGTATGACCTTTGGAATTTGGGTTGATGTCTAAAAATGCGTAAAAATCTTCCGATTCAGCTACTTTGTATGATGGGATTTCACCATTAATTATTTTGGTAAAAAGTGTGGCCATAAATTGAAGATTATCCTATAAAGATAAAAAGATTCCTTGAGAAAGGAATCTTTTTTCATGTAATCATTTTTAAAAGAACTACAACTGAGTTCAGTGTGATCCATTTGTTAACTTTATCTAGAAATCTCCAATATATCAAACTTCATAATACCATTGGGCACTTGTATTTCGGCAGTATCTCCAACAGATTTTCCTAATAAGCCTTTGCCTATTGGAGAATTCACTGAAATTTTACCTGCAGCCAAATCAGCTTCACTTTCTGCCACTAAAGTGTAGGTCATTTCCATACCATTATTCTGATTCTTAATCTTAACAATAGATAATGCCAATACTTTTGAAGTGTCTAATTGAGATTCATCAATAACTCTAGCATTAGCTAAAGTTTCTTCCATTTTAGAAATCCGCATTTCTAACATACCTTGGGCTTCTTTTGCTGCATCGTATTCTGCATTTTCACTCAAATCCCCTTTATCTCTAGCTTCGGCTATAGCCTGCGATGCTTTTGGACGTTCAACATCCTTTAACTGGTTTAATTCCTCCCTTAATTTTTTTAACCCTTCTGCGGTGTAGTAAGATACTTTACTCATAATTCGTTCGTTTTTGTATATACAAAAGACGCTGAAACGAGTTCAGCGTAAACAAAAAATCTCGCGCCAACGAGATTACTATGCAAATATATAAAATATTTACGTTATAGTATAAATAATCGTAAATTGAGCCATGAAATTTTGCAATAAAAAGCTATTTATAATTCTATCTGTTCTTTTATTTACGTGTAGTGGAGACGATGATAATAGAAACCGATGTAACTTCTTATTTGATGCTGGTGTAAATCTAACAGTAAATACTAATTTACCTCAATTTAACCAGCTACAGTCTACCAGCAATGGTGTATATGTACCTAACCAAGGAAACAATGGTATTTGGCTATGGAGACTTAACTCATCTACACTTCTCGCATGGGATGCAGCAGACCCAAGTCATGCCCCTGGAGCGTGCTCAACATTAACCGATACTGGTGAATTTGATATTGTAGTTTGTGGTTGCGATGATGAAAACAGGTATAGCCTATCTACTGGTGTTGGTCTTGATGGCAATACAGAACCTTGCACCTTACAACCTTACCGAGTTGATAATTTAGGAAACAATACCTTTTTGGTTACTAATTAAAAATTTAAAGTCACTCCGGCTAAGAAATTTGTCGTTGCTTGTGGGTAAAATCCTGAGAAAAAACCTGTTGAAATTCCTGTGGGACTATCAGAATCTTCAAAATCGAAAGATCCAAAATACCCATTGGACACATACTTTTCGTTAAAAATATTGTTGACTAGACCGGTAAAAACAATAGATTTAAAGAACGGTTTGGATTCTTCATTTGCTTCATTTCCTTCGAATGACATCGTGTATGTAACATTAAAATCATTAACAAAAAAGCTGTCTAACTTAGACTCAGGATTCTCAGTATTACCCATAAATTGCTCACCTACATATTTACTTAATAAAGACATTTGAAGATCTTTGATAGGTCGAAACACAATAGCATTGGCAGCAACTATCTCCGGAGAGAAAGAAATATCTGTACTACCTAAGTTTTGAAACCTTCCATCTATTGATACAATTGTCTCTGTATTTTTATTAGAACTCAGTGTCATATTAGGTTGAAGGGTAAACTTAGAAGTAACAGGAATCACTGCTTCTAACTCCAAACCTAATCGATAACTTTCTCCACTATTTGTTCTTATAGGATTACCTACATCGTCTAATCTACCTGAAAGCACCAATTGTTGATTATACAACATATAATAGGCGTTAGCATTAAAAACAAAGTTTCCTTTTTTATGCCTCCATCCTAATTCAAAATCATTCAATTGCTCTGGTTTAATATCATTATCACTTTCAAAATCAGTTCTGTTTGGTTCTCTATTGGCTCTAGCATAAGAAAAGTAAAAACTGTTAGAATTGTTCAATTCGTAAGTAACACCAGCTTTTGGATTAAAAAATGTAAACTTTTTATCAACTTCAAAATCTACTAGATCTGAAGTATTTCCATAAGTTTTGTAAGTCACATTACGCACTTGCAAATCACCATACAAACTTAACTTATCGTTTAATTGATAGTTAGCCTTTGTAAAAACTGATAAATCATTTTTTAAACTATTACCATCGTAATAGCGATCTCTAATATCACTTTGACTGGCAAATTCTGCCCAAATGACTTCACCAAAATGATCACCGTCATAATGACTAAAGGAACCTCCAAAAATCATATCGAGCTCATCGTTTCTATAATTGGCACTAGCATTGATAACATAAAAATCATTATCTAGCCAACGACGACGAATCAAATCTGTCTCATTCACCACTTCACCGTTTACTGTTAATTCTTCAAAACCGTAAGTAGAAAAATCGTCATCTTCTCTAAATTGTTCAAAATAACCGCGACCATAAGTGTAGTTAAGACCTAGGGTAGTTGACCAGTTGTTGTTGTACTTCTGATTCCAGTGTAACTGATAATGATCTTGGCTGTAATTATCCACTTCATTATCGTAAAATTGAGTGTTTCCATCGTCGTCAGTATACTCACCAGACGGATTAAACGTACGATCTTCTCTAAGTTGCTCTGCAGTGATACCATTCCACGCTTGATACGTCACTTCATTACCACCAAAAACGATAGCCTTAATCAAGGTATTTCCGTCTACATAAGCACCTTGAAGAAAATATGATTTGAGATCTGCTGAAGCTCTATCTATGTAGCCGTCTGATGCAATATTAGATAAGCGACCAGCAATCTCAAAGTGGTCGTTCATTAAACCTGTGCTAAATTTCACTGTATGCTTTCTGGTATTGAAACTCCCAAAAGAATTAGAAATTTCACCTGAAGCTTCTTTTGAAACGGCATCTGTTAATACATTAATACTGGCACCAAACGCCCCAGAACCATTGGTAGATGTACCTACACCACGTTGCAATTGCAAACTCTCTACAGAAGATGCAAAATCGCCAAGATTGACCCAAAACGTTCCTAAAGATTCCGCATCGTTATAGGGAATTCCATTAATAGTAATATTGGTAGAAAGCGGGCTTACACCTCGCACTCTAATGCCCGTATAACCTACTCCCGCACCAGCATCTGATGTAGTGACTACAGAAGGCAAAAAGTTGAGTAAAATAGGTATGTCTTGACCTAAGTTTCGTTTTGCAATTTCTTTTTTTGTTACGTTTGAATGCGTGATTGGTGCTTTTTCTTTTACACGAACAGACTTTACTAAAACTTCGTCTAGTTTTTCAACCTTGGTTGAATCTTGCTCTTTTTTTTGTCCGAATGATGAACAAAAGGATAGTAAAAAGATAACTGTTGTTAATCTCTGCCAACTATTTTTTGAGAGATTATTGAATACATTTTTCATTACGATTAAATAAAATAATCGAATAAAAAGAGGTCATTATTCTTTATTAATAATTGATTAATTGAGCATTGCAAGCATAAGATAAAGTCAATCTTGATTTTTATTTGAATACTAAAAGTGAATAAATTAGGTCATTTTAGATTCAGAAGTAAAAACCAACATTGATGACCTAATCGCACTCGCTAGAAATGCCAACTAGGCATTTCTTAACGCTCGCTTCCTAAACAGCATTACCTGTTCTAGGTTCAATGGGTATGATCTCAGCCTTATCAGTGAGCAGTTGACAGCAAATAAACAGTCATCAGTAAAACTGTAGACTGTGTATACTTGGGACTGCATACTTAAAAAAGCACCCCTTTTTTGAGAACAGTGCAAATATAATCTAGAAATAAATAATGGCAAATGAATACTGATGAATTATTTTTTAAGTGAAGTACTATTGTCACTTAGAAGCTCAGTTTCGATTAACTTCACTTTACAACCAACTAACTATCAACGCCTAGTGTTAGACAGGAATATCCTGCAAGGTTTCAAAAACCTTATGGGTATAGTAATAATCGAACTCAAATCTCAAATGATTTAAAGATTATCAATCAACCTTAGGTGGTTTCCTATTGGTCTTTTTTTCAGAATTTTTACGTTTATTTTCTAAACGCTTTCGCTTTACAGCTTTTGGTACTTTAGTTGTTTTTCTTTCTTCTTCTGGCTTTAAACCTTCTTCAATGAGTTCTAAACAACGTTGTGTCACCAGTGCTTTGTTTCTAAACTGGCTCCGACTTTCTCCAGAATTCAGTATTAAAACCCCTTGTTTATTTATTCTGTTTTTGAAAAATGCTTTTAAACGTTCTTTTTCTTCTTCATTAAAGACATTAGATTTCTCAATATTAAAGTACAACACAACTTTAGATGCAACTTTATTGACGTGTTGCCCACCACTTCCTGAGCTTCTAACAGCTTTGAAAGTTAATTCAGATTTAAGTAAGTCGACATCCACAATTAATTAATTTGATGCGGTGCTTTTAGTAAGTCATTTACAGTTTTAACCGGATTAAAAGTAATAATTGGCACTTCAACAAAAATGGTGTTCCAATGTGCCATACTACCATTCCAAAGCCCAGGTAATTCAAGAGCTTTAAGTTCTTTACCTGCTTTAGTTTTCTTGGTAATAAAAGCGGCATTGGTATCTACAAAATCCTCAAGATTAAACTTTTCTCCTTTATAGTTTTTAACTCCGCAGACCAAATCTACAGGATTAAAATGTGTGGCATTAGTTAAGATATCTTTTTGCCACTTATTCTTAAGATTAATTTGTGCCGACTCTACAATTTGCAGAGATAAATTACCAAACTGGTCTCTTACCCAAAAAGGGCCACCTCCAGGCTCACCTTCATTTTTCACCATTCCACAGACACGAATTGGTCTATCTAACTTTTCACGTAAGTATTCGATCTTATACTTATCTAAATATTTATGATATTCACCAGAAATTTTGATACACATTTCATCTGTTAGAAATGCTTCCATTTTGCTAAAGTCTTCTTTAGATATATTGGTTTTATCTAAAACCCCCATGTATTTAAACGCCTTATTTTGAAGTTTAAACAATATACCAGCTAATACTTTTTTGTATTTAGCCATTTCTTCTTTGTATTGCTTTACAACAACATTGTCTATATTCTTTACAAAGATGACATCAGCTTCAAGTGCATTTAAATTTTTCAACAAAGCCCCATGACCAGAGGGTCTAAACACCAGCTTCCCATCATCTTCCCTAAACGGTTTGTCTTTTAATGTTACGGCAATGGTATCTGTAGATTCATGCTGATAAGAAAATGAAATGTCAAAGCTTACGCCTGTATTATCTTCAACATATTCCTCAATACGCTTAAACTCTTGGCTAAATTTATCCTTATAACGCTCGGATATCGTAAAGTGAAGCTTCGCCTTATTATCGTCCGAAGCATAGATTGCAGCTTCGTACAAATGTTCTTCAAACGCCGTAGAAATATGGTTACTCTTATACTTATGGAACGGTAGAAGTCCTTTTGGTGAATTTCCAAAATTGAGTTGATTTTCATCTAACATGGTATTCACAAAATGAAGTGCTTTGTCACTAATGGACAAGCTGTCAAAGTCAATGGATTTTGTTTTTAGCTGTTCTATAACCTGGTCGTAAAAAGGAAACTTTTCTATACCAACCAAAAAAAGTGCTAATTCTCTGAGGTTCTTTTTATTTATATATGCATTTAAAGATTCTTTATTTGGGTTATACTCTTTTAAAAATCGAAATAAAAACTTAAACATTCTAGTAGCTGCACCAGAAGCTGGTACAAACTTTAAAAGTGATGCCTTGCTTTTCTTGGTTTCAAAATGAAGAATGGCTTCATCTATTTGCTTAGTATCCAGACCTATAATACCATTACCAACAGTAGCTGCTTCAGCAATATTTGTAAAGGGTATTCCGGTTTTAAAAAGTTCTATTTGAGATTCAACCTCTTCTAAGGCTAAGCCTTTAGCTTTAATCTGCTTGATATCTTTTTCCGTAAAACTCATTTCTTTTTTTGTAGTAAGTTATCAATATGTTCAACAGCTAGTTTAAGTCGCTCTTGCTTATTGCCTTTTAATAAAACGTAAGGTTTATTGTAGGTTTTTAGAGCAGTTTCGAAAGCTTTGAACATCCGTTTTCTTTCATTGGGTTTGTCCCTTAGGTCATCTGCTTCCCAAGGAGTGTCAATATAAGTTAAAAAATAAAGGTCATAAGAATTTTCTAGAGCATATGCTTCTAAAATCGGGTCACATGTTCCTGAATAATAAGCTTCACTATAAACTTTGGTTTCCAGTAAATCTGTATCACAAATTAGAACGGAATCTGTTTTTTGAGCCAGCTCATTTTCAAGCTTCATTTGCCCAATAGCGATCGGTAGCAAATCTTTTGGCTCGCAGGTTTTGCGCTCATTGTTCCACTTATTCTGCAAATACTCTCGTGCATATTCTGGTACCCAAACCGAATTATAATGTCTTGCTAACTGACGTGACAATGTTGTTTTACCAGTAGATTCTGGACCAAACAAAACGACTTTTATGCAGTTTGAATGTTGTTGTCTAAGTGCTTCTTCCATGCTAAATATCCAAATATGGCAATAACTGCAAATCCTAAATACTGGAAACTTGTAAACGTAAATCCTTTATACATATACAAAGGTACAGATATGATATCACCAATAATCCAGAAAATCCAATTTTCAATCTTGCGTCTCGCCATAAGCCACATGCCCACAAAAAAGATTGCAGTTGTTAGCGTATCTGCATAGGCAACCCAACCATTCCATTTACCAAAAGCCTTGTAAACTATGTAAACAAATATTAGCGTGGCAATAAAAATTAGAACACTGGCTCTTTTTTCCTTTAATGTTGTTCTAGAAATTGGTGTTACATGGGTATCATCAACCTTACGTGTCCAGATATACCATCCATAAACACTCATAATGAAATAATATCCATTAATCATCATATCGCCAAGTAATTCCCACTTAAACAACAAGTAAACAAAAATTACTGTACTGATCATTCCTGTTGGGAATACCCAAATCTTATTTTGCTTAGAAAACCAAACTGATAGAAATCCAAAAATAACAGCTGTAATTTCTAAAACAATGTCTGATGTTTGGTATGCTGAGTATTGCGCAAAAAGAAAATCAAAAATTTGGTTCATTCAATCATAGTATTTACACCTACAGAAGCCTATCTATCTTGCAAGATATTAGAAGTTAGGTTCATAGTCGCTTCTATCTGTTTTTACAACTTTCATTTGTAACACTGAGATATCGACAGCTTCAAAAGAGCGTTTAATTTCTTGGGCTAAAAAAGGCATTAGCATATCGAAATCTCCATAGATTTGGGTACTCAATGGGTTTTCTAGTACTGTAAACTCTGAATCCCTTAATCTTTTAATAAAATTGATGACATGTGTTTCGTAATCATCTTGTAATGGTGATAATGTTAAGTCTACTGATATTTTCATCTGTTTAAATTTTTTAATCGTCTGTTTTTTTGGCAGATTGCTTTCGCAATTTGTCAAAAAACATTTCATCTTCTTCAAAAGCAGTGCCTATAACTACTAAATCTGCTCCAGCTTTATATGCCGATTCTAGTTCTAAAATTGATCTAATTCCTCCTCCTACAATCAGTGGAATTTTTAGTTCTTTTTTCACTTTGTGAATTATTTCTGGCTCTATTGGGTGCGTGGCACCACTTCCTGCTTCAAGATAAATTAGCTGCATGCCTAACAACTCGCCTGCTTTGGCTGTATCGATTATGGTTTGAACTTTGTTTCTTTTAATCGGTTGGGTTTGGCTAATACGCTCTACTGAAGTTTGTTTTCCGTTTTCGATAAGTGTATAACCGGTTGGCAAAACTTCTAGAGTTGTTTCATTTATTTTAGAAACAGCTTCTACATGTTTGCCTATTAAGTATTCTGGGTTTCTACCAGAAATTAGAGATAAAAACAAAATGCCATCAGCTTTATCGGTTATCTGAATCACATCGCCAGGAAACAACACCACTGGTAAATTGGTATGCTTCTTTATTTCAACAACGAAAGTTTCCGTAACTCCCTCATCAACTTCGCTACCACCAACAAAAATATGTGTCGCAATGGATGAATTTACTTTAAACATGAAACTTGAAATATTTTCAATCTCCATTTTATCAGGATCAATAAGAACTGCTAGACTTTTACTGTCAGCCTTGATTGATTCTAATATTTCATTAGTCGAATATTTCATAGTATTAATTAGCGTCTAGAGTAGTTAAATTCCAGAATAAAAAATCCGAATTCGAACTAGCTCCTACTTCTTAGTTGTCTTGTCTTCATTCCATTTTAAGGAACTACATAAGCGCAAGTAAACCCTTCAAACTCTAAAAAGGCGGTATTATATCTATATTTTTTGTTTTTATAATCAATCCATGCTACAGTTTCACCATCACCTATCATAAACGGAATCACCAAAAAATGTTCTTTGAAGAGCATTCCCGGTGTTGTAAACAACTTATATAAAGATTCTTTAATAGCCCAGATGACAATTAGCTTTCTTATGTAATCTTCGGCATTTTTATCCAAATAGTAAAACTCGTACTCAACAAACTTTTCAGCTATAACACCTATTTTGTCCCGTTGCATTTCAATATCTATACCTACTTCCTTATCACTAACAATAACACCAGAAAAGGTAAAGGAATGAGTTATTGAAATGTGTTTTCCATCCTTGAGATGAGGTTTACCATTAGCATCATAAAACAAATCTTGGTCAGTATAACCAAATGCCCTGAGTAAATGCCTAACACTTAAAAAGCCACGCTGATGGATCTCACTTTTCATTCCTAAAACACGTTCTAAACTCTGAGGTTTTAAATCGAGAGGTTCTAATAAATCCTTATAGGATTCTTCGACCTTCCATATTTTAACAGTAGTTTGTGAGTTTACGCTAATGGATTTGTACAGTGGCATTTAATATTCTGAATCCTATTGATTATCTTTGCATCGCCTAAGGCGAAGTTGGCTTTTTTTGATGTAGCGAATTTAGTTATTTAAGCCATAAACCCAAAGGCAAGAACAATTTTAAAAAAGATAAAAAAGAATATGAGTACTAAAACAATTGCTTACGTACCAAACAAGGTAAAAGATATGTCGCTTGCGGTATGGGGAAGAAAAGAGATTGAATTAGCTGAAGCAGAAATGCCAGGCTTAATGAGTCTGCGAGAAGAATACAAAAACGAACAACCTTTAAAAGGAGCACGTATTGCAGGATGTTTGCACATGACCATACAAACTGCTGTGTTAATTGAAACATTACAAGCTTTGGGTGCCGAGGTAACTTGGAGCTCATGTAATATTTTCTCTACTCAAGATCAGGCCGCTGCTGCTATTGCTGCTGCTGGAACTGCCGTATATGCATGGAAAGACATGACAGAAGAAGAGTTTGATTGGTGTATAGAGCAAACGCTTTTCTTTGGTGAAGATCGTAAACCATTAAACATGATTTTAGATGATGGTGGAGATTTAACAAATATGGTTTTAGACAAATACCCAGAATTAGCACCAGGAATAAAAGGTCTATCTGAAGAAACAACAACTGGAGTGCACAGATTATACGAACGTGTTAAGGATGGAACTTTACCAATGCCTGCGATTAATGTAAACGATTCTGTAACCAAATCTAAGTTCGATAATAAGTATGGTTGTAAAGAATCTGCGGTTGATGCCATTCGTAGAGCAACAGATATTATGTTAGCTGGTAAGCGTGTAACCGTTTGTGGTTATGGTGATGTTGGTAAAGGAACTGCTGCATCTTTTAAAGGTGCTGGTAGTATTGTTACCGTTACTGAAATTGACCCTATATGTGCATTACAAGCTGCCATGGATGGTTTTGAAGTAAAGCGATTAGAAACCGTAGTTGCCAATTCTGATATTGTTATTACTACAACAGGAAATAAAGACATTGTTAGAGCTGAGCATTTTAAAGCCATGAAAGACAAAACTATAGTTTGTAATATTGGTCATTTTGACAATGAAATACAAATGGCTTGGTTAAATGAGAATTATGGAGATACCAAAGATACCATTAAACCACAAGTAGATAAATATACCATTGACGGTAAAGACATTATTATTTTAGCCGAAGGTCGATTAGTAAACCTAGGTTGTGCAACAGGTCATCCAAGTTTCGTTATGAGCAACTCATTTACGAATCAAACTTTGGCTCAAATAGAACTATGGAACAATAGTGAGAACTACGAAAACGAAGTTTATATGTTGCCTAAGCATTTAGATGAAAAAGTTGCAAAACTACACTTAGAAAAAATTGGTGTTGAGCTTACTGAATTGGCAGATTATCAAGCAGAATATATTGGCGTAAAAGTTGAAGGTCCTTATAAGCCCGAGCATTATCGATATTAACGATAACTCCATTTTAAAATAACAATCAAAAAAATCCCAAGCCTGCATACTTGGGATTTTTTGATTGTTATTTATATACTAAGTGTAATTTTGAGAAAAAACAGACATTAATTAGTTTCCAACAAATTCTGTCAGAACTTAAAAAAATATATTTCTTATTATCTTTTGATACTATGACATACAAGGAAGAAAAAATAAAAGTCCCAAGATTTAACGAAGCATCTGGTTTCTACACCACCAAGCAACGCTCTAAAATTATGAGTAAAATCCGTGGTAAGAATACAAAACCTGAATTGCTGTTTCGAAAAGCACTATGGAGAAAAGGTGTTCGTTATCGTGTAGACAGCAAACAACTACCAGGAAAACCTGACGTTAGCATCAAGAAATACAAACTTGCTATTTTTATTGATGGTGAATTTTGGCATGGCTATAATTGGGACGAACGGAGATCTAAAATTAAGACTAACCGTAGGTTTTGGATTCCAAAGATTGAACGTAATATGCAACGCGACAGAGAAGTTAATCAACAATTAAAAGACATGGATTATACCGTATTTCGGTTTTGGACACACGAAATTAAAGACAATCTCAAAACTTGTATAAATGATGTAATGATGTATTTACATACAGCTGGACTCAGCCAGATATTAAACAACAAAACATAAAACGGACTGCATCTCTACTTCTTGGGATGCACCAATTTCATCTCATCAATTAAATGCTTGGCACCAGCGTACTTGTCGATTATAAAGAGTACGTAACGCAGATCGACCATTATATTTCGACAAATTTCTGGATCATAGTAAATATCGCTCATGGTGCCTTCCCAGACACGATCAAAATTTAAACCTATTAAGTTACCTTCACCATCAATCGCAGGACTTCCAGAATTTCCTCCTGTGGTATGGTTGGTCCCTAAAAAACAAACAGGCAATTTTCCTTTTTTATCAGCATACTTACCATAATCTTTAGCGTCGTACAAATCTCTCAGCTTCTCAGGTACATCGAACTCATAATCATCTGGCACATACTTTTCCATAACACCTTCTAAATAGGTCACTGGACTATAATATATGGCATCTCTTGGTGAATAACCATTTACTTTTCCGTAGGTAACCCTAAGTGTACTATTGGCATCTGGGAAATAACGCTCTTCTGGCAATACATCCATCAACGCTTTCATGTATTGTGTTTGCAGTGCATTGATTTGAGTATTTAGACGTTGGAACTCTGGTTCATGTTTTGTGTAAAATTCTAAAATTAGAGGTTTTGCATATCGATAAGCAGCATCCGCATTGAGCTTTTCGATAACGGTCTTAGGATCCCCATCCAATAATTTTAATGCATTATCTAAATTGGTAAATGCCGTTTTATCATAAATATTGTAATCCGGATTTGAATCATACAATGGCATTACAGACTTAAAAACACCTCTATCTACTTTTACATTATAATTTTTGTGAATACTTTTTAGTCTTTTAATTGTACTTTCTCTAGTTTTATTGAAAGCATCTTCACCATTTTGCGCAGACATTTCGAGTTGTGCAGCACGAAACGTCATTTGCATTAATTCGTTGGTCCTAAAGAAAACTTCCAAAAAACTATTTCGTTTTATATTTACAGTTTCAAATTCTTTATACAGTCTTTCAAACTCTGGTAAAATATTTCCAAACTGATTTTCTTTGCCCTGTGCTTTTAGAGCTTTGGTAAATTCAGCTTCAAACTCTCGCTTTATTGCGATTGCGTCACTTTTTTCAATACCTTGGTTTTCGCCAATCCATTTTTTCCAGGCATTGGCGATTCTTGCTTGTTTGGAGGCATATTGAATACGGATTTGATCGTCAGCTTTCATATTGGCATCAATCACTTTTAGAGCTGCTTCTCTTATAGCAATTTTAGATGGATTTACCTTTTGGGTAATTTGTTCTACAGCAACGGCTGGCAAATATTCATTGGTACGACCAGGAAAACCGAATACCATGGTAAAATCTCCCTCTTCAATACCGTCTAAAGATATAGGTAAAAAGTGCTTTGGCTTGTATGGCACATTGTCTTTGCTATACTTTGCTGGTTTGTTGTTCTTATCGGCATAAATTCTGAATATCGAAAAATCGCCCGTATGCCTTGGCCAAACCCAATTATCTGTATCGCTACCAAACTTACCGATACTGGTTGGAGGTGCACCAACCAAACGTACATCGTCAAAACGTTCTGTAACAAACAAAAAGTATTGGTTGCCTTTGTAAAACGGTCTGATTTTTAAGCCTTGCCAATCTTCTTTTTGCACATTTTTTTCAACTTCATTTCTGTTTTTATCAACTTGAGATTGCCTTTCGCGTGCACTCATATCGTCAGTGACACCCTTTAACATTGCCTCTGTGACATCTTCTATACGTACAATAAATTCCACAAAAAGTCCCTCGTTAGGGATTTCATCTTTTAAGGACATAGCCCAAAAACCATCTTTTAGATAATCATTCTCTAAAGACGAATGGGATTGTATTTGGCTGAAACCACAGTGATGATTGGTTAGCAAAAGTCCTTTTGGTGAAATGACTTCGCTCGTACATCCTCCATTAAAATGACCTATGGCATCTTTAAGACTAGAATTGTTAACATCATAAATATCTTTAGCAGTCAAATTACTTCCTAAGTTTTGCATTTCGTCCTCGTTCATTCCCTCTAAAAGTGAAGGAATCCACATGCCTCCTTGCTGGGCAGAAACTTGAAAAACAATAAAAAAGACGATAAATTTTAAGACTCTCATAATATTCATTTTAGTATGTAGGTAAAGATAAAAAAGAAACTTAAAATCTGTTTAATTGTCTAGTAGATTAAACCTTTTATTGCGAATTCGTTTTTTATAAAGTTTTATAACCTTACCAAAAAATAAAAATTCAATTTCAAAATTAAAGATTAAAAGTAAAGCCATATATTAATAGCTAAAATGACATACTATGAAAAGAAGAATCTCAATTTTAGTATTACTTTTAATATTACTATTTGTTTATTCTAAAATAAAAATGAATCAAGACAACCCAGAAGTTTTAGTCCCTTTACTCGCTAAAGTAGAAAACTATATTCCACATAGAGACGAGATAAATCCTGAAGTTTCGAAAGCAGATGTAGCATGGCAATTAGACCATATCTTAAAAACGATAAATAGAGTTACAGAAGTTTTAGAAAAATCTAATCCAGATGCTTTTAAAAGCTCTATAAGCGGAGCTAGGATTATGTCGTTAACAGCTGGCTATATTCCCAGAGGAAGAGCACAATCGCCAGATGTAGTTAAACCGCCCGAAGTTATAGTAGCCAAAGCCATTTATAGACAACTTGAAGAAGCAAAAGTCAATATTGCTAAGCTAAAGGAATTGGATGAAAATTCTAATTTCGAACATTTTGTCTTTGGCCAACTCAATAAAGCCCAGACCATTCGGTTTATGGAAGTACATACCAAACACCACTTAAAAATTGTGGATGATATTTTAAACAACTAGCGAGCAGAAATACTTAACCTTTCATTTAAAACCCAACTTTTAACTAAATCGTTATTTATTGTAATCCCAGCAAAATCATAATTTTCAGTATACAGCATCTATATCATTTTCTAATGATTTAGTATCTTACGTCCTATGCAACACCAGTCCAAACTTCCTAACATTGGCACCACAATTTTCACAATAATGAGTGCGCTTGCCAGCGAGCATAAAGCCATTAACTTATCCCAAGGATTTCCTAACTATCCAAGTTCTCTAAAGCTAAATGATTTGGTAGCGGATGCCATGAATAATGGCTACAATCAATATGCCCCTATGGCTGGCAATTTAGAATTGCGTTTGGCCATTTCTAATAAATACCAGTTGCTTTATAACTCAACCTATCATCCTGAGAAAGAAATTACTATTACTGCTGGTGCAACACAAGCCATATACACTATTGTTTCAGCTTTTGTAAGGCCTGACGATGAAGTCATTATTTTTAAACCTGCGTACGATTGTTACCAACCTGCTATTGAAGTTAATGGTGGAAAAACAATCGCAATTCAATTGTCTGCACCACATTATAAGATAGATTGGAATGAGGTGGCTTCAAAAATTTCAAATAAGACCAAAATGGTTATCATTAACTCGCCTCACAATCCCAGTGGAACGATTTGGTCTACAGCAGATATGTTAGCACTTCAAAAATTAACCAAAAACACTAATATTATTGTGCTTAGCGACGAAGTTTACGAGCATATTGTTTTTGATGGCGAGCAACATCAAAGCGCTTGTCTGTTTAGTGATTTAAAACAGCGAAGTTTTATAACAGCCTCTTTCGGTAAAACATTTCATAATACAGGCTGGAAGATTGGCTATTGCTGCGCACCAGAAGACTTAATGGTAGAATTTAGAAAAATACATCAGTTTAATGTTTTTTCCGTACACCATCCTTCACAAAAAGGAATCGCTGATTATATGCAAGATTCTGAGACGTATTTAGGGTTGAGTCAATTTTTTCAACAAAAACGTAATTTGTTTTTAAACCTAATTTCAGAATCTCGGTTTAAGTTCACACCTTCTCAAGGTACGTATTTTCAGGTTTTGGATTATTCAGATATTACAGATGAGCATGACGTGGATTTTGCAAAGCGTTTAACAAGGGAATTTAAGATCGCCTCCATTCCATTATCTGTTTTTAATGAAAAAGATAAAGACGATAGGGTATTACGATTCTGTTTTGCCAAAACTGACGAGACTTTAGTGAAAGCAGCAGAAATCCTCAATATTATCTAAAGTGTTAAACCTTTTTTAAATTATTCGATTATTAGACCTTTTTTCTTTTTATTAAAGTAATACATTAAAACACTTGTTATGAAAGTACATAATTAGCATTCGGCAGACAATGTGTCCACACCAGCCCATATAATTAAGTCACTAAAAACAGATGATTACAAAAATTTAAATAAATGAAATTTATAAAACAAGTACTATTGTCCCTTTTTCTTATCCAATTAATAGCTTGCAGCAGTAGTCAGCGAGTTATTACTAAAGATGGGGAAGTTTATAATTTTGATGGCAAAACCATAAAACAAAATGGTATAAATGTCACAGATGATATAAAAGATTCGCAAAGAGAAAGTATTGAGAATTTAATCGATAGAAAAGAAAAGCTTGAAAAAGCAGAAGAAGACAAACAAAAATCTCTCGAAAAAGCTATTAAAGAACAAGAGCAAATAGAGAAAAATGCCATAAACAGGCAACGCGAACTTAAAGACCAACTTGATGCGCTTCAAACAAAAATAAAAGTACGCCAGGATGCTAGAGACGATTATGCTAAAATAAAATTACGCTACAGTGAAGAGAAGAAAACTTTTAAAACCTTAAAAGAAAAAGGAGAGCTTTCTAAAATAGAGCAAAAAGAATGGGAAGCTAAACTGAAAAAATTAGAGGTCGAAGTAGAGAAGGCTAAGGTTGAGCTCGATAAATATCAATAAATTTTGTTACTTTTTACATATTTCTGTGTCTTAAAATCAAAACGTAAAATATAAACACGATGAAATATTACATTATACTTTTATTCTTAGCCTTTTCGCTAACATCTTTTGCTCAAAAAGTTGAAAAGAAAGGAAAGACCTATGAGGTTAAAAACGAAAAAATCTTTTTAAATGGTGAAGATATCACCGAAATCCTCACGATTGAAGAACGTACAACCATTTTAAAGGAAGCTGCTATAATTACCGAAAAAAGTAAAGTGAAGATTGAAAATACTGTCGTGCAAAAAGAAGAAGAGCTAAAAAAAGTAAAAGAGAGAGCAGAATTAGAGAAAGCAAAAGCTAAGGAAGAAGCTGAAATGGCTAAAATGCAGAAAGAAAAAGCCCAAGAAGAAGCTGAAAAAGCTGCTAAAACTAAAAAGCGTCAAGAAAAAGAAGCAAAAAAATTAGAAAAGGAACGCAAGAAAGCTGAAAAAGCTGCTAAAAAAGCAGAAAAAGAAAGAAAAAGAGCTGAAAAAGCTTTAAAAAAGCAAGAGAAACTAAAGAGTAAATACAAAAAAGCCCAAGAAAAGCTTTCTAAGACTCAGAAGAAATACCAAAAGCTTAAAAAGAAAGGAAAGTTATCGCCGGTAGATGAAGAAAAGTGGCTAGAAAAAATAGAGAAACTTTCTGAAAATGTTGAAAAAGCAAAAGAAAGATTATAATAAATTAATATAGCAATAATCTTTCAAATTCGTATTTTTAAATTATGAAAAACGAATTGAGAGTAGCTGTAATTCAAACCGATTTAGTTTGGGAAAATCCTGAAGCCAATCGAAATAATATAGAACATAAGATCAGCATCCTGAAAGATGCTGATCTTATTATTTTACCAGAAATGTTCACCTCTGGTTTTACCATGAATGCAAGTGCAATAGCCGAAACCATGAATGGTGAAAGTATTAGTTGGTTAAAGAAAATGGCTAAAGAAAAAGATATAGCTTTAGTTGGAAGTTTGGTCATATCAGAAAACGGCAATTATTACAACCGTCTTGTTTTTGTTGAGCCATCGGGGAAAATAACCCAGTATGACAAAAGGCATACATTTACTTTAGCTGGTGAGCACAAGGTCTATACAGCTGGTACTGAAAAAGTGATTCTCAATTATAAAGACTGGACCATCTGCCCTTTAATTTGTTATGATTTACGCTTCCCTGTTTGGGCTCGGAATACTGAGGATTATGATTTGTTACTTTATGTAGCTAACTGGCCTAAAATAAGAGTAGACGCATGGGATGCGCTCTTAAAAGCACGTGCTATTGAAAATATGAGTTACTGTATTGGTGTTAACCGTATTGGATTGGATGGCAATAATTACGAATACTCTGGACATTCTGCAGTATATAATGTGTTAGGCCATCGTATAGATACAATTCCTGAAAACAAAGAAAGCATCGAGATTATTACCCTAGAAAAAGCACAAATTAACAAATACAGAGAAAAATTAGGCTTTTTAAAGGATAGGGATGATTTTATTCTAAAAGGGTGAAATCTATAACAAAATCGAAACTAGCCCTAACCTCATCAACTTTATCTTTTGGCGCATAACTTACACGTTCTGGTTGTATGCCTAGCAAATAGTTTCCTGTGTCGTATTTACCATTGCCATTGCTGTCAAAAATAACGCGTAGGTTATAGCGTCTTGGCTCTAAATCTGTAAAATCTACAACCGGAGTATCTTTTGCGTAACGCTCGTAAAGTACTTCTCCCTTATCATTAACCAACTGAACTACAAGAGGTAATGTGGCGTTTCTTAGATTAACTCTGATATTACCATATTCAGATTTCATCTTGGTGAGGGCCACAAAACTTAAGGTATCTTTATTTGTACCGCCATAAAAATCCCAAAAGGTTTCGGGCAGCATCTGTATATTATATTTTTGCCCCTCAACCTTATTAATTGGTAGTTTATATCTATTGTAAATAGAGTCATATTCTACCTCAAAATCGATGGCAGCAGAATCCTTATCAATAATATTGATTTTTGATTTATCAATCTTAATAAGCGGAATATTGCCTTCAATGGTAAAATCTTTGTCAAAATCTAAGCTTCTAGAAGACACAGCACTCATAACTAGGGAATCTTCTTCCAATTTTCTAAAACGATGTTTAAAGGTATCTACGTACTTTCCATTGGACACCAAGAAAAACGTAGTATCAATTTCAAACTTAGGTTTGTACCAATAATATAGTGTGTCAGTTTCAGGATCTTTAACAATTCTTGTTTGGTAATCTTCTGGCGTATCACCTAGAACTTTTATTCGCATGGATTCGTAATCGCCTTCATAAGGAAAAATAATCTTGCTTGCTCCATCTTGTTTTGGCTTAATCGCTTTAAAATTGACTTCTTCATTAAACAGCGTTAATGGGTAAACTGAGTCTGTAGGCACTGTAATAAAGCCTTTTTTAAATCCAATTTTATCGTCTTTCTGATTAAACTTATAATTTCCATTTTTATCCTTTAAGGCTACTAATTTATAAGTTCCGGCTTTTATGTTATCGATACTAAACGTCGTTACACTATCTAAGGTATTGGTAATATATCTAGGCTTTTCTTTGTAAACTATAGAATCGGTATAAGTAGAATCTACTTCGTACAACATTACAGACACAAAAGTATCAGGTTCATCCAATAAAGCATCTTCCACATAGCCTTGTACAGAAAGTGAATCAATAGTATCCCCAGTAGAAAACACATAACGATAGTATGGATATGGATTACCTTCATTGTTATCTACAATACTTTCGCCAAAGTTAAAGGCATAAGTTGTATTGGGCTGTAGTGTGTCTTTTATTTTTATAGAAATATAATCACTTGCTCCTCCCAATGGCACAATAACAGGCTCGTTATCCATTGGCGGTGAGATGATGAGTTGTTTTCTTAAGTCTTTAATTTTTACGTATTCGTTAAAATAGATTCGGATTTCTTCTGCACTAAAATTAGTTGAGAAATTTTCTGGTATCTCACGGATTATTTCTGGGGGCTCACTGTCTACTTCACCACCAGAAGGAGAACCACGATTGGCACAGCTTACCATAACGATAGCAAAAAGAACAATACTTAAAATTCGTATAAAATATGAACGCATTTGCTCAAAATAATTTAGCACAAAGAAACAATTTTAAATGTTAGAAACGAAAAAATCAATCGGCAATTGCCATAGTGGCAAGACTTAACTTAATATTATCAATTTTTAACAATTCTGCAGCACAAGCTTCAACTGTCGCACCAGTTGTAATGATGTCGTCTACCAACAAAATATGCTTACCATACAGGGATTCATTTTCTGAAATAGCAAATACAGCTCTATCATCATTCCATCGCGATAACCTCCCTTCAAAAACTTTGGTCTTTGTCGCTTTTGTTTTAATTAAAACAGTATCGTTATAATCTGCATTAAGTGCCTTTGCAATCTGTTTTCCGAATTCAGCAACTTGATTGTATCCACGTTTCCGCAACTTGGTTTTGTACAAAGGTACTGGCACAATGACATCTATAGCTTTATAAGCCTTGACAGTGCTTAATTCCGTTCCTAACCATTTACCCAAAAAACCACTGATTTGTTGATGACCTCTGTACTTTAGATGGTGAAGTAATTGCTGAACAATCCCTTTTTTAGAAAAGTGCAAAAGTGCCGTTGCGTTTTCTAATTTAACACGTCCGTAGACTATTTTTTTGACGGTTTCAGGATTATCAAAATGAAAATTTGTAACTGGCAATTGATGCCTACATTGTAGGCAAATTATTAATTCATTGTCTGTCATAATGTTATTACAAGCTTCACAGACTTTAGGAAAGAATAAGTTCAACAAATTTTTTACCACTTAATCGATTAAAATAAAATTGATGTCCAATATACTCTAATTTCGTCTCAACTAAGAAATTAATAATGATAGTTAACCCTCAATTATTTAACTACAGATTAATTATAGGTTCATTATTGGTCGTTTTAACTGTTTTAGGAAAATATAGTTTTACAAATTATAAATCCATTAAATCCTACGAAGAATTTCTAAAACAAGAAAAGTTTTTGATAGAAAAAGAGCTATCGGAGATGTTATTGAGTTATGACGTTTTAAGCCAAGATTATGATCTTATGGCTTCTCAACTCCAAGAGGCAAAATCAGAAACTAAAATTACTTTAGATTCTTTAAGATTATTAAAAAGTGACTTATCAATAATCAATAGGTTTAAAAATCAGCTTTCAGTCTTAAAAACTAAAAGCAAGGTGCTTCTTGGCACCATAGACTCTCTTAATTCTGCCAATATAAAATTGCAGAGAGAAAAACGTTATGCGCTTAATACCATTGAAAAGAAAACACTGACGATTAATGAGCTAGAAGAAGCCAATGATTCTTTAAACAAGACTATTGATGAAGCTTCGCTTATAAAAGCCAATAGTGTTGAAGCTCAGGCCTACAAATTAAAATCTGGTAAGAAACGATTAACCGCAAGAGCCAGACGCGCTAATGCTATAGATGTTTGTATAAGATTATCAGAAAACCCTCTAACCACCAAAGGAAATAAGGATATTTATATACAAATTGTGAGTCCCCAAGGTAACGTCGTTTCTGACAAAGGTGAAGTTGTTTTTGGGCGTACGTCTTTAATCTACAGTAAAAAAGAAGTTTTTTATTTTGACAATAAAAACTTGGAAATCTGCACCGCAATTGTGGCAGACCAAGACGACCAACCTTTCTCTAAAGGCTACTATTTTATCAATGTTTTTCATAAAGACAGAAAGCTAGGCGGCACGAGTATTCAATTAAAATAACTAAAAACACATAATTTTTGTAAAACCGCTCTGTTAATTTGAGTGGTTTTTTATTTTTGCAACATGGCAAACGATGATAAATTCAAAAAAGTAATCTCTCACGCAAAAGAGTATGGTTACGTATTTCAGAGCAGCGAAATCTATGACGGTTTAAGTGCTGTATACGATTATGCACAAAATGGTGCAGAATTAAAGAAAAACATTAGAGACTATTGGTGGAAAGCAATGGTACAAATGCACGATAACATTGTAGGCATCGATGCAGCCATATTTATGCACCCAACCACTTGGAAAGCCTCTGGGCACGTCGATGCATTTAACGATCCTTTGATTGACAATAAAGATTCTAAAAAGCGTTACAGAGCTGATGTTTTGGTAGAAGATCATAGAGAGAAAATCCTACAGAAAATAAACAAGGATATCGCTAAAGCAAAAAAACGTTTTGGTGATGCTTTTAATGAAAACGAGTTTAGATCTACAAATGGCAACGTGCTTCGTCGCCAAAAGCAAATCGACGAGATTACTACAGAGCTAACAAGAGTGCAAGAAGACAATGATCTCGAAGGTTTTAGACAGCTTATTATAGATCTAGGTATTGTTTGCCCAGTTTCTGGAAGTAAAAACTGGACAGACGTTAAGCAGTTTAACCTAATGTTTGGCACACAATTGGGTGCATCGGCAGATAACTCAACTACCGTGTATCTAAGGCCAGAAACGGCTCAAGGTATTTTTGTAAACTTCTTAAACGTGCAAAAAACGGGTCGTATGAAAATTCCATTTGGTATCGCACAAACGGGCAAAGCCTTTAGAAATGAAATTGTTGCTAGACAATTTATTTTTAGAATGCGCGAGTTTGAACAAATGGAAATGCAATTCTTCATTAAACCTGGGACTCAAAAAGAATGGTTTGCGTATTGGAAGGACACACGTTTAAAATGGCATAAATCTTTAGGTTTGGGCGAAGAAAATTACCGCTTCCACGACCATGAAAAATTAGCACACTATGCAGATGCTGCTACAGATATAGAGTTTAACTTCCCATTTGGATTTAAAGAATTAGAAGGGATTCACTCACGTACAGACTTCGATTTAAAACAACACGAAGAATTTTCTGGAAAAAAACTACAGTATTTTGACCATGAGGATAACGAAAGTTATACTCCTTACGTTTTAGAAACCTCAATCGGTTTAGACCGTATGTTTTTAGCCGTATTTTCTAACGCACTCGTTGAAGAAACCTTAGAGGATAATTCAACAAGAACCGTTTTAAAGCTTCCTGCAGTATTGGCTCCAACAAAAGCTGCTATTTTACCTTTGGTAAGAAAGGACGAAGCCTTAACAACAATGGCAAAAGATATTGTTAATGATTTAAAGTGGGAGTTTAATGTTGCTTATGACGAAAAAGATGCTGTGGGTAGACGTTACAGACGACAAGATGCCAACGGAACACCATTTTGTATTACTGTAGATGGCGAAAGTATTGAAAACCGTACGGTAACCATCCGTCATAGAGATACGATGGAACAAAAGCGCGTTAAAATTGAAGAACTACGTGACATCATAAAAAAAGAAGTTGATATTAAAGAGTGGTTGATGCGAGCGGAATGATGCATTACTGCATCAACACATCTTCTCAATTACTCAAATAATACAAAGTAAAAGACTTCTAATACAGTAAAACTGTGTAAAAGATGTAAAAATCTGTCGTTCTTAATTTCTTTCAAAAAATCTATAAATTGGTATTAGTGTATTTTAGACTCTAAATATCCTTTAGGCGCTACATAACATTTAAAAAGGACAAGCTTCGAGCTAAAGAAGAATTTTTATTATTTCTTTTAAAACCTATAACCAATACTTATACCAAACTTTCCTATAAAATCGAATTCGCTTTCATCTGCCTTGAATAAGTTTCTGCCAATTCCGTAGTTAATTTCTCCGACAAAGCCCTTTTTGGTAATCCATTTGCCTCCCAAACCTATTCCAAGAGCCAAATCAGTAACCCAATTATCTTCGTCATCATCAAAGAAGATATCTAGATCCCTTTCGGAATTGTTTAGCATTGCAAAACCTTCCAAAAAAAATCCTCCCGCATATTTCTTTCCAAAATAATACCTGTAATATGGTGATATGTAATACTGAATGTTATCCTTAATCTCTTCATCATAAGCTACAAATGCACTGATTCCAACACCAGATTCGTCATTTAAAAGATACTCGTAACCCACTTCTACAGCTCCCACAACCAGCATAAGTGCATTGAGTTTAACTTCGTGTTTTGCCAGATAAGGATCTTCATTGGTCTGTGATTCTTGTCCACTGAGTGTAAAAATTGAGCAAAATAACAAAGCGGCTAAAGCTGATTTTTTCATGTAATTGATTGTTTATTTGATTATAGTTTATGTGTTGGCACAACAATTATACCACTTTGACACTAAATTCCCACAACGATTGCGTAAGGACTTTCAAATCATTTTAAAAATAAGCCTTCAGCTGAATGGTACCTGTATGAATGACTTCTGAAGTCTCCGTTTTTCTACCAAAATAATTTAAATTTAAATCCAAGAACTTGGTCAGTTTCTTTTGGGCCAATAAACTCCATGTAAAATTTCTCCCCGGTTGCAACCCCTCAAGCATTTGAAATCCCACCGGCGTATTTGGATTCCCATCATATTCATTTTGAAAAAAATTAAACTCACCTGTTAATGCAATCTTTTGGGCATTGTTATATGTAAACGATAATCCATAATTATTTTGCGACAGTGTTTCTAAACCACCTATGGTATTACTTTTTGAAGTGTATTGGTAAAACACATCAAACTGTGCATTTTCACTAAATAAGTACGATAGTTTTGGCTGAAAACGCTCTTCCTCAATATTAAAGTTTCTGTTGGCAAAATTTTCACTAATACTTTCGTCGGTACCAAAACTCGCCAGTGCATTCGCCAACCAATTTTTAGCAAATTTATGATTAAAATTCAATTGATGATTAGTCAATTTATTCTCCTGAAACCCTATAGACAATAAGTTTCTGCTTGTATTGGTTAAAAATGTGTACGATGTGGTATAGTGTTGTTTTCCTCGGTTGTAAAACAAAACATTTCGTACACTGTTATTTAAAGCTAGTTGATTTTCCTTATCTTCCTTAAAAGGATTGAGGTTAAAGTTGTTGCCTTCTCTGCGCACCTTTCTGTCAATTAAATAAGACGTTTGATTGTAAAAATGTGAAAAGAACTTTTTCGTTTTATTTTCAGATTTATTCCATTGCACTGGGTTGATTGTCAACGTCTGACTCAATCGATTTTGATGCGTTCTTACAAAAATCTGATTGGGCAATAATACCCTTATGTAACTGCCTTGGTCGGCGAATTGAGCGATTTCAAACTCGTTGAGTTCTTGTATACCGTTTTCATTATAATCTATCCAAGTGTATGCGCCTTGCCCAGCTTCAACCTCAACATAGGTAAAATCTTGTTGTGGTAAAGTACCTGAATTGGTTTCAAAACTGGTATTCCAAACGATAAGATTATTAAAGAATTTTTGGTTATAGTTTAATCTACTATTTAAACTCTGCTCATCTTCCGTAGACTGCTCTTCAGCCTTTAAATCTCTATAATTTACAAACAGTTGTAGATTGGTATTTTTATTCTGAATCAATCGCGAATTTAAATAATATGTATCGGATGTATTAACACGTTCCACTGAATTATTACGCAAACTATCATTAAAACGTTTGATGTAACCCACCTCAGCAAAGACTTTAGTACTGTCCCCAATACCAACGAAAGCCTCATAAGCTGTAAATTTTTGGCTCAAGGCCGTTAAGGAATCAGTAGCAATTACAGTTTGTTCGTTATCTTCAATCGCAAATTTTGCTCCTGCCCATTTATTACCTTTACCATAAACAGCACGATTAAATGACCTTAAAAATGTAGAACGATTAATGGTACTTTCACTATTTAAAAAGCTAGAGTTTGAAAATATATTGAAATCACCCAAACGCAAATTAGCTGTTACATTATGCCTGTTACCTTTAAAATTATCTGCATAGTCTAGATATTCAAAATTGTAAGCTGCCGTTCCCTTTTTAGAGTGCGCCAATTGCAATCCTGAAGTCAACAAAACCTGATCACCAAAATTAAAATTGCCTTGGTCATCTCTATCGTCTTCTAAATTCCAATCACGGTTAAATTCTGCTCTGTACAAACGCTGAATTGTTCTAAAATCTTTCTGAATAAAATCTGCATCCACCAAAGCGGATAAATTCCATAGACTATCTGTTTTTATGAGTTTTTGGTTCACTCTTAACTTCCCTGCAAAACCATCATTATCGTCATCATCTATATTCGAAAACAGGTTAATATCATTTTTACTGCCAGCCAGTTCAAAAAATACATCCGTTTTTTCAGTTGGTTTATAACGGCCATTTAAAACTGCTATTTGTAAACGTTCTGGCGCAACCAGTTGTGTAATTGGCTCGTAATTTCCTTGTGGTACTCCAGAAATTGGTGGCACATATTCAAAAATATTGCTCACGGCATTACTATTGCTCAATATATAGTTACCTTGATTGGCACCAACCAGCGTAAAGCGCACGCTAAACAAATCGTCATCCGGATCTTGAGAAAACACAAACACTTCTTCCCCACCAATAATCTCCTGCCGATAAAGAATTCTATTTTCAGAAAACGACTCGGATGTTGCAGAAGGAGCAACCATTAAACTCCTATCATCGCCAGCATCAGCTAAAATCTGCGTTTGTTCTGATGATAAATTTTGCTGTAATGGCTGATTTTTGGCATCACTTTCAGAATACACCGAAACATTTAAACTTAGTTTTTCGGACTTATAAGAACTACCACCAAATACTGTAAAGCGCGAATAATTACGTTCGCTAAATTGGTAATCGACTGTAATTCGCATTTCGGAAGTGATGGGATAGGTAGAATTAAAAATTATTTCACCAGCATTGTAATCGATGATGTAATCTCTATTTTCCCCACGCTCTAAAGGCACACCATTGACGTAAACGGTTTCACTACCCGAGACAATAAGTACAAAGAGTTCATTATTAGGCCCACGCAATTTATAAGGACCTTGGTTACCTTCTTGAGCTGTAAATTGTGTGGTTGTAAATTGTCCTCTTACTAATGCGCCCGAAGCAAAAACGTTAGTTTTTTCACTCAAATTTGCACTGACCAGCAAACCTTGGACACGTTTAGAAAAATTGGCAAAATAACTGTTGGTATTCACCAAATCAACATCACCTGCACGTATATTCCAATTATCACTAAAAAGCTCTATAAACACTTGATCGAATTCATCTAAACGTTGCGAATATCCACTTTCCTGTAACGGAATATTGGCATCCTGTATTGAGGCTCTTAAAGATACCTTATCACTCAATTTACCAGAAATCTGCAAATCGAGCTCACTGTTCAATACAGAGTTTTGGTTATTGCCAATAGTCACTCCTCTTGAAATACTTCCAGAGGTAGTTAAACCATCAAAAGGCGTAAATGCGTTTCGTTTTTTAGTGTTTTCGAGTTTATATAATGCTTCGGTACCAGAACCCGATCGGTCCACAATCACATTATCATCTAGTTGTTTGTAAACTTTAGTCAAAAATTTTGGATAGCTTAGGTATTCAACTTCAATAGTGTCCATTACTATTGGCTGATTAAATCGTAGAATTGCCTTTGAAAAATCGATAGTGTACAAGGTCGAATCTAAAACTTTTCCGTCTTTGGTTTTTATAACGAATTTTGAAGGATTAATACTGACAGAATCTATTTGTATTGTGTCTTTAACTGCTAAACGTTTCCTTTTATAGTTACTAGAATTCTCTTGGGAAAACCCCAAAAAAGAACAAAGAATTAAAAGAAAAAGTAACGTACTCTTCATGTAGAATTATAACTGCCTAAATCTTGAAATATTTTATTGTTAAAATAGACTCAAAATAATAGTGTAAAAGTAGGGTATTATTTAATTTAGACCGATAATCGGACATTTGGCATTTACTAATTAATAAATTTGCATCATGAAAATAGCATCTTACAACGTTAATGGCATCAGAGCTGCTATGAATAAAGGCTTTATTGATTGGTTAAAAGCTACAAATCCAGATGTGATTTGTTTACAGGAAATTAAAGCTATGAAAGAACAGCTCAATTTAGAGCTATTCGCTGAAGCTGGTTATGAATATAACTATTGGTTCAGTGCACAAAAAAAGGGTTACAGCGGAGTTGCTATTTTATGTAAGGCCAAACCAAATCATATTGAGTTTGGAACCGGAATAGCATCCATGGATTTTGAAGGGAGAAACATCAGGGTAGATTACAACAATCTTTCCGTTATGAGTATGTATTTACCTTCGGGAACCAATGATAGAAGATTAGCCCATAAGTTTGAATACATGGATTTAATCCATAACTACCTAAATGATTTACAGAAAGAAAAACCAAACTTAGTGGTTTGTGGAGATTATAATATTTGTCATGAAGCTATCGATATACATAATCCAAAAATGAAAGGAGTTTCTGGATTTTTACCAGAAGAACGCGAGTGGCTAGGTAATTTTATTGATAGTGGATTTATTGACAGCTTTCGTCACTTACATCCTGAAAAGCAAGAGTTTTCATGGTGGAGTTACAGAGCCAATGCCAGAGCAAACAATAAAGGTTGGCGATTGGATTATGCCATGGTAAGTGAACCTCTACAAGAAAAAATTAAACGAAGCGTTATACTTACCGAAGCTGTACATAGCGACCATTGCCCAATTTTATTAGAACTTGATGTTTAATAAATTAAACGAATTACTATCAAAAAACACCCCTAAAGTCCCCTCAAGGGGACAACTGAAAAAGTTAATTTGTATACTTGTCCCCTTGAGGGGACTTTAGGGGTGTAATTAAAAAACTAAAATAATAATCATGATAAAAAAACTCTCATTAATTACATTAACACTTACTCTATTAACATCGTGTGTCTCAAAAAAAATATATACTGATCTCGAAGACAAATATGCCAACCTTAAAAAAGAAAATAGAGCTTTATCTGATGACATAGAGACTCTATCTCAAGACAATACAAAGCTTTCTAACGATTTAGATCAACTTCAAGCTGCTTATGATGAAGCTATACAAGAGCGTGATAGATTACAAGCAGATTATGCAGCCACCAAATCTAATCTCGATAACCTAAAAGCGTCCTATAATGCCTTAGAAAAAAACAGTTCTGCAGAAATCGCAAAAAATTCAAAAAAGAATCGGGAGCTTTTAGCTCAACTTGAAGCCAAAGAACAAGCCCTGGCTACTGAAAACGAGCGTTTAGAAAATTTAAAAAGAGAGCTCGAAAGTCGCTCAAACCGTGTAGCTGAACTCGAAAGTGTTATTGCAGCAAAAGATGCGAATATGCGTGCTTTAAAAGATGCTATTTCTAAGGCATTAACCAATTTTGAAGGTAAAGGTTTAACGGTTGAGCAACGCAATGGAAAAGTCTATGTATCCATGGAAAACAAATTACTATTTCAGTCAGGGAGTTGGTCTGTTGGCACCGAAGGTCGCAAAGCTGTACAGCAATTAGGAGGTGTTTTGGCTAAAAATCCTGATATCGCTATTTTAATTGAAGGCCATACAGACAATGATCCTTACAAAGGCAACGCTCAACTGAGTGGCAATTGGGATTTATCAACAAAACGTGCTACAGCAATTGTTAATATTCTTAGAGAAAATGTATCTATAAATCCTGAAAACCTAACCGCAGCAGGTCGTGGAGAATATGCGCCTATTGCCTCTAATGATACGGTTGAAGGTAAAGCAAAGAACAGACGTATAGAGGTGATATTAACACCTAAGCTTGATGAAATTTCTAAATTGTTGAATGACATGTAATTGTCATGCCTATAAAGGCAGAATTTTATTTATAAAAAAAACAAAAATTTAATTTAATAAAATTTCCACTTTCGTGGGAAATACTATGAAATACACCACATTACCCAACACCGATATAAAAGTTAGTAAAATATGCCTTGGCACCATGACTTGGGGCAATCAAAACACTAAAGACGAAGGTTTTGCACAAATGGATTTGGCATTAGATAAAGGAGTTAATTTTTTTGATGTAGCAGAATTATATCCTGTACCAGCAAAAGCAGAAACCTATGCAGAAACCGAACGTATTATTGGCAATTGGTTTACAAAAACTGGCAACAGGGATAAAGTAGTTTTAGCGACTAAAATTGCAGGACCTGGCGACTACACCGCACATATAAGAACTAATGGTTTTAGCAAAGCAGCACTTAATGAAGCTGTGGACAACAGTTTAAAGCGTCTGCAAACCGACTATATAGATTTATACCAATTACATTGGCCAGAACGTGAAACACAATTATTTGGAGCGAGAGATTATGTACACAATCCAAATGACCCATGGAAAGATAACTTTAATGAAATTCTTCATAATCTTGACGACATCATTACATCTGGTAAAGTTAGACATATAGGTATTTCTAATGAAGTAGCTTGGGGAGCCATGCGCTATCTCGAAGAAGCTAAGTATAATAATTTACCAAAGATGATTACCATTCAAAACGCATATTCTTTGTTGTGTAGATCTTTTGAAGGTGCTTTAGCTGAAATTGCCCATAGAGAAAATATTGGTTTGCTGGCTTATTCCCCTATGGCATTTGGTGTCTTATCTGGTAAGTACATAAAGGGCACAGCTGCCGATAATGCACGCTTAAAGTTGTTTCCAAGATTTGCAAGATATAGTGGTGAGCAAGCTACTGAAGCTACAAAACGCTATTTAAAAATTGCTGAAGACCATAACATGTCTTTGGCACAAATGGCATTGGCTTTTGTTAATGAACGCCCGTTTTTAACCAGTAATATTATTGGAGCAACTAACTTAGAACAATTAGAAGAAAATATTGATAGTATAAATATTTCGCTTTCAGACGATGTAATGAAGGCTATTAATGAAGTCCATGCCAAGATCCCTAATCCGGCTCCTTAATAAACTGAGCTTTGTAAAACTAAAAAGCCCAATTGAAATTTCAATTGGGCTTTTTTTTAATAGATATTATTTGATTTTGTTACCATCTTTGTCAAAGAAATGGTATTCAAGATAAGTGTAAGCATCTCTAGGTAAAACTTTTACCCATTTTTTGTGTTCAAAGAACCACTTTGTACGTACCGATGGATACCCTTTGGTTAAAAAGGCTGCTATAAAAGGATGTGCATTTAAGGTTATCTTCTTATAGTCTTTTTTGAGAATCCGCTCTAGGTCTTGCTTAATGCGAGACACCACTTTAATTGGTGCTTCGATTTCGTCTCCTCCTACTAAATTAGGATTCTCTTCTTTAGTTTTAATATTACGCTCTGGCCTAACGCGCTGTCTGGTAATTTGCACTAAACCAAACTTACTCGGCGGCAATATTTTGTGCTTTGCTTTGTCGTCTTTCATCTCATCCCTGAGATAGTTGTAAAGCTTTTTACGATTCTCTGCGCGTCCCATATCGATAAAATCGATAACGATTATACCTCCCATATCACGCAGGCGTAACTGTCGGGCAATTTCTGCAGCAGAAATCATGTTAACTTCTAGAGCAGTGTCTTCTTGGCTTTTTTCTTTATTAGAACGGTTACCACTATTTACATCTATAACATGCATAGCTTCGGTATGTTCTATAACCAAATACGCTCCTCTAGCCATAGAAACGGTTTTACCAAATGATGTTTTTATTTGGCGTTCGATACCAAATTTTTCAAAAATTGGCACTCCGTTTTTATAATACTTTACAATAGACTCTTTTTTCGGTGCAATCTGTTGCACGTAATCTTTTACTTGTATGTACAGTTCTTCATTATCTACCACAATACCAGAAAACGAATCATTAAAAATATCTCTCAAAATCGAGGATGCTTTGTTCATTTCTCCCAATACTTTAGTGGGGTGATGTGCTTTGTACAATTTTTTACACATTGCTGTCCATCGACTCAGCAAATTCTGTAAATCACTATCGAGCTCGGCAACTTTTTTGCCTTCTGCTACGGTACGAATAATAACACCAAATCCTTTAGGTGTGATACTTTTAACAAGTCTTTTAAGTCGGTCTTTTTCTTCTTGTGATTCAATTTTTTGAGAAATTGAAATACGGTTAGAAAACGGCACCAAGACAATATATCTCCCAGCAATAGATAGTTCCGAACTAATGCGTGGTCCTTTTGTGGAAATGGGCTCTTTTACTACTTGTACTAAAATGGATTGATTAGATTTTAATGCATGTGCAATTTTGCCATGCTTGTCTAAATCCTTTTCCATCGGAAAGTCTTTGAGATTGTAATCTCTTAATTTTCCTGTGCTTACACGTTTAATGAATTTTAAAAGTGAAGGTAATTTTGGTCCCAGATCGTGATAGTGTAAAAAACCATCTTTTTCGTAACCCACGTTAACAAACGCGGCATTTAGACCTGGCATAACCTTACGTATTTTGGCAATAAAAATATCACCAACCGCAAAGTTGTTATCCTCTTCGTCTTTGTGTAATTCAATAAGTTTTCCATCTTTTAATAAAGCAAAATCAACAATATCTGAACTCGATCTTACGATTAATTCTTTGTTCATAATGTTAATTTATATCTAACTCTTCATTGAGATAGATGGATTTTATTAAACGAACTCATTTACAATTTTTCATTTTATGTGAAAAAACATAACGAAGTTCAATTATTTGACACAGGATTTCTCGAACAATTCGAGAATGTCCAACAAACTTAAGTACACTCTATTAAATGTGCCTAAATTCTATATCAAAGAACGTTTTTTTAAAACTGAAAAAAGTAGTCGAAAAACTACTTTTAACAATTTATTTCTTTTTGTGACGATTAGCGCGTCTACGTTTTTTACGCTTATGCGTCGCTACCTTGTGTCTTTTTCTTTTTTTACCACTTGGCATAATAAATAATGCTTTTAATTAATATTGTTTTAGTTCACTTCAACATTAGATTTTACACCTTCTAAAAATACTTTAGCTGGCTTAAAAGCTGGTATGTTGTGAGCTGGTATTTTAATCGTAGTATTTTTTGAAATGTTACGACCTGTTTTCTCAGCTCTTGTTTTAATAATGAAGCTTCCGAAACCTCTTAAATATACGTTGTCACCACTTTCTAATGATGATTTTACTTCTTCCATAAAAGTTTCTACCGTAGCCTGTACATCGCCTTTTTCTATTCCAAGTTTATCAGATATTTTAGCTACTAAATCGGCTTTTGTCATTGTTATTAGTTTTAGAGTTACTATAAATTCTAAGGGATGCAAATATATGTAATTTAATTTCAATATTTCAAGCGTAATTAATTAAAATTTAACGTTATAAAGATTTAATTTTGCTTTAATTATTTAAAGGTCAAATGGATTTTAAAAACAAACTAACTCATTGGTACTCAATTAATAAGCGAGAACTACCTTGGCGAAAGACAAAAAATCCATACTACATTTGGCTTTCAGAAATAATTTTACAGCAGACTCAAGTTAAACAAGGCTTACCTTATTATGAAGGTTTTGTTAAGCAGTATCCCACGGTTTTTGATCTGGCTAATGCTTCTGAACATGATGTTTTAAAATTATGGCAAGGTTTAGGGTATTACTCTAGAGCCAGAAACCTTCATGCCACAGCAAAACATATTGCTTTTGATTTAGATGGCAAATTCCCAGATAACTATAAGGATTTATTAAAACTTAAAGGCGTAGGTGATTATACGGCTAGTGCGATTGCCTCTATAGCTTTTAATGAAGTTGCCGCTGTGGTGGATGGTAATGTGTACAGAGTGTTATCGCGTTATTTTGGAATTGACACTCCGATTAATTCCACTGCAGGTATTAAAGAATTTAAAGCTTTAGCTTCATCTATAATTGATAAAAAAGAACCTGCCAACTACAACCAAGCTATTATGGAGTTTGGTGCTAAACAGTGCAAACCCAAAAGTCCCGATTGCTCAATATGCCCATTAAAAGATAGTTGTGTTGCATTGCAAAAGAATTTAGTTGATGTGCTTCCCGTAAAGTTGAAGAAAACCAAAGTTACCACGAAGTATTTCAACTTTTTAGTTTGTATAGACCAAAATAAAAACACATTACTAGAACAACGAATTGGTAAAGGGATTTGGCAAAACCTATATCAATTTCCATTAATTGAATCTGAAAAAAGCTTAACGACTAAAGAATTTCAACTACTAAATCTAAAAGATACAGCTTTAGAAAAACTTAAATTTGAATACTCGCTTTATAATGAAACAGATAAAATCCATAAACTTTCGCACCAACACCTGCACACTAAATTTTGGATTATTGAAGTTGATGAGTTACCAAAGGAGCGCATTCCTATTAAAAATTTGACCACCTATCCTACTCCTGTTTTGATCAGTGAATTTATAGAGCACTTCAATTTTAATAGTATGTAGAAATCACATTTTTTTATTAATTTTAAGGTTACTATCTAAAACTGTAACTTTGTAGGCTAAAACAAAACTATTATGTCAGGAACGTTAAATAAAGTAATGCTAATCGGGCATTTGGGAGATGAAGTAAAAATGCATTATTTCGATGACAAAAATTGTGTCGGTCGTTTCCCATTGGCAACCAACGAAACTTATACCAACAAACAAACTAACGAACGTGTCTCTAATACAGAGTGGCACAATATTGTGGTGAGAAACAAAGCGGCTGAAATTTGCGAAAAATACCTAAGTAAAGGTGATAAGGTATATATAGAAGGTCGTATAAAAACCAGAAAGTGGACGGACGACAAAGGTATGGAGCGTTATTCTACCGAAATACAATGTACCGATTTTACATTCTTAACCAATAAGAATGAACAGCAACAAGTACAGCAGCAACCAACCGCTCACCAATCTAATGCACAAGAACCATCGCAACCTCAGCAACAGCAAAGCCAAAACAGTGTTGTACCAGATGGTGATGATGATTTACCATTCTAAATTCAATTAATCTAATTTTATCTTGGATCCAGAACCCACGGTTTTAATTTCAAATTTATTAGTTACCAATACCTCATTTATTACAAGTGTTGTATTACTTTTTGTGCTTTTAGCTTGTTCCGCACTAGTTTCTGGTGCTGAAGTGGCTTTGTTTTCTTTAACTAAATCGAATATAGATGAAGGACTGGAAAACAAGTCTTTTGCTATGCAGATTATTGCTAAATTACTAGAACGTCCTAAAAAGTTGTTGGCCACTATTTTAGTGGCCAATAACTTTATAAATATTGCTATTGTACTATTGTTTGCCTACATAGGAGAAACACTTTTTAAGGATGTTACAAATGCTGTCGTACGATTTTTACTTGAAATGGTTTCAGCTACGTTTTTAATCTTGTTATTTGGTGAAATCATTCCAAAAATATATGCTAGCAGAAATAGTGTAAAGTTTTCGTCTTTTATGGCAAAGCCTTTAAAGTTTTTGGATGTACTATTTTCTCCTATTAGCTTGCCAATGCGTTATGTAACGCTTAAAATTCAGGATAGATTTGGCAAGCAACAGTCTAACCTTAGTGTAGACCAGTTATCGCAAGCTCTAGAACTCACCAATAGCCAAGACACTACACAAGAAGAACAAAAACTGTTACAAGGAATTGTGTCATTTGGAAATACAGATACGAAGCAAGTGATGAGACCGAGGATGGATTTGTTTGCGCTAAACGTTGACACACCTTTTGAAACCATTATAAAGGATATTGTTGACAATGGTTATTCTAGAATTCCGGTATATAAGGAAAGTATTGATACTATAAAAGGTATACTCTATGTTAAGGATCTTTTACCACATCTAAATAAGAACAAATTCAACTGGACAAGTATATTGCGAGATCCATTTTTTGTACCAGAAAACAAAAAATTAGATGATTTAATGGTCGATTTTCAGGCAAAAAAAGTACATCTAGCGGTAGTAGTTGACGAGTATGGTGGTACTTCTGGTTTGGTCTCTTTAGAAGATATTATCGAAGAGATTGTGGGCGATATTAGCGATGAATACGATGACGATGATTTAATCTACACCAAACTAGATGACAATAACTATAGCTTTGAGGGTAAAACACCTTTAAAAGATGTATATAAAATTGTTGGTATTGAAGACAACTCTGAAGACTTTGAAAATAGAAAAGGAGAAGCTGAAACTTTAGCTGGCTTTGTATTAGAAATCTCTGGTGGTTTTCCTAGAATAGGCAGTAAAATAAATTTTAAAAATTACGTTTTTACTATAGAAGCTCTAGAGCGAAAACGTATAAAACAAATTAAACTAACCATACTTAAGCCTAATTTATGAAACGTATAGTTATTCCCTTTTTAAGTCTTTTTATGCTAGGTTGCGGTGATGACCCCTTACCAAAACCAAAAGGCTATTTAAGGTTAGAATACCCTGCTGCTGAATACGAAAAGGCTATCACCCCACTTCCTTTTAGTTTTGAAAGAAACAAGCTTTCAGAACCGATCACTAAAGTAAAAACATCTGGGAAATCAAAAGGAATAGATGTAAAATACCCCAGTTTAAAAGCCACAATTTATCTTACTTACAAGGCGGTGAATGATGATAACCTGGATAGTTTACTCCGTGATGCTCAAAATCTAACTCAAAAGCATACCATTAAAGCTGATGAAATTTCTCAGAACGAATTTCTGAATAGTGAAAATAGGGTTTATGGCATGCTGTATGAAATTGGCGGTGATGCCGCATCACAATCGCAATTTTATGTTACAGATAGCGTTAATCACTTTCTAAGTGGTTCTTTATACTTCTATGCAAAACCCAATTACGATTCTATTTATCCTGCTTCAGAATATTTAAAAAAGGATATCAAGCGCATAATGGAAAGTATCAAATGGAAAAATTAACAATAAAAAAACCGCTGTTTGACAGCGGTTTTTTTATTGTATAACTTTAAGTTTACTTAGAAATTGTAACGTAAGCTTACGTTGTAAGTTCTACCATCTGTATTAAAAAACCCAAAACGATCAGAGTTACTCACTACCACATTATCAAGAACATTGAAAACGTTACCTCTTAGGGTTAAACGTTCTTTACCTATATTGAAGTTATAAGTAAAACCTAAGTCTGCCAATGCAAAAGGATCAATTTTACCTGTGTTTCTAGTGGTTAAAGCTGCAAAAGGCTCATTTCTATAGTTGTTCCCAAAATATTTCACGCCCCCATCTAAAGATAGACCGCTTGTTATATTTGCCCTAGCGGTGAGCCCCATAGTTGTTTGTGCTAAACCAGGCACACTAACGCCATCTCTATTAACTCCAGTTTCAGAATTAATAAGTTCACCTGTGTCATCATCAAATTCATCAAAACTACTTTCGCCATCATACTTCCAGCTACCCGCAGATATAAAACCATTAAGTCTTAACCAATGTGTAGGGCGATACATGAAATCAAACTCCACACCTCTGTGTGTCTGGTTCACACCTCTTTGAAAAGTACGTGTATTGAAATCATCAGAGGGATCATTAGGTGTTCCATTAGTATTAACACCGTCGTCTTCTTGAATTACTCTATTTTCCCATTTGGTATAATAAACGTTTACAATAGCACTAAAGTTATCCCCTATTTTAAACTCATAACCAGCTTCAACACCTGTGATGTCTTCATTATCCACTTCAGGATTGACAAAATCATTAGATGTTCTAATATCATTAAAAATATTATCTAAAAATGGCTGTCTAGAGTAGTAACCTGCATTAACAAAAAACTTATTGGCTTCATTAATAGCATAGCTTGTACCACCTTTAATGTTATAACCTATTTTATTGATTTTATCAGAATTTCTAGTGACTTGGTTACCATTCTCATCGGTTTGAAAACGCCCTTCTCTTTCAAAAGATTGATTGGAAACCGCACCTTGAAAAAATGCAGAAAACTTATCAGTTGCATATTCAATTTGTGAGAATACACCTTGATAATTGATGTTTTCTGAGTAATCATAATCGATACGTTGGTCTTCATCTGCAAAATCAAACAAAGCTGCCCAAGGATCTGCTTCAAAGGTTTCAGTAACTACTGCACCATCTGGTCTGTCGTTTGCCCAACCTTCCAAACCATAAAAATCCACAACTTGCCTAAAATGGTCACCTCTGTATAATCTTAAATCTGCACCTACATTAAAATTTAGGTTTTCATTTAGCTCGGTGTTAAAGTTTGTCACCAAACCATACCAAGAATGATTGTTTACCGATGCTCTACGGATGTAGTTTCCATCTTCATCATCATCAGTCCCCAAAACATCATCATCTCCAGGTAAAATTAAATAATCACCAGAGTTACCTATACCGTCGGGATCACCAAAATTTTGTTGCTCAATGGCAAAATAATCTATTTGCCCATCTGGTGTTCTTAGTCTTCCTTCACCTCTAGGACCAGTTCCGCCTCCTCGTCCCCAAGAGGCATATAATACAGAAGACAAACTAGATTTTTCGCTAATGGTCCAATCCCAGTTAAGGTTCATTACTGGCTTATGATAATAGTTACGACGCTCTGACTCTATATCAGAAGTATAACGTCCATTTTCTTCACCACTTGTATAACCCCAATGTTGGTTAAACTTTGGATCGTCTTCAATAGTGCTTTCTCTTTGTGACCAACGTTGACCATGGAATTGCGGAGCACCAGTTAATAAGAAGTTGAAGTTGTGTTTTTCATTTGGCTTATAACCTACAGAGAAAAAGTAATTCTGTCCTTGACCAAATGTTCCTTCTGCCCAGCTTCTATGTGCTTGCCAGTGGTCTACCAAGAATGAAAATGCCCATCCTTTATCATTAACACCTGTATTGTATTCTGCTGTAGTCTTAAAGTAACTATCGTTACCAGCTAAGAAACGTACAGAACCACCTCTTTGTTTATCAGCTGCTTTAGTTACAATATTAACTGTACCACCTACTGAAGAAATCGCTAATTTAGAAGATCCTAAACCACGTTGTATTTGAATAGCATTAGCAACATCTGACAAACCTTGCCAATTAGACCAAAATATTCTTCCATCCTCTTGAGAGTTTATGGGTTGACCGTTTAATAATACAGCTGTATTGGTATCGTCAAAACCCCTTACAAACAAAGCACTGTCACCAAAGCCACCACCACCAGGTGATACGAATACAGAAGGCGAATACTTCATAATCTCAGTAACCTCAACATTACCAACACCTCTTGCGAGGATTTCAGATTTTTTAATTGTAGAAACGGCTACTGGAGTTTTTCTATCTTCAGCTAAGTCAATAACACCAGAACCAACAATAACAACCTCAGCTAAACTATTGTCTGGGTTTAGTACTATTGTTCCTAGATCTGCATCTCCATTAAATTTAATAGTTCTAGATTCGTAACCCACATAAGAAATTACGATCTCACCAGAAGTTGATTGGGTAGTTAAAGTAAAGCTACCTTCAAAGTCTGTTGTCATACCATTTGTTGTTCCTTTCTCGAGCACGTTGGCTCCAGGAAGTGGTGAGTTCATCTCAGCATCTATTACCTTACCTTTAATAGAACTTTGAGCAAACGCTACCGTAGTGAAGAGCATCACTGCAGTTGCAAATAAAAGTTGATTAAATTTTTTCATATAAAATTTAAGTTAATTGGTTTCAATATTCTTGGCAAAATTACGACTAACTATGGGTATAATATTATCTAAATGTTAAGAATTTTAACACTACCAAGTAATTATGCATTTAGCAACTTTTATGCATGCATAATTAATTTTTTAGAAATTTTTTAACAGATTTTAACGATTATCTCTGTAAAAAGCCACTAAATTTTGAGTAGAACTATCGTGCTTTGAAGAATTTTCAGCTGAATTTAGTTCCTTGAGAATAGATTTTGCCAATTGTTTACCCAATTCTACACCAAATTGATCGTAACTGTAGATATTCCAAATAATGCCTTGTACAAAGATTTTGTGCTCGTACATAGCTATAAGTTTTCCTAAACTTTCTGGTGTTAATTTTTGGATTAAGATTGAAGTTGTTGGCTTATTGCCTTCAAACACTTTGAAAGGCACTAGTTTTTCTATTTCATTTTCAGAAAGTGATTGCTTTTTTAATTCCGATAAAACTTCTGCTTCGGTTTTACCATTCATTAAAGCTTCTGTCTGCGCAAAATAATTGGACATTAACTTATCGTGATGATCCCTGTTACCATGAAGCGATTCTACAAAGCCAATAAAATCTGCTGGAATTAATTTTGTCCCTTGGTGAATAAGCTGGAAAAAAGCGTGTTGCGAGTTGGTGCCTGGTTCTCCCCAGATTAACGTTCCGGTTTGGTAATTAACTGTATTACCATCTCTGTCTATACTTTTTCCATTACTTTCCATAATACCTTGTTGCAAGTAGGTTGCAAATTGGTTTAGGTATTGTGTATATGGAATTATGGCCTCGCTTTCGGCTTTGAAAAAATTATTATACCAAATGGTAAGTAATGCTGATACAACAGGAATATTATCTTTAAAATCTGTTGTTTTAAAATGTTCATCCATTTTATGAGCCCCATTTAGTAAGCTTTCAAAGTTTTCATAACCTAGCGCAAGGCTAATGGATAAGCCTACAGCACTCCACAACGAAAAACGACCACCAACCCAATCTTTCATTGGGAAAATATTGACCTCATCAATACCAAAGGCTTTCACGCTTTCGATATTTGTAGATACCGCAACAAAATGTTTTGAAACTGCCGCTTCTGGTTGACTTTCTAAAAACCAATCCCTAATGGAATTTGCATTGGACAATGTCTCTTGCGTGGTAAAGGTTTTAGAAACGATAACGAAAAGTGTTGTTTCTGGGTTTAAGTTTTTAATTACCTCCCTATGATGGTCTCCATCAACATTACTAACAAAGTGTGCATTGAGATGGTTTTTGTAATATTGAAGCGAGTCTACAACCATTGCCGGTCCAAGGTCAGAGCCTCCAATTCCGATATTTACAATGTCAGTAATAGCCTTGCCCGTATATCCTTTGTGCTCACCATTAACAATTGCATATGTAAACGTTTTAATCTTTTCTTTTACTTCATATACTTCCGGAATTACATTTTCTCCATCCACAAAAATGGCAGCACCTTTTGATGTTCTAAGTGCTGTATGCAAAACTGCCCTGCCTTCTGTGGCATTGATAATATCCCCTTCAAAATATTTTGAAATAGCATCTTTTAGATCTAATTCATTAGCTAATTGAAGTAATAAATCTAAAGTTTCTGTTGTAATTCTGTTTTTAGAGAAATCTACATAAAAGTCTTCCCATTTAATGGTTAAATCATTTGCTCTATTAGCATTAGAGCTAAACAAAGTTTTTAGATGCTTAGACTTTATAATCTCAAAATGCGATTGTAATTGTTTCCAAGATTCTGTCTGGATAGGATTGGTAGATTTTAATGCCATTATTGTATATCGGTGATTGGATCTTCGGTTATTGTATTTTCTGGTTCTATGCCATCAGCTTCTAAGAAAAAGATATTATCTAATTGCTGTTTTATAGGTTTTATATATTCTAGATATTTTACTTTAAGACTATCTGAAATGGGTTTCGCCTCAGGTAATTTTTGTTTAAAAGGATCTACTTGCTTTCCGTTTTTCCAAAAGCGATAACACACATGCGGGCCTCCAGAATTACCTGTCATACCAACCCAGCCAATAATGTCTCCTTGTTTTACAAACTGTCCTTTTTTTACATTTTGAGCTTTCATGTGCAAATACTGTGTACTATACGTATCGTTATGCCTTATTTTAACATATTTACCATTACCACCTCTTCGTCGGGATTCTGTTACAGTTCCGTTGGCCGTGGCCATAATTGGAGTACCAATGGGCGCAGCAAAGTCTGTACCCTTGTGTGGTCTTACCTTGTAGCCATAATATGCTATACGGCGCTTAAGATTGTAGCGAGAGGATAATCGGCCAAACTTTACTGGCATTTTTAAAAATGCACGACGAAGGTTTTTTGCGTCTTCACTAAAATAATCGACTATGTTTTTAATTGAATCTGTTTTAAATTCAAAAGCATATAAAGAATCGCCGTTATGCTCAAAGTAGGCTGCTTTTACATTATGGACACCTGCATAAATACTGTCGTCTATATATTTATCTGTATAAATAACTTTAAACCGATCACCTGGTTGGAGCCTTCTAAAATCTATGGTCCAGGCATAGATATCATCAGCCATTATATATGCTAATTTTTGACTTATGCCTTTGTTCTCCAATGTTTCTGAAATATTGTTTTCAATAATACCTGTAGCAGTTTTTTCGATATAGGTAATTGGCTTTCTGCTTGTATAAGATTGAACGGAATCCTTAAAATCTATAACAACGTAATCTTCTAAATTTTTTTGATATATAAATGTTGTTGGCTTCTTTATGCTATCATTTATATCTTCTTTTGGAAACAATAACGTATAAGGTTTACCGACCTGAAGTTTTCTAATGTCGAAAGTGTCTTTGGTTTTTTCTGCTATTTGATAGATTTTTGGATAACCAATATTATTTCGCTCTAATATAACACCAAATGTATCTCCCTTCTTTATGGTATCGCGTTTAAACTCGTAGTCCTTTAGATTAAAGCCAAATTCTAAAATATTTTCTTCTTCAGCGATTTCAGCAACCTCTTTTTTGTAAGCTTCTTCTGCTGAGTTATCGTCTTTACATGCCAAAAAACAAACCGCAATTACGGCTATTGTTATTAGTCTTCTTAATTGCATTAATGCGCTAATTATATATTATTTCCCCAATTTTTTAATTCTTCTTCTGTCCATAAATCTGGAAAGAAAATACGTCGCTGATACTTAGGATGCATATACTTTTTCCAATCGCTGCCACCCGTAGCTTCACCATCTCCAATACCACTTTCAATGTAATGCTTTGCGGCATTATAATGTGCCATTACCCAAGTAACATTAACCGTATAATCAAAGTGACGCATGGCCTTTATCAGGTCTTCATCCTTTTGGTCCTCTAAAGGTAATTCCTTAAAACGTGTCCACAAATTCTTGGTATTATAGGTTTCCATAAACCTTAAAAACTCGTCTTTGTATCGCTTTTCAAAATTAACCAAAAGCGTGGATTTTTTTCCTGTTTTATGATCTTTTCCAGCAGCTTGCCAATATAAGTGCTCAAAAGCGTGCGTATAAGGCGTATTTCTATCTATATCTTTTCTGAATCTGTAATCGATGAGATTAATCAATTCTGTCGATGCAAATTCTATGAAGCGATATTGTGCACTCTGAAATCCGCTTGCAGGTGTTAAAGTGTAACGAAACTTCATGTACTGTTCAACCTCCATACCTTCTCTCATAATATTGAATGACGTTGTTAACATATCAAAATATCGACTGATACGCATTATTTTACTTTCAAAAAAAGTAACATCTAAATTTTCTTTTTCTGCTACTTGGGATATTTCCCATAGTATCATCTTAAAAATGAGCTCGTTAATTTGATGATAGGCAATAAAAACCATCTCATCTGGTAGCGTTGTACGTTGTGTTTGAAGATTTAGTAACGCATCCGTTTGTATGTAATCCCAATAAGTAATCGGCTTGCTGTAAAGCAAGCCGTATAAATGGTCATCTGTATCTTGGTCTATTTTGGTGTACTTCTCTTGAAGTTGTTTTAAAATTTCGTCGTAGTTAGTTTGGTCTGGCATGAATTAATTTTAATGTATCGTCTTAAAAGAGTGTTTTAGTCCTTTAAAAGCTACTAAGTCTGCGCGAAGTGAGCCTACAGCTAAATCGGCTTTTATCTTTAATGGTATTTTATTTTTATCGTTACTTACCCATAATGTTAAACTTTCTTCTTCTTTAAACACTCGACCTGCCATTACATAAGGTCTAAATTTTAAAGCTCTTACTTTAACATCTGTTCCATTAATATCTACCTCTATGGTATCTTTTCCTAAGTATTTTAGCTTAAAACCGTAGTTCTCTTCATCAAAAAACATATTGGTTTTTATTTCGTCACCTTTTCTTAACGATTTAATATCTATATTATTTCTCAAATAATAATACATAGAAACCATATCCTGAACATCTTGTTGAGTTTCTATAGTTCTTATTCGTTTCTTCTTTTTATTATTGACTACCGCTTTTTGTTCGTCATGTAAAAAGTCTATTTCAATATCCTTGGTGTGTCCTCCTTCGTCAATTCTTCTTATAAACTTGTAAGGTGCACCAGTTTCTTTATCAAAATAACTTTCGTAATGATCTTCTACTTTAAAAACAGCTTTTATTAATCCTGTAGTCCATCCTTTTCCTACCACATGGTACACAGATTTTCCGTTTAAAGTAGACTCGTTTAGCGATAAAGTGGCATTACCTGCTTTTAGAAACCCACTGTAACTCATCTTGAACTTAAACCATTCTCCCTCTTGAAAGGCTGATTCTTTTTGAGAAATTGGTGCTTTTAATCCAATAAGGAATACTAATATGGCAAATAAATATTTCATAACTTCTAGTTTGTAAATTTAAATAATGTAACGCAATTATTTTGTTACAACTATCTTAAATACAATTACTATTCCAAATCTATTAAAACATTGATATACAAGCAAAAACCTTAGTCGATTTTAAAAAAATTTCGATAAATGCTCACATTTTAATAGTTCTACGATACCATAGTAGAGCAAACCAAAATACATAAATTCTAAGTTTGTGTTTATGTATAGAATTTTAGAGTTGGTTTTATAAGCGCGTTTTTCTGTAGGGAGTTAAACGCGCTTCTCTATTATAAAGTTCCTCGTTTTGCTTGCTCTCGTTCAATACTTTCGAACAAGGCTTTAAAATTTCCTGCTCCAAAACCTTGTGCCCCCATACGCTGAATAATCTCGAAGAATAACGTTGGTCTATCTTCAACTGGTTTTGTAAAAATCTGTAATAAATAACCTTCTTCATCGGCATCTACCAATATAGATAAGCTTTGAAGCTCTTTTATATCTTCTTTCATCATTTCCATGTGTACACCTAATCGCTCAGGAATCATATCATAGTATGATTGCGGTGGCGGTGGCAAAAACTCAACACCTCTAGCTTTTAATTGTGCAACGGTTTTAATGATATCATCTGTAGCGACAGCGATATGTTGTACGCCAGAGTCTTCATAAAAATCTAAATATTCTTCAATCTGTGATTTCTTAGCGGCTTTTGCGGGTTCGTTAATTGGAAACTTAATTCGGCCATTGCCGTTACTCATTACCTTACTCATTAAGGCAGAATATTCGGTGTGGATCTGCTTATCGTCAAATGACAAGAAGTTGACAAAGCCCATGACATCCTCATACCATTTTACCCATGTGTTCATTTGCCCCCAACCTACATTACCGACCATATGATCTATATATTTTAAACCTACGGGTTCTGGGTTGTAGTCACTTTTCCACTCTACAAAACCTGGCATAAATGCCCCGTTGTAGTTTTTTCGCTCAACAAACATATGTACGGTTTCTCCATAAGTGTAAATTCCTGCTCTTACCACCTCACCATGCTCGTCTTTTTCAACGACAGGTTCCATGTAGGATTTTGCACCTCGTTTTATGGTTTCTTCATAAGATTTACGGGCATCATCAACCCAAAGCGCTATAACCTTTACGCCATCCCCATGCTTAACAATATGATTGTTAATTGGAGATTTGCTGTTTAAAGGTGTGGTTAACACCAATCGGATTTTATCTTGTTTAAGCACATAGCTCACATGGTCTTTTGAACCTGTTTCCAAGCCTTTATAAGCATAAGACTGAAACCCAAATGCAGTTTTATAAAAGTGCGCTGATTGTTTGGCGTTACCCACATAAAACTCCACATAATCTGTTCCCAGAAGCGGAAGAAAATCTTGCGCTCCATCGAATATTTTTTCTAAACCGTAGTTAACGGATTTTACTTCTTTTTTACTCATATCTTTTACAGAATAGAGAAGTTAGAATAGAGAGAAAAAGACATCTTGTAGTTTGTTTTGAAAACTCATTGTCATTTTTTGAAAATTCTGCTATTTTCCCTTCTAATGTTTTTAATTGTTATTTTAAACTATATTTTCTTTTATTACAACCAAGACTTATAATAATCTTCATCGGCAATTTTCAAAGCTTCTTCAGTAACTTTTAAAGGCTTAAATGTATCTACCATCACGGCCAATTCATCTGTTTTTACCTTACCAATACTGCGTTCCATTGCGCCAGGATGTGGTCCATGCGGAATACCTGCTGGGTGTAAAGAAATGTGCCCTGCGTCAATATCATTTCTGCTCATAAAGTCACCATCTACATAATATAATACCTCGTCACTATCAATATTACTGTGATTATACGGTGCCGGTACCGCTAGCGGATGGTAATCGTACAGTCGTGGCACAAAGCTACAGACCACAAAAGCATCAGTCTCAAATGTTTGATGTACTGGTGGCGGTTGATGTACGCGACCCGTAATGGGTTCAAAATCGTGAATTGAAAATGCGTATGGATAGTTGTAGCCATCGTAGCCAACAACATCAAAAGGATGTGAGGCATAAACCATTTCTATGATTTCGTCTTGCTTTTTTATTTTGATTAAAAAGTCGCCCGATTCATTGTACGTTTCCAATTCTTGCGGTTGTCTTAAATCGCGCTCGCAAAATGGGGAATGCTCCAATAATTGCCCAAACCAATTTCTATAACGCTTAGGTGTGTAAATTGGCCTGTAAGATTCTACGATAAACAATCGGTTATCTTCTGTGTCAAAATCGAGCTTGTAGATAATTCCCCTTGGCACCAAAAGATAGTCTCCATATTTAAAATCGAGATTACCTAGCATGGTTCTCAGTTTTCCTGTGCCTTTGTGAATAAAAATCAATTCGTCGGCATCTGTATTTTTATAAAAATAATCTCTAGTAGATTGCTTAGGTGCCGCCAAAATAATATTGCAATCGCTATTGGTAAGCACAATTTTTCGGCTATCTAGATAATCATTTTCTGGTTTTACCTTAAAACCATGAAAGCGATACGATTGCATATTGTTAGCTTTTGCAACTTTTGGCGCTATACTGTATTGTTTTCTTATCTCTTTGACTTGGGTTGGCCGTTGCTCATGGTAGCTGTTTGTTGACATACCGTCGAAACCTATGGTTCCGAACAACTGCTCGTAGTAAAAGCTTCCGTCAGCTTTCTTAAATTGCGTATGACGCTTTGGTGGAATTTTTCCTAATTTATGATAAAATGGCATTTTTCTAGTTTCTAAAATTTGTATTAAAATTACGAAAATTAAAGGGATTCCTGTCTACGCAGGAATAAACAAAAATGCAGTGCTATTCTGGATTCCTTTTGATAAGGAAATGCAAATGAAGTTTTAGATTTTGCCAGAAAGGTTTCATAGTGTTACAAATATCTGAAAAATTTATTAAATTTATAATGACTTCGGTTTATTTTAAAATGACACGGTAATGCCACTAAAAATTATTTTTTATCGCTCTATTACCCATTCAACTCATCTATTCACAAAATTCTGAAATAAACATCTCCATTTCTGAAATAAAGATAGATATTGAAACTGAAGTTATACTAGGGCTTGATAAACCAGAATTTAAAAGCACCTACTTTAAGAACGATACAGCTTTTTCGTTTGCTAATATTTACCTAATCAATCCAAGGCTAAACCCTAAGGAACTTAACACAAAATTATTTTCAAATTACTGAAACTGACTACGCAGACTATACTGAATATCTAGAGGTTGTGAATCTTTAGAAAATGGTATATCTAACAGTATTAATAGCAGTGATTAATGCTATCAATATTATTGATAATTTTATAAATAATCACCTAATCAAGGAATTGATTTTCAAAGATTAACACAACTATTTTTAATGAGATGCTGAAATAAATTCAGTATGACAAAAACAGATGTTTTCGTCAAAACCAAAACCCTAGATTAAAAAACCATTGGCTTTCTTTTAATTCTGGTGAGTAGCTATATTTGGCTTCTAATGGCCCTAAAAATGTTTCTAGCGAATAGCCTACAGCGTAACCACTATATTCTGGAGTAGAAAGGAAATCACCTGTTTCAAAAAGACCATCTTCTATGTTGGCGTAATTGGCTGCCAACAGAATATGATGCTTTTTAAAGATTTCATAATCTAACGTAAACGTAGCTTTTACAAAACTATCACCAGATAGGGCTAAAAAGTCATAGCCATAAAACGATTTAAAATTATTAATAAAATTATTGGCATAGCCCCCCAAACCAAAGCCTAACGTTGTGGTAGAGTTATCGCCTATTTTAAAACCACCCGCAGCTTCTGTCTTTAATGTCACTTTATCATTAAAACTAAAGGCATAACCCATATCTGCCTTGGCAATTGAAAATTCTTCAAAGTCTCGGTTTAAACCTGTAGCATTAAAATACAAATGAAAATCCCCATTAAAATAAAAGCCACGTTTTGGAAACAATGAATTGTCGTAGTCATCAAAAATTAAATTTCCAAAAGCACTGAAATAGTTTGAGTTTTCAAATGTAATTCTGTCTTCTTGGTCATCATCAATTATGGTTTCGGATGTAACCTTAAGACGTTTATATTCTGCACCTGCACGCAATGCAAAATCTTTTCTGAAAATAGTTTGCAGATAAATTTGATTTGTAAAGTCTGACAGCTTAGCATTTATTCTATTTAAATCGTCCAACAAAGGAGAGCCTTCTTCTAAAACCAAAAGTGGATTAACATTTTTACTGAATTGATTATATCTCGATTTAATTCCTATACTAATGTAAAATCCTTTGTCTATAAAGTATTCAAAATTATATCTTGAGTTATCGCCTAAAATTATGTCTAACGAGGCTACATCATTATTAAATAACAAGCGTTTTTTTGTCAGGTTGGCCAATACCGCACTTTTGTATAAATCATCGTAATGAATCCCTAATTTTAAAAATGTGGTAGTTTCAGACTCTTTTAATTCTCCCATGAGGTTGTAACCATCATTGTCAGCGCTCGGCTCCAAGCAATATCTAAAAGTATCAAAATTATTAGTTGCTATAAGGCTATTAATACCTTTCTTAAAGTCCCCATAACTGATACTTGCATTATTTCTAAACTTTAGTTTTCCTATAATATAAGATCTCGTATAACGCTCATTACCGCTTATGTTTATTGAGTTGATTTTTATACTGTCTATAGGTTTTATATAAGGTCTTTTATAATCTGGGTTTTGTTGGTTTTTTATGTTCTGCAATTGTGACATGTTCGCTCTTGCAGCTGCTTCACCATTAGCAATAATATCACCACCTTCATCAAAGGAAATAACAGAAAAATTAGTGATATCTGGTTTAATATAAATATCCGTTAGAGGTGCTTTATTCTTCATCGCTTTTATAGTGCGAAAATTATTGATCTGCATTAAAATATCTGGTGCCGATTTTAAGGATTCTCTATCTTTTAAGGCATCTTGCACGTCAACACCAATAATAATATCCATGCCTTTGGCTCTTAATTCCTCTACTGGGAAATTATTGGTTACACCTCCATCAATCAATATCTCACCATCAATAACCACAGGTTGAAACAATGATGGCAATGCACCACTTGCTGTTACTGCTTCGGCTAAATGACCTTTATCCATGACTAAAGATTCGCCAGTTTCTATGTTGGTGGCAATACAGAAAAAGGGAATAGGTAATTTTTCAAAGTCTCTTATTTCATTAACAGGAAGCATTAATTTGTAGAGTAAATTATAGACATTCTGACCTCTTGATAGTGCGGATGGCAAATTGATCTTAAAATTATCGAAGGGTAAATTGACGGCATACCTTTCAGAATTCTCGCGTTCGTAAAAAGATTTTGAAGATCTTCTAAATTCATCATTTATTAGCTCATTAAAATCTTGATTATTGAACATATCCTCTAATTGCTCGCCTGAATAACCTGTAGCATACAATGATCCAATTATTGCTCCCATACTGGTGCCAGCAACATAGTCTATTTGTATTCCTAGGCTGTCTATGATTTTTAATGCACCTATGTGTGCAAAGCCTTTGGCTCCTCCTCCACTTAATACCAAACCTACCTTTGGTTGTTGGGTTTCTTGTGCTAATAGTGTGTTATAGCTCAGTAATAAAAAGGCTAGATTTAGGATAACACATTTAAAGAGTTGATTATATGTTAGGGATAATCTCAATGGGTTTATTCTTTATGATAATAATTATAAATTTTACTGGCTCTAGAGACTCCAACAACAGCTTCAAGTTCATCTAGTTTAGCATTAGCAATACGTTTCACCGTTTTAAACTGTTTCATAAGATCAATAATGGTTTGTTCACCTACTCCAGAAATATTTTCAAGCTCAGTGGTTAAAGCACTTTTACTACGTCTATTTCTATGATGTTCAATACCAAAACGATGAGCTTCATTTCGTAATTGCTGAATGATTTTTAACGTCTCACTTTTCTTGTCTAAATATAATGGAATTGGATCATCTGGGTAAAATAATTCTTCTAAACGTTTTGCAATTCCGATAATCGCTATTTTTCCTCTTAAACCCAAAATATCTAAACTTTTTAATGCCGAAGATAACTGCCCCTTTCCTCCGTCAATAATAATGAGTTGTGGTAATGGCTGATTTTCTTCCACAAGACGCTTGTAGCGTCTGTAAACTACCTCTTCCATCGATGCAAAATCATCTGGACCTTCTACAGTCTTAATATTAAAGTGACGGTAATCTTTTTTACTTGGTTTTCCATTTTTAAACACCACGCAAGCCGCTACCGGATTTGTACCTTGAATGTTTGAATTATCAAAACACTCTATATGTCTTGGCTCTTCCGATAATCGTAAATCTGCTTTCATCTGAGCCATAATTCTATTGGCATGCCGATCTGGATCTACAATTTTTATCTGTTTCAGTTTATCCATTCGGTAATACACGGCATTACGCTTTGATAAATCGACAATGCTCTTTTTATCACCAAGTTTAGGAACCGTTACCTTAATCTCTTCACCTAAATCAACCTTAAATGGTACGTAAATTTCTTTGGAATTTGAATTAAAACGTTGACGGATTTCGGTAATGGCAATTTCCAACAATTCTTTGTCTGGCTCTTGCAATCTCTTTTTTATTTCCAAAGTATGAGACCTAATGATCGAACCGTAACTTAGTTGCAAAAAATTGATATAAGCATAGGTTTCATCGCTTACTATCGAAAACACATCTACATTACTAATTTTAGGATTTACAATAGTGGATTTGGCTTGATAATTCTCTAAAATTTCAAGTTTATCTTTTATTTTCTGAGCATCTTCAAATTGCATATTTTCAGCATATTGCTTCATTTGCTCTCTAAATTGCTGTAAAGAATCTTTAAAGTTTCCTTTTAGGATTTCTCTTATGGCCTTAATATTTCCGTGATATTCTGCTTCGGTTTCTTTGCCCTCACAAGCGCCTTTACAATTACCCAAATGAAATTCTAGGCAAACTTTATATTTTCCTGCATTTATTTTAGCTTCAGACAAATCGTAATTACAAGTGCGTAATTGATATAAGCCTTTTATTAAACCCAAAAGGGTTTTTACCGTTTTCATACTGGTGTATGGCCCAAAATACTCCGAGCCATCTTTAAATACACGGCGTGTTGAAAACACTCTGGGGAAACGTTCTTTTTTAATACAAATCCAAGGATAGGACTTATCGTCCTTAAGCATTACATTGTACTTAGGCTGATATTTTTTTATCAGATTGTTTTCGAGCAAAAGCGCATCGTTTTCTGTTTCAACAACAATATGCTTTACCGAAGCAATATTTTTTACCAAAACACGTGTTTTACCGTAGTCATGATGTTTGGTAAAATAACTGCTTACCCGTTTTTTAATATCTTTTGCCTTTCCAACATAAATTAACGTATCATCAGCATCAAAATATTGATAAACACCAGGCTGATGCGGCAAGGTTTTTATTTGTATTTCTAGGGTTGTTTCTGGCATTAAATCAAAGGTATATAAAAGTTATAAATTTAGGGTTATAAGTGCTTAAAGTTAACAGATAACTTATCTCGCAATAATAAACCAACTTAAAAATTTGAGTAACTTTAAATACTTCTTAACTTTAGGCACTTTAAGTATTTTTATGAACATCGTCATACTCTCTAGAAACGAAAACCTCTATTCTACAAGACGCCTTATTGAAGAAGGTGAAATAAGAGGGCATGATATTGAGGTGATCGATCCGCTTAAATGCGATATCATTATCGAACAAGAAAAGCCAACCATTTACTACAGAGATCGTTACCTCGATTACGTTGATGCTATTATCCCTAGAATTGGTGCTTCAGTTACCTTTTTTGGTTGTGCCGTAGTAAGACAGTTTGAAATGATGAACGTCTTTACAACCGTTACATCTGATGCAATTATTAGAAGTAGAGATAAGTTGAGAAGTTTTCAACGGCTATCTAAAGCTGGTATTGGAATGCCAAAAACCGTATTCACTAATTACTCGCGCGATGTTGAAGAGGTTTTAGCGCATGTTGGAGGACCACCTGTTATCATAAAATTACTCGAAGGCACGCAAGGGCTTGGAGTGGTTTTGGCAGAATCCAAAAATGCAGCAGAGTCTGTATTGGAGGCCTTTAACGGACTACAAGCTAGAGCTCTCGTTCAGGAATATATAGCTGAAGCTAAAGGTGCGGATTTAAGAGCCTTAATCGTAGATGGGCAAGTTGTAGGAGCTATGAAACGCCAAGGCAGAGAAGGTGAATTTCGCTCTAATTTACATAGAGGTGGGAGTGCCATTCTGGTTAGACTTTCTGAAGATGAGTTAAAGTTAGCCATAAAAGCCGCCAGAGCATTAAAGTTGCCTGTTTGTGGTGTAGATATGCTACGGTCTGATAGAGGACCACTGATTATGGAAGTCAATTCCACACCAGGATTGGAAGGTATTGAGGGCGCAACACAAAAAAATATTGCAAGGGCAATTATTACATTTATTGAAAGAAATAGGAAATAGAATAAGTTAGATTAAAAGATGAGACTCCTGCTTTCGCAGGAAATTAATATGAGCGAAAAAGAAGTATTACATATACTTGATGAAAAGGTAGCATTGGGTGAAAGTGCCAAAGTGAGTTTTAATGTTGCGAAACTCCATACACAAAATACCATTGATGTCCCAGTAATTATAGAACGGTCTAAAAAACCTGGACCAACGGTATTGATAACTGCCGGGATTCATGGAGACGAAATCAATGGTGTAGAAATTGTACGTCAGGTTATAGCAAAAGGCATCAATAAACCTAAAAAGGGAACGATTATTTGTATACCAGTTATTAATGTTTTTGGGTTTATTCATATGGATAGGGAATTTCCTGATGGCAGGGATTTAAACCGTGTTTTTCCAGGTGGAAAAGGAGGCTCGCTTGCCAGTAGAGTCGCACATAAATTGATGACTGAAATTGTGCCACATGCCGACTTAATTTTAGATTTTCATACTGGTGGCGCCGATCGTTTTAATGCTGCTCAAATCAGAATAGTGAAAAACGAAATAGTTTTGGATGAGTTGGCTCAGGTTTTTGGCGCACCGATCATTTACTATTCTAAAAACCTTAATAAATCCTTCAGAAATTCTTGTTACAAACTGGGTATTCCAATGCTCTTGTTCGAAGGAGGAAAGTCATTTAATATTCATAGTACTATAACCAATACAGGTGTCAACGGCACCAAACGTGTGCTTTCGCATTTGGGTATGCTTAATAGTAAGTTCAAAGTGTCCAAACCCAAAAAAAACTGCATTAAAGTTGTAGATAGCAAATGGATTAGGGCTAACCATTCAGGCATGTTTAAGTCTAATGTTTCAGTGAATACTCAAGTTAAAAAAGGTGATGTTTTGGGGCATATTACTGATCCTTACGGCAGTTTTAATCATTTTGTAAAAGCACCGAATGATGGTTGTATTTTTAATGTTAATGAGTCACCTATTATCTATCAAGGTGATGCTATTTTTCATATTTCTACAAAGTTAGACTAATGAAAAAACAAGAACTTCGGAAAAAATATAAAACCTTAAGAAAACAACTCTCTTTAGAACAGATTGAAGATTTTAGCCTTGCCATTGCCAATCAATTATTACCACTTAATATCTGGGATAAATCATTCTATCATATCTTCTTAACTATTGAAGAGCAAAAGGAAATCAATACAGAATACATATTGAATGTTCTAGCGGGAAAGGATAAAAATATAGTTATTTCAAAAAGTAATTTTGAAGATTACTCGATGACGCATTATCTACTCACTGATAATACAAAAATTAAAAAGAACAGATATAATATCCCCGAACCTATTGATGGCATAGAAATTCAATCGTCACAATTAGAAGTTGTTTTTATTCCGCTTTTGGCTTTTGATAAATCAGGAAACAGAGTAGGTTACGGTAAAGGATTTTACGATCGGTTTTTAACGAACTGTAGCCCTAAAATTATTAAAATCGGAGTTTCTATTTTTGAAGCTGAAGACCAAACTATTGAAGCTTCGGAAAATGATATTAAGCTTGATTATTGTGTAACTCCGAATAAGGTGTTTCAGTTTTAGAGGAGTCTTTAAACGCCTTCTTATTAAACACAATTAAAATACCAATGCCCGTACTTATAGCGACATCGGCCACATTAAAAACAGGATCGAAAAATGAAACGTATTTTCCGCCGATAACTGGTAACCACTCTGGCAACACACCACTCCATATTGGAAAATATAACATATCCACAACTTTACCATGAAACACTTCTGCATAACCACCGCCTTCAGGCAGAAACGTGGCTATTTGCATATTGCTACCACTAAACAACACACCATAAAATACAGAATCTAAAATATTACCTAAAGCACCAGCAAAAATGATAGCGATAGCGAAAACCAATATTTTGGATTTCTTTTTTTTTGTGACATCTACCAACCAAAATCCAATACCAGTTACGGCTACAATTCTAAATAACGTTAAAAAAAGCTTGGCTGATTTATCTGAAATAAATGTAAAGAAATCACTCAGCTTTGTTCCCCAAGCCATACCGTCATTTTCTATAAAATGAATTTTAAACCAAGTGAATACCTCAACGGTTTCAGCCAGTTGAAAATGCGTTTTAATATAAATTTTACTGATTTGATCTATCAGTAAAATGAGAATTATAATAATTGAGGCTTTTTTTAACGACATATTAAAAAAAGCTTTGAACTTATATTCAAAGCTTTGTTATCTTTTATTAATTTAATACAATCTCTGTTTAATGAGATTCCTTTTTTCAAAGGAATTCTACTTCTGCATATTTTTAGCTTCAATACTTAATGTTGCATGAGGCACTAATTTTAAGCGTTCAGGGTTTATTAATTTACCCGTAACTCGGCAAACTCCATAGGTTTTATTTTCAATTCTAATCATGGCATTTTTCAAATCACGTATAAACTTTTCCTGACGTATGGCCAATGCAGAATTTGCTTCTTTGCTCATTGTAGCACTACCTTCTTCAAAAGCTTTAAAGGTTGGTGATGTATCATCTGTACCATTGTTATGGTCGTTCATGTATGCACTTTTTATTAATTCTAAATCGTGCTCAGCTTTATCAATTTTATCTTGAATTAAAACTCTGAATTTTTCTAAATCTTTATCTGAATATCTGTTTGTTGTATCTGTTGCCATGTCTTTTTAATGTTTTTGTATAAATAGTTTGGTATTGACTTCATCAAAAGCAATTTCTATACCATTATTTATTGTGTCTTTAATTTCTAATTCTTCCGTTAAGGTTTCCGACTTAATATATGCCTCATTCGAAGCAATTGCCGCTGCAACCAATGTATCGTTTTGAAGCTGTACATCAATTTTATCAGTAACTTCAAAGCCTGAATCCTTACGTAAATTTTGAATGCGGTTTACGAGCTCACGAGCAATACCTTCTTTACGTAATTCTTCATTTATGGTTACATCTAGAGCCACTGTTAAAGCTCCTTCGTTTGCAACAAGCCATCCTTCAATATCTTGCGATGTAATCTCTACATCATCTAATCCCAAAGTAATAATTTTTCCGTTAATTTCAACGTCTAAACTGCTGTTTTGCTCGATTTTTTTAATATCATCTGCAGAAAACGCATTTATTGCACTGGAAATCAACTTCATATCCTTTCCAAACTTAGGCCCTAAAATTTTAAAATTTGGTTTAATTTTCTTCACCAATATATCTGATGCATCTTCTAAAAGCTCTATTTCTTTTATGTTGACTTCATGCTTTATTAAATCAGAAACGGCAGAAATCTCTTCCTTTTGTTGTTGACTATCTACAGGAATCATTATTTTTTGAAGTGGCTGACGCACTTTAATCTTCTCCTTAGCTCTCAACGATAAAACTAATGATGATATTGTCTGTGCATTTTCCATTTTTCGTTCCAGAACTTTATCAATTACTGATTTATCTACTTCTGGAAATTCGGCTAAATGTACACTTTCAAAAGCTTCCTTTTTGGTTACAGCATTTAAATCTAAGTACAAACGATCCATAAAGAACGGTGCTATTGGCGCACCAAGCTTTGCAATCGTTTTCATACAGGTATAAAGCGTTTGATATGCTGAAATTTTATCGGCTTGATAATCTCCTTTCCAAAAACGTCTTCTGCTTAAACGCACATACCAATTACTCAAATAATCTTGTGTAAAGTCTGAAATTGCTCTAGCTGCTTTTGTTGGTTCGTATTCTGCATAAAATTTATCAACTTTTTCAACCAAAGTATTTAACTCGGACAAAATCCAACGGTCTATTTCTGGTCGTTCGTTCAATGGAATGTCTACTTCGCTATAATTGAAGCCATCAATATTGGTGTAAAGCGTAAAGAATGAATAGGTATTGTAAAGCGTTCCGAAAAATTTTCGATTTACTTCAGCTATGCCATCACTATCAAACTTTAGATTATCCCATGGATTGGCATTACTTATCATGTACCAACGTGTGGCATCAGCACCGTATTTAGATAATGTCTCAAATGGATCTACTGCGTTGCCTAACCGCTTGGACATTTTTTGTCCGTTCTTATCTAAAACCAACCCATTTGACACTACATTTTTATAGGCTACGGAATCAAAAACCATAGTTGCAATAGCATGAAGCGTGTAAAACCATCCACGTGTTTGATCTACACCTTCTGCAATAAAATCAGCAGGAAAAGCTTCATTCTTATCAATCAAATTCTTATTCTCAAAAGGATAATGCCATTGTGCATAAGGCATGGAACCTGAGTCGAACCAAACATCTATTAAATCACTTTCGCGTTTCATAGGTTGCCCAGATTTTGAAACCAAAACAACCTTGTCTACTATATTTTTATGTAGGTCGATAGTCTCATAATTTTCTTCGGACATGTTACCAACTTCGAAGTCTGCAAATATATCTTCGGACATAACACCAGCCTCAATAGCCTTGGCCATTTCGGATTTAAGTTCTTCGACAGAACCAACACATAATTCTTCTTTTCCATCTTCTGTTCGCCAAATTGGCAAAGGAATTCCCCAAAACCTTGAGCGTGATAGATTCCAATCGTTGGCATTGGCTAACCAATTACCAAAACGACCTTCTCCTGTTGATTTTGGTTTCCAATTTATAGTATTATTCAGCTCCTGCATTCTCTCTCCAACATCGGTAACTTTAATAAACCAAGAATCTAAAGGGTAATATAAAATAGGTTTATCCGTTCTCCAGCAATTTGGGTAGGTGTGCTTATATTTTTCAACTTTAAAGGCCTTGTTTTCAGTTTTTAGCTTAATGGCAATTTCAACATCTACAGAACGTTCTGGGGCTTCCCCATCATCGTAATATTCATTCTTTACATATTTGCCCGCAAACTCCCCCATCTCTGGTCTAAAACGCCCCTGCAAATCTACCAAAGGTACTAGATTATCGTCATCATCCTTTACCAACATTGGTGGAACTTCTGGCTTTGCTTGTTTAGCCACCAAGGCATCATCGGCTCCAAACGTTGGTGCCGTATGTACAATACCTGTACCATCTTCTGTTGTAACGAAATCTCCAGAAATGACTCTAAAGGCGTTTTCTGGATTGTCATTTGGAAGTGCATAGTCTAGCAATTGTTCATAAGTAATACCAACTAAATCTTTTCCTTTGAATTCTTTTACAACATAGAAAGGGATTTTTCCTGCCTTGCTGGCAGACTGGTTGTCTCCTTCATTATATTCTAACAATTCTGGTTTTTCTTCGACTTGCTTATATTTTCCATCAAACTGTTTTCCAACTAAATTTTTTGCCAAGATGACATTCATTGGTTTGAATGTATATTGATTATAGGTTTCCACTAAAACATAATCAATCTTAGCCCCAACAGTCAATGCTGTATTGCTTGGCAATGTCCAAGGTGTTGTTGTCCATGCCAAGAAGTAAATATCACCTTCATTTTTTAAAAAATCTGGTAAGGTTTCTTGTTTAGCCTTAAACTGTGCCACAACAGTAGTGTCGGTAACATCTTGATACGTGCCTGGCTGGTTTAATTCGTTATTGCTTAATCCTGTGCCTGCTTTTGGAGAATAGGGCTGAATGGTGTAACCTTTGTAAATTAAATTTTTCTCATAAATCTGTTTTAGTAACCACCAAACAGATTCCATATACTTAGATTTATAGGTGATGTATGGGTTGTCCATATCTACCCAATAGCCCATTTTCTGCGTAAGGTCATTCCAGATATCTGTATAGCGCATCACGGCTTTTTTACAAGCCTCATTATATTCTTCTACAGTGATTTTAGTGCCTATATCTTCTTTAGTAATACCAAGCTCTTTTTCCACACCGAGTTCTACCGGCAAGCCATGTGTATCCCACCCAGCCTTACGCTTAACCTGGAATCCCTTCATGGTTTTATAACGTGGAAAAATATCTTTAATAGCACGAGCTAATACATGGTGTACTCCAGGCAAACCATTAGCTGAAGGTGGCCCTTCAAAAAAGACGTAAGGCGGTTTTCCTTCTCTAGTGGTTACGCTCTTTTCAAAGATATTATTGTCTTGCCAGTAGTTGTTTATTTCGTCTGCAACTTTTGGTAAGTTAAGTCCTTTATATTCAGTGAACTTTTGGCTCATTGTAGTCTTGTGTTATAAGAGCGCAAAATTAAAGAATTTTGGATAAATAGAACACAACTTTAAAGCGCTATGTGTTCTAATTGGAATTTTTATTTTTTAACTTGAAATAATTGTTGCTACTCGAAGCGTTTAGTCTACACAAAAATCATTATAGTAATTTACTAAGTCGATCATTGTTGCCCAACGAAACTCATGATTATCTATACCTTTTATTATGCCTGAACACTCTCCAAAATATGCTATAATGCACTTTTTAAAACGTCCTTTTAGTTTTGTACCTAATTCTTCGTCGTCCCTTTTAACATAGTATTTTACCGTGGGAAAGGAAACAGTACTTTGAGGGATGATGCCATCATCATTGGTTGGTTGAAAAAATATTTTTCTGTTCACACTTGCATACAGTGTGACTTCTCCTTCGGTTAACACCTCTAAAAGTAATGGGTGACGTTTATGGTTTTTGACGTATAAATACCCAAATTTAATATCATATTCAAAACCATGAAATGTAATTCCACTGACTATAAGTCCTGTCCAAACATCAGGTTCATCTTCTAGGGAAACTCTAAATTTTATTTTATGCCCTTGAAAAATAGATCCATACCCAGATATTGACTCACCATCGTAAAAATGTAACGTTGCTTCTTGTGTTTGTGAAAAACTAATCGAAGTAATAAAAATTATAAAGAAGGTAAGATTTTTCATAATGTTCAAAACTACCGCTTTTTTTACTAAAGTAGTTATTGGCAAAAAAAGCCGCTTAAAATATTTTCTAAGCGGCCTTTATTACTAACTAAAAATATTACTTTACTACGACCTTCTTGGTCAGCACACCATTTTCCAGCGTATTTAACCTCATAATATAAGCTCCTGTACTTAAACCATTTACATCGTACTCATTGTAAGTACCTTGGTAAGCAACTGTTTTATAAACTGATTGACCCACAATGTTATAAAGCTCAAATGTTTTAATCTCAATACTATTAGGGTTCAGTACCACAATCTTGTCTCTTCCCATTGCATAGTAAAAGTTTAAATTTTCTAATGTTGAATCATTGATTGACAAACTCTCCGATTGCTCTTGGAATACGACTTCAAATCTATTTGCAAATTCTCCGGCTTCTGAAGAAAACTCAAATGGCTGGTCGCTTCTTAAATCATAATACTCGCCTGTGAGGTTATCTTTTATAAACATATCCTGATCTTCTGGTATGTTCTCAGTCTCTGTGAGCTTTATGGTATAGTTATACGTTCCTGAGGTTTTTAGATTTAATGGCACCACTTTATCCTCTGTTATTGCACTATATGCTTGTATGGTCATTAATTCGTCTCCCAATATCAAGTTTAAATCATCATCATATTCTTCTACATTTTTGGCATCATAACCATAGTCAAATCCATCTGACGTTTCTTCGCTGAAACCAAGTAACAATTCTCGTCTTGTTGCTGGTCCGTCTACAGAATTAAACTCTAAACGAAGTTTTTGCATTAAATTTTCTGTTGTAGTCTCAGCATTTGAAGCTATTACACTTCTAAAAAATACAGAGCCAGTATCATAAGACCCATCGGCATCTGATTCCTTGATGAATACACGTTGGCTATTTTTAAATACAATATCTCCACTATTTACAATTTCCGTCATAAAACCTTGTCCTACTGGCAAATATCTAGTAGGTGTTTTTGTACCATCTTGGTTACCATTGTTAGCGCCTTCTATACCTACAAACTGATAGGCTCTTGTCGCTCCTGTTTTGTTAACCTGGGCATAACCACCATTATATTCATTTAATATATGTGAAGCCCCACTCCATTGTTGCCAAAGCTGTATTGTACCATCGCTAACACCTGCATTGTCATCTATAAACTTATGCAAGTCTATGGCTGATGCATATGGGTTTCCTAATAAATAATCTGTTTTAGTGACTGCTGGTACGGAACCATTGCCTCCTATATCAGTAACTGGGACTATTATGGTGCCATTATTGGGTTTACCTTCAAATACATACTCCTGTTGTGAACCAACACCTGTACCCTTAGAAGTGTAACCTACACCTGGCTCTAATGCTGTATCTGGATTAAGAAATGCATAGTCGTAATAGGTTACTCCATTTATATAGGTGTATAACCAATACGTACTTATCTTTCCTTGTTCATCATATGCGCTCGTAAACTCAAAATTAGTACCATCTGGTTTTTTTAACATATCTAAACTGTAGCTAGAATTATTATCATTATTGCTACTCTTGTTATTATCTGATAATGTCGTCGCTCCCAAGCTACCAACCGGTGATGCCCAATAGTTGTACCAATACACACTTGAATTACCTTCTTGACGTCTCAGAACCTTCCCGGTAGAGGACGTTACCAAATCACTATTCTCAGTTTGTACTAATTGAGAATCCGCATTGAGATCTAATGTTCCATTAAGCTCTAAATACCAATTATTCTCTACCTTTTGATCGCCACTAATGGTCAGTTTTTTATTAGAATCTATAAGCAACCCAAGGTTGGTGTGAGAATTAGACGACGTAACGTTGTCTGCTATATTCACTATACTCCAAGCTTTGTTAGTAGAAGCGTCTTCGATATCCCATACTTCGCCATGCAACCAAGTACTTTGATTGCTCCAATCACCATTTGAACCTGTCTGATACGGCATTGGTGCAGTTTGCTCTTGCACAGTTGAAATATTATTGAGCTTTAAGGTTTTGTTATTACTTGAATAATCTGATGTGGTACTATTCTTAATATCTGTCATTGGATAATACGCCAATAGGTTTGACCAAGACAGTGTTTGTAAGGTTTTGGTATCCTTTATTGGTTTTGGTATCGTTTTCCCTTGTACAAGCCCACCTACGTTTTCTATTTCTTGATAAACCATTTGCTGTATTTGTTCATCGCTCAGTTCAGTGTTAAATACCCTAACTTCATCAATATTACCAGTAAAATATTGCTTGTTGCTCAAATTCCATGGAATTCTCCCTACTTCAAAATCCCCATTCCAAGAGCTGGGAGCTTGAATAGTTTTCCCTATTAAGCTGGTTAAAGTCAATTTTTTTTGTTCTTCACCATCAACATAAATTGTTTGTTCACCTGTTATATTTGAAAAAGTACCTGTAACATGATGCCACTCATCATAATTAATTTCAATTCCGTTAATTGCAGTTGTTCCTAGTTCTGTGCGGATGCCAAACATTAGTTTATTGCCATTTAGGGCATACAACCTACATGAGGTACCTTCTCCTGCAATTGTTGCACTAGAGTTACCCGCATTGGATGCATCTATCTTTACCCATGCCATGATAGTAAACGACCCTAAGCCTTGTATAAAACTATCCCCTTGTAAATAATCATCGACACCATCAAAATCTATGGTTGCATTAGCTGGTGGATTTGTATTGAATATATCTCGATAATCTAAATCACCGCCCGTGCCAGCATCACCATCCGCATCACCAAATGCGCTTACTAAATCTGAAAGTGTACCTGAAGAAACTTCGTCATTAGTATCAAAAGAAGAATTGTTACTGTCAAAGTTATTATCTAATCCATCAGCATCTGTATCTAAATTGGAAACCGTACTTAACTGTCCATTTTCTTGTATGTCAGGAATGCCATCGTTATCACTATCTGAGTCTAAATAATCTGGCGTACCGTCTTCATCTGTATCAACAGGAGTCATGCCTGTTCCGTAATTAGTCCAAAGTCCTCTGTAAGATCCAGAGGTATTAACAGTACCACTAGGTGCAATATATCCTAATGTACTTTGTATTTCTATATTATCTGGTATACCGTCATCGTCCGAATCGATATCAACTGGTGGTAAACATACAAAGCTATAAGCGAATGTATCCAGTCCGTGAGGTTCGTGAGTATTAATACCCATTTGTCCTGATACAACAATATGCTTAATTGAAACTTTACCAATACCTGTGTCTGCTGTTATACCAAAATTATTTTCAATATTCTGGCCTGAGTTTACCGACCCTTTTAAAATACCATCAGCATCATAAAGATTGATATTTCCTGTACCATCATCCCCCACAAATGTATCTCTATAATAACCAACTAGGTTATCATCTACATATATTTCGTATTGACTTATAACTCCGCCATCATAATTTGTATCGAATATATCAATTAGGTCAAAACTAAAAGAGCGTACTGGTGATGTGAAATTTATATTCACAGTATAATAATCGCCTGTTTGTGCGCCTGTTTCTGGATAAATATAAACTGCATGACCAGAATTACCAGACTTAAAATTACCAGCTGTAGTGGTTCTTAAAAGTGCAATTCTCGAAGAGCTTGTTCTTCGGTAATAGTTAGATTCAAAATCAATTGTTCCGTTTGCAAATGTACCAACACTTGTGTTGGCAGAACCTGCTGTCCATGAACTGCTTGGAAAGCTATAATCGCTAGAACCATTTAATACCGTTAACATTTCACCTTTAGAGTACACCTCTTCTTGAAACCCAGATTCTTGATACCCTAATCCATTGGTATTATTGGCAATTGAAAAAATCTTAAGTCCATTTTTTGTCCAACTAATAGCATCTCCTTGTGGAGAAGCACCTCCAGATATCGCTGTACAAACTGATGTATCAATAACACCATCATTATTATTATCTACATCGTATGCATCTAACACACCGTCATTATCAACATCTTGAGAAAAAGCCGAATGACATGTAATTACAACAAGTAATACAATTAAGAATTTGTAGTTTAAGTTCATAATTAAATCTTTTTATAGTTTGGGGCTATAGTTAATTATGCACCTAGATTAAATTTCTAATACAATGGATTTTTTAATGTAATGAATTTGAGACTTAGAGGGAGAATTGTAATAAATCTCTATAATGATATGAAACAATGATACTGATTCATGATAAGACCGCAAAGAAAAACGTTTTATTTTTTAGATAAAGTGCTTAATAAATCCGATAAAGTGATTTTTAGTAAATATCAAATTCAAAAAAATCCGTTTAAAAACACTTCATTTTCAGTGATTTACAACTCTATAAACAAAGATTTAATACAATATTTCAGAATTTCAAACTAAATAAACCTCACAAATTTTGAAAAATGAATACGAAATTCAACAGAAATGCTATAAAAAGCATCTCATTTACAGAAAGTTGAGACAATGAATTGGTTAAATCTCCAATTTTGAAAATCAATTGAAAATTTAACCCGCAAAATCTGAATGCTTTTTATAAAATCTCATTGTATTGAAACAAAAAAGGCCACCTAGTAGTTAAAGGTGACTTTATAAAATATTGTAATATATTATCGTTCTAAACCAAATATCCAACCAAGTCTTCAATCTTTGAAATCAGCTGAATTTTAATAGAAGTATCTTCAAGAGAAATTTTATTGTATTTAGATACAAAAATAGTGGAGAACCCTAATTTTTCTGCCTCCAAAATACGTTGTGCTACACGTTGCACTGGTCTTATCTCACCAGATAAACCAACTTCAGCAGCAAAACAATATTCACTTGGCAGTGCTACATCTTCATTGGAGGACAAAATAGAAGCAACAACCGCTAAGTCTATAGCTGGATCGTCTACAGTGATTCCGCCAGTAATATTTAAAAAGACATCTTTTGCTCCCAAACGGAAACCTGCACGTTTTTCTAAAACGGCCAAAAGCATATTTAATCGTTTGGCATTAAAACCTGTTGCAGAACGCTGAGGTGTTCCGTATACCGCTGTACTAACCAAGGCTTGTACCTCTATCATCAAAGGTCTTAAACCTTCTAAAGTGGCTGCGACTGCATTACCAGAAAGTTCACCGTCCTTTTCGGAAATTAATATTTCGGATGGGTTAGAGACTTCACGTAAACCAGAACCTTGCATCTCATAAATCCCCAACTCATTGGTAGAGCCAAATCTGTTTTTGTTTGCCCTCAGAATTCTAAATACGTGATTACGATCTCCTTCAAACTGTAAAACCGTATCGACCATATGTTCTAAAATTTTTGGCCCAGCAATATGACCATCTTTAGTGATATGCCCAATTAATAAAACTGGTGTAGATGTTTCCTTAGCAAATTTTATTAGTTCTGTGGTACATTCCTTTATCTGAGAAATACTACCAGCCGAAGATTCGATATAATCGCTATGTAAGGTTTGAATGGAATCTATTATAACCAAATCTGGATCCAAGTCTTCAATCTGCTTGAATATATGCTGTGTTTTGGTTTCTGTAAGAATATAGCAGTTATTACCATTAGGATTGATACGCTCTGCACGCATTTTTATCTGTCTTTGACTTTCCTCACCAGAAACATAAAGTGTTTTGTATTGAAGTTGTAATGCTATCTGAAGTAATAAAGTACTCTTGCCAATACCTGGCTCACCGCCCAAAAGTGTTAATGAACCTTGCACCATACCTCCACCAAGCACACGGTTAAACTCTGCATCTTTCATATTCAGCCGCGCCTCTTGAGAGTTGTCTATTTCGTTAACTTTTAGAGGTTTGGATACGCGTTTAGTGCTAGAGGATGAAAATTTCCAATCGCTTTTTTGAGGCTTCTGAATAACTTCTTCCGCAATGGTATTCCACGATTTACAAGACGTACATTGCCCTTGCCATTTGGCATATTGACTGCCGCAATTTTGACAAAAAAATGTTGTCTTTACCTTAGCCATAGTCTTATTATTGTGGATTAATTATCATCATTTTTCTTCGCTTCCTTTTTTGCTTTGGCTTCCGCTTTCTTCTCTTCTTTTTCTATTTTTCTTTTCTCTTTTTCAAGTTCCTTTTCGAGCTCACCCAATTCAATAGTTGAGCGAAGTTCCTCTAATTTAGACTCTATAAAATCATAAACAATAAGATCGGTCTCTTCAAGAGTTAAAGATGCTTCATACAGCTTAATAGCTTTTTTTATATCTTCTGCTTTTTCGGCATGTAAGGCTAGGTAATGATTGCCAAGAACAGATTCTGGATTTAACTTCTTAGCCAATTTTCCGATTTTTTCCAGAGATTCTAAATCACTTCGTTGTTCGGCAACTTTAACTGTTTTTTCAAACTCTTCTTCGGTTATAGGTTTTTTTATTCCAAATAGGTCTTCTATTCTATCATATCTATCTACCAGGTATTTGTCTAAAGTACCCTCATAGGATAAAACTTTTTCCTCTAACTCTTTTTCTCGAAGAGGTTGATACAATTGAAAAATTTTGTCAAAAGACTTTGCGATAGCTCCATTTACTAATGTGTAATGCGTATCGCCCTTAAAATCATCGAAATAATAAGTTAAATACTGATTTTTTACTTCTGAGATTTGAGAATTTGCACTTAAAACAGCGTCTCTTATATATGGTAAATCCTTGTCCGAAGTCGCCATGTAATAAAAGATATCGTCTTTAAAAAACTCTAAGCGTTTTCCTAGATAATCCCTAACTGTGCCCGCTAAATCAGGACTGATACATACATAAGCATTAAAAAGAGGATCTTCCTTAAATAGATAGGAGTTAATAAAATTACCCATTAAGTCGTGCCCAACAGCTACTCTAAATTTGCTTGTATTATACTTTCCGTCTAAATAAGGGATTAATTCTTGTGCCACAAAATTATGGAACCGCAAACCAGACTCTTTTGGTAAACCTGTAACCTCATCACAATACCCATCGTAACGTCGCTCGCTACCTTGTATTACGCCCACAATAATGGAACTTGGCATATCATCAAAATAAGTTTGAAAATGTACCTGACCAACTATGGGTTCAAACAAATAATCCCCATCAAAAACTATTATTAAAGGATACATAATCCCTGAAGAAGGGTCGTAATTTTTCGGTAACTTTATTTTTAATTGACGAACAGTGTTTAACTCGGATGAACTAATTTCGTCGTAAGTAATTTGTGCCGATAGCGGCAAGTACAAAACACAGACCAATAGTGTAAGAATAGTTTTTTTCATTTGTAAGTAGGTTTAATCCAAAGATTACTAAACATGTTAAAATACCTTTAAGTTACTAATTTTTCATTGCATCTTGAACTTCGTACATCTTATCGAGCATAATTTCTTTATCAATATATTGAGATGGCTCTAACAACAAGCCCGATTTATATTTTAATAATGCTTTCTTAAGGTTGCCATCTCTTTCGTGGAACATACCCATGTAATAAGCACTTAACATAGATCTTGGAAATTTCTCACTGACCAATATGGCTAATTTCTCTAAGGACTCTATATCGTCTTTTTTATTAGAAGCTGATGCTATTGCTCTAATATCGTTTTCGATTAACGTCTTCTCAAAACCATAAAAATAAGCCATGTTCTCATATTTCTTAATTAAATAATCATATGGAGAATCTTGAGAAGTCAATATTTTTTCTTTGTATTCTTCTCTACTTATAGGTTTATATAATTGAAAAATCTCATTAAGTGCCCTTGGAATTCCTCTACCAACCAATGAATAATGATTGGCATCATTAAAATTATCAAACATATAATTCAACTTTTCATTTTCAATGGATTTAAGTTTAGCATCGCAATCTATAATATCATTTCTTAGAGCCTTGAGGTCTGCATCTGCTGTTGCCATATAATAAAAGGTTTCTTGTTGTAAGACTGCTAGGCGTTCTTGCAATTTATTGACCATCTCTGGTACTAAATCTGGACTTAGACTTATAAATGCTCTAAATATTGGACTATCCTCAAACAAATAGTAATTAATAAAATTGGCTCCTAAGTCGTGCCCAATGATAATTTTAAAGCTTGATACTTTGTAGTTTTCCTCTACATAAGGCAGTAACTCAACATTTATAAAGTCATAAAAACCATTGTTTTCTTCCGTTACTGCAACTCCATCAATATTATTAATAAAGTCATCTTTTCTGGTATTTACTTGGTTTATCCCTACCACAATACAATCTGGTATACTCTCCCAATAAGCTTGGTAATCAATATTACCCGCAACAGGCTCAAAAAGATAATCCCCATCTAAAACAATTATTAATGGGTAAGTGGTCTCGGAATCAACACTGTAATTTCTTGGCAACTGAATTTTTAACTTGCGCTCACCACCAAGTTTATATGAGTCTAAGGTTTTATAAATTGCCTGTGCCTGAAGATTCAATGCCATTAAAAATAGAATGATAAGCGTGTAAAATTTCTTCATATTATTGATAGACTTAAAAGTTAAAGCAAGGTAAAAAATATTTCTATATGCTGTTTTTCTTTCTATTATAGATAGGTAAGTATATTAATGACAAACCACCTAAAACAATAATTACTAGAGTTTGTGTGGACCACATTATCCACCCAAACGCTCTACTCGGATCTTCTGGCATATTAAACAATGTAAATGCTATTACGATAGCCTCGGGAAATGACCCGATGCCCCCATTTGTAGCTGCGATACTAAAACTCGCCATAATAAACCCTATTAAAATAGCAGCCAAGGATATATCATTTAATTCTGGTAGTGCCAATGTTGTAAAGTAGAACATTGATAAATACATTACCCAAATAAACATTGTATGGAAAATAAAAGCCCATTTTTTCTTCATTTTAAAAATGCTCAGAGCACCTTCTACCAAACCATTCACAAAGCTTTTAACCTTCAAGGCAAATTTTGAAGCACTACTCTTAATAAAAAAGTACAATCCCAAAATTACCATCAACAAAACTACTATACCAATCAACAGTGTTAATGGATTAAATTTTTCTATAAAAAAACTATATATGAATTCAAACTCTAAAATGAGTGCCACTCCTATTATTATAAGTAACATTATAGTATCTGCCACACGCTCAGCCACAATGGAACCAAAACCTTTATCAAAAGGCACATCTTCATAATTTGTCAAAATAGAAGCTCTGGCAATCTCACCTGCCCGAGGAATCGTAAAATTGATTAAATATGCAGAGTACACAGCCATAAAACTATTGACAAACTTGGGTTTATACCCCAACGGTTCTGCCATAAACAACCATCTGTACGCTCTCGATGCATGACTTAGAACGCCCAAACTCACCCCAAGTACAATCCAAAAGTAGTCCGCATCCTTAAAATACTGAACCAATTTAGAAACTGAAATTTGCGATAGAGAGTACCATACCAAAGCAACTCCTAAGAGTAAGGGTAAAACAACTTTTAGGATGGATTTTGGTTTGCTCAAAAGTTTATTTTAGAAGATTGTTAGCTTCATTCGGAAATACTAACGAGGGTTTAAATACTTTAGCCTCTTCGATATCCACAAAGGCATAAGTGATTAAAATTAAAATATCACCAACGGCAACTTTTCTTGCAGCTGCTCCATTTAAAGTAATTTCCCCACTCTTACGAGGTCCGGGAATACAATAGGTTTCCAGACGTTCACCATTATTGTTATTTACAATCTGAACTTTCTCGCCCTGTATAATATTAGCAGCGTCCATTAAATCTTCATCGATAGTTATACTACCAATGTAGTTAAGGTCTGCCCCTGTGCATTTAACACGATGTATCTTAGATTTTACAACTTGAATTTGCATGCTACAAAGATAATTAATTTAATGCGATATTGTCTATAAGTCTTACATCGCCTGCATATGCAGCTATAAAAGCTCTATATGTCTTTTTTGTTGATTTTCGTTTTACTGGCTTTAAGGTTTCTACATCAGCGATAATAAAATATTCCAACTCTAAGAGTGGTTGTTTTTTAAATTGCTTCTTAACCCATTCCGATACAGTTTTAGCACTTTTTGTGCCAAACTTTGTTTTGGCAGTTTTTAAGGTTTTGTAGATAAATGGGGCAACTTCCCTATACTCTGGAGTCAGTCTTGTATTTCTTGAGCTCATTGCCAATCCATCTTCAGCCCTGTAAATAGGACAACCTATAACTTTTACAGATATATCGTGCAACTGCACCATTTTTTTTATAATCTGCAATTGCTGAAAATCCTTTTCGCCAAAGTAAGCTTTGTTGGGCATTACAATTTCAAACAAACGCTTCACAATTGTGCCAACCCCATCAAAATGACCATCCCTAAAGGCACCTTCCATTTCATGTTCCAAACCATCAAAAGTAAAAGATTGCGAGACAACATTATCACTATAAATATCCTTAACTGTTGGTGCATAAACTATAATCGTTTTGTCGCTGATGGTTTCTAAAAGCGACACATCTGCATCTAATGTTCTTGGGTATTTATCCAAATCGTTTTGGTTGTCGAATTGAGTCGGGTTTACAAAAATACTCACAACAGCTATGTCGTTTTCACTCAGTCCTTTTTCTACCAAAGACAAATGCCCGTTATGAAGCGCACCCATAGTTGGGACAAAACCAATGCTACTTCCTTTGGCTTTTAAGGTCTCAACATGTTGAGACAATTTGGTTTTATTATAAAATATTTTCAATACTCTAACAAAAAATTAACGCGTGCAAACATAATATTTTACTGGCAATCTGCACAAATTTTTGTAATTTTGCATGTTTTTACTCTTAATTTTCAAAAGCAGTTGATTTATGAAAGATAAACGAATATTGTATGTGTCCTCGGAAGTAGTTCCATATTTACCCGAAACGGAAATTTCTTCAATGTCATTTGAAGCTCCAAGAATGGTAAACAAACAAGGAGGTCAGATACGCATTTTTATGCCGCGCTTTGGCAATATTAATGAGAGGAGACATCAGCTACATGAGGTTATACGACTTTCTGGTATCAACTTGATAATTAACGATTTAGACATGCCCTTAATCATTAAGGTAGCGTCGATTCCTAAAGAACGTATTCAGGTTTATTTTATTGATAATGAAGAGTATTTTAAGCGTAAAGCCACTTTAACAGATGAAGATGGTAAACTTTTTTCAGACAATGACGAACGTGCCATATTCTTCGCCAAAGGAGTAATTGAAACCGTAAAAAAACTGAATTGGGCTCCAGACATTATACATGTTAATGGTTGGCTGGCTTCATTACTGCCATTATACTTAAAAGAGTTTTACAAAACCGAGCCTTTATTTACTGAAAGTAAAATTGTAACTTCTGTATACAATCAAACCTTTGAAGGTTCGTTAAATAAGAACATGATTGAAAAAGTAAAATTTGACGGTTTAGCAGACGATGCCATAAAACCATTAGAAAAACCAGATTACATCAATCTAATGAAAATAGCTATAGATAACTCTGATGCTATTATTAGAGGATCAGAAGTATTGCCTAAAGAATTAGATACTTATATAGATGATGTAACCAAACCTGTTTTAGATTTTTATCCCATTGAAGAATTTGCAGACCCATATACAGAATTTTATAAAGACACTGTTCTTAACAGTTAAGACACCTATGAAAAAGAATAAAATTGCCCTTCAAATTTTTGCATTCGCACTTATTATATCTAGCTTTATAGCCTGCGATAAAGATTTTTCCACACTAGATTCTGATATCATAAATGATGATATTGCTACAAATTTCGACATAGAAAATGATATTTACGATGTCATTACATATACAGAAACACTTGGGCCAGTTCAAACAAATGGTATTGGCTTTAATACCTTAGGAATCTATGACGATGCTTACGGTAGAGTAACATCTAGTTTTGTGGCTCAGCCTACATTATCAACTTTCGACCCAGAATTTGGAGAGGAAATTGTAGTTGACTCTGTAGTCTTAACACTTCCTTATCAATTTACTGTGACTGCTATTGACGATGATGGAAATATTACATACGATATTGATTCTGTAATAGGTAGAGAACCAATTAAGCTTAGTATTTTTGAAAGCAATTATTTTATTAGGGATTTTGACCCTAATGATAACTTTGGGGCAAGTCAACCCTATTTTTCAAATAAATCAGCTTCAGAAACAGAAACCATATCTGATGCTGCTTTAGAAGGACAAGAGCTAGTCGTTATACCTAACCCAACAGAAGTCAACCACGTAACACTCGATGACGAAGGCAATGTAACTATTAATGAAGAAGGTTTTATTTTGTTAGGTGAAGAGCCTGAAGGTGAAGACGAAGAACAATTGGTTACAAGGCAATCACCAGGCATAAGACTTAAGCTAGAAACGACATATTGGGAAAACAAAATTTTAAGCCAAGAAGGAGAAACAGTTTTAAGCAGTGCCAATAATTTTTCGGAATATTTTAGAGGGCTTTACTTTAAAGCCGAAGCGAATAACATGGATAATGGCAGCTTCTTATTTCTCAATACAACCGCTGCAGCTTCTAATGTCACAATTTATTATTCTAGGCTTACAACGTCTACTACAGATGATGACGACACAAGAGAAAATGTATCTTTTGTTATTAACCTCAACGGGAATGACATTAATTTCCTAGAAAATGCGTTTACGCTTCCAATCAATGATGGTGACCCAGATACTGGTGATAGTCGACTATATCTAAAAGGTGGTGAAGGCTCTATTGCAAATATTAAATTATTCAATGGAGATGATATTGATATTGAAAATGATAACACCTTTGATGATTGGAAAAATACGTTTGTTGAAACTACAAGCGATGGAAAATTTGTACGCTCTAAGCGTTTGGTCAACGAAGCCAACTTAGTCTTTTACGTAGACCAAAGTATACTCCAAGGGGGAGAACCAGATCGTATATATCTGTATGATGTAGATAATAAAGTACCGTTGGTAGATTATTTTTTAGACGGAGTTAACAATAGCTTACCTTTATCCTCGATTTCAAATCATCTTGGGCCGTTACAACGTGTTAATGATGAACCTGATGGAAATGGTATTAAATATAAATTGAAAATCACTGAGCACATTAACAATTTGCTAATAAGAGATTCTACCAATGTTAAGTTGGGACTAGCAGTTTCATTAAATGTCAATATCGAAGGATCGGGCATACAAAGGCAAGTGCAATCGATGGAAGATACAGATTTTACAGTTCCAATCAGTTCGGTATTAACACCAAGAGGTACTGTTTTGCATGGCAACAATACAGAAGATGAAAGTAAAAAAGTATATCTAGAGATATATTATACAGAACCAAACGACTAAAAAAATCAACCCATGTGTGGAATTGTTGGATATATAGGTCATCGTGATGCCTATCCTATTATAATTAAAGGACTTCAAAGGTTAGAATATCGTGGTTATGACAGTGCAGGTATTGCTCTGTATGACGGTAACGATATAAAACTCTCCAAAACCAAAGGCAAAGTCTCTGACTTAAAAGAACGTTTAGAAAATGAAATTTCAATAGACGGAACTCTAGGCATTGGTCATACAAGATGGGCTACGCATGGTGTTCCTAATGATGTAAATTCGCACCCGCACTACTCTAATTCGGGAGATTTAGTCATTATCCATAACGGAATAATTGAAAACTACGATGCCTTAAAAAAGGAACTTATCAAACGTGGGTATACTTTTAAATCAGATACAGACACAGAAGTATTAGTTAACCTAATTGAAGATGTAAAGAAAAACGAAAACATCAAACTAGGTAAGGCTGTGCAGATTGCTTTAAATCAAGTGGTAGGTGCTTATGCTATTGCCGTTTTTGATAATAATAAACCCAACGAAATTGTTGTAGCTAAACTAGGCAGTCCATTAGCTATCGGTATTGGTGAGGATGAATTCTTTATCGCCAGTGACGCTTCACCTTTTATCGAATTTACCAAAAACGCTATTTATCTCGAAGATGAGGAAATGGCAATTATTAGACGCAATAAGGGTGTTAAAGTAAGAAAGATTAAGAATGATGCTTTGGTAGATCCTTATATTCAAGAGCTTCAGCTTAACCTAGAACAGATTGAAAAAGGTGGTTACGACCACTTTATGCTCAAGGAAATACACGAACAGCCAGAAGCTATATTCGATACCTTTAGGGGGCGCTTACTGAGTAATGAGGCTATGATAAAACTTGCTGGTGTTGAGGATAACATGAAAAAGTTCCTCGCGGCAGATCGTATAATTGTAGTTGCTTGTGGTACATCTTGGCATGCAGGCTTAGTTTCAGAATATATTTTTGAAGATTTAGCACGCATACCGGTTGAAGTAGAATATGCTTCAGAGTTTAGATATAGAAATCCTGTTATTACAGAAAAAGATATTGTAATAGCTATTTCCCAGTCTGGCGAAACAGCAGATACACTAGCTGCTATTAAGTTGGCTAAATCAAAAGGCGCATTTGTTTTTGGTGTTTGTAATGTTGTTGGATCTTCCATTGCAAGAGAAACCGATGCTGGAGCCTACACACATGCTGGGCCAGAAATTGGTGTTGCATCCACAAAAGCATTTACAACTCAAATTACGGTTCTAACTTTAATGGCTTTACGCTTAGCGAGGGCTAAAGGAACCCTATCGAGTTCAGAGTTTAGACATCATTTAATTGAACTAGAAACAATTCCTAGTAAAGTTGAAGAAGCATTAAAATCAGATGCATACGTTCAAACTGTAGCGGACATATATAAATACGCTACAAACTTTTTGTATTTAGGTCGAGGATTTAATTTTCCTGTGGCCCTAGAAGGCGCATTGAAATTAAAAGAGATTTCATATATCCACGCTGAAGGCTATCCTGCGGCAGAAATGAAACATGGCCCTATTGCATTGATTGACGAGCAGATGCCCGTAGTTGTTATCGCTACTAAAAAGGGACATTACGAAAAAGTGGTAAGCAATATCCAAGAGATAAAATCTAGAAAAGGTAAAATCATTGGTATTGTTACCAAAGGTGATGTAAGTGTAAAAGAATTAGCCGATCATGTCATTGAAGTCCCTGAGACTCTAGAGTGTCTTACACCATTGTTAACTACAATTCCTCTACAATTATTATCTTATCATATTGCAGTAATGTTAGACAAAAATGTAGATCAACCAAGAAATTTAGCTAAATCGGTTACCGTAGAGTAAATAACAAAAAAATTATTATACTTAAAAGCCCTTATATTGAGAATTTATCAATGTAAGGGCTTTTCTTATCCCAAATATTCTTATGCACGCATAATTTTATGAGAATTTGTTATCAACTTTTCATATATTTATTTAAATTGCTCATCTAATAAATTAACTAATTCTCTAAAATGAAGACAATCTTAAAGCTTTTTACAATGCTTTTTTGCGTGGTGTCGTTTGCCCAAACCACGATAAAAGGTAAAATTACAGACAATACAGGATTACCCTTGCCTGGTGCAAATATTGTAGTGGTAGGCACTAGTTCTGGCACAGTATCAGATTTTGATGGTAACTATACTATAACTATAGATCGGGAGCCTCCTCTATCTATTCGTATAACCTACACTGGGTTTCAAGAACAGATCATTGAGATTACAACAAATGATCAAACCGTTGATGTTACCATGATAGAAGGTAATGAGTTGGATGAAATAGTCATTTCGGCATCTCGTACACCTGAACGTATTTTCGAATCTCCTGTTACGGTAGAAAGATTTGGTCTCAAATCTATTAAAAATACAGCATCAGCTGATTTTTATGGTGGTTTAGAAAATTTAAAAGGCGTAGATATTAACACCAATAGTTTAACTTTTAAGTCTATCAATACAAGAGGATTTGCCACATTTGCTAATACCCGTTTTATGCAATTAGTAGATGGTATGGATAACTCGGCACCGGCACTTAATTTCCCTTTAGGAAACCTATTAGGTATGGTAGAGACTGATGTACAAAGTGTAGAGCTTTTACCTGGTGCGTCATCCGCACTTTACGGTGCAAATGCCTTTAATGGAATATTATTTATGACCAGTAAAAACCCTTTTGACCATCAAGGAGTTAGAGGATATATTAAGCAAGGTATAACATCTCAAGAAGCAGCCGGTGACAATAGTTACACAGATTTAGGTATAAGTATGGCTCATAAATTCAGCGATAAATTTGCAGCAAAAGTCAACTTTGGTTATCTAAAAGGAACAGATTGGTTTGCAACAAACTATGACGATAAAAATATGCCAGGTGGTACAAGAGAATCAAATATAAACTACAATGGTGTCAACGTTTACGGTGATGAAGTTACCACAAACATACGAGAAGCTTCAGGAGGTTTAAGTATCATTCCAGATGTCAACGTGAGTAGAACTGGTTATCTAGAATCTGACTTAACTGATTATGACGCTGAAAGTATTAAAGCAGATTGGGGCTTATATTTCCGTCCTTGGGGAAATGATTTCGAAATTCAATATGTTGGGAAAGTGGGTACAGGTTCAACCATTTACCAAGGCGCACAACGTTATAGAATAGATGGTTTCTCATTACAACAACACAAAATAGAAGTAAGAAATAATGATTTCTTTGTTAGAGGTTACGTCACTTCAGATAAAGCAGGAGATACTTATGTTATGGACGTTTTAGGACCAAACCTATTAAATGCATGGAAATCTCATCGGGATTGGTTTGGTGATTATATTCAAACCTATGCTGGCGCAACGTTAGGCGGGGCAACAGATGCAGAAGCACATGCTGCTGCTAGAGTTGCTGCTGAAACAGGAAGACCAGAAGAAGGATCTGAAGAGTTTAATCGTCTTTTAGATCAAGTAACTTCAGACACTAATTTTTTAACAGGTGCTGGATTTAGAGACAATTCGAAAATCTATCACGGTGATGCTAATTATAATTTCGGTGAAACATTTGATTTTGCAGAGGTACAAGTAGGTGGCTCTTACAGGACATATAGATTAAATTCCTTTGGAACTATTTATGCAGATGCTAATGGCCCTATTACCTATTCGGAATTAGGTATTTATACTCAGTTACAACGTACCTTAGAATTAAATGAAAATTTAGAACTTAAGTTAACAGGATCAATTAGATATGATAAGTCTGAGTTATTTGATGGATTTTTCTCGCCAAGAATTTCAGCAGGTTTAACGGTTAACGAAAACCACAACTTTAGAGCATCTTATCAAACAGGGTTTAGAAATCCAGACACACAAGCGTTGTATATAGGTTTACAAACCAATGCAGGTACATTAATTGGTGGTGCTACAGATATTGGAGATAGATATGAGAGAAGTGTTCCTGTAAGTCAGTTCGCGCAAAACAATTTTGGACTACCATCTGCAATTGTTCAAAATGGCGCAGCGGCGTATACCAACTCCTTATTTTCTTCTATTGCAGGTGACTTAGGGTCGCATGACCCTGCTAATGACGGTAGTCAATTTATAGGTAACTCTAACTTTGTTGATCCTGAACAAGTAAGTTCATTTGAAGTGGGTTATCGTGGTAAAATAAATGACTTTATTATTGACGCATCAGCGTACTATAGCACTTATAACGACTTTTTAGCGAATGAAAATGTAGTAGCACCACTTTATGGTGATGTTTCAAATTTTGATCTTACAGGCTATGATCCTAATAACCCAGCATCTGTAGCAGGTTTAAATGCTGATACACAACAAATTTTGGCCGCATTACAAAATGATGATTTTGTTGGTTATCAAACTTACACCAATACCGAAGAAACCGTAAACTCATATGGGGCAGCTATAGGGGTAACAACAAAAGTATTTGATGGTTTTGATTTAAGTGCAAACTACACATGGTCTAGATTAGATTTTGATGTGGCAGGAAACCCAGATTTTCAAACCAATTTTAACACTCCAGAGCATAAAGTAAAATTAGGCTTTGGTAAAACAGAATTGTTTAAAAATGTAGGATTTAATGTGGCTTGGCGTTGGAGCGATCATTATTTTTGGGAAGCATCTTTTGGTAGTGGTGAAATACCAGCATTTAATGTGTTAGACGCACAAGTTAACTTTAGAGTTCCAAGTTTAAAATCGACCATTAAATTAGGAGCCACTAATTTATTAGCCGACGAATACTTTACGGCATTTGGAACAGGTTTTATAGGATCTCAATATTATGCGTCTTTAACTATCAACAATCTTTAAAAAAATTAAGCAATGAAAACTATAAAGTATATAATTTTATCAATGCTCACGCTAAGTTTCTTTGCGTGTGAAAACGAGGAATTAGACGAACTAAGAGACAGAAACAGCGAAGATGATGAAGTTGTTTTACCCGAACTAACAGCTGGTACTGCAGACTTTTCTAATTATGTCGCTGTTGGAGCATCTTTTACTGCTGGGTTCACCGATAATGGACTTTTTATCGCATCTCAAGAAAATTCATTCCCTAACATTATAGCAAATCAGTTTGCCAATGTTGGTGGAGGTACATTTAATCAACCTTTAATGAATGACAATTTTGGAGGTCTTATTTTAGGAGGAAATCCCGTTATAGATCCTATGTCTGGAGAACGTCTTTTTGAAGAACGATTAGTTTTTGGTGGTGCTGGACCAGTACCGCTACAAGCTGTAAACCCTGCGGCAATGTCTACCACAGATTTTGCTCTAAATAATCCAACTGGGCCATTTAACAACTTAGGTATCCCTGGCGCTAAGAGTTTTCATTTGATAGCACCAGGTTATGGCAACCTAGGAAATTTTCCAGCAGCTGCAAATCCTTATGCTATCAGGGTTACAGGAAATGCACCTAACGCTTCTATTTTAGAATTAGCTGTGGCTCAGAACCCTACATTTTTTACATTATCAGAAATAGGTGGTAATGATGTTTTAGGTTATGCCACTTCTGGTGGTGACGGCAGCAATTCTATTACAGATACTGCTACATTTGATTTTGCATTAAATACCTTAATAAATAGCTTAACAGCTAATGGTGCAAAAGGGGCAATTGGAAATTTACCAAACATTACCAGTTTACCACACTTTACCACAGTACCTCACAACCCTGTTCCATTAGATGCTGCAACAGCTGGCTTCTTAAATAGTGCCGCAGCCTATGGAGCATATAATGCTGGTATAGTACAAGCATTTGCATTCTTAGTTGCTAATACACCAATGACACAAGAAATGGCAGATACTGAAATAGAAAAAAGAACCATCTCATTTGCTGCTGGTGAAGGAAATGCCGTTGTTATTTTCGATGAGAGCTTAACGGACTTAACAGCTATCAACCCCGCATTAGTTAGTATGCGCCAAGCAACCGAAGATGATTTAATTGTATTACCTGCTTCAAGTTTTATTGGTACTGAAGCAGTACCAGGGAATCCACAAACCGTCAATGGAGTTGCAATTCCTTTAGAAGATAAATGGGTTTTAACACCTGAAGAGCAAGACGAAATTACTGTAGCAACACAAGCTTATAACGCAAGTATATTAGCTGCTGCAAGTGCTAATGGTTTAGCCTTGGTAGATTTAAATTCTATTTTAGAACAAGCCTCAACAATGGGTATTGTTTTTGATGAATTCAACCTTAACACAGATTTGGTATTCGGTGGTTTAGTTAGTTTAGATGGCATACATTTAACAGCAAGAGGTTATGCCTTAATGGCCAATAGCTTTTTAGAAGCAATTGATGCCACTTATGGCTCTAATTTTGTTGCTTCTGGAAACGTTGCTAAAGCTGGTGAATTCCCAACAAATTATTCGCCTGCATTACAATAAAAAGATTTGTAAATTATCAATAGAAACACGCTTTTATAAGGCGTGTTTTTTTTATTCAAAAAAGCATACTTTTTTTAAATAAAACTCTATCTTTGCAGCGCAAAAAACCAAGGGTTTTTTCATATTCAAATTATTGCAAAACAAAAACATATAAGTAATGTCAAAAGTTACAGGTAAAGTTGCACAAATCGTAGGTCCAGTTATTGATGTAGAATTCGCTGCTGGCTCAGAGCTTCCAAAGATTTATGATTCATTAGAAATTAACAACCAAGATGGTTCTAAATTAGTACTAGAAGTACAATCTCACATTGGTGAAGATACGGTACGTACTATTGCTATGGATTCTTCTGATGGTTTAAGTAGAGGAACAGAAGTTCATGCAACTGGTGCTCCTATCCAAATGCCAATTGGTGAAGATGTTTACGGACGTCTTTTTAATGTAATTGGTGATGCTATAGACGGATTGGGTGATTTACCTAAAGCTGGTGAAGCAGGTTTGCCTATTCACAGACAAGCTCCTAAATTTGAAGATTTATCAACCTCTACTGAGGTTTTATTTACTGGTATTAAAGTTATCGATTTAATTGAGCCTTATGCAAAAGGTGGTAAAATTGGATTGTTTGGTGGTGCTGGTGTTGGTAAAACAGTATTAATTCAGGAATTGATTAATAATATTGCAAAAGGTCACGGTGGACTTTCTGTATTTGCTGGTGTTGGTGAAAGAACACGTGAAGGAAATGATTTACTTCGTGAAATGCTAGAGTCAGGTATTATTAAATATGGTGATGACTTTATGCATTCAATGGGAGAAGGTGGATGGGATCTTAAAAAAGTAGATAAATCTGCTATGAAAGATTCTAAAGCAACTTTCGTGTTCGGACAAATGAATGAGCCTCCTGGAGCTCGTGCTCGTGTGGCACTTTCTGGATTAACAATAGCGGAATATTTCCGTGATGGTGCTGGTGACGGACAAGGAAAAGATGTACTTTTCTTCGTTGATAACATCTTCCGTTTTACACAAGCTGGTTCTGAGGTATCTGCATTATTAGGCCGTATGCCTTCTGCGGTAGGTTATCAACCGACATTAGCAACTGAGATGGGTGCAATGCAAGAGCGTATTACCTCTACTAAGAAGGGTTCTATTACATCTGTACAGGCAGTTTATGTACCTGCGGATGATTTAACAGATCCTGCTCCTGCAACAACCTTTGCTCACTTAGATGCAACAACTGTATTATCTCGTAAGATTGCTGAGCTTGGTATTTATCCTGCGGTAGATCCACTAGATTCTACATCAAGAATTTTAACTGCTGATATTTTAGGTGATGACCACTATGACTGTGCTCAGAGAGTGAAAGAGTTATTACAACGCTATAAGGAATTACAAGATATTATTGCTATTCTTGGTATGGAAGAATTATCTGAAGAAGATAAATTAGCTGTAGGTAGAGCAAGACGTGTACAACGTTTCTTATCTCAACCATTCCACGTAGCAGAACAGTTTACAGGTATACCAGGTGTATTGGTAGATATTAAAGAAACGATTAAAGGTTTTAACATGATTATGGATGGTGAATTAGATCACTTACCTGAAGCTGCATTTAACCTTAAAGGTTCTATTGAAGAAGCTATTGAAGCAGGAGAGAAAATGCTTGCTGAGGCATAAATTAGTAAGCAGTAATTCGGTTTACAGTCCTTAGTAAAGCTGTAAAGCTGTAAGCTGCAAACTGCAAACCATAAAGAATATGTATTTAGAAATTGTATCACCAGAAGCTACTCTATTTAGTTCAGAAGTTGACTCTGTGGTTGTACCTGGGGTAAATGGTGAGTTTGAGATGTTAAAAGATCATGCACCTATCGTTTCAATTTTGAAAGAAGGTACAATTAGAGTTAATACACATACCCAAAGTCATTTGGTCTTTGATGAATTACACGCTGCTGTAATACCTCATAATGATGACAAGAAAGTACTGACTGTAAAGATTAATTCTGGTACCATTGAAATGAAAGATAATAAGCTAATTATTTTAGCTGATTAGAAAATAACCCTTAGAGAAGTTATTATTCAACCAGCTTCTTTTAGCTCAAGTGGCGGAATTGGTAGACGCGCTGGATTCAAAATCCAGTTCCTTCGGGAGTGTGGGTTCGATTCCCACCTTGAGTACTGTAATAATCCCTTAATTGATTGATAATAAATCTTTTAGAGGATTATTTTTTTGCATATTCCCCAAATAATAAAATTTATGATGTTTTGAAAGCCTTGTAGTGTCTGGCTTGAGAGTTAATTGAAGTTGTAGCAAGTTATAATAAAAAACTTATCCATCAAAGAAAATTTTATTCTTTGGGACTCCTACTACTTTATGCTGTCTATATAATGAATCTCGTACTAATTAATGGGGTAGTACCAAGAAAACTAAATAGCCACCCACAAATACTTGAAAGTGGTCTATCGTTCGATATATTTAATGTATTTACTTCTTATTTCCGATTGAGCATGTTCTTATACCAAAAGGAGCATATAAGGGGCAAAAGCTTATAAAACTAGTTAGTATAAAGATTCCTGCTACAACTAATAGAATAATTCCCAAAGTACCAGAAATAATCTCTTTGAAATATAACACTCCGACTATAGCAGCGATTATTATTCTAATAACTCTATCTGCTGTTCCCATATTTTTCTTCATCTTATTTAGTTTTAAATTTATAAAACAAAGATTGTAAATCAACATGAGCTATGCAGTGACTATAGTCACAAACAACTAACTAAGTTTTATTTCGCCAGAATCTTGTGTTATTTTACCTTCAATTTCAAGTTTTTTAAGCATCCTTGTGATTACTTCTCTAGCAGTTCCTAATTCATTAGCTATTTGGCTATGACTCATTTTTATGGAGATACTATTTGTAACTTCTGCTTTGTTTTTAAGATGTTCATATAACCTTTTGTCCATTCTATCTGTCAACAAATGACCAATAGTGTCTAATAATTCTGAATATCGAAGATTAAATTGGTCATAAAAAAGTTGATTAAAGTCTGGAAAATCATTCAACCATTTAGGAAGTAATCTAACAGGTACAAGCAGAATTTTAGCATCTTCCTCGATTGATGCGTAAACTTTACTTGGGGTATTTTTTAGAGAGGCGTAAAAGGTCATTACACAACTTTGAGAAGGTTGAATGTAGTAAAGTAATAATTCCTTATCGTTAAACCTTGAATAGACTTTGACAATTCCTTCGAGTACAATAGGTAAAACTTTAACATATTGCTCCTCTCGTAAAATCTCTGTACCCTTTGGAAATGTATTTATTGATGATTCTGCCAAAACCTTTTCAAGTAAAGGAGGCTTTAAAAAAGATAAGACACTTTCATCAAAATCCATACTGATAGCAATTTGTTAACTAACCCTAAAATACAAACTTCAGAAAAAACAGAAAAGAAACATTACCATGACTTAAATAGTCCTTATTCAAAAATAAAGCCTAATGACCACATTTGTAGTCAAACCCAAAGAAAATCTTGAGAACTTATTTACTCCATTACTTTCATTGACTCTGTAATAGTCATTAATGGCATTTTGCCTGTTTGAGATATTCCAAACAGATGCACCAATTTCTGACCGAAATGTATTGCTTATTTTAAACTTGTAGATAGCGGAAGTATCAATTCTCATATAATCAATTAACCTTTGACCATTACCTTCATCAAAATTCACATCATCATCTACAATCTCATTACCAACTAACGGTATAGTAGTTGGGTTTCCCGTTCGGTAATTTAATCCTGCTGAAACATTCCAAGATTTATTACTAAAAGTTGTACCCAAAGTAACTGAATGTGTTATGTCAAAGTTGCTCGGAAACTCAATATCTTCAAGAGTTTCAAATGTATAAATATTATTTATGTAAGAATAGCTTAACCAACTATTGAAATTACCAAAAGTTTTTCTGCAGAGAAACTCAAATCCATAGACATCATAACTGCCTTTTTCTTTTGAAAATTCATATTTGGTAGTGAAACTCTGACTTTGGGTGGTTATCCCATTAACTGTTTTATAATATCCCTTGGCGTCTAAAAGCCAACCACTATTCTTATACAGTATTCCAAATGAAGCTTGTTTGCTTTGTAATACAGGAATACTATCGTTATCGGCTAGTTGCCATCGTCTTTTTTCAATACCTAAAAAGTCATTTTGGAAATTGACGATTTGCGAAGTGCTTTGGTGCTTAAATTCTCCTTGCGCCTCAATTTCAAAATGTTCCCCAATTGATTTTCTAAGGCTTAATCTAGGTTCGACTATCAATTTTTCAAAACGAGTGAGATAGTTCGCTCTTACACCACCTCTAACTGAAAAGTCGTTATTTGAGCTTTTATACCAAGCTTGACCGAAGACTGCATGTTCTCTCAATATTTCTTCATCACGTCTCACAAAACGAGGTAAATCAATATCGTTTAAATTAATAACTTCAGTTTCCGTGAATTGATAGCCAAGATTAAAACGCCATCTATTTTCCTCATATAAGTTATTCAATTGAACACTTGTTTCAGAGACAATGTTTTCTTGTAACTGAAGCTGATTATTTAAAACATCTGCGTTAAGAGCTTCGAGCTTATACTCATTATCATAAACATTAATGGTTGAGGACAGCTTTTCATTCCATTGCCTTTTATAGTTTAATCCAATAGCAATTGTATTTTGAGAAATACCGCTTCTTCTTGATTGTGAAATTCCATTAACATCGGCAGTTTCATTAAAGCCTAAATCGTTGTTAATCAAAATAAAGTTTAGCCTTAAAAAATCTTTGTTCGTTGGCTGATATAACCATCTTAAAGAAGCATCATAAAAATCAAACTCTTGATTAGAATTAGTGACATTAGCAACATTATTGTCTGCTTCCGTTTCTTGAATCACTCTTTCAAAATAGACATCGTAAGTTGGTGTTCTGACAAAATCATCTAATGACTTTCTTGAAGCTATTTGCAATGATGATTTATTTCCTATTGGTATGTTTGAAAACAACTCCGCATTTAAGAAGTTGAGTCCAAAAACGCTATTGAATTTTGAATCGATTTGTTTGTCTGTTTGCATGTGGATTGTTCCTGAAACTCCATCTGTCAATGCTACATCCGAACCATTATTAATAACACTTGCACTTTGTGTCATAAGTGGGTTAAAACTTGATATGAGACCAAAGAAGTGTCCTGTCTGATACATTTTTATATCATCCCAAAGCATTAAATTCTGGTCATTAGAGCCTCCTCTAATATTAATGTTTGAGACTGTTTCATCAACACTCAAAACACTTGGTAGTGCTTGAACAGTCTGCAAAACATCCGATTCAATAAGACCAGGTAACAAGCTGAACTTTTTATAATCAATGGATGTTGTCCAGTCTTGTCTTTTGTCAATTCCACGAACCAAATAAGTTTCAATAAGTACAGGTGCTATGACCTCTTGTTGAGCAAACATTGCTACTGTTGAACAGGCTTTTAAGTTGAAGTATTTTAATTGACGTTCTATGGTCTTGAATCCAATATGCCTGATGGTCAATACCTCATTTAAAGATTTGAGTTCAATTTCAAAATAACCCTTGTCATCAGTTACAGCATAAACAAACTTACTCGTTACCGTAGCTGAAACGAGTGGACTTTGTGATTCAGAATCTATAATATAACCGCACAACTGAATTGCTTTAGAAATAGTATATACCATATCGCTGACCCTCTCAAAGATTAGGTTAGTTTGATTTTCGAGATTCTTAATTTTAGCTGATAGTTTTAAATCCTTCGGTATAGGTGCTACAACAATATCTTTTAGAAGACTGCTTTCATAATTAAAAGTGATTAAGTGAACCTGTGAAATTTCTTCAAGAACTTTAGAAATAGGTACACCCTGTTCAGAATTTTGTCCTAATATTTGATATAGTGGAAAGACACTTAATAACAGAAATATGTAAAATCTAGTTCTCCCCATTCGTAATAATGACCTTGTTTGTGTCGATTTTATAGGTCAAATTAAAGGGCTTAGAGATTGATTTTAGGGCGTTTTCAAGATTATCATGTTCAAAAGCACCTGTGAATTGAATGTTCAAATCAGATGGATGCTGAACTTCTATATCGTATTGTTTTTCGAGTTCAATGATAACATCTTCAAAAGAAGCGTTTTCAAAAACACTCATATTTTTTAACCAATATGGCTCGGCTATCGTAATTTTAGATTTAGAACCTTTTCCTGATGATAAGATAAACTCTGTTCCAGCAGGTAACTTAACATTCTCATCATCAAATGCAACTTGCACCAAACCTTCATAACATGAGACTTTAAAAATACTATCTCTCGACATCACATTAAACTCTGTGCCCAGAACGCTTACAGTACCAAAAGGCGTATTAACATCGAATCGTTTTCCTTTTTCTACATCGAAAAAAGCTTCCCCAAATAAATCCAACGATCTATTTGTATTCCATTTAGAATTATTGTATTGTAGCTCGGATAGCTCGTTGAGATTAACAATTGAGTTGTCAGGCAAGGTAATGACTTCATTTTGGGCTAAAGTAGTCTTAAAAGAACTAATTTGGTCTTTATTTAAAAATGTAAAGAGTGCAAAACCAACAATAAAAATTGCAGCTATACTAGATACAACTTTTACCCAATTGATAGAATTATTACTTTTGGAAACTAGTTTCTCATCCAATGCATTAAAAGATTCGACTTTGGCATTTATACTACCGTTGAATCTTTGAGCTTCTTCAATAATCTCCTTATATAGGTCAGCATCTTCTAATGCATTGAAAGCCTTTGACTCTTCCCCTGTAAGGTCATTATTTAACCATTTTATTACTAATTGCTCTTTATCCATAACATGCTGTTATATTTTTAAAACAACTCAAAACATAATTGTCCCAAAATTATTTTCGATTTAGTTCTTCAAGCTCTTCTTTAAGTTTATTTAAAGCCCCATATATTCTGTGTTCGGCTACCTTTTTGGTAATGCCTAAAATTTCAGCTACTTCTTTGTGAGTTTTGCCATCTACTTTATTCAATAGGAAAGCAACTCGTTCCTCTTCCTTTAAATCTGCCAAGGCACATTCAAACCGCTTTAAAAACTCTTTTTTTCGCAACACAAATTCAGGGGATTCATTTGTGTAATCTTTTGGTTTTACTTGCTGATACTTCAATACTACTTTTTGATGTTTTACTTCGTTGAGCATCATATTATTTGCTGTGGTGTATAAATACGATTTAACGGCTTCTGGCTTAATTTTTGAACAATTCTCCCATAACTTAATAAACGCTTCTTGTACCTTATCAGAAGGGTTTAGAAGCTCTCCATACTTATAAAATAAAATATTACTCAATGACTGTGCATATTTCTCGTAAAGCTTAGAAAAGCGGATTTTATCACATATATCTTGGTGCAATGATTTTGGCAAGGGAAAACGTTTTTTGATTTTAAAAATGAAAGATAAATAAAAAAAAATCTATTTTTTCTTGGGACAATTTTTTAGTCAGTTGTTTTAAGAATAAAGAGCCTAAATAAGGTAAATCAAAAAACGAACTCGATTAATTAAAACATGTATTATGAAAACATTAAAACCAATCTCATTACTAGTTCTTGGTGTTCTTTTTACAATGACATCTTGTAGAACTGAAGACGATTTAGCAATTGACCCTCCTACTGAAGAAACAATCGAAGCAAATTCTACGGTAGCCAATTTAATGAGCAGAACAGCCTTTAATGATGGTTCAAGCGATAACATAATAGACAACGCTAGTTGTTTAAGTGTTCAACTTCCAGTTACAGTTACAGTCAACGGTATTGAACTAACCATTGATGATGAGGATGGTTATGAAGACATTGAGGATATTATCGATTTGTTTGATGATGATGTGGACTCTGTTGTTATCTCCTATCCAATAACTGTTGTATTAACAGATTATTCAACTGTTGTTGTTAATTCAGATTCCGAATTAGCGGCACTAACAGCGAATTGTGTAGGCGAAAACGAAGATGATGATGATATAGAATGTATTGACTTCCAATATCCAATTACGGCATCTGTTTTTGATGAGAACAATGATTTAATCAATACCATTACTATCAACAATGATAATGATATGTACGATTTTATCGATGATTTAGATGAATTTGCAGCTGTAACCATTAACTTCCCAATTACCGTAATTTTTGCAGATGGCTCTACACAGACCATTAATTCTATACAAGAGCTAGAGGATGCTATTGAGATGGCAGATGATACTTGCGATGAAGACGATGACAATGATTTCGATGATGATGATTGTGATAACTGTACGACCAATGACCTTGAAACCGTTTTTGCTGATTGTTCTGAATGGACAGTTGACAAACTAGAGAGAAATGATAATGACCTTGAAGATAACTATGTAGGCTATGTATTTGAGTTTAATAGTGATGGAACTATTCTAGTTACTCAAGGGGCTAATACATTCAATGGGACTTGGGAAGCTTCAGGTTCGGGTAATAATATTTCAGTTGTAATTAATGTTACTGGACTGCCAGACTTTAACGATACTTGGAACTTACATGAAATTGAGCAAGATGATGATGAAGTTGATGTTGATTTAAGACTAGGTGACGATAGGTTGCGATTTGAGAGTGATTGTCAATCTGGTGGAAACATTGATGATACAGCATTGGTAAATGCTCTTACAAATGGCGATTGGTATGTAACATACTTTTTTGACGATACAGATGAAACCGCAGACTTTGCAGATTATGTTTTCAATTTTGCATCTGACAATACGGCAACAGCAACTGATATGAGTGGAACTACTAATGGTTCTTGGTCAACAACTTCAGGAGATGATACAGAACTTGGATTAAACCTAAACTTTGGTACTGGGATTCCGTTAGACGAGTTAGCAGACGATTGGGATGTTCTTGAAGTTACTAATGATATTATAAGGCTTAAAGATGTTAGCGGAGGGGATGGTTCTGAAGACTTTTTGACTTTTGAGCGAGAGCCTTTTGACGGTGGCAATGGCAATGATAATTTGGAAGCTATCCTAACAGATGGGTTGTGGATTGTAGCCTCTTATACCGAAGATGCAGATGACCAAACTTCTGATTATACAGGTTATGAGTTAGATTTTAATATGGATGGGGCTGTATCAGCTTCCAATGGTTCTAACACCAACAATGGAACATGGTCAGTATTTAGTTCTGGTAATCATATGACTTTAGATTTCGGAACGGATATGCCTTTTGAAGAATTTAATGATGATGATTGGGATGTGATTTCTGTAACTAGTACAGAAGTCGTTATACAAGATGTTAGCGGAGGCGGAGGTGGAACAGATACCCTAACACTTCAAAAACTATAATATTAAAACATATTTAAATCAAATAATTATGAAAAAAATATTCAATCTAGGGCTATTAGTAATGTTAAGCTTTTCGTTAATGTCATCCATGTGTTCAAGTGATGATGACGATGGAAGCCCAAACAACAATAGTCAACAAATAGCTGAAATTGAGAGTACAGCACAATCTGGAACTTGGCGAATCACAAACTTTAATGATTCAGGAGAAAATGAAACTTCCGATTTCAATGGGTATGACTTTACATTTAATTCTGATGGTTCATTGGTGGCTACTAATGGTTCAAATACAATAACAGGAACTTGGTCAGTTACAGATGATAGTAACAGTAGTGATGATAGTAGTAGTGATGACGATATAGATTTCAATATTTTCTTCCCTGTACCAGATGACAATGATTTTGAAGACCTAAATGATGATTGGGATGTGGTAACTACAACATCTACAAGAATTGAACTCATTGATATTAGTGGAGGAAATGGTGGCACAGATATGCTCACATTTGAAAGAAATTAAGGGTTTAAGTTAATAATTGTCCCTTAGCTGTAAAATTCGGATAGAGTGAGCCATATATAAAAACTGGGTTATAATTAATAATTATGGTCATATGCCTTCTTGTCTCTAATTACTGTTTTGATCTATTGATGCTCTAGGGGACTTTCTAAAACTTCAAGGACTTTAATACGAAGTTTTTTTAATAGAAAAAATAATTTTTTTAGCTTCTATTTTAATGCAGAATCTAGGGTGATTATTTTTTTACTTTACATAAATTTAACTTGATAAATGGCAATTGAAAGAAAATAAATGAGATGTAGTTTTTGAAGATTGTGTAAAACGATTTATCAATGTAATATGTTGAAAAGATAAATCAAAAATTGCTACTCATATCTTAGGCTTATAAAATAGGTTATAGATAATTAACATAACTTTAGTTTTTTTGTATATAACAAAAGCTTAATTTGTTGTTCATTATTACTAACTAAGGTGTTATGGTGGAAAACGAAAACATAGATATGCAAGCTATTAATGAGTCTGGAAATCATATTGTTAATACTAAATGTAGGCAGAAGCAAATTTCGATCCAAAAGTCAGCTTTTTCTATTAAGGTTCCAGTTAAAGGAGTGGAACACTATAAAGTTGATAATAAGAATTATGTCGTAAAATCAGGAGAGTTTTTAGTTGTTAATCAAAACCAATCTATTGATGTTTCAATAAAATCCAATCAAGACGTAATTGGTAAATGTGTGTATTTAGATGAGAAGATGGTTAATGAAATAATGAATGACATTTTCAATAGAGATTTTCTATCTCGTTGCGATACTACTTTTGATTTCAACTTATATAATGGTAAGTATAATTTTGGTAATGATGGTCTATCTCGTATCTTGGTGAATCTTGTTAACTGCACTAACACTAATGATAATGATAATGAAGAATGGTATTATAGTTTAGCTTTTGAAATGCTTAAACATCAGATTGGAATAAATAAGCTGATGAATCAATTAAATATTTCAAAAGTTTCAACTAAACAAGAACTACATTCTAGGTTGAATAAAGCAAAGTCGTTTATTAATGATAACTTTTACAAAGATTTGACCATCGATAACATAAGTTTAAATGCAAACATCTCTAAATTTCATCTTATAAGAACTTTTAAAGATGTTTATGGGGACACACCCTATAATTATTTAACAAAAATTAGATTAGCTAAAGCAAATGAGCTATTAAGTTATGACAGCTTATCTCTTGAAGAAATTGCTTTAAAAACAGGATTTAATGACCGCCAGAATTTATCTCGAAATTTTAAAAAGGCTTTTGGCTTTTGTCCTTCAAAATTAAAAGTTTTTTAAATTTATTTATTCTGTTAATTAAGCTATGCAAACTATAAGCTAGTTTTAAAATACAGTTTATAAATAATAACTTCCTTATTATAATATACCTACTGTAAACATTATCACATTTAGATATTAGCAATATTTGAATGCTCTACTTAATAAAGATAACTTATCATTATCAAAAGTTTAATTATTAATCAAATTCATCATGAAAAAATCAGTAATCATTTTATGTTTATTATTTGTAGGTTTTGTATATGGACAAAATCAAGTTAAAGAGGTAAGAGTAGATACTTTAACCGCTACTAAAAAAGGAAAAACGTTATCCTCTATTAGAACCCTAAAGCATGCTCGTTTGGTTAAAGAAGTTAAGCAAGAATCATCAAAATATAACAAAGCAAGATTAAAGGTCAACCCAGTAGCTGAAACAAAAAAGCAATTAAAAGAGATTAAACAAGGAAATAGACAGGAAGTCAAAAAAGCTAAACTTCTAAAAAGCATAAAAACTTTAAAAGAAAAAAAATCTAACTCTAAAAAGGCAGTTGGTAATTTAGGATTTCAAAATAAAGAAAACATAGCATATAGTGAACTGGGTTTGCGTTTAGAGATTAAAACACTTAGTGCTGATGAGTTAACGTCTCTTTTAGGTATAGGTTTAAAAGAGATTTAATAATGTTATACTGAACAATCAAAGTACTATGTAATAGGCTTAAAAAAAATCAGCATTTAATTTATGAAAAAAACAATTTTAGTATTATTTGGAATACTTTTATTTATTGGTAATTCAGATGCACAAGAACTAGGAAGAAGACCAAATTTAGGTGTTTCATTACAACCTCTAACTCCTCAGATTTCAAAAGAACTCAGCTACCAAGGTAATGCCAAAACCTTTGTTAAAGAAGTACATAAGAATACTACAGGTGCTAATTTAAAAATACAGGAAAAAGATATTTTAATAGATTATGGTGGTGTTCCTGTTGGTTCGGGTTTTTATAATCTTATCAAAGACAAATATAGAGAAGGAGATAAAATTACAGCTACCGTTTTTAGAAATGGAAAAGTAAAAAAACTTAAAGGCAAAGTTGTTGGTACAATCAAAGAAAGTTCAATATATGCTGATATTATATACGATTATGTAGATTTCGAAGGCAAATTAAGAAGTATCTTGTATTTGCCTAAAGATAAGCTACATAAAGATCTTCCTGTAATTTATTATGTACAAGGCTTTAGTTGTGCCTCAATAGAACAAATTAATAATTATAAGAATAGTTCAGTCAATCAATTAATCGAGGGGTTTATTAAAAAAGGTTATGCCGTTTATAGAGTTGAAAAATTAGGTATGGGTGACTCTATGAATAATAAACATTGTGTTGAAGTTGATGCAAAAACAGAAATAGATGGATTTAGAGAAGGGCTTAAACGATTAAAAGAGTATAAATATATTAATAGTAATAATATTTTTATTTGGGGACATTCTTTAGGAGCGATGCAGGCTCCTTTTATTGCAAGAGATATTGGAGTTAGAGGTATTATAGGGTATGGTTACGTAGCGAAGTCATGGTATGATTATATCATTGATATATTCACAGTTCAATTACCAATAATAGAGAATATTAGTTATGGAGGTATGCAAGAAAAAATAAATAGTTTAAGAATGCCATTGTACGAGTTTTTGTATGAAGATGAAAGTTTAAAAACACTTATAGATAAATACCCTGTAGAAGATATGGAATTCATTTTTAAAGCTTTGGGATATAATGGGCAAACCATTATGGGGCGAAATCCAATTTTTTTACAGAGTTTGAATAAAATGAATTTATTGAAAGAACATCAAGAAATTAAAATTCCTACTCTTTCTTTATATGGTGCATCAGATTTAGCGGCCATTGGTGGCGGATTTAGTGTTAAGTTAATAGCTAATGCCATAAATCAAGTTGCACCTGGGAAAGGTTTTTATAAAATAATTCCCGAGACAAACCATCATTTATCAAAAGTAGGCAGTATAGAAGATAATGTTAAGGTTTTAAACGCAAAACAAACTTGGCAAAATGCGCAAGAAAATTTTAATGAAGACATAATTGTTATTACTGATGAATGGATAAAAAAACAAATTATGATGGACTAAAATTATAAGTGATTTATTTATGAATCATTGAGAAAGAATGTAAAAATGCTATCAACTCTCTGCTGCTATCTTCATTGCTTGCATTTTAACGTCCTATAATCGGAATTTAAATCGAAGTAGAATTAAAATAATAAATTATGAAAACAACCTTATTGCTCATTTTAATTTTTTGTTCATCATTAGTTTTAGGACAAGAAAATATTCTACAAGCCTCAGGTAAAGTTTGTAAAAACCTAAGTTCTATAGAGTATGAAATAAGTCAAAAACCAGAAAAAGGGAAATACGGATTTCCTACAATTAAAGCAAATATAACGCAACAAAAAGCTGACGTCAAAGATATTGGATTTGGAAAAGCTCTAATTAAAGTTAAGGGTACGATAGAAGAAAAAGGAGTTTCAGAACCTTTTTCTTTTTCTTACGATGGAAGTCAGTTTTTATTTCAGCGAGGAGAAAGCAAAGTTAAAAGATATACAAAACCCACTCGTGGAATAGTTATGGGCTTATTGCAACAATATTTATTTATGTTACATATTCGACCTTTCTCTGAGGAAACACCCTATAAACCTTTGTCTAACATTTTTCATAAATTTCAGCATGTAGGAGAAGATGTTATAAATGAGAAGAAATATCAAATAATTAAAAGTGTTTCAGGTATTTTAATGCCTACTAATAAGAATGGTAAATCACTTCAAACAAAGAATAAAAAACCAATACAAGCAGTCCATATTTTTTGGATAGATAGTGAGTCTAAATTACCCATATTTTATACGGATAAATTTAATCATAAGACAATTTCCATAAAGAAGCTCAATAAGAATTATCAGAAGTCATATTTTACTTTGATAAACAAGAATACTTCTGTACAGGAACGTTCGTATCAAGAAACACAACAAGATATTTCAGGCGAAAATTTATTGAAAGTAAATAGTTTAGCGCCAAAATGGTCTGGTGTTTCGCAAAATGGAGAAAAGTTTTCCTCTGAACAATTAAAAGAAAAGGTTGTTTTAATTGACTTTTGGGGTACATGGTGTCCTCCGTGTATTATAGCAATGCCAATGATCGAGCGATTAGAGCAGTTATATAAGAATAATAAAGATGTAGTGATTATAGGTGTGTCAGCAGGAGAAAAAAAGCCCCAAGCGGCAGAAAACTATTTCAAAAATAAAGGTTATAGTTATATACATATTCCTAATGGAGATGATATAGCAGAAATTTTTAAGATTAAATCATACCCAACTATGTATATTATAGACAAGTCTGGAATTATAGTTCAGTCAACTAGCGGTTTTGACTCGAATGATTTTGAACAATCGAAGATAGTAATTAATAAACATATGAAATAACTAGTTTAACACAATAGCGGTAACTGATTAGAAGGTGATTGTTAGCTTTATATAAATATGATTCTGATGTAATTTTCACAATTAATTTATTTTGAAATTTGAATGGCTTTATTATCAAAAACTTAAATTTATAGAAATAAGTTATTTTTCATACTAATTGATATTTGTACCTTAAAATGTTGGTGAAAATACTGTCAATAATAAATATAATCATAGCAGTCCAAGCTATCTTCTTAGTTTTTCATTTCTTTTTTAAAAGAAAGGGAGAAAAAATATTAAATATTTTATTAGGACTACTTTGCTTTTGTTTTGCAATCCTTTCAATAAGAACATGCTACCATCTAAATTCCTTTTTAGGAATAGAAACATTATTACTTAGAGTTTCGCTTCATGTTGCATGGTTTATTGGACCCCTACTATTCTTATATGTGCTCTTTTATGAAGGAAAACTTAATAAAAGAATAGTTTTTTTTAATACTACTCCTTATGTTTTTATAGCTCTATTTGATATTATTTTTAATAGACACGATTACATCATAGACTTACAAAACCTTTTCATTATTCAAATCATAATTTATCTAATGTTAATTATTAGACATTGTTTTAAGAATTATAGAAGAGCAAAACAATTTTATAGTTGGATACTACCGTCTTTATTTACGATGTCATTTTTAATTTCTTTTTATTTAGTATCTATATTATGTAGAAATTTTGGTATTGATTTTTTTTCCAATGGATTAATGAGAAACTTTAAATCACTATTGGTAATACCTGTTTTTTATATCGCTTACAAAGAAATGAATTCAACAAACGAATTTGGAATAAAACCTAAAAAATACAAAACATCTCCACTATCTAGAGAAAAAAGAGAAATGTATCTAAAAAAGATAGAAAAAATAATGCGAGAAGAAAAATTATTCCTTAATAAAAATTTAACATTACAAATTTTCTCAAAATTGATAGGAATACAATCAAAATATATTTCTCAGGTTATCAATCAGAATCTAGATTTAAGTTTTTCAGAATACTTATTACAGTATCGAATAGAGGAAGTAAAGAAAAATTTATTTGATCCTAAGAAAGCAAATCTTACAATTTATGGAATAGCCCAAGACTCAGGCTTTTCATCTAATAGCCGGTTTAATTACTTATTTAAAAAAGATACAGGTCTTACTCCAAAACAATTTAGAACCCAAAAAAGATAGATTTATTTTGCTATATCATGATATAGGAAATGTTTTTTTTAGTTGATATGTATAAGGATACTACATTTATTGCTCAATAAAAATTTATATCGTCAAAAATGAAAGTAAGATTTATTAATATGACAACTACACTATTTGTAAAAAACACATTTATTTTACTTCTGTGTATAAACTTTTCCAATTGTCAAGAAAGCAGAGAAAAGAAAATAGAGAAGATAGATCAACTTTTATCCGATCTTAATTCAAATGAACAGTTTAATGGTGGATTCATGATAGGTGATAGGGATGTAATGCTATTTGAAAAGGTATATGGCTATGCTGACATGAAAACAAAAAAACCGTTAGATGTAACGAATTCATTTGGAATAGCTTCAGTAAATAAAACAATTACTGCGACCCTTATTATGAAAATGGTTGAGTTAGAATACTTTACTGTTAATAATAAGCTAGTAGACTTCTTTCCTAAACTTCCTTATACAGATATTACCATAGACCATCTTTTAACACACACATCTGGAATACCATTTTACTATGACAATTTAGTAAAGAAGCATTGGGATAAATTTAAACAACTTACAAATAATGATCTTTTTAAACTCTATGAAGAACATCAGCCTAAACAGGAATTTCCTGCTGGAGAAAAATTCTCATACAGTAATGCAGGATATATGTTTTTAGCAGGAATAGCAGAAAGAGCTTCCAAAAAAACATATGATGATCTTCTACGAGAATTGATTTTTGAACCTGCTAATATGAAACACACACAGCGATTAACTAACATAAATGATGACACAAATTTAGCAAAACCACATGCATTATCATTGCAGGAAGGAGCCTATGTTCCTTTGGATTTTCATGAAGGTTATCCAGATTATTTAGATTCCTATTTCAGAGATAGAAAAGGAGCTGGAGGACTCAACTCAACATTTACAGATTTATGGAAGTTTAGTAACGCACTACAAACAGCAAAAATCATAGAAGGTGTAGCCATTAAAAAAATGCTATCACCTGCAAAAACAAAAGATGGTAAGCAAAATATGTATGCTAGAGGTTGGCAGTTAGAAATGATAAATGGCAAAAGAAATATAGGACATAGAGGAGGATCAGAGGGTGAAAATTGTTTTTTTAGAATTGCTTTAGATGAAAATTACACCTACTTTTTAATTGCAAATGCAAAAACACCATATCTCAGTAAGATTAATAATCAAATAAAAAATATCTTACAAGGAAACCCTATAGAGAAGGTTAAAATATCAGGAGTAGAAAGATTGTCTTTGCTTTACGAAAAAAATGATTACGAGACGATTGCTAGTGAAGCCAAAAAATTAAGTGCTCAAAAAGATGATTACTATTTTGAATTGGTTGAATTTAACAATATATCATGGCAGTATTGGCAACAAGAAAATTTTGAAAAAGCATTCGACTTCTTAAAATTGGCAACAGTAGCTATGCCAAATAATGCTGGTGCTTGGGAAGTTTTAGCTGAGGCTTATATGGAGCGTGGTAAAAATGAACAAGCCATTAAATATTATAAGTTAACCATTGATAAATTAAATACCGATGAAACTAAAAAAGACAAAAAATGGGTGACTGAATGGATTGTTGAGATACAGAATAAAATTGAAAAGATGGAAGAAAGTAAAAAAAATAAATCAATAGAAAAAAGAGATTAAGAGAATTATTAAGAAAACAAATATTAAAATATTGGAGATGAAAATTAATCTATTTAGAGTTATCCTCATGTCATTTTTTTGTCTAGGTTGTATGGCACAACCAGGAGATAATGTTGAAAAAACACAACAATTATTAGAAGCCAATGTTAATATAGCTCAAAGCCTTTTAGTGGTTCCATTTTAGTAGCTCAAAATGATAAAACTATCTACATAGGGGGCTTATACATTAGACGAATTGTTAGAGCAAAAGGAAACGATTGCTAAGGCCGTTTTAAGCAATGTGAAAGCACAGGCTAGCAAATTGGGTGTAAACGTATTGCATACAGGTATTAGAGATGTAATCTTGCCAGGTGATATGAAAGATATTATGAACCAAGTATTGATTGCTCACAAAAAAGCACAGGCTAATGTGGTAACTAGACGTGAAGAAACAGCATCTACACGAAGCTTGTTAAATACCGCAAAATTAATGGAAGACAACAGCATGTTGTTTAGAATATGTAGAGAAAATCGCTGATAAAATTGAAGAAATTACAGTTGCAGGAAACGGTAACGTGATTGAACAATTAAAGGATATTTTCTCTGTGAATAAGTAATGGAGAATGCATTAATTTAGGTTAATGCATTTTTACTTTATTATGTATACCTACTTATGTTTAAAGATCCATTGGATTAGTTTTTGATGATAGCTTAGATTAAACATCCATCACTATTGTATTTAATTTACTAAAGGTTTTGTAATAGCACTTTGACAAACCATAAAAACATCACATTAATCTTAAAGCATTTTTATGAATTTTAATCGGAAATTTAGTGGGATATCCCCATAAAGAAAATAGGGGCAGGGTAAATTGAAAGTAGGTACTTTGCCATTTGATACATATAACAAAATCTAATATTTTTATAGTAAATAAAAAAAGCTTCTAATTGAGGCTTTTTTGTTCAAATGGTGTGTCATCCTAGTGATTATGGTCAGAATGGTCATCAGCTTTTACGTCTCCAGAATGATTCATTTCCATATCGTGGTCATATTTACAGCAATCAGGTAAACTCTCATAAGCTTTCTCGCTTCCTGCTACTTTTTCAGTATCATAACCAGATTCAGCTATGGCATTGTGAATTGCCATTTCATCTGTTTTGGAACTATCGAATGATACATCAATTTTCTTCTTGTCTTTATCCCAATTTGCACTAGCCACTCCATCTACATTATTTGCTGCTTTTTCAATTGTACTTTTACACAGACCACAATTCCCCCTTACCCCAAAAGATAAATCTGTCATCGCCATTTCTTTTGAGACTTCAGTTGTGTTTGTTTCTGTTTCTTTTTTTGTTTCATTTTTACAACTTGTAAAACCCATAGCTATAATTACAGCTACACTTAAAATCACTTTCTTCATTTTTAAAAAATTTAATTATTATCAATTATTCTATTACTTGTTTTACTTCTCCGCAGGTTAGCATGGCATCTCCGAAATACGGGTTCAAAATCTTCTCTTCTTTACTTAGCCAACAAAGTGAATTAATCTCACCTTGAGTACAGATAAAATCCGTAATTCATTAATTTTAAAATGATTACGGATTTTGATTTTAAAAGGTTAATCTATGTAAAATGCCATTGCTTTTTCAAGCTTTTGTTTCATTCGATCTCTTAGTCTTTTTGGCTTAATAACTTCAATGGAATCGCCAAATCCTAAAATCAGACGTTCTAATTCAAAATTAATCTGAACAAAAATGTTAAAAATAACACCATCATCTGTTTTCTTGATGACTCTTTGGGAACGATGGAATGGTTTCGTAATTACATAAGGTGCATTTTTCTTATCAATCCAAAACTGAATACGTTCTGCTCTAGTATTTGACACCGTTACACCAATAACATCCTTGTAGTATTCATCTCCATTGAAATTATTGTTCCTATATGTAATAGCTGTATCGTAATCAATGCTCACAATTCTATCTAAAGCGAAAGTAACTATAGGTTTTTTAGCCTCCACTCCGGGTCTGCCAATTAAAAACCATCTGTTATTAAACTCTTTTAATATGTAAGGATGAAAAACAATTTCGGAAGCTTCCCTTGCTTTAAAGGATTGGTACTTTATTTTCAAAACCATTTTCTTAATAATTGCTTGGTACAAAACATCTAAATGCTCTAAGCCCTTTAGCTTTTCATTTTTATCTAAATGAATTATTGCGGACTGATCTGTCTTTTCAGTATACACTTTGTCCTCCAAGCGTTGAATGATTCCTCCCAATTCTGAAAACAACGAAAAATCCTTGAACTGCTTTAGCATTTCCACGGTTTCAGAAAGGACATTCATGTCGTTTTCGTTTAGCGGAATATCTGTTATGGAATAATCTTCATCCTCGTATTTATAAAATTTCTTATCGTAAACAACAATAGGCGCATTATAACCCAACTTATCACTACGCATCATTTGAATATCTAATTGTATAGTTCGCTTACTAACGTTAACTTCCCTTCCTTCATATTCATATAATGTGTCAGAGCAAGCTTCAATTAAATCATCTAATGTCCATTGCCTATAATTGTTTTGAAGACATTTATCAATAGTTTTATAGCGTATTAATGCATTTTTATTTAAAGCCATAGATTAAATTTTAATGAAAAATAAGGAATAATTTTATCTACGCAAAAAGATTGCGCATATAGACAAAATATTTGTATCGAAATCATAAATAAGTCTTTTAAAAGGCTTTGAAGTAATGCTCCGTCGAACGAGGAGTCGGCGGAGTTTAAAATAGATAAGAAATGGAAAACAGAACAAACATTACGGGACATACATTAATTGAAATGGGATTTAGATCAGGAAAATGGTTTAAAGAAGCATTAAGTCATATTAATGAAAATCAATTAGAAGGTGATGCTTTAAAAAAATATTTAGAACAGTTTAAATCTCCAGACCCAATAGATTTACATAAAAATGCAGTTCCATTCTCAATTAACATTAAAGCAGAAAACGAATTAGAGGAAACAAATGTTAACTCGGTAGTTGAAACGATGAAAACTTTAATGAAGACACCAACATTAGTTAATGGGTCAATTATGCCAGATGCATGCCCAACGGGAGGTAATGGTACTATTCCAGTAGGCGGTGTTGCTGTAGCAAAAAATGCCATTCACCCAGGTATGCACAGTGCCGATATTTGCTGCTCGGTAATGCTAACCGATTTTGGAAAAGCTGAACCAAAAGATGTTTTAGATGCTGCGCATAGCATTACACATTTTGGTCCTGGTGGAAGAGATAGAAATACGCAGTTTCGTTTTCCTATGGATTTGTTAGCCGAGATAGAAGCCAACTATTTTTTAAATGATCAAAAGTGTATTTCTGCTGCCAGATCGCATTTAGGTACTCAAGGCGATGGCAACCACTTTTTGTTTATTGGTAAATCTAAAAACACAGGAAATACGATGATGGTTACCCATCACGGAAGTCGTGGATTTGGTGCCAATTTGTATAGAAAAGGCATGAAAGTAGCAGAACGATTCAGAAAAGAATTATCGCCAAAAACCTTAAAACAAAATGCTTGGATTCCTTTTGATACCGAAGAAGGGAAACAGTATTGGGAAGCATTACAAATCATTAGAAAATGGACAAAGAAAAACCACGAAGTTTTGCACGATGCCACACTTGAAAAACTAGGAATTGAAAAAGAAAACCGATTCTGGAACGAACATAATTTTGTCTTTAAAGAGGGCGATTTGTTTTACCACGCCAAAGGCGCAACGCCGTTAGACCCTAAATTTATGCCAGATATTACAGGGCCGAGATTGATTCCTTTGAATATGTCTGAACCTGTGTTAATTGTAGAAGGTAAAACTACAAATAACAATTTAGGTTTTGCACCTCATGGCGCAGGAAGAAATGTGAGTAGAACGCAACACAGAAAAAGCAAAACAGGAACGTTTCAAGAGATATTTAATAAAGAAACCAAAGGTTTAGATATTAGATTTTTTTCTAATGAAATTGATATTACCGAATTGCCATCGGCTTATAAAAATGCCGAAACCGTTAGAAACCAAATGGAAGAATTTGGCCTAGGCAAAGTAATTGATGAAGTATTGCCCTACGGCTGTATAATGGCTGGCGACTGGCAAAAAAATGCACCTTGGAAAAAACGTAGGAGACGTTAAAATGAGAGATGATGACAATTAAAAAATCTACAGAGAATTTATATTCAATTTTTTCAAAATATACGATTGAAGGAAATTTAAGAGCTAGAAGTTGTGACTGTTGTGTTTCTGATGAAGAAATAAAACAATTACTTTCTAAACCAATGAGAAAATTAACTGAAAACGACTTGTATCATTTTATGACTTCAGCTACAACAACCTTTGGATGCATTAATGATTATAAACATTTTTTACCAAGGATATTAGAGCTAATGCAAAACACAGAAGTTGTTAATGATTTTACAACTTTTGAAAAATTGAACTATAATAAGTGGAAAACTTGGGATACAAATGAGATTAATGCTATAGTAAATTATTTTGAAGCTCTACTGATTAATGCTTTGGATAAGAACTCAAAAAATATCAATGATTTCATTCTACTAAATCTAGAATATAATAAATTTGAAAAGCTATCTGATATTTTGACAAAGTCTAATTCAAAAAAGTTAATTTATGAAATAGTTGAAGGTGAAATAAATGGATACTTTTATAAAGTAGATGATAGATTACTAAGATTTTATTCAAGTAAAAAAATGCTTGATAAAGTAGAAGCTTTGTTTTTTGAAACAAATGATAAAGAGTTGGCAAACAGAGTTTCTATTGCCTATAGTTTATTAGAATCTCGAAGAGCAAGTACGTAAATTAAAACATTATGAAAACCAAAATACTAGATAAGCTCTCAGAAATAGAGAAAGATAAAAATATAGAAATCTTATTTGCTGTAGAATCAGGAAGCAGAGCTTGGGGGTTTAAGCATACTAAGAACAAAATTTTATACCGATAATTTGCAAACAACCCATTAATTCTTGCATATTTGCAACTAATAATACAAACAAAACAAAGTTAAAACCGATGATTTATAGACTAACAAAACATAAAAAGGATGCTGAAAAGCTATTTCTGTTAAATATGAAATAGGTAAAAACTTTAAAAAAGATATAAAATCTAAAAAGCGTCCAATTTCTTGGACGCTTTTTTTTATAATTTTTTTCTGACTTGAAAAAATGTGAGTTTAAAGCTAAATATCAGCCTAACAATCAGTTATAAAAAATAGCTGTTATCTGTAGTATACGGACAGAAATTCTATTGCCTTAATCAATCGTAAATAACTGATTATCAAAAAATTAAACTCAAATTTTATTTGGAAATTTCAAAAATTCCATTTTATATTTGCACCGCAATAAAGCATAAAATACCACTCGATTGTTAAAGCACAATCTAAATAAAACGAAGTAAAATGTTTAAGTATCAAATACAAACAAGTGTACCAAAAGGGCTAGGACTCTTTTTGCACCTACTTCGGAACTTTATAAACCAATAGAAAGTAAAGAATTCTATTTAATAATTATGAAGAATCCGAAGCGCCACTAAAGTTTCGGATTTTTCTATGCTACCATCTTTTTGATTAGCCTTCAATTTCTGAGACTTACCATCAATTTTTTCAGCATTACACATCTATATGTTTAATGCCTAACAATTAATGTCTCAAAATAATGGGAAATAAATTAAAAGGAAAAGACCTAATAAAATTAGGCTTTCCAAAAAACAACAGTATCAATATTGCTTTAGGGCAAATTAACAGATATAGAAAACGCGAAAAAAAAGAACGTATTTTAGAAGAAGCCAAAGAAGTGTTGCAAAACCCTGAAAAGTTTGAAAACAATGCTATTTGGGGAAAAGTAGCTGAAGGTTTAATTAAGCCTGTTGAGGTTAGATTTCATCAACTAAACAATACCAGAGCGCCGTTTACTATTTATGGTGAAAACGAAATTGACGATCAAGCAAAATATCAGTTGTACGATGCTTTAAAGTTGCCAATTGCTGTGCAAGGTGCGTTAATGCCTGATGCACATTCAGGTTACGGATTACCAATCGGCGGTGTTTTAGCAACTGACAATGTGGTAATTCCGTATGGAGTAGGCTTTGACATTGGTTGTAGAATGTGTTTAACTATTTATCCAATTAAAGCAAGTTTTTTAAAAGGAAAACAACATCAATTGGAAAATATTTTAAAAGAGCATACCAAGTTTGGAATGTACGAAACACACGATAAAAAACACGATCATGAAATTTTTGAACGTGCTGAATTCAATGATATTCCATTGTTAAAAAAGTTAAAAGTAAAAGCTTTTAAGCAATTAGGAACTTCTGGAGGTGGTAATCATTTTGTAGAGTTTGGAAAAGTAACTATTACAGATGTTAACAACGAATGGAATCTAGAAACAGTCGAATACATTGGTGTTTTATCACATAGCGGCTCAAGAGGATTAGGCGCAAATATTGCTAAACATTATACTTATTTGGCTACTAAACAGTGTCCATTACCAAAACATGTGCAACATTTGGCTTGGTTAGATTTGAATACGCACGACGGACAAGAATATTGGTTAGCCATGAATTTGGCTGGCGATTATGCTAAAGCTTGTCATGACGATATTCATTATCGCATTGCTAAACTATTAGGTTCAAAAGCCATTGCAAAGATTGAAAATCATCACAATTTTGCGTGGAAAGAAACTATCAATGGTAACGAATGCATTGTACATCGTAAAGGTGCAACACCAGCAAATAAAGGCGAACTAGGCATTATTCCGGGTTCTATGACGGCACCAGGATATATTGTAAAAGGCTTGGGAAACAGTGAGAGTTTAAATTCCGCTTCGCATGGTGCAGGACGTTTGCATTCGCGTAGAAAGTGTAAGGAAAAGTTCACTAAAAGCGATATTAAATCTCAATTGAAAAAACACGATGTTACCCTAATTGGTGGAGGTGTAGACGAAGCACCAATGGCGTACAAAAACATAAAAAAAGTAATGAACAATCAACAAGAATTGGTAGAAGTGTTAGGCACGTTTACACCAAAAATTGTAAGAATGGATAAATAATTTTAAAAGAAAAATGAAAATAAAAACTATACAAATAACAGCTGGTAGAGGGCCTGTTGAATGTTGCTGGGTTGTAGCTCAAGTTTTAAAGTATCTCATTGAAGATATAAAAAAAGCTAAAATAAATTATACGCTTTTACAAAGAGAACATGGTACTGAAAACAGAACGCTACAGTCTGCAACTATTCAATTACAAGGAAAAGAATTAGAATCTTTTTTAATAGACTGGTTAGGGACAATACAATGGATAGGGAAATCGTCATTTCGAAAGTTTCATAAGCGTAAAAACTGGTTTATTGGTATTTATGAAATAGAAAGTAAAACGACAACTGCTATAAATGAAAATGAAGTACAATATCAAGCCATAAGAAGTTCAGGCCCAGGCGGGCAACACGTTAATAAAGTGAGTTCTGCTATACGCGCAACGCATAAACCAACAAGTATACAAGTTTTGGTAATGGATAGCAGATCACAACATCAGAACAAAAAAATAGCGTTGAAACGATTGCAAGAAAAAATTGCTGAGCATAACATTGCGCAATTACAATCTGAAATTAAAAACCAATGGGAAAATCATTTGAATTTACAACGTAGTAACCCTATTCGAGTTTTTAAAGGATCAGATTTTAAGATTCAGAAAAAAGAAAAGAATTATAAATCAAAACGAAATCAATTAAAAACTGATTTGCGTAAACAATTAAAATAATGACACTAGTAAATAACTATATATTTAAAGCATTAGATGCATATCCTTATGAATTAGAGGAAGCTATAGAAGCTTTAAACTATGCCTTGTCTTATGATGAGAAGAATACCATGGCTTTATGTTTAATGGGACGTATTTATGCAGAAACTTTATACGATTACGAAAAAGCTAAATCTGCATATGCTGAGGCCTTAGCAGAAAACGTCAATGCATTTCATATCTATCCGCATTATCTAAATCTCTTATTATGGAATGAGGATTATGAAGAGGCAGAACGCTTTATCGATTTTGCTTTAACTGTGAAGGGTTCTGACAAAGCGATATTATATTACAAAAAAGCTATTCTTTTTGAGCAAAAAGTCTGCTACAAAGAAGCTTTATTACAACTTAAGTTAGCAAAACGTCACACCTATAATGGCAGTTTTATGAGTGATATTGACGGAGCTAAGTCTCGAATCAAGGATAAAATGCCGAAAGACAAGAAGAGAAAAGTAAAAAAAGGCAAAAAGAAAAAGGAATAATAAATTAAAAACGTACTGTTATGAGACGACAAGAATTATTAAAACGATTCCTAACAGGAACAGATAGAACAGGACGATTTATTGTAAGTAGTAAAATTACAGGAATTACCTATTTTGTTGAACCCATTGACCATGGAAAATCCACCAAGCTTTGGGGAGATGTCGATCCGGCAACCCAAAAACTTACTGGTGACTATGGAAACAAATCAATTGGTGCCGTTAAAGAGAAAGATTCTTTAATAAATGAAGACAACGGATTCATCAACATTTTAACTTTCAAAGGAAGCCCCTTAGGCGAAATAGATAGCAGAGACAAAATGTATGAATCTAAACACTAACAATAATAACCTGCAAGGTTTAGACAACCTTGTAGGTTTTAAAATATGAGATTCCCACCGAAGCTTGCCTTCGGCGCAGTCGAAAGGTGAGAAATAGAAAACATGAATACAACAAGAAACATATACTTTACGTCAGACCATCACTTTGGTCATACCAATATTATAAAGTTCACCAACCGACCTTTTGAAACAGTTGAAGAGATGGACGAAGAACTCATAAAACGTTGGAACTCTCGCATTAATAAACACGACAAAGTTTACCATTTAGGTGATTTTGGTCTCTGCAAAGCAGAGCGTATGCGAGATATTTTAGATGAGTTGAATGGTAAGATCTTCCTCATTCGAGGTAATCACGAAGGATCAGCTTTAGCAAATCCCAACCGATTCGAATGGATAAAAGATTACTTTGAGCTTAATGTCAATGATGCTGATGCACCTAATGGCAAGCAAAAGATCATTCTCTTGCATTATGCGATGCGAGTTTGGCGATCTAGCTTTAGAGGTACATGGCATTTATACGGACACTCACACGGTAGCTTACCAGATGATCCTAATAGTAATAGTTTTGATGTTGGTGTGGATTGCCACGACTTTTATCCGATTACTTACGAAGAAGTCAAAGCCATTATGGGTCAAAAAACATGGGCACCTCCATTTAAATAATCACAAATGGTTATATAGTATTTCATATTGAACTTAATTATGTATATTAAAACAATGAAGTAAAAATTTAAACAAAAGATAATGGAAACGGGTTGTAAAGAAATGACAGAAGCAGATATATTGAAGTTAATCAACAATAACGAATTACTTAATAAGAAACTTGAGGATTTGGGTATAGTTGAGGATAATGACAAATTGAAAGTTGAGTTAAAATATTCAGAACTACTAACTAACAAAGAGAAGGCTCATCTCTTTAGTGAAATAGAAGAATTTTTACCCGAATTTTCTAAATCAGAAATGGGCAAGAATATGTTTTTTAAATATGGTGCTGGTAAAATACATATTAGAATATGTTATACTGATGCCGTATGTGATTATTGTTACAATGACTTGATGGAAATAAGAAGAAATAAATAAAAGATTAAAAAATGAGCCCTGAATGTGGAATAATGTCAAAAGAAAATATTCTCAATATGATTGAGAATAATGCGGTGATTCAAGATAAGTTAAAAGAGCTTGGTATTACTGAAAATGGAGATCGACTAAAAGTTGAATTGAAATATTCTGAGTTATTAAGTGAAGACGAAAGAAAGGCTCTTAAAAAACAATATAAGAGCATATTTTCAAAAAAAACAAGAAAAGAGTTTAAACAGATGGGCATGGTTGTTAAATATACGGATGATCCTGATTCTTTTAGTTTTTGCCGTTCAGATGCAGTATGTGATAACTGCTATCAAAGCCTTCAAAAAAGAAGAAGAGAAAATAGTATTATCTAAATGTATGTTAAGCTAAAGATATTTCAAGCTACTAAATTTGGACACTACTCACTTAAAGATCATTAAGAATACTGATTCTGAAAAAAGCTGCTTAGTACGTAAAAACATTACGTACATCTATTTTAATATTTGCGTAACAAAATTAAAATTAGATATTTGCGACACAGTAATAATAAATGATTACAAAACAGATACATAAACAACCGATGTCGCACTTTAATGAATGCGGCGATTATAGATGGGCAGTTATTTTACTGAGTACCATCTCAGGACGTTTTGTATCTAATTTTAAGTATTGAATATGATTTAAATACTATTAAAACGATAATATGAAGCGTCCAACCTAAAAGTTGGGCGCTTTTTTGTTTGAAACTTAAGTTTTAAAAGCTAAAAGAGCGAATTAAAACTTATTAATTGAAATCATCCTGAATTTATTTCGGGATCTAAACATAATTTTTTTTGAAAATATTTTGAAGCTATAAAACAATAACATAGAAACTAAATAAACAGTGAAACAATTGAGAGACAGGCCATTGTAAACATGTTGAGAATCCGTAGACATACGGACAGGGGTTATATTATCCAAATTTAAATTAACTAACTGATTATCAGTAAATTAAATTGTAATTTTTCTTGCATAATTCAAAAATGCATTTCATATTTGCACCGTCGAAATAATTAAAAAACAAATGACAAACTATTTACAATATACTATTCAAATACGTCTCTGCATAAGTTCGCCGAAATACATGGTCGTGGCAGGGAATGATGAAAGATTTACAATATATACTAGGAGGGTTATGGATACATAGATATGTATTCATAGATATAAAGAAAGCGCCTTCCGTAAAACGAGGCGCTTTTTTTATGGTGTTCATTGAAATAAAAAATAGTGACGCGTAGCTCAATTGGCAGAGCACTCAGCTTTTAACCGAGGGGTTGTGAGTTCGATCCTCACCGCGTCAACAAAAGGAAGGGCAATCAGATAGGTGACTGAAACAATCTTGAAAATTGTTGAGCTTTAATAGGCCTTGCGAGTTCGAAATGCAAAGCATTCACGAATACTTATTTAATAAAATAGAAATCACATGAGCTAACCTCGCTCCTTCCGCAAAACTGAGAGGATAACGATGGATAGTTTACTGGCTTTGGAAGCGAGAGGTTGCAGGTTCAAATCCTGTCTCTCAGACTAAAATAATTAATGGAGAGTAGGTAAATACTGGTTTGTTACGCTTGACTGCTAATCAAGTCCATGTAAAAGTGGTGAAGGTTCGATTCCTTTGCTCTCCGCTAAAAATGACAAGGTGGCTGAATGGTTAAGGCGACGGATTGCAAATCCGTTATCTATGAGTTCGAATCTCATCCTTGTCTCAAATTTTGGAAGTGTTGAGTAATTGGTTGGCTCTCCAGACTGTAAATCTGGTCTCTTCGGAGCTTGTAGGTTCGAGTCCTACCGCTTCCACAAATAGTACTGTAGCACAATGGCTAGTGCATCCGACTGTCTCTCGGAAAGTTGCGGGTTCGAATCCCGTCAGTACTGCATATCTGGGAAGATAACGGTGGTTGTTTACTCGCCTTGGACGCGAGAGGTCGCAGGTTCGAATCCTGCTTCTCAGACAAAAATGTTCCGTTGGTCAAATGGTTAAGACGCCACACTTTCTATGTGGAATTAGGGGTTCGATTCCCCTACGGAATACAAATATTAAATGTGGGGATGGCGAAAATGGCAAACGCACCTGACTTAGAATCAGGAATCTGAGAGTTCGAATCTCTCTCCCCATACTATGCTCCACTAGCCCAACTGGAAGAGGCATCGGGTTTAAGCCCCGTTTAGTCTTGGTTCGAATCCAAGGTGGAGTACATAGACCCGTGATGTAAATGGTGAGCATACAGGAATTTGACTCCTGAGGTATAGGTTCGAGTCCTATCGGGTTTTCAAAATATGGTGTCTTTAGTTTATTTGGTAAAACGTCTCACTGTGAATGAGAAGAACAGGGTTCGAATCCCGAAGTCACCCAAAATGGAACAATAGCAAAGTTGGTCAATGCGTCTGGTTGAAGCCCAGGAGATACTGGTTCGAGTCCAGTTTGTTCCACTAATTAATTTTTTAACTAAAAAAAGAGGAAATCATGAAACCAACTCAACAAAAATGGAGAACTATGAGTGGTAAAACCTTTGATGAACCAATTACAAAGCTGATAAAAGATGCTATTGTTAGAGAACAAAAAGCTGGGCATCGCTTAAAGATTTGCGTAGGTTCAGATTCGCAAGCTTACCAAGGTCATATTGCTTACGCAACCGTAGTTGTAGTGCTTCGAGAAGGTAAGGGTGGTTTTATGTTCATCCGAAACCTTAAAGGAAGCACAAAGATTGGTATTAAAGAGCGTATGCTAAAAGAGGTAACCATGTCTGTAGAAGTGGCTTATGCGATCTGTAATATTCTTGAAACCTATAATGTAGAGCTTGAGGTACACGCTGATATTAATACAGATCCAAAATTTCAATCAAATGTAGCACTTAAAGATGCTATGGGTTATATACTAGGAATGGGATTTGTATTTAAAGCGAAACCATATGCCTTTGCAAGTTCATCTTGTGCAGATAAGGTGGTATAAATACTTCACTCTAGAATAGGTTCCTATTCTTTTCTAAGGGATTCTGCTGGGTTTTAATTAACCTAAGACCTGGCGGAATTCTAAATAAAAAGGGTTAAATAAAATAATTTTTACTGCGCATAAACATTGCGCAGTAGCTTAAAATATTTGTAGTGTAATTGACAGACAACTGTCATTCTCGAGAAGTCGAGAATCTATAAAAGTCTTTTGGAATCAGACTTTACAAGTAGTGCTCTGCCAGATATCGAAGCTGGCAGAGCTTCATAAAAAATGTTCATTGACATAAATTGAGACTATATATAGTTTCATTAATATAAAAATCATCATTTGTTAATCTCTATTATCGAGTGATGGGGTGGCTTATCGTCCTTAGATAAACTTGGTAACAAGGATAAATCTGTTTACAGACACTGTAAATGGAGACTGTTTTCTTACGAGAACAGTACAGGTAAGCAAGCAACTCACATAAGTTACTATTTGCAAGGGGCAACCGCTGACGTAGATAAGAGCTTATAGCCGACAGAAATTAGGCTTAAGATGGAGACATCAATAGGAAAAGTTGTAGTAATGGGTTACGTGTAGGTCATCCAACCTAGCGGAGCGCATTGCAGTATTAAAGTAACCCGGTAAGAAATTATTCGGCGACTTAACATACCGTATACTGGGAGGTATACAAGGAGAAGGCTGGTATTTTGTAGGCCAAAATCTACGGAGCCATTTTCGAAGCCCTTTTCCTAGGTCAAACATTTTTGGGTTCAAATCCCAATCCTACACCAATTGAAGGATAGCTCAGGTGAGCATTGTATTTTTTCATACAAACGCAAAAGACTTCGAACGTTACAGCAGCTAGTAGTTGCCTAAACCCATTGCAATATATGGGACAGTAGAGGCCGCAAACCTTTACTGTGTAGTGAACATTCTAATAGGCCGCCTTAAAAGAGGACGTCTATGAATGGTAAGGGAGCCAACCCTTGTAACTGCAAAGCGTGGTATAATACCACTATGCAGGCCAAGTCTAAGTCGCTGAACGGCTGTAACGCCATTAGGCATCGGATAAGTACGTAATTCTCTAAGCAATGAGAAGCGCGTGGAAAATTAGGGAAGGGCTACGGCTATAATCCTAAGAAAGCTTATCCTAAAGCGAAGGTATTCTCAGAACGCTTTTTAAAATATTAATTTACCTCTTTAGCTTAAAAGGAAGAGCTGCGGAAAAAGATTACGGAGCCGTGGAGTGATAGGATGATGTGGTTGGTGGTTCACCCGCCAATGACTAGGTTTTGCAGAAGCACCGAAAAACACAGGATGTAAAGTAGGGAAGCGCATTTAGAGCCTATCTGTCTGTTTTAACAGAAGTACCAGTTCGAATCCGGTAAGAGGTACAGCGTTCTTATTAATAAGAAAGGCTATTTGAAGAGTGTCATTCTGAATGAAATGAAGAATCTTTACAATTATTAAAACTTCTGAATTTCAGAAAAATAAGATTCATCGCTTTGCTCTGAATGACAATATAAACCCTTTATAAAATAGCCTCATAGCATCAAGCAAGTCTTGTTACGTGTTTCGGTATAGCACTATTGTATACATCCTTGCCAATTGGCATTAGATAAGTATATGCAACTTGACTTGAAGGCGTTGATTATTTGCCAAATAATAATCACCATTCTATGTGTCATGGGTTCGACTCCCATCTTCCCCACAAATTATACCGCAAATAAGGGGAAGTAGCTCAGTTGGTTAGAGCAATAGATTCAAGTGTAGGTTCGAATCCTACCAAGATCAGATGGTCTTGTGGCGGAACTGGCAGACGCGCTGTATTTCAGTTACAGTTTGAAAATGGACTTAAAATCCATCTTTTCAAGAAGAAGGTCACTTGTAAAAAAGACCACCAAGTGTGTCACACTTTAAACGGCAAAAAACAAAGTGAATTTAAACTGGCAAAGGCAACTTGTTGTTGGCGCAGTCTAGACAGCACCTTGAGATACACATGTATTTTAAGCAGTTTTTGGTATTCTTTTAAAGATTCATTTTTCAATCAAAAGGTTTGAGGATACTCATGTCTAGGGGTTGATTAATCATCTAAAAAACAATACTAAATAACACTTTAAATCAGTTGTATTTCCGTAGTTAGAAAGATGGTTTTCTTTCGCTTTGTTTTACCAAAAAATAGTCATTCTCATAGAGAGAATTCTATTATAAATGTTTAACCGTTCTGATCTGAAAAAATAGAAATATCAGAACAAAAATTTAGAAATAATGCAAAGAGTAAGAATTCATGCTGGTATGGTCGGTTTAGTGTTTAAAAATGGTAATTACACACGTGTTATTACTGAAGGTAAGCATTGGATAGGCTTTAGAGCCAAAGTTGTAAAATACAGCCTGTCTCAACCATTCAATACGCCAAGAGCCTTAGAGATCTTACTTAAAGATCAGGCATTGGCAGAGCTATTAACCGTTATTGAGGTTAAGGATAATGAGATTGTTTTGGTATACGAAAATGGCAATTTTAAGCAGGTATTAACTGCTGGTCGTTATACGTATTGGAATAGCTTGATCGATTATAAATTTGTAACTACAGATTTGAGTAAAATCGAGATTACAGAGGCCATTGAAAAAGCAATTTACAATAAGCCAGAATTACGCCAATACATTAGAGTATTTGAGGTTGCAGCTTTCGAAAAAGCAATTATGATTGTTAACGATAAGTTTGTAAAAACTTTAGAACATGGCACCTACCATTTCTGGAAAAATGACCAAACTATTAAAATCGCAAAAGCTGATATGCGTCAATTGCAATTAGAAATTGCTGGTCAGGAATTGTTAACTAAAGACAAGGCTAATGTTCGTATTAATTTTTATGCACAATATAAAGTTGCAAACATTGAGACTGCTTTAATGCATAACAAAGATTACGAAAAGCAATTGTATAGTATCTTACAGTTAGCATTGAGAGCCTTTGTTGGGGCTTATACATTAGACGAATTGTTAGAGCAAAAGGAAACGATTGCTAAAGCAGTTTTAAACGATGTGAAAGCACAGGCTAGCAAATTGGGTGTAAACGTATTGCATACAGGTATTAGAGATGTAATCTTGCCAGGTGATATGAAAGATATTATGAACCAAGTATTGATTGCTCACAAAAAAGCACAGGCTAATGTGGTAACTAGACGTGAAGAAACAGCATCTACACGAAGCTTGTTAAATACCGCAAAATTAATGGAAGACAACAGCATGTTGTTTAAATTAAAAGAGATGGAATATGTAGAGAAAATCGCTGATAAAATTGGAGAAATTACAGTTGCAGGAAACGGTAACGTGATTGAACAATTAAAGGATATTTTCTCTGTGAATAAGTAATGGAAAATGCATTAATTTAGGTTAATGCATTTTTACTTTATTATGTATACCTACTTATGTTTAAAGATCCATTGGATTAGTTTTTGATGATAGCTTAGATTAAACATCCATCACTATTGTATTTAATTTACTAAAGGTTTTGTAATAGCACTTTGACAAACCATAAAAACATCACATTAATCTTAAAGCATTTTTATGAATTTTAATCGTAACTTTGATTCATCCCAAATGAATTAAATTATGTTAGATAACTTTTGGTTTAATGTACAATATGGTATCAACCATGTATTAGACCCTAACGGTTATGACCATGTTCTCTTTTTAATGGTATTAGCCGTTCCTTATATATTTAGAGATTGGAAACGCGTATTACTTTTAGTTTCCATGTTTACCTTAGGTCATACCTTGTCATTGGTATTGGCAGCTTATGGAGTTGTCAGTGTTAATGGAAAACTCGTTGAATTTTTAATTCCCTTAACTATATTAATTACGGCAATCTACAACGTATTTACTGCAGGTAAAAAAGATAAAAACACTAAAGTTGGACTCTTGTTTTTTACGACTTTATTCTTTGGGTTGGTACATGGACTAGGTTTTGCTAGAGAATTTAAAATGTTTGCAGGTCAATCCGAAAATAAAGTAGAGCTTCTTATTGAGTTTGCTTTAGGCATTGAAATTGCACAAATTATTATTGTTTTTGTAGTTTTATTTTTAGGGTTTTTATGTCAAACTATCTTTAGGTTTTCACGTCGCGATTGGGTAATGGTACTGTCATCTGTAGTAATTGGACTCGTTATCCCTATGATAATTGAAAGTGAATTGCTGAATTGATTTTAAAAGTTTGGTAAAACTTTAACGGCTTCTAAATTGTTTATACAATTCTATCCTTTTATATTCGTTACCTACATTGTATGTATAGTTAATGCCAAAGAAAAAACAGTTACGTTACGACAAAGCTTATTTACGTATTGCCCGAGAATGGGGAAAACTATCGCATTGTAAGCGCAAGCAAGTTGGTGCGCTTATTGTTAAAGATCGGATGATAATTTCTGATGGCTATAATGGTACGCCAACAGGTTTTGAAAACTATTGCGAAGATGATGAAGGCTATACCAAATGGTACGTACTGCATGCAGAGGCCAACGCTATTTTAAAGGTAGCTGCATCGACCCAATCGATTAAGGGCGCTACATTGTACATCACATTATCACCTTGTAAGGAGTGTAGTAAATTGATTCATCAAGCTGGTATAATTAGAGTAGTTTATCACAAAGGATATAAGGATGATTCTGGCTTACAATTTTTATCAAAAGCTGGTATAGAATTAGAACATATTGAAGATATAGATTAATATTCCCACTATTAATGGGAAATCGTATGGCAACAAAAAATAAATACATACCACTTATCATCGGAATCGCCATTGCGGTAGGAGTTGTCATTGGCGGAAAGTTAAATTTCACTGATACCTCCGATAATCTCTTTACAACCAATAGCAAAAAAGATAAGCTCAATCGTCTTATAGATTACATTGACTATGAATATGTTGATGAAGTCAACACAGATAGCATAGTAGACGTTACGGTAAACGGAATCTTAGACAACCTAGATCCACACTCTACTTATATTCCTAAAGAAGATTTACAACGAATTACCGAAAACATGAAAGGTGATTTTGTGGGTATTGGCATCAATTATTACCCTTACAAAGACACTATAGCTGTTATTAAGCCCTCAGAAGGTGGGCCCAGTGAACGTGCAGGTATAATGAGTGGGGATCGAATTTTGTTAGCGGACGACGAAGTTATTTATGGTAAAAACGTCACCAGCGATTTTATATCCAAAAAACTAAAGGGAAATAAAAACTCAAAGGTAAAATTAACTGTTTACAGAAAAGGGGAAGATAATCTTTTAGAATTTAACTTAAGGAGAGAGAACATCCCAATTAAAAGTGTTTTATCATCTTATATGCTTACAGATGAGTTAGGCTACATAAAAATGAACCGCTTTGCTGAATCTAGTTTTAAAGAATTCAAATCAGCATTAGATGAATTACAAGACCAAGGAGCAACAAAGTTAGCTTTAGATTTACGTGATAATCCTGGTGGATTTTTGGGCATTGCAGAGCAAATTGCAGATGAGTTTTTAGAAGATGATAAGCTAATTTTGTTTACAAGAGATAAAAAAGGAAAAGAAGAACGCACTTATGCAACTGGTAGAGGCGATTTTGAAGACGGTGAAATTTATATTTTAATCAATGAAAACTCTGCTTCCGCAAGTGAGGTTATAGCAGGTGCACTTCAAGACAACGATAAAGGAATTATAGTTGGAAGACGCTCTTATGGTAAAGGTTTGGTACAACGCGAAATGGCTTTGGGAGATGGTAGTGCAGTCCGCTTAACGGTTTCAAGATATTACACACCGACAGGTCGTTCCATACAAAGGCCATATACCAATGGCGACAACCACTCTTATTATAATGATTATTTCAAACGTTTAAGAACTGGGGAATTGGCTGACGAAACAAGTATTGAAGTTGACGATTCTTTAAAATTCACCACACCAAAAGGTAAAGTTGTCTATGGCGGTGGCGGAATTATACCTGATGTATTTGTCCCAACCGACCGTTCGTTTGATAATGAGACCATTAACTATTTAAGACGAAGAGGCCATTTTGGCTATTTTGTTTTTGAGGAATTAGACAAAGACCGAAGCGCTTACGAAAATATAGCGAAGTACGATTTTATAAATAATTTTGAAGTCAATGATGATATTGTTGTACGTTTTCAAGAATATGTCAATAAAAAGGAAGGAACCAACATCACTTTTGTGGCTTATAATGATGAGATTAGACGACTCATTAAAGCAACGTTGGCACGTCAATTATTTGATGATAATGCCTTTGAAGAAATCCTGAACAAGGAAGATATTATGGTACAAGAAATTATTTTTTTAAGTACTGAATATCCTAATTTTAAACAGTAATCTTATCGTGTACCTTGGTATGTTTTCCATCATTCCAAAGTGTTAGGATGTCTGTAGCAACATGTGATCCGCTTCCGCAAGCTATGGAAAACTGACTTCGCCAACCTGCTAAAGTACCGGCCACATAGAGATTTTCTTCCACTAAATGATTTGAGTTTTTTAACCAAATCCTATTTTTCTCAGGGTTGGCCCTAGGATGCGGCTCAATATAATGTTCTAAACCTTTTACCGTAATTAAGTTCGTATAACCTACAGCAATCACTACTATTTTAGATGTATATAAATTTTTGTTTGTCTTAATGTAGAACAACTTATCCGTTTCAATATCTTTTGAAATTGCCGTAACTTTTTCTCTATCAATTTGGTTGACATGAGGATATAAATCTTTGAGCTGCTGTTTCCCACCTTGTAAAATATCCTTGCCCAAAGTACCTGGCCGTAAACCAAGAACATTATTAAACAGTGCATTCTGAAGGTGCGAAGTTTTTTGGTGTGTTACTATACCAATACGCTTATCTTTTGCATAGACTTTGTCCTTAGCAGAACCCAAAACCAAAGCACAAGATAAACCTGCAGCTCCACCTCCTATGATTAAAGCATCAAAATTCATTTGTGTTTTTTACTTAGAACTTCTATTTTTTTGGATATCCTAAGAATCTGAAGTAAAATAACAGCACACAACGCAGCTACAATAGTAAGAATTGCTGTATAGCTTTCACCTTCAAAAAGTGCGTCAAAATTTAACTTTGTCGCATTAAAAATAATTAAGCCAACGGCAAGAATGGTTAAAATCCATGTGAATATCTTCATGCTCTATTATATTTTAAAGTTTAATATAACCGTAATTCAATACTAAACGATATTGATTAGCACCAAATTGCCCGATAAATGACACCTATCTGCAAGAAAGATTATCTGCTTTTATACCAATAACGCCTTAATGTTATGAGCAAATAATTTTACTGCTATTGCCAGCAAAATTACACCAAAAACTTTTCTTATTATGTTAATTCCGTTCGGACCGAGAATACGTTCAATCTTTGCAGACGTTTTTAGCACAATATATATAACGACAACATTACAAATAACGGCTACAATAATATTTTCAGTAGCAAATTCCGCACGTAATGATAATAAAGTTGTTAAACTTCCTGGCCCAGCAATAAGCGGGAAAGCCAAAGGAAACACAGAAGCGGTAATGGCATTACTATCTTCTTGTTTGTAGAGTGTTATTCCTAAAATCATTTCTAATGCAATAAAAAACAAGATAAAAGCACCTGCAACAGCAAAGGAATTTACATCGATACCAATGAGGTTAAGTAAGCTTTTACCAACGAACAAAAATATAATCATAATCACACCAGCGATGAGCGATGCTTTTTCGCTCTGAATATGTCCGACTTTTTTACGCAAATCTATAATAATAGGTATGTTTCCAATAATATCTATCACGGCAAAAAGTACCATAAATGCCGTGAATATTTCTTTAAAATTTAATTCCATAACACCTAATTTTAAATTTCGCGGCAAAGGTGCGATTTTAATACTGATTTTCAATATTAAATTACAGTAAAGTTTAACTATTTTTGCAGCATGTTTCAGCTTGGAAAAACAATCGTTTCAGAAGATATTATCGAAAAAGATTTTGTGTGCAATTTATCCGCATGCAAAGGAGCTTGCTGTATTGATGGCGATGCTGGTGCGCCTTTAGATAAAGAAGAAGTAAAAATTCTCGATGACATCTACCCTAAAGTAAAACCTTTTCTTAGAAAAGAGGGTATTGAAGTCATCGAAGCCCAAGGAACTTATGTAAAAACAGCTTTTGGAGATTTAGAAACACCCCTCATTAATGGAGCTGAGTGCGCCTATGTTATTTTTGATGAAAAGAATACCGCTTTATGTGCTATTGAAGAAGCTTATAACCAAGGTGAAATAGCTTGGAAAAAACCTGTATCCTGCCATCTGTACCCAATACGAGTAAAAGAGTATTCTGAATTTTCTGGTGTTAACTACGAGAAATGGGAGATCTGTGATGATGCCTGTTCACTAGGGAAAGAATTACAAGTGCCCGTGTACAAATTTGTTAAGGAAGCACTGATTAGAAAATTCGGTAAAGATTGGTATGCCGAGCTAGAAAAGGTGGCTGAGAAAAACTTTGAAAAATAACCCTTTTTACACAGGAATGTTTAAGGTCACTCTAGTACCAGAGGGTGTATCGCTTTCATATAAATCATCAATATCTAGAGTATAGGAATGTTCAAAAGCTTTAGAGAAGTTGGCCAAACGCGCTTTGGTAATATCTATCCCAACAGATTTTCGTTTTAATTTTTTGTTATCCTTTATTTTCTTTGAAGCAATTCTACCAATACCATTATCTATAATTTCAACTGTGATATAGTCTGAAGAATTTTTAAAAACATTTAATATTATTTTTTTATCATTTGGCTTAGAGGATAACCCATGCCATAAAGCATTTTCTAAAAACGGTTGAAGAATCAAAGATGGTACTTTGGTGATTTCCGTATTTAGAGATTCATCTACGTTTATTTTAAAGTCTATTTCATTATCAAAACGGATATTCTCAATATTCATGTAAAGTTTCATGGTATCGAGTTCGTCCTGCAAGGTGGTTTCTTTTTCCTTGGATGCGATTAAAATCTTACGAATCAATTTCGAAAATTTATTCAAGTAATAAACAGCATTCTCTTTTTCATTATTAATAATATAAAGCTTTATGGAATTAAGCGAATTAAAGATAAAGTGAGGATTCATCTGGCTTCTCAACATATCTTGCTCTAAGGTTAAAATTTGTTTATCCTGCTTTAAAGTTCTGTTTCTATTAATAACAAACATGGCAGTGCCAATTAAAAATAGCGTAAGCATTGAATACCAAAAAATATTTTTATTACGTTCTAACCGTAGACGAACCGCTTCATTTTCTGAAGCCAATGCCTTAATTTGATTATTCTTGTTTTCATTCTCGTATTCGATAACAATATCATTGACGTATTGAAGATTCTGTTCCGTAAGAATTGTGTTTTCTATACCAACAGCCTTTTGATAATATTCTAAAGCTGTTTTATAATTTCCCTTTTTCTGATTGACTTCCGACAACAGTTTACTAGACGCTGCAATTGATGATTTTAAATTATAGGTATTTGCTACTTCGAGCCCTTTTTTTAGATTCTTTTCTGCTTCAGAAATTTGGTTTAATTCAATCTCTAACTGACCCAGATTAATATAGGATGATGCGATATAAAACTGATCCTTTAGAGCTAAAGCTTTTTTTAGTGCATCCTTAATTATGGGCTCAGCATTTTCATAATTTTCTTTTTTGAGATAGATGCCTCCAATACTGTTAAAGCAAATCATTCGGCCAACTTCAGAATTGATGGTTTCATTATAGTACAGGGATTTTTCATAGTTGGCTAATGCCACATCTAAATTCCCTTTGGCTTCTTCCGCATAACCTATATTGTGGTAGTTAATGGCCAGGCCCAGTTTGTTATCTGCTTTTTCTTCTATCTCAAGTGATTTTCTAAACTGTATAAGGGCAATATCATATTGCTTAAGAGCCAGATAAATATTACCAATACTATTTTGCGAAACCGCAATATTGTAGCTCACAGTAGGTGAAGGATTACTAGCCTCATAAGCAATCTTTAAAGCTTGTGTATGGTAATCTAGAGCCGGTTTAATAATATCCATACGCCTATATGCAACACCAATCATATTAAGGCTTACAATCCTTAACTCATCGCTATCTGCTTTGTCTGCAAAAGATTTTGCTTCTTCATGTAATTTTATGGATTTGTCATAATTGGAAATATTTCTATTTATAACCCCTAATGCGTTCAGTGCATAACTCGTACCTTCATTATAGGCATTCAATTTAGACATCTCTAACACATGCTGCATCTTTACGCTATCCCTTTCAAAAGGTTTAAGTAAACTGTCAATACCAATATAAGTTGTGGGCTTAGTTTTGGTAATATCGTCTAATGTGGTTTCAAAATCTAAATCTTGTGCATTTCCAGTCAAAGTATAAGTACAGCATACTAAGAAAAGTTTAAAAAATTTATATGAAACGCTATTATTCAAGTTTTACCGTTTTTAATTATAATTTTTCCAGAAAATCGGATTTTCGTTGTCTGGCAACAGGGATTTTATGATTGCTATCCATAATAACATAACCTTCATTTTTAATAAATGCCTTTATTTTATTAAGGTTAATGATGTACGAATTATGAATTCTAAAGAAATAATGTTCCGGAAGTATAGAATCAACCTCTTTAAGTTTTTTTGTGACTACAATCTTTTTCTGATCTTGAAGAAAAAGTGTGCTGTAGTTACCATCAGATTCCACATATATAATATCATCCACATCTAAAAAGAGCAGCTTACCATCAGCATTTATGGTGATTCGTTTTTTATCAAATTTAGTATTGAAATTTGACAGTATACGTTCAAACTTTTCAGCATTGAGATTACGGTCGCTATGTTTTTTAATTTTAGCTATAGTTTCTCTTAAATCATCAGAATCAATTGGTTTTAAGAGGTAGTCAATAGCTTCGTGTTTAAGAGCTTTTATCGCATATTCATCATATGCCGTAGTAATGACAACCGCAAAATTAACATCTTCTAACTGCTCCAAAAACTGAAAACCGCCAATGGTTGGCATTTGTACATCTAGGAACAGACAGTCTGGTGTATTGGATGCCAAATACTTTAGTGCTTCTTCTGGGTTTGTAAAAGACGCAGTAACTTCGATCTCTTCCTTAAAGTTATTAAGCTCCCAAATTAAACTTTGAATAGCCTTTGGTTCATCATCAACAATTACAGATTTTAACATAGCTAAATATATAGATTATAAATATATACATATCTTAAATTTCTAAAATGCTTTTATGTATATCGTGTAGAATTTTATGTATAATGTGTCACCAACCAACAGCTAAAATACTCATATCCAATTATACACGTTTTTTTACCATTTATACATTTTGGGTATTGGGAACTTGTATTTATAAGGATATTTGAAGTATAAAGCTGACCAAAATTAAGAGCTTATTGAGGGTTTGCTCTTAAGATTAAAATGTAATGCTTAAATTTTATTTGAGTGTTAATTTACTATAAAGCAATTAAGGGTTGCTTTTCATTACTTAGTTAGTTATTAGGGAGAAAAAGAGCGTTTTTTAAAACGCTCTTTTTCGTTATACACTTTTTAAAATCAAAATATAAATCATCAATAAACACGCCCACTAACCTTAATTTTCATACGATAAAACCTACAATAAAATAATTATAAAAATTTATTAAGTATTTGATTATCAATTATTTAATATAAAATTTTATAAAACCATTAGGTTTTATGGGCAATACCTTGGTTTGTTAAAAACTTGTTGACAACGTTTACGATATTGTCTTTTAATTTTAACGACAATTATCAATCTTTGTTCAGGGCAAAGTAGAAAATAGATTTTAGTAGTGGTTTTTTAGCCTTTTAAAAAAATCTCTGTTTTTGAAAATTTCATGCCTCTTTTTATTCCTCTAATAGGAAGAATTTAACACAATATTACAGGCATTTGCTAATTGAATTCGGAGTAATTGAGCAATTATTCTACAGGTCTTTTAGCCTCTAAATTAAAACAAACTATGGAAACTAAACAACTAGAAATCAAAGAGATAATAAAAAGAGATTACGAAACGAGTCCATTTGTTTTAAACAAAATTTCCAATGCAGTTGAAAAAGCGATGATGTCAGTTGGAAATGGCACCAAAGAAGATGCCAATACCATTGCTGTAAAAGTGCTACAAGAATTATTAGACAGAAAGGCTAAAGATTATAAGTATGTACCGACTGTAGAAGAGGTTCAGGATCTTGTTGAAGTCAAATTGATGGACAGCCAGTTTTTGGACGTTGCAAAAGCATACATTCTGTATAGAGATGAGCAAGCCAGAAATAGAAAGACAAATATTTTTGAAAAGCGTATCAATCTAAAACCTTACGAATATCCTGCACTAAACGAATACGTGGATGCCATTAGACATTCGTACTGGATTCATTCAGAATTTAACTTTACCAGTGATATTCAAGATTTTAAGGCCAGGCTTACCGTTGTTGAGCAAAACGCCATAAAAAACACTATGCTTGCCATTTCGCAAATCGAAGTTGCAGTAAAAACATTTTGGGGAGATATTTACCATAAAATGCCAAAACCAGAAATTGGGTCTGTAGGAGCAACATTTGCAGAAAGTGAAGTACGCCACCACGATGCGTATTCTCATTTATTGGAAATCCTTGGGCTTAATAACGAGTTTAAAAGATTAAAGAAGAATCCTGTAATAATGAGACGTGTTCATTATCTGGAAACCGCTTTAAAGAATGCAAAAAGTGAAGACAACAAAGAGTATGCAGAATCTATTTTATTGTTCTCACTCTTTATAGAACATGTGTCTTTGTTTTCACAATTTTTAATCATAATGGCTTTTAACAAACATAAAAATATGCTCAAAGGCATTTCTAATGTTGTTGAAGCGACTTCTAAAGAAGAGCAAATTCATGGTGATTTTGGTATCGATGTGATTAGAATTATCAAAGACGAAAACCCAACATGGTTTGGCGAAGAATATAAAACCATAGTTAGGGTGATGTGTGAAGAAGCCTTTGATTCTGAAAGTAGAATCATCGATTGGATTTTTGAAGCAGGTGAATTAGACTTCCTTCCTAAAAACGTAATAAACGAATTTATAAAAAACCGATTCAATAACTCCCTTGAAAGTATCGGCATTGATAAGATATTTGATATTGACGAGAGCTTGCTAGAGCAGACCGAATGGTTTGATGATGAAATCATTGGTACCAAACACGGAGACTTCTTCGTAAAACGCTCTATTAACTATAGCAAAAGAACTAAAAGTATAACTAGCGACGACTTATTTTAAACCATGAACGACAAAACTAACTTAGACTTCGAAAACAAAGTAGTAAACCCTCAAACTACAGCTTCACCTCACGATGAATTGATTAAGGCTAGAAAAGAAGCCATAAAGGAGGCAAAAGCAGAACCTGAAATAAAATGGTTAACAGAACATAGCCGTAAATTTTTATCCTCTGGTTATCTTACGGAAGGGACAACTCCCGAAGCAAGAATTAGAGAAATAGCTAATAATGCAGAGCGCATCTTAAAAATTGATGGTTTTGCAGATAAGTTCTATGGCTATATGGCAGAAGGCTTTTACTCTTTGGCATCACCGGTATGGTCTAATTTTGGTAAAAAGCGTGGTTTACCAATCAGTTGTTTTGGTTCACATATTTCTGATGATATGGGAGATATACTCTACACACAATCAGAAGTTGGTATGATGTCTAAGTTAGGTGGTGGTACTTCAGGTTATTTTGGTAAACTTCGTCATAGAGGTGCGCCAGTAAAAAATAATGGAGAATCTTCTGGAGCCGTACATATTATGCAATTGTTTGAAAAAATGGTTGATGTTGTAAGTCAAGGCTCAGTGCGACGAGGTCGCTTTTCCCCATATCTGCCTATCGAACACAATGATATACATGAGTTTTTAGAAATTGGTACAGAAGGTAATCCTATACAAGAGTTAACACATGGTGTTACCGTTGGTAACGAGTGGATGCAAGAAATGATCGATGGCGATACTGAAAAAAGAGCTATTTGGGCAAAAGTATTGCAACGAAGAGGTGAAATAGGATACCCTTATATCTTCTTTAAAGATAATGCAAACAATGCTGCACCAGAGGTTTATCAAGAAAATAAACATGAGATTTACGCAAGCAACTTGTGTTCAGAAATTATGTTACCAACAAACGACAGATGGTCTTTTGTATGTGTATTGTCTTCAATAAACTTATTGCATTACGATAAGTGGAAAAATACAGATGCAGTTGAAACTATGATCTATTTCTTAGATGCCGTTTTAGAAGAGTTTGTAACGAAGTTAGAAGTATATAGAGATTCGCCAGACAGAGATGACAGACAGACCTTCTTGTTTATGGAGAAAGCTTACAACTTTGCTAAGGAAAATAGAGCTTTAGGAATGGGCGCTTTAGGTTGGCACTCATTATTGCAATCTAAAATGTTACCTTTTGATAGTCAGGAAGCCTTTAACCTTAATAGTGAAATCTTTAAGACCATTAAAGAAAAATCAGTTAAAGCATCAGAAGAATTAGCTGAAAAATTTGGTGAGCCAGAAGTATTAAAAGGTTACGGAAGACGTAATGCTACATTAAACGCTGTGGCACCAACAACGTCTTCTGCTTTTATCTTAGGGCAAGTATCTCAAGGTATTGAACCGATATGGTCTAACTGTTATGTGAAAGATATTGCTAAGATTAAGACCACAATTAAGAACCCATATTTATTGGCACTTCTTGAAGAAAAGGGGATGAACACACCTGAGATTTGGAGAAGTATACGCGATTATGATGGTTCTGTACAGCATTTAGAAGGATTGACAGAACTTGAAAAGGATGTGTTTAAAACCTATTCTGAAATCGACCAAATGACTCTCATTTATCAGGCGGCAAATAGACAGAATCATATCGACCAAGGTCAGTCTTTAAACATCATGGTACATCCAGATATGCCAGTTAAGGACATCAATAAAATTTATGTTACCGCATGGCAATTAGGTGTAAAGTCATTGTACTACCAACACAGTATGAATGCCGCACAGAAATTTAAGCAGAAGAAAGAATGTACAAGCTGTGAAGGCTAATAAATTTCTGCGAAAGCGGGGATCCCAAAATTAAGTATCAAAAAAGCATCTCATTTCTGAGATGCTTTTTTGCTTATTGTCATTCAGAGCGCAATGAAGAATCTAAGTCATAAATACGATAAATATGAATAGTTGTCATGCTAAATTCATTTTCAGAATTTTTATTACAATACCATTCTCTGGTTTTTTGATATTTAAATCTTCTTCGCTTACTATAGAAACGTAATCGATATTTTTTCGATCATATCGAGTATTTGTTTGATGTATACTAAAGTAAGGGCTTTTTCTCTATATTGGACGTTTCAACAAAATATAATGCTCCAAGATATGGAAAATGAAATAAGTATAGAAACCAAAGAACCTACTTGTTCTATTTGCAAAACAGCCATGGATACTGAAGAAATATATTGCTCAGAATGTGGTTTCCCAGAAAAAGGCACTGATAAAGAAGTTGCTCAATTCCATGCCAGAAGAGCTATGGAAAACAACCAACATATGGATGCGGATAAAAAAATAAAATCTGCAAGAAATGTACTTTATGTTATGGCTGGTATTACGTTGGTTTTTGGCATAATTAGTTTTTTTAACAATCAAGATATAGCAGTTTTAGTTACCAATGTTATACTTGGTGTTATTTATTTGGCTTTAGGATCATGGACTTCCCAAAAACCTTTAGTGGCAATACTGCTTGGCCTTTTATTGTATTTGACCACGGTAATTATTTCTGCAATACTTTTACCTGAGACCCTAATAAAAGGGATAATTTTTAAAATAATTATAATTGCTTATTTGGGTAAAGGTGTGTATTCAGCTTCGTCAATTAAAAAATAAACGCTTTCATTTTAAAATATGAATAATAGCTGTAGTCGTTGTAAAGCCATAGTTAAAAATCAAGCAAAATTTTGTACCAATTGTGGTAATTCGCTTAAGAAAACTAATCTTGAGACAAGAACATCGTCTCTAAACATCATTATTGTTTTCTATGCGGTTTTTCTTCTTTTTGCTGTAGTTAGCTATTTTTTATATTCAGAATATCCAACAAATATTAATATAGAAATAGCGATTGAAAGTGTCTTTGCTTTATTAGTTGTAGGGTTTTCTTTAGTTGATTTTAAAGGAATTTTAAAGCTTTATAAACTACCTATAATAGATTGGAAAATATTAATATTCACAGTTGCATTTCCTGTTTTTTCAGCATTTACGGTATACTTTACTGTAGAGCATGCTAACTCATTTTTGTTCGGATCTGTTGACGAAAGTTATTATGGTGGCTATGTATATTTAGAGCACCCTTTATTTTGGGCAATCCTATTTACAGCGATTATGCCACCTATTTTTGAGGAGCTTGCTTTTAGAGGATTTTTATTTAATCAGCTACAGAAGGTAGCAAGCGAAAACGTAACTATAATCGCAACAGCTTTTATTTTTGCATTGGTACATTTTTCGTTTATATCGCTGATTTGGATTTTACCTTTTGGATTAATCCTTGGTTACATTCGTAGTAAATATAACACCTTGTGGTATGGCATAGTTATTCATTTTATCCACAATTTTATAGTAATAATGATAGACTATTATATCTACAATACTTACTTCTTGGAATTGTAATTTTTAGAAACGTATAAAAACAAAAAGCACTCAATGCCGAACTGTACGGGAGAGTGCTTTTTTTCACCTCTATTTATAATGGATTAATTCGCCTCCATTAAAGCAAAGAACTTATCAATGTTTGGCATTAATATAATACGTGTTCTTCTGTTTTTAGAACGATTTTCGCTCGTGTTGTTTTCAACTAAAGGTTGGTAGCTGCTACGACCAGAAGCAATCAACTTAGTCGGATCTACATTGTACTTGTTCTGTAATTTTCTAACAACTGATGTTGCTCTTAATACACTTAAATCCCAATTGTCCTTAATTTTTTCGGTATTAATACTTCTGGAATCTGTATGACCTTCTACCATAACATCGATACTTTCTTCAGAATTGATAACATCTGCCAATTTTTGAAGTATGTTATTGGCCTTGCTGCTAATTCTATAGCTACCAGAATTAAATAACATCTTATCTGAAATCGAAATCATTACCACAGTCTCATTAATGTTTACGGCAATGTCTTCGTCTTCGTTTAAATCTGAAGTATCCATAGTTTTTTCAAGATTATACTGAACCGCTAAGTTCATAGAATCTTTTAAAGTTTTGGCTTCAGCTAGTTTTGCAGGATCCACATTCTCTAATGTTGCTAGCATTTTACGCTTACTCTCATTAGAGATTACTGTGCCATCTGCATTAACGCCTAATTTAATGTCGTTTTCAATTTTAAGACCTTCAACATCTTCGTTTAATGAGCTAATCTTATCATTGTATCTATCAACACGTGCTTGAATTTTAGCAAATTTGTTTTCCAAGTCTTCTTTTTCTACCTGGGTTTTGGTTAGTTGACTTTTAATCTCACCATTCTCTTGCTCTAGGGCTATGTATTTCTTTTTTGAAACACAAGAACTCAAAAGAATTGCTGTTACTAAAAGAATTGAAATTTTCTTCATGTTTAAATTTTTAGGTTAATTTATTCAATACACTTACATATACGACGAAATTACTTGCTTGGATGTTTAACTACTGCTCTATTCAAAATTTTGTTTAACTCAAAAAAAATGCCTTAGAGATTTCTAAGGCATTTATTCACTTTAATATTTTAGATAAAATGACAGGCATATTGAGCTAATTAATGATCAACATCAGTATAGTTTTTTAATGACATTTGTAACAATTCCCCAAATTAAAAAATCATTATCCTCTGTTATTTTTATAATCGGATAATCTGGGTTTTCTGGCTGAAGCCAGACTTCACCATCAGAAACTCTTAAGCGTTTTACGGTAAACTCACCATCTAAAAAGCACACCGCAATTTTATTGTTCTCTGGCTCTAGGCTTCTATCAATAACTAATAAATCATTATCATCTAACCCTGCACCAATCATAGATTGTCCGCTTACTCGTGCATAAAATGTGGCTTCTTTGTTTTTAACCAGCTCATCGTCTAGAGATAAGCGTTGTTCTTTAAAATCATCTGCTGGAGACGGAAACCCTGCTGAAATTCCGGTATCAAAAAAATTTACCCCAGCATCTTCAATGGATTCTGGAATGAAAAAAGTTAAGTTATTCGATTTATGTGCTATCATATTTATTCGCCGCAAAACGGTGATCTTTTTAAGTTTAACTTCAATTTATAAGATTTCTGCGTAGGCAGGGACCTCATTTATTTTACCACAATGATATCATTAATATTTGTGGTGTATCTAGGCGAAAGTCGTTCTTGTCGCATTTTCCAGGTACGTTCTAAGTCTTGATTTCCTAATTTAATTTTATCGCCTTTATATCTTTTATTTATAGCGTCAATGGCAGACATTAAAGGTTTATGTTTGGGGTCTTCTTTACTAAACATATCCAACTGATAATTATCTGTAGGCACTAAACCCGTAACGATAACTCCTGCCCTTTTATACTTAATTCCTGTTTTGTAAATAGACTTTACAGCACTAACAGCTGCTCTACTAATTAGCAGTGACGAATCCGTAGGATATGGAAAACTTACTATTTTACTTGCCCGATGTTGTTCTTGATCTTTTTTATGCCTATTACTACTCAATGTTATTATAACCATATGGCAGCTAGAGCCTTGTTTCCGTAATTTCTCGGCACAACTTGCTGCAAAAGTAGAGACACGCTCTTTTATATAATTAATATCATCATACGTATAATCGAAACTTCGGGTTGTGGCAATGGCGCGTTTTTGAGTTGGTTCGTCTAGCTTGATTTTAGAAATACCCTCTAAATCTTTTTTGAGTTTCCATTCTGTTATTGAAAATGTTCTTCTGACCCATTCATCCGATAACTGCGTAAAATCATAGGCTGTTTTACAACCTTTGGCTTTTAATCGTTTTTGTAAACCATGACCAATACCCCAAACGCTTTCGAGCTTTATCCATTTTAAAGCTTTAATTCTACTTTCTTCAGAATCTATAACATACGATCCTTTTGTTTCTTCCGGAAATTTCCTTGCAATCTTATTGGCAACTTTACTCAGTGCTTTCGTTGGCGCTATACCCACACAGGTTGGAATACCCGTCCATTTGAGAATACGTTTTCTGATTTGATGTCCGTAATCTTCAAAATCGCAATCATTAAATCCCTTAAACTGAAGAAAAGCTTCGTCTATACTATATACCTCAACGTCTGGTGTAAATTGCTCTAAAATTTTCATTACACGGTTACTCATATCGCCATATAATGGGTAATTTGAGGATAGCACTTTAATATTATTAACTTTACAAAACCCTTCCCATTTAAAGATTGGTGCTCCAAAAGGCAGTTGTAACGCTTTTGCTTCATCACTCATGGAAATAACACAACCATCATTATTACTGAGGATAGCAACTGGTTGTCCTTTTAAGTTAGGATTAAAAGCGCGTTCACAAGACGCATAAAAATTATTACAATCTACTAAGGCATACATAAATGTAAAGATACAAAAAGACCTTTCAGGTTTTAATTATCTTTACAACATGTCAAACACTTTCATTACTATAGCGCGATATCAATATTCATCTGAGGCTCAAATTATAAAAGGGAGATTAGAAGCAGAAGGTATAGAAGTATTTCTTAGAGATAATATTACTATCGATACAGATCCTTTGGTAAGTAATGCCATTGGGGGCGTAAAACTTAAGGTGCTATCCAAGGATGAAAAAGCTGCCAGAGCTATTTTAAATTCCATTCGGTCTTATTCTACAGATGATAATGGGAATGCCATAAAATGTCCTAACTGTCACCAAGAACGTGTAGGTCTATATTCCACAATAACAGATTTTAAATCCTTTTTCTCATTTATAATTGGCGTTATATCGGGTACATTACCGTTTAGTACACGCTATCAATACAAGTGTGAAGCTTGCGATACTGTAATTGCTGCTAAAAATTAGCAACTTTATCATAAGCGCTTCTTAGTTTTATAACTACAGATTTTATTTCCTCTTCATTTAAATGCGCAAAACCAAAGCGAATAGAACAGGTATTTTTATTTTGATAAAGAATGGTTTTTGGAAGAAATACATCTATTTTTTCGGCTTCTTCCGCAAGTTTTACTAACGAAATTCTTCTGCAGAATTCCAACCAAATAGCTAACCCGCCTGAAGGTTTTTTGTAAGTTACGATATCTTTAAAATAATACTTTAAATGCTCACAAAGGCAATCACAACGTTGTTTGTAAACCAAGTTGCTTTTTTTGACCAATCTGTAAATTTCACCTTCAGAAATCAACTCAGACAACATTTGCTGTTGTATTAAATCTCCCTGCTCGTCAAGTAAAGTTAAGTAGTTATTGGCTTCAGAAATTAAATTCTCTGGTGCTACCACAAAACCAGATTGAAAACTTGTAAACAAGGACTGGCCCATTTTACCTAAGTAAATAACCATACCATCTGCATCTGCAGTTGCCATTGGTAACATGGCCGAACCTTCAAACTGAAAATCGTAATCATAGTCATCTTCAATAATGGCAAAGCCATAGGTTTTTGCCAGCTGTAGAAGCTGTAATCGCCTTTCGGCGCTCAAAGTTTTTGTCGTTGGGTAGTGTCTATGTGCACATACATAAACACACCGAATGCTATTTTTAACAAAATGCTTTTTAATGTACTCAACATCCAGACCATTATCGTCCACAGGAACAGTTTTTATGGTAGCACCCGCTTCTTGAAAAATGGTATTTGAAGCATAATGACTTAACTGTCCTACCAAAACCACATCATTTTGCTTTATCAGTAATTGGGATACAACGTAAAGGCTCATTTCTGTACTTCGCGTGCTCATTAAATTACTTGGAGTGATATGAAACCCGCGTGTAGCATTTAAATAATTACAAAGCTGAGTTTTAAATTTGAAAGGTGTTGAAATAGATGATCGGTTCCATTTATGTATTAATGGTCTTCGTTTCATGGCTGCACTATACCATTTCGAAAACTGATGTGCAGAATGCAACCGCAAATCTGGCCTACCATCGTTTATAATATATTTTGCCGTTGTTTCTTGTGTTGTAGATGCTAAATGAAATGATGTTTGAAAAGGAAAACCAGCTTCTTTTGGATATGTGTAAGCCAGATTCATGGGTTTGCCCGTGGCTTTTATTTTTGCCGTAGTTTGTTCTGGCTCCAAGACAAAAGTACCCTTATTAGCCATAATGTCTACCCATCCTTGTGATGCCAGTTCATCATAAATAGCTACAGCCGTATTTCTGTGAATATTTAATAAGTGGCTTAAAGTACGTGTACCTGGTAGTTTATTGCCTTTAGATATATAACCTCGCTGAATGGCATTTATAATTTGCTGAGCCACTTGTATGTACACAGGTTGCACTAAGGATTTATCGAATGTAATCAGTTGTTTCAATACATTATTAACCGGACTATTCATTGTTTTAAAAGTGGACTATTGTAATCGTCCGGAAAGTTACGATTTTTGCAACTTCAAATTTTATTACATCATGAGAAAAATATACATCCTTTGTACTATTATACTAATTATTGGTTTTCAACTTAATGCACAAGACATCCCTCGACAAAAATTAGATTCTGTTACGCTAACAGGGGCGAGAATTGATTTGCCATTTAGAGAAAACTCCCGAACAATTAATATTATTACCTCAACTGATATTAAGAACAGTGCTGCTGTAAATGTTGCTGATCTATTACAACAAGTCGCTGGTGTAGATATAAGACGTCGTGGTACTGGTGGTAGCCAAGCGGACCTTTATATTAGAGGCGGAGGTTTTGACCAAACACTTTTACTTATCGACGGTATTAAAATGGATGATGCACAAACTGGCCATCACACTATGAATGCCGCTTTACCAATTGAAGTTATTGAGCGTATAGAAATTATTAAAGGTCCTGCCGCTCGTGTATTTGGGCAAAATGCATTTACAGGTGCTATAAATATTGTGACTAAAAAGAACCTGAATAATTTGGTTTCGGCCAATTTAGAAACCGGATCCTTTGGTCAGTTAAATGGAAATGCTACCGCTGGCACAGAATTAGAAAACTCTTCGCATATAGTACATGTTGGTAGGGTCACTTCAAATGGTTATAGAAATAATTCAGACTATGATAATTCAAATTACTTTCTAAAAAGTGTTTTCAATAAAAATGCACAACCCATTGAAATGATTGCCACATTTTTTGAGCGTAAATTTGGTGCTGAAAATTTTTACACCACAAATCCAACATTTAATGAGTACGAAGAAACTCAAAATAGTCTAATTGCGTTCACAACGACGTTTAGAAAAAATAATCTTAAAATTCAACCCAGAGTCTATTGGAAGCGTAATCAAGATATGTTCTTATTGAGACGTTTTGAACCTAACTTTTTCAGAAATTTTCATATTTCGGATAAAATCGGCGCGGAAGCAAACGCCTCTTACGTTTCAAAACTTGGTATTACCGGTTTTGGGATAGACCTATCTAAAATATACCTAAGAAGTAATAATCTAGGTAATCGTAATCGTTTTATGACTAATGTATTTCTAGAGCATCGGTTTTCACTCTTAAATAACAAACTAGATATTACACCTGGCGTGGCATTGACTTATTTTTCAGATTTTAAGTTTCATGCCTTTCCCGGTATAGATATTGGTTTTGATATTACCAACGATTTAAAGGCCTATGGAAATGTAGGTTACACTTATAGGATACCAACGTACACAGATTTGTATTATAGTGACCCTCGCACTAATGGAAATCCAGATTTAGAACCAGAAGAAGCTTTTGCGCAAGAAGTTGGCATTAAATACATCACTCCAAAATTTAGAGCTACACTTGCTGTATTTAACAGAGATGCTAAAAATCTTATCGACTATATAAGACCAAATACTATAGAAGAAATCTTTACAGCAACTAATATTACGGAAGTAAATACCAAAGGTTTAGAATTTGATGCAGCCTATAATTTAAAATTAAAAGGGTTTACCCAGACCTTAGCATTTGGTTATGCCTACTTAGATGATACTATTTTGGAACAAAATGAAGAATTATCACGTTATTCTTTAAACACCTTAAAGCATCAATATACAACACGTCTTAGTACACAATTGTTTAAAGATATGCGCCAGAATATTGTATACAAATATGCCGAACGTACCACTGGGCAAACCTACAATGTTTGGGACGCTTCCCTAGTTTACAGATTAAAGCAAATGGAATTTACAATTACAGCTAGCAATATTTTTGATGCAGATTATATTGAAACCGGCTTTACTCCGATGCCACCAAGTAATGTGCTATTTGGACTTCGCTATAACTTCAAATAAAAATATTTTTAAGATTTTGTAACAAAAATCTCTCAATTGCTACTGATATATTGAAAGTAAGTCTCAAATCAAAACTTATTTGATTACCAAAGTATAGAGACGACCGTACTTTTCAATAACCATCAAATTACAATTGACATTCCTAATTTGAACATTAACCGTTCAAAAAAAGATTTCAAAAAAACCACGACTTAAAACGTCTTTCTTGGTGGCGATGCTGTGTCCGATTTACTTTCAGAAATAAGATGAAAAATTCTTTCAATGGTCGTATATTTATTAACGCATTATAAATCATATAAATTATGACAGAATGGTTTTCAAACTTGGAGTTTTTAGCTAAGATATATTGGGCTGTTGCCATTATTGGCTCTTTTATTTTTACAATAGTAATGATTATGGCTTTTGCAGGTGGAGATGCTGATGATATTAGTGATGTCGATGGTGGCTTTGATGGCGATGTAGGTGCCGGATTTCAATTTATCAGTTTTAAAAATCTAATAGGCTTTTTCACCATTTTTGGCTGGAGCGGTATTGCTTGTATTGACGCAGGCTTATCTAAACCAATGACTATTATTATTTCTGTAGTTTGTGGATTATTAATGATGTTAATAATGGCCACTTTATTTTACTTTATCAGTAAACTTGCCGATAGTGGCACTTTAAAATACAAAAATGCGTTAGATGCCGTTGGCGAAGTGTATTTAACCATTGGAGCTGATCGCTCAAGAATAGGAAAAGTTTCTGTTAACGTACAGGGAACTGTTAGAGAACTCGATGCACTTACGGATGCTGCAAACGATTTAAAGTCCGGAACTATTATAAAAGTTGTCGATGTTACCTCAAATGGAATTCTAATTGTAGACCATACACGTAAACCCATTGAGCCTACACAATCACAAAATAAAGAACTCGGTGAAGGAGGAAAGCATTTATTAAGTAACGAATAATTAAAACTAACTAAAAAAACTGAATATTAACCATTAAAAAATCATTGTCCTATGAACTTACTCATTCAAGAAAACATTAATATGGAAGGCTTTGGCGGACCTATGCTGCTCATTTTTGTAGCCCTATTTATTATTCTAACCTTAGTCATTCTAATAAAACGCTACAAACGCTGTCCATCGGATCGAATTTTAGTAGTCTATGGTAAAGTTGGTGGAGGCAAATCTGCCAAGTGTATCCATGGTGGTGCGGCATTCATTTACCCTGTGATTCAAGATTATGAGTTTTTAGATTTAACACCTATTTCTATAGAAGTTAATTTAGTAAATGCCTTATCTAAGCAAAATATTCGTGTTAATGTGCCTTCACGTTTTACTATTGGTGTATCTACAGAACCTGGCGTAATGCAAAATGCAGCAGAGCGTCTATTAGGCCTTGGCTTACAAGACATTCAAGAGTTGGCTAAAGAAATTATTTTTGGTCAGTTACGTTTAGTTGTAGCCTCTATGGATATTGAAGAAATTAATAATGATAGAGATAAATTCTTAACCAATATTTCTCAAAGTGTTGAAACCGAATTAAGGAAAGTTGGTTTAAAGTTAATCAACGTAAATATCACAGATATCGTTGATGAGTCTGGTTATATCGAAGCACTTGGTAAAGAAGCCGCAGCACATGCTATTAACGCAGCACGTAAATCAGTTGCAGAAAAGACCAGAGATGGTTCTATCGGTGAAGCTAATGCCTTACAAGATGAAAGAACTCAGGTTGCTGCTGCAAATGCACAAGCTGTAGAAGGTGAAAACACAGCTAAGATTGCTGTTGCCAACTCTGATTCTTTACGTCGTCAGCGCGAAGCAGAAGCTGAGCGTGTAGCTATTGCTTCAGAAAAAGTACAGTCTGCAAAAGCATTAGAGGAGTCTTACGCTGCAGAGCAACAAGCTGAATTAGCTAGAGCAGAGCGCGAGCGCTCATCTCAGATGGCTGATGTTATCGTACCTGCCGAAATTGATAAGAAGAAAGTAGAAATCGATGCAGAAGCAGAAGCTGAGCGTATTAGAAGACGTGCTAAAGGTGAAGCCGATGCTATATTATTTAAAGCCCAAGCCGAAGCAAAAGGACTTTATGAGGTCTTAACCAAGCAAGCTGCTGGTCTCGATGAAATTGTAAAAGCTGCTGGCAATAATTCTAAAGACGCTGTGTTATTATTGATTGCTGATAAATTACCTGAACTGGTTAAAACTCAAGCTGAAGCTATCAAAAACATTAAGATCGATAAGGTAACCGTTTGGGAAAATGGAGGGAATAAAAATGGAAAGTCTTCAACCTCCAATTTTATCTCAGGCATGTATAAGGCTGTACCACCTTTACAAGAAATGTTTAACATGGCCGGTATGGATTTACCTGAGTATTTAAAAGGTAAAGACAAAAAGAAAATTGAAGCAGATGATGCTGAGATTGACAAGTCAAATGACAACTAAATTTTAAAAGACCTGCAAAATTTTTAACATCTTGCAGGTCTTTTATTTCTTCAAAATTTAAGTAGCAATTAACAACTCTTTTAACAAACAGGCATAAATAGGATGCTTTTGCAAAAGCAAAACAAATCGCCACAATTCTAAATATTGATATTTTAGATGCCACAGAACGAGAATCTAAATGGCTGTAAAGCTTTTAATCTTAAATTCAAGATAAACAATAAGTCAGTTTTGGTAACGTTTTATTAACTTTGGCCACTAAAGTTTTAACCGTTGAAATTAAATCTTCAAGACATACCTCGTGTTGAAACCATCACTAAAGAGGATTTTATAAAGCATTATTTTAAACCGCAAAAACCTGTGGTAATAGAACGTTTTATAGAAGATTGGCCTGCATATTCCAAATGGAGTTTGGATTATATGAAAGAGGTGGCCGGTGATAAAACTGTTCCGCTTTACGATGATAGACCTGTAGACTATAAAGATGGGTTTAACGAAGCGCATGCCACGATGAAGATGAATGAGTATGTTGATCTATTAAAACGAGAACCTACAAAATTCAGAATTTTCCTTTGGAACATTTTAAAAGAAGTCCCTCAGCTACAAAAAGATTTTAGCTATCCAGATTTTGGACTTAGGCTAATGAAAGGTTTACCGATGCTGTTCTTTGGCGGTAAGGACTCTTATACGTTTATGCATTATGATATTGATTTAGCCAATATTTTTCATTTTCATTTTGAAGGCAAAAAACAATGTATCCTATTCGACCAAAAACAGAATAAGTATCTGTATAAAGTCCCACACTCTTTAATAACACGAGAAGATATAGATTTTCATAATCCAGATTTTGAAAAATGGCCTGCGCTTAAGCATGCCAAAGGCTGGATATGTAATTTAAACCATGGTGAAGTATTATACATGCCAGAAGGCTATTGGCATTATATGCGTTACATAACCCCAGGTTTTTCAATGAGCTTAAGAGCCATTGCCAGAAACCCTAAAAACCTTGGCAAAGCTTTGTACAATGTTTTTTTAATGCGGAATTACGATAACCTAATGAGACGCATAAGAGGGCAAAGGTGGATAGACTGGAAAAATGAAAAAGCGATTATAAATACAAATCGTTTCGTTTAATTTTCTTACAAGAAATAAAATTCAATTTGTATATTTGCCCACATTTTAAAAATTTATGATATGAAAAAAATTGTATTTGTAATAGCAGTATTGGCATTTGGTTTTGGTTACTCACAAGTTTTTGAAGGTAAAGGAGATCAGAAATTTCAGATTGGTGCCAACTTTCAAGATGAAGCCACAGGTATTAATGTAACCTATGATTATGGTATAGGTGATAATATGTCTGTTGGTATATCCTCATCATACGCTTTAGGTATCGATGACCGCTTAGATGCAGATTTTGGTGATCGTTTTGATTTAAAAGCGAGATTTAATGCCAACTTAGGGAGTGTAATAAATATTGACGACAATCTCGATTTCTATCCTGGTCTTAGCTTAAGCTTAAAGAATTTTGGAGGGCACGTCGGTGCACGTTACTTCTTTTCTGATGGTTTTGGTATATACACAGAAGCGGCATTTCCGTTAGCAAAATATAGTGACGACAAATCCGATGTCGGTTATTATATCTATAACCAGTTTACATTAAATATAGGTGCTAGTTTTAATTTATAAAACTGTTACATTGAGTGCAGTCGAAATGCATTTGCAATCAAATGCTTAAGCTTTTCGACTGCCTCATTTTTATAAATATTCATTAAGCTTTTGATACACCAGATGAGACTCCCAACCTCTGTACAGTAAGTAATCAGCAACTTTCTTTTTTTTCTTTAGTTGGTTTTTTTCTCTAACCTCATCTATACGTTTTTTTGTCAGTTCATCTAAAGTCTTGTAATAGTCATCCAAGTCTATTTCTTTGAGTGCAGCATCTATACTATACTTAGAAATTTCCCTAAACTTCAACTCTCTAGTCAATCTATTCTTTCCCCATTTCTTAATTCTGAATTTCCCTCTAACAAAGGCTTTTGCAAAGCGTTCTTCGTTGAGATAATTTTGCTGAATTAAATGTACAATAATTTTATCAACAGCCTCAGGAATCATTTTCATATCCTTGAGTTTTAACCTTACTTCCTTATGGCAACGCTCTTGGTAAGCGCAATAATTTTCAAGCTTTTTCTGCGCTTCATCGACTGTATATGTTTTTTGTAGGCTCACATGGCTAAAAATATAACATTTTGTTAATAATTCCTTACCTTACAAAGTACTGATTTGCAATGATTTTGACATATCTTTGTAAGCGCTATTAGTTAATTTATCCCTATGAAAAAGAAGTACTCCCTCGTCTTCGTTGCATTAGTGTTTTTTGTTGTGTCTGGTTATGGGCAAATCATCACTTTTGATTTTGATGGTTTAGCAGGAAATGAAGCAACAGCTATATCAAATTTTAATGATGCTAACCTTAACGTGTCTACGATAAGTAGAGGTGCGGGTTTAAACCCTGGATTAAATGGTAATCGATTTAACGCAACAGGTTGGGCTGCGACAAGTATTGCAAATGCAGTAGCTGGTGATGATTACATGGAGTTTACTATTACGCCAAGTGCTACCTACGAATTTGATGTTACCACAATTGATGTTAATTTTCAAAGATCTGGTACTGGTCCGAGAGGCATAGCTTTAAGAAGCTCTTTAGATGGTTATGCAGCTAATATTGATACTGAAAAAGTTATAGTAGACAGTGGTGCTGTACAGACTTTTACTTTTACAGTTAACCAAACTGGCAATGCTACTGCAGTGACTTACAGAGTGTATGGTTGGGCTGAAGCAGGAGGTGGTACTGGAGGTTTTGAAGGAACTGGCAATGACATTATAGTTAACGGTTCTGTAAATCTAGCCTGCACACCAACACATAGCTTAACAAATTTTGCTCCAACTGAAGGCCCAATAGGTACTGTAGTAACTATTATCGGTGATGATTTTTCCAATACTACTTCAGTGGATTTTAATGGTACAGCGTCTACAAATATCATTTATTTAGATACAGATGCCGATGGCATCATAGACACTTTATTAGCAGAAGTGCCAACATTAGCAACAACAGGTGATATTGTTATAACCGAAGCAGGTTGTACTTTAACTTCGGTATCGCCATTCACAGTTATTGATACTTCTGGCGGTTGTTCTGGTAACCTATCGGACTTAATAATGACTGAAATTTATGATAATGATGGTGGCACACTAGGCTATATTGAAGTTTATAACGGCACTGGAATGAGTATAGACCTAACAGATTATGTTATCAGAAGATACGCTGATAACACTAATTATATAGCTGGTAATTTTACTGAGTATACTTTTGGAACTCCGACTATTAATGATGGTGAAGTCTTATTTGGTAGGATAACTACAAGTGCCAATGTTGCGGGAATTACACCAGATTTCGACTATGGTAATTCTTCAGGAATTAATGGTTCAGATATTTTTGAATTATTAAATAGCTCTGGAATCATTGATTTTTACATCGTTACCTCAACTGGTGCAGGTTATTATGCACAAAGAAATACAAATACAGCCGGTCCTAACGCCACAAGTAATCCTGCAGATTGGACAGAAAGTCCACAAAGCAATAATGGAACACCTGATTCTTCTACTGCACCAGAAACGATGGACTTAGGTACATTTAATTACTCAGGTAGCACAACAACATATCCATCAGCCACAGACCCATCAGATGTTATTGGCAGCTGTTTAACTTCTGCTTCTTTTACATCTAACGGAACAGCATCGGCTGGCGGCACAATAACTTATCAATGGTACTTTAATGATGGTACAAACACCGCTTGGTCAATCGTTAATGCCACTAATTTACCACTAACTACAGTTACAGGTGCAACCAATTCCACGTTAACTTTAAGTGGTGGCCTGTACAACTATGATAATTATCAATTTTATTGTGAGGTTACTGAAGATGGCACATGTGGTACAATATCTAATGCCGCACAATTAAGAATTGGTACTGCCACTTGGGACGGCACCAACTGGATATGGAATAATGGTACAGCTATAGACACACCACCATCATTAGCTTCTAATGTGGTATTAAATGATAATTTTAACACTTCTGTTGGCGGTTTACAACAAAGTTTTAGTGCTTGTAATCTAACACTCAATGATAACGCCTCATTGTTTATTGACAATGATGATTATGTAGAGGTGCAAAATGATTTAGTCGTTAATAACAGCACAGCAGGTGGTATTAATATTGAACCTAGAGGCTCTTTTGTGCAGATTAATGATAATGGATTGGTAAGTGCTGATGGTCCTGAAGATCTTACGGTAAATAAACTCACTGCTCCTGCAAATAACTGGTACGAATACACCTATTGGAGTTCCCCAGTCGCCAACGAAACTATTGGTGATGCGCTTTTACCTTCCAATGCAAATCGACGCTACTGGTTTAATGCCCAGAACTACTTGGATGAATACGCTGAAGTAGGTAATAACAATGCTACAGGTCCAGGTAATGAAGGGCAAGATGATATAGATGACGACGGTAATGATTGGCAGCAAATCACTGATGTATCAACAATCAACAATTCTTCGTTTTTAGAACCTGGAATTGGCTATGTTGCAACTCATAATCCTGCAGCGTTTAATTGCACACCTGGCCCGGGTTGTCCAGATCCTAGACCTGGTGTTAGATATACGTTTTCCGGATTATTTAATAATGGTATTCTTGAACCTAGCATATACAGAAATGATCTGGAGAGAAATGATAATAACTGGAACCTTATCGGAAATCCATACCCATCAGCTATAGATGTAGATGAATTCTTTGCTGTAAATTTCTACAGTACTACTAACCCTAATGGATCTGCATCAGGGACTATTGAAGGTGCTGTTTATATGTGGTCTCACAATTCGCCTCCGGATGCAGCAAATAACGGTAATGAGGGTCTTAATTTTTTAGCCTCAGATTATGTAGTTATAAATGGTCTGGGAACGGTAACACCAACAGAAGAACAAGGTACTGGAGAAACGCTACCTAATCGCTTTATCCCTTCTGGGCAAGCATTTTTTGTTGCCATGTCTGATGATGGCGGACCTGCTTATAACATGTCTAGCCCAAGTACAGAAGCTGATCTGGTTGTTTTTAATAATGCCATGCGTGTTAGGGCTAATAATGACCAGTTTTTTAGAAATGCGTCACAACCCAACTTGGATAATAAATTATGGGTAAACCTAACTTCAGACAACGGCATTTTTAGTCAAATATTGGTAGGCTATACTGATGGTGCTACTGATGGTTTTGATGGAGCTTATTATGATGCTTACAGAAATCTTTCAAACGAAGTGCATTCTGGTATATATTCTTTAATTAACAACCACGAGAAACAATTTGCCATACAAGGTAAAAATGCAAGTAGTTTAACTTTAGATGAAGTTATTCCTTTAGGATTTTATACAGCGATAGAAGAACCTACCATTTACACCTTATCTATAGCGCAAAGAGAAGGTAGCTTTATGAATTCTAATACTATTTATCTCATTGATAGGTTAGATAATAGTATCCACGAACTGAGCACATCCGATTATTCCTTTATATCTGAAACTGGAGAATTCAACCAACGTTTTGAGATTGTTTTTACACCCGAAGCACTTTCTTTAAACGATAATATTATTGATTCTTCTGAGCTTATAATTACAGAGCTAACTGATGGCGATGTTAAGTTTAAAGTCGGTTCTCAATTTACAATTAACCAAATAGAAATATTAGATTTATTGGGAAGACAAGTTTATTTATTACAAGGCAATAGCTCTACAGAGGTATTTAATTTATCTCAACTTAGTAGTACTGCATATATTGCTAAAGTCACTCTATCTAACGGACAAATAATTAATAAAAAAGCCATTAAGCAGTAGTTTATTATAGTTTTACAAACTATATTTTAATGCCACTATTAAATTTCTACCAGGTGCAGAAATACCAGAAGAGTAAGGTCTGTAGCGTTGATCAGTAATATTCTCTAAACTTGCAGTTATCGAAAATTTATCGTTCCAATTGTATTGTGTCCTAAAATTTATAGTATGCCAAGACGGGGCATAAGGATTACCATTTTTGTCCTTTGCATACAGATAATCCTTGGACAGTTCTGATGGCGCCAATTGATTAAATGACAATTCGTTATTATAGACTAAAAAAGCATCGAAAAGTAGCTTGTTATTTTTCCAGATAAAATGTGTTCTTCCAAAATTTGGCGCCACATGTCTTACGGGGACTTCTACTCCATTATTATCCTCAGTACCACCAATAATGTTATATTGTGAACGTAATTTTAAACGTTCAGAAAAATTAACCTCAATCCCAGCTTCAAAACCATAAATCCAAGCTTTGGAGGCATTTTGTATGGCTTGCACTGTACTTAATTCACCATCATACATAATTTCAGTTTCACCATTAAGTTCAAAATCTCTTCGGATTAAGGCATTGTCCAAGAAGGTATAATATGTCGCTAAATCGATAATTACCTTTCCATCAAAATTTAGTTTTAAACCTAGCTCACCACCATAGGCATACTCAGCTTTAAGGTTTTGGTTCGGTACAACTACCGAGCCTGGTTCAGAATCAAATACCTTACCTATATCATCTATATTTGGTGCCCTAAAGGCTGTTGAGGCGTTTAATTTCCATTGAATGGTTTTACTTGGCGACCAAGTAATACCAGCAGTACCTGTTAAGGCACCTGTATTAACCTCGGCATCATCAAAAGGTAAGTTTAAGAATGCATTATTTTCGGTAAAACTTGCATTTGCTATAACCTGATTATATCTTAAACCCGATTGAAAAACAAATTTAGGATTCGGTTTATATTTTAAGCTAGCATAGCCAGCCATGGATTGCCATGTAGACCCGTTTGGATATCGTGTTACGTTTGCTATAGCGGTATTGGTTTCAATATTTTCTTCTTTTGCCTTAGAACCAACCGTATTATATAAATACTCCACACCATAAAAAATTGATGTCTTTGGGCTTATCTTTTTTTCTAAATCTAAATTAAATGAAATAGCATCTACATTTTCTTCTCTTACTTCTTTTAATGGTGATTGTAATTCTCTAACCCTTCTGCTTTCAACAAAATTTTGATAAGCAGCTGTAGCTTGTATTTTATCGTACAAATTAGAATTACTACTTGTTTTTGTTACTTGTATATTTCCCATAAACCATTGTTGCGGACCATATTCCCATTCTGCAGAACGCAGTGTTTCGCCTCTGGGTCTTATCAATCTGTCATATCTTGGATAATCTGAGGTAGTCGTATAGTACAGACCTAAATCAAAGTTTAAGTTATCTGAAGGCCCGTAATGCACCTTTTGCATTAAATTGATTTGGCTGTATGCCGTTGGTTTCTGAACCTCGGGTTCAGAATTAGCAATAATAACATCTTCGCCATTTTGCCTAATCACATATTCTGACCTAAGATAATCACTTGGACCATTACTACCCATTCTTAAATCATCAAAGTCCGTATAGCTTACATTAGTTAAAAATGCCCATTTTTTATAGCCCAAATTGAGATCAAAATGCCCTGTCTTTTCATTATTAGCACTTGCGTATCTCATTAGTGCATTACCATTAAAAAACATGTCGTCTTTATAAGACAATTGTGGCTTTTTGGTGTAAAAACTCATTACGCCTCCAATGGCATCACTACCATAGACTACTGAGCCAGCACCTAAAGTCACCTCTGTATTTTTAATGGATAATGGGTCTATGGATATGACATTCTGAAGATTTCCACCTCTAAAAATAGCATTGTTCATACGTACACCATCTACTGTTATAAGCAGTCTATTAGTAGAGAAACCTCTAATCATTGGGCTTCCTCCACCTAACTGACTTTTCTGAATGTATATATTACCTGTATTTTCTAGTAAATCTGCGCTGGTCTGCGGATTGGCCAGTGCAATTTCTTTAGCATTAAGACTTACAATGGTCTGGGGGATGTCGCGTTTATTTTGCTCAAATTTAGATGCTGAGATTACAATTTGGTTTAAGCTTTCAACTTTAAAAGTTAAATAAACAATATAGTTTTTTTCAGCTATTTCGAGTTTTCTAAATTGTGCTTTTTCATATAAGAGGTTCTGAAAATATATGACTTCACGATCGTTAAAAGTGTTTAATTGTGCCTTTCCATCTATATCTGTAATTACATATTTGGTCTTCTTCAAATTGTAAAGCGCTACTCCAGGAATGGGTTCATCCGTACCCGCTTCTAATACTGTAATGGTCTGTGAAAACGCTACATGTATAAAAAGAAACAATACTCCACTAAAAATGATATTACATTTCACTTTTAAGCACATACATCTTCATTAAATCTCAGCATAAATTTTGCCTAATGAAATACATCATTTAGCACTTGTAATGATTTGGGTTTTTTAAAACCCCCCAAATGTAATTCAAAATAATACAATAACATATTTAAAAACTCTTGTCTTTGTTTTGCATTTATTTTTATAGTATTTAAACTATCAAAATTTATGCCCAACAAGCGTTTTAACAGTGTTAAATTTTCCCCTGAAACTGAATAAACCCCATTTGCTAATGCTTCAAAAGTTCCGGATTCTAAATTAAAATAAGGGTAATCTTTGTTGATGTTTTCTGGTTGAAACCCTAAATAGCGTGTTAATTTCAACAGAAAAAGCAAGTGAAAATTTGCATATTGCTCCTCATTATCAAGATACTGTAATGCTGTCCTCATATAGTCGAATAAACCCGTATTTTTCTCCTCTTCTTTTAATACATTCGATAAAATTTCGGATAAAAATAAAACAATAGCACTCTTATAAATGTTAGTATGAAGACTTTTGTAAATATAGTTTGGCTTTACTTCTCTTATAGAATGAAGTGATTGATTTGGTCTATAGCTTTCCTCTATTTGAAGTTGGGATAGCGCTTGAAAATATACCGTTTTAGTTTGACCTTTTTTAGACTTTAAAACCCCTCTTAATATATAACTCACCACACCACGCTGCTGCGTGTAGCACTTTACAATAAGATCGTAATCTTTATATTTTATTTTTGAAAGAACAATGCCATTATTTTTTGTAAGCATGTTTACCTAACTATAAGCACCTTGAGAACCTTGGTTTCAAACGAGTCTAAATCTGAAATCATTACTAAATATACACCTGTTCTTACTACCGAGTTGGCTAGGTTTCTACCATTCCAAACAGCAGTACCTCCATCAATTGCAAAATTATAATTGGCACTGGAGGATCTTAAGTTAACATTAGATTGCGCCTCGGCGACTAAATTACCTTCTATATCAGTAATCTTAATATTTACATTTTCTGTAAGACCACTAACTTTAATACCTTTATTAATATCATTAAGATCATTAAAACCAAGCAGATCATATTCTGGGCGTACTGGGTTTGGATATACGAATGCGTTTTCCAAAGTTTCTTCTGGCTTAGAGCCTCCTGCCCTAAAGGATAACAATCCTTTTATGGTTGCTATATACACTATTCCATTATTAGGGTCCACAGAGATATCATTAATTCGATTAGAAGGCAAAGGCGAATTATCGGTTGTAAAATGGTATATGGTTCTTTGCCCATCTGGTGAAAAATAAAATACTCCTGAGTCCACTGTACCGACCCATTTATTATTAGAGCCATCTGCCTCAATATCAGTTATGGATTGGCCCTCTAACAATTCTTGGGGGATACCATCCTCTAAAACTATAATTGAACTTAATGTTGGATTTGGGTCATCATAAAAACCAGAGGTGTTAAATAGCACACGTAAGCCAGAAAAGGTGCCTATCCAAAGTTGGTTTCTATTATCGACCTCTAAAGATGTTACTCTGGGAAAAGGAAGGTTTTGCTCCTCTGATTCTATGTTTCTTAACGGATTATCTGAGATATTTTCGTTATAAGCATACAATCCGTTAGAGTAACCACCAATCCATTTTGTACCATTATTATCTATATCTATATCAAAGAAACCAAACTCATCTGTAAGAGCATTTTCTATAATAGCCGAAAAGTCATAACCTTCCCAATTACCAGTATTGGGGTCATACGATTTTAATGGATTGGGTGCACGTGATGTTAATGACCACAGCACACCGTTATCATCAAAAGTAGAAGCAGAAACTCTTATACTAATTGCATTTGGATTGTTTGGTATTACTAAAGATTCTAAACCACTATTGTTTTGATTATATAAAATTGTAGGAGTTAGATCATTAATTTCTAAAATCCCATCTTGAAACGAACTTATAAAAACTTGGTTTGGATTAAACGGATTGGTTGAGATTTCAGAGAGATTTCGTGCGCCCAAAACACTATCAAAAGGTATATTTTCCCAAATTTCATCTCTAAAGTAGCTCAAACCTCTATTTCTAACTGGAGAAGGATTTAGGGATTGGGAATAATCCCCAAAACTTGCCCAAACCGTTTCACTTTCTGCATTTATCCTAAAGGTTTCATTAAACAAAGGCCCATTTGGCTTTATTTCTGTGTAAAATGTATTGTCGTTAATTGAGCTTCTTAAAACTCCAAAGTCTCTTGAACCTATATAAACAAAGTCTCCCAATTGAGTTGCAGAAGTAAAACTGGTATCAAATTCTTCATTAGGCTGAAAGCTATTAATCAATTGAATATTAGTGTCATAAACATAAACTGTATTTGTTGTTGACACAACTAAATTAGAGTTTGAGACCTCTGTGTCTACAGGCAGTATAGGAAATGTAAACAAAGTATTTAATAACGTACCATCTATTTCATAAAGAACCCTATTTGACCTTACAGAATACAACTTATTGTTTACGGTATTCATCGTGTTGTAATTACCAGTAATTACCGTCTGCCATTGCGAAAAGTCAATTAGGTTAGGATTGTTTATATTTCCTTTTTTAATGCCATTATTATTTAAACAAGCTGCATAAATTTCATCATTTAAAATAGAAACCTGCTTTACGGTAATTTGAGAGCCTCCATCACCTAAAAAATAGGTATCCCCAAATTCTAAACGTTCTAAATCATAAACAGAAATACCAAAATCTGTGGAAATGTATACCAAACCTTCATGTTCGTAAAAATGATTAATACGTTTATTTACAGGTGTAATATTTTCTTTCTCCAAAATATCAACAACCGCAAGGACATCTTCATCAGTTTCGGAATAGACTTCTATCAATCCAGTTTCGTAACCAATGAGTAAATATTGATAAAAATCACTATATAATATAGTAGTTATCTGCTCACCCGACAAACCTTGAACGGTGGTAATAGTATTTAGTTCTTGTGTTAAAGTATCGTATTCAAAAATAGCATTTTGTGCAGCTGCATAAATCTTGTTATCGCCGTTAACAACATCAACTATATCGCTATAAGAATAATGTGATTGCCATAGTGCTGAAAAGTCTTGTGCATAAACATTAACGGACAAACACAAAATAAAGATTTTAAGGACAGCTCTTTGCATTATAAAATTCGTTTGCTCAAATATATTTAATAGTAACGATAATATATAGGTAATCATATACTAAGTCATAAAAAAAGCTTTCATGTACAATGAAAGCTTTTTTAAAAATATACATTTTATATATTATACCACGCCTTGTGCCAACATTGCATCTGCTACTTTTACAAAACCAGCAATATTTGCCCCTCTGATGTAATCTACAGATCCATCATCGTTTTTTCCATATTCTACACATGAGTCGTGGATATCCTCCATTATACCTTTCAACTTTTCATCCACTTCTTCTCTCGTCCAACTGAGACGTAATGAATTCTGGCTCATTTCTAGACCAGATGTTGCTACACCACCTGCGTTAGAAGCTTTTCCTGGAGCAAATAAAATTTTTGCTTTTTGAAACTCGTGAATAGCCTCTGGTGTTGAAGGCATATTAGCTCCTTCAGAGACACAAATACAGCCATTATCCACTAATTGTTTTGCCTCATCACCATTTAATTCATTTTGTGTTGCGCATGGCAATGCAATATCGCATTTCACAGACCATGGTCGTTCTCCTTTGACAAACTTAGCATTGGGATACTTATCAACATATTCACTAATACGACCTCGCTTTACATTTTTAAGGTCCATAACAAATTCTAGCTTTTCGGTGTCAATACCATCTTCATCTATAATGTATCCTCCAGAGTCAGAAAGTGTCAATACTGTTGCTCCAAGCTCAATAGCCTTTTCTGCTGCAAACTGCGCAACATTGCCCGAACCAGAAATAACAATCCTTTTCCCATTAAAAGAGTCATTTTTAGTTTTTAACATGTTCTCAGCAAAATATACGTTACCATATCCTGTTGCTTCAGGTCTAATTAAAGATCCGCCCCAAGATTGGCCTTTTCCAGTAAGTACACCTGTAAACGTATTTTTCAATTTTTTATACATCCCAAACATGAAGCCTATTTCTCTTGCACCAACACCAATATCTCCTGCTGGCACATCTGTATTATGGCCAATGTGTCTGAAAAGTTCGGTCATAAAGGCATGACAGAAACGCATAATTTCATTATCTGACTTTCCTTTTGGATCAAAATCAGAACCCCCTTTACCACCGCCCATAGGCAATGTAGTTAAGCTGTTTTTAAAAACTTGCTCAAACGCCAAAAATTTAAGGATACTTGCATTTACGGTAGGGTGAAAACGTAATCCTCCTTTGTAAGGACCTATTGCAGAATTCATTTGTATTCTATACCCTCTGTTAACCTGTATCTCGCCAGCATCATCTACCCAACTAACTCTAAAGGAAATCAGTCGTTCTGGTTCTACCATTCTCAATAAAATGTTTTTCCCATTGTAAATATCGTGCTTAGCTATATAAGGAATAACTGTCTCCGCTACTTCCTGGACTGCTTGTAAAAACTCTGGTTCGTGCCCATTGCGTTCCTTTACAAGATCTAAAAATGCTTCAATTTTATCTTTCATATAAAAAATTGTTAAGAAATTGTGATTTAATGGTTGCAAAGATACATTATCTGTAAAAATAAGCCTTAATTTTTTTTATATTCTCAATAATTTTTTCAATATTTCAGAATTACAAAAAAATCCTCTATTCTTATAGGAAGTGTGCATTTTGTCTGTTTTACTTTGTAGTTCGTCGAGTTTTTATATATTTGTTCGATAACTATTTCAATTATATTTGAAGTTATATGGCATTACCTATTAAAAAGCTGTTCCTTTTGTTAGCTATTTTGCTTTCAATGCAAAGCGTCTCAGCACAGCTGGGCTTTTCTCACGAAATCGGTGCATTTGTTGGTGCAGTTGCGTTTCAGTCTGATTTTGGAGTAAGAAAAGATTTTGAAACCAATGCAGGAAATACCGGTGTTGCATTAGGTATTGTGCATTATATAAACTTTGCATATCGTGCAGATTGTAATTGTTACTCTACCGATACTTATTTTAATGATCACTTTAAACTAAGAAGTGAAATATCATGGAATAAAACCACCTTAAACCACTTTGGAGAATGGGTAGATGACTCTAGAACCAGTGAAAATGCTGAACGATTAAGGCGTCATTCTGGTGAATCCCAAAATTGGGATATTGGCATGCAACTAGAGTATTTCCCCAGAAGTATTAGAGCTTTTTCCGCTGGTGCCTATTCTTTTGCCCCTTTTGCTGCTCTGGGTGCACATTATGTTGCTTTCAATCCTTCAGTTGAGACCACTTATGGCAATGGCAATATATTAGATAACAATAATTTTTACAGTGGTTGGAGTGATGTTGCTGGGGGTGATCCCTTTGTAAGTGATGAATCCGGTTCTACCTGGTCTGTTGTTGCAAGTATTGGTACACGCTATAAACTTACCATACTTTCCGATTTATTTGTTGAGTTAAGATGGCAATATTACTTTGATGATTTTGTAGATGGCCTAAATCATAAATTACCTTCAAATAAAAATAATGATTGGAATTTATGGCTCAACTTCGGTTATATCTACTACTTAGATTAATTACTTTTACAATTTAATGTAATCCCTTTCTAATTCTATTCAGCAGCATTAAAGTTACATCTTCATAAATCGGGCTGTCAATTCTTTCACTTTTTAAATTTCAAATTTATCGGGCAAATAATAGTGGGATAACTATCAAAAATTGTACTATGTAATTTATACTATTAAAAATAAAAATATGTAGTTTTGCTTAATTTTCAATCAAAACATGAAATACAAAAGAATACTGCTAAAATTATCAGGGGAAGCTTTAATGGGAAACAGGCAATACGGCATTGACCCAGTGCGTTTGGCAGAATACGCAAAAGATATTAAAGAGATTACGGATTTAGGTGTACAGGTTGCCATTGTCATAGGTGGTGGCAATATCTTTAGAGGTGTTGCAGGTGCTATGAATGGCATGGATCGTGTTCAAGGAGATCATATGGGAATGTTGGCAACCGTTATAAACGGATTAGCTTTACAAAATGCACTTGAAGATGCTGACGTTAAAACACGTTTGCAAACTGCAATTAAAATCAACGAAGTCGCTGAGCCTTTTATAAGACGTAAAGCCATGAGTCATTTAAATAAGGGGCGTGTAGTGATTTTTGGTGGCGGAACGGGGAATCCTTATTTTACAACTGATTCTGCTGCAGTTTTGCGTGCTATAGAAATTGAAGCTGATGTGATTTTAAAAGGAACGCGTGTAGATGGCATCTATACAGCAGATCCTGAAAAGGACAGCACAGCGGTAAAGTTTGATCATATTACATTTGATGATGTTTTACGTAAAGGTTTAAAGGTTATGGATACAACGGCCTTTACTTTAAGTCAAGAAAACAAACTACCAATTATAGTATTTGATATGAATAAAAAAGGAAACTTGCTTAAGGTGGTTTCCGGAGAAAATATAGGTACAGAGGTTATTCTTTAAGACTTGGTACAACCTTTGATGATCCTCAATTAAAGTTTTAAAAATTATGGACGAAATTAAATTTATAATAGACACTGCAAAAGAAGCCATGGATGCTGCCATAAAGCATCTTGAAAAACAACTGGTTAATATTAGGGCTGGTAAGGCAAGTCCGGCAATGCTAGGAAGTGTTATGGTTGATTATTATGGATCCCAAACTCCACTAAACCAAGTAGCCAACGTAAATACACCAGATGGTAGAACCATATCCGTTCAACCTTGGGAAAAAAGTATGCTACAGGAAATTGAGCGTGGTATTATGCTCGCTAATTTAGGTTTTAATCCTATGAACAATGGAGAAATGATTATCATTAATGTTCCACCACTAACTGAAGAGCGTCGTAAAGATTTAGCAAAGCAAGCTAAATCTGAAGCTGAAGATGCAAAAATTGGTGTACGTAATGCACGTAAAGATGCCATGAACGACATCAAAAAATCTGATGTTTCTGAAGATTTGCAAAAGAATGCAGAGATCGATGTACAAGAACTCACTGATTCTTACGTTAAACAAATAGATGGCATTCTAGATAACAAGGAAAGAGAGATTATGACCGTCTAGTCAAAAATAAAAAGCATAAAACATCCCAAAATTTATTTGGGATGTTTTTTTTAACTTAGTACATATATGCCAAAGCATTTATTTGTTGTTTTTATTATGTTATTTGCAACAAGTGGCTTTGCACAAAATCCCATTACAAAAGAAAAAGATTCTATTAAAAAAGAACAAGACTCAATTAAAAAAACTGAGTTCTTAAAGCAGTTAGGTAATGGGTTTTTACCTTTCAATTATTTTGATGCCGATTTACGATATCTAATAAAATTTAATCAATATGAAGGTCTTAGAACCGGTCTAGGTGGAGTAACCAATAAGCTATTTTCCGACCGTTATAGACTCAACGGTTATGTTGTTTACGGATTTACCGACAAGCGTATAAAATTTAGTGCTGGGGGAGGTTTTAGGGTCAACAAAGCGCACAATACTTGGGTTAACCTAACCTACACAGACGATTTACAAGAAACAGGAAGCTCAACTTTTTTAACCGATAAGCGCTTTTTCACCTTTTTTGAACCTCGTCTTTTAAATATTGATTTGTTTCATCGCCACATAACAAAATCTGTTTCTTTAGAACATCGCTTCTCAAACAATCTGTTATCAGAAACGCAGATAGCCATTAGCAACATTAATCCAACTTACTTTTATAATTTTATTTTAGATGATAAGAGTTATAGTAGTTTTGATATTAGCACAGCAAGAGTAAGCCTGCAATGGAGTCCGTTTAACCAATTTGAGATTTCCGAAGATAATATAAAAACGACCAAGGAAGGTTTTCCAAAGTTTACCTTGCAATTAACACAAAGCTTTAAATCTGTTTTAAATGGGGATTTTAATTTTTCAAAGTTAGATTTTAGAACCATTCAACAATTTAATCATAATAATAATGCCGTAACCAATATTACCTTAGCCGCGGGTATAGCTGGTGGTGATGCACCATTAACTCATTTGTACCATGCCTACCCCAATAATATTACCAAAGAAACCATTCTTCAGCGGTTCTCTGTAGCAGGTCTCAATAGCTTTGAAACCATGTATTTTAATGAATTTTTTAGTGATAAGTTTTCAACACTACAGTTAAAACACTATTTGAGACCTTTTAATATTTCTGAACGCTTTAAACCACAATTAGTACTCATCTCAAGGTATGCCATTGGTGATATGAATAGCATAGACCGACATGAAGGTATAGGCTTTAATACACTGGATAAACTCTACTCGGAATCTGGTTTTGAAATCAATAAATTGCTCTTAGGCTTTGGATTAAGTTTTGCTTACCGTTATGGTGCTTACCATTTGCCAGAATTAGAAGATAATATTGCTTTTAAGTTTACCTTTAATATATCATTATAACCACTATTATATTCCTGTTAATTCTTTAGCAATTCCTTAGGTTTTTTCTACCTTTGCGCCTTGTTTGTCGCTGAAAGAGATTTGAATTTTAATTAATACCTCAGGATTTAGCTTTGGGGTTATTGCTATATAATGCTTAAACTATTTACCACAGGATTTTGGGAGGCTATTGCAAGGGTTATTCTTCGCAATAAAATCTTTATACTTATTGCCATAGTTTTGGCAACTGTGTTTTTTAGTATGCAATGGAAACATATGCGCTTTACCTACACCGAAGCTAATATGTTACCTGACGACCACGAAGTCAACGTGGTTTACAATGATTTTCTCAAGGTCTTTGGTGAAGAAGGTAACCTCATTGTACTTGGCGTAAAAGATTCAACTCTATTCTCAGTAAAACAGCTCAATGCATGGAACAATCTTGCAGAATCTTTTAAAGCTTATGATGAAGTTGAAACAGTTTTATCAATAAAAGATCTTCAAAAATTGGTGAAAAACACCAAAAAAGAGCAATTCGACTTAGAGCCTTTTATAAAAGATTCTATTTCTAGTATTAAACAGATCAACACACTACAAAATGAGTTGTTTGAAAAATATCCTTTTTACGATAATTTTCTGTTTAATGCAGAAACAAAAACTATTCGTACTGCTATTTATTTAAAGAAAGATATTGTTAACACCTCTGCCCGTAAAGACTTTATAATTGAAGATTTAGAAGTAAAAATCAATACTTTCGAAACTGAAACCGGATTAGACGTTAGAGTTTCTGGCATGCCATATATTAGAACCTTAAATTCTCAAAATATTGTAGATGAAATTGGGCTCTTTATAGGTGCAGCATTATTGGTGACCTCATTGATTTTCTTTTTATTTTTCAGATCCTTTAGAGCCACCTTCATTTCGTTAATTGTAGTATGCGTTGGCGTTATGTGGACTTTTGGAATTTTAGGTCTATTGGGTTACGAAATCACAGTGCTCACAGCATTGATTCCGCCTTTAATAATCGTCATTGGTATACCTAATTGTATTTTTCTAATCAATAAATACCAGCACGAGGTAAGATCGCATGGTAATAAGGTAAAATCACTACAACGTGTTATTACCAAAGTAGGTAATGCTACTTTGATGACTAATGTTACCACAGCTTCAGGTTTTGCAACGTTTATCTTAACCGAGAGTAAATTATTAAAAGAATTTGGTATCGTAGCCTCATTAAGCATCTTGGCTATTTTCATCTTATGCCTGCTTATTATTCCTATAATGTATACGTTTTTACCATATCCAAAAAAACGTCATTTAGAACATCTCAATAAACGGTGGATTGGCGGTTTTGTCGACTGGATGGAGCGCATGGTAAAACATAAGAAAATTACTATTTACGTCACTGCGCTTATACTTATTATTGGCAGTATGATTGGCATGAACCAGATTAAAATCTCAGGAAGTTTAATTGAAGACATGCCAAAAGACAAGCAGTTTTTTAAGGATATTCGTTTTTTTGAAGATGAATTTAATGGTATTATGCCATTAGAAATCATGGTAGACACCAAGCGTAAAAAAGGAGTTATGAAATTAGCAACCTTAAAACGCATCAATGAGCTGGAAACCCTTATAGAAGAAACACCAGAATTGTCTAAACCTATTTCCGTGGTAAGTTTGGTGAAATACAGTAAACAAGCTTATTATAACGGTAATCCTAAATACTATCAGTTACCGACAAGTCAAGAAAACAGTTTTATTTTATCTTATGCCAAAAACTCATCCTCTGATATAGATTTACTCAAAAACTTTGTAGACAGTACAGGTCAGTATGCACGTATTACTACGTTTATGAAAGATATAGGCACGGCTAAGATGGAGCGTATTCAAGAGAATCTTCAGCATAAAATTGATAAGGTTTTCCCTAAAGAACGTTACCAAGTTACCATGACGGGTAAAGCTTTGGTATTTCAAAAAGGAACAAAATACCTGGTAAGAAACCTTGTTATTTCGTTAACACTTGCCATTTTTCTTATTTCGCTATTTATGGCGTACTTGTTCCGTTCCTTCAGAATGATTATTGTATCGCTTATTCCCAACCTATTACCACTGCTGGTCACTGCAGGTTTAATGGGTTATGTTGGTGTGCCAATAAAACCATCAACCATATTGGTGTTTAGTATAGCTTTTGGTATTTCGGTTGATGATACCATTCATTTTTTGGCAAAATACAGACAAGAGTTACAGGCCAACCATTGGAAAATTAGAAAATCGGTTTACGCTGCACTTAGAGAAACCGGTGTCAGTATGTTTTATACATCCATAGTATTGTTCTTTGGGTTCTCGGTATTTACTATATCAAGTTTTGGTGGCACTGTAGCTTTAGGAGCATTAGTATCTATAACATTGTTATTTGCTATGCTTTCTAACTTACTCTTATTGCCGTCATTACTCTTGTCGCTAGAACGAAATATCGCAAATAAAGAAGTATTGCGTAAACCCACAATCGATATTATTCCATCGGAAGATGATGATGCCGAAATCGACTCAGAAAACGAAGAATAAAAAATTTATCTTAGCATTTCAAAATAACTAAAAAATGACAACAAAATCCGTAGCAGAATTATTATCTGAAGACGTAAAACTACAAGATGTTACCGTAAAAGGATGGGTAAGAACGTTTAGAGCAAATCGTTTTATAGCATTAAATGATGGCTCGACCATAAATAATATTCAGTGTGTTGTAGATTTTGAAAATTTTGAAGAAGCCCTTTTAAAGCGCATCACCACTGGTGCAGCTATAGAAGTTATGGGAGAATTGGTGGAAAGTCAAGGTAAAGGACAATCCGTTGAGATACAGGTAAAATCCATAGAGATTCATGGAGATTCAGACCCAGAAGCTTATCCAATTCAACCTAAAAAACATACATTCGAGTTCTTAAGAGAAAACGCTCACTTACGCACCAGAACAAATACATTTAGCGCAGTGATGCGTCTACGCTCGTCGTTGTCTTTTGCTATTCATAAGTACTTTAATGACAATGGATTCTATTATATGCATACACCAATTATAACGGGTAGTGATGCAGAAGGTGCTGGAGAGATGTTTAGAGTCACAGGATTAGATCCCAAAAACCCACCATTAAACGAGGATGGCGAGATAGATTATAAACAAGATTTCTTTGGAAAGGAAACCAATTTAACCGTATCTGGTCAATTGGAAGCTGAAACCTATGCCATGTCTCTAGGAAAGGTTTATACATTTGGCCCAACATTTAGAGCAGAAAATTCGAATACATCACGGCATTTAGCAGAATTCTGGATGATTGAACCAGAAGTCGCTTTTATGGACTTAGCTGGTAACATGGATTTAGCAGAGGATTTTATGAAGTCTGTGTTAAGTTATGTTTTGAAGCACAACAGAGAAGACCTTGAGTTTTTGGACAAGCGTTTGCAAGAGGAAGAAAAAAAATTGCCACAAGCGCAGCGTAGTCCTATGAATTTAATTGATAAAATTAAGTTTGTGGTCGATAACAATTTTAAGCGCGTAAGCTATACAGAAGCTATTGAGATTCTTAGAAACAGTAAACCTAATAAAAAAAAGAAATTCAACTATATTATTGAAGAATGGGGAGCAGACTTACAATCTGAGCACGAGCGCTTTTTGGTCGAAAAACATTTTAAATGCCCTGTAATATTATTTGATTATCCGGCAAATATCAAAGCCTTTTACATGCGCTTAAATGAAGATGGAAAAACCGTAAGAGCCATGGATATTCTATTCCCTGGTATAGGTGAAATGGTTGGTGGCTCGCAACGTGAGGAACGTTTGGATGTATTGAAAGAAAAAATGGTAGCCTTAGACATACCCGAAGAAGAGTTGTGGTGGTATTTAGATTTGCGCAAATACGGAACTGCTGTGCATTCAGGATTTGGATTAGGTTTTGAACGTTTGGTAATGTTTACCACCGGAATGGGTAACATTAGAGATGTAATCCCCTATCCACGTACACCTCAAAACGCTGAGTTTTAAACTAAATATTAAACCTGTAAGGTTTTAGAAACCTAACAGGTTTTTTTTAGTATTTTTATATCTATTCAGAAATTATAAAATGGCCCTAAAACAATATTTACAATTTAAGCTATCACAAAAGCTATCACCTCAGCAGATTCAACTGATGAAGCTGATTCAGTTACCTACACAGGCTTTTGAGCAGCGATTAAAACAAGAACTTGAGGAAAACCCAGCTTTAGATACTGGTAAGGAGGAAACTAACGAAGATAATTTTGACGAGTTCGATAATACGAGTGATGATATAAATGATAACGATACCATTGATACCGACGATATTAATATTGATGAGTATCTAAGTGATGATGAAATACCAGAATATAGAACTCAAACCAATAATTACAGCGCTGACGATGACGAAAAAAGTGTGCCTTATGCTGCTGGAACATCATTTACCCAACATTTAATCAATCAATTAAACACATTTAGATTATCTGACCAGGAAGAGGAAATCGCATATTTTCTTGTAGGAAGTGTTGATGAAAGTGGTTATATACGTCGTTCTCTATCTGATATCACAGATGATTTGGCGTTTACACAGAATGTGTATACTACAGAAGAAGAGGTGGAAAAAGTGCTTCAAATTGTACATCAGCTAGATCCTGCTGGAGTTGCAGCTAGAAATCTTCAAGAATGTTTGAGCATTCAATTGCATAGAAAAGAGCAAAATCCAGATGTAGAATTAGCAATTGCTATAATAGATAAAGCTTTTGAACAGTTTACCAAAAAGCATTACAAAAAGTTGATGAAAAAATTCAACATTAATGAAGAGCAGCTTAAAGATGCCATTGAGGAAATAGAACGCTTAAATCCAAAACCAGGTGGCTCTTATGCTGGAAATAATAAAATTGTTGAGCACATCGTACCAGACTTTGCCATAAAAATTGTTGATGGAGAACTTGAGTTGACGCTTAATGGTAGAAACGCACCAGAGCTTCATGTATCGAGAGAGTACAACAATATGCTTAAAGGTTATAAAGACAGCAAAGAAAAGTCTAAAGCCCAAAAAGATGCGGTCATGTTCATTAAACAAAAACTTGATGCTGCAAAATGGTTTATTGAGGCTGTGAGACAACGCCAACAAACTCTTTTTGTGACGATGAGTTCTATTATGAACTATCAGAAAGACTATTTTTTAACTGGTGATGAACGTAAGCTACGACCGATGATTTTAAAGGATATCGCTGACGAAATTGAAATGGACGTCTCAACGATTTCGCGTGTTGCCAATAGTAAATATGTAGATACACCATATGGCACTAAACTTATAAAGGAATTTTTCTCTGAATCTATGACTAACGACCAGGGAGAAGAAGTGTCAACGAGGGAGATTAAGAAAATTCTTGAGACTGTAATAGAGGAGGAAAACAAAAAGAAACCACTTACTGACGAAGCTCTTTCTAAAATCTTAAAAGAAAAGGGTTACCCTATTGCCAGACGAACAGTTGCAAAATACAGAGAACAACTAGATATTCCTGTAGCACGTTTAAGAAAAGAATTATAAACCTATAAAATTTGGATGAAAAATTTTATTCTAAAAAGTATATCGTTTGTTTTTCATCCTTTGATAATGCCGCTTCTTGGTGTACTGTTCTACTTTTCAAAGACTCCCCGTTTTATACCAGAACCCATAAGAAATGCCAAAATATTTTCAATTATAATCCTTACAATCATTTTACCTATTCTTTTGTTTTTTTTATTAAAAACTATAAATAAGGTACAAACCATTTATTTGAAAAGCACCAAAGAAAGATTGATTCCATTGCTTGTTAACTGTATTATTATTAGTCTCATTCTTTTACGGGTCTTAACTCCAAATGAGATTGTTGAACTATATTACTTCTTCTTAGGTATTTTGTGTTCTACATTAGCCTGCTTTATAATGGCAGTTTTTAAAGTAAAGGCAAGTATCCATATGATAGCTGCTTCTGGCTTCTTTATGTTTGCAGTTGCTATTGGTATACACTACCAAATAAATATAAATGGTACCATTGCTTTAATGATGATAATTCTTGGTGCTATAGCCACATCACGTTTGCACTTAAAAGCGCACACTAATCAAGAATTGATCATTGGTGTATTTGTTGGGTTGTTCCCTCAACTTATTTTTTCAAACTATTGGTTATAGAATGTAGAACATTAATCCTAGCTTAAAGGATTTCATATCAATCGCCTCACCATCTAGTTGAGCGTTATCATCAAAGATTGGATTTAGTCCGTAATACACATGGAAATTCCAAGTGCCATAGCCAACACTTAATGTTAGACCATATTGAATTTTATTAAAATCGTCTATATTAGATAGTTTTTCGTCACCGACGTTACTTTTAAACTTAGAGGAATTATAAAACAGATAGCCAACTTTAAATCCTGAATAGATGCGCCAAAAGCTGTAATCTGTAGCAGTAGATGTTCGCCACCTGAACTCAAAAGGTACTTCTATCAAATAGGTCGTAAACTTGTTTTTTGATACATTGATTTCGCTCTCATCGATCGTATTGTAAACAAATTCATTGTCAATTTCTAAAATTGATATGTTTTGGTTGTAAGAGTTTGTGGATAGACCTATTCCCAAACCTAGTGAGACGTTCCTTCTCTTATTAATTGGCATATCTCTTATAAAACCAAAATGAAATCCAGACGAAAACCCACTCTGACTAACACCGTTTGGCTTGTTGGCTAGTAAATTGTAGGTCGCTGAAATATAAAACTGGTCTTCTCTATAGTTTTTATATAACTCGGATTTATCGATGTTTTTACTATCTTGGGCCAACCCAAAAAAACTTACGCAAACCATTACAAGCAATATGTTATACTTCATAAGATAAATCTACAAAATCTTTATTTCAACTTTGTTGATATGCAATAAAAAAACGCCCTGATTACTCAAGACGTTTTTTATAAAATTAAGATTTTGATTATTCTTCGGCTCTTGCGTTTGCGATATACATAACCTTAAGCGTATTTGCTTTACGTAACTCTTGCTTAATATCTGAAACTAAGCCGGCATGTGTATTTTTATCTACCTTAAGTCCAATAACAATTTTACTTTTCAGTTCTTCAACCATATCTGCCTGCGCTTGGAGTACAGAAGATCTTACATCTTCAACGCCAATAAATGCATCATTAAACTGAATTCTAGGTTCATCACCTAGATGTTTATATTGCGTACTTGGCTTTCCAGCATAGATGTAGGTCGTTCTGTCCTTTTTAAGCTTCTCAACCTGATCCGCACTAGGTAAATTATTTTCAATCATCAATGTGCTATCTCTCATAACGGTTGCCACCATGAAAAAGAAAAGCAACATAAATACAATATCAGGTAAGGATGCCGTCGAAATTGCCGGTAAGTCTCCTTGTTTTCCTTTTTTAAATTTTGACATAATTGTTACTTTTAATTTTTATCTGGTTCTGCTTCAGACAATTTCATCGGATACAATGTCTTAATGTTTTCGATACGTTCATTAAGCACTTCGTCCTTACTAAATTGATTCTTTTCTTTCTCCTCTAACATAGCCGTAAACACCTTGTCAGCATTAGGGTAATACTGCTTGTACAACCTTGTTGCTTCTCTTTCTCTCAAAAAATTATAGGCTGCAACTAATTCGTTTTGAACATCCATATATTGTTCATAAGACGTTTCTCTATCATGTTTCATAGAGATAATAGCCTTATCTGGATGATCCGACGAATCGTCTAGACGCTTCCCTTGGCAGTAATCGCAACTTTTACCTGCGGCATTTGTACCACCACCGTTATCAAGAAATTCTATAGCTGCTTGTCTTAAATCCTTTAATTCCATTTGCTCATCTTCTACTAGCAATTGGTTATTTCGGTTTATAAGTACAGTGAATAAATTTTTCTTCTTTATAATCGGTGGCTCAACCTGGGAATCGTCAATAGGCGGCAAACTCCTTAATAATCCTTTGTCTTTTTCTATAGTTGTTGTTACCAAGAAAAAGATAAGTAATAAGAAGGCAATGTCAGCCATTGAACCTGCATTTACTTCTGGTGCCGATCGTTTTGCCATACTATGTTATTTATTAATTATTTTTTTAACTCCTGAGAATATCATTGCTAATGCTGCTATGACAATCAAAATATAAAATGCCGTTAAACCAGCACCTACCATTTGAGATTGTGAGCTCGTTGCAACTCCTTCTTGCAATTTATAGGTTATTGGGTCACCACCAGCAGTTAAATAAGATATGATTAAAACTGCAACAAAGGCACCTACTCCTATTAACGTGTTTTTAAGACCTGAAGTATTTGTAAATAGATTTTTCAAAACAAAAAATACTACAAACAATAAAGTTAGCCCTAAAATAATATATGCCGCCCAAGCCATTGGGTCAACAAGTCCTGCTTCTTCACCAGATTTGATAGCATCATCTCCAGCCGCAACAATTCTGACCAAAAAGACAATACCAGCAAGCCCGATTAAAGCAGCTATGATTTTTAATATTTTGTGCATAATTTATGTTTTATTTTTTGTGTCTTACTAATAAGTCCATTAAGGTAATTGACGCATCTTCCATATCATTTACAATACTATCAATCTTAGCAATAATGTAGTTGTAAAAAATCTGAAGGATAATTGCTACAATAAGACCAAATACCGTGGTTAAAAGTGCTACTTTAATACCACCAGCTACCAAAGATGGTTGCATATCTCCAGCCGCTTCAATTTTATCAAAGGCTTGAATCATACCAATTACTGTACCCATGAAACCAAGCATTGGTGCCAAAGCGATAAATAAAGATATCCAAGAAACATTTTTCTCTAACTGTCCCATTTGTACTCCACCATAAGCGACAACTGCTTTTTCCGCAGCATCTAAATCTTCGTCTGCACGGTCTAAACCTTGATAGAAAATTGACGCAACAGGTCCTTTAGTATTTCTGCAAACTTCCTTAGCTGCTTCAATTCCGCCAGAATTTAAGGCATCTTCTACGTTTTGGGTTAATTTTTTAGTGTTTGTTGTAGAAAGGTTTAAAAAGATAATTCTCTCAATAGCAATTGCCAATCCAAGAATTAAACATAATAATACAATTCCCATAAATCCTGGGCCACCTTCAATAAAACGCTTTTTTAATTCTTGATGGAAACTCAAATCTTCTGCCGGTTCTTCAGCGTCTTGAGTTACACTTGTTACAGTTGCTGTTGTAGTAGCTAATGTCGTTGCATTGGCGTTAACAGTTCCGATAGCCATTAAACATGTAATGGCAAGGATAGAAAATAATCTTTTCATTGTTCTTAATCTTAATTTTATTAGTTAAAGTGTTAAAGATAAAAAAATAATGTAACAATTTCCTAAAAATCTATGCAGAGAGGAAGGGATTCGAACCCTCGATACCCTTTTGGAGTATACACACTTTCCAGGCGTGCGCCTTCGACCACTCGGCCACCTCTCTGTAAATCCTAGTAAAAATTACAGAACGCCAAATAACAAAAAAAACTTTAAACACTGAAATTTATACTGTTATTTTTAGGTCATTTCGCCTCTTAACGGTGTTTCATAAACAGTTTTGAAATCTTTTGCTTCGAGATTTTCACCCAACAGGTACATGAGTTTGGCCACTGCGGCTTCAGTAGTAATATCCTTTCCAGAAATTACTCCTATATGCTTTAATTGCGAGCTGGTTTCATACTGTCCCATCGCAACACTACCACCAGCACATTGCGTGACATTAATAATGTGTAGACCTTTATGGATGGCTTCCTCTAACAAATCGATAAACCAAGGTTCTGTAGTGGCATTACCAGATCCATAGGTTTCAATTATCAACCCTTTTATCAGCTGGCTTCTAAGTACAGCTTCTACAATGGGTTTAGATATGCCTGGAAACAGTTTTAAAATTCCAATATTGGTATCCATTGCCGTGCGCACTACAAGTTCTTTGTCTAAATTGGGTTGAAGCAAATATTCTGTATTGATTTTTAGATGCACACCAGACTCCGCCAAGTGAGGGTAGTTTAGCGACTCAAAAGCTTCAAAATGTTCTGCGTTTATCTTTGTAGTTCTATTACCTCTATAAAGCTTGTATTCAAAATAAAGACACACCTCTTTGATTACTGGTTCTCCCAAATTTTGTAAAGATGCCATTTGAATAGATGTAATAAGGTTCTCTTTAGCATCTGTACGTAAATCTCCTATTGGAAGTTGAGATCCTGTGAAAATAACAGGTTTTGATAAGTTTTCTAACATAAAACTTAATGCTGATGCCGAATAGCTCATGGTATCACTGCCATGAAGCACTACAAACCCATCAAAAGCTGTGTAATTAGATGCAATGATTTCAGCTATATTGCCCCAATACTCTGGGTTCATATTAGAGGAATCTATTGGTGTATTAAAAGACTTAGTTTCAATATCACAATCTAAAAGGCGTAGCTCTGGGATTTTATCCAACAGATTATCGAAATCAAATGCTTTAAGAGCGCCGCTATCGGCATCTTTTATCATTCCGATGGTACCACCTGTGTATATTAAAAGTATGTTAGGTTTTTGCATAAGTTAAATACCAAATACGCGTTTAGAATTTTCTGTAGTAATACGAGCAATATCTGCTTCACTCATTTGGTAAAGTTCGGATAATTTTTCCAATACCTTATATATATAGGAGCTTTCATTTCGTTTTCCTCTGTAGGGTTTTGGTGCCAAATAAGGGGAATCTGTTTCTAAAACAATATGTTTTAAGTCGATTTGATTTATGAATTGATCTATTTTTCCATTTTTAAAAGTGACCACTCCTCCAATACCTAATTTCATATTATAAGATATGGCTCTGTGCGCTTGCTCTATGCTTCCCGTAAAACAATGGAAAATTCCGAATAAGTCATCAGATTTTTCAGTTTCTAGGACTTCAAAAATTTCATCAAAAGCATCTCTACAATGGATTACTATCGGAAGTTTATACTTCTTAGCAAGGTTAATTTGATGTTTAAAGGCTTCTATCTGTATATCTAAAGTTGTTTTGTCCCAGTATAGATCAATTCCTATTTCACCAACGGCATAAAATTTTCGTTTGCTAAGTTGCTCCTCAACATGTTTTAGCTCTTCTTTAAAATTATCTTTTACATGTGTAGGGTGCAACCCCATCATTAAATATATATATCCCGGAAAGTCTTTTTCTAACTGCAACATAGCTTCGGTATAAGTAGAATCTATTGCAGGAACAAAAAACCGTTTAACATTTGCATCTATAGCTCTCTTTATCATTTCAACTCTATCGGCATCGAAAGCTTCGCTGTACAAATGTGTATGCGTATCTGTTATAATCATTCCGCAAAAATAATCGTTTAGAGTCTTATATTTGCACAAATTACTAAAATGGAGACACTACAGGACTTTCTTATTGCCAAAGGCTATTCTAAAATTAAATTAAAGCTGACGAAAACCAACCATTTTGAAATTAAGGCTTCAATTAACGGTGTAAAAGGGCGTTTTATATTGGACACTGGAGCATCTAGCAGTTGCGTAGGTTTTGAAGCGATTGAACGCTTTAAGCTTAAAGCGAAAGATTCTGAAATTAAAGCTGTTGGAGCTGGTGCATCAGATATGTTAACGCAGATTTCAAAATCTAACGACTTAAAAATCGGTAGATGGAAAAAGCAAAAAGTCGCATTGATTCTGTTTAATTTATCTCATGTTAACAACGGACTTATAAACCATAATGCTGATCCTGTAGACGGTATTATTGGTGCTGATATTTTAAAGAAAGGGAAAGCCATTATAGACTACGAAAAAAAATACCTTTATTTAAGATTGAAAGAGATTTCATAACCTAAAGATTCTTAGTATATTTAAATCTAAGTTGAATAATAGCAAAATGAGCCCAACCATCATAATTGCAGACGACCATCCTTTGGTCCTAAAAGGTCTTGAAGAATTTTTATTTGAAAAAAAGTACAACGTCTTAGCCAGTGCAAAAAACGGAAAAGAAGCATTAGCTTTAATCAAAGCCCATGTCCCTGATATTGCCATTCTTGATATTAAAATGCCATTCTACACTGGATTACAAATTGCAGAAAAATGTAAACAAGCTAATCTTTCTACCAAAATTATCCTCATCACCTTTGAAAAAGACGAAAAAATATACAATGACGCCAAGGCATTAGAGATTTATGGCTATGTATTAAAAGAATTTGCCCTAGACGAAATAGAAAATTGCATCTCATCAGTTATTAAGAATACACCATATTTTAGTCCCGAACTTTTGGCTTATATAGAAGTAGATAAAACTCCAGAAAAATTAAATCTCATAACAAAAACAGAGCTGAAAATCTTAAAATTAATTACCGAAAATAAGACGGCAAGAGAAATTGCTGAGCAATTATTTATCTCACCGAGAACGGTTGAAAAACACAAAAGCAACATTATCAGAAAATTAGAAATTGAAAAGACCCCAAATAGTCTTCTTATATGGGCAAAAGAGAACCAAAGACATTTATCTTAAAAATACGTAAGGTTACGTATATTATGGTATAATTATATTTCTGAAATTTACATTGTTATTAATTAAGGGTTAATAACGAGCTATTAATTAGTTCTTAGGGGATTATTTGAGCCTTGAACATTTGTTCAGGGCTCTTTTTTTGTGAATTATTCTAAAAAAGGTCAAAAAATACGTAATCCTACGTATAGTATCACCTTAAAATTATTTGCAATTTTACATCAGCTATTAATCAACGCCTCAAGTTAAGTCTTGAAAGCTCTGAATAAGCTTATGGTTCAGAGCTTTTAAAAAAAAACTATTATGCAAGCAATGAAAGACAATACTGCAAAAAGGGATAGAATCTTTATGATATTACTTATCATAAGCTCTATTATAGTTATTTCAGCCAATATCGCTGTTAATTTTTTTAGTTAATTTTAGTTAGTGACTCTTTATTAGTTAGGAGTAAAAAAGCGCAATTTGTTTTCAAATTGCGCTTTTTGATTATTATAACTTTTAAGATTTTACATCTCTAAAGCTTTCCTTGGATCATTATCCATTAATAACTCTACGGGATTTTCTAGTGCTTCCTTAACTGCCACTAAAAAGCCAACAGACTCTTTTCCGTCGATGATTCTGTGATCATAAGATAAGGCAACAAACATTATTGGACGAATTTCAACCTTACCATCAATTGCTACAGGGCGCTCAACAATGTTGTGCATTCCTAAAATTCCACTTTGCGGTGGATTTATAATTGGTGTGGACAGCATACTACCAAACACACCACCATTTGAAATGGTAAATGTACCACCCGTCATTTCATCAACTGTAATTTGACCATCACGTGCTCTAATTGCTAAACGCTTTACTTCAGATTCTACTCCTCTAAATGATAGGTTTTCGGCATTTCTGATCACTGGCACCATTAATCCTTTTGGTCCAGACACTGCTATACTTATATCACAAAAATCGTAAGACAGCATTTCTTTACCATCGATCATTGAGTTTACCGCTGGATACATTTTTAATGCTCTTACTACAGCCAAAGTAAAAAAGCTCATAAAACCTAGGCTTACACCATGCTTAGCTTTAAAGTCTTCTTTGTATTGTTTGCGTAGATCAAAAATTGGAGACATATCCACCTCGTTAAAAGTGGTCAGCATGGCTGTGGTATTCTTAGCTTCAACTAAACGCTCTGCTACTTTACGACGTAACATAGACATTTTACTACGTGAAGTACCTCTGTTTCCTCCTGTTGGTGTACCCATGGAAGGAGTGGCATTAACAGCATCATCTTTTGTTATACGACCATCTCTACCTGTACCAGAAACAGATTTTGCGTCTATGCCTTTTTCATCCAATATCTTTTTTGCTGCTGGACTTGGTGTGCCAGAAGCATATGTTTCTTTAGCAGGGTTTGGAGCTTTTTCGCCCGTATTCTCGGTCTGTTCTTGCTCTTTCTTTAAGTTTTCTTCGACATTATCATCATTTCCTCCTTCGTCACCACCTTTGTATGTGGTTGTAGCATCAGCTTCAGGTTTTGCGCTGGTGTCTATTAAGCAAACAACTGCACCTACTTCTACGGCATCACCTTCTTCTGCCTTTAACGTAATTGTTCCGCTTGCTTCTGCTGGCAATTCGAGCGTTGCTTTATCACTATCAACTTCTGCAATAGCTTGGTCTTTTTCTACATAGTCTCCATCTTGCACTAACCATTCTGCTATCTCTACTTCAGTAATTGACTCGCCTGGTGAAGGCACTTTCATTTCTAAAATCATATTGTTTTTATTTGTCATTCCTGCATAAGCAGGAATCTTTATAATTTGATACTTTATTTTTGGATTCCCACTTTCGCAGGAATGACATTATTTTCTCTGGTTATTTTTGCTTTTATCAAAAACGTAATCTATAACTTGTTGATGTCTAATTTTTGAACGCACAGAACTACCCGCTGCTGGCGCTCCATAAGGTCTTCTACTTGCAGCTCTCCATTGTCTGGCTTCATCCAAATGCATCAGTATATGGCTATAAGCTCCCATATTTCTAGGTTCTTCTTGTGCCCAAACAACATCATCTGCGTTCTTATACTTTTTAAGAACAGCTCTAATATCTTTAGCAGGAAGCGGAAACAGTTGTTCTACTCTTACCAATGCAACATCATCTCTCTCTTGCTTATCGCGTTCTTCCAATAAATCGTAATAGAATTTTCCTGTTATAAAAACCAAAGTTTTCACTTTATCTGTTTTTGCACTTTCATCATCTATTAGCATTTGAAAACTTCCATTTGCAAATTCATCTACTGTAGAAACTACTTTTGGATGACGTAACAAACTCTTCGGCGTAAACACAATTAATGGCTTTCTGTAATTGGCCTTCATTTGTTTACGCAATAAATGAAACATATTCGCAGGTGTTGTACAATCTGCCACAAACATATTATCCTTAGCACACAATTGTAGATAGCGTTCCATACGCCCAGATGAATGCTCTGCTCCTTGTCCTTCATAACCATGTGGCAGCAACATCACTAAACCATTGGAGGTTTTCCATTTGTCTTCGCCAGATGATATATACTGATCTATCATTATTTGGGCACCATTACTAAAGTCCCCAAATTGTGCTTCCCAAATCGTTAATGTATTTGGACTTGCCATAGCGTAACCATAATCAAACCCTACAACTCCATATTCTGATAATAGTGAATTGAAAATATTAAACTGCCCTTGATTTTCCGAAACGTTTTTTAACAATATAATTTCTTCTTCACTATCTTCAACCTTAACAACTGCATGCCTATGCGAAAACGTACCTCGCTCTACATCTTGTCCCGAAATTCTAACATTAAAGCCCTCGGTTAAAAGTGAACCATAGGCCAAATGTTCTGCCATTGCCCAATCTAATCGATTTTCATCAAACATGGTCTGTCGTGACTCAATCAACCTCTGGATTTTACGAATGAATTTTTTGTCGGCTGGAAGATTAGAGATGACTTTGGTAATGTCTTTAAGTATACTTTTTGAAACCGTTGTATCAACCTGCTCCATCATGGCAACTTCAGTAACCCTAGATAGTCCCTTCCATTCCTCCTGCATAAAAGCAGTAATCTCTGTTTTATCTTCTTTTCGAGAATCCTCTAATTTTTCTTCCAGTTTTTCCTTGTACTTAGCTTCTATATGCTTTACATAACCTTCATTTATAACACCTTCATCTAACAAACGTTGCGCATAAATATCTCTTGGGTTTTTATGCTTAGCAATAGCTTTATATAAAAGAGGCTGTGTAAATTTAGGCTCATCCCCTTCATTATGTCCGTATTTTCTGTAGCCTAACAAATCAATAAAGACATCGCGTTTAAACTCCATTCTAAAATGCAGTGCAAAAAGTGCAGCATGTACCACAGCTTCCGCATCGTCTGCATTGACATGAAGTACAGGAGATAAAGTTACTTTAGCAACATCGGTACAATATGTACTCGAACGACCATCTAAATAATTTGTGGTAAAACCGATTTGGTTATTAACAACAATATGTATAGTTCCATTGGTTTTGTAACCGTCTAACTTGGCCATTTGTACCACTTCGTAGACTAAGCCTTGGCCAGCAATAGCTGCATCTCCATGCACCACGATTGGAAGTACTTCGGAGGCATCCGTTATTTCATCCTTATCTTGCTTTGCCCTTGCTATACCTTGCACTACTGCACCAACTGTCTCTAAATGTGATGGGTTTGGCGCAATGTTTAAATTAATCTTTTTATTGTTATAGGTTTCGCGATTGCTTGTCCACCCTAAATGGTATTTCACATCCCCATCGAATACTTTCTCCTCATAATCCTTACCGTCAAATTCACTAAAAATATCTTTTGCGGATTTCCCAAAAATATTGGTTAGAGTACTTAGTCGTCCACGGTGCGCCATACCCATAACAAACTCTTTCACACCTTCATCGGCTGCTTTTTCAATGATGGCATCGACAGCTGGGATTAGAGATTCATTCCCTTCTAGAGAAAATCGTTTTTGACCAACATATTTAGTATGCAAAAACGACTCAAAAGCAACTGCTTGATTTAACTTTTTAAGGATATACTTTTTTTCGTCAACGGTAAATTTAGCATGATTATCATTGACATTAAGCTTATTTTGAATCCACTCAATCTCATTGGGATTTCTAATATACATGTATTCTACTCCTATAGAATCACAATATATACTTTCTAAATGATCTATAATAACCTGAAGCGTTGCCGACTGTAAACCAATAATTTCACCTGCCGAAAAAATGGTATTTAAATCATTTTTTGAAAGTCCAAAATTTTCAATCTCAAGTGTTGGGGCATATTTCCGTCTAGCCCTTACTGGGTTTGTCTTTGTAAATAAATGACCTCTGTTTCTGTAGCCATCAATGAGTTTTACAACCTGAAACTCTTTTTGAAGCTGCTCTGGTATCTGGGCAGAGACACCTTCTACAATTTCACCATCCATTCCATAGTTTTCAGAGCCAAAATCATAGCCTTGAAAAAAGGCACGCCAACTAGGCTCTATAGCATCAGGATTTTTTAAGTATTGGTCGTACAAATCAGCAAAGTATGCTGTATGTGCTGCGTTGAGAAAGGAATATTTATCCATTATTTTTTATGAGACGTTGTCGTTTCAACAAAATTTCTTCAAAAATACAACTTTTAACAAAAATAGATGTGGTTTTATTATATTTATAACAATTAGAAATTAACCTATTTAATTATGATAAAATTCTATACAAAGCTAAGTAATAAGATATTAATGAGTGTCTTTTTAGCACTTGCATTTAGCAACACATCACTGGCTCAGGATAATTTAGACAGCAATAATAGTTTTTGGAAAAACGTACAGTTTGGAGGAGGTCTCGGGTTAAACTTCGGAGATGGCTTTTTTAGTGGAGCATTGGCACCTGCGGCGTTATATAGACACAACACTTATGTTTCAACTGGAGTGGGCTTAAATTTTCAATATAGTTCGCAGCGCGATGTTTTTAAGTCAACAGTTGTGGGCGGAAGCATTATTGGACTTTTTAACCCCTACAGAGAATTACAAATCTCTACAGAATTTGAACAATTGTATGTTGACAGAGATTTTGATAAACAGTTTGTAGATAATGTTGATGACAGTTATTGGTATCCTGCATTGTTTTTAGGAGCCGGTTATCGCAGTGGTAATGTAACTTTTGGTATTAGATACGATGTTCTGTACGATGAAGATAAAAGCATACAAAACCAGGCCTGGATGCCTTTTGTAAGGTTTTGGTTTTAATTGTATTTATCCCTGTACCAAACCTTTTGCCACTCTCGCTGTAAAATTAAAAAAGTAACATCTTCGGAGAGTTTTAGAGTATCGTTGCCATCAAACGAACGTATTTTTAATTCTGAAACATCGACTTGATACAGTAAATTGAGATAATCTGAAAATCTATTCTGTATAAGATGAAATACCGTTTCTTGCAATACCAACTTTAAGCTAGTGGGCAGTGTTTCTTCATCGAACTCTAAATCTATATTGGCCAATAACAAATCTTTGTTTAATTGAATAATTAGCTTTTCATATAGATTGAGCACATTTGCTTCTGCAATTAAATCTTCAAAATTAGTCGGTAAACTCATTAAACACGTCGATTCATTAATTGCTCACCAAACAACCTCAACAATTGTTTTTTATCTTCGGATACATTTAAGCTTTTAAGTACGTCGAAAGCCTTATTTGTATAATCTTCCACAGCCTTTTGGGTTGCTTTTGATGCACCAGAATCGTCAAAAAGTTTTTTTACAGTATCTACCTTTTGGGCATTGGTGATTGAATTGTTCGACATTACTTCCAACAAACTACATATGTCCTCTTCTGACCCCAACTCTAATGTTTTTAGATATAGATATGTTTTTTTGTTCTCTAAAATATCTCCGCCAACTTGTTTGCCAAAAGTCTCAGGGTTTCCGAATGCATCTAAATAATCATCTTGTAGCTGAAATGCTATGCCCAAATAACGGCCAAAATCATATATTAAATTTTGATCGTTTTCTGAAGCTTTAGCAACAATAGCACCCATTTTCATTGCAGCACCTATCAAAACAGCAGTTTTGTACTCAATCATTTTGAGATATTCTGGTATGGCAACATCATTTCGGGTTTCAAAATCAATATCGTACTGTTGTCCCTCACAAACTTCCAATGCCGTTTTACTGAACAGTTTTGCCAAAGCCTGAAACGTATTTGGTTCGTAGTTCTCAAATAATTGATAGGCCAAAATCAACATGGCATCTCCTGAAAGTATCCCTGTGTTTAAATTCCATTTTTCGTGTACGGTTTCCTTCCCCCTTCGTAAAGGAGCATCGTCCATAATATCGTCGTGTACCAACGAAAAATTATGAAACACCTCTACAGATAGCGCAGCATCCATGGCATCTTTGGTTTCGCCTCCAAAAATTTCGGAAGTCATTAAAGTGAGAACCGGTCGAAGTCTTTTTCCACCAAGTTTAAGAATATAATTGATAGGTCTGTAAAGATTGCCAGGATCTTTTTCAACAGCGAAATCCTCTAAATACGATAAAAAAGATTTCTGATACGCTTCAATGTTTTGCATAATACAAAAATAAGGCTTTAGTGATATTTGATGCCAACATTACCAATGTTAAATAATTATTAAAACTTTGGAAACTTTTATTGTTTTTAAAGTTTCCGTGTTTACATTTGCAGACCAAATAAAAGAGCTATTCCGTTTTGGCGGAACCAAAAAGATGAGAGAAAATATAATCCATAAATCTTCGGAACTATTCCTAACACTAGGTTTTAAGAGTGTTACGATGGATGATATTGCCAATGAAATGGGCATTTCTAAAAAGACGATCTATGTACATTTTAGCAATAAAACAAAGTTGGTCGAGGCGGTAACTTTCCATTTGTTTGATACGATTTGTGATGGTATAGATGAGATTTGTGATAGTGCACCTAACCCTATCGAAGAATTGTATTCCATAAAAATGTATGTAATGCAACATTTAAAAAACGAAAAAACATCACCGCAATACCAATTAAAAAAATATTATCCTCAGATTCATGCGCAATTAAAATTTAAGCAGTTTGAAAAAATGCACAGTTCCGTTCAAGACAGTTTGCAGCAAGGAGTAGATACAGGCGTTTTTAGGAATACTATTGATGTTGACTTCATCTCTAGAATGTACTTTACAGGTATGACAGGCATTAAGGACAACATGTTTTTCCCTCCAGAACAATATCAAATGGAGTATTTAATGGAGAGTTATTTAGAATACCATTTGCGTGCCATTGTAACCGAAAAAGGATTTAAAATATTAAACCAATTCATAACAAAAAATCAATCATAACAATAGAATGAAAAACCTATCAATTTTCATTTTTCTAGTGTGTTTTAGTTTTGGCTTTGCCCAAGACATACCTACCAGCTTTACATTACAAGAAGCTATAGATTACGCTTTAGAAAATAACCGAAACGCTAAAAATGCAGCTCGAGATATTGAAGCAGCAAAAAAGCAAAAATGGGAAACTACAGCTACAGGTTTACCACAAATTGATGCTAATATTAACTATCAAAACTTCTTAAAGCAACAAGTTTCTGTTGTTCCTGCTGAGTTTTTTGGTGGAGAACCTGGCGAGTTTGCAGAAGTAATTTTTGGAACAAAACAGAATGTCAATGCCACTGCAACCTTAAATCAATTACTTTTTGATGGCTCTTATCTTGTAGGTTTACAATCTGCCAAGGTTTTCTTGGAAATTTCGAAAAATGCTAAGGAAAAAACAGATTTAGAAGTCCGAAAAGCTGTAATCAACGCTTATGGTAATGTTCTGCTATCGGAAGAAAGTGTAACCATCTTCGAGAAAAATATTGCGGTTTTAGAAAAAACCCTCAACGAGACCACTAAGATTTATGAAAATGGATTGGAAGAGGAAGAGAGTGTAGAGCAACTGCAAATAACACTTTCCAATGTGCAAAGCAGTTTAAACAATGCCGAACGTTTAAGGGAAATTGCTTACCAGATGTTTAACATAACACTTGGCATAGATTATAAAACCAATGTTACTTTAACTGAAGATTTAGAGCAGCTCACAGAGAAAAACATCTCTCTAGAAGTTCTAGAACTTAAAAATGACGTTACCAATACCATTGATTATAAAATAGCTGAAAACGATAAAACCTCTAAAGAACTTTTATTAAAGCTAGAAAAGAGTAAGGCATTGCCAAGACTAAGTGCATTTATTAATGGTGGATATTTGGGTTTTAGCGATGAGTTCACTTTTTTAGATCGTGACCAAAGTTGGGCAGGTTTCTCTGCATTTGGTTTTAACTTAGACATTCCCATCTTTAGTTCTGGCGGAAGAAGTGCAGCAACACAACGTGCCAAAATAAATCTTGAAAAATCGAAAGATGATCTAACGGAAACTGAGCAAATGCTTAAACTTCAAATTGAAACCGCTAAGAGCAACTACAGGTTTGCAACAGAAGATTACAACAACAAAAAGCAAAACCTGGCACTTGCTGAGCGTATAGAATCTAAAAATCAAACCAAATTCTTTGAGGGTATCGGTTCTAGTTTTGAATTAAGACAGGCACAAACTCAACTATACACTGCACAACAAGAATTATTGCAAGCCATGTTAGATGTTATAAACAATAAAGCAGAATTAGAAACCATCACTAACAATACTACCAACTTTTAAAATTATCATCATGAAAAAAATATATAGTTTAATCATTTTAACATCACTTTTAGCTGCATGTTCGGGCGAAAAAGGAAAGTCTGTAGAAGAACTCATTGCATCAGATGATGCCGTAGCCATTCAAAAAAAGAAAGATGAATTGGTTGATGAGCAGCAAGCCTTGGCCGTTCAAATTAAAGAATTAGATGAAAAACTTCAGAGTATAAACCCTGATAGAAATGTACCGCTCATTACTACTTTTAATGCAAAGGTTGAAGAATTTAAGCATTACCTAGAATTACAAGGAAGTGTTGAAACTAAACAGAATATTGTAGTGACACCAGAAGTAGGTGGTATTATTACACGTGTACATGTAAAGGAAGGGCAAAGAGTAAGTAAAGGACAGTTATTAGCTTCTATTGATGATGGTGGACTGAGCCAACAAAAAGCACAACTAGAAGTACAAGCCAATCTGGCGAAAACAACTTTTGAGCGCCAAAAACGTCTTTGGGATCAAAAAATAGGTAGCGAAATTCAGTATCTTCAAACAAAATCCCAGTATGAAGGTCTACAAAAAAGCATCGCTCAAATCAATGAACAGTTGGCTAAAAATAACGTTAGAGCACCGTTTTCTGGTGTTATAGACGATATTATCACAGAACAAGGTAATGTTGCGGCCCCAGGACAAACACAATTAATGCGTTTGGTAAACCTAAAGGACATGTACATAAAAACAGATGTCCCAGAAAGCTACATCACAAGTATAACCAACGGTAAAAAAGTGGAAGTGATGTTTCCTGTTTTAGGCAAGACATTAACTTCAGAAGTAAGACAGACAGGTAACTTTATCAATCCTGCCAACAGAACATTCGATGTAGAAATAGCTGTGCCCAATAAAGACGGATCCATTAAACCAAATCTAACGGCTCGACTAAAAATCAATGATTATACCAACAAAAAGGCAATTCTAATTCCTCAGAGTATCATCTCAGAAAATGCTGAGGGTGAGCAATACATTTATGTGCTTGCCGATAAAAATAAAGACAAGGCAACGGCAAAACAAGTTATTATACAAACCGGCAAAACACAAGGGGACGAAATCGAGGTATTATCTGGCTTAGAAGAAAATGCAGAGGTTATACAAGAAGGAGCACGCAGTGTTAAGGATGGGCAAACGGTTAAGGTTATTAGTTAGCAATCTTCAAACTTTAGCAAAAGAAGATTAGATGAATATAAAGAGATGCCATAAGCAAAATATCAGCTGTGACAGATAGGTTATATCTCAATTAAAATAAAAGATAAAGTAATGTTTAAGAGCTGCTAAATTTCTAAACATTAAACTTATAAAACTAGCAATCAATGACTAACAAAAAGAAACAAAAGAAAAAAGTCGATAAGGAATTTGGCTTATCATCTTGGGCAATTAACAATAAAACCACGATGTATGTGGCAATTGTCTTAATACTATTTTTAGGAGGTTCTGCCTATTTTAGTATGCCACGAGAAAGCTTTCCAGAGATTAGAGAGACTAAAATCTATATTAGCTCCCTTTTCCCAGGAAACACTGCCGAAGATATTGAAAAGCTAATTACTGACCCTTTAGAAGACAAGCTTAAGAACGTTAGCAATGTTGTTGAAATCACTTCTACATCCCAAGAAGACTATTCTATGGTGATTGTAGAGTTTGACGAAGACATTTCTGTTGATGCCGCAAAGCAAAAAGTGAAAGACGAAATTGATTCTGAAACCTCAAGCGAAGACTGGCCAACATTCAATGGTGCTAAAGTAGAGCCTAATGTTTTTGAATTGAGTCTCTCTGAAGAAATGCCAATTCTTAATATTAATATCTCAGGAGATTATACTGTAGAACGATTAAAAGAATTTGGTGAATACCTCGAAGATGAAATTGAAGATTTGCCTGAAATAAAGCAAGTTGATATTAGAGGAGCTCAAGAAAAAGAAGTAGAGGTTGCTGTAGATGTCTATAAAATGATGGCTTCTAAAGTAAGTTTTGATGATATTACTGGAGCAATTGGCAATGGTAATATGACCATGTCAGCTGGTAACTTCATTACAAGTGGACAAAGAAGAACCATACGAATCATAGGCGAAATCGACAGACCTGAAGATTTAGAAAACTTCGTTGTAAAATCTGAAAACAATAACCCAATTTATTTAAAGGATATTGCCACCATTTCTTTTAGACCAAAGGATAAGACGACTTACGCACGTGAGTATCTTCCTGAAAGTAGTAAAAGTGATGCCGTGGTAATGCTCGATGTTAAAAAGCGTTCGGGTAAAAACATGGTCGCCGCGGCAGAAAAGATCGAAAAAATTGTAGCAGACGCAAAAGCTAATGTATTGCCTACAAACTTAAGGGTAACTACTACCAACGATCAATCTTCTAAAACCATAGGTCAAGTGGATGACTTAGTAAACAATATCATCTTTGGTATTATACTGGTAGTAACAGTTCTAATGTTCTTTCTAGGATTTAAAAATGCATTGTTTGTAGGGTTTGCAATCCCAATGTCCATGTTTATGTCCTTAATGATTTTAGATGCATTAGGTTACACTATGAATACCATGATTCTTTTTGGTCTAATTATGGGTCTGGGAATGCTGGTTGATAATGGTATTGTAGTTGTCGAAAATGTATATCGACTTATGGAGCAAGAGGGTCTATCCCGTGTTGAAGCTGCCAAAAAAGGTATTGGCGAAATCGCCTTCCCCATTATTATTTCTACGGCTACAACTGTTGCTGCATTTATTCCTCTAGGCTTATGGCCTGGGTTGATGGGACAGTTTATGGTCTATTTCCCTATAACACTTTCTGTCGTATTAGGGTCATCCTTATTAGTGGCCATCTTTTTTAATTCAGTTTTAGTGTCTCAATTTATGACCACCGAGGATAAAGACATGCCTCTAAAAAATATCATTGCCATATCAGCAATTTTAGGAGGTATTGGTCTAATCATTATGATATTTGGTGGAGCCTACCGAGGTTTGGGAACCTTAATGATCGTAACAGCTATATTACTTTGGATATACCGTTTAATACTTAGAAAGGCTGCAAATAGATTCCAGACAAAAACCTTGGTCCGCTTAGAAAACTTCTATGAACGCACACTCACAGGAGCCTTTAAAGGTTGGAAACCTCAATTGATTGCCTTTGGAAGTCTTATTCTTTTCTTTTTGGCCTTCGGAAGTTTTGGAGCCTCTGTTGCAAGCCAACGAACAAAAATTGAATTTTTTCCAGATAACAAACCTAATCAGATTATTGTATATATAGAATATCCTGAAGGAACAGATATTGCCAAGACAAATAAGATCACCAAGGAAATTGAAGCCAAGGTGTACGGTATTCTTTATGACGAAGAGTACATCGCCGATGGTGAAAATTTCTTGGTAGAAAGTGCAGTGTCACAAGTCGGTGAAGGTGCAGGAAACCCTCAAACCGATGGCGGCTCTGCTGCTGAAATGCCACATAAAGGTAAGATTACGGCTTCTATGCGTGAGTACAAATTCCGTAAAGGAAAAGATAGTGAAGTGTTACGTAAAAAAGTACAGGAAGCACTTGCAGGCATCTACCCAGGTGTCTTAATATCTGTTGAAAAAGATGCTAACGGACCACCAGCTGGCCCACCTGTAAACATTGAATTAGAAGGTAATGACTACGACGAACTCATTGCTGTTGCAGAACGTATGCGCGAATTTATCAATTCAAAAAACATCTCAGCAATTGATGAGCTTAAAATCGATGTAAACAAGGATAAACCAGGTATGCAAGTTCTTGTGGATAGAGAAAAAGCAGGTGAGCTTGGGGTAAGTACAGGACAAGTTGGTCAGCAATTGCGTAATTCATTATTTGGTGCAAAAGCTGGTATATATAAAGAAGATGGTGATGACTATGATATCTATGTGCGCTTTAACGAAGATTTAAGGTACAACACAAGTGCGCTTTTCAATCAGAATATTGTGTTTAGAGATATGGCTTCTGGTCAGGTAAAGGAAATACCTGTATCTACTGTAGCCAAACAAAACAATAATTCAGGATTTAGTGCCATTAAGCACAAAGATACTAAGCGTGTTGTGACGGTTTACTCTGCTTTAGCTCCTGGCTATACAGACGCTGGTGCCGTTGTAAGTCAGATTCAAAATGAAATGAAAAATTTTAATGACTTACCTTCTACTGTAAAAATAGATTATACAGGCCAGATTGAAGAACAAGAGAAGGAAATGGCATTCCTAATGGGCGCTTTCTTTACAGGTTTAGGTTTAATCTTTTTCATATTGATTTTCCAGTTCAACTCAGTTTCGAAGCCAGCCATTATCATGATTGCAATTTTCTTGAGTTTAATCGGTGTATTTGGTGGTATTGTCATAACTGGTGATTCCTTTGTTATTTTAATGACCATGATGGGTATTATATCGCTTGCTGGTATTGTGGTTAACAACGGTGTGGTTTTACTTGATTATGCCCAACTATTGATTGATAGGAGAAAAAATCAGTTAGATTTAGATATATCCGAATACCTACCTAAAGACGAGTTATTGAAACAAATTATTAAAGCTGGTAAGGCACGTTTAAGACCTGTATTGCTCACAGCTATAACGACAATACTTGGCCTAATCCCTTTGGCTATTGGTCTTAACATTAATTTCTTTACGCTTTTTAGCGAGTTCGATCCCAATATCTATTTTGGAGGGGACAACGTAATTTTTTGGGGACCACTGGCTTGGACTGTTATCTATGGTCTATTTATAGCAACATTCTTAACCTTAATTGTAGTACCCGTTTTATTCTATTTATCAACTTCATTAAAAATGTGGCTAAAATCTAAATTTGGTGGCTCAGATATCATTCCAGAAGACATTGTGCCCGAAAGATTAGTACCGCAAGAAGTATTGAATATGGATAAGTGATACAAATTAAAACCAAACAAGAACATAAACCTCAAGCTTACAAGGTTTGATTAATAGCGGAAGGCCTCAACAATTGTTGAGGCTTTTTATTTAATTATCCTATAAGTTGATTAAATTTGCACGATTAAAATTTCAATATGTATAGAAGTCATAATTGTGGGGAGTTAAGAACTACACACAACAATACAGAAGTTACACTTGCAGGTTGGGTACAAGGTGTTAGGGATAAAGGATTTATGGTGTATGTAGATGTACGCGACCGCTATGGTATTACGCAACTCTATTTTGATGAAGATCAAACTTCAAAAGACTTAATGGAGCAAGCCCAAAGACTGGGTCGAGAATTTGTGATTCAGGTTAAGGGTAAAGTACAGGAACGTGCTTCTAAAAATCCTAATATCCCAACAGGTGACATTGAGGTTTTAGTATCAGAATTAACGGTTCTCAATAGTTCTATTGTTCCTCCTTTTACCATAGAAGACCAAACCGATGGCGGTGATGATTTACGTATGAAGTATCGCTATTTGGATATTCGTCGCAATCCTGTAAAAGGAAATCTAATCTTTAGACATAAAGTAGCCCAGGCCGTTAGAAATTATTTATCTAACAATGGTTTTATAGAAGTCGAAACACCTTACTTAATAAAATCTACACCAGAAGGTGCTCGTGACTTTGTTGTGCCTTCCCGCATGAACGAAGGTCAATTTTACGCACTCCCACAGTCACCACAAACTTTTAAACAGTTACTTATGGTTGGTGGCATGGACAAATACTTTCAAATAGTAAAGTGTTTTAGAGACGAAGATTTACGTGCAGACAGACAGCCTGAGTTCACGCAAATAGATTGCGAAATGGCATTTGTAGAGCAAGAAGATATCTTAAACACATTTGAAGGTCTAACGCGCCATTTATTAAAAGAAATCAATGGTGTTGACGTAGAGAAATTTCCGCGACTGCTTTACGATGACGCGATGCGTTTATACGGAAATGACAAACCAGACATTCGTTTTGGAATGGAGTTCGGTGAATTAAATGCTGTAGCACAACACAAAGATTTTAATGTATTTAATTCTGCTGAATTAGTTGTCGGTATCGCAGTACCAGGCGGAAATTCTTATACAAGAAAAGACATTGACAAACTCATCGACTGGGTAAAACGCCCACAAGTTGGAGCTTTGGGTATGGTTTATTGCCGCTGTAATGACGATGGTTCTTATAAATCTTCTGTTGACAAATTCTACAATCAAGACGATTTAGCAAAATGGGCAGAAGTAACAGGAGCAAAAGCAGGAGATTTAATCTGTGTGCTTTCTGGCGAAACCAGTAAAGTAAGAGCACAGCTGAGTGCGTTACGTATGGAGTTGGCAGAGCGTTTAGGTTTACGCAATCCAGATGAATTTGCACCACTTTGGGTAATGGACTTTCCATTATTGGAATGGGATGAAGAGACAGAGCGCTACCATGCCATGCATCACCCATTTACATCGCCAAAACCTGGACAACTAGAACTATTAGATACCAAACCATGTGAAGTAAAAGCCAATGCTTACGATTTAGTTTTAAATGGAAACGAAATCGGTGGTGGTTCTATTCGTATTCACGATAAGGCGACACAAGCCATTATGTTGAAACACTTAGGTTTTTCAGACGAAGAAGCCAGAGCACAATTTGGATTCTTAATGGATGCCTTTGAATATGGTGCGCCACCACATGGAGGTATTGCTTTTGGATTAGATAGATTAGTTGCCATTTTAGGAGGACAAGAAACCATTAGAGACTTTATCGCCTTTCCTAAAAACAACTCAGGTCGCGATGTAATGATTGATGCACCCGCACCAATTGATAAGGAACAACTTGAAGAATTAAATTTAAAGTTGAATTTAAAGTCTTAACTTTAGACCTATTAGGTTTTTAAAACCTAGCAGATCTGTGTTATGCCAACAAAAACCAACTTTTTTAAGCGTTTACTCATCTGGAGATATAAACATATCTCTGAAAAAAACTTTGTGTTTTTATTAAGTTTAGTCATTGGGTTATTGGCTGGTTTAATATCTGTGTTTATTAAGAATATTACTTTTGCTATTGAAACTATTTTTGAAGAAGGTATTATTCTCTCTGAAAACAGCATCTATTTTATTTTACCGATCATAGGATTGTTTTTGGTCTATTTATTTGTAAAATATATTTCGAAACAACCTAGCGAGCATGCCATTCCTTCAATTTTATATGCATTATCTAAACGTGATGGTGTTATCAGTAAACGCAATATTTATTTACCACTAATTACCGCACCACTGACCGTTGGCTTTGGTGGCTCTGTAGGACTGTTAGGTCCCGCAATTGCGTCTGCTTCAGCTTTGAGTTCTAACTTTAGTAGGGTATTGCACATAGATCGTAAAACCAGAAGTTTATTGATTGCTTGTGCAGCGGCAGGAGCTATCGCTTCAATTTTTAAATCACCCATTGCAGCTATCATCTTCGCCATTGAAGTTTTTAGTCTAGATCTCACGTTTGCATCGTTATTGCCACTTTTAATAGCGTCTGTTTCATCTGTAATAACCTCTTACTTTTTCTTGGGGGATAGTGTGCTTTTCGATTTTAATGTTACGGACAAATTTGCCATTAAAGACACTTTGTTCTATATCCTTTTGGGTATCGGAACTGGCGTGGCATCAATTTATTTTTCAAAAATATATTTTGGAATTACCTCATTTTTTAATCGGTTTAAATCTTCAAAGCATAAGCTTATCATTGGTGGTTTAGCTATAGGTATTATGCTCTTTTTTATTCCACCTCTCTATGGTGAAGGCTTTGGTTTTATCAACAATCTTATGCTTGGCAATGATATTGAAGCTTTAGGAAAAACGCCGTTTGATGCACATTTAGATAATATCTGGGTCGTTATAGCTTTGTTGTTTGGTATTACAGTTTTTAAAGCCATAGCCATGACCACTACTTTTGCCGCAGGCGGAACTGGTGGAATCATCATCCCCACATTAGTCATGGGAAGCGCTTTAGGAAATGTCGTTGCGAAAGTTATTAATAATTGTGGCTTGGGCTTTTCGGTTTCAGAAGCTAACTTTACATTGATCGGAATGGCTGGTCTTATTGCTGGTGTACTTCATGCACCTTTGACTGCAATTTTCTTAATTGCTGAAATTACAGGCGGTTATGAATTGTTTGTTCCCTTAATGATTACAGCTTCAATGTCTTTCATTATTAATAAAAACGGACTAGATCATACAATCTACACCAAAGAACTCATTGAAAAAGGTGCGCTTTTAACCCAAAATAAAGATAAAAGTGTATTAACATTAATGAAACTAGATACTGTCATAGAGCAAAATTTTGTAGAGTTGCACCCCGAAATGACCCTAGGGGAAATGCTTAAAAATGGAGTTTCAAAATCCAATAGAAATCTATTTCCTGTTACTGATGATAAGCAAAATTTTATAGGCATCATTTTGCTAGACAATATTCGTTCTGTAATGTTTGATCAAAGTTTATACAATTCAACAACTGTTGAAACCTTTATGCAAAAACCACCCGAAGTGATTTATTATGAACATGATTCTATGGAAAAAGTGATGAAGAAATTCCATACTTCAAAAGCTTGGAATTTACCTGTTATAAAAGACCATAAATATTACGGCTTTGTATCAAAATCAAAACTATTAACGGCTTACCGTCGCGAATTGATTAATTTTACGTCTTAAATTGGCATTAACTGTCAGGTGGCTCACAATTAACACATACACCTTGAAACCCATACACATCATAACACTTATAGCGTTTATTACCTCATTAGGAAGTATTATTTGTGGTTTAATTTTAGATGTTGAATATGCCAAAAAACTTGTTGGTTTTGGTGTTTTAGGTTTATTTTTAATTGTCTTTCCTCTATTTTCTTACTACAGATGGAAAGATAAAGACGTAAAAGATTACATGATCACTAAAGAAAATCTGGATAAAATGAGAGAGAACCAAAAGCAAAATAAGATATAATGTTCTCTCAAAGTTTCTAAAAAAAGGGAGTCAGCCCTTTGTTAACAGTACTTCTCATTCAATACCATAGATGAATTTTAACTTATTAATTTTCAATAATTTAAAATAAAACGATTTATTAACATTAGCGTTAATATATATTATATCTTTGCACTTTAATTTTTATTTATTTTATAATGACTGGAACAGTTAAATTTTTCAATGATTCAAAAGGATTTGGATTCATTACCAACGAAGAAACAGGAAAAGACATCTTCGTACACGTATCAAACCTTAATGGCGTAGAATTACGCGAAGGTGACAATGTAGAGTACACAGAAGAAGAAGGACGAAAAGGAATGGTAGCTGCAAATGTGCAGGTACTATAAGTATATATCTTACAAAGTTTCAACGCTCAACCTTTGGTTGGGCGTTTTTTATTTCTATGAAAACGGAAAGCCATTTCACTCAAATACTATTGGCAACTTACGTTTTGGGATTTTAGCAATATAATAAGGCTGCGTCATTGCAGTTGTAGCCATACCCACGGGAGATTTTCGCAGCACCTCAACCACTGTATTTTCAGAATTGATTTTAACATCTATATCTAAAGTGTGGCCACCAGTTGTTTTCACGGCATCAAAAACAGCAATAATATCATACTTTGAAAAATCTATTTTAGTTTCAGAGAAACCGTTAGAAACATTATTTACTGAATTTAATTTTTCTAGTAACGTTTTCCATTCTTGCGGGTTAGAAATAACTAAATTTTGTTTTTCCACACCTTCGGCACCAGATCCATATAGATTACCCTTACCAATTAAAACTACATCTTCTTTCATCATTTTCGCTTGATTTTCTGTTGATTTACAGTTTAGTACAAATAGGAAAATTAATATTGCAAAAAGTTTGTTCATCTATTATAATTTTAATTCAAATTACGCCTTTCAATAAAAAAACGTTTCATTAGTGCAGAAGCTTCTTCTGCTAAAACTCCACTCACCACTTCTGTTTTAGGATGTAATTTAGTCCCTAAAGTTTTGAACCCACGCTGCTCATCTGAAGCCGCATAGACAATTTTGGCAATTTGGCTCCAATACAAAGCACCAGCACACATTTGGCAAGGTTCTAAAGTTACGTAAAGCGTACAGCTCGTTAGATATTTACCTCCCAAAAAATTAGCTGCCGATGTAATGGCCTGCATTTCTGCATGTGCCGTAACATCATTTAAAAGCTCCGTAAGGTTATGTGTTCTCGCGATGATCCTGTCTTTAACAACAATAATAGCGCCGACTGGTATTTCACCTTTTTCAAAAGCCAACTCAGCTTCCTGAAGTGCTTTTCGCATAAAATAGATATCGTCAAATGGGTTAATCATTGTTGTAAAAATACGATTCTATTTGAATAAAAAATACAATTGCAAAATGGTACATTTGTATTTGGATGAAAAAAATTCTAAAACATATCAACCTACCCAAAGAGCTTCGCCAACTTAAGCCAGAAGATTTACCTCATCTTGCTAAAGAACTTCGGGAGTTCATTATCAATATTGTTGCTACAAAAGAAGGGCATTTGGGTGCCAGTCTCGGTGTTGTGGAGCTAACTATTGCCTTGCATTATGTGTTTAATACACCCGAAGATTTATTGATTTGGGATGTTGGCCACCAAGCTTACGGGCATAAAATATTAACTGGTCGTAAAGCCATTTTTGAAACCAATAGACAACTTAATGGTATTAGTGGTTTTCCTAAACGTAGCGAAAGCGACTATGACACTTTTGGTGTTGGACATTCATCTACTTCAATTTCAGCTGCTTTAGGTATGGCTATAGCCTCGCAGCTAAAGGGCGAAGACAAACATCATGTCGCCATAATCGGTGATGCTTCGATTGCCAGCGGAATGGCGTTTGAAGGTTTAAATCATGCTGGGGTTACAGATGCCAACTTATTGGTGATTTTAAATGATAATGCCATTGGTATCGACCCAAGTGTTGGTGCTTTAAAACAATATTTAACCAATGTAAAAAAAGGCACCGAAAAACAAGATAATATTTTTGAAGCCTTAAATTTTGATTACTCTGGCCCTATTGATGGTCATGATTTGCCATTGTTAATTTCAGAATTAGAACGTTTAAAATCGGTAAAGGGGCCAAAGTTTCTGCACGTCATTACCATAAAGGGCAAAGGTTTAAAGCAAGCTGAAGAAAATCAAATCAAGTACCATGCTCCAGGAAAGTTTGATGCTAAAACCGGTGAACTTCATGCCAAATCAGGTTCTAGCCAACAAGCACCAAAGTATCAAGATGTTTTTGGAGAAACTATTGTTGAGCTTGCTCTTAAAAACAAAAAAATTATTGGCATTACACCAGCGATGCCAACAGGTAGTTCTTTAAAATATATGATGGAAGAAATTCCTGAACGTGCTTTTGATGTTGGCATAGCCGAGCAACATGCTGTTACACTGGCAGCAGGAATGGCTACACAAGGTATGATTCCGTTTTGTAATATCTATTCTACATTTTTGCAGCGTGCTTATGATCAAGTGATACATGATGTGGCTTTGCAAAATCTTCCTGTTATTTTCTGTTTGGACAGAGCTGGTTTGGTAGGTGAAGATGGCGCAACGCATCATGGAGTGTTTGACTTAGCATACTTAAACTGTATTCCTAATATGGTAATTTTTGCGCCAAGGGATGCCATTGCACTTCGCAATATTATGTACACCGCTCAACAAGGTATTGATTTTCCTATTGCCATTCGTTATCCCAGAGGAAGAGGTCATCTTTTAGATTGGAAACTACCTTTTGAGAGTATTGAAATTGGAAAAGGCATCTGTTTAAAAAAAGGGAACAGACTCGCCATACTTTCATTAGGAACAATGGCAAAAACTGCTGAAGATGTAATTGCTTCTATAGAACCTAAGGATGTTATTGGGCATTACGATATGCAATTTGTAAAACCTTTGGATGAAGATTTGCTACATCAAATTTTTAAACATTACGAAGCTATAGTAACCATTGAGGACGGCGCAATTATTGGGGGCTTTGGCAGTTCTATTATTGCTTTTGCAAACGCCAACAACTACAGTCATAAAATCCATACCTTGGGCATTGAAGATCAGTTTATAGAGCATGGTGCCACAGACCAATTAAAGCAACTTCAAAAATTGGATACAGAATCTATAAAAAAGAAAGTTGAAAACTTAATCTTCAGTCTCAACAATAGCTAAATCAGCTTTATTTTCAATTTGCTCTACTTGAGCAGTATCTTCAACAGAAGGTTGCTTTTGAGTGTTAGAAATGTCGTCTAGCATTAATAGGCAAGTCAATACAACCATAAAAATGACTAAGCCTCCAAGTATATTATTTCTCATAAGTAGGGTATTTTGGTTGAGGGCTGATTATAAAGTAAATAAAAACAATTATCCGTTAAAAAACAAAATTATTCGATGAAATGCAATTTAAAAAATATTGCCTTTTAGTTTTTGGTGCAACAACATCGCATTGGTATCTGATAATTTGGAAATATAAAGACAAACCGCCAATAGATTTTGATAAAGTGAATCATTTGTAAACTTTAATGTTTTTGGCAGTGCGTTAAACAATAGCTTATCGTAACTAGACATATTTCCCTTCGTATAATTATAAGCCATTTTACCATAGGTGTTTAACAACTGATTTAAAATCTCATAACCAGAAATTTCTTTATCAATAACATCTTTTGAGCGATACACATTCTTTACGCTTAAATCTATAATGTCCTTAATCTGTGCTTTATATTGGCTAACATCTAACAAAGCGGTTTCAAATCTACCTGCTAAAATGGCTTCTTCGTGCTTCATAAAAAGCGAGGCAGATTCATCTATCAAAGTTCCAATCGCCAATGCTCGCAAATAACTAATGCGATCTTCAGTAGTTCTTAATGCGTTATAGTTTTCGGTTTTAATTCTAGGTCTCACTAAATTGGTAAGATACTCTAAGGCATATTCTTCTTGGATAAGCCCTAAGTTAATACCATCTTCAAAATCGATAATTGTGTAGCATATATCATCGGCAGCTTCAACCAAAAATGCCAAAGGATGCCTATGAAAACTTAAATAATCATCACTTCGTTTCGTTAAACCTAGTTCTAAAGCGACATTAGAAAACATGTCTTTTTCACTTTGAAAGAAGCCATATTTCTTGTCTATAATATGCTGTGTTGGCCTTTTAGGAAGCGATTCTTTTGGGTATTTTATAAAAGCACCCAAAGTAGCATAGCTTAAGCGGAGCCCACCTTCTCTACCCTCACGACTTTCAGTAAGAATTTTAAATCCATTGGCATTGCCTTCAAAATCACACAAATCTTGATATTCCTTATCAGACAAATAACTTTTGAACTTTGCTCCATTTCCATCTTTAAAATAAGCTCCAATCGATTTCTCACCAGAATGCCCAAAGGGTGGATTACCAATATCGTGTGCTAAAGCTGCCGCAGCTACTATGGCACCAAAATCATTCATTTTGTAGCCGTGAATGCTTTCTAAATGTGGATGCTTTTCTAATAAAAGTCGCCCGACCTTTCTCCCTAAAGACCTACCGACAACACTTACTTCTAAACTGTGGGTTAGACGCGTGTGTACAAAATCGGTTTTAGACAAAGGTACAACCTGAGTTTTGTCTTGAAGCCCTCTAAACTCTGAGGAAAATATAATTCGGTCATAATCTACCTCAAAACCCAAACGGCTTTCGTCCTGCTCTTTTCTTAGTCTTTTATTAGTGTCTCCATAGCGTTTTAAGGATAGTAATTGCTCCCAATTCATCTATATTAATTTTTATCTGTTAGATATAATTTGTTGTTGTTGTTTTTTACAGTTAGAACAAAATACCTGTCACTAGAGGCATAGTCCAAATGTTTAAAGTATGCAAGATAGATAATTTGCTATAGAGTTGGTTGCAAAAAGATTAGGTACATTATTAAAAAACCAATGTTAACAAATTGTTTCCTTACCATAAATTCAGTTAATACTAAACTAACAGTAAGCTAACATTTTAGTTACAAATCTTTAATTTTTGTATAACCTGAAACAAATGATATCGCTGTTTCTTTGCAGCAGCAATTTTAAAAAACTGATGAGAAATTTACAATTCATACTCATACTATTAACTACGGCGATAACCTTTGCTCAAAATACAGGTTCTATCGTTGGTAAGCTAACAGATAAGGAATATAATAACGAGCCTTTACCGTTCGCAAACATCCTTATTAAAGGCACCACAACAGGTACGACCAGTGATATAGATGGTTTATACCAATTCGCTGAACTAGCGCCAGGTACTTACACCTTGATATTTAGTTTTGTAGGTTACGAAACACAAGAAATTAAAGCTGATGTTGTTGCTGGTAAAGTTACAACAATCAATGTGCCCATGGGAGCTAGTGCAGCTAGTCTAGAGGAAGTAGTTATTACAACGACTACTCGTAAAGAAAGTGAAGCGGCATTACTATTGGACCAAAAGAAAGCTGTGGAAATAAAGCAAAGTATTGGTGCTGTTGAGTTATCTAGAAAAGGTATTGGTGATGCAGCAGCAGCTGTATCTAAAATTTCGGGGATCTCTAAACAAGAAAGTTCAAGTGAAGTATACGTTAGAGGTCTAGGTGACAGATACCAAAACACAACTATGAATGGACTATCGTTACCTTCTACTGATGTAAACAAAAAGAATATCGACTTAGACTTATTTTCAACAGATATTATTGAGAATATTTCGGTAAGTAAAGCTTATACTCCTAATTTTTATGGAGATTTCGCAGCAGGTAATGTGAATATCAACTCTAAGGAATATAATGGTAGTGGTTTTTTAAACATATCACTAGGTAGTGGTGTGAACTCTAATGCTGCTGGAGAAACATTTGTTAGAAATGATGGAGCAAGTTTCTTTGGATATTATAACCGTTACAACAACAATCCATTTGCTGTAGTATTGTCGCACCCTGTCGATCCTCAGCAAGGTGAATCACCAATTAACCTTAATGGCTCTATATCTGGAGGTTATTCTTTTGACTTTGAAAATGATATGCGATTGAGTGTATTTGCTACTTTAGGGTTCTCTAATGGCTTTGAATACAGAGAAGGCATCGCAAGAGATTTTACCAATGTACTAAAGGTAGATTATCCAAATGTAGAGGAGTACAATTATAGTACCAATACCACGGGTATGCTGAATTTGGATTTTAAAATTGATAATCAAAATTCATTAAAGTATAGCTCATTATTTATAAATAGTTCAAGTGATGAAGTAGGCTATTATGGTACTCAAGGTCGTGGGTTTAATCGTGACGATATTGCAAGTGTAGACCCAAATGGACTAGGGTTCTTTACCATTAACGGTAGATTTAACCAAGATATGGTTTTTGTAAACCAATTATTGGGAACACATAAATCGTCTGATGACGATGGTATAGAAGTAACTTGGGGCTTTGGTTACAACAAAGTTTTATCTGATGAACCAGACAGAAAACGTTTTTCTTTTGAAAACTATCAGTTTGCTTTAGACAATGACCAAACTACAAATCCTATATTCTACGATAATATTCCATTTGATAATCAACGATTTTTTCAAACTATTGAGGACAACGAGTATAGTAGTTTCTTAAATTTTGAAAAGGAGGTTTCAGAAAACTTTACGTTCAATATTGGTTACAATGGTCGTAGAAAAAAGAGAATATTTAATAGTATTAGATATGGTTACCAAATTATAGACAAAGAGAACAACCCTGTATTAGATGTTAATGATCTTAATTCAATATTCAATGTCAATAATATAAGTACCGAAGAAGGTCAAGGTCTTTTTAGCACTATTGTACTTAATCCTATTAGTAACGAAATAGGCAATACCAATGTTCCTGGTTTACCAGAAAACACTTACAATGGTTTATTGACCGTTAATGCAGGTTATGCTAATGCCGAAATTAATTTAGGTGAAAAATGGTTGTTGGTTCCTGGTGTTCGTTTAGAGTATTTTGAGCAGGAAATTGAATATGATGTAATTAACATTCCTCCTAATGACCCTGGTGTTAGATCAGTATCAGAAACTATTATATTACCAAGTTTTAATATTAAGTATGCCTTAAATGATGATTCTAATTTAAGATTTTCATTCAGTAAAACTGCATCTATACCAGAATTTAAGGAGGTTGCACCATTTGTTTATGAGGATGTAACACTAAGATACGGTGGTAATCCAGATTTATTAGGTGGTCCTGATGGTAATGGCCCAACCTACTCAGAAATATATAATTTCGATTTAAAATATGAATGGTTTGTATCTTCTGACGAAATTTTATCTCTAGCAGCATTTGCAAAACGTATTGACGATCCTGTAAACAGAGTTGTTGCAGCTGATGCCACTGGTACACAGCGTTATTTTAGAACTGGTAATAATGCAGACGTGTTTGGATTAGAAGTAGAACTACGTAAAAATTTACTTCTACGCGATGAAGAAAACACCTTGTTAAGTTTTGGTTTTAACGGATCTTACCTATTCACAGAACAAGATTTAAAAGATATATCAGGAACATTTACAACGTCTTTCGACCGCAGCACTGAAGAACTTGAAGGAGCTTCAAAGTGGGTGTTCAATGCTGATTTTACTTATAAACCAAAGTTTGGGAATTATGAGCCAAGACTAACACTTGTAAGCTCTTATTTCTCAGACAGAATATACTCTATAGGTTCTGGACAATTAGGTAACATCGTAGAGAAAAGTGTTACGGCTTTAAATTTTGTATGGAATAGCCCAATATCAGAAAAATTAGACCTCACGGTTTCTGCTTCAAACTTATTAAATCCTAATATATCATTCGTAAGAGAAGATACCGGTAGTGGAGATATTACTATTTCTGAATTCAAAGCAGGTGTAAACATGGGACTCTCTCTAAAATATAAATTTTAATAAAAACAATAACTCAATATTTAAATTCTAAAAAAAATGAAACGTAATTTATTAATTCTACTTTCTTTTGCATTGACATTCATGGGATGTGAGAGAGATGATACTTCAGATATTGTGATTAACATTACAAACAATCCTAGTACTTCTGATGGTGTAATTGAACTTAGTGGTGTATTTACTGAAGACTTAACTTTAAGCAATAGTGAAGAATACTTAATCACAGGCCCATTATTAATGGCTGAAAACACAACGCTTACAGTTCCTGCTGGAGCAGAAATAAAAGTTGCGCCAGTTGGTGTTAATGCTTATATCGCTATTTTACCTGGTGCTCAAATTAATGCTGCGGGGACTTCTTCAAACCCAATAGTATTTACATCTAACGCTGGCACTCCAAGTTCAGGTGATTGGGGAGGAATTGTAATATGCGGAAAAGCGCCTATCAATTCTACTGCTGATGGATCAGAGGATACTGCAACAACAGAGGTTGGTGGTTTATCTTATGGTGGAAATACACCAAACGACAACTCTGGTCGTCTAGAGTACGTACGTTTAGAATATGTTGGTGGTGCTATTGATGGTAATGCTGAGCTTAATGGATTATCACTTTATGCTGTAGGTAGCGAAACAATAATCGATTATGTGCAAATCTTCAAAGGATCTGATGATGGTTTCGAATTCTTTGGTGGTACTGTAAATGCAAGTCACTTAGTAGTTACAGATGCAGAAGATGATTCTATTGACTGGACAGAAGGCTATACAGGTTCTTTAACAGATGTATATGTTATACAAAACGAAGGTATAGGTCATGACAGTGGGTTTGAAATGGATGGATTTAACACAGATTTCTCTAACGAAGGTGGTTATTTCTCTGCACCAAACGTAACTAATGTTACTGTTATAGGTGATAACGATTCTGGTCGTGCATTTAGACTACGTGCTGGTTCTAGAGGAATATTCTCTAATGTTATGGTAAGTAATTTTGGACGTGGTTTTGTAATACAAGACGACGAACCAGGTCAGGCAACTAGCGAAGGAGTTTTAGACGGTGACACTTCTGTTACTGACATATCATTTACTGGTGTGGACACTCCAGTAGTTCTTACTGATTTAGAAAACGTACTTACCGAAGCTGATGTAATTTTTGGAGATGCAGCAAATGCAACTGGAACTGATTTTGCAACTTGGGGCGCAAACTGGACAGCGAACTAATAACTTAATTGAGTTTTTTAGTTAAAAACACACAAATTATAAACAAAAAAGCATCCTAATGATTAGGATGCTTTTTTTATTGGAATATCGCTTCAGTATACTCTATTCATTTGAAGCCACTGAAGTTTTATTACTTGTCCATTCGTTTACACTAGCTATAGCATTATTAGAGTAATCAACTTCTTTTAAGATATTACCACTCCAATAAAACCATTTCCCTACTTTTTTACCATTGTAGTATTTTGCAGAAACCATTTTGTTTCCCTCTTGGCAAAAGCTCAACCATTCACCGTGTAACTTACCATCAACTGTATAATAGCCTGTTTGACTAACCTCACCGTTATCGTGGTAATATGTCACTTCAATTAAATCTTTCTCTTTATTTAATTTTAATGTTCTTTCTTCTTGAGCATATGTAAAACCTACGCTTATCATTACAAGTAAAACAACTATCTTTTTCATGTCTATCTGGGTTTTAATTAATAATTACTTTACAAACATAACATTATTTTTACATTTAAACAACAATTACGTAACATTAAATTAACATTAGAAATTTAAATTGCTTATTTTCAAACACTTATAATGTTATCCAAATTTATATTGGACACCTATTTTTAAGGAGAATATAGTCTGAGAATAAAAAAACTAACCTTTAAATTTGTAATATTAAATAGGATATTATGCTGTTAAATGTCCTAACTTTAAAATGAATTAAAATCAAATTTCAATAATGCAATTACGTTTTCTTTTAATAGTCTCAATTATATTCGCTTTTACACAGTTGACATTTTGCCAAACTAAAAATGAAAAAGAAGAACGTGTAAAACTTTCCGATTTTCCGGAAATGGCACAAAAGCTCGTTGAGGGTTTACCAAAAAAGTGTAAACGCATTAAATTTTATAAAGAAACTGATGGAGAAAAGCAAAGCTTTGAAGCCAAGTTTAAATACAAAAAGCAGCGCTATAGCCTAGAATTTTCAACAAAAGGAAACATTGAAGATATAGAGGTTGTTATTAAACTTAAGGATATTGACACATTCCCCAGAGAAAAAATAAAGAACTATTTTAAGAATACATTTACTAAACATAAATTTATAAAGATTCAAAAGCAGTTTGTGTATTCATCTAAGATAAATGCCTCTAAATTTATAGATAATGTGCTGTCACAAAACCCCAGAACACCTACCAACTTTGAAATTATTGCCGAAGTAACAACCGAAAAGAAACGTAACATTAGAGAGTTTACTTTTAATAACGTGGGTATGTTTTTAAGTTTTAGAGTTTTGAATCCAACGTCATATGAGCATGTATTATACTAAAATTATTTTAGTCTTTATAGGCTACTTTATGGGTTTACATCTCTTTTCTCAAAATAATTTTGAAGGCTTAGGTGAAACTGGTTTAGCTTTAAACCATAAAGTTAATAGTGGTTATAAAGTTAACTTTGCCGTGCGTTCTCGTTATTATCTATATCAAGATGAAAATCTTAATTTTGAAAACAGGCAAATAGATGCCGTTCATTTTTCAACTTTAAGTTTAAATTACAACAACAGTTTAAGTTTAGGTGTTCAATATCGCATTAGAGCGTCTATTGATGGTGGTAGTAATGAGCTGCGTTTAACTCAACAATACAACTATACCAAAAAAAATCTGGCATTGCGTTTTGGGCATCGTATACGTTTTGAACAGCGCATCTTAGAAACCTTAACCATTTTGCGATCGCGATATCGCTTTGCTTTAGATTTTCCTCTAAATGGTGAAAAGTTAGATGTTGGTGAAAGTTATTTGATAACCTCAATGGAAGCCTTACTCAGCAAGAACAAAAAAATAAAACCAGAATTAGACCATAGAACCACGGCACAAATGGGTTGGCTTTTTTCGGAAAAGCTAAAGTTTCAATTCGGTTTGGAATACCGCTTTGAAGCCTTTAATGTCAAAACCGAAGAAAAGCTGTTTATACTCACGTCTCTAATACTAAAAGTTTAAAATTTTGAAGCCAGTAAAATTTGTTGCCCAACATAGTTGCAAGCCTATTAAAAATAACGTTTAGATAACGTAACTTTAAAAATAAATAAAGTATTTTGCGTTCAATTTTAGCTAACCAAATACATGGAAAATCTTTATATCTATATGCTTGCCGCTTTAACTTTTTTAGCTATTGCGGATCTTGTTGTTGGTGTAAGTAACGATGCTGTTAATTTTTTAAACTCTGCAATTGGTTCTAAAGCAGTTTCCTTTAAGACCATAATGATTGTTGCCAGTATTGGTGTAGCTGTTGGTGCAATGACATCGAGCGGTATGATGGAAGTAGCACGTAAGGGCATCTTTAACCCTGGTGAATTTATGTTTGATGAAATCATGGTGATTTTTATGGCCGTAATGCTTACCGATATACTCCTTCTCGACTTTTTTAACACGCTTGGTTTACCAACATCCACAACCGTTTCCATTGTTTTTGAGCTATTAGGAGCTTCAGTTGCTGTAGCAATAATTAAGATATATGCTGACAATTCGCTATCCATAGGGGATTTGACCAACTACATCAATAACGAAAAAGCAATAGAGATTATACTTGGTATACTTTTATCTGTTGTTGTGGCTTTTACTGTGGGAGCCATTATTCAATATGTGTCACGTTTGCTTTTATCATTTAAATTTGAAGAAAAGCCTGTTTGGTATAGTGCCATTTTTAGCGGTTTTGCGATTACCTCAATTATGTATTTCATTATTGTAAAAGGTCTAAAGAATGCAACATTTATGCACCAATCTATACTGGACTTTTTAAATGACCACCCCGTGTATTTCATTGAGGGAAGCTTTGTCTTATTTACTTTAATGTCCTTTATCGCTGTTAAGTTTTTTAATGCTAAAATTTATACCTTAATTATCATTGTCGGCACTTTTGCATTGGCTGTCGCCTTTGCCGGTAATGATTTGGTCAATTTTATTGGTGTACCGATTGCTGCATATAATTCTTATGAAGCTTGGTCTCTCAGTGGTGCCAATCCTTCAGACTATGTAATGACGGCACTTGGAGAACCTGTACAAACCGAACCTTATTTGCTTCTTATTGCAGGATTAATAATGGTGCTAACACTTTGGTTTTCGAGTAAAGCAAAATCAGTGGTAAAAACCTCTGTGGATTTATCTAGACAAGATGAAGTAAAGGAACGTTTTGAACCTAATTTTTTATCTAGAAATATTGTAAGATTGACCATTGGTCTCAATCAGAGTATCAATAAAATTCTCCCTCAATCTTTCAAAAATTGGTCCAACGAACAATTTGTGGAGCCCAAAGTTATTGTTAGGGCACAAGACAAACCTGCGTTCGATTTGGTAAGGGCAGCTGTAAATTTAATGGTAGCTAGTGTCTTAATTTCCATTGCTACGTCAATGAAATTACCATTATCAACCACTTATGTTACGTTTATGGTCGCTATGGGGACATCACTTGCTGACAGAGCCTGGGGAACTGAAAGTGCAGTATATAGAGTTGCTGGTGTGCTTAATGTCATAGGAGGTTGGTTTTTTACTGCATTTAGTGCATTCGTTGCCGCAGCGATAATGGCATATATTTTATATCACGGAAAAGGTTATGCTCTTGCAGGTCTCTTGCTACTAGCAACTGTTTTACTAATAAGAAGTTATCTATCGCACCGAAAGAGCAACAAGATAATGCGAGAAGAAGATCATCTCGAAAAAGCAGAAAGCAGTTCTACCCAAGGTGTAATACACGAGAGTGCTTCTAATATCGCCAATGTGGTAAAAAGAGGTAATAGAATCTATACCTCAGCCATAAATGGACTGGCTGTACAAGACTTAAAACTTCTTAAAAAGAATCGCAGGCAAATTGCAAAGCTTTCTGACGAGGTAGATGAACTTAAAGACAATATTTTCTACTTTATACGTAATTTGGAAGAGCCAAGTGTTGCTGCCAGTAATTTTTACATTAATATTTTAGGGCACTTGCAGGATATGACGCAATCGCTGGAGTATATCTCTAAAGCAAGTCATAAACACATTAATAATAACCACAAAAAATTAAAATTCAGCCAAGTTAAAGAGCTTAAGAGTTTAGACGAAAATCTAGAAAAACTGTTTACAACAACTCAGACAGCGTTTGAGTCGCGTTCATTTGAAATGATCAGTGAAGTTTTAGCAGAAAAGCAAAAGGTTTTTGATTTGGTTAGAGAGAAAATTCAAAAACAGGTAGAGCGCACGCGAAGCGAAGAATCTAGCCCAAAAAACACAACGCTTTACTTTAGCTTGTTACTTGAAACGAAAGATCTCTTAACGGCTACAATGAATCTATTGGAAGAATATTATCATTCTCACGATAGTTCGGTTGATCCTGCCCAACCAAACTCAGAACAAGAAGAATAGTTTGTTTTAAATTAAAGAATGAAATTATTTTTTAAAGCTTACTTATCATTCCAAATGAGATACGAAAAGGAATGTCATCAGCATAAGATTTTACCACATTGAACCTTACGGTTTTTTATCACTCACTTCAATAAATTCAGAGAAAACATTCCGAAGCAAGCTAATCTTAAATAACTCATACTAAACCTGTATGGTTTTTGACGTCTTGTAGGTATTGAAGCATATTCGAAACATACATAGTGATAGCCAATGAGTATACAAACATTCACCTAACTCAGATTATTGGATTATCCAATGGCTTGTTTTAAATCTGCTATTAAATCATCCTTATCTTCAATACCTACACTTAGTCTAATTAAAGAATCTACAACTCCCGTTTTTTCACGTTCTTCCTTTGGAATACTCGCATGCGTCATACTCGCTGGGTGACCAGCCAAAGACTCTACTCCACCAAGAGATTCTGCAAGTGTAAAAATTTTGAGGTTTTCTACAATCTTAATAGCCTCTTTGTAATCATTACCTTTGGTCGTAAAAGATACCATGCCACCAAAATCGCTCATTTGAGATTTCGCAATATCGTGTTTAGGATGGCTTTCAAAACCTGGCCAATATACATTTTCAATTTTAGGATGATTGGCCAAGTACTCAGCAACAACTTTTCCATTTTCGCAATGGCGTTGCATACGAATGTGCAAGGTTTTTATGCCTCTCAATACCAAAAATGCATCCTGTGGCCCACAAATGGCTCCGCTTGCATTTTGAATAAAATAAAGTCGCTCTGCCAAATCCCTGTTCTTAACCACCAATGCACCCATAACCACATCGCTATGACCACCCAAATATTTTGTGGCCGAATGCATTACGATATCTGCTCCCAAATCTAATGGACGTTGTAAGTAAGGTGTTGCAAACGTGTTGTCAACCGCTAAAAGTACATTGTGCTTTTTTGCAATTTTTGAAACCGATACAATATCTATAATGTTCATCATAGGATTGGTTGGTGTCTCTGCCCAAATCAGTTTGGTATCTGGTGTTATGTACGATTCAATTCTATCCGAATTATCCATACCTATAAAATGAAACTTTATCCCAAAGTCTTCATAAATCTTTGTAAAAAGCCTGTAGGTTCCACCGTACAAATCATTAGTGGAAACAACCTCATCGCCTGGTTGCAACAACTTTAAAACGGCATCTACTGCAGCTAAACCCGAACCAAAAGCCAAACCATGATTTCCGTTTTCTATGCTGGCGAAAGCATTTTCCAAAGCATGCCTTGTCGGATTGTGAGTTCTGGAATACTCATAGCCTTTATGGCCTCCCGGTGTGGATTGCGCATAGGTGGTGGTTTGGTAAATTGGTGGCATTACCGAACCGTAGGCAGGATCATGTTGCTGTCCGCCATGTATTGTTTTTGTGTTAAATTTCATATATGGTAAGGTTATTAAATGGTTCAAAAATTAACATCATGGGAAAACAACAAATTTAATTTATAATTCGTTGTATTCAATTCTATACAATACCTTTATAGTATGTTTAACTAAAACTTTAAAACCCTTTGAAACGTCTACTGTCTTTTTTTGTTTTATTATGCATTTTGAATTCCTGCGAATCAGAATTTAAACCTGTAACTTTTAAAACCACCTCAATTGATAATGCTTACGAAGCTGATGTATCTGTAACTTTTGATAAAGCTACAGGAAATGATGAGCTTAGCAAAACCATCAATTTTAAAATTGAGGAAGCTATAATTTCTACGTTAAGTGATCCTACGAAAAAAACAAGTTTAGAGTCCATTTTGAAAGATTTTAACTCAGAGTACATCAACTTTAAAAATGATTTTCCTGATGCTTCAGAACCAAAGTGGGAGCTTTATATTGAAACCGAAAAAACCTATCAATCTGAAGATATTATCACATTAGCCATAAACACTTATGAATTTAAGGGAGGAGCTCACGGTAATGATAAGATAAAGTTCTTAAATCTTAATGCTAAAACAGGAGATGTCTTAACTAAAGATGATCTTATTAAAGATATAAACGCATTTAAAACCTTAGCCAAAACACATTTTGAAAAGTCTTTAAGCAAAGAACAGAAAGAACTTGAGATGGAAGATTTTTTCTTCGGAAAAGCATTTCAACTACCAAAAAATATTGGTTTTAGTGATGGTGGTTTTGTATTGCTTTATAATGTATACGAAATCGCATCGTACAACCAAGGTTATACAGAGTTTGTTATTCCGTTTGACGAAGTGTCGTCTTTACTTAAATTTAATTAATCTGATTTTCTAGTCAATCGTTTTATAATTGGCTCTACGGTTAAGCCTTGTCCAACTATAGATACAATGACCACGATATAGGTGATGACCAAAAACAGTTCTCTGTGCATGTCTTGGGTAAGACTTAAAGCCAAAGCAATTGAAATACCTCCTCGCAAACCTCCCCATGTCATAATTAAGTTGGTCTTCGGCACAAAGTCCAAGCGTTTGGAGAAAAATTTTATAGGCAACCATAACGACATGTAACGGCACATTAGTATAATAGGAATCGCTAATAAACCTGCATAAATATACTTCCCATCTAAAGTAAGCACTAGCATTTCCATTCCAATCATTATAAACAGTATTGTATTTAAAAGTACATCTATAAGCTCCCAGAATTTGTCAACATAAGCTTCTGTTGTTTCAGACATTGCAGAATTTCTTACTGTATCGTTACCAACTATTAAACCAGCTGTAACCATCGCCAATGGTGCCGATAAATGAAACTTATGTGCTAGCATGGTTCCGCCCATTACCGTAGAAATGGTTAATATCACCTCAACTTCATAATTGTCTATGGATTTCATTAAGCGATATGTAATCCAACCTAAAAACAGACCTAAAGCTACACCTCCTATGACCTCTTGTCCAAATAATGTTGCTATATCAGAAAATGCTATAGCAGCTTCAGGCTTTGCTGCTATCGCAAAAATGGTTAAGAATACAACAACACCAACACCATCATTAAAAAGTGACTCGCCAACAATCTTGGTTTCTAGTTTTTTGGGTGCACCAGCTTTTTTCAAAATACCTAAAACAGCAATTGGATCAGTAGGTGAGATTAAAGCCCCAAATAACAAACAATTTATAAACGTAACTTCTATTCCTATCCAGTGCAAAACATAAAACATAATAATTCCGACTAGAAAAGTTGATACCAAAACACCCAACGTTGCAAAAGCCAATATGGGACCTCTCTGTACTTTTAACTGATTGAAATTAGTATGCAAAGCACCAGCAAACAGTAAAAAACTCAGCATTATATCTAGCAGAACAGTTTTAAAATCAATACTATTTATAAATGCTTTTTCTCTTAACAACATAGTATCATCAAATTGTGCAACACCAACTAAAACCACAGTAAAAACAATAGTTATCAGCATTAAACCGATTGTAATGGGCAGTTTTAAAAAACGGACATTTATGTATCCAAAAACAGCTGATAAAACAATTAAAATTGTTGCGATTGAGTAGTACTCCATGTCATTATATTTTTCTTAAATGTAACTATTTTTCAATTCAAATAAGGTTACTTTGCAATGTCAAAATTAATTAGAATATCAAGATGAAAAAAATATACTATTTAAGCACTTGCAATACGTGCATGAGAATTATTGACGAAATTAGTTTACCAAATGATTTTGAGTTTCAGGATATAAAGACAGAAGCTATTACCGAAGCACAGCTAAGCGAAATGAGAAACCTTACCGATAGTTATGAAAGCTTATTTAGTAAACGTGCCAGACTCTACAAGGAACTCGACTTAAAAAATAAATCACTTACTGAAGACGACTACAAAAACTACATTTTAGAACATTATACATTTTTAAAGCGCCCTGTAATACTTTTTAATAATCAGATTTTTATTGGCAACTCTAAAAAAACGGTAGAAACAGCAAAACAAGCTATACATGAATAGTAGAGCCTTTGCCATTTTTGCATTATTCATGGTTCAGTTATTATATGGACTCAACTACACTTTCGCCAAGGTGGTAATGAACGAAAATTACGTTAAGCCCTTCGCTTTTGTAGTTTTAAGAGTTGGTGGTGCTGCGGTTCTGTTTTGGCTTATTAGTTTGTTTTTGCCTAAAGAAAAAATTAAACGCAGAGATTACATAAGGCTATTTGCTGCTGCGGTCTTTGGGGTTGTGATAAACATGTTGTTATTCTTAAAAGGTCTAGAATTAACAACGCCTATACATGCTTCAGCAATTGTAACGATTACTCCAGTTATTATACTCATTCTGTCCGCAATAATTTTAAAAGAAAAAGTTACAGCATTAAAGGTTATTGGCATTGTCTTAGCGCTTTGTGGCGCATTGGTACTTACTATCTATGGTAAATCTACCCGAATTGCAGATAACGTTGTTTTAGGTAATGCTTTTATATTTATTAATGCGATTTCTTACAGCATCTATATTATTCTTATAAAGCAGCTTACAGCAAAATACCACCCCTTTGCATTCATAAAATGGCTATTTTTATTTGGTTTTTTTATGGTACTGCCATTTGGTTATAATCAATTTTTAGAAGTGAAATGGGAAACTTTTACTCCGTACGTATCTTTTTCTGTAGGCTTTGTAATTGTCGGCGCTACTTTTGCAACCTATCTCTTAAATCCGTATGCGTTAAGTAAATTAAAAGCTTCAACCGTTGGGGTATTTATTTATCTGCAACCTGTAATTGCTGGTTTATTTGCTATTATTATGGGGGTTGATGCTGTTGATGTTATCAAAATTATTGCTATGGTATTGATATTTTCTGGCGTTTACCTTGTATCTATTAAACCTAAAAAAAAGGCTCGTTGATTTGTCGCTAACTTCAGAAATATTTAAAACTGTAGAGCATATTCCCAAAACCTATTGGGAAAGTTTGGATTGCACATCTAATATATACTATTCCCCAGAGTTTTTAAGCGCTTTTGAAATTGCAAATACAGACATAGAATTCAATTATATTTTCATTCTAAAAAATGGTAAACCTATTGCTTTTGCAAATACGCAATTAGTTACTATTGGTATTGAAACAATCACCAAGAACATTAAAATGTTTGATAAGATTAGACGTGCGGTGAATAATATGTTCTGTAAAAATCAGATTCGTGTATTGTTTTGTGGCAATGTGTTTTTAAGTGGAGAATATGGTACGTTTTTGAAAGATGGGGAACCAAAAGTTGAAACTTTTAAAGCGATTGCTAAAACCGTTAGAAATCTCTATAAATGTAAGCGGCTCAACGCAATTTTTGTTAAGGATTTTGAAGAGGAATCGCTATATATTACAGACCATTTAAAGTCTTTTGGCTATGCATCCATGCATGTAGAACCAAATATGTTTATCTATCTCAAACCCGAATGGCAATCGTTTGATGATTATAAAAAGGCTTTGAAATCTAAGTATAGAGTAAAAGCCAACAGAGCGGATGCAAAAAGTGAAGCTTTAGAAGCCAAGCTGTTTTCTCAAAATGACATTAAAACCTATAGAAATGAGCTTCAAGAGTTGTACCAAAACACTATTGATAATGCCGACTTTAATGCTCAAATTTTAAACCTAGACACTTACATTCATCTTAAAGATACATTTAAAGACAAGTTCATTGTAAAAGGTTACTTTCTAGAAGGCAAGCTCGTCGGTTTTCTTTCTGCTATGCAAAATAGATCATATTTGGATGCACACTTTATAGGTATTGATTACTCAAAAAACAAAGACTATTCCATCTATCCAAGAATATTAAACGATTATGTGAGACTTGGTATCGAGACTCAATCTGACCAAATAAATCTAGGAAGAACCGCTTCAGAAATTAAAAGTACACTTGGTGCACAACCCGAAACTCTGACATGTTATTGCAGACATAAGCGCTATCTACCCAATCAAATCCTAAAGCCTTTTATTGAGAATGTACAGATAAAATCGTTTAAGCAGCATCAGCCATTTAAATAGAGTTTAAATTTCCATCGGTTTTGGTCTTACCCCATATTTCCTTGTATCTGCTTTGGTCAACACCTTAAAGTTTTTAGATTTTGGAAATTTTTGTGCTAAACTCATGAGTTCTTTTGGTAAACTGGTTAATTTTCTAGATTTTAAATCTATCCATGCGCCTTGCATTTCGCAATAAGCCAGATTATCACCTTTATCGTTGTAAAAATTATGCTCAAACATAAAAAGCATACCATCATCACTTAGACCAGAAACTTCAATGGTGACAGTAATTGGCGCACCTATAAACGACTCCTTAAAATAATACATATGTTCGTAAAACACCACAGGACCAACATTATACTTTTGTATTTCTGGCATTGAAAATCCTCTATTACTAAAGAAAGACATCCTAGCATGACTCATAAAATTAGTATATGCAGAATTTGCTAAATGACCATTAGCATCAACATCACTCCAACGAATTTCAAATTGTTTTTTGTACATAATTTTATTTCAGATAAAAAATACAAAGTTATAAAAGTCTCTTATGTTGCCTTAATACTTTTCAAAGTATTTAAATAGAGCGTTAACCATTCATTTTTGTACCTTTGCGCAACTTTAATCGCATCATATTAATGATACAATCTATGACTGGTTATGGGAAATCTGTACTTCAGCTTCCTACCAAAAAAATATCTATAGAGTTAAAATCACTGAACAGCAAGAACTTGGATGTTAATGCCCGGATGCCTTCCATGTATCGCGCTAAAGAGCTAGGTATCAGAAAACTTATCTCCAAACATCTCGTTAGAGGAAAAGTTGACTTCTCGCTATACGTAGAGATTACAGGTGAAGATACGAGTTCTAAAATCAACAAAACCGTAGTTAACCAATACATAAAACAACTTAAGGATGTTGTAGATGGTGATGCTACCGAATTGTTAAAAATGGCCATTCGATTACCAGATGCCGTAACTACAGAACGTGACGATATAGACGAAGAAGAATGGACACAAATTGCCAATGGAATCAATGAAGCTGTCTCTAAAATTGTAGCTTACAGAAAAGATGAAGGGGCTATTTTAAAACAAGATTTTATCGATAGAATTTCTACTTTAAGACAATTACTTGAAAAGGTTATTACAATGGATCCAGACCGTATTAATGGTGTAAGAGCGCGATTGGAAAAGGGCATTGCTGACATTAAAGAAAAGGTAGACGAAAATCGCTTTGAGCAAGAATTACTTTACTACATCGAGAAGTTTGACATTACTGAAGAAAAAGTAAGGTTGGACAATCACTTAGATTATTTTATAAAGACCTTAAATTCTGACGATTCTAACGGGAAAAAACTCGGTTTTATTTCACAAGAAATTGGTCGTGAAATCAATACCATAGGTTCTAAATCCAATCACGCACCAATGCAGAAACTTGTGGTACAAATGAAAGATGAGCTCGAAAAAATTAAGGAGCAACTATTAAACGTTCTATAGAACGCTTAAATCAGAATATTCAAAACACTAAATTCTAAAAAAGAAATTACTGGAATTTGGGGTTTTAAATTTGGAATTTTAAACATGAAACAAGGTAAGCTTATCGTATTTTCAGCACCATCAGGTTCGGGAAAAACAACTATTGTACGCCATTTATTAAGGCAAGAAGAACTTAATTTAGAGTTCTCAATTTCTGCTACATCTAGAGAAAAACGCGGTAATGAAGTACATGGTAAAGATTACTATTATCTATCACTCAAAGAATTTAAAAACAAGATAAAAAATGAAGAATTCTTAGAATGGGAAGAAGTCTACAGAGATAATTTCTACGGTACATTAAAAACCGAAATAGAGCGTATCTGGGCAAAAGGAAAGCATGTGATTTTTGATATTGATGTGTCTGGAGGCTTGCGTATTAAACGAAAATTCCCTGAACAGACCTTAGCTATTTTTGTAAAACCACCCGACTTAAATGAGCTGGTAAGGCGTCTCAAAGACCGAGGAGAGGAAAGCGAAGAAAAAATAAGTATGCGTGTGGCAAAAGCACCGGCAGAATTGGCAACAGCTCCACTTTTTGATGAAATCGTTGTAAATGAAAGTTTGGAAACCGCATTAAAAAATGCTTATGATTTGGTTTCTGGATTTGTAAATGGGTAATCATGAAAATAGGCCTCTACTTCGGAACATTTAACCCCATACATGTTGGGCATTTAACTATTGCCAACCATTTGGCTGAACACAGTGATTTAGATCAGGTTTGGTTTATAGTTACACCACAGAGTCCTTTTAAAAAGAAAAGCACATTGTTAGATGACCACCAACGGTTAGAGATGGTATATCGTGCTACAAAAGATTACGTTAAACTGAGACCCAGTGATATAGAATTTGGATTAAAACAACCCAACTACACTATAGATACACTCACATATCTTTTTGAAAAATTCCCAGAACACGAATTTGCATTGATTATGGGAGAGGATAATTTAAAGAGCTTTCATAAATGGAAAAATTATGAACTCATTTTAGAAAATCATAGCATTTACGTCTATCCAAGACTATCGAAAGGTAATGTTGAAACACAATTTAGCAATCATCCAAAAATTTTTAACATTTCTGCGCCAATAATGGAGCTATCTTCTACGTTTATAAGAAAAGAGATTAAAGCCGGAAGGAATGTTAGGCCAATGCTATCCGATAATGTGTGGCATTATATAGACGAAATGAATTTTTATAGATAATTTTAAAGTTATTGCTTTCAAGTTTTTTTCTTTTTAAATAGAATATATATTTTTATAATCACCGTACTAAATTAAAAAAGAATGATTTTTACCATAGTTTTTTTAACAGCTATCATTACATTAATTACATCAAAAATCAGGACTATTGTGCTTAGAAATAATTTAGATGCAAAAAACGAAAAGCGTATCTTAACTACAGGTGTTTTAGTGGTACTTTTTTTAATTACAAGTGCAACCTTACCTTATCCAGAATCATTGTATTGGTTCTTGGGACTAGGAGTTACCTTTACAAGCATTATCCTATCCTATAGTGTTGTTAAAATTGAGCTGAAGCGATTTCTTGCCCTGAAAACAAAAGAGAAAGTCGTTAACGTATTATTTTACAGTCTTTTAATTGTAGTTACAAATATATATATCTAGAAATGGTAAAATGCATTTTCTAAATGCTCTATATCATAGCCGTTTTTTACTTTCACAATCGCAACAATATCGAATCTTACTTCAATATTTAGATCGTTTTCTACAATATAAGCATCAACAGCTTTCACTAAGTTTTTTATTTGTTTTGGTTTTACAAAATCTTGTGGGTTTCCAAAATCTATAGTAGAACGGGTTTTCACCTCAACAATAGCAAGAATATCATTTTTTTTGGCAATGATATCAACTTCAGCTTTCTCAAATCTATAATTGCGCTCAAGAATATCATAATTATTTTTAATCAAAAAATCTACAGCTAGTGCTTCCCCTTTTTTTCCCAGTTCATTGTGTTGTGCCATGTCACTAAAATAGAAAAATTAGTATTACTTTTAGACTATAAACTAAATACTTAAATCTATCAATTCAATATTTGACTTCCCTTTTAGTTTTGGTCAAAAAAGCTCTTTGCTGTTAATATTCTTTTTTCATGGAATAGTATTTTCATTTTTACTTCTAAGAAAAGGGCTTGTCTATAATAATAAAGCAAGTAAATGGTTAAGCTTATTATTATTTTTGTATGCGATGTATATAGTGCCCTATATGTTGGGTTACGCGAATTGGTATTCAAAAAAAATAACTAGAGAGATTTTATTCTTTGTACCATTTATGCAAGTATTATTAATTGGACCAGTAGTCTATTTTTACACAAAAAGCCTATTAAACACAGGTTTTAGACTTTTAAGAAAAGACTATATTCATTTTACGCCAGCAATACTTTATGCTACATATAGCTTAATTGTTTTTATTACTGATAAACTGATTTTAGATAAATTTTATTTCTATGCAGATGGTAGAGATAAGGATTTAGCCAATTGGTACCAAGCTGCTGGTTTAGTTTCCATGAGTTTCTATTTAGTCTTAAGTCTTCGCTATTATTTTGATTACAAAAAATTACTTTTTGACAAAGTAAGTTACGCCGATATGCTATTGTTTAAATGGATTCGTAATTTTATGATAGCCTTTTTAAGCATTCTAGTATTAAGAGTGTTATTCTTTATACTTAATCCGGATTGGGGCGAATTTGGAAATCAGTTTTGGCATTACATTGCCTTTTCTTTTATCTTTTATTATATCACCATTACTGGCTATAGTAACATTATAAAACAAATTACTCTATCTAGTGAAAAATTAAAAGTGGTCAATGTTTTTGATGATGACATTTCTGTTTTAAAAAACACTGCTAATACCAACTATAATGAAAAAGATATTACACTCTGGAAAGATCGACTTTCTAATTTGATGATAGAAAAACGCATATTTGAAAATCCACGCCTAACACTTTCGGATGTAGCTAAAGAATTAAATACAACAACCAAAATGATTTCTTCAGTCGTTAATTCGGGTTTTAACATGAATTTTAATGACTTCGTAAACCATTACAGAATTGAAGCTTTAAAAGAGAAATTGAGCAAAGGAGAACAAACTAAATCTACCCTTCTAGGGATAGCTCTGGATTGTGGTTTTAACAGTAAAGCTACATTTAACAGAGCTTTTAAAAAAAGTACATCACTTTCACCTAAAGATTATTTAGAAAGATTAACAGAAAAATAAGTCTCAAATCAAGATTTGAAACGCTTAGCATTGTATTTACCATGACTTTTGTATCATATTAAAATTCTAAGTCATGAAAAAATTAATCTCTTTATTCGTTTTTTTTATTTCTGTATCACTAGTTGCTCAAAAGCAAGTAAAGCAAATTGATTCTATTGTTAATTCAAAATTATCTGATACAGACCCTGGGTTATTTGTTGGTGTTGTAAAAGATGGAAAAATTATTTACGAAAACTATAAGGGTTTAGCGAGTCTTCAACATAGTACTAAAGTTAATGAAGAATCGCGTTCAAACATTGCCTCAACTGCAAAACAGTTTACAGCATTAATGGTGCTAGACCTTGCACTAAAAGAAAAGCTAAGCTTAGAAGACGATATTAGAAAATATTTACCAAAACTATACCCTAATGTAAAAGAAAAAATTAAGGTTAGACATCTACTAAACCATACAAGCGGTGTTCGCGACTTTTACGATTTAATGAGCATACAGCAAGAACCATGGTGGAGAAGAGAAGGCCTAGATAATAATGATGCCATTGAACTACTAGAAAAACAAGAAGATTTAGCATTTAAGCCAGGCTCAAGATACATGTATAGTAATTCTGGTTATACGTTATTAACTAGTATTATTGAAGTTGCTTCAGGTGAAAAGTTTCATGACTATTCTGAAAAATTCTTTAAAAATCTTGGTATGGATAACACTACTTTTCTCAAAAACTATATGGCCGTTATTACAAATCAAGCTTTACCATATTCTGATTGGGGAGATGGTGTTTGGCAACAATATCCTATGATAACAAATCTTTATGGAGATGGGTTTTTGTTTACAACTTTAAAAGATCAGTTAATTTTTGAGCAGGCTGTACAAAATGCAAAATTTAATAATAATAGACTGCTCATTGAAAGCCAGCAGCCAATACCTAATAGCGAGATTACAACTTATGGATTTGGGTTAGAATTAGGAGATAGATTAAACTTTAGGTCCGTACATCATTCTGGAGGAACAGGCTCTTACCATTCCCAAACCATTCGCTTTCCAGAAGAGAAATTATCCGTTTTTGTGATGAGTAACAATAGTAGGATTTGGAGTGGAGGTATTGCTGATGAAATTGCAAAGCTTTTTCTACCAAAAAAAGAAGCAGTTATTGCTTACAATAAGCGTTTGAAAGAAGTCTCTAATGACATTGCTACACCTGAAATTTTGGGGCAATACCTTTCACCCGGAAATTATTTGATTCGTATTGAAGAGAAAGCCAAAAAAATAACATGGAGAAATGGTAATAATAACCCAATAGAACTTAAAAAAGAAGAACAAAACCTATACAGTATATCATATGACTCTAAAATTAAGATAGGATTTTATAAAAACGAATTAATCTTATTCTATCCATCTGGTAAACTAAGAGTTTATAGTAAAATCCCTAAGCAGGATGTAACACTTGCGGATTTAGAGAGTTATGTTGGTCAATATTATAGTAGAGAATTAGATGTTGAATTTTCTATAAATTATAAAAGCGAGAAGTTATCTATTTCTTTACATGGCTGGGATGAAGCTCAGGATCTAGAAGTATTAAACAGAAATGAGCTTTTAGTTTTTGACTATATATTAAAAATCGAGCGCGATCAATTTAACAGAGTTACTGGTATTCTTTTAACTACTAACCGAGTGTTAAACAATAAATTCATCAAAAAAACGAACTTAAAATTTCAACCAAAAATTGAAACGAACAACGGATCTATTAACGTAACAACAATTGGTTCAGGAGACGGAAATTCATCTCAAATCCTATTGACAAAAAATTATCCTAATGGTAACGAAATTTGGTCAAAACAATTTGGTGGTAAAAGCTACGATAAGGCAAGTTCTATATTAGCAACAAATGATGGATATCTTATCGTTGGTTCCACAAGTTCTTATGGCAAGGGTAACTATGATATCTTTGTAATTAAAACAGATAAGCAAGGAAATAAAATTTGGCAAAACTCTTATGGAGATTTTTATAATGAATATGGTTATACTGCTGAGATAACAGATAAAGGATATTTAATTAAAGGGACTATTCAGAAATGCTCTTCAAACTCGGATGTTTTTAATAGAATATGTACAACCAATGTTTGGTTTGTTTCTATTGACAGAAATGGAAATGAATTATCAAGTGAAATTTTAGAGGAGATTAATGAAGCTTATGATTAACATCGATAAAAGCAATAGCTTCATCTTGCGATAAGGTTGCAAACTTTTTGTAACGGTCATGGATGTCTACAATTATCTAGTGCCTTTCCCTTGTTTTTTAGCTTCAGATAAGTCTTGGTCTATTTCTCGGTTAATTCTCTCAACAATTTAATTTCGTTCTTCTTTACTTAAGATCGTAAAAACCCATTTTTCATCATTTTTTAAAACTAATCAAAGTCTTATCGCTTTCAACCTGCAGCTCAACGGTCATACCTAAAGTCATAGCCAAATTTTTCTTTTCGTGCCCAGCTGGCATACCAAATGCGATTGGAAAATCGTAATCCGCTAGAGCATCTAAAATCAATTGTTCTACAGAAGTTCCCCAAAGCGTTGTATTTTTCCTTAACCTAGACATATCGCCGACAATAAGTCCTTGTAAATTGTCAAAATAGCCAGCACGTTTCATACTTTGCAACATACGGTCTATGTGATATTTGTATTCACCTATTTCCTCTATAAACAAAATCTTTCCAGACGTATCTATACTCTCTTTAGAGCCCAACATAGTATGTAACATCGTAAGGTTTCCACCAACTAATTCACCAGAAGCCTCACCTATTCTATTATATTGGGTAGGCTCTAAATCAAAGTTGGTCGGGTTACCAAATAAAGCCATTTTAAACGTTTCAATAGTATATGCAATCTCGCTCAAATCTTTAGTAAGACTTACACACATTAATGCATGTATAGACATAAAGCCATTGTTGTGCAATTGATTATGCAATGCAGTTATATCACTATAGCCTATAATCCACTTAGGGTTTTTCTTAAACTTGGTATAATCTAACTTATCTAAAATACGCACGGTTCCGTAACCGCCTCTGGCACACCATATAGCACTTATTTTTGAATCATCCATAGCTTTTTGTAAATCCTCACAGCGTTCATCATCAGTACCGGCAAAATGATTGGCTTTACTAAATACATGCTTACCTATAACTACATGCAATCCCCAACTTTTTAATAAATCGAAAGCCTGTTGCACTTCGCGTTCTCGATTTTTTAAAATTCCCGAAGGCGCTACAATAGCAACTGTATCCCCCGCTTTTAGATATGGGGGTCTTATTAATTCTGATGTCATCTCTATGGAATTATCAGTTTCATTTTGAGCATATATCGCTTCGTTAAAAACCAAAACAATGGCAAAAAAAGATACTATGATAACTTGTCTCAAAATCATAAAAACTGCTTTTTGTAAATGTACATTTTTTTTCTTACTCGCCTTTATATTATGTACTTTTGTGGCTTTCACAATATTGAAATTATGTCAAAAAGATATACCATTACAGCAGCATTACCTTACACCAATGGACCAATACATATTGGTCACTTGGCTGGTGTGTATGTTCCTGCTGATATATATTCAAGATACTTAAGACTAACTGGTAATGATGTTGCCTTTATTTGCGGTAGTGATGAGCATGGAGTGCCAATTACCATTAAAGCAAAAAAAGAAGGGGTAACACCTCAAGATATTGTAGATAAATACCACGCCATAATTAAAACTTCATTTGAAGATTTTGGTATTTCTTTTGATAATTACTCGCGCACCTCAGCGAAGATTCATCATGATACGGCTTCAGAATTTTTTAAAACCTTATATGAAAAAAACGAATTTGTAGAGGAAACTTCTGAGCAACTTTACGATGCCGAAGCCAACCAGTTTTTAGCAGACAGATTTGTTGTGGGCACTTGCCCAAAATGTGGTTATGAAGAAGCTTATGGCGACCAATGCGAAAACTGTGGAAGTAGCCTCAATGCTACAGATTTAATTAATCCAAAATCTGCCATTACAGGAAACAAGCCCTCGTTAAAGGAAACCAAACATTGGTTTTTACCTTTAAATAAATACGAAACCTTTTTAACGGATTGGATACTTAAAGGCCATAAAAAAGACTGGAAACCTAATGTGTATGGGCAGGTGAAGTCTTGGGTGGATGACGGATTACGACCTAGAGCCGTAACGCGTGATTTAGATTGGGGAATTCCCGTTCCCGTAGAAGGTGGAGAGGGCAAAGTGCTCTACGTATGGTTTGATGCGCCAATAGGTTATATTTCAGCAACAAAGGAATGGGCAGAACGCCACGGTAAAAATTGGGAAGACTATTGGAAAGACGATAATACGACTTTGGTACACTTTATTGGTAAGGACAATATTGTATTTCATTGTATTATTTTTCCTTGTATGCTAAAAGCTGAAGGCTCCTATATCTTACCAGAAAATGTACCAGCTAATGAGTTTTTAAATCTAGAGGGCAATAAACTATCAACCTCAAAAAATTGGGCAGTTTGGCTACCAGATTATTTAGAGGACTTTCCTAATCAGCAAGATGTGTTGCGTTATGCTTTAACTGCCAACGCCCCAGAAACTAAGGATAATGATTTTACTTGGAAAGATTTTCAAGCGAGAAACAATAATGAGTTAGTTGCCATATTTGGAAACTTTATAAATCGTGTTACGGTGTTAACCAACAAGTATTATGATGGAGTAGTCCCACAACCATCAGTATTTAAAAAGATTGATGAAGATACTCTAGCTGCACTAAGAGCATATCCAGATGTGATTGCAAGTTCTATTGAGCGTTACCGTTTTAGAGAAGGAAGCCAAGAATTGATGAATTTAGCGCGTTTAGGCAACAAATACTTAGCAGACGAAGAGCCTTGGAAAACTATTAAAACTGACGAAGAGCGCACTAAAACCGTAATGTTTATTGCATTGCAAATAGCATCTGCCCTAGCCGTTCTATGCGAACCTTTTTTGCCTTTTACGTCAAAAAAGTTAAAACAAATTCTATGTTATGCTGAACTTGACTCAGAATTAGAATGGGACAATGTTTCAAACAAAGCAGTTTTACTACCGGCTAACCATTCAATCCAAAAGGGAAAACCTGAGCTCCTATTCTCTAAAATTGAAGATATAGAAATACAAAAACAACTAGATAAACTCGAAGCCAGCAAAAAGGCCAATGCGGCTGCAAAAAAAACTGTAGAACCTCAAAAAGAAGAAATTACCTTTGATGATTTCACAAAACTGGACTTGAGGGTTGGTACAATTTTAAAGGCTGAAAAGATGCCAAAAACCAAAAAACTATTAGTCTTAAAAGTAGATACGGGGATTGACACACGCACTATCGTATCTGGTATAGCAGAAAGTTTTACCCCGGAAGAAGTGGTCGGCAAACGTGTTACCGTTTTAGTTAATCTGGCATCAAGGGCATTGCGTGGTGTAGAAAGTCAAGGTATGATTTTAATGACCGAAAATGAGAGTGGCAATCTGGTATTTGTGAGCCCGGATACTTCTTCTATGTTGACCGCAGAAATGACTAAGATTTCTAATGGGTTAAAGATTAGTTAATTACGTGAATTTGGTGTAATTTTTGTTGTATCTTCATAAGATAAACCATTACCAGCAATGAAAAACCTCTACGTATTACTTGCACTTACTTTAATCTTTACTGGCTCAGTTATTAGCGCTCAAACAGAAGCTAAATTTGAGAATGTAGCTACCGCTTTCGAAGACTATTCTAATCCATATAGAGAAGTCGTGTATACACATGCCAATAAATCCATCTATATTAAAGGTGAAATGCTTGGGTTCAGTAGTTACGTACTAGAAAAGGATACACATCGTTTATCTAAATCTTCCAAGAATCTATATTGCGTCATTACGGATAGTAATGACAATATTATTAAGAGTAAATTAGTTAAGGTGACCAATGGATTTGCAAATAATGTATTTGATATTGATAGTTCTTTCTCCTCAGGTTATTACACATTTAAGACCTACACTAACTGGATGCGAAATTTTGATGAGAAAAATGCTTACATCCAGAGTTTTAGGGTTATAGACCCTGAAAAAGAAACACGAGACGAAACTCGAAGAATTGATAACGAACTTGATGTTCAGTTTTTACCCGAAGGAGGGCATCTTATAGATCAGATTAAAACAAATGTTGGTATCATTATAAAAAATGAATTAGGCTTTGGAGTTCCAAATGTTAACGGCACAGTGTACGATAAAAATGACAATGTAATTACACATTTTAAGACCAACGCCATGGGTATAGGTAGACTAGAGCTTAAACCAGATATGACCAACAGTTTTAAGGCAAAGCTAAATTACGCCAATAGGGATTTTACTTTTAATTTAGGCCCCATTAAACCCCAAGGCGTTTCAATAACCGTGAACAACTTTAGAAATAAGGAAGTTTTTTTAATGCTGTCCACTAATGACAAAACACTAAATCTCATTAAAAATAAAACCTACAAACTATCTATACATAACGGTAAATCTATAAAGGTAACGGATGTTAATTTCGAGGACAATGATGTATTAGTGCAGTTTGATCCTAAAAACCTGTACAGAGGTATAAATATTTTTACACTTTTTGATGATCAAAACCAACCTATTTTAGAACGTATGGTTTTTAATTACCAAGGTATGGAATTATCTAGATTGGGTACTCCAAGCATTGGCAAGATTAAAGATTCTGTTCATATCAGCATGAGAATTGACAAACAGATAAAAAATTTGGAAAATGTAAATATTAGCATCTCTGCATTGCCAAAAGGCACAAAATCCTATAATGGACACCATAATATAATTTCGCAAACGTATCTTCAACCTTATGTTAATGGGTATATAGAAAATGCCACCTATTACTTTAGTGACACAAATGAAAAAAAAGCCTTCGAATTAGATAATCTACTTATAACCCAAGGCTGGAGCAGCTACGATTGGAATGCCATTACCAACAATGAAATGAAAACAAATCATGTATTTGAAGATGGTATAGTAGTACAAGTAAACAATAACAATCCCAAAGATTCCAATTTCTTAATACATTCAATGGGAGAAGATGATGGCTTTGTCGCTAGTGTTGACAAAGACAACAACAGCTTTATACAACAAGGATTTTTCCCAACTGAAACCGAAAATTTAACCATTTCTGCCTTGGGTAACAATGGTAAGCTTAAAGTGCCTAATGTTTATGTGCAATATGCACCTTCCGAGATACCTGATTTCAGAAATAATTATGACGTCTTAAATCCAAAAGAACCTTTAATAACAGAATTTACCCTAAACACATACCTAACGCTAGACAAGCCCAATTTATCCAAAAATGTGCTCGACGAAGTGGTCATTAAAGCCAAAACCGATAGAGAAAGGAAAATACAAGGATTTACCAATAGTGCCTTTTATAACGTAACAGATGTTTTTGATGAAAATAGCCCTTACAAGAATCTGACATTAGCTAATTACCTAATCAGTAGAGGATTTAGAGCATACGAACAGCTAGGCCAACTTGTTGTCCAAATCCCGCAATCTACATCATTTGGTGCTAGTTCATCTGGCGTTGTTTTCTATGTAGACGATGTTCGCTTTACTGAAACAGATCATCTCATTAATTTTGATATGAGAACCGTAGACTACATAGCCATAAATCGTTATGGAATGGGCAATGGTTTATTAGATGGAATATCTCCCGTGATTAGAATTTACACAAAAATAGGGGATCAACCGACTAAACCCATAAAGCGTTACAAAGCCTATAAGTTTCCATTAAGTTTCTCTAAATCTAAAAAGTTCTACACCCCAAAATACAGCAGTTACAATAGTGATTTTTATTATAGCTTCGGTGTAATAGATTGGTTGCCAAACTGTAAAATTGATGAAAATGGATATCTAACATTCAAATTAAGCGATTTAACCAGTGATGTGACCCTATTTATTGAAGGAGTTACTGGAGATGGTCGTTTTTTGTCAACTAAAAAGACTCTAAATCTCGAGGATTTTAATTAAATGCTTAAAATAGCTTATCACAAAATTTATAAACACCCATTACCAAAAGGGCATCGTTTCCCGATGGAGAAATACGAATTACTGCCACAGCAACTACTCTATGAGGGTACCTGCAATGGCAATAATTTTTTTGAACCTGCCAAACCAAACGATAAACATATTTTGGCTGTTCATGAGCCAGAGTATTATTACGATTTAGTGAATATTACTTTAGATCAACGTGCTGCCAGAAAAATAGGTTTTCCTCTAAGTGAAGTCTTGGTTGAACGTGAGGTAATTATTGCCGATGGCACAATAAAATCTAGTGAATATGCTTTAAATAATGGTATTGCCATGAATATTGCTGGTGGGACACACCATGCTTATACCAATCGTGGTGAAGCTTTCTGCCTGCTAAATGACCAAGCCATTGGTGCACGTTACCTTCAAAATAGAGGGTTGGCAAAACATATTCTAATTGTAGACTTAGATGTTCATCAAGGAAACGGAACGGCAGAAATTTTTCAAAATGACGACTCCGTCTTTACATTTTCCATGCATGGCAAAAGCAACTATCCTTTTAAAAAAGAGCAAAGTGATTTAGATATTGCTTTGGAAGACAATACCAATGATGATATTTATATCTCTATTTTAAAAAATACATTACCAAAACTCATTGACGAGCAACAGCCCGATTTTATTTATTACCTCTGTGGTGTTGATGTCATTGCATCCGATAAATTAGGAAAACTAGGCCTAACCCTAGAAGGTTGTAAAGAACGTGACCGCTTTGTACTAAAGCAATGCAAAACAAACAGCATACCTGTTATGTGCAGTATGGGAGGTGGTTATTCACCAAATATAAAAGCCATAGTTAATGCACATGCCAATACATTTCGTTTGGCTCAAGAGATTTTCTTTTAAATGTATCACAGTCAAACATTCCTTAAAACTTTGTATCCAAACCAATGGCTTTCCACGTTTCTAACTCATTTAATAAATCTTCTGCATGGGCCTTAACAGCCTCGATAGAATCTTCACCCAACTGTAAACGTAAAGGTGTATGCTCTGCATTTATAGCTATATCAATAGCCTCAGCAGCTTTAGCAGGATTACCTTCTTGTGCACCGTCCATTTCTTTAGCAAAATCTCTTGTGCCACCAACAATAGCATCATAAGCTTCGATTTTTGGCATATGTTTTAATGCTGTCCCAGCAAATTCGGTGCGGAACGCCCCAGGTTCTACAATCATGGTTTTAATCCCAAAAGGTGCAACTTCTTGCGCCAGTGCTTCCGAAGCTCCTTCCAATGCAAATTTACTTGCTGAATAAGCACCAAAGCCACCAAAACTCATATTTCCACCCATACTACTCATATTTACTATAGCACCTTTACCCTGTTTACGTAAATGTGGCAAAGCTTCTTGAGTAACATTTACTGCACCAAAAAAATTGGTTTCCATTTGGTTGCGAAGTTCTTGCTCTGGTGTTTCTTCAAATGCACCTACGATACCGTAACCCGCATTATTGATTAATACATTTATTTGGCCTAATTCTGAAATGGTTTTTTCAATAGCTAATTTTACTTCATTACGATTGGTGACATCCATTTTTATAGGCAAAATCTGTTCTGGTGCCTGACTTGCCAATACCTCTAATTTCTCTTTACGTCTTGCTGTCGCAGCGACATAATAACCTTTGCTTACAGCATATTCAGTTAATGCTTTTCCAAATCCCGAGGATGCGCCTGTAATAAACCATACCGTTTTATTGTTTTGTGTTTTCATCTTTTTTAGTATTTATTGAGATTACGCCTTTAGGCAGATATTCTAGTTAATCTTAAACTTTATTTTAAATGCTTTTTGAAGAAATTAATCGCTTTTGCACTGGCTTCAGCAACTTTGTTTTCTTGATCGTAAAAATCAAAGTGATTGCCCTCTAACCAAACCAATTCTTTTTCACCTTGCAATTGTTCATGTACTTTTTTAGCATTATCTGGTAGTGCACTGTTATCTGAATGTATAATAATGGTAGGCGTTGTAATGTTTTCTGCCTTTGCAATCGGATCGAAACTTAACCAGGGCTCCCAACTCATTAATGAAAATTCATTTTTCCATTCGGCTACTCCACCACCGCGCTTATTGTCCATGTAATATTCCATTGGTCCAAAATGCGATGCCGTTTTATCAGTATTGCTATAGGCTAAAACAATAGTATTCTCACCCGTTTCTGCATAATGCTTTTTTGCCTCTTGCCCACTATTTATTAAGTGGTCTATATTTTCTTGACTTACATATAATAATGGTAATGTCTTTTCATCTGGAAACCATCCTGCAACAGTTGCTGTAGCTTTAAGACGTTTGTCTTCTGATGCCAAATACATCATATTTCCTGCTGATGTGCATATCCCAAATCCGCCAACGTTACTTATGTAGGGTAGAGTCAACAAATAACTTACCGCACTTTTTAAATCTCTGAGTTTGTTTTCCGGATCTTCATATTGTCTGGGTTGACCTTCACTTTCTCCAAAATGGCTATAATCAAAAGCTAAAGCGATAATACCGTTTTCTGCCATTTGCTTTGCATAACTACCGGCCATTTGCTCTTTTACAGAAGTTAACGAACCCCCAACAACAACAACTGCTGGATAAGTTTGTGACTCATCAAAGTTTTTGGGTAAATACAAATTGCCTGCAAGGTTTAACCCACCTGAATTAAAAGTTATGGTTTTCATAGTTTCTGTTTTTAAGTTAATATTCTGCGATTGCACTGCTATAAATGTGAAAAGTAATGCGATACTCATTAGTGTTTTTAAAGTTTTCATACCTGTTTTGTTTTTGTTTGATACAAAAGTATACACACACTAAGGCCATATAACTACAGATTTCAAAGCAAGACCTACAGAATTCAAAGACCGTTTAAAATTTTAGTTATAAAACACTTTGACTGTGCTCAGTAAGACATCAAAATCTTAACGATTTCTAAACTGGTTAGGTGTTAATTCTGTTTGCTTTTTGAAAAAATTAGTGAAGTGATTTGGGTAATTGTAATGTAACTGGAAAGCGATTTCTTTTACTGAAGCTGACGTATTTTTTAGTTTTGATTTTGCCAAAGAAAGCAAATGCTTATAGATTAACTCTGAAGCAGAATAATCTGTAATACGTTTTACAACAGCATTTAAATGGTTAGGATGAATAGCCAATTTACTAGCATAATACTGAACTTTATGAGGTTCGGCATTATCAAAAAACGTATCTGGATAAAAACTTATCTCTATTAAATTTTTAAAGCGACTTACTAAGGCAACGTCGTTGTCGCGTTGTTGAAAAGTCTGTTCAGTCTTGGTAACCTTCTGCTGAAATAAGCGTGCTACTTTGTGCAATAAAATCTGTGTGTGGTGGTAAACAACCTGTTGAGCATCCGAATGATTTGCTCTGTGCTCTGCAATAATAGATTCAAACGTCTTTACAAAGGTTTCTACATCCTGTTTATCCAATTCCAATGGAATTGTATTATCAATAAGTAGAAATGGAAAATCTATACTAATCTTTTTGTTTTTATTTTCGCTACGGTAAAACTCTTCAGAAAAAATGATGTAAAACCCCTCCCAATCTGGTGCAATATCCCACTGTAAAATTTGATATGGCGAATTAAAGAATACGGTTGCCTTTAAGTTTTTGGTAGAGAAATTACCTGTTTTTGCATAACCACTACCATCAAGTTTTAATGCAATGGCATAGAACTCGTGCTTAAAAGTTGGCATTTTGTGCCTAACCGTTTTCATGTTATCTTGAAACATACGTACATCAAAATGTTGCCATTTAGGTTCGGATATTCCAATACCTAGGCAATAGTCTTTTAATGTAGTAAAGTGTTGCATCCCTTTTTAAACAGAGGGTTATGCCGAATTACGACTTGCGTTAATATTACCAAACATAGCACGTGTTACCATTTTTGAAAATATTTCGAGCTGTGCTTCATCTTTAATTTCGGCTTTTTCTAGCTCTTGTATTTTTCTCAACGCATATTGCTGAATTGTTAACAGTGGCAATACAATAGATTCTCTTACCTCTATAGATGCTTTTCCTACGGGTTCGTTTTCCATTAAGGTTTCAAAACCCGATAGCTTTAAAATTAAGCGCTTGGAAGTTTTATACTCTTCAAAAATAAGATTCCAAAAATCACCATAGTCTTCATCTTCGGACATATACTTAGTTAAATCAAAGAACGATTTGGTTAGGGACATCATACTATTGCTAATCAATGCGTTAAAAAATTTCGATTCGTTATACAGCTTTTGAACCTTTTCAAACTCACCGTTATCTTCGTAAACTTTAAGTGCCGTACCTACACCGAAAAAGCCAGGTACGTTTTGTTTCAGTTGCGTCCAACTGCCAACAAACGGAATTGCTCTTAAATCTGAAAACACCAACTCTGTAGATTTTCCTCTTTTAGATGGACGACTGCCAATATTCGTTTTGGCATAATACTTAAGCGTACTCATATTTTGAAGATAGCTCAGAAACTTAGGATGCTTTTTAAAATCTACATAAGCTTGATAACTCAAGTCTGCCAAATGATTCATAACCACCTTGTTTTCAGCAGACATTTCTTTATTCTTGTAATTTAAGCGGTTAGAAATCCCAGAACTTATAAGTTGTTCCATATTATATTGTGAGGAATCCAACGTTCCAAAATTAGAGCTTATGGTTTGTCCTTGAATGGTCAGTTGAATTTCCTTGTCTTCAATAGTTGGCCCTAAAGAAGAGTAAAATTGATGCGTTTTTCCACCACCACGTGCTGGTGGGCCACCACGTCCATCAAAGAATATGACATCAATATCATATTGTCTTGATAATGTTGTTAGAGCCTCTTTTGCTTTAAAAATCGCCCAATTGGCCATAAGGTAACCGCCATCTTTTGTACCGTCACTAAAGCCTAACATAATGGTTTGTCTATTACCTCGCGCTTTAAGATGGTCTCGATAATTTGAGTTGGTGTATAAGTCTTCCATCACTTGTGGAGCATTCTCCAAGTCTGGAACCGTTTCAAATAAGGGTACGACATCGGCCGTAAGACCATCATGAAATGCTACAACCCTAAGCATAGCAAACAACTGTAGCACGTTTAATGTCGTTTGGTTATTGCTTATAATGTAGCGGTTACAAGCAATTTCACCATTTTCGTCTTGTATGGATTTCATCACCTTTATAGTGTTTACAATATCTATAGCCAATTCATCTTTAAGTTCAATATCACTTATCGGCCCTTTAACTTCGGATAAATACTGAAGTTGTGCCTCTAAGTTTAGATCAAAGAAATTTTCTGGAAATAGGTCGCTACCATTTGCTATCAGTTCTCCTACCAAAGCTCTAAACATAGCATCGTGTACACGACTGTCTTGTCTTATATCTAAACTCGCAAAATGATAGCCAAACAAAGTCGTTTTATTAATTAAGCTCGTTACCTTATCCACGTAAAGCGATTGATGATTTGCAATAAGAAGCGTCCTAATAGTTTTTAATTCTTGAATAAATTCTTCTAATGGTAGTTGGTTGTCCACTTTTAATAAAATGTTGTGTAATCTATGGTTTAGATCTATAATGCGTTCTCTAATCCCTTTAAATGTTAAACGTCTACGAAGATATTTAACATCCTTAATGTACTTTTTTACAATGGATTCCTTGAGCTTTTTTGCTACACTACTTGTAATTTCTGGTGTTACAAAGGGATTACCATCACGGTCACCACCAGGCCAAAATCCGATATTAAGTATTGGGTTTTCTATTTCGCGATCATCGAAAATATTTTGCTGAGCGTAATCGTAAATGTTACCAAACGAATGATAGAACACATTCTTTAGATACCATACCAAGTTTATTGCTTCGTCATAAGGTGTAGGCTTTCTGTCCTTAAAAAATGGTGTCTTCCCCAACTGGGCAAGTAAACTGTTGATTTCTTGTAGATTATCGACTTTTACCGCTTCAGCCAAATCTGTAATTATACCGAGTACTGCGCCAGGATAAAACTGCGTTGGGTGCGCAGTGAGTACTATTCTAACTTTAAAATGCTCGAGATATTCTTGAAGTAACTCTTTTTTATTTTCGGCTTGGGCATTTTCCTTTAAGCTTCTCAAAGAGCCTATTCCGTCCATATTATTAACCGTAGAAAAGGAAGCATCTTCAACAGCATCGAATAAAACTACTTGACGTTCTATATACTGAATGAAACGAAATAACAAATTAATTTGACTTTGGGGCGAGCGCCTTGCTTGGTATTTCTTAAAGAATGTATCTACTATTTCAGTAGGATTATTACCAGCTTGGAACCCATATTTACAGGTTTCAAAAAATAGTGGCAATAGTGCTACGGTCTTGGATATAGTATCGAAAGGTAGGTTCATAAAAATCCCATTATAGATTTGGTATTTTTGAAGAACTTCAGTGTTGAATCTTTTTAATTTAGGCTTTGTGGACATTTCATAAAATTTAAGCTTAAAAATACTAAAGCTAACTTAGATTAAATATGAATTAATGGTTAAATTTTAATACCATGTTAAAGCGTCCTAAAAATGAAGTAATTACTTATTATCTTTGATAAAAATTTAGATATATTATGTTATCAAAAACAATTGAAGCTGCATTAAACAAACAAATACGAATAGAAGCTGAATCTTCTCAGGCCTATTTAGCAATGGCCGTCTGGGCAGAAGTAAAAGGCTTAGAAGGTATTTCTAACTTTATGTACGACCAATCTGATGAGGAGCGCGAACATATGTTAAAGTTGGTAAAGTTTGTAAACGAACGTGGTGGACATGCACATATATCTGAACTTAATGCACCAAACGTAACCTTTAATTCTTTCAAGGAAATGTTTGAAAAACTTTTAGCGCACGAAATTTTTGTTTCCGAAAGCATTAATGAATTGGTACACATTTCGCTACAAGAAAAAGATTACGCATCGCACAATTTCTTACAATGGTATGTTGCTGAGCAAATCGAAGAAGAAGCCGTTGCAAGAACCATCTTAGACAAGGTAAATATGATTGGTGACGATAAAGGCGGATTGTATTTATTTGATCGCGATATACAACAACTCACGGTAAGTTCTGCAGCAGATACACCTGCCGAATAAAAATCCTTAAAAGCTAGACAACTAAAAACCGGTATTTTCAAAATAGATTTACCGGTTTTTTCATTTTCTGGACTTATCTAAATGTTAAATTTTATTTAGAATAAATAAAAATAATTATTTTTGCGACATTGTTTAAAAAACGATGGGCAAAAAAAAGAAAGATAAAAAGCTTAAAAAAGAACGTATAAAAGTTCTCAAAACTTCTGGCTTTGATGCTTTAGGTAAGGTAAAGTCTAAATGCTGTAAGAAGTATAAAAAGGCCGAACATAAACGCTGCAAGAAATGCCCATGTTTTGATCTTCTAAAAAAAGTAGCTTAATATTTTCAGGTTATTTGTAATGTTTACCTTAGTAACTAGACTAAGTTGAACATGACACGCACTTTCAAGGAATTTTCTACTGATGCCCTTTTTAAAATTGGTTACGATACGGATTTAAAATCTTTTTTAAAACCTCAACAGGTCGAGTTTTACACATTTATCTGGTCGAGTTCCGAACCCATAGAACTTATAATTGACAGTGTTCCTTTAACGCTACAGCCTAATAGTATCTTGGCTTTAACTCCCATTCAATATTTGCAATATATAAAGGGTGAAGATGCAATCGTTTATCAATTTAACAGAGAGTTTTACTGTATTAAAGACCATGATCAAGAAGTAAGTTGTGTTGGTATTTTATTGTTTGGAAATACCAATATTCCCATAATACACCTCGATACTAAAGAACAACAAAAGTTTAAAACCCTTCACGAAGTATTTATAGATGAACTAGAAACCCAAGACAATATCCAAGCAGAAATGCTTCGTATGTTAATGGCTAGGTTTATCATTAAAAGCACACGACTTTTAAAAGCCAAAGAAGGTGTTGCTGAAACACCTAAAAGCTCTAAAGTAGATTTATTGAGGTCTTTCAATTTTTTGGTGGAACAACATTTTAAAAAAGAACATAGCGTTTCCTTTTACGCAGATCAATTGTTTAAATCGCCTAAAACCCTATCCAATAATTTTGCTAAGCTTAACAGAAGTCCACTACAAATCATCCATCAGCGTATTGTACTAGAAGCTAAGCGGCTTTTAACCTATACAGACAAAACTGCTAAGGAGATTGCATACGAAGTCGGTTTTGATGATGCTTCTCACCTCAGCCGATTATTCAAAAAATATACGTCGCAGTCACCTTCTGAGTTTAAAAAAGGAATAAAATCACTCGGTTAGGAAAAATTGACAAGCCTTAGGGTAATTTCTTCATTTTACGGCATCTACTTCCGCGCCATCTTTGCACTGTAATACTAAAACAATTAAAGATGACATTAAAAAACAAATCGATATTCAATCTTATTGAAATATTTAGAAGTAGTCCAAAACGTATCATAAATACGATTATTCCGAAAACGCATTGTGAGCATAAGCATATTCACGATTATTATTGCGATGCTGAAAAACCTCATATCGGTTAAAAGGAAAAAATGACAAGTCTTAGGGAATTATAATCATTTTATAGAACTCCAATCGGTCGCAACTTTGTACCAACAAAATTCATGCTGAATCCATTTCGGTAATTCAAATAAACAATAACAAAACTCTGAAATCAAATTCAGAATAAAAACTAAAAATTATGAACACATTTAATGTACCAACAAGAGAAAAAGTAAGTGCTAACAACCAAGCCATTTTCGATAATCTAAACAAAGGTTTAGGTTTTGTGCCAAACTTATATGCAACATATGCACATAGTGATACCGCATTAGAAAACTACTTAAACTTTGCCAATGCCAAAACATCATTATCCGCTAAGGAAAAAGAGGTGGTGAACCTAGCCGTGAGTGAAGTAAACCACTGTATCTATTGTTTGTCAGCACATACTGCAATAGGAAAAATCAATGGCTTTACAGATGAACAAATCTTGGAGTTAAGAGCTGGGTACTCTTCAGTGAACACCAAATTAGATGCTTTAGCAAAATTGGCTAAAAACATTACTGAAAATAGAGGAAAGACCGACCAAGCTGTTTTAGACAATTTCTTCAACGCTGGTTATACCAAAGGCAATTTAATTGATACTATTTCTTTAGTAGGAGACAAAACCATATCTAACTATATACATAGTACAACACGAGTTCCTGTTGATTTCCCAATAGCGCAACCCTTAGAATTAGAAACTGTATAATAATAATTAACAAACCATAAATTTTAAAATCATGAAAAGAATCATTTCAATATTGGTGATCGCATTATCCTTCACGTTAACCGGTAATGCCCAAGATAGCATGAAAAAGGATGCTATGATGAAAGACACAAAAACAACCATTGTTTCTTTAGAGCAGACTAAAGGCGAGTTCACTCAAAAGGAAATCACTTTAAAAGAAGGCAATTACATCTTTGAAATTGCTAACAACAATGTAGGGCATCAGGTAGGATTTGTCCTGGCACCAAAATCTAACCCAGATGCACATATTAAAACAGCATATGTAACAAAAGCTGTAGATAATAACTCAAAGGAAAAATCTAATGTAACGACATTGGCTAAAGGCGAATATGTCTACTTCTGCCCTATGAATCCGACACCTCAATATACCTTGATTGTTGAGTAGACCCAAAATAAAATTCTATATAATTGGCTCTAAAATACGATTCTGTATTTTAGAGCCAATTATATCTATGTTGGTTTATTTGCCCAATATTAAAAGTTCGCAGCAAACCACTTCGGTTGTGTAACGCTTAATACCATCCTTATCTTCCCAAGAGCGTGTGACCAGTTTACCCTCTATAGCAATCTCTTTTCCTTTAGTAACATACTTCTCTACTATCTCAGCCGTCTTGTTCCAGGCTACTAGATTATGCCAGTGGGTTTGGGTTACACGTTATATGAGTTTATTATACAAAATTCCAATACTTTAAAAATGCGAGGTGACAAATAATTGATGTTCCATAAACCGCAAGGAAAATTCTAGTACAGAATGTTCCTGTTTTATTTTTATATATTTTCATTAAAACACCAAAATATAATAGCATTAGAGGTATGAGTAAATAAGCAAATGTTGTAGCTACAGCAAATGTTTTTGGTACACCAAATAAAAACTCTGATCTATACTGAAAAAGATAGTAGACACCTTTAATAGAATGGAAAATGATACTCGAAGAAATTACAATAATTATAATGTATATATAATTTGGAAGTTTATATTTTAATAAAAAGTTCTTTTTCTTCAGTCTTAATAACTTAAATACAAATGCCAGTAATGAAAATAAAAATCCGGAGATGATTACCATTACATTAATTGGGTATTGCTCATTAAAAAAACTTGAATTGTTAAATGGCCCCAATTTCTCATAACTTGTTGGTACAGAAAGTCCATTAATATTAACACTTCTGTACATAGATAAGTTTCCAGAGTTATCTTTCTTAAACACTAAATACGATTCCGGTATATCAGCACATTGAAAAATACCATCGTGGACTTGAGCATAATCATGCCAATTGTCATTGTGAAATAAACTTAGCGAGTCCTTCGTTGCATTTACGTATAACTGTATTTCACCTGTAAAAAGTGTAGCGGCCTTTTCAATAGTTTTACGATTATAGCGTTTATCTCTATAACTACCGGAAAAAATTTTTGCGTTTGTTTTTTTTATACTCGATTTAACCTGAGAGTTATTTTGATAATGAATATCAAATAAAGATTTAAAAAAATACTCACCAAACTCATCGCTATTCGTATTCTCAACAAGGAATACTGCAAAATCATTGGATTTAATTAATATACCAGATAACATACCTGGTAACATACCACCTTTAGCCCAAGACTCATTTCCATTGATGTTTTGCTGTTCCATGCCCAAAGAATATCCATTAAGTATCTTATGATTTGTAAATTGCTGACTGTACAACAAATCCCATGAACTTGAATTCAATAAAGTAACGTCTTGCTTAAATAAAGCTCTAATAAATTTCCCCATATCTAGAGAATTAGACACTAAACTTCCTGCTGGTATCGCATGCCTTGGAAATATTGTGGTTGGCTTAAACTTATCGTCTAACTTATTGTAGGGAATAGCATAATTAGATATTTCACTATAGTTATCTGGAAAATCTAAAGATGAATTTGACATACCAAGTGGCTTAAATATAGAATCTTTGATATACCTTTTAAAGTTTATCCCTGTGGTTTTTTCAATAATAAAGCCCGCAAGCGCATATGAATAATTTGAATAAATGATTTCTGTACCAACAGGCTGAAAAATATCTGGATAATAGTCTATGACGAATTTCTGAAGACTTAATACATCTTTAGAGTTTTTTGACATATACCCAATATTAACATCATTGAAGCTACAAGTATGAGTTAACAAGCAGCGCAATGAGATAATTCCCTTTTTATTAGTTAACGTTTTAAAATCTATATATTCTGAAATATCAGCATCGAGATCTAGAACTCCTAAATCTACTTGTTGTAATACAGCTATTACTGTTAAAATCTTACCTATAGACCCCAGTTGAAACAAAGTATTCTCAGAAACAGAGATATCTTTTTCTATGTTAGCTCTACCATAATTGAAATACAACAATGAATCATTTTGAAAAACCACTGCACTTGCACCAGGATACATATCACTTTGATAACCGTTTGCCAACAAGGAATCTATGGTGTGGTACAATGAGGTTTTGCTTCTCGAAGAATTTTTTGTTTGCTGACAAAACAGGTTGCAAGTTATCAAAACCAACAAAAAAGACGTTAAGATAAATTTCATATGCATTTATTTGAGTAGAAAATCAAAAAAGTCATTTTAATTAAATATGCTTCAAAAAATCTACTATTACATCCATAAATTTTGAATCTTGTTTTTTCCATTTCCAATAGCTGTTTGGCCATTGCCAGTCTTCCCCTATGAATTTAGCATATGTTATCATATCATGAGGAGAATCTGGGATAACGACTACTTTGTAATTTACATTTGCCTTTTTTAAATAGCTTTTCATATTAGCCTCATTTTCTTTTGGTGGTACTAATGGGTCAATTTCACCTAATATACTTAAGACAGGAATCTGTAAATTCTCTAAGTCATTTTTTGGATTATAATTATTAGATATAAACCAATTCATGCTCTCAGGAGATTTAGGGATTTTAATATAGCCTTTCCAATTTTTATTTTGAACATTTGTAATTTGTCTTGTTAAGATTTTCCAATTTTTTTTAGTTGGTTTTTCTGCATAATTAAAATAAGTCCTTGCGTATGCTAAAGCAGAATCTATTGATTTTTGCTTCCATTCATCAATTTTCATACTATATTTAATTCTATGCAAATCTTGTTCGTAAACAGAAACGGCTGGCCCTACATTTAAGATTAAAAAATCTGCTAGCTCTTTCTCAGATTGCGCAATGGTAGATATCCAGCCACCTTGAGATGTTCCTAATAATCCTATTCGCTCTATGTTTAAATCTTTTCTCGTTTTTAGATAACTTAAAGCAGAATTGGCATCTTTAGCTAAAATGCTAAGTGAAGCACCCGCAAGTACTCCTTTAGACTTACCTGTGCCACGTTTGTCGTAAAAAAGGACACCTATACCATTGTCTGCCAATTTGTGAGCAAAAGAAATATAATAGTATGTATTTCTATCTTGATTACCAGATCCATGAACTAAAACGACATATTTTGGGTTTGGATGTTTTTTACTATCAGGTATATATAATGTGCCACAAAGCTCAATATCCTCATTCTTGAATTTTATGGATTCTGATAAATAGGTTTTTTTGATTGGTGTGGCTTTTTTTAAATGAATTTTAATTTTCGGATTCCATTTGACACTTAATCCCAATATGGATTTATTATTGTCTTTTAGTTTGGCATCAAAATCCCCATAATAAAATTTGAAAGAGATATCTTCATTGTCAATAGAAATATTTTCAACAGGTACATCGTATAGTCCGCATTCAGGAATTTCATAAGTAGCTTTTTGATTGCCGCTATCTAGAAAAAAATTAAAACTTACAACTTGTATGGAACCTTCTCTATTTACTGCTCCATCGTATCTTCCTTCAATACCCTGGGAATACGATATTGTGATAGTGAATAGTAAGAAATAAAATACTCTCATTTTAATTAGAAATTTAATTTACTTAATGTTTATTTTGGTGCCACAGGTGCAATTGAAGTATTTTCAGAGAGCACAATAATTGTAAACAATATTATTATTGACAAAATAATTAGTAGGATTATTGTCGTTAGCCCTTTGCTTTTTCCTTTATTATTTTGCTTCAAATCGTATTGTTCTATAGTAGCTTTATATCTATAACCTTTTTTTACAACTGTTTCTATTTCGCGATTATTTTTATCATCATCATTTAACAACTTTCTTAAGTTAGAAATTGCTTGGTTTAATGCATCATCTGCACCTCCATAATTCTGCCAGACTTTTTCAATTAGCTCTTTCCTTGTGACTAGATTTGGACTTTTCTTAATTAAAATTTCCAAAACCTTGGCCACCCTGTCTTCAATCTTTATAATGTCAGATTTTTTATTGGCCATATCTTTTAGTTCATTAGTTGAAAAATCAATAATGAATTTATTGTTAATTATATATTGCATCTTGTTATTCACTATGTAAAAGTATTTTTTATTTTATGTTTTTTATTGCTACTAGAAAAAACGTAGAAATTATAAAGGTTGTTCAAGACACTAAATTTGCTTAATAGAATGGTTGTAAACCTCTATTATTTTTTTAAGCATAAATTTTACATCCTTTTTTTTGCGATTAGGATTGCCAAAGAATATTCTCATATAAACTTTGTTATTTAATCTAGTTCCTGTAAAAAATATAGACCTATTCTCTTTTATAAGTTTTAAGGATAAAATGTTTAATCTCTCAGTTTGAGTTTCGTTTAAATTTTCTGAGATAAACCTAAAGCATAATATAGATAACTCGGATTCTGGATGGATTTCTACAAAATCTAAAATCTTTAGTTTTTTTGACAAATAATTAATTAAAAAAATATCATTTTCAATGAATTGAGAAATTTGATCTGCACCATAGTATTTTAAAGTAAGCCATATTTTTAAAGCTCTGAATTCTTTTGTGAGCTCAATGGTTTGATCTGATATCATTCTTTGCTCGCTAGAAAAGTCATCTAAATAATCAGGAGTGAAATTTATTGCTATAGGTATTTTTTTTAATAGTAGACAGCTTGCCTCAAAAGGTACATACATCCATTTATGTGGATTAACTGTAATTGAATCTGCAAAAGAGGCTCCATGAAAACGTGCCCTAAGCTTCTTAAGTCGTATTGCTGGTAGACCATAGGCTCCATCTATATGAAACCAGGTATTATATTTATTTGAAATCTTCGATAATTCTAATAAATTATCAATGGCACCAGTATTTGTTGTCCCAGCATTACCAATAATGATCAGTGGAGTATAGCCAGATGCTTTATCACTTTTAATTCTTTTTTCTAATTCTTCAGTATTTACTTTATAGCTTTTGTCTGTACTTATTTTTACTAAACTGTTTCTTCCCAAACCTAAGAAGACCATAGCTCTCTCAACACTCGAGTGTGTCTGGTCTGAGGAATAAACTTTTATTTTATCGCTTGGAATGCCATTGTATTCTCTATTGGGATATGCGTTGGCTAAGGAAAAATGTATTGCTAATAAATTAGACATTGATCCACCTGTGGTTAACATACCGTGATTAAAATTCGGTAGAAGTATAAACTCAGATATCCATTTAACCACCAATTTTTCTAACTCTGATGTAATTGGCGAATTTATCCATTTAAGGCCGTTTTGATTATAGTAACCTTTAATGAATTCTGCTATAGCTCCGATCTCAGTGCTACTTCCTGTTATATATGCTGCATAGTTTGGGCTAGTATTTTGGTTTAGTAAAGGTATTATTTGATGCTTAAAGTCATTTATCAAACTATCATAATCCAAAGGTCTTTTTGGTAGTTGTTTATTTATCTGGTTTATTAATTTATTAAGATCTTTACTATGGGTAATTTCACAATTAGTGCTTTTTATATCTAAAATATCAATAGCCTTTAAGAGCTTATCCTTAATTGATTTCATTATATTTTATAATGTCTTTATAGTTAACGAAATATAATCATAATTTGTATGCTAGATATATCAATCAAGTCCATTTAGTTACTCAATAGAATAAAAAAACATTTACAATAGGATTCGATACTAAAATTTGCTGTAACACTTCAAAAATCATTACGGAAATGGCGATTTACAAAAGTTAAGTTAGTGTAGATGCTATAGAACCTATTCGACATATTATATTATTTCATTTAGACTTTCAAACTAAAGAGAAATTAAATGATAGCACATGACAACGCTTATAATTAATTGTTGTGCAAGTCGATTAAGGCAAAAGAAAATCTTGCTTTTACTAAAATATGATTAGTGCAGAATGTTTCTAAACATTCTGCACTAATCAATACGAACATGTTAAACGCAATACTAAAAAGGTTGAAAAATAATCATTTTAATACTCTTCACCTTAAATATCATTATTTACCTAACATTAACAACTCATTAACAACCACTTCTGTGGTGTAACGTTTCATGCCATCTTTACCTTCCCACATTCGTGTAGTTAACTTCCCTTCTATAGCAATCTCTTTTCCTTTAGTAACATACTTCTCCACTATCTCAGCCGTCTTGTTCCAGGCTACTAGATTATGCCATTGTGTATCGGTTACTTTTTCACCCTGGGCATTTTTATAACTTTCGTTAGTGGCGATTGAAAATTTTGCCAAGGTTTTGCCACTTTCTAAATTGATAATTTCTGGGTCATTTCCTAAGTTACCAATCAACTGTACTTTGTTTCTTAATGTGTTCATGTGTTTTAAATTTTAATGATTAAACAGTTAATACTATCGAGTTCTTATGTTTCGACATGGCAAATATTGTAAGCTTGGCAAATTTTAATCGGTAATTACCCGTTTACATTCGTTTGTAAGTATTTGTAAACGTTTGAAAACGTCTAAATATTTGTTATCATGGGCATCTATATACAATTTACCACAAGTATTTAAAGAAAATCTAATAAACGAAAAAACTCGTTTTTTTTAACATGAAGTACGCAATTCATTTAACCGTCTTTCCCTTGCCACCGATTCGGCAATTCGAGATTGGGCATCCTGCCTACCATCCAAGGTATAATTAAACTATTGCAGTCAATGAACTATTTTTTGTCCTTGTCCTCTTTAGGTTTAGGAACAGACACTTTTAGAACGTCATCTAATGTGCCCTTTATTTTTAAGCTGTCCTCTTGGACTGGCTTTTTGTCCTGTTTTTTTGTCATAAAACAAAGATAGTCAATGTATTTGATAAAAAAATATATATTAGCTCTACCCTTAATTAATATCATAAAGACTAATAGCTAATTTTTTGGCAATATTTATTAATTAGGTTATATGAAAGATTCTGTTATCGCTTACAAAATTGCGGGTACGTTACTTGTATCTGCTATTATATGCTACTTTCTTGCAATTGTCGGGTTGAGAATAGCACACATAGGTAATATTTTAATTATATCTGCTGTTGTTGTAGGGTTGGTTGGGTTAATAATTCAAATGTGGGAAAGTGACTAAAAGCTCAAACTATTTAGTAAGAGCTTTATAACTTAGTGTACTTTCGCTATCGACTAAAAACTTTTCAAATCGCTCTTGACTAGATAGTCTTCTAGTATTAAAACGTGCGCTATATTCGTCTAAATAACGCTCTAAATGCTTATCACTTACTTGGTGGTAGATACCGTATAAACCACGCTTTAAAACTGACCAAAAGTTCTCTATTGTATTAGTATGTACTTGACCCTCAACATAAATATTAAGTGCGTGCTTAACATTGTCATGCGTATAGAATCGCTTTAGTTGATTGTATGCTGGTGCTTCATCAGAATATATTGTTGCATCTTGCGGTACATGCGTCGTCACAAAATCCACCATATTTTGAGTAGTTTCTCCTGTAACATGTCTTAAAGCTACTTTACCGTCTCTCTCGATAATACCTATAACAACTTTCTTAGGCTTATATGGTTTCCCCTCGTTTGTTACGTTTTTATCGGTTTGAGAACGTCTTTTGTGCAAATGCTTATTACGTTCTTTACCACCGATATATGTTGCATCGGTTTCTACCATTTTATTCTTGCCCAACATTTGCGGTGCTTTGTCCTTTAGCATTTCTCTAATTCTGTGAAGCACATGCCATGCAGATTTTTGCGTAATACCTAAATCTAAAGCCAATTGTACCGAACTAATACCTTTCTTGTGTGTAGTAGCCAAAAAGATAGCCGCAAACCATATTCTAAGCGGAATATTAGAATTGTGAAAGATAGTTCCAGTAGTAACCGTAAAATCCTTTTTACAGTCCTTATCGCTACATCTAAAACCTCTTTTGGTTCTATATGCTTTAACACATCCACAATGAGGACACGCAACATCATCTCCCCAACGGATCTGCTCATAATATTCTTTACAAGTACTCTCTTCTTTAAAATAATCCAAAAGCTGTGGTAGTGATTTGAAATTCATCAGTTGTTAGTTTGATACATACAAATATATTCGATTATTTTTGTATATACAAACAATTATGCAATTATTTTCGAGTTTTTTTGTAGTTTTGTGATATGACTACTTATAAAGAACAGCAAGAAAACAAAATGTCCTACGTCTTATTGAAAGATTGTGAGGTCTTGGGTACTTTCGGCAACCTTAGAAAGGTTTGTGATTTTATGGAGGGTAAAGACTTTCCCAGTTATTGGACGCTTGTTAGAAAAAAAGAAAATCCTTTAGTAATTGAAGATTACAAAATACATAAGGTAAAACATTATTGATACAAATAATATCGAATATTTTTGCGGTATTTTTATTATATTTGCAAAAATAAAGGGATAGCACCACCCATCCCTAGAATTTCTTATATATGATAATTTTTTTGCTTATGTAACAATAACGCAAATATAGCGTTTTTTGTCTTAACCCAAAAACCAAATGAGAGATTCAGATATAAGAAGAATACTTCGTGATACTACACTTAAAAAATTTATTTTAGATTCAGATTCTAAAGTAGTTGATGAACTTAATTTGCCTGTAACTCAATCTAGAATTGATATCGCCGTTGTAAATGGACATTTACATGGTTATGAGATTAAAAGCTCAAGAGATACGCTTAATAGACTTCCTCATCAAATAGAAGGCTACACAAAAGTATTTGATTATTTAACTGTTGTAACCGAAAATAAACATTACGAAAAAATATTAGAAATATTACCTGATTGGGTAGGATTAGATATTTGTGTAAAAACATCAAGCGGTTACAAGATAAAGACTGTTCGTAAATCCTATTACAACCGTAATAAAGACGGCTTTTTTCTTGCAAAATTACTATGGAGAGAAGAAATAGAGAATATACTCAAGAACAACAACATATCTTATAGTAAAAGAAATAATGTTTGGAAATTAAGTGAAACCCTTGGAAATAATATACCTATAACCAAATTAAGCAAGATAATCAGTGAAACCCTAAAAAAACGAGAAAATTGGAAAATTAAAGGATACTATGCATAAGTGTTATATGATGATTTTGACTGAACTGTACCCAATTTGTAGTATTTCCTGATTTAGACTTTTCGTCCTCATAATCTTGCAAACTTATTTCATAATATTTTAAATCCCCCCAGCTAAAATCCCTACCTGAATAGCTAGGGTTAGAAACCAAATTTTGACAATGCTTAATATACTGTCTATGCCCTAACTCGTGGTTTCCAGTTAAAACCCCTCTATATATTATATACTCATCATTACAAGAATATTTTAGGCTTATTGTACCTGCAAAAGACACATCTAAAAACAAAGCAGATTTCAACCCATAATCACCGTACTTAACGTTTTGCAATTCTTTATCTTTTAAAATTAAGTTCCAAGAGTCTAATTCGTATCGTTTTATTCTTCGTTCAGGAGGAGAAACCTCAAAATCACTCAAATTCTCTGGAAAAGAACTAGATGAAACTACTATATCAACCCAACTTTCAATAGAATGACTTAAACCCCTAATTGCTGATATAGCTTTTTCGGTTGAACTTTTATAATTGTCAAACCTTATTTCTTCTAAATCCAATAACAAAACAATATCTCGGTAAGTTAAGTTGTATTCATTACTAATCTTTTTAATTTCATTATTGTAATCGTAAAATCCATCAATAGTAACTGATGCTCTTAAACATATCTTACAATTGTAATTTTTAACTAAGTCTTTGACAATTTCTTTATAAATACTCGAACTCCCTTTTTGAACGGAAAGAACGATGTTTACACCTGATTTTATTAAGAAAATAAGCATAGTTCTTATCTTATCTTTATGTATATCCCATTTTTTGAATAAAGAAAAGTCCATAATTATTTGATTATTGAAAAAACTCCAATGTGTTACAAAAAATCGCTCTAGATCTTCTTTATATATAAAACCACCTCCTTCTTTTTTAGGCTTTATTATAGAATTTTCGATAACCTCTATGATTGGAGACACTTCATCTTTAACCTTTTGTTCGAGATGCTGTAATGCTACTATCTCCCCTTTTTTTGAAACTAAAATTGGATAATATTTCTTCATAATTTGGCATTATTTTTGTACATTTATATTATAGTGAGTTGGACGTATGTCCCGCCGCTGGGAGGCTGTAAATTATTTAATGATTTACAGCTTCACCGTTTTTATGGAAAATGTTTTAATCCATAGCCTTTTACTATTCCAAATCTATTTCGGTATAGTTTATTTTTAAACAATTCATATGTAGGTTGGTTTTTTTCAGGTGATAATATTCTTCTAGCAATTGGATAGGCACAAAGATCCGCTAATTGTAGCCCATTAATGTTTTGAGTTTTTCCTCTAAAAAATAATGTAGGGTGACATACTTGAAAATCGCTTGTAGATTTATAATCCGTTCCGAACCTATGTATTCTAGTATAAGATTTTTTTAAACTTCTATCTTTTCTTTCACCACGCTTCTCTAAACAAAAGTGTAAAGTGTTGTTCTTATGACCTTTTCCAATTAAAGACATTGAACGTTCACATAAAAACTTTAAAGACTGCTCATATGCAAAATTTTCATCTGGATAACGCTTTTTATATTCTTCTTTGTGTACTATACTAGCTATTACTTTATATGAATGTTTAGTAAATATTAATTCTATATCTTTATAAAACGCAGATAATACATTATTGTCTTGAAAAATTTTAAAAGCACCAATGTTTTTTCTCATTTCGTAAGAATGTAAAATGATATTTTCATCTCCAAAATGTTTTATTTTCAACTTCTTTAAATTCTCATCAAATACTTTATAATGATCTTCTCTAAAGATTACACCACATAAAACAAAAATGTTGAATCTTGGGTCAACATTTATAACATTAGCCTCTCCTGATTCATCAATAAAAACGTAGTATCTCATGTAACGAACTAGAAGTTCAAATTTATCACATGTTAAAAAGTAAGGGTTAAGAGTGCCTAAATTAATTGTGATTCCATAATACATAATTGATGAATTAACCCTTTATCAGTTCAAAGTGACAACTAAACTCTACCTTATACCTAATAAGAAACGACCACTAAATAAAAAAGCACCTCTTGAGGGAAGTGCTTTTAGTTAGTTATCGGTAAGGGTAAAAATTGAGCCAGTTACTTAGGTATTAACTAAAAGTAAACCCTAAATTACTTTCATGTGCTAATGTAGGAAAAATAATAAATTCACGCAAAGGCTTTTTGTTTTTTTGTTTATCTTGTGGTAAATTGTATATAGATGCCTTATCATTGAGGTTTGTTATATTTTAGTGGTAATTAATGAATATGCGTATATATACGTGTTGTAGCACATTTGACCCAATAACGATATGAAACTAATTTTCGGAATTTTATTCTCATTTATAATTTCAATACAAGTATTTTGTCAAGATGGAAATGACAAAAGTATGCTTTTGATTAGTACAAAGTATCACGGAGAAAAATGTGAATATGTGGCATTTCGAGTGTCTAATCGTAAAATAAATATTGATAGATGTTACGACTTAAATAGTGAAAAATTCAATCCTACTGAAACAATTGATTTATTAGACGAAACGTTTATCAGAAAAATTTATCGTAAATCAACTAAAGAATTACTTGCTTATGAAAATGAGATTAACGAAATCAATTATTGTGACTATATGGCACCTATTACAATACTAATATCTGAGAATGATAAAAATACTAAGATAGAATTGAAAGGGATAAGAAATTGTCACCCTAAATCAATGAAAGTTTTGATTGAAGGTCTTGAAAAAACATTCGAAAAATATAAATAAAAACGTGCTACAACAATGAACTAAGCTAAAATGCAAGAGAATTTTAGTTTATC
>NZ_JAGSPD010000039.1 GCF_019203985.1 Winogradskyella luteola | reverse complement strand
GTGTTTGTATATGAAAAGTAGCGTGTAACAATTCATATAATTTTCCGTCTAATATAACGTTAATAGATAGTAAATTAACAATAGTTTGGCACGAAATTAGCTATTTTTTATATACATTGTTGGCAGTAGTTTTTTTATCACTACTTTTGCCTCAAATTTCAGTTATAATATTTTTTATTATATTTAGAATATCAAAATTAACGAGTAACTATGAAAAAAAGAAATGTTAGATATAGAACGGATTATCTTTTACCAAAAAATAATTTTTGGGTAGGTATGGGTTCTATTTTAAATTTAGCAGGTAGTTATTTTGAATATAATTATTCAAGGTCGGATAGAGAAGCTGACTTAAAAGCTTTAATTTCTGATTGGGATAATACAGGTAATGACATAAGGAAAGCGAAAGAAAATTTTGAAAATAAAAATCAAAAAAAACTTTGCTTAAAATAATTTCCAGTGTCAAAAAATAAGAAATCCGACAATAAGCCTGTAATCAAAAAGCCTCAACAAGAGCTTCCAGAAGAACTTCAAGAAATAGAAGAGGATTTAGTAAGTGTAAATCCTGAAATATTTAAAGGCGTACCTCAAAGAAAGAAAATGGAAATTCTACAAAGTCTTTCCATTGTTTCAATTCAACATAGAAGCCATTCAGGTCCTTTGCCTGACGCTGAAACTTTAATTAAATATGATTCTGTAATTCCGAATGGTGCTGATAGGATTATGAAGATGGCAGAAAACCAACAAAATCATAGAGTCGGTTTAGAAAATAAGGTTGTTGATAGTCAGTCCTCACAAAGTAAATTAGGTCAAATATTTGGCTTAATAATAGGTTTAGTTGGAATTGGTTGCGGAACTTATTTAGCTGCCACAGGCGAACCAACTGTAGGTGGAATTATTGCTGGCGGAACAGTAGTCAGTTTAGTTTCGGTTTTTGTTATCGGAAAAGCTACACAAAGAAAAAGTTTAGAGGAATAGACGAAAGTAATTTCAAATTACTGCC
>NZ_JAGSPD010000038.1 GCF_019203985.1 Winogradskyella luteola | reverse complement strand
ATGGCACTGGATGAGTGAAAACCACTTTTTGTTTAGGATAGAGGAAGTGCTAAAATATATGAGGTGGCTCAGTACTCGATTGGGGTTTCATCTGTGTGCGGAGAGAGGAAGAAGAATTTTTGTTGTACTTTGATTGGGTATTGTGGTCAATTGTATTTTGAAAGCTAATAAAATTACAAAGGCCGTAATTTGATATTTCTTTGATAAGTTTCGTGTTTTGGTTCGATAGTAGGGTAGTCAGGGGAGCTTAATTAAATAAAGACTTTACAGAAATGTAAGGTCTTTTTTGGTATCTGTCGCATCTAATAAATTTAAATCTAATATAGTTGTTAAATACTGTTCTAACCAGCTAAAGCATAGAATGATTTAAACATAGATTTTCTATTAGAAATCAATTGGTCTTTCTTAATCAGATGAACCATTTCAATACCGGACAAAGTTCTTTTGGCGGATTCAAATTCTTTAAACCCCAAGCATCTCACTATTCGTTTCTTTACAAAGCGATGGTCCTGTTCAACTATGTTGTTCAAGTACTTACATTGCCTAATTTGAATCTTATAAAATGAGCGTTTATTATAGATTCTAATAGTATGCTTGTTAGAGCCACTCTTATCTATATTAATCAGTTCGGGTTTTCCATTATTTTCAATAGCTTTGATAAGGAACGATTGGGCACTCATCCGTTTTCTTCTATTGGTCAACAGAAAATCAATAGTGTTCCCCTGCTTATCAACTGCTCTATATAAATAGCACCATTTTCCTTTTACTTTAATATAGGTCTCATCCATTCGCCATCGTTTCCCCACAGCTTTCTTTCGTTTTCTAAATTCTTTTTCCAGTAAAGGTGTAAACTTAAATACCCAACGTTGGATGGTGGCGTGGTCTACTTTAGCACCTCTGATTGACATCAGTTCTTCAATTTCACGATAGCTCAGCCCAAATCTAAATTTGAAATATACGGCTTGGATAATAATTGATTTTGGAAAACAATGGCCTTTGAACATGGTGTTTTATACCAAAGATAT
>NZ_JAGSPD010000037.1 GCF_019203985.1 Winogradskyella luteola | reverse complement strand
ACCCCAACCTGTGATGGCGGCACAGCAACAATAACCGGTGATACGGGCGGAACATTTAGTTTTGACCCCATACCTACAGACGCAGCGGTCATAGACCCCAATACAGGTGAGGTTACCAATGCTACACCGGGTGATAGTTACACCATAGAGTATCTTACATCGGGAACGTGCCCCGCTTCAAGCACCCAAGTTTTAACGGTACTGACCTTAGACGATCCAGGTTTTACATTAACGGCCACATGCGACGGTGCAACTGCAACGGTAACAGGAGATACCGGTGGTACATTTGTTTTAAATCCTGATTTAGGGGATGGCGCAGTTATAGATCCAGCTTTGGGGACGATAACCAACGGTATTTCAGGTACGACTTACACAGTAGAATATACCACAGCTGGTGATTGTCCACAATCATCAACTCAAAATGTGACAGTGCTCACTTCTGACGATGCCTCCTTTACCGTAACGCCAACATGTGATGGTGGTACAGTGACAATTACCGGTACGACGGGAGGAACTTTTAGTTTTGATGTGCCGCCAACGGATGCCGCTGTGATCGACCCTGCAACAGGTGAAATCACCAACGCTTCTCCCGGTACTTCATATTCTATTTCTTATACGACCGTGGGGTTATGCTCTGATACGGAAGTTGTGACTTTTGATACGCTCCCAATTGACGATGCAAGTTTCTCAGTAGAACCAACCTGTGATGGTGGTCTGGTAGCCCTAACAGGTACTATAGGCGGTACATTTAGTTTCAATCCCGCGCCTGCCGATGCTGCAGTTATAGACCCAAATACGGGAAATGTCACCAATGGAACGCCAGGTGAGACCTATTTTGTAGAGTATGTAACCTCTGGAACATGCCCAAATAGCAGCATTGTTGAATTTACGGCCCACCCCCTTCCAGTTGTCGTACCCCCCACTGTTTTGGAGGTCTGCGACGACGGCGTTCCCGATGGCCTTACGGAGATCGACCTTGGCATAAAGGACACGGAGATCACGGGGAACAACCCCGGCTATACGGTGAGCTACCACCTGACCCAGCAGGATGCCGATGATAATGTAGCCCCATTGCCGGTTCCCTATACCAACGTCAG
>NZ_JAGSPD010000036.1 GCF_019203985.1 Winogradskyella luteola | reverse complement strand
AACAAAGAACTGAGTTAAAAAACAAGTCTTTTTAGTTTAATTTTGAGACATATCCTTCATCATAAGGCAAACCCGATTTAGCTATAGCAAATGCTTGTTTTAAAAGTTTGTTTGCTACTGCGATTAGAGCTAGTTTTTTACTTTTTCCCTTTGCTACTATCCTATCGTACAATTCCTTACAAGCTTTATTATGCTTGCATGCCGAAAATGCACATAAAAACAGTAGGTTTCTTAGCTTTCTGTTTCCAATTTTACTTATCCTGCTTCTCCCTCTAATGCTACTACCAGACTCTCGTATGGTTGGTGTAATGCCTACATAGCTGCACAATTGTTTTGCATTTTCAAATTTGTTAAAACCATCTGTGATCACTATTAAAAATAAGGCTGTTTTACTACCTAATCCTGGGATACTTTTCAAAAGTGTCAACTGTTCTTGCTGTTCTGTTTTTACCAATTCTAAGAGTCTAGATTCCAACGTGCTTATCTCTTTACTTAAATGTCTCAGGTTTCTTTTGAGCGATTGATATACAAAACGTGATGGTATGCCCAAGGCCTCTTCTCCTTTAATCTTGTTCTTGGTTGCTGTACTTTGCTTTATATATATATCTAACAACCTGAATAACTGCAAACATTCTGCTTGAACATCTGTTAAGGCATTGTACAAAGGAACATCGTTTAACATGCCATATTCACAGATCGCCTTTGCATCGCTCTTATCTGTCTTTACCTTGGCTAAGCGCATCTGGATAAAGCGTTTTACAGATAATGGATTAACAACCGAGACAGCAATACGCTGTGAATGTAGATACTGCGCTAATCGATAATGATAATAGCCTGTGGCCTCCATCACTACCAGTGTATTTTGTGGTAAGGTTTTTAAAAGTGATTTAAAACCTTTGTCATCATTTTTTAATTGAATGTGGCCGCCTTGCAAACTGTATACATCAAATACACTTTTACTGATGTCTATGCCATAAATTTCTTTATCTTTAGTCATAAGAACTGAATTTGGAAAGGACAGTCTACTTACTCATCAACAACTTAAAATCGAGATCTAGGTCTCACAGAACTGAACGATATTTAAGTAGAAAAGAGAGGGGATTATCATTGTTGTCGAAGTTATCGCTTCACCGTGTATACTAATCTTA
>NZ_JAGSPD010000035.1 GCF_019203985.1 Winogradskyella luteola | reverse complement strand
ACGATTGGATCACCACGGTCACCCACTACGACAAAAAATCGAGGCCCATCTATGTGTATTCCAAAAACGCATATCTGGACACCGAGGACAGGGTAAAGAGCCAACTGACCTTTGACGGCATGGTCACCGAGACCACGACCGTGCGCCAGAAGACCGGACAGCTCACCCTGACCATCGTGGACAGGTACTTATATGACCATGTCAACAGGCCACTGGGCCAACTGCAAAAGGTGAACGGTGCCGCCCTGGATGAGGCCATAGTAAGGTACATCTACGATGACCTTGGCCAGCTCGAGCGAAAGGACGTCGGAGGGAAGTGGAACGATATAGACAACCTTCAGAACGTGGACTACAGCTACAGCGTAAGGGGATGGCTAAGGGCCATCAACAATCCCGATATAACCGGTGGCAATGACCTCTTTGCCTTTGGGATCAACTACAGTACGCAGGACCATGGCGGCACGCCCCTGTACAACGGCAACATCGCCGAGACCGAGTGGAGGACGAAGAGCGACAACACCCTGCGCTGGTACCGATATGGCTATGATGACCTCAACAGGCTGAAATTTGCGTATTTCAACAGTTCTAGCAACGACCAGGTGAACTGGTACAACGAATCCAATATTACCTATGACAAGAACGGCAACCTACTTTCCCTGAACAGGACAAAAATGGGAAGCCCGGTAGCTGGGGCGGCCATGGACTACCTAAGCTATACTTACGGTACTGGGAACAAGTTGTTAAGAGTAGAGGAACAGTACGATGGAGCGGGCAGTTTTGAGGACGGGACAAATTCTGGGGACGACTACACCTACGATGCCAACGGCAACATGGTGGAGGACCTCAACAAGGGCATCTCGCGCATCGACTACAACCACCTCAACCTGCCAACGCTGGTCTATCTCCCTTCGGGCACCATTTCGTATATTTACGATGCCACTGGCATAAAACAGAAGAAGATCGTGAGCACCGGGACCACCACCGAATATGCGGGGAACTTTATCTACGAGGACGGATCGTTCAAGATGATGTCGCATCCCGAGGGCTATGCCGAGCTCAGGGCCAATGCCAAGATTCCCAGCTTTGACTATGCCTATCAGTATAAGGACCACTTGGGCAACGTGAGATTGACTTATGCGGACAGCGATGGCGATGGTTCTATCGATGCCCAAACCGAGATCATCGAGGAGAACAACTACTATCCCTTTGGC
>NZ_JAGSPD010000034.1 GCF_019203985.1 Winogradskyella luteola | reverse complement strand
TATGATATTGTGTCCTATTTTAAAACACTACCACCATTACCATCATTACCAACCAAGTTTTTTAATCTCCTAATTTCATCTATTAATTTTGGAATATCTTGTTTAGCATTTGCAATAAAAATATAGTCATCTACTCTGGCTCCTTCAATTTCAAAATCTTCTCCTCTATCATTTTCATCCCCAGTCATTATAAAATGGGAACCGCTTGAATGGTCTCGTCCTTCTATATATGCTTTCCATGGACCACGTGTTGAATATTTACATCTTTTTTCAATTTCTTTTAATTCTTTTTCGTCTATCATACTATTGATTATTAAATATAGGTTTTATAATTACATTCATTAAACTAGAGGCTGTCTTAGAATTAGGTATCGACATAGTTGCATGATTTGGGTTGTATTTTGTAGGAGAAGATATTACATCACCTCCAGCTTTTCTAACTGCCCCTACCGTTGTGACTCCAACTTTTTTATGAGGAATTCCCTTCGACAACTCTTCAATTGTGCTCCCAGTTTTACTATTTACAGAAATTCCATCTAACATCCTATCAGATAATCTTGAAGAAACTCCACTACCTCCGTCAAATCTATCAGGAGTATTTGAGCCTCCTCTAACAACTAGAGCATCATCCGATAATGCTGCGACATCATCTACTTTATTTGAAACCTTAGCTGCTGCATTTACGGCATCATCTGCTTTAGAAAGTAATCCGCCACCACCAAGGGTAGTAGCCAATTCAACAGTATTACTTACTTGTACTTCTGCTTGCGCAGTTAAAGCACCTTCTACACCACCTTCTTGATACCCCTTTCCAATTTTAAAAGCGGCCTTAATAGTTCTATTTGAATTGATAGCTGCATTAACTACTCTGTCTTTAAAAGAAGTTTTAGTATCTGGTGTAAAAAGTACTCCTGGGTTTTTTACTAAAGTCTTTACGCCATTATAAGTATTTGAAACATAATTTTTTACTCCATTAACTTGAGCTTTTGCATACGTTTTAACAAATCCCCATAATGATGGAGGGTCTCCTGGTCCTGATGGAGCCATTCCATCATAATCTTGAAAATAAATAGGATTATTAAACCCAAAATTATATGGACTATGCCTTGTCATATCTTCTGCTAATGGGTCTAAATTCATCCATCTACCAAGAGCTGGGTCATAATTCCTTGCGCTAACATCATACCAATCCAGTCCAAGCTCGTCGTTGAATTCCTTCCCGCCGAACATAAACCTGCGCGCGACCGAATTAGAATTCGCCGAGACGTTGTTGTTGTACCCCTTATGTTTTAG
>NZ_JAGSPD010000033.1 GCF_019203985.1 Winogradskyella luteola | reverse complement strand
TCTCAATTATTTAGATTCTAATTTTAAGCAATGTCCTATTTTGGGACACTATCATTACCACCCAGTATTAAGCTTTCTTAAAAACTTATTAGATCCTTTATAAATCACATAGTTTTTCTTTATGAGTTCTACATCTAAATTATAAGCCATTGTGCAAGGGTTATCATCTATTGTATCCATATCCTCATTGAGAACACATTCATAAAGTATAGAACCATTTATTATATTTTCGCTATGATCTATTTCGTAAAAAACAAATACTTCTTTATTTAAAACTCTTGACTTAAGATAGCTTATCGCACTTTCATAATTAGGGTTTTTATAAGAAATTGAATCTGTGTCACGAATTTTTACTATGTATAACTTGTGATCATCTAGATTCTCAACTACAAGAGTATTTGTTGCTTTAATACTTTTTGTTAATCCATGAAAATATATCTCCTGAGAAAAGCAAAAGCTAGAAATAAATATAAAGCATAAAAATATTGCAAATCTATTTATCATCCCATTTAGTTGATTCCAACCACATATTCTTCCATTCTTTAGGAAAAAATTTACTATTTCTTGTTTCATTTGAAATTTTTGTATAAAAAAAACGATACTTCGTACCATCGTTTTTAATTAAGTAAACATAATTTTCATCTTTTATTTTTATTATACTATCACCAATAGTTGCTTGCTTAACTACTTCCTTATTAGGACATATATTAAATTGACTATCTAAAGTTTTTATTTTTAAATGTGTAGGCTTAGTATCTCGAGGAGCAAATTTATCTAAAACAACACCTTTATAATCCTCATTGATTTTTTCAATTATCAATTCAATATTAGATTTCCTACTAAACTTATTCAAACTGAATAATAGAAAAAACAATAGTAATAAAGATAAAAGCAATAAAGTTATTCTTTTAGTTGTCATTTTTACTAAGTATTGGTCCATTAAATAAAATAGTGGAATAATTCCAGAACATTTTGACTCCAGCTTCAACTCCTAAACCACCACCTACACTATAAGTTTCCCAAGTCGTAGTGCTTTTGTGACCAGGATAAAGTTCTCCTTTTGCATTATCTTGATTAGACCATTCATATTCACCAGAAATGGCAAAACCCCCTGCATATCCTGCTGAATGCCCTTCCATTCCTTTTGCATTTTTTAAATCAGTATTAGCTTCTTCGTTAAAATACGAGACAGTTCCTGCTGCACCTATCTCAGCATCTATACCAATAGTAGCACCAATTTTACCAAATTGATATGTGTTTCCTGCATCTTCGCCATCAAGAAAATGTACAATATCTGTACCAACCGTAAAACCACCCCCAAGAGTCACAGAATATTCAAATGAAAGCCCTACAGCATCTGGTGAGTCTGGTAAATTTTCTAAGTTTATTTCTGGGTCTACCACAATAGGTTCCGGTAGGGTCTGATCAGTAGGTAAAACAATGACTTGATCCTCTCCTGGCAGAACTATCCTACCCAATTCTTCACCGTTAATATTTTGAACTATAATGTCATCAGGTCCCATTCCCAACTTATCAATAAATCTAATAGGATCATTAACCGCATAAGCATAAGTCGATTGGAAACTATAATCTTCAGCCAATGGGTCAATTTTTACGAACCTTCCCAATGCGGCATCGTAATGTCTCGCTTCATATTCATGCATATCGTAGCCAAGTGCCTCTTCAAGTTCCTTTCCGTTGTACTTATATTTGGAAGCCTGAGAGTTCACATTTGCGGATACCAGGTCATTGTACCCCTTGTGCTTCAGCCCAAAGGGATAGTAGCCTAAGATGATTTTTTTGCTATTTTGTTAAAAAATCAAAGCTGTTTCCTGCTTTTATTGCAGTATTTTTAAAGAACGTTTAATTTTTATTAAGAATCTTAATTCAGAACTACTATCCCCAAAAATAGATTCTTAAATGAGCTTCAAGATACTTTTCATTTTTTGAAAAGCAAATCGTTTTTCTGCTCAATCTTTTAACATGAGC
>NZ_JAGSPD010000032.1 GCF_019203985.1 Winogradskyella luteola | reverse complement strand
GGGATTGTTGTCGTAGGTGTGCACCTGGGTCACCGTAACGTTGCCAACCTCAAGATAGTCCGTGGTGGTCCGGGATTTTAATCGGTGGTGCTCGGTGGTGTAGCCATAATGCCTTACATATATATTGTCGCTAGGCTCTTGGTTCGGATATACCAGGTTCGGCATCCTGTGGACCTGTACGGCAAAGTCCTTGGGCACCTTGTGAAAGGTCCCAAATCTCTCGTAATCATATTCCTCAAGCTTTTTAAGGGCGTCGTCCTTGTCATAGAGCCTCATCTCCTTAAGGTTGCCGTTCCTCCAATTGGGAAAAACGGTCTTGGCGTGCAGTGCCGGGAAGGGGGTGAAAAAATACCCTGTGCCGTAAGGGTTGTCGCCGTTCAGATCCAGGTTGGAATATTCATAGAGCCTATATCCATTGGAAGAGGCCATATCCTTAAAGGTCTCCCTGACATGCCTGTAGCCCACAAGGCTTCCGCCCGTAACGGGCTGGACCAAGGTATTGGAAGTGACCTTTATTGTCTCGACGGGATTGTTCGGCTCTAAGGGACAGACGCGGCGGTATTTACCCATATAGTTTAGGTTCAACAGGTAGGCCATGCCACTGCCCACTCCCGGCGTGGCCGTATGTCCGGGATAGGTATAGTCATAGGACCTCCAATGTTCGGGTTGCCCGTCCAGGGCGTCATTGTAGGTCTTCAGTTCCTTGATCCTCAATCCCGCGTGTATGTACTCGCCCGGGGTGGGATCCTCGGTGTACTTGATGACGGCACTGAACCCACCTGGACTGGGGTTGCCGGTCTGTGTATTGTTGCAGCCCTGGAAGTTGCCGTTGTAGGTGGCCGAGATCCTGTAGGTGTTGCCAGGTGTCAGAGACTTGAAGCCATTGGGCTCCAACAGCGTCTGTGGTGCATTGGGTGCGTCCGTCATATCGGTAAGGTACAGTGTATAGCTACAGTTCTGGTCGTTAAGGGCCTGTATGCCATCGGTATAGGGGCAGCCCTCAACCGTGATATCGAGCTCGGTGATGCCGTCGCCGTTCATTGGCACGGTAAAGGTCATGGAATGGTCGTAGCCGTTCGATGGGTTCCCGTCCAGGTGCAAACAGCTGTAGCTGTCAAAGACCTCGGTATACTCAAGAAGATGGTCCCTGTAGAAACTGTTCGAAGACCCGGAGAAGAAGCTTACGTAGTTGTTCTCCCATACAAACTCATCGTAACCTCCCGTTGGATAGGTTATTTTTGTGAGCACTTCGGCCTGTGTATAGCTAGGATTTACTGAGCGGTCTGCACTCCCATAATAGGCCGATGGCGCTATGGGAGTGTAGTTTGCCCTGGGGATAAGGTCATCGTTCTCCTTTCCGTTGTAGTACCCAAAATAGTCTATGGATCTTGAGAAGCGCTGTGGCAGCTTCTGGGGGTTGTACCCAAACGCGTACACGCCCTCGACATTGGAAAGCTCGTCCACAATGGCAATGGAGTCCAGTCGCAGGCGTCGTTTCCCCTGCTCTATGATGTTGAGGTCTATGAACGAGGGATTGTAGTTATAGCCCGGGTCGGCAAGCGACTGTGAGGTGCTCAGCTCGAACGCCCTGATAAAGTTATCCGCACCGTCGAAAAGGGTGATCCTTTCCAGCGGGTAGGCGTTATCCAGATCGTCGCGCTCAACGGTGCCCCTTGTAAAGGTCACCCTCCCTTTTGGAAACTGTATCTCCTTTATCTTTGGCTGGGTATACTTCTTCTCCATGTGGTTTAAACTGTACTGCTGGTCACAGTCCGTTATCGCAAGTACGAGCTCCTCGTCGGACTTGAGGATGGTTCTGACGTTGCTTTCAATATCATAGGCAAATGAGATTTTCTCGTCTGAGGTAGGAAACTCTATTTCCCTGAGCATCCAACTCTGATAGTATGGTATACTTGCCGATGCATAGGCACTGGCATCATTATAATAACTGCCGTCTTGGGTCTGCGACCAGGTCCTTACCCTCTCAACGCCTTCTAGATGTGAAGACGTTCCCCCAAAGTGGTATCTGACGCCATTGGGTGTGGTGAGGATGAACCCTGTGATCCTACGGTTCGTAGGGGAATGCACCTGCTTTTCGATCTTGACGTTGGTCTTGGGCAACTGTACAAAATCGTCCAGATTCTGGTCATAATAGAATTTCCCCGAATATCCCGGTAGGGAATAGTTGAACTCATCGGGCTCGTAGTCCCTGGCATTGGCCTGTGCGCCCAGCAGTTGGTGGCCCTGTTCGTTGGGATTGCAACAAGGGCCCGAATCGGGATTGGCGTTGAAATGTGCCAGGTCATATGATGTGTACATGTAGCCCAGATCGTCGTTGTCGTCCGGTAGCCAGTTGATGGTCCTGCTCACCAGGCCACCGGCCTGTAGGTTCCAGCCCAGTCCGACCCATGAGGCCAAATCGGCGACCTTAACACCACCACCGCTGTACCCAAGGCCGACGGGAACGGATACGCCCTTGTGGCTGATGGTGTAAAAAGGTATGGATATGTTAGGTAGGCCCGTGTTTGGGGATACCTGTGTCTGTGAGTACTTGATCAGCTCCGCA
>NZ_JAGSPD010000031.1 GCF_019203985.1 Winogradskyella luteola | reverse complement strand
ACGATTGGATCACCACGGTCACCTATTACGACAAAAAATCGAGGCCCGTCTATGTGTATTCCAAAAACGCATACTTGGACACCGAGGACAGGGTAAAGAGCCAGCTCACTTTCGATGGAAGGGTCACCGAGACCACAAGTTCTAAGGAACGCTCTGGGACGACCCTAGATTTTATAGACCTGTATACCTATGACCACGCCAACCGTGTTTTGGAGCACAGAAATAAATTTGCCCATGCACCGCTCTACGAGGTCATTGCTTCTAATAGCTATGACGACCTGGGACAGCTCACCAACAAAGGGGTTGGGGGCAAACAAAATGCAACCGATAGATTACAGGATGTGGACTATAACTATAATGTAAGAGGTTGGTTAAGGGCTATTAATGATATCTCGGATCTAGATAAGGATCTCTTTGCCTTTGGGATCAACTACAACACACAGGATCATGGAGGTACAGAGCTTTACAACGGCAATATCGCCGAGACCGAGTGGAAGACCGCAAACGATAATGTTCTGCGCTGGTACAGGTACAGCTACGATGCGCTGAACAGGATCATCAACGGTACATCTTCAGTCAGTAGCCACTAAAGTCTTGAAGCCGTTGTCTACGACAAAAACGGTAATATCACAAACTTGGTAAGGAAAGGCCGGCACTAATCGTTAAAACCGCGATAAAAGTGTTCTAAAGTTGGAACAGTATTGATATAAAGGAAGTTAGAGTTAAGGCAGTTTTTTAAACTGTCTTACTGTTTTTTAAATCTCTCTGAATTATTGAAAATTGATTTTGAGAATTAGGATTTGAATCATTGTGATCTTTTACATCCGATTTTGACCATACACTTATTAAAGTTTCCATTAACTTCTAGTCTATTGGCTTTAGCTTTTTTAAGCGTATCAGAAAATAACAACTTATCGATCTTTTGACCACTAATAATTTCCATAGGTGTTTTACCATACAATCTGCAAGGATAGCGATAATGATTGTAATATTCCATAAAGGCATCTAGACTTTTTATGTGTGATGCTTTATCTTCGGATGGTTTACCACCCATAAACTCAGATTTGTAGATACTATGGGTAATCTCGGACATGGCATTGGAGAACGGGAATTCCTCTGTCATTGCTGTTATCTTTTTAACAACAGGTGGTGCATTGATATGCTTTACCCAAGAGAGTACTTCACCTTTATTTTCGGATCCACCATCGGAAAGGATATGAATATCTTTTGTGCGGTTATAAAGATTGTACTTCTCGAAGGTCTCTTTTAGAAGTTGTTTAATAAATAAGCTTCCTGTTTTTTCAGAAGTAGATTTATAATGTAAAAGTCCTGACGAAAAATTATCTTTTACAAAAGCTACTTTCTGTATGCCATCTTTGATGGTCTGTACATTGGTAATATCAATATGCAACCACTCAAAAACATAAGATGCTTTAAATCCTTTTTTGGCTTTGGCTCGAGATGGTTTTGATTTTATATACCCAAGTGCATTAGCATATTTTCTAAAGGTAGTGATACCACAATTAATTAGGCCTTTTCGTATAGCATTATAATAAATAGTAGTTATTGGTTTCTTAAAGTTTTCAGTTTGCTTTACTAGATGTTCAATATCAACAACCTCCTTTAAGGTCAATTGATTTGGGTATTGACGATAACATTTTTTAAACAGACTTGTTTTGCAAACGATCTTTCTTTTCTGAGCGTAATACCAGTCTTTAGAAATACCATAGAACTTACAAGCTTTTGTTATAGTTACTCTTGAAAACTCTGCCATATCTTCAATAGAAGTTACAATGCTGTTGGCATGCCGTTTCAATAAATTTTTATGATAGGCTAATTCACCAAGCATATTGTAAAACCCCCGTCTAGTTTTCAAAATGGTTTTGATAGCTCTAGCTGTAAACTTACTTTGAAAGACATCTTTGATATCATCAAACTGTTTGATGTAACTTTCTACTAAATGATGCCCATAGTAGCTATTATGATTAAACTGTCGCCAATTGTATTTTGTGGTTCTAGGAATTTCATTTAATTCTTGAAGGGATAGCATTCCGCTAGCAAAAAGAACAATGATAAGAGGGTGATAATTTCTTTTGGTTTGATAATTCAAAATGATTCGTGGTATATTTAAGGTATGGGTGCAGCGTATTACAACTATGGCAAGGTAGTAAGCAAAGAAGAATTTGATAAAGAGCGGCAACGAATTATTGCTGAGCGTATCAAAGAAGCTGAAGACGATGATAATCTAATCGATGAGGAAGATTTAGATTACTATTTGGATGAATTGCAAAAAATGAAAGACTAGATCAAGCTTGAAATTTAACTACAATTTAATTGCATTTTATTTGCGTTTTAGTAATGATCTAAACTAGAGCATAGATAGTATACCTGTCTTAAGGTATCACACAAAATAGAACTTGCTTATATTTTCAATTCAATAAGAGCATCAAACAATTCTGTCTTTACAACGTGGTGGGGTCCAAGTAAGTCTGTCCTTTCATAATCGACAAGCCCGAAAACAGTCAAAATTTTTTTAAATGTTCTAAGTCCATAGGCACCAAAGGCACTGCTCTCAACATACCTGTTATAGGGATGTAAGTCCAATAATCTTGGAAAAGCGGTATAATATTTCTCAGCATAAAAAGTATCCTTTCGCCTAATGCCACCATACCTACTCAACAATACCAGAGAAAATCCAAAGCCTACCTGCCCCCATTTTTCATCTTTATATCTATCAAAGTAGGCCCAGTTGAATTTGGTACAAAAGGTTTTAATAAGTAATGGCAGTAATCTGTCGTTGTCATTTATAAGCGAAATCCCTTTTTTGGTGATGCTCAGCTTATTGCTTCTCTTTTTGACGATGCCCGTAAGCTGTAAAAGAATATTGGATAGTTGTACGGAAATAGAATCTGCTTCCTTTCTTAGTTTTACATATCCCTGTTCAATATGCTCTTCTTTTAACCCACCATTTTCGTATACATCAAAAACAATTTTAGTCGGCAGGGCACCCGTTTTGGTAAGCGTGACCTCTTTTTTGTTCAGAATACTATTGGCCAAATATTTTACCTGGTTCAATATGGGAACAGTGCCATATTGTGTTTCCGAGAGTTTTTTGAGCTTTAAAATACTTCGCTCACCAAATGTATCATATAACAGCGTGTGCATCTGTGCTGGAACTAAGCCATCGAACTCATCGTTTACATGCTCGTTATAACCGTTGATAAAAGCTTCTACCTGTTTTTTGGACTTTTTATAATTGGTATGGCAGGTACAAGGAAAGCGGTTACGATGGGCTGGCCCCAACGATAGAAAGACCAGAAGTCAATGGAACCGTATCCCTGACCAGATCCGCAATCAGGTAGTG
>NZ_JAGSPD010000030.1 GCF_019203985.1 Winogradskyella luteola | reverse complement strand
CGCGGAGCTGATCAAGTACTCACAGACACAGGTAAGCCCCTATACGGGTCTACCGAGCATACAGATTCCTTTCCACACTATAAGCCACGGTGGGGTCTCCGTCCCCATAGGCATCGCCTACAGTGGTGGCGGCATCAAGGTCGCCGACATCGCCTCATGGGTCGGCCTGGGCTGGAACCTGCAGGCCGGCGGCCTAGTGAGCAGGACCATAAATTGGCTACCGGACGACAACGACAATCTGGGCTATATGTACACCTCCTTCGACATGGCACACTTTAAGGCCAATCCCGATTCAAGTGGTTTCTGTTGTGATCCCAATGAACAGAGCTACCAATTGCTGGACCACGTCGCGATGAGCAGGGACTATGAGCCCGACGAGTTCAACTACTCCATTCCTGGATATTCGGGGACGTTCTACTTCGACCAGGCTCTGGACGACTTTGTCCAGTTGCCGTACACCAACGTGAAGATCGAGAAGGTCGTGCAGTCCCCGTCCAACCGCAAGATCATAGGTTTCAAGATCACCGTGCCCAACGGAACGGTCTATCATTTTGGCGGCACAGAGCCCTATATGGAGCGTATCAGGGAAGTAAGGTCCATGTCACTGACAAATTCGGGTGTCTATTCCGGTACGAACAGTATGTACACCACCAGTATCGATCCCTATTACCAAAGCTGGATGCTCAGGCGGATAGAGCTGCCCGTTTCGAGTACAGTGATCGAGTTCGAGTACGAGCTGGAGGACAACGTCAAGGCCATATTCAAGTCCAACGAGGAGTTCCTGCCGGGGTGGAACAGCCAACACGAAATGAAGTACAGTATCAACTATAGCCAGAAAATATACACCCAGCCCAAGCTGAAGACCATCACCTTCCCAACGGGCAGTGTGGAGTTCAAAAGGGGCAGTGTGGAACGTGGGGATCTGGCCAACAGCTACCCTCTGGAAAGTATAACGCTGTTTGACAGTGCAGGGAATTTCATAAAGAAGATGCAACTAGAGACCTCCCAATCGGATGCCATACCTGACAATGAATATCCCTTTTTCAGCCAGGACCCGGCGTTCTACAAGCGCCTTAGGCTTGACGGAATCTCGATCCAGAACGCCGCGAACGAGAAAAGCAAGGAATACACCTTCGAATACAATCCACAGAAGCTGCCGCACCGCTTTTCGAGGGCCGTGGACTACTTCGGTTACTTTAACGGCAGGGACAACATCGACCTCATTCCCAGAGCTAATTATCTTCCGCCCATACCGTTAGCATACTGGGGCAATGCGGACCGTTCGGTAGAACCGGACCATACCCAAGCGGAGGTGCTCACAGGCATAACCTATCCCACGGGAGGTTACGAAGAATTTATTTGGGAGAACAACACCATCAGCTATTTCAAGGAGGGGTCGGTACACCAGTACAGGGACCACCTTTTGGAACATACGGAGATCTTTGACAGTTACAGCTGTATGCACGTAGACGGGGACCCGTCGAACGGCTATGACCACTCCATGACCATTGATGTACCGGTGGACAGTGACGGCATCTTGGACTTTGACATTACGGTTGAGGGCTGCCCGTACACGAACGGCATACAGGTGCTGAACGACCAGAACTGTAGCTATACGTTGTACCTTACCGATCTGACGGACGCACCCAATGCGCCACAGACCCTGTTGGCGCCAAAGTTCAAACAGTTCCTTACCCCGGGGAACAGCTACAGGATCTCGGCCACCTACAATGGTAACTTCCAGGGCTGTAACAATTTACAGACCGGATCACCCAGTCCCGGCGATTTCAGGGCCATAATAAAGTACACCGAGGATCCCACCCCGGGCGAGTACATGTATGCCGGGCTCAGGATAAAGGAGCTGAAGACCTTCAACGACCCTTCCGCCACCGAGCCTCAACTGTGGAAAAAGTACGACTATACCTACCACGAGGAATCGGCCACACCAGACCTTACCAGTGGCGGAGCCTATCGTCTGCCGATAAACTATATCGGGAACTATAGCCGTTTGGGACTTGCGGCAGGAGACGTAGGCGAATATCAAATATTCTCAAGTGCACCGCTCGTGCCCATAAACGGTACCATGCAGGGCTATTTGAACGTCACCGAGTCCCATTACGGGCAGCTCGACACCAATGGCAGTAAAAGGTATACGTTCTCAGAGTTTGATTTTGGCCAGAACGAGCAGGTGGGCAACAATGCGGCATATTATTATTCCCCATTTCCCGAGGTCCACAAAAAAGTGATGCTCTCCAACTGGCGCAACGGCAACCTTGTCGAGACAGGGTATTACGATAGGGAAGGCAATCTGGTCAAAAGTGAACATTTTGATTACGAAACAGCAAACACGTTCCAGAAGGATCCTTGGGACTTTGCAGTGGAAGTCTTTAGGATGCCCGACACGGAGGGTCAAGGCAACAACGGTTACGCATACCTTTATGGCTATACCACCGAGCATCACCGATTAAAATCCCAGACCACCACGGACTATCTCGATGGCGGGGACGTCACGGTGACACAGGTCCACACCTACGATAACAATCCCCTGTTGGCATCGTCTACCAGCACCACCAGCAGTAACGGCAATGTCCAAGAAAGCCACATCACCTATGCCCAGGACCTGGCCAGCCCCACACCGGCTGAACAGATACTGATTGACCAGAACCGCTTTGAGCCGGTAAGGACGGAACAGACCGTAAGCGACGCCAACGATGTCCTCGCCCAAAGTGCCACCCAGACAGTCTACCAGATCTTCGGGGCCACCCGGGCACTACCAAGTGCAGTCCAAACCCTAAAGGGTGGTGAGTCACCGACAAACCTGCCCAAAAACCGTATCCATTTTTACAGGTACGAGGCCAACGGCAAACCCATGGAGGTGAGCCGAGCCGACGGTACCCGAATCATCTATATTTGGGGCTATAACAATACCCTGCCCGTGGCCAAGATCGAGAACGCAAGCTATGAGACGCTGACCCCTGGGCAGCAGACCGCCATAGGCGAGGCAAAGTTTGCATCCGCCTGGGAGGGCGATACCTGCATGGGCACCACGGGCTGTGAGGAGGCCGATCTACGTGACAGCCTCAATGCCCTGAGGGCGGAGTTTCCCGATGCCATGGTCACCACCTATACCTACGACCCGCTGGTGGGGGCCACCAGCATGACCGACCCAAAGGGCCGGACGGTGTACTACGAGTACGACAACTTCAACAGGCTCAAACAGGTCAGGGACGAGGACGGCAACATCATGGGCGAAAACCGATATAACTACCACACATCATCCAACAATTAAAAACAGAACAATGAACAGATACATACCGTTACAGAGATTCTTCCTTTCCGTACTTTTCCTGTTGGCCTGCACCGCGGC
>NZ_JAGSPD010000003.1 GCF_019203985.1 Winogradskyella luteola | reverse complement strand
GTCTCTTACGCTGTCAATTCAATATGTCTATGAACTTCTTTTTTTCGCTCTCTTAACTCGTTTCCTCGTTAAGCGGGTGCAAATATAAAACCCTTTTTTCTTTCCCGCAACATCTTTTTGAAAAATATTTTTATTTTTTTCCGGCAATGCCCCTATATCGAAACGAACTGCCGTTAAAGACATCTATACGACGCTAACGGGGCGCAAATATATAACTCATTTTTAATCTCACAATACCTTTTTTAACTTTATTTTTAATACTTTTTTATACACCTTATACATAAGGAGTTAGAAGGTGGTTTTTTTATTCAAAACTTCACTTTGTCCTTTATATATATAGATATATCTTTGTGGGCTAAAATTTATACTATATATAATGATTAAAATTACTCTACCTGATGGTTCTGTTAGATCTTTTGATAAAGATGTAACTCCTTGTGAAGTGGCTGTAGATATTAGCGAAGGATTTGCGCGCAATGTTATCTCAGCAAAATTCAATGACTCTGTTGTTGAAACCACCACTCCATTAACCACAGATGGTAGTCTTACGTTATACACATGGAGAGATGATGCTGGCAAAAAAGCGTTTTGGCATTCTTCTGCTCACGTTTTAGCTCAGGCATTAGAGGAATTATACCCTAATGTAAAGCTATGGGTCGGCCCTGCAATAGATAATGGTTTTTATTATGATGTAGATCTAGGAGATGGAGTCATTTCAGAAAAAGACTTTAAGACCATTGAAAATAAGATGATAGAGATTGCTCGTGGAAAACATGAGTTTAAAATGCGAGAAGTTTCTAAAGCTGATGCTCTATTCTATTATGAGGGTAAAAATGAATATAAAGTTGATTTAATTGAAAATCTTGAAGATGGCACTATCAGTTTTTGTGACCACTCTTCATTTACAGATTTATGCCGAGGCGGACACATTCCTAATACCAGTATTATTAAAGCTGTGAAAATTCTAAGTGTCGCTGGTGCTTATTATAAAGGAGACGAAAATGAAAAGCAACTCACTAGAGTTTATGGTATTTCGTTCCCAAAACAAAAGGAGCTTACTGAATATCTTCACCTTTTAGAAGAAGCTAAAAAGCGTGACCACAGAAAACTTGGAAAAGAACTGGAGCTTTTTACCTTTTCACAAAAAGTAGGACAAGGCCTGCCTTTATGGCTACCAAAAGGTGCAGCTTTAAGAGAGCGATTAGAAAATTTCTTAAAAGCCGCCCAAAAGAAAGCAGGCTATGAAATGGTTGTCAGCCCACATATAGGTCAAAAAGAACTTTATGTAACTTCTGGGCATTATGCTAAATATGGAGAGGACAGTTTTCAACCTATTAAAACACCTAAAGAAGATGAGGAATTTCTTTTAAAACCGATGAACTGCCCTCATCATTGTGAGATTTATAATGCCAAACCTTATTCATATAAAGAATTGCCAAAGCGATTTGCTGAATTCGGAACGGTATATCGTTATGAGCAAAGCGGTGAATTACATGGCTTAACCCGAGTAAGAGGGTTTACACAGGATGATGCTCATATATTTTGCACACCAGATCAGTTAGATACTGAGTTTAAAGAAGTTATTGACTTAGTATTATATGTCTTTGGCTCTTTAGGTTTTGAAAACTTCACTGCCCAAGTATCTTTAAGAGACCCTGAAAATCCTGACAAGTATATTGGAGATGACGCTCTATGGCAAAAAGCAGAAGAAGCAATTTTGAATGCCGCAAAGGATAAGGAGTTGGATTATGTTGTAGAAACCGGTGAAGCAGCATTTTACGGCCCTAAGTTAGATTTTATGGTAAAAGATGCCCTTGGTCGTCAATGGCAACTAGGAACCATTCAAGTAGATTATACATTGCCTGAACGTTTTGATTTAACATATAAAGGCAGTGATAATGAATTGCACAGACCTGTTATGATTCATCGTGCACCTTTTGGAAGTATGGAAAGGTTCGTAGCCATTTTATTAGAGCATACAGGTGGTAATTTTCCACTTTGGCTAATGCCAGAGCAAGCTATTATTATCTCAATTAGTGAGAAATATGAAAAATACGCCGAAAAAGTTTTAAATTTGCTAGAAAATGACGAAATTCGCGCCCTTGCAGACAACAGAAATGAAACTGTAGGTAAGAAAATTCGTGAAGCGGAAATGCAAAAGTTTCCGTTTATGATTATTGTAGGGGAGCAAGAAGCACAAGATGAGACAATAACTGTGCGTGAACATGGTGGTGAAGACCTTGGCACAATTAGTGTAATGGATTTTGTAAAAATCATAAAAGAAAGAGTAAATAAAAGTTTAAAGACTTTTAAATAAATAACGTTTAATTTAAATATATAAGCCATAGCAATACGTAGAAACAGAAGAAATTATAACAGACGTGTATCTCAAGAAGATAAACATCGTATAAATTCTAAAATTAGATCTGAAGAAGTAAGAGTTGTAGGAGACAATGTTGAAGTAGGAGTTTATCCTATTAAACAAGCGCTATCCATGGCTGACGAGCAAGGTTTGGATCTGGTTGAGATTTCGCCAAATGCAAATCCTCCTGTTTGTAAAATCATGGATTATAAGAAGTTTCTTTACGAACAAAAGAAACGTGAAAAAGCGTTAAAGTCTAAAGCAACTAAAGTTGTAGTCAAGGAAATTCGTTTCGGTCCCAATACAGATGACCATGATTACGAATTTAAAAAGAAACATGCTATTAAGTTTTTAAAAGATGGGGCAAAGCTTAAAGCTTTTGTGTTTTTTAAAGGACGATCAATAGTATTTAAGGAGCAGGGTCAAATCTTATTGTTAAGATTGGCTCAAGACCTTGAGGAATATGGCAAAGTAGAACAAATGCCAAAACTTGAAGGTAAGCGTATGATTATGTTCATATCTCCTAAAAAGAATAAATAAAGTAAAGATGCTGAAACGGGTTCAGCATAAAAGATAAGCGAAACGTAAATTAAAACTAGGACAAATGCCTAAAATGAAAACAAAATCGAGTGCTAAGAAGCGTTTCAAACTAACTGGCACTGGTAAGATTAAAAGAAAGCATGCTTTTAAGAGTCATATTTTGACAAAAAAATCTAAAAAGCGTAAGCTTAAGTTAACTCATGATGCTTTAGTACACAAAGCAGATGAGGATAACATTAAAACGATGCTACGCTTAAAGTAACAACGTTTTAATCGGTTAAAATAATTTATAAACCCTGGAGTTAGGCCACAAAGAGTTTAAAGTATGAAGTGAAAAGTATAAAATGGAAAAGTAATTAGTTAATTACTGAATACGTTATACTGAATACTAATAAACCGCCTACTACAAAAAAACAATTAAAGAAATGCCAAGATCAGTAAATTCAGTTGCAAAAAGAGCTAGAAGAAAAAAGGTTCTTAAGCAAGCAAAAGGTTACTTCGGAAGACGTAAAAACGTTTGGACAGTAGCAAAGAATGCGGTTGACAAAGCGATGCAATATTCGTATAGAGACCGCAGAAACAAAAAGAGAACATTCCGTTCGTTATGGATTATGCGTATTAACGCAGGTGCAAGACAGCATGGAATGAGCTATTCAAAGTTAATGGGAGGACTAAAAGCTAATAATATTGATTTGAACCGTAAGGTTCTTGCAGATTTAGCCATGAATCACCCAGAAGCTTTTGAAGCTATAGTAAACAAAGTTAAGTAAGGCTTTTAGCCAAATTAATAACAACATTTCGCTTAAAAAATCCGATTCTAACGAATCGGATTTTTTGTTTCTCAATTTCCGAATGCTGTGATTACCAAATATCTTCCCGAAGCATTATTCCTATGCTCACAGAGGTAAATTCCTTGCCAAATTCCTAAATTAAGTTTTCCATGCGTTATCGGAATCTGTACAGAAGTTCCCATTAAAGAGGCTTTAATATGTGCTGGCATATCATCTGGACCTTCAAAAATGTGCTTGTAATACGATTGATTTTCAGGAACCATAGTATTTATATGGCTTTCAAAATCTAAACGAACTGTTGGGTCAGCATTTTCATTTATGGTTAGACTGGCTGATGTATGCTTTATAAATACTTGGAATTGACCGATATTGATTTCATCGAGATCTGGGATAGCATTTAATATCTCTTTAGTAATTAAATGAAATCCTCTTGGATATGGTTTTAGCCTTATTTCTTTTTGAAGGAAAGTCACGGGCATTTATTTTGATTCATCAGAAATTTCATCGATGGCAAATTTAAATTCCTCCCAATCGATAAATCCATCATCATCTTTGTCATAACCTTCAATAAGCTTCGATGCTACTATACCTCGAATAAAACCGCTAATTTCAGCCTGCTTTAAGAGTTTTACAATTTCTTTCTTAGCTAGCTTTCCATCACCATCTTTATCAAAAAATGCAAATGCCTCTTCTGGTGTACTGAAATGATTGGTGATTAAAATTTGAATTTTATTGAGGATGGCTTCTTTTCTTCCCATTTGAGTTGTTTTAGAATTATAATTTACGGGATAAAACTCTAACTTCATTTAGAAATTCCAAAAACTTCTATTGCTTTTTCTTTTCCCGTTAACGTAATCGAGCCTTTTGAATCTAATTGGTATTGGTTAACAATTTTCATTTCTTCCAATAGGGTTTCAGAAATCAATAGATAGGTGTTGTATTTATTGCACAAACTTTGTATTCTTGAAGCCGTATTAATAACATCACCGTGATATGCGATTTCTTTTTTAATTGTTCCTACTTCCGCAATCATTATTCTGCCAAAATGAATACCTGCCTTAAAAATGGGTTCAAAACTATACGTTGCTAAATAATATGTTTTTCGTTTCATTAACTGTTCTTGAAAAGCAAAAAATAGATTAATGCAGTTATTCCTTCTAAACCCTTTTTTTACAGTCCAAGTTATAACTGCCTCATCACCAACATATTGATGTATTTCTGCATCGTATTTATTTAAAACCTTATTTAAATCTGTAAAACAATCTTGAATAAACTTACTATATCTAATATGTCCTATTTTCTCAGCTATTTTTGTAGAATCCTTTAAGTCTAAAAACATCAATATGCGCTCTTCCTCTCTTGGTTTTCTATATTTACCAAGAAGTGTGTTTATAAACATACCTCTACCAAACTTGTCGTTGGCTATTCTTATTAGAGAAAAGATAATTGAAGCTGTAACAAAATAGATTACGGTATTCCAAAAAAATGGATCTGTATGCCACCAACCTCTTTCATTCGGCAAATCTATATCTATTTGTTCCTCAATATTAAAAGATAATAAACTCAGAACAACAACTATTAATACAAAGTATATTAAAGACTTAACTATTATACTAATACCTAGAATAAACTTTTTACTAAAAAACTCGTCAAACAAAAATTCAATAATGGCATAAAAGACACCCAATATTAGCCCCAAAATTATTCCATACTTATAAAAGGCAGATATTGGTATGCCTAGATCTTCATCTGTATATATAGCTAATTCTTCAGTTAAGCCATTATATCTTATAACAATAAAAAATGTGAATGCCAAAAGCCAAAAGGCAATAGAAACAACAAACAATTGAAGAAAAGCTAGTAATCTGTTACTCATCAACAAAGCATCAAGTCTTCTGTTTCTTCTTTTTTGCAGCAGGAAACAGTACATTGTTGAGTATTAATCTATAACCGGGAGAGGTAGGATGCAAATCTAATTCCGTCTTTGGGTCTCCTACGCGATGTGTATAATCTTCTGGATCGTGACCACCATAAAACGTAAAAAAACCTTTTCCTTTTATACCATGTATATATTTTGCCTCACCATTGGTGCGGTTTTCTCCCATTACCAAAACATTAGACTTAATCTGGTCTCTTGTAAATGATGTGGTTTGCCCCATAAAACCTTTTACCAAAGACGTATGGTTTTGAGTGAGCATTGTTGGAATTGGATCCCATTTGGCCGAATATTCCATCAATGAGAAATAGTCGGTTTTAAAAGGAATTTGACGTTTTTGTGTCATATCTATCGAAGAAAACTCATAAACATTTGGACTTCGTTCTAGTATATAATCCTTAAAGGCAAATGTTTTAGAATAATCTATTTTATTTTGATATCCTGCATCGCTACCATCTCCATCAAACATAGGTTCGCAGATGTCAACGCCATCTGCAGACAAAGCTATATCAAAACTATCTGTAGCCGAGCACATGGCAAACATAAAACCGCCACCCACAACATAATCCTTTATTTTTTTGGCCACAGCCAATTTAGCATCAGAGACTTTACTATAGCCTAAGCGTTGTGCTAACTCTTCCGCTGCTCTTTTCTCTTCAATATACCATGCAGCTGAACGATAGGTTCGGTAAAACTTACCGTACTGACCTGTAAAGTCTTCGTGGTGCAAGTGTAACCAATCGTAAAGAAGTAATTCGTCCTTTAAAACTTCTTCGTCATAAATTGTTTCGTAAGGAATTTCGGCATAAGTTAATACCATTGTTACGGCATCATCCCAAGGTTGCTTTCCGTAAGGCGTATAAACTGCAATTTTTGGTGCTTTTTCTAAAACGACAGCTTCTTGATTTACGGCAGGACTACTAATGTCATCAAGTATTTTTGCCGCTTTTGCATCAGAGATCACTTCAAAGGACACACCTCTGATTTGGCATTCGCGTTGTATAATTTCAGCATCTGGCAATAAAAATGAGCCTCCTCTATAGTTGAGGAGCCATTTTACTTTTAGTTCGCGCTCTAAAGTCCAATAGGTTACTCCGTAAGCTTTTAGATGATTCTCTTGTGATTCCGCATCCATAGGAATAAGAATGTAAGAAGCATAAGCATTTAAGCTCAGAAAAAGTGTAACGATTATGAGGGCTATTTTTTTCAATTTCATGTAATTAAAACGAAATATACTTAAATTTTAGTCCGATTGGATTAAAATTATAATTCTTTTAAGACCTATATTGAATACTTCAATAAAGTTTTGTAGTGAGGCTTACATTCTTCCAATAGGTTATTAAGGTGCTTTGGAAAGGGATCTTCTTTGGGTTTATACTTTTGAAATCCAGTGGATTTATGAACGTTATGATACCAATATTTAGCCCAAATACCATCTTCGGGTCGTTGCATTGGTTGCCACGATAACATATTTTCATCAAAAGGAATTCCTATAAAATCACATAACTTCTGTAATGTTTCTCCAGGGTTTTCTAAAACTTTTCTGGAATCCAAAACCGTAAAAGGAATATTTTCTTCTTTAAAATGGTTCAGTAAACCAATATGAAGTGCATAACCTACGTCATTTATGGTTGGCTTATTAATTACCTTATCAAAAGACGGCAACATATCCTTAGGATTTCTCGTTAAAATGATATTGATCGTTTCTTTCATAAACCCACGATCCAGATCTAACAAATGATGTGTCATATGCTTAAAGAACAGTATTGGTTTTTCATTATTGGCCATCATCATTTCAATCACTTTATCACCATTGTTTTCCATTGTTTCAAGAATATCTTGAGCACCTGGATGGTAGCGATGTGCTTCTGGGTGATTTTTTAAATAATACGCATACAAAGGCTCATCAAACACTTTTGTATCCTCACGTTGCGCAAAGGCATACATCAAAGCTGTTGATATATTTCGTGGTCCAGACCAAAGGCAAATGCGTTTTATATTATCCATTTTTCACTTCGGCATTAATTAAATTTTCATATAAATCGCTTAAAGTTTTTGTCATATTCCCATAATTCCCCTCACCTATTACTCGTCCATCGATTTTAGTTACCGGCGTTAATCCACCAAATGTTCCAGTTACAAATGCTTCATCAGCTCCATAAACATCAAACAACGAAAAGTCTTTTTCAAAACATGGTATGTTATTGGCAATGCAAACTTCAATAACCTTCGCTCTGGTAATCCCGTTCATGCAATATTTACTTGTTGATGTCCAAACTTCATCATTTTTAATTATGAAAAAATTAGTTGCATTACAAGTAGAAACGAAACCGTTAACATCTAACATTAAGGCTTCATCTGCACCAGCTTCAATGGCTTGAATCAAAGCCTGAACCTCATGCAATTTACTATGGCAATTTAACCTTGGATCTAAATAATCGGGTGAACCTCTCCTGACAGTACTGGTAAACAATGTTATGCCTTTTTCTTTGGAAGTCTTAGAAGCTGCTTTATACTCAGGAATTATAACCACATTAGGACCAGATATAGTTAACCTCGGGTCTTGTGAAGGTGTTTTTTTAATGCCTCTGGTCACCATTATTCTTACATGTACACCATCGGTCATTTTGTTGGCGTTTAACGTATTCCAAACCTTTGCTGTCAACTCTTGTTTTGTAAACGGCAATTTCATTCCCACTGTTTTTGCCGATTGCCACAAACGGTTAAAATGATCTTCCAAAAAGACTAAAACACCATGATGCAGACGTAATGCCTCCCAAACACCATCTCCTACCAAATAACCGCTGTCGAATACAGATATTTTAGCATCATTTCGCTTAAAGAGTTCATCGTTAATAGATATTAGAATAGAATCATTTCTAGAATCCGCTAGAGCATTATGCGTACCATGAACCATTGCTGATAATTTTAAGCAGAAAGATACTTAAAATTCATAGTTAAAAAACTGAAAGTCTTAAAGTTTTTTGATTTGTGTTTCGTTACCAGAAAGCAAACTTGCAATAACTTTAGTACTCGGAAATTGCTCCAAAATTATCTTGATAAACACCGTAATAGGAATTGCCATAATCAAGCCTGGAATTCCCCATAAAAATCCCCAAAACATTAGCATAACCAATACTGCTATGATATTTATTGAAAAGGATTTACCCATAAAAATTGGTTCTAAAATAGCACCAAAAGTGACTTGTACCAGCGTAATAGCCAATACAAAAAAGAAGAGCGTACTTGTTGGATCCAACTCAACAAAGGCGAATATCGATAGTAAAATAACCGAAACAAATGAGCCCACCATTTGCACAAAGTTTATGGCGAATGCAAATAAGCCCCAAAAAATTGGAAAGCTAACATCAAAGAATACACACATTAAACCCGTAAACAAGCCCGTTAATGCACTAACTAAAAACTTCACTTTAATAAACTTTATCAAATCTTTTTCAATCTTCATAAAAGCCTTAATAGATGTATGTTTTTGCTTTAATAAAGTATTGTTCAGTAATTTATGTACGTTAATGGATTCTGCCAACCAAAGTACCACGAAGAATGTGGTCATCAAAAGGGTTGTGAGAAATGTTCTTAAAAAGCCGAAGGTAGATCCTAAATTTTCTTTTTCAAAAAATTGTGCCAAAGGATTTTTATTGTCTTCAAATTCAATTCCGAAGTTTTCAAAAACATATACTTTTAAATCTGCCAACTTCTCTTCTGCCTTTGGAAAAAAATCTGATTTAGTAGCCAAAATTTCCTTACTGGAAAGCTGAATTAATTCTATACCTAATTTTAATCCACCTGCAACTAATAACAATACGATAATTATGCTTATAAATTTTGGTATTTTGCGACGACCTAACCAGCGCATTAAAGGTAAAAATAACAGTGCAATGAACATTGAAAAAATCAATGGTATAAATATAAACGAGAGTATTTTAAGTAGGTAAAATACTAGCGGAACAACAATAATCAACAACAAAATATTTGTCGTACGTCTTTGGTCTAACATGAGGCAAATTTCTTATGAATAGCGAAAAGTAAAGATACGTCAAAAAAGTACTTTAAAAACCATAAAATGCTGTTAAAACGGCACACCGTCATCCTCAGGCCCATCGAAAGCATCGGACGCAGATGGAAAACTATCTGGCTTAAAGGTATCGTCATTTGCTGCCGCATTCATTTTAGAATGGAACTCTCCAAAAGGAGTATCAAAATCATCCAAATTATCAAACTTACCTAAGTGACCGATAAACTTCAATCTAATATTATCCAACCCACCATTTCTGTGCTTGGCTACAATAAATTCACCTTGACCTTCAGTTGGTGAGCGCTCTTCGTCATCCCATTCGTCAATTTTGTAATACTCTGGTCTGTAAATAAAGGACACAATGTCCGCATCTTGTTCAATCGCACCAGACTCACGTAAATCTGATAGTAATGGTCTTTTGCTTCCACCACGAGTTTCTACCGCACGAGACAACTGAGATAAAGCAATTACCGGAACATTTAACTCCTTTGCCAATGCTTTAAGGTTTCGAGAAATCATTGATATTTCTTGCTCTCTATTTCCGCCTTTTTGACTTCCACCTGCTGTCATTAACTGTAAGTAATCAATCATTATCACCTTTATACCGTATTGCGAAGCCAGTCTTCTAGCTTTTGCTCTTAAGTCGAAAATGGATAATGAAGGTGTATCGTCAATAAATAAAGGTGCATTTTCTAAGGTTTTTACTTTAACATTGAGTTGCTCCCATTCGTGCTTTTCCAATTTTCCTGTTCTGAGTTTTTCTGAGGATAATCCTGTTTCGCTCGATATTAAACGTGTAATTAATTGAACAGAAGACATCTCTAATGAGAAAAACGCCACTGGTTGATTAAAATCTACAGCAATATTCCTCGCCATAGTTAATGTTAATGCTGTTTTACCCATACCAGGACGCGCTGCAACAATAATTAAATCACTAGGCTGCCAACCCGAGGTTAATTTATCGAGCTTGTCAAAACCTGTTGGTATACCACTTAAGCCATCTTTATTTGAAATTTCTTCAATTTTTTTCTTGGCCTGTATCACCAAACTCTGGGCTGTTTCAGTTGATTTTTTGACATTACCCTGAGTGACCTCGTACAATTTGGCTTCAGCATTATCCAACAAGTCAAAAACATCTTTGGTTTCATCGTAAGCTTCTTCAATAATTTCGTTTGAAATTTTAATTAAACTACGCTGAATATATTTTTGAAGAATAATACGTGCATGGAATTCTATATGTGCCGAAGATGATACACGCTGTGTTAAAGAAATAAGATAAAAATCACCTCCAACTAAATCTAATTTTTCATCTTTTTTTAATTGGCTGGAAACGGTTAATAAGTCGACAGGTTCACTGTTTTCAAATAATTTGAAAATAGCTTCAAAGATATTTTTATGTGATTCTTTATAAAAAGCTTCAGGACTTAAAATATCAATAACCTCATCAACACCTTTCTTGTCAATCATCATCGCTCCAAGCACAACTTCTTCTAAATCAGTTGCTTGAGGCGGTATTTTCCCTTTCTCTAAATTAATTATAGTGCTTTTATCGACTTTATAGCCTTGTGCTAGGTTGGGTTGTTTCATAAGTAACAAAAGTAGCTAAATAGTATCGACGAACTACCAGTTGCAGTTTCTACAATCTCAACAGGTAGTTAACAATTTAACTGTTAATAACTTAAATTTATTGTTAATAGCGTCAAAAAAAACCGAAGCTAAAACTTCAGTTTTTTTTAGTTGCCTATGTATAGCGGATTTAGTCTTTATAGACTCCCATTTCGTCGTATTTATTCATACGTTGTTTCACCAATTCTTTTGGTGATAAGTTTTTTAGTTCGTCATAAGATTTTACAATAGCATCCTTGACTGCCGAAAATGTTTTTTCTCTATCGGTGTGCGCACCACCAAGAGGCTCTTTTATAATCTGATCCACAAGCTTCATACGCTTCATATCTTTTGCTGTTAGCTTTAAAGCTTCAGCAGCTTGCTCCTTGTATTCCCAGCTTCTCCATAAAATGGATGAACAAGATTCTGGGGAAATAACAGAATACCAAGTATTTTCTAACATCATTACTTTATCTCCTACTCCGATTCCAAGAGCTCCTCCAGAAGCTCCTTCTCCTATAATTATAGTAATAATAGGCACTTTAAGACGTGCCATTTCTAAAATATTTCTAGCAATTGCCTCACCTTGTCCCCGTTCCTCTGCTTCTAAACCTGGGTAAGCACCCGGAGTATCAATTAATGTCACCACAGGAATACCAAATTTCTCAGCAGATTTCATTAAGCGTAAGGCCTTACGATAACCTTCGGGATTGGACATTCCGAAATTGCGGTACTGTCGTGTTTTGGTATTGTATCCTTTTTGTTGGCCAATAAACATATAGGTTTGGTCACCAATCTTACCTAAACCTCCAATCATGGCCTTATCATCTTTTACATTTCTATCTCCATGTAGTTCTAAAAACGACTCCCCACAAAGTGCCTTGATATGGTCTAAAGTATATGGTCTATTGGGATGACGCGACAATTGAACACGTTGCCATGCCGTAAGGTTTTTGTATATATCCTTTTTAGTTTCGGCTAATTTTTTTTCAATTTGCTTGCAAGTCTCTGTGACATCAACGTCGCTTTCCTCACCTATAACCTGACATTTTTCAAGCTGTTCCTCTAATTCTTTTATTGGCAATTCAAACTCTAAGTATTCCATACAATTTGAAGTTATTTTATATTTCGTTAGTTAGTAGTATGCAAATATAAAAACTTTAATCGGTAATAGCGTTTGTTTTGTTCTTCGTGCGTTTGTAATTTTTAAAAATGGCATCTAACAGCACTGTAACAATAATTAGAACTGCACCAATGTAAAACTGAGGGGACATTTGTTCGGTATCTGGAAATATGAGCAAAGCTAATGCTATACCATAAATGGGCTCTAGATTATAGCTTAGAATGACCGTAAATGGACTAATGTAACGCATAACATCAACAGATCCTATAAATGCATAGGCTGTACATACCGAAGCTAAAATAAAAATGTATATCCAATCTTTGCTTGAAAGCGTAAAAAATTCGGCATTGAATTCTATATCTGAAAGGCCTATGAATACAGTTAAAAAAAATACTCCACTTACAAATTCGTAAAACGAAATTACAGTTGCATTATGACGTTCTATAAAGCGTCCGTTGATTACTGCAAATAAAGTTGAAAACAAAGCAGATAAAAGACCTAAAATTATACCATAGATATAATCCATTTCACTACTTGTAATTAAAAATACTCCAGCTATTACAATAAGCCCGAATAAAATTTCATAGACTAATATGCGTCGCTTAAAAAAGATAGGCTCAATAAACGAAGCGAAAAAAGCCCCAGAGGAAAACATTGCCAATGCTATTGACACATTAGATTGTTTGATGGATTCAAAAAAAGTAATCCAATGTAGTGCAATGATAACGCCTGCCACAGAAAATTTCCAAAATGTCTTTTTAGTTATTTTAATATCTAGTTTTATCGCAATAACAAACAGATACATTAAAATACCAGCTATTGCCATTCTGTACCATACCAGAGCTAAAGCCCCAATAGTAATAAGCTTTCCTAGTATAGCTGTAAAGCCGGCAATAAAGACTAGAAAATGTAAATGAAGGTAATGCTTTAGTTTAGCGTTTGGCATTTTGCAGAAGGTATATCGCTAAAATACCAAATATTACATTAGGAAACCATACCGCAACTATAGCAGGAAAATTAGATTGTTCTGCCATAACTCCAAAGACCTTATCAAAAAACACATAAATCATTGCTATGGATATGCCAAAAGCTAAGTTAACTCCCATACCTCCTCGTCGCTTCACAGAAGATACAGCTACGGCAATTATTGTAAGTATAAATATAGAAACTGGCAAACTCCATTTTCTAAGTTTTACTACTTCATAACGACCAATGTTCGGTGAACCTCGTCGTTTTTCGGCTGCAATAAAATCTAACAACTCACCATAAGTCTTTGTTTCAGCAGCATACTGTACTGGCGTTAAATCTTCTAGCTCAAAAGGGAAGTCCATATCCACTCTACGCTCTTTTTCTACAGTTTCAATACCATTATTAAACGATCTTTTTAGATAAGATGTAAGTCTGTATATGCTATCTTCTTCCAGATATCTTATATTATCAGCAAATATTTTGTACTTGAGTTCATTGTTTTCGAAATGCTCATACGTGAAATTCATTCCTAATTTACGTTTAGGGATAAAGTTACTTACGTATATATAATCATTGTCATTTATCTGTCTGTAAACATCTCTTGTTTGCTGAATATTCTTGCTTTTCTTTAAATATTTATATTTAAATTCATTAAAACCTTGGCTTGCTACGGGAGCTAGGTACATGCCCAGAATGAAAGCAAATGCAGCAACGATTGTAGCCCCAATTAAATAGGGTCTTAAAAACCTTGAAAAAGACACACCCGAACTTAAAAACGCAACTATTTCGGTATTGTTTGCTAGTTTAGAAGTAAACCAAATCACTGATAAAAACAAGAATAGTGGAAATAAGAGGTTGGCAAAATAAACCGTAAAGTTTAGATAATACATTGCTGTTTCTTCAAAAGGCACTTTATTCTCAAGGATTTTTCCAACTTTTTCAGCTAGATCTACCGTAATACCAATAGGTATAAACAATAGTAACATCATTAAAAATGTGAACAAATAACGCTTTAATATGTACCAATCTAGGATTTTCACGTCTTATAATCTATTATCCATTTGCTTAACCATCTTGGCTTTCCATGTTTTAAAATCCCCTTCAATGATATGCTTCCTCGCTTCTCTAACCAACCATAAATAAAATCCAAGGTTGTGAATCGTTGCAATTTGTTTTCCCAACAATTCATTTACGGTGAATAAATGTTTTAAATAAGCTTTTGTGTAATCTGTATCTACAAATGTAATTCCCATGTCGTCAATAGGAGAAAAATCATCTGCCCATTTTTTATTTTTAATGTTAATAGTACCATGGGCAGTAAACAACATACCATTTCTAGCGTTTCGAGTTGGCATTACACAATCAAGCATATCTACACCTAACGCTATATTTTCTAATATATTGATAGGCGTACCTACTCCCATAAGATAACGTGGCTTGTCTTCTGGCAGAATATCGCACACCACTTCTGTCATGGCATACATTTCTTCAGCCGGTTCACCAACAGATAAACCTCCAATAGCATTACCTTCTGCGCCTGTATTGGCTACATACTCTGCAGATTGCTGCCTTAAATCTTTATAGGTACTACCTTGCACAATAGGAAAAAAGGTTTGACTGTAGCCATATTTAAAAGGTAATTTTTCTAAGTGATTTATACACCTGTCCAGCCAACGATGTGTCATGTGCATAGAACGTTTTGCATAGTTGTAGTCGCACGGATATGGTGTACATTCATCAAACGCCATAATGATATCAGCACCAATAGTTCTTTGTACTTCCATCACATTTTCTGGTGTGAATACGTGATAACTTCCATCAATATGTGACCTAAATTTTACGCCTTCCTCTTTTATTTTTCTATTAGCAGACAACGAATACACCTGATAACCGCCAGAATCAGTCAAAATATTTCTATCCCAATTCATAAACTTGTGTAATCCACCTGCTTGCTCTAAAATTGGCATTTGAGGTCTTAAATACAGATGGTAAGTATTGCCTAGAATAATATCTGGATTGATATCATTCTTTAGCTCTCGCTGATGAACTCCTTTAACAGACGCCACTGTACCAACAGGCATAAAAATCGGAGTTTCAATTGTGCCATGATCTGTAGTAATAACTCCTGCTCTTGCTTTGGTTTCTTTATCTGTTGCTAGTCTTTGAAAATTCATTAATTGTAAGTCTGATGGCAAATATAATTAACTCAAAAACATTACATCTTAATAAAAACCAAATTATAAATTAAAATTGTTAGCAAATCCGTTAAATCGTTAATAAGTGCATGTACTCAATCTTTGAAAGGCTTATGTAAAAAACTATTTTTGTGGCATTAATTTAAGCAACACAACATGCCAAACATTCAACAATTAGAAGATTTAACTACTCAAGTTCGAAGAGATATTCTACGAATGGTACACAAGGTGAACTCTGGTCATCCAGGAGGTTCATTAGGTTGTGCCGAATTTTTTGTTACATTATATCAAGATATCATGGAAACCAAAGATGGTTTTGATATGGACGGAAAAGGAGAAGATTTATTTTTCCTTTCTAATGGTCATATTTCACCTGTATATTATAGTATTTTAGCTAGGTCTGGTTATTTTCCTGTTGATGAGTTAAACACATTTAGGTTAATCGATTCTCGCCTACAAGGTCATCCTACCACTCACGAAGGTCTACCAGGTGTACGCATAGCTTCTGGTTCTCTAGGTCAAGGTATGTCTGTCGCTATAGGGGCAGCTGAAGCAAAAAAACTAAACAACGATGACCATTTAATCTATAGTTTACATGGTGATGGTGAGTTACAAGAAGGGCAGAATTGGGAAGCTATTATGTATGCTGCAGGAAACAAAGTTGATAACCTTATTGCAACCGTAGATTTGAATGGCCAGCAAATTGATGGTTCTACGGATAATGTTCTACCTATGGGCAACCTTAAAGCTAAGTTTGAAGCTTTTGGCTGGACCGTTGTAGAAATTGAAGAAGGCAATAATATTGAAGCGATACTCAAAGGTATGGCCGAAGCCAAATCACTAACAGGCAAAGAGAAACCTGTTTGTGTACTATTAAAAACTGTAATGGGCAACGGAGTGGATTTTATGATGCATACGCACGCATGGCATGGAAAAGCACCTAACGATGAGCAGTTAGAAATTGGATTAGCTCAGAATGCTGAAACTCTAGGAGACTATTAATCATCAATCAAAAAAGAAAATGAAAACATATACAAACACAGGAAATAAAGATACTAGGTCTGGTTTTGGAGCTGGATTAACAGAACTTGGAAAAACCAACGAAAACGTTGTGGCACTTTGTGCTGATTTAACAGGATCTCTTAAGATGGATGAGTTTAAAGCTAATCACCCAGAACGATTTTTTCAAGTTGGGATTGCAGAAGCAAATATGATTGGTATTGCCGCAGGTATGACAATTGGAGGCAAAATTCCATTTACCGGAACATTTGCAAATTTTTCTACTGGTAGAGTTTATGATCAAATCCGTCAAAGCGTCGCATATTCTGATAAGAATGTAAAGATATGTGCATCTCATGCTGGTGTTACTCTGGGCGAAGATGGGGCTACACATCAAATACTTGAAGATATTGGTCTAATGAAAATGCTACCAGGTATGACCGTAATAAATACCTGCGACTTTAACCAAACAAAAGCAGCTACATTGGCGATAGCAAAACATCACGGTCCTGTTTATTTGAGATTTGGACGACCAAAAGTTCCTAATTTCACACCAGAGAATGGCGACTTTAAAATTGGTAAGGCAGTAATATTAACTGAAGGAAGTGATGTAACTATAGTTGCTACTGGTCACTTAGTTTGGGAAGCCTTGGAAGCTGCAAAAGTGTTAAATGAAAATGGTATTAGCGCAGAGGTTATTAATATTCACACTATTAAGCCTTTAGATGACCAAGCTATTTTAGATTCGGTATCTAAAACTGGCTGTATAGTTACTGCAGAAGAGCATAACTATCTTGGTGGTCTTGGTGAAAGTGTTGCGCGGGTTTTAGCAAAGCACAAACCAACACCTCAAGAGTTTGTTGCCACCAATGATACTTTTGGTGAATCTGGTACTCCCTCACAACTTATGGAAAAGTATGGTCTCAATAATGATGCTATTCTCAAAGCTGTAAAAACTGTACTAAAAAGAAAATAACTTCATTTTGGCAACGTTTTTGATATTAAATACCTAATCTTAAAAACGAACAATATGAAAAATTTAAAAAGAACAGCTTTTATAGCTGTAGCTCTTGCATTAATAGGGTTTTCCGTTAATGCTCAAAAAGGCAGTGCCTTTGGTTTTAAAGGCGGATTAAACTACAGTGCTAACGGAGATTATTTTGAAGCCATTGGTGATAATGCCAAAAACCCTGATCGCAATGTAGGATACCATCTAGGTGTCTTCGGAAAGATTGGTAATCAATTCTATTTTAGACCAGAGCTCATCTACACAGCTACCAAAAGTGATTATGACAACAATGATTTTAATGTTAAAAAGCTTGATGCTCCGCTGTTAGTAGGTATTAAGGTTTTGGGGCCGGTCAGTGTATTTGGCGGACCTTCTTTACAATACATCTTAGATACCGAATTTGATGGTATCGATATTGATAATGTTGAGGATGATTTCTCTGTTGGATTAAATTTTGGTATTGCATTGAATTTTAACAAAATAGGAATAGACCTAAGGTATGAAAGAGGTTTTAGTGATAATGAAGCTACTTTCTTAAGCAATAATAACATTAGTATTAGTAGAATTGATACTAGACCAGATCAATTAATACTTAGCTTATCTATAGCGTTATAATTGAAATAGGTCATAAAAAAGCCGCTAATAAAGCGGCTTTTTTATTCTACATGCTCAATTGACATTATTTTATTTATTCATCAATGTTATTATAATCTATACTTACAGAATCATCCAAATAATCTAAAATACCATTACTATTGGTATCTTGAGCGGTAACAGTAATAATAACCAGACCATCTTCGCTTTCTTCTCTGCTATAAACATATTCATTTGCGGCAAGTGTTGGTTCAGAAGTGTATGTAGTTTGTACTAATTCGTTAAATGTTGAAATACCATCTTCATCATCATCAAAATCTGCAAAATCTGATATACCATCTCCATCAGTATCGTTATCAAAAACATCTACATTATCATTATAATCTTCGACAAAAGACGGTATCCCATCCGAATCATGATCTACCTCTTGATACTGCAAAAGTTCAAACTTAAAAATTAGATTTGAATATGAAGGTATATCTAGTACACTACCAGAAAAATAACCTAAACCAGAAGGAACAAACATGACTCCCAACCCGAAATTATTATATTCTACAATACCATTACTCAAAGAAAAATCAAATGCAGTATTAAAGGTAGGAAGCACTAATTGCCAAGCCCTTATGGCACCTTGAGAACCAAAACCATTACTATGCAGATTTATATTGTCGGGCGTGCTGAGGCTTTGAAACACATCTTTAGTTTCTACAATCGATCCTTCAAACCTAAAACGAACTGCATCCGTAAATTTTGGAGCTTCACCACCACCTTGGTTAATCTTAAGAACATAATACTCGTAATCTGCCTCTAAAAAAGTAGTTGTAAGTGTTTCAACTGCATCTATGAGTAATGTATTATTATCAGGGTCAGGCATTTCTAAGTAGTTGCCCTCATCATCTTGTGGAAGTTCGGTGATAACAATGTCTGTATATTTATGATTCGATCCAGACTCAAAAAAACTAGAATTATAATAATGTGTAGTCAAGTATGCTAAAAGTGAGTCTTTGTCTGCGAGTTGTTGTTCCGCTCTATCTCTAATTGGAATTGAAGAAGTCGAATCATCATCATTTTCACAAGACACAACAGCTATGACTAAGACCAATAAACAAAGTCCAAGTTTCAATACTTTAATTTTCATATGCTTTATTATTTCGAGCATAAGATTCACCACAAATCTTATACTAGGTTCATTATTGCTTTTAATATGGTCGCAAGATACATTAAAATAATATTTTTGTATCATAAGATTAACGTAGTTTTTAGTTAAATTATATGCGAATTGACAAATATTTATGGTGTGTACGTTATTACAAAACACGTAATATAGCTACAAAAGCTTGTAAAAAAGGACAGGTAAAACTTAATGGAGCAGTTGCAAAACCTTCCAGGGAAATTTACCCAACTGATAAAATTGAACTTAGAAAAAATCAAATTACCCATCAATTAACTGTTAATGATTTGCCACCAAATCGTGTAGGGGCAAAACTGGTTGACATTTACAGAACAGATACAACTCCAAAAGAAGCTTTTGAAGCCCAAGAATTATTAAAATACAGTAAAGATTATTACAGAAAAAAAGGAACTGGCAGACCTACTAAAAAAGACAGGCGAGATATAGAAGGTTTTCATGAAGAAGAAGAATAAGTTAAATAGAGCATATTGGGAAAGAAGATATGAGACCGATGAAATTGGCTGGAATATTGGCTACCCATCAACACCAATAAAGTTTTATATTGACCAGCTTAAGGATAAGTCCTTAAAAATCTTGATTCCAGGTGCTGGAAATGGATACGAAGCAGAGTATCTTTGGAATAGTGGCTTTAAAAATGTATTTGTAATAGATTTAGCAAAACAACCATTGAAAAATTTAAAGAAACGTGTACCGAATTTTCCCAAAGAACAATTATTGCAGGCTGATTTTTTTGAGCTCAGCAATACATTTGATTTGATTTTGGAACAAACCTTTTTCTGTGCGCTCTATCCTGCTTTGAGGTTGAAATATGTAGAAAAAATGCATCAACTATTACAAACCCATGGAAGGCTTGTTGGTTTACTTTTTGATTTTCCACTAACCGAATCTGGCCCGCCATTTGGTGGGATCAAAGCAGAATATAAGCGACTTTTTGAACCTTATTTTAAAATAAAGACTTTACAAACATCAATAAATTCAATAAAAGAAAGACAAGGTAAATAACTGTTTTTTATCTTTGAAAGCCTGTAGTAGATATTAAACAGGTTATATTTTACAATAATTAAAGATTACTGATCACATAATTACTATGTGTGGAAATTTATAACAAAAAATTGATGGCATTAACAAAAAACACCATTTTAAGTCATAAAGAAATTGAGCATAAAATTAAGCGCATTGCTTATCAAATCTATGAAAGCAATGTTGACGAAACTGAAATTGTTATTGCGGGCATTGAAAGTAATGGCTACATATTAGCTAAAAAAATAAAACAGCAATTAGATAAAATCTCTTCAATAACCTCAACACTTTGTAAAGTTACTATTGACAAAGCTGAACCTACAAAGCCTATTAATACATCAATACCATATAAAGATTACACCAATAAATCCATAGTGCTCATTGATGACGTTTTAAACTCTGGCAGTACACTTATTTACGGTATAAAGCATTTTTTAGATGTGCCGCTCAAGCAATTTAAAACTGCAGTATTGGTAAATCGTAATCATAAAAAATTTCCTGTAAAAGCTGATTTTAAAGGTATTTCTTTATCTACGTCTTTATTTGAGCACGTGCATGTCAACCTATCCAAACAACCTTATGAGGCATACTTAGATTAATTGCATTAAAATAGTTTCTAAGGTTTCTTTTTTCGATTTATTATCAATATCAATTGTATATTGCGCTTGATTGTAATAGTAAGTGCGTTCAAAAAGATGCTTGCCAATAAACTCAACCAATTCAGATTCTGAGCTTATATGATTTATTAATGGTCGTTTCTCGCGTTCGTTATATAAACGTTTGGCCAAAAGCGGTATAGATAACTTTAGATAAAATAGTTTTACCTGAGAATTGTCTAGCAACAGTTTTAGGTTTCTTCCATAACACGGTGTTCCTCCACCCAGTGCAAGTACCTTATTTTCCTGAGAATTTAAAATTTCGTTTAAGTAATGGTTTTCCTTCTTTCTAAAGTATATCTCACCAGAGCTGTCAAATATATCTTTAATTGTTGCATTCTCTTTCTCTGAAATATATTCGTCTAAATCTAAAAACCTGTAATCCAAAACCTTGGCTAAATCCTTACCAATAGTGGATTTCCCAGACCCCATATATCCCATCAAAACTACAATCATAAAGCTTACAATTTGATTATTAAAACACTAGCTGAATTGACCACAAAAAAACGAAAATTTAAATAAAAAAAGTATTGTTTTATTAATTAAACATTTTATATTTGCACCCTCGTTAGAGAAAAACATTATGACCGGGTAGCTCAGTTGGTAGAGCATCTCCCTTTTAAGGAGAGGGTCCTGGGTTCGAGCCCCAGCCCGGTCACAAAAGTTAAGCAATAGAGCTTAACTTTTTTTTTACCATTATTCATGTTATTTGCGCACGTGGCGGAATTGGTAGACGCGCTGGCTTGAGGGGCCAGTGACCGTTTTAGGTCGTGGAAGTTCGAGTCTTCTCGTGCGCACAAAATCAAAAGAACTTTTTTTACTTAAGCTCCCCAGCTTTCTTTATTCCTTTTTTGCAATCGCAAAAAACTTATTAACATACGATTTTTACTTAAATTTTGTTAATTGTAGTATTCTTAACGAGATAAATCTTATTTTTGTTTAAACATTTTTACAAAAAAATGAACAATATTAAAAATCAGTTTAGTATTAAAGATTTAGAAAATCTCACTGGTATTAAAGCGCACACTATTAGAATATGGGAGAAACGTTATAATTTACTAGAGCCAAAACGCACCGATACTAACATTAGGTATTACGATCTGGCAAGCTTTCAGAAGTTGCTCAATGTAAGTTATCTCAATAATAATGGTTACAAAATATCTAAAATTGCTACCATAGAAGCTCATAAAATCCCTATTCTCGTTAGAGAAATTGCAGCAGAAAGCAATATGGAAAGTCATGCCATAAATGCTTTTAAACTGGCAATGCTAAACTTTGACCAAACACTTTTCTACAATACTTATGAGTCGTTATTAAAAGAAAAAGATTTTGATGAAATTTTCTACGATATTTTCATTCCGCTTCTTACCGAAATAGGCTTATTATGGCAAACCGATACCATCACTCCTGCTCACGAGCATTTTCTATCTTCACTAATACGACAAAAAATATTAATAAATACAGAAAAAGTTCAGTCTAGGCAAATCAACAAATCCAAGAAAACATTTGTGCTTTATTTGCCCGAAAATGAAATTCATGAGTTGGGCTTAATGTTTATAAACCATCAATTGGTAAGCAAGGGGTATCAATCCATATTTTTAGGTTTTAGTGTACCACTGAACAGCCTTTTAGATCTGCAAAATTATTACGACGAAATTATTTATTTGTCTTACTTTACTGTGAAGCCCGAAAAAGATAAAATTGAGGATTACATAAATGATTTCAATAAGCTTCTTATTAATAAGTCAAATACAAAACTTTGGGTTTTAGGTCATATGCTAAATGCCATAGATTTAGAAAAGCTTCCAGAAGGTATCTCAGCTTTTAAATCCATAAAAGAACTTATTGATAAAGTATAACATTAATGAGCAAAACAATATCCATAATAGGCTCTGGTTTTTCCGCTTTGTCAGCTTCATGCTATTTAGCTAAAGCTGGTTATAATGTTTCGATATTTGAGAAGAACGGCACTGTTGGTGGTAGAGCCAGACAGTTGATTAGGGATGGTTTTACTTTTGATATTGGCCCCAGCTGGTATTGGATGCCAGATGTATTTGAAAAATTTTTTAATGACTTTGGAAAACGTACCAGTGATTATTATCAATTAGATAAGTTGAGCCCTGCGTACAAAATCTTCTTTTCCGATGAAGTGATAACTATTGGAGACCATATGGATCAGATTTGTGAAGAATTTGAACGTATCGAAACCGGCAGTTCAAAACCACTTAGAAAGTTTATTTCACAAGCACAAGAACATTATGATATTGCGATTAACAATGTCGTCTTAAAGCCTGGACTTTCACCTTTTGAGTTGGTTACAAAAGAAACTGTAACTAGAGTTGACCGTTTTTTCAAAACTATTAGTAAAGAGGTTCGTAAGAATTTTAAAAATCCTAAATTAATTTCAACTTTAGAATTTCCTGTTCTCTTTTTAGGTGCCAAACCTAGCCAAACACCTTCATTTTACAGTTTTATGAATTTTGCCGACTTCGGTTTAGGTACATGGCATCCCAAAGGTGGTATGTATGAGATTATTAGAGCTATGAAAAGTCTCGCTGAAAGTTTGGGTGTAACAATTAACACAAATAGTAATGTCGAAAAAATAATTGTAGAAAATGGCAAATCGGCAGGCATAAACGTTAATGGTAAACTTATTAAATCTGATGTAGTTTTAAGTGGTGCTGATTACCATCATTCCGAAACATTATTAGATAAAAACTACAGACAGTACAGTGAAACATACTGGGACAAACGCACATTTGCCCCTTCTTCCCTACTCTTCTATGTTGGTTTTGACAAGAAGTTAAACCATGTGGAACATCATAATTTATTTTTTGATACAAATTTTGAAAATCATGCTGAGGATATTTATGATGACCCAAAATGGCCAAAAAACCCATTATTTTATGTTAACTTTCCGTCAGTAACGGATGATAGCATGGCACCAAAAGGTTGTGAAACTGGGTTTTTCCTTATTCCCATTGCACCTGGGTTAGAAGACACACCACAACTACGGCAACAATATTTTGACATTATTATTAACCGTTTTGAAAATTTAACTGATCAGAACGTTCAAGAACACATTCGCTTTAAAGAATCATTTTGTGTCAATGACTTTATAAGCGAATACAATTCGTACAAAGGAAATGCGTACGGGATGGCCAATACTTTAATGCAAACTGCGTTTTTAAGACCAAAACTAAAAAGTAAAAAAGTAGAAAGCCTCTATTTTACAGGGCAATTAACAGTTCCTGGCCCCGGAGTACCGCCAGCCTTAATCTCTGGAAAGTTAGTAGCTGAACTTATACATAAATATGAAGATTAATTATTACCTTTAATAGCAATATCATAATATAATATAATGAAATCAATTTTCGACAACGTCTCCAAAGAATGCAGTAAAGCTGTTACAAATGCCTACAGTACGTCATTTTCAATGGCCACAAAAATGTTGTCTGATAGTATTAGACAAGACATTTACAATATTTACGGATTTGTAAGGTTTGCGGACGAAATTGTTGATACGTTTCACGAGTTTGACAAAGAAAAACTTTTTAAAGATTTTGAAGCTAGTTTAGAAGCGGCATTGGCAGATAAAATTAGCTTAAACCCTATTTTAAATTCGTTTCAAGAAACTTACCATAAGTACAATATCGATAAACATTTGGTGGATGCTTTTATGAACAGTATGCGGTTAGATCTACACAAGACTGATTACCTAACTGAGCAAGAATACAAAGACTATATTTATGGATCAGCTGATGTTGTAGGTTTAATGTGCTTAAAGGTTTTTGTAAAAGGTGATAATGAAAAGTACAATAATCTTAAAGACTCTGCCATGAGTTTGGGTTCTGCATTTCAGAAGGTAAATTTTTTAAGAGACCTAAAGGCAGATTTTGAAGACTTAAGCAGAACTTATTTTCCAAATACCGATTTAAATCATTTAGACGAAGCTTCAAAACAAGCTATTATTACCGATATAGAAGAAGATTTTGCAAAAGGACTAAAAGGCATTAAGCGTCTACCGCTAGAAGCACGTTTTGGCGTATTTATGGCATATCGTTATTACAACAAATTACTTCAAAAGCTCAAAAAAACACCAGCTCTAGAGATTAAATCTACTAGAATTAGAGTTCCCAACTACAAAAAAATTGAACTGCTAACTAGAAGCTACGTGAAATATCAACTCAATTTACTTTAAAATATAAAAGACATTATTATGCAAACTGTTTTTTGGATACTGATTTTCTTAGGAACATTTTTTATTATGGAATTTAATGCATGGTTTACCCACAAGTATATAATGCATGGCTTTTTATGGAATTTACATAAAGATCATCATCACAAGGATCATGATAGTTGGTTTGAACGTAATGATGCCTTTTTTATTTTTTATGCTGTTGTAAGTATGACCTGCTTTTATCTATGGAATTATGAAGGTATATGGTATACGCTTCCTATTGGATTAGGTATTTTATTTTATGGTATTGCCTATTTTGTTGTCCATGATATTTTTATACATCAACGTTTTAAGTGGCTGAGAAATATTGATACTAAATATGCCAGAGGAGTAAGGCGCGCTCATAAAATTCATCATAAACATTTAGGAAAAGATAAAGGTGAGAATTTTGGAATGCTGATTGTTCCATTTAAATATTTCAAATAAAGTTTTCTTTTGAATTACTAGATTATACCAAACCTATACTAGGAATGAGTCATCATATAATCTACAACATTGTAAGTGACTGTCATAAAATCCTTGGAAGTGTCAAAATAAGTTAAGCCATTTTTTTGACAAGATTTTTTAATTTTTTTGCTGTACTCTATCATGTTTTTAACATGATTTTCGATGTGTGTATCAGATTTATCACTTAACCAATCTGTTGTACCAGTAACAAACTTTTTTATTTCATTAACTTTTTCAATAATAGAGATGTCAGTATAGCCTAAAAAGCATATTTTCATCTCTTCAGGGTGTTTATTCATTAACTCAATGATTAATTCTGGTAATATAGCTTCACCTTCAATAATACAATCATCACCTACCCAAATCATACTTTCGCACATTGCTTTAAAAAAGCTCCAAAACCTTTCGGCTATATCATCTGGCATCAATAGATCGTGTATTCCATATTCTGGAATACCTTTAGTGAATCCCATCACAAGCCAATCTAAAGATATGTACGGAACACCTTTTTGGATAGATAATCTTTTTGCAATTGTGGTTTTTCCAGATCTGGAAGCACCACTAATTAAGTATAGCATACGGTTAGCTTATTATTCTATAAGTAAATCATTAAGTTGACTTCTTACGGTTTCACTATTCCAATCCACAGCACCAGATTCATCTACAACAATCTCTCCACGCTTATTTATTATAAATGTTCTAGGGATAGAGCGTGTGTATAATTCTTCTGGAATTTCGTTTAAAGAATTAAAAACTTCAAAATTAAAATTCTTCTTGTTTTTAAATTTTTCTACAGTCTCAAAATCATCGGTTGTAACAAACAAAAACTCAACTTTATCACTATAATCATTGTATAACAATTGTAGGTTTGGCATTTCTGCAATGCACGGTGGGCACCAAGTTGCCCAAAAATTTATAAATACCACTTTTCCTTTAGTATTATTAAATGTAAGTGATCTACTATTATCCGATTTTAATTTCCAATTAGAATACGCTATGGAAACCCTTTCATCTTTATCAATAAGTGAAGATTGATTGATATAGCTTAGACCCTTGTGCAACAATATCTGTAAAGGTTCTCTGGTTTGAGGAATGATGAGAACAGCTATTATAATAAAAAATATAATATTGCGTTTTGTAAGTTTAGCTTTCATGTAGTAAAATTAAGCAGAAGTCTTGAAGATACGGATTTGTTTACGGTTAAAATCTATAATCTTGTCTTCTTTTAACTCGTTCATTAAAACATTTAATGTCGGTCTAGATATACCGATTAAGCATGCAATATCTTTTTGTGTGTACGGATGATTAATAATATGGTCGCCTGTTTTATTGCAATCGTAACCATATTCGGAACATAACTCATCCAAAAATTCCATTAAGCGTGTTTTTGAATCCTTAAACAGCAAGAGCTGTAGGCGGCGTTCTAATTTTTTAAACTTTAACCCGATAAACTTATAAATTCTTAAACTGAACGTTTTATTGTCTCTCATAAGCTCGTGCATGGTATTTACACCTACAGGACAAATTGAAGTATTATTATCTAGAGATTGTGCAAATTCTTCACGCTTTTCTTCTCCCAAGATAGCTTTTTCGCCAAAGAGCTCCCCTCTTTTTAAAATTGCTTTTATTACTTCTGTTCCATCTTCGTTATAGTAGCCAATCTTTACCTTTCCTTTTTCGATGAGATATACCTTATTGGCTGCATCTTCTTCAAAATAGATATAGTCGCTTTTTTTATAGGCATCAAAATCGTGGCAATCCTTATATTTCTTAAACTTATGAGGACATAACAAATTGAATAAGTTAACATCCTCGAATATCCAGATGGCATTCATGGCTAATAAAAGATTAATTGAGTTGCACTTTCTGTCGTATAGAAGATGTAAACCTTTCATTTTAAAGCAAAAAAAACTCCCAGCCAGAACTGAGAGTTTAATTTAATACTATTGGTTTTATATCATTAAGCGTTCTGCTTCTTAATTAAATTCAATGCAGAACCTTCCTTATACCATTCAATTTGTGCATCATTATAGGTATGGTTCAGTGCAATGGTATCTTTAGATCCATCTGCATGAACTACTTCAATATGCAATGGTTTGTCTGGTGCGAATTCGTTTAAGTCCAAGAAGTTGAACGTATCATCTTCTTGTATTAAATCGTAATCAGATTCATTGGCGAATGTTAGCCCAAGCATACCTTGTTTTTTAAGGTTGGTTTCATGAATACGCGCAAAGGACTTTACAATTACAGCTGCCACACCCAAATGTCTTGGTTGCATTGCTGCATGCTCTCTAGATGATCCTTCTCCATAGTTATGGTCACCAACAACAATAGATTTTATTCCCGCGGCCTTGTAAGCTCTAGCGGTATCTGGCACTCCGCCAAATTCGCCTGTCAATTGGTTTTTAACAAAGTTTGTTTTCTTACCGAATGCATTAACAGCTCCTATTAAGGTATTATTTGCAATATTATCTAAATGTCCTCTAAAGCGTAGCCAAGGCCCAGCCATAGAGATATGATCTGTTGTACATTTTCCAAAGGCCTTAATCAATAATTTAGCACCAGTTATTGAATCTCCAATCGGTGTAAATGGTTCTAACAATTGTAAACGTTCAGACTCTGGATTCACAGTAACTTCAACTCCACTTCCATCGGCAACGGGCTCTAAGTAACCATTCTCTTTAACATCGAAACCTTTTGGTGGTAATTCCCACCCTGTTGGTTCATCTAACATAACTTCTTCCCCATTTTCGTTAATTAAAGTATCAGTCATTGGGTTAAAGTCTAGCCTACCTGCTATTGCAATTGCTGCTGTAATTTCTGGTGACGCTACAAAAGCATGCGTATTTGGATTACCATCTGCACGCTTGGCAAAGTTTCTATTAAAGGAATGTACAATACTATTCTTTGGAGCATTTTTAGGATCACTGTAACGTGCCCACTGCCCTATACATGGTCCACAAGCATTAGTGAATATTTTAGCATCCAATTTTTCAAAAACTTGAAGAATGCCATCACGTTCTGCAGTATAACGTACTTGCTCAGAACCTGGATTTATACCAAACTCAGCTTTGGTCTTTAATCCTTTGTCCAATGCTTGTTGTGCTATGGATGAGGCTCTAGACAAATCTTCGTAAGATGAGTTGGTACAAGAACCAATAAGTCCCCATTCTACCTGCATTGGCCATTCATTTTCTTTGGCTTTTGTTGTCATTTCCCTACCTACAGTTGTTGATAAATCTGGTGTAAAAGGTCCATTTAACAATGGGCCTAATTCCGAAAGATTAATATCTATAACTTGGTCGAAGTATTGCTCAGGGTTTGCATAAACTTCGTCATCAGCAGTTAGGTATTCTCTAATTTTATTGGCTTCGGCAGCAACATCCTCTCTATCTGTAGCTTTTAGGTAACGTTCCATAGAATCGTCGTAACCAAACGTAGACGTTGTTGCTCCAATTTCGGCTCCCATATTACAGATGGTTCCTTTACCTGTACAAGACATAGATAATGCCCCTGGGCCAAAATATTCAACTATAGATCCTGTTCCTCCTTTCACAGTAAGAATTTCTGCAACTTTAAGAATCACATCTTTTGGTGCTGTCCAACCCGAAAGCTTTCCAGTTAATCTTACACCTATCAACTTAGGAAATTTAAGTTCCCAAGGCATACCAGCCATAACATCTACAGCATCGGCTCCACCAACTCCGATGGCAACCATTCCCAATCCACCAGCATTAACGGTATGCGAATCCGTACCTATCATCATTCCCCCAGGAAATGCGTAATTTTCCAATACCACTTGATGGATAATACCAGCACCTGGTTTCCAAAATCCAATACCATATTTATTAGATACAGATTCTAAAAAGTTAAATACTTCACTACTTGTATCATTGGCATGTTTTAAATCTGTTGCCGCACCATCTTTAGCCTGTATTAAATGGTCACAATGTACCGTTGTTGGTACTGCAACTTTTGGTTTACCTGCTTGCATAAATTGCAATAGTGCCATTTGAGCAGTTGCGTCTTGGCAAGCCACTCGGTCTGGTGCAAAATCTACGTAATCTTTACCTCGGGCAAATGTTTCGGTAGGTTTTCCGTCCCACAAATGCGAGTATAATATTTTTTCTGAGAGTGTCAATGGTTTACCAACTATTTCTCTGGCAGCATCAACGCGCTCAGTCATATTGGCATAAACCTTTTTAATCATATCAATGTCAAAAGCCATATAGTATATTTAAAGGTTGATAATTATTTTTAAGAAGCACAAAAGTACGAAATACAAAGGATTTTTAAAAATATGTAACGAAATTGGATTTTCTTTGAAAATAAATCATATTTCGATTAATTATCTATCAGAAATTTACAAAATTAACACTAAATAACATTAAGTATTAATAATTTAACAATCTAGCTTATTTAGAATAAATCTGAATTTAAGGCTTGGAATTATAAATTTGTATTAAAGTGATAATTGTGAATACAATCCCGATAACTTCAATAAGACTCCCAATCGTTAAAAGCTCGCTTCCGTAAGGCCAATGTTGAATTTTGAACAAGGCCCCAATAATAGTAATTATAATACCAAATGAAAAAATGATGATTCCAAGAATCAAACGTTTTTTAGTTGACTTCATAACTATTAAAACAAACTTTCAATAATCTTTTCGTCCGTGATGCCTTCAGCTTCGGCTTTGTAGTTTTTAATGATTCTGTGTCTAAGGATTCCTGTAGCTACAGCTTGAATATTTTCTATATCTGGGGAGAATTTCCCATGTATTGCCGCATGTGTTTTAGCTGCTAAAATTAAATTTTGTGAAGCTCGTGGTCCGGCTCCCCAATCTACAAATTCTTTAACAATATCTGCTGCTGTATCTTCTTTTGGTCTGGTTTTAGATACTAAGGTAACGGCATACTCTATGACATTATCGGCAACAGGGATACGGCGAATTACATTTTGAAAATCTATAATCTCTTGAGCCGTAAACAATGAATTTACCGTTAACTGAACATCAGTAGTTGTTGCTTTTACAACTTCAACTTCCTCTCTAAAAGACGGATATTGTAAATTAATGGCAAACATAAAACGGTCTAACTGTGCTTCTGGCAAAGGGTAAGTTCCCTCTTGCTCAATTGGGTTTTGAGTAGCCAAAACAAAATAAGGTAAGCTCAATTTATACTGATGGCCGGCAACAGTAACCGCTCGTTCTTGCATGGCCTCTAATAAGGCAGCTTGTGTTTTTGGCGGAGTTCTGTTAATCTCATCTGCTAAAATAATATTGGCGAATATTGGTCCTTTAATGAATTTAAAATGACGGTTTTCATCCAATATTTCACTTCCCAAAATATCACTAGGCATTAGGTCTGGTGTAAATTGAATTCGTTTAAAATCTAAACCTAAAGCTTGGGATATAGTATTGACCATCAAGGTCTTTGCTAATCCCGGTACACCAATTAAAAGTGAATGCCCACCAGAAAATATTGAGATTAAAATCTGATCCACAACATCATCTTGACCTATAATAACCTTAGCAACTTCTTCTTTAAGTGCTTTATACTTTATTACAAAGTTTTCAATTATAGTAACATCAGACATATGCTATTGAGTTTTTAACCAATTATTTGCAAAATCGCACGACCTATATTCCCCATTAACTTTTACATAGGTCTCCCTAATAGCTTCCTTTTGCCACTTTTCTATAGCCTTTATCTGCTTGTCCTGTAATGCCAAATCCTTAATCTTTAGATAATCTCTTGCAAAGTCAGCTTCATGATCATCGATTCTATCGAACACCGTTAAAATTTTAAACTTAATTCTATTGATTCTATCTTCATCTTGAATGACTTCGCTAATCTCATTATCCTTTAAATTCTGAATTTGCGTATATAATTCGGTATCCATTCTGGCTAGTTCAAAATTAAAGTCCTGAGTTGTCGGATTGGTAAGCTTACCTCCTTCAAACTTAGTTTCTTTTTCATCACTAAACTCTCTAGCCGCTTCAGCAAAGCTTATTTTACCTTCCACAATTTTCTGTCTTACCTCATCAATTTCATCTTTAGCTTTCTGAATGGCTTCTTGAGACAATTCCGGGCGCAACAAGATATGCCTTACCTCATATTCCTGGCCTCTAATTTTTTCCAAATAAATAATATGGTAACCAAAATCCGTCTCAAAAGGCTCTGAGATTTCACCTTCTTCTAAATTAAAAGCCACATCTCTAAATTCCTTAACCATTCTAGGGCGTTTTCTATTCATGGTAGGTAATAGTCCACCATTATTTTTAGAGCCGCCATCTTCTGAGTAGAATAGTGCTTTTGTTGTAAAATTTGCACCGTTTTCCTCAACATCTTTCTTAAAACTTTTGAGTTTATCAATAACTGCCTGTTTGGCGTCTTCTGTTACCTCTGGAACTACAACTATTTGTGCTACCTTAAGTTCTGTACCAAATGTTGGTCTTTCATCTTTTGGAATATCGTTAAAGAACATTCTTACTTCTTCTGGTGTAACTTCAATATCCTGAATCACCTTTTTCTGCATTTCTTGTGATAAATAGTTGCTTTTATTAATCTCAAACATCTCCTCTCTTAAAGCCTCTTCTGAATCTTTTTTATAGAACTTTAGCAGACCTTGCATATCTCCGTTGGTTTGCGCTAAAATACCCTGTACCTGTTGCTCTACCAAAGATTGAATGTAAAGCTCATTGACAAGCACACTATCTTGTATGGCCTGATGCGCATAGAGTTTCTTTTCTAAAAGGCTTCCAAAAAGTTCGCAACGCGAAGTGTTTGATAAATCTGCACCTTGTGCTTCTAATTGTGCAATCTCACGATCGAGATCGGAATCCAATACAATAAACTCGCCCACGACAGCTGCCACACCATCTGCTTTGATTCTTGTTTTGTTAACAACACTATCTTTTACTTTTAATGTTGGCTTTTCGTCCGGAATAATTTCTTGTGCATGTAGCGCACCAAATAAGAAAAAACAGTAAATACCTACCGTTTTAGTTATATATCTGAAATTTATTGTTCTTAATGGCATCTTTTGTAATATCATTTTCGAGTTGCTTAATAAGCTCTAACTTTCGCTTGTTTATAACAATTTGTTTTATTGAAGGTTTAACGTACTCTAAAGGCGCATAATCGTTCTGTAACCGTACGTCATTAACTTGCATCAAATATAGGTTTAATGAATCTTTGAGTTGTAAGAAATTAGTTTTTTTTAACAGTTGATTTTTATTTTCAGAATTTACTACAGGTATTTTTTCAGCAATCTGACTAAATTTTACCCATAACGAATCATTTAAGGAAAACGATTTAAACTGAACCGAAATTGAATCTAAATACCTTTTATCCTTAGAGTTAAAACGTTTAAATCTCTTTTTTATGCTATCAAAATCTATTGTATTTATAGGCAAGCCCACATATCTGAATTGTAATAACTCGTCGTTTAGCTTAAAAGATTCTTTATTGGCTTCGTAGAATATTTCAGCTTCATTGAGCTGTACGACAGTATCTATTTTTTTCTTTACCAATGCTTCCAAATACGCCTTTGTGTACAAATCGTTTTTATACTGCTCAACAAGTTTAGAAAATTCGTTTTGTTTGTCTTCGGATAGGTTGAACAATGCGCCGTCCATAAGCAATAATTGACGCGCCCAACGGTTAATAAATCCATTGACCATAAGTGTACTGTCCTCTACACTAGCACCTTCTGGCACAATGTCTTCGATGTCTTCTTTATAAAGATACGACTCGTTTACTCTAGCGATGGGTTGACGATCATCCGTTTTTTTGAAAAAATCGCAACTTGCCAAGAGTGTACAAATAACTAATATGTAGAGGGTATTTTTCAAGAAAAACTATTGATTTTTAATTTTTATTTTAACTGCTTCTAAAGCTTTGTCATTAACTTCAACTTTAAAACGTTTGTGCAGGTCAGCTATCCAGTTAGCTTCGAGCTCAGCTTGGTAATCATTGATAACATTGCCTTTAGCTTCTTCTAAAGTTTTAATACCAGATGGCAATACCTTTTTAACATCTATAACATGAAACGCATCATTGTGTTGATAAATTTTAGAAACACCTTCTTTCATTTCAAAATCTGAAGGTAATTTTTCGTCCGTAAGCGTAAAGGTGCCTTTTGTAAAAATAACATTCTTCTCAGCATCTGTGTTTAGGACCTTTTCTATAGCTTCTTCAGACTTGTCTCGCTTCATCATTTTTAAAACGTTACCTATGATTTTCTCACTTGCCGAAGATGCCATAACAACTTCTACCCTATCATTCCACTTATATTTTTCTTTGTGTTTTTCGTAATAGCTTTCTAATCCTACAGTATCCTTAGAAGCCTTGTTCCAAACTTCTTTTTCCATAAGGTCGAACAAGAGCAATCCATCTCTGTATTCTTTCAAGATGTTTGCAAAATCTTTATTCTCTAATTCCAAATTATCTTCTCTGTATTGCAGTATGGATTCTTCAAAAAATCGTTTAAATTCTTTCTCTACAACAACATCAAAAGGAACGACTTTACCTGCATGCAAGCGTTGCGAAGACATGAGGTGGCGACCAAAATCGCTGTAGGTATACTTTCTGTTATTTATGGAAAAAAGTGTTTTTTCTTTTTCAAAATCCTCTGGCAATCTCCATGCACGCTTAAAAAACTCATCGGACAATATAGATTCAAAGTATGCCATCGCCTCAGAGTTGTACGATATCTGATAATGCGATTTAAGTTCATTCACCATAGCCGCATTTATTAACTTAGATCTCGCATCTCGTTTTACTTTAGACTCTAATGTTGGTCTTAAATCCTCGAAAGGTCGAATGGGTTTTAGCTCAATACGTTTTACAATATGCCATCCGTATGCCGTTTTAAAAGGTTTACTAACTGCTCCGTCTTCCTCTAAAGCAAAAGCTTCGTCCTCAAACTTAACAGAGCTTAGCTGTCCGCTTTTAAATGGCATTAATTTTCCACCTTTATTAGCTGAACTTTTATCATCGGAAAATTGCTTCGCTAAAGATTCAAACTTTTCACCTTGCTGTAATTTTTTATAAATGTCGTTTATGCGCTCTTGTGGATCTAGGAGCGAATCCTTTTGCTGTAATGCCACCATAATATGCGCCGCAGTTATTGTGCCTCTCGAAACTCTTTTATCGTTCGCCTTAACAACATGGTAACCGAATTGCGTTCTAAATGGCATTGAAATTTCGCCAACTGGAGTATTATAGGCTACAGTTTCAAAATCGTAGACCATTTTAAAAGCCGAGAAGTAGCCCAAATCTTCTAAAAAGATAGTTTTACCGTTGTGCATCTCTTTCTTTACGGTATCAAAACCTTCTTTCAATGCACGTGCTCTTAATTTCAACACTTCATTGTAGGCTTGTAAAGTATCCTTGGCATTTTCATCCAAACGTACTAAGATATGAACGGCATTGACATCCATTTTACTACGCACATATGCTTCTTCCACCAAAGCATCTGTAACTTTGTTTTCTGAGATGTAATTCTTTGTCAATTGCTTTTTGTACCTTAAAAATTCGCGTTGATAATTTTGGTCTTCGTGCAATTTTAAACGTTTGGCCTCTTTAAGTTTTAATTGATATTCCGTGAAGAGTTTTAGATAACCATCAATATCTTTTTGACTTTCATCCTTAACCAAATCTAGATTCTTATTATAAACCCTTAAAAATTCTGAAGTCATTATCGGCTCACCGTCAACCTTAAGCAATACTTCATCATTTTCTTGCGCAAAAGAAAAATTCAATCCTAAAAGTATTAGCAACACATATTGAAACCTAATTTTCATAATATCCTATTTTGTTTAATTTCTATTAAATTTTACAAAAGTTATTCCTTTTTTTGAGGTGGAGCAAAAATAACATAAATCCCTAAGTTTACAAGGAGAACAAAAGCCATTATTTTAACGGCAATACCTTAAAAGTTGTATACCAGTTTCTAAATCTTAATTGTTGAAAAACGCTGATATACTTAAGTTAGTATCCGCACTTTTTTTATCTTTATAATCCATTAATTAAAAAATGAAATATACTACAGAGATTATTATTGAAAAACCTTTGGAATATGTTATCAACAAAATGGATTCTACAGATAATATGAAACATTGGCAAGAAGGCTTAGTAAGTGCCGAACACATATCTGGTACTCCTGGTGAGTTTGGAGCAAAAATGAAGCTGAATTACGATTTTGGAAAACGGAAAATGGAGCTCATAGAAACGATTACGAAACAGAATTTCCCGAGTGAATTTCATGCCACATACACAACAAAAGGCATGCGTAATATACAGCAAAACTATTTTGAATCTATTGAAGAAAACCATACCCGATGGATTTGCAAAAACGAGTTTCAGCCTACTAATTTTGTAATGAATGCCATGTTGTTTTTAATGCCCAGAGCATTCAAAAAACAAACCAAAACCTATATGAAAAACTTTAAAAATTTTGTCGAAAACGGAACTTCTACAGCCAATGCGTAAATTGAAATTGATTTGGGATTTTAGAGGTCCGGCGAGCCAAAAGACAGCTGAACATCATTTAGTACACCTTAGGGAATATATTAAGATGAATGAATTGAGTATTACAATAACCGGAGTTGAGATTATCAACGATATGCATAGCTTGGCTTTTTTAGTAGTAGATGAATCTGAAATGAAATCTATTAGAGATGCACTTAAGCCACATCGAGGGCAGATTTACTCAGATTCCTAAACCAGTAAAAAGCTGAAAATCATTTTAGAACAATCTCTTAAAAAACGCCTGAATAAAACGTTTTGGAGGTACAGAAAGAATGATTTTTAAATCCTCTGACCAAGTAGATTCTTCATTCAAAAACTTAAAGATTGTTTTGATGTTCGCTTTTTTGAACATGGACGAAAATAAAGCCGCTCCTTCATTATTATGATGGTCTAAAACATCTAGAAATATTAAATCATAGAACCAAAATTTTGATTTTTTATAAAACTTGGAAAGGTCATTTCCTTGTTTCAAAAATGACACTAATTCCTTTGTTTTTTTAGAGGTGTTTCTAAATGTGTAGCCCGTACTGGCTTTGGTCCAACCACCAGCTGTGCCTATGTTTAAAACATGCTTAGAATTTAATTGGTTAAATTTAAAGGATGTCATTGGGATTGAACCTTTTTCTTTTTCTATAACCTCAAAATTAGATATTCCTTTTTGGCTTAAGTATTCTTTTATAGATGTTTCATAATCGGTTAATTGCAGTAAATCCTTAGAAAACAAAGTGTATTCAAAAAGTGCCGTTTTTTTATCGGTAGGCAATACGTACATAAAACGTGTATTTCCGTTTTGCTCAACTGTAAAATCCATAAAAGTTGCCAGGGAATCATCGAACATATCTTCTTTGGTCTTAACAAACCAACCCACAAAATGTTGTTGTAAAACAGGATACTCTTTTTGAGTTTCATACACCTCAGAATCAGGTATACTATTAAATAGTTTTGCCCCAATGTAACTGCCCTTTTTTGTAATGACTTGCACACCATATTTCAGTGCTGTGAAACTATCAACTTCATCTTTTAAAAAGGTAATGTTCTTATTCACATTGATCGATTCCCAAAGTGATTTATAGAAATCATTACTGCGAATCATTTTGTAATTGTAAGGAGAAATATCTATTTCCTTTGAGTAGTTATCGCTTCCAAAAAAAATCTTTGCCCATGTTTTGGTCAATAAACCATCCCACTCACCGTCTCCATTCTCCCAAAAACACCAAGTTCTGTCATTACCTTTATCCTTAATCTTATCAATAATTAAAACCGATTTACCATCAAAAAAAGCATCTTGCGATATACGATACGCCAGCATTAAACCCGAAGCACCGGCCCCTAGAATGATATAATCGTATTTAGTCATTTATTTTTTTAAGAATTAAAAAGCGAAGATACAATTATTGCTTTGTTTATAAATGCTAATTAAAACTGTTGACTTAGTTACGTGGAAAAATTAAATTTGTCTAGCTGTACAAACTACGCCCGAAGTAAAAACAGGATTACTCATACCATTAAAATCATATAATATTTGAAACTGAAAAAATTTGTTGTCACTGCGCTTATAACATTTTTGCTATCATTCTTTCTCAGTGGTATTAATGACCCAAACATTTTTATTTTTTCAAATTGGAGGCAGAATAACATTGTAAATATCCTTCATCTATGGTTTATATTTTTAACCACTTATTACTTGTTTTCATCTATTCTCGAAATAGGTTTTAAAAAACTTCGAATTGATTCTTCGGTAAGTCTAATATGGTTATTACTAGCGACCTTGTGCATCTCATTTGTATGGATTATTTTGGTAGATATTGTTTTCTACTCTTTGTACTACAAAATTGATTCGCTTACAGAAACTACATTTTATGAATTCGACATACCATTGACTATAGTGTTTTTGATAATAGGCTGTGTTTACTTTTATCAAAAAAACTATTTGAAACCAATATCGGCCAATGTAGCGAAGCATAAAACTCTACCTCAAGACACAAAACAACAATTAGAGGTATTTAATGGTAAAAAAAATCTCTTTGTTAAACATTCGGAAATAGCAATTATTTATTTATCAGAAAATATAGTTTGGATTCAAACCTTAGATTATCAGAAGCTTCATACAAATCAATCTTTAGCAAAATTAACTGACGTATTGTCTCCAAAACATTTTTTTAGATTGAACAGACAAGTAATAACTTCGAGAAAAATAGTGAAAGGTTACAGTAGGTTAGACTACCAAAAACTTGAAGTTTTGATAAATGATGATTTCTCTTCAGGCTTAAATTTAATCGTTTCAAAATATAATTCTCCAAGCTTTAAAAAATGGTTAACCAATTCATCCTAAGATTTAATCACATTCGGCAAATTGGTGAAGTTTTTTAAATACCAATTGAGGTATTAGATATTGTTTTGTAGTAAACCTAAAAAGTAAAACATGTACTCAAAAATCATTTTATTAATACTTATTTTATTCACAAATAGCATTACAACAGCTCAAGAAAAAGTAAAAGATTTTTTCTATGTAGAACCCGAAACCAAGAATCTACCGGTATTTGTCAGAGGCAATCTAGAATCAAGTAAAATTCTTCTTTACGTACAAGGAGGAGGTGCTGAAAACGGTATCGATTTTGGGCGTTCAGATTATCCAAAATGGAAAAATACTCTGGAAACAAAAGTAGCAATTGCTTATTTTGACCAGCGCGGACTTAATAGAAATATAAAAAAAATAGACACCTCAAAAATCAATGCCAGACAAGTACTAAAAGATATTATTACTATTGCTGAATCATTAAAGCAAAAGTATGAGTCTGAAATACACCTTTTTGGTCACAGTATGGGAGGCATTGATATATTGAAATGCCTAGCAATATTTCCGGAAGAGACAGCATTTATTAAATCAGGAATTGTATTTAATACACCTATAACCAGTGATTTTTCACCTGAACGCTATAATCATTATCGTCCGCTTTATCTCAAAAATATAGCTAAAGAGTTTATAGAACATGGTAAAGACTCTGTATATTGGCAAAAAGCTTACAATTGGATGTTGGAAACAGATTCAATTTCTACAATTGAAGCTTCCAGACAATGGAACACTTACGTAGATAATGCTTTCAAAGCTATTAAAAAGAAAATTGGTTTAGGTATGGTACTGAAAACAGTATTTGCAAGACCTTACAACCCAATCAGCTATTTAAATAATAAAGACAATAAGTTTGTAGCAGATAAGCTCTGGTACGCCGAAAAAGAGCTTTGGGATACAGGAAAACAGACTGCCATTTGGGAATTACTGCCAAACATAAAGCACTCTATATTATTAATAACCGGTAGGTACGACGCTATTGCCGTACCAGAAGAACAAAGAGAAGCTCATAATTTAATAGAAAACTCACGAATAAAAATTTTGCCAGATTGTACTCACGAGTCATATATAGTTCAACCTATATTATTTAACCAAGCCATCCTTTCCTTTTTAGGTTTATCAGACAAATGAAAACACGTTTACTAAAACCAAAAATTGTAATTCCAATTAAAAGTCTATCTTTGCCGAAATTTCCTCAGCGTGAGGATGTGTTACCAGAAGTTTAGGTTTAAGTATGTCGATACGCTTCTTATGTAACACCACATAAAAGATATCGAATACTTATAAAAAAGAATGAGCACATTCCAAGAATTAGGTCTTAATGAAGACCTACTTAACGCTATTACGGATTTAGGGTTTACAAAACCTAGTGAAGTCCAAGAAAAAGCTATCCCAATTTTATTAGAAGAAGAACGCGACCTTGTGGCATTGGCACAAACCGGCACAGGTAAAACTGCAGCCTTTGGTTTTCCTATGCTACAAAAAATAGATGTAGACAGCAGAACCACGCAAGGTCTTATCCTTTCGCCTACTCGCGAACTTTGTTTGCAAATCGCCAACGAGCTTAAACAATACGGTAAATATTGCAAAGGCTTAAATGTTGTCGCTATTTATGGTGGAGCAAGTATCACCGAACAAGCCAGACAAGTAAAGCGAGGAGCGCAAATTATAGTAGCAACTCCCGGTCGTATGAAAGATATGATCAGTAGAAAACTGGTTGACATTTCTAAAATTCAATATAGTGTATTAGACGAAGCCGATGAGATGCTAAACATGGGCTTTTACGAAGATATAACTGATATTTTATCGCATACACCTGACGATAAAAGTACATGGTTATTTTCGGCAACAATGCCCAAAGAGGTAGCGACCATTGCCAAAAAGTTTATGTACGACCCTACTGAAATTACCGTAGGAAACAAAAACGAAAGCACCAGTCAGGTTTCACATGAGTATTATTTAGTTAATGGTAGAGATCGTTATCTGGCATTAAAACGCTTAGCAGATGCCAATCCAGATATATTTTCGGTTATTTTTTGTAGAACCAAGCGTGATACGCAGCGTGTTGCTGAAAAATTGGTTGAAGATGGTTACTCAGCAGGAGCGCTTCATGGCGATTTGAGCCAAAACCAACGTGATTTGGTGATGAAATCCTTTAGAAACAAACAAATACAAATGTTGGTTGCTACAGACGTTGCCGCTCGTGGTATCGATGTAGATGATATTACGCACGTTATCAATTACCAATTACCCGATGAGATTGAAACCTACACCCATCGATCTGGTCGAACAGGTCGTGCTGGAAAAACTGGTGTTTCAATGGTAATTGTAGCAAAAAGTGAGGTCAGAAAAATAAAGAGTATTGAACGTATTATTAAAAAACAGTTTGAAAAGAAAGATATTCCATCAGGTATGGAAATCTGCGAAGTGCAATTAATGAGCTTAGCCAATAAGATTCATAATACTGAGGTTGATCACGAAATTGATAAATACTTAGATAGTATTAACGAATTATTTGAAGATATTGAAAAAGACGATTTAATTAAGAAATTCTTCTCAGTAGAGTTTTCTCGCTTTTTTAATTATTATCAAAAATCAAAGGATTTAGCCGTTGTAGATTCCAAAGGTGGTGACGGTGGTCGTGATTACGGAAAACAATCCAATGACACACGTTACTTTATTAATGTTGGTCATAAAGATGGTTTTGATTGGATGAAATTAAAAGACTTCCTAAAAGAAGTTTTGGAACTTGGACGTGACGACGTATTTAAAGTTGATGTAAAGGACAGCTTTTCATTCTTTAATACCGAAAAAGAGTTGCAAGAAAAAGTGCTTGCCTTTTTTACCGACTTTAAACACGAAGGTCGTTTTATTAATGTAGAAGTAAGTGAAAACAGAGGTCGAAGTGGCGGTGACAGGCGAGACAGAGGTCGTAGAAAAGACGATAGACGTTCTGGTGGAAGAGGTCGTAAAAGCGACGACAAACCTAGAAGCGATAGACGTTCGCGAAGAAGTGACAGTTCTGAAAATCGAAGTGAAAGACGCAGTAGACGTTCTGACGACCCTAAACCAAGACGCTCAGGGTCGCCTTCGGACCGACCTCGGCGTTCACGTAGAAAATAACATCAAAAAGCCTCTTAAGTGGGGCTTTTTTTAGGCATAATTGTTGTTAATATTTAGTCAAATCTGTAATTGAAAGACACAAAATCCGTTTTGTTTACTACCTTTACAAAGTAATTGACACTAATGCGATATTTACTAATTTTATTTCTATGTTTTACTTCGGTTTACACCCATAGTCAAGACAGTACAGTTACCAAAACACCAGAGACCGTCAAAGGGACAATTATAAGTTCCTCTACTGACGAAATTTTGAGTGAAGTAAATATTGTAAACATTAATAAAGTTGTCGGTACTGCAACAGATGACAATGGAGAGTTTGAAATTAGAGCATCAGTTAACGACACCCTACATTTATCTTATTTAGGCTATAAATCTATAAAAGTTAGAGTTACCAATGATTGGTTAAAGTTTGGCAATACCAAAATAGCCATGACAGAACTTGCATTGGCTTTAGAAGAGGTTACCGTAAAGCAGTTGGAACTTACAGGTTATTTAGAAGTGGATATGAAACAAGTTCCTATTCGTTCTAACAATCAGTATAGAATTTCTGGTTTGTACGGCAAAGCTTATGAAGGTGGAAAACCTAATATTGCCACTAAGGTTTTAGGTGCAATATTCAATCCTGCAGATTTTCTCTATAATATGTTTGGAAAAAAGCCAAATGAAATGCGCAAGCTAAAAAAGATGAAGGAAGATGACGAAATCAGAAATCAACTTGCAAAACGTTTTGACAGGGAAATGCTTATGGTATTATTACAAGTGACTAAATACGATTTAGACGAAATTGTAAACCAATGCAATTACTCCAAAGATTTTATAAATACCGCTAATGACCTTCAGGTATTAGATGCCATAAGCGAATGCTATGAAGAATACAAAGTGATTCAAAGAAGTAAAGAGCGAAAAAAACGTAAGAACAAAGCTTAAGAACTCTTAAACTTTTGAGTGCAAAGCCACTCTATTCCCCTCAGTATCAATAAAAGCTCCCATAAAACCATGTTCGTCAGAGATTTTGGTTTTGGGCTGGTATATTTTTCCTCCAGCGGTTTCTATTCTATCCAATTCGTTTTGCACATCTTCACACATAAAGTAAACCAATGTGCCTTTTTCACTAGGAATGTAAGTCTCTTGTTTAATCAATGTTCCTGTAGCTCCATAAGCACCATTGTTATCAGGGAACCATCCCATTTTTAAGCCTCCAAAATCAACATCTTTTACTTCAATATTAAAAACGGTTTCGTAAAACTGTTTTGCACGTTCCATATCATTTACCGGAATTTCGAACCAACCTACCATAATTTAATGTATTAAAAATGTCTTCCAAGGCACAGTAAAAAAATTAAAAAAACCTCTCTATTAAAGGTCTGATTGACTATGCTCAGTTTAACAATCGATTATTATTTAGCTTCCAAAATACGTTTCAAATCTTTTAAACCTTGCTCAAAATCTTTTCCAACAGTTTTATCCATATTAAAAAATAGAAAGAAAATATTTGATGGAGGTGTATTTATACCTGAAAATCCCCAAATCACTTCAGAAGTGCCATTGCCGTTATGTCTTACCTTTAAATAAGCATCAGATTGTGATTTCCATGGTTTATAAAATCGAAGTTGGCTATAAATAGATTTATTTTCATTTATAGAAACGATTTCTTGCTCACCAGTACCAACCTCTTTATTACCTTCCCATCTCGAAATAAAACCAACCTCTCCATCTGTACCCGTAAATTCTTGTTTCATATTGGGATCTTTCTTTTTCCATGGTGACCATTCATCTTGATTTTTCACATATTTTAAATAGTCAAAAACTTCGGCAACGGGCTTATCAATAACGATGCTTCTGCTAACATTGTAAGTTTTGGGAGCGATTAAAGCGAGTAAAATTATAATACCCACAATAGCAAGCACCACATATAACAATATCATCATAATATTTTAGATTTTGGTTAGTGCTATAAATTTACAAAAATTAAGTTTTCGATTTATAATGCTCAATGATTGCATCATAGTTCTTAATGGTTTTCTTAATCCAGTCAAAGCGTTTTTCAATAATTTCCTGTTCTGTCAATTGCCATTTTATATCAGACTTTCTCAATTTTGAAGTTGCATACTGAAGTATAATTGCTGCTGACACCGAAATATTTAAACTTTCGGTAAAACCAACCATGGGAATTTTAAGAAAGCTATCTGCCTTGTCAATAACCTGCTGAGACAAACCTTCAGTTTCCCTACCAAAGAAAAAACACGATTTTTTAGAAATATCAAAATCGATCAACTCACAATCCTGAGCATGAGGTGTCGTTGCCACAATTTGGTAGCCTTTAGATTTTAAATCTTCGATGCAAGACTTGGTGGTGTGATAACGGTTTAAATCTACCCATTTCTGGGCTCCCATAGCGATTTCCCGATCGATGCGTTTGGAGTTGATTTCTTCGACAATATTAACTTCTTGTATACCAAACACATCACAAGTACGAATCACGGCACTTGTATTGTGAAGTTGGTAGACATCCTCTGTAGCAACAGTAAAATGTTTTGTACGTTGTGACAAAACCTTTTGAAAACGTTTCCGTCTGTTTTCTGTGAGGTACGATTCTAAATAATTGAGAAGTTTTAAATCTTCCATAATTCAAAAATACGGAATGTGATAACAAATGTAACGTTATCAAAAACATCTATGCATTAATGACGATCCACTCCTTTCTTAATAACAAAAGAGATTCCTTTTTTGCACGAAATTGGGTAAATTCGCTGTATGAGTGTGAATTTACAAACACCTATAGATTATCTCAAAGGCGTGGGACCAAACAGAGCAGATTTGTTACGCTCTGAGTTGGGCATACATACATACCAAGATCTTATCAACCTATTTCCCAATCGTTATATAGATCGTACTAAGTATTACAAAATTAATGAACTACAACGCAATAACGCCGAGGTACAAGTTATTGGATCAATAACAGGTTTTAGGGAAGTAGCTCAAAAACGTGGTAAACGTTTGGTGGCCGATTTTAGAGACGAAACCGGAACCATGGAACTCGTATGGTTTAGGGGGCAAAAATGGATTAGAGAAAGCCTTAAAATCGGTAAAACCTATGTTATTTTCGGAAAGACAAATTGGTTCAACGGTAAATTCAGTATGCCACATCCAGAATTAGAACTACAGTCCGAGCATGAAAATAACTTACGCTCAGCAATGCAGGCTATTTATCCTTCAACTGAAAAATTATCAAATAAAGGTATCAGTAATCGTGTCGTCACTAAAATAATGCAACAGCTATTTTTGGAAACCAAGGGTAAATTCGTAGAAACGTTATCCAATTCTGTAAAAGGCGAATTAAAACTATTGTCAAAGTCTGATGCCCTTTTTAATATTCATTTTCCTAAAAATCAGGATTTACTTTCCCAAGCACAATTTCGATTAAAATTTGAAGAGCTGTTTTATATTCAATTACAGTTAATCCTAAAAAATCTTATCCATAAATCAAAAATTAAAGGTTTCGTTTTTGATAAAGTTGGCGACTACTTCAACACGTTTTATAAAGATCATTTACCTTTTGAGTTAACCCATGCACAGAAACGTGTTCTAAAAGAAATTAGACACGACTTAGGCAGTAATGCACAAATGAACCGACTTTTGCAAGGAGATGTAGGCTCTGGGAAAACCATAGTTGCCTTTATGACAATGCTCATGGGGCTTGACAACGGTTTTCAATGTTGTCTAATGGCACCAACTGAAATTTTGTCAGTTCAACACTATAATGGATTACTTGAATTATGTAATAAATTGAATATCAGTATTTCAATATTAACAGGTTCAAGTAAAACTTCAGAACGCAGATATATTCATAAAAATCTTGAAAATGGTAATTTACAGATTTTAATTGGCACGCATGCTCTACTTGAAGATAAGGTAAAATTTAAGAATTTAGGGCTCGCCATAATAGATGAACAACACCGTTTTGGTGTTAAACAAAGAAGTAAACTTTGGAAGAAAAGCCCATCTCAATCTTCCCTGAGGGAAGAAGTAAAAACTGTTCTAGATAGATACAGGACTGCTCGTCCTTCAACTTACAAGTTGATGAAAGAATTGCAGCTAGAAAGCAAAAAAAATAATACTGAAGCTGAACACATTTTATGGGAAAGTTTAAGAGGAAAAAAGTTGGGTTATAAATTTAGAAGACAGCATATTATTGATGAATTCATTGTCGATTTTGTAAATATTGAAAAAAGGTTAGTCATTGAAGTCGATGGCAACTACCACAACAGCATACAGCAACAAGAAATTGATGAGGTAAGAACACTTATTTTAAAGGATTTAGGTTTTAAAGTCATTCGTTTTAAAAATGAAGAGGTCATCGGTAATATTGATTCTGCTTTAGACAAAATACTTGCGACTTTAAAAAGCCTTCCTTCTGGGGAGGTTGGAGGGGCAATTCCTCCCCATATCCTCGTAATGACGGCAACACCAATTCCCCGTACCTTAGCCATGTCTGTTTACGGTGACTTAGATATTTCTGTTATAGATGAATTACCAGCAGGAAGAAAGCCTATTAAAACTGTTCATCGTTACGATAATAATCGATTGAAGGTTTTCAAATTCATGAAAGATGAAATTACCAAAGGCAGACAAATTTATGTGGTTTATCCTTTGATCCAAGAAAGCGAAAAAATGGATTATAAGGATCTAATGGATGGTTACGAAAGTATCTCTAGAGAATTCCCAATGCCAGATTATCAGATTTCTATTGTCCACGGCAAAATGAAAGCTGCAGACAAAGATTATGAGATGCAACGCTTTGCAGAAGGCAAAACCAATATCATGGTAGCTACTACAGTTATTGAAGTTGGTGTTAATGTGCCAAATGCATCTGTTATGGTAATTGAAAGTGCCGAACGTTTTGGTTTATCTCAATTGCACCAATTACGGGGTCGTGTTGGTCGTGGGGCAGAACAGAGCTATTGCATCTTAATGACAAGTCATAAACTTAGCAATGATAGTAAAACACGGCTAGAAACTATGGTGCGTTCTAGCGATGGGTTTGAAATTGCAGAAGTTGATTTAAAGCTGCGCGGACCTGGAGATATAATGGGAACTCAACAAAGTGGTGTCTTAAACCTTAGAATTGCAGACATTGTAAAGGATAAAGATATTTTAGAGCAGGCACGTTACTATGCTAAATCTGTTTTAAAATTGGATCCAAGCTTAGCTTTGCCAGAGCATGAAGTAATTTTGAACACCTATAGGCAAATGAGTAAGTATCGCAATATTTGGAACTACATCAGTTAATATGGATATTTTTAAACATAGAAAACTCATTATCGCAACAAAACACAAGAAGGAATTAGTTATAGCACCTATTCTTGAAAAACATCTTGGTGTAGATTGTTTTACAGATCCTTCGTTTGATACAGATACTTTAGGTACATTTTCTGGGGAAGTTGAGCGCGTCAATGATCCCCTAAAAACTGCTCGATTAAAGTGCATGAAAGCCATGGAGCTAAATAACTGTGATCTAGGTGTGGCAAGCGAAGGGTCTTTTGGGCCACATCCGACAATGCATTTTGCTAGTGCTGATGATGAACTCCTAATCTTTATAGATAAAAAAAACAAGCTTGAAATTGTAGTCAGAGAATTGAGTACGGAAACAAATTTTAACGGAAAAACCATTCATAACGAAAAAGATTTACTAAGGTTTGCCGAGCTCGTAAAATTTCCTTCTCATGGTATAATTCTCAAAAAATCAAAACTCGACACCAAAGATCTGATAAAAGACATCAATACTTTACCACAACTGAAGCAAGCGTATGAGAGCATATACCAAAAATATGGTACCGTTTATGCAGAAACCGATATGCGTGCCCTGTACAACCCTACCCGAATGCACGTCATTGAAATCGCAGCGATAAAACTTGTTAATAAAATACAATCCTTTTGCCCTAGATGTAAAACACCAGGTTTCGGTATCACCGATGTTAAAAAGGGATTGCCATGCGACCTTTGTAGTCTACCCACACAATCAACACTAAGTGTCATTTACACATGCAAGCAATGTCATTTAGAAAAAGAAGAATTTTATCCTAACGATAAAAAGACAGAAGACCCTTTGTATTGTGATTTTTGTAACCCGTAGTCACTTTATGCATGACATTTATCATAGACAATTTCACATTTAGACCTTAGCTTTATACCAATATAAATCTCAAGTACAATGCCAAGGCCTAACTCTAAATCGGAATTACTACAGCTCAGTGAAGTCAATTTTTTAAAATTGTTGGATTTTATAGATCAATTGAGCATTAAAGAACAAGAAAAACTATTCCCGAAAGGCACATTGAACAGAAACATTAGTGATGTACTTATGCATTTACATCATTGGCATCTGATGTTACTTAATTGGTATGATGTTGGCATGAAAGGGGAAAAGCCCGAGATGCCCGCAAAAGGCTATACTTGGAAAACAACGCCTGAGCTCAACAAATGGATACAAAAACAATATTGCGATATACCGTTAGATAAAGCAAAAACTAATTTAAAGAAAAGCTATGAAGAGGTAAGAGCGATAATAGAACAACATACAAACGAAGAGTTATTTGAAAAGAAACGCTATAAGTGGACAGGTTCTACATCCCTTGGGTCTTATATAATATCAGCAACATCAAGTCATTATGATTGGGCTTTTAAACTAATTAAAAAAGCAAAGACATAAAAAAAGACCTGGTACCAACAACAACCAGGCCTTTAAAACACAACTGTTCGTGTTTTTGATGATGAATATCTTACAGAGCTCCCAACTCCTTTAAATTCTTTTCTGAATTTACTTTTACATTTGCTGGTGGATTTAATGCTAGTGACTTTTTAAAGTGCTTAATGGCTGCTTTATTTTCTCCTTTAGCCCTGTAAGCCTCACCCAAACTATCATGCCAATTGGCATTTTCTGGTTCACTTTTTACATTCATGGTTAAATATTTTATAGCTCTGTTATAATCCTTTGCGGTAATCATAGCATATCCCATTCTATTAATCTGATTGGGATTTGCCATAGCTACAGCTTCATCCATTGTTTTTCCAAAGCCTTCCATATCACCTTTCTTCTGAAGAATTTGCGCTTTAATGGCTAAACCATTAACTGTTTTTTGGCTAAAAAACTGTCCTTCTAATGCTGCGTTAATCCAACCTAGAGCTTCATCTAAATCGCCTCCATTGTTTAATGCAAATCTAGCTGCTTGCTCCCAGTTTTGTCTTGTAAACCCTTTTTGTCCTTTAAATTGTGCTCTTATATCTTCTAAAACAACTTTTGCAACATCAACCTCTATTTTAAAGGGAATGGCTTTCTTTTCCCATTTTAATGACGCTATAGCTGAATTCGCTTTCACCTCATCAAAACTATAAGTCAATAACTCAGTATGGTCTATAGCCCCCAATTTTACATCGGCTCTTAGAGCATCATTTGCCGGATCGTAGAAGTAACTTCCCCAGGCATCTTTATCTTTAGATAGGATTATGGTGGCATTATCTGCATCTTTTACATTGATGTGCAAACCATAAGTACCCGCTTCAATAGACTTGCCCTCTACTTTAGCATCATGTGTAAAAGTTATGGTTGTATTTTCATTGGCTCCCGCTCTCCACGGTGCCGCTTCAGAAGTTCCAAAGCCCAGGTTGTTCATACCATAAGGAACTAATTTCCCCCAAATATCCCGTCCATTTACACTAGGCCTAGAGTAAGTTATTGTAATGTCGGTAGTCCCTACACGTTGCATAACAGAAGCCATTTGGCTACCACGCGGTGTATCTAATTGTGCGGTTGCTGTAAAAGAAATACTTAACAACAGACACATTACAAAAGATGTAATTGTTGTTCTCATTTTTATATGGATTTTTGATTAGTAGTACCACCAAATTAGTTGGATTATAAATGCATGACTGTTAGGAAGTTGTTAAAGAAATCTTCTTGAATGTTAATTAACGTAATGTTAAGACATAAAAAAAGGCGCTTACGCACCTTTTTAATTCAATGTCTTAAGTTGTTTATACGGTTTGCTTTTCATGCTTTCCTTCATAAACCTCTTCCACTAATTTCGAGTTGAATGCTGGTAAATCGTCAGGATTTCTACTTGTTACTAAACCAGAATCCACTACAACTTCTTCATCTAACCAATTAGCACCAGCATTAATCATGTCTGTTTTGATTGAACTGTATGAAGTAATTTTTCTACCTTTTAAAACATCAGCTTCTGCCAATAACCATGGCCCATGGCATATTGCGGCTACAGGCTTATGATTTTCAAAAAATGATTTTACAAAATCCACAGCGTTCTTATCGTTACGTAACACATCAGGGTTAATTTGACCTCCAGGCAAGACCAAAGCATCATAATCCCCCTGGTTAACTTCAGCTAATGTTTTATCCACCTTGTAAGAGTTGCTCCAATTTCCATTTGACCAACCTTTAATGTTGCCAGACTCCAATGATACAATATGAACATCAGCCCCAGCATTTTCTAAAGCCTTTTTTGGTTCTCTTAATTCACTCTCTTCAAATCCATTTGTAGCAAGTATTGCTACGGTTTTCTTACTTAAGTTTTCCATTCTTCTTTTTCCTTTAATTATTTGTTTTATTATTTTCTCTATTAGATCTAACTTATAGCCTTACCTATGGGTGTGCTACCATCTAAAATTTCGAAGGTTAAATTGTGAGGAGCATCATCATGCAAAACTCTAACTAAAGTCTGAGCAACATTAGACCTGCTAATTTCACCTTCTTTATTCAACTTAGTTTTCAATTCTATTTTGCCTGTTCCGTTTTCATCATTCAATGTACCAGGTCTAACTATCACATATTTGAGCCCACTATTTCTTAAGTGTTCATCAGCATTTTGCTTCGCTTTCATGTAGTCCTGTAAATCTTCAAATTTCTCTGGATTATCTGCACCCATTGAACTCAACATTACAAACCTATTTATGTTTGCCATTTTAGAAACAGCCATTAAACGTTTTGCTCCTTCTTGATCTACCTCAACAACATTTTTACCTCCAGACCCAGCAGCAAAGACTACCTTATCAATACCATTTACAGTATGGGTTAAGTCTTTGGTTAAATCTGCAAGGACAGTATCTATGCCACTATTTTTGAATTGCTCTAACTGCTGCTCTTTTCTAACCATGGCAACAGGATTAAAATATTGTGATTGCTTTAGGAGTTCAACAACCTTCTTACCTGTAGTCCCATTGGCACCCGCCACCAATACATTTTCCATTTTCTAATCGTTTACTATAAACGCATGAATAACTCCAGGCAACCAAGCCAAAAGTGTCAATAATATGCTAATGAGAAGAGTGGTACTAACTCCATGTTTAAGGAATACAGCCAATGGTGGCAATAAGATGTTAAGAATAATTGTTAATAAAGACATAATATTTGTTTTTTGTTCTAAACAAAATTATAAAGACATTGGCTTGAATTTTAACTGATAAGGTTTAGATATTGATACAAATGCAAAACCCCATCTTGGCAACTTAATCGTAAAGTCTTAATTTAGGCATCAAAGATTTACTCTTATGCTTACCAAAGTCGGACAAAAATTCACAGATGGTTTCACCAAATACATGCCAAGTGCTTATGTATTTGCTCTCATATTAACATTAATTACTGGTGTTTTTGCTCTCTTTACTGTAAAAGCAGATAGTTTTTTTGAGAAGGGGATTTTAATTTTAGACGGTTGGTATACCGGATTTTGGGATTTACTTTCTTTCGGGATGCAAATTGTTCTAATTATTATAACGGCATACTGTATTGCACAATCTTCTCCCATAAAAAGAGGTATTGATGATATGGCCAAGCTAATTAAAACACCAACGCAAGTCTATCTTATCATTATTGCACTTGGCGCTTTACTATCCTTAATTAGTTTTGGAATGGTGGTCATTACAGCTATCTTGGGCCGTGAGTTGGCTTTACGTATTAAAGGTATCCACTACCCTTTTTTAGTCGCTTGTGTGTATTTCTCTTTTAATGGCTGGGTATGCGGTTTGTCGAGTTCCATAGCTTTGTTACTAAATACCGAAAACAACTTCTTAATTGAAAAAAATATTTTAAATGGAACCATTTCCACCAGCTATAGTCTTGGTTCTTTTTTAAATCTTAGCATGATTTTTTTGTTTGTAGTGGTGTCCCCCATATTGATTTGGGCATTAATCCCAAAATCATTTGCGGGTAAAGAGCTTAAAGATTTAAGAACAGATTCTGAAGATGAAGAGGGCTCAGTGAAAGAAGAGGCTTTATCCTATAAACTTCCGTTTAAAGCCATTTCTGATGCCTTGAATAATGCTGCCTGGTTACAAATCAGTGTAGCTATTTTAGGTCTAAGCTATATCATCTCCTATTTTTATAATAAAGGATTTGAGCTCAACCTCAATATCATGATTTTCATATTTCTTATCACCGGAATGCTTCTCCATGTTACACCAATGCGCTACAGCATAGCTATGAAACGTGCCAGCAGCAATATCTCGGGAGTATTGTTTCAATATCCATTCTATGCCGGTATTATGGGCATTATGATAGCTTCTGGTTTAGGTGAAAAAATCAGTAATCTTCTGGCATCTATCGCTACACCAGAATCGTATGCTTTTATATCATATTTAACCGGAGGAGTTATCAATTTTGCAATTCCTTCTGCCGGTGGCGAATTTGCCGTTATAGGTCCAAGTATTATAAATATGGTACAAGAATTAGGTGCCAACCTTTCACCAAATGAAATCAAAGCAATGATAGCGAGAGCGTCAATGTCTGTAGCTTACGGAGAAAGCCTTAGTAATTTATTACAACCCTTTTTTCTTTTAATTGTTTTCCCTGTGATGGGAAAAGGGATTAAGATACAGGCCAGGGATGTGGTTGGCTATTTGTTTATTCCTTTTATTGTGTTGTTTGTCATTCAGGCCTTGATGGTGACTTATGTGCCACTATAAAACTTACCCTAAACATATTAATTCAACACAAAACCTTCGATATTAAAACATTCAATGAGCATTCATGTTCACTATTATTTATCGATAAATAAAGCATCGTAAAACCATTCATCGTAAAGTTTGGCAGTTCATATAGGTCTAGACTTAAATTATTCAATAACATCTATATTTAGCCTTAAATAATAATCATTTCCCCATTGAACGACCAAGGTATTATTATCAATTTTTGTCCGACGGGTATGGTACCTACCAAAGCTATCACACCACATGTCCCAACTTCTCCTCATGAAATTATAGAACAAACCCATGAGGCTTATGAGCTTGGCATCACTATAGCACATCTCCATGCCAGACTAGAAGACGGAACACCAACGCATAAAAAAAGCGTGTATCAAAAAATTTTTGAAGGCGTAAGAAAACATTGTCCAGATTTAATACTTTGCGGAAGCACGTCTGGTCGAATGGTAAAAGATTTTGATAGTCGTTCGGAAGTTATAGAACTAAAACCAGATATGTGCTCACTAACATTGAGCAGTTTAAATTTTTTAAAACAAGCTTCAGTAAATGCACCCGATATGGTACAGCGATTGGCAGAGAAAATGGCCAAAAATGGAGTAACACCAGAGCTGGAATGTTTTGATTTGGGTATGATTAACTATGGTCATTATCTCATTGATAAAGGTTACGTAAAAGCCCCTGTGTATTGGAATCTCATTTTTGGTAACATAGCAGGCTTTCAGGCAAATTTTCAGCATTTAGGCACAGCATTATCAAGTATTCCCAAGGAGCATCTTATTGGGCTTTCAGGACTTTCAAATTACCAATTACAAGTTAATGCTGCTGCTATAGCCTTGGGCTACGGAGTACGAGTTGGTATTGAAGATAACATTTGGTGGGACAACCAACGTACACGCCAATGCTCTAATATTGAATTGCTGAAACGCATTCATAATTTAATGGATATACACCAAGCACCACTATTTACTGCGAAAGCTTTTGGCGCACTTGGATTTAGAAACAATGAAGCCTGACCAACATACCACATTTCAACTTTTGGGTTTTGATCCGTATTGGGTTTGTGTTGTTTATGACCTCATTCATTATCAATACAAATTACCTATTAGAGTCGAAGTCTTTCCAAATTTAGAGTTAGATGGCAAGGCAAATGATCTTATAAAACGTATAGATTATACCATAAAATCTATGCAAGATGTACGACCAAACCAACACGTTTTGTTTGGTTTGGCAAGCGGGAGACATAAGCATAAAGTCTATAAGGATTTTAAACCCTATCTCAATAATGAAGATTACAACAATTTAGTTTCCAACTCGTCAGTAATTAGTCAAAGTTGCCAATTAGATTATGGTATTTTAGTAGACTATCAATGTGTAGTGAGCTCCCAAACCGCTATAGGATTTGGGGTTAGTATTAAAAGAGGAGCCAAAATAGGCCATCATAATAAAATTGGAGCATTTACGGATATTAATCCAGGTGTTGTAACATCGGGTAATGTGACAATTGGTAAAGGTTGCGAAATTGGCACAGGAAGTTTAGTGAACAACAATGTTACCATTGGTGATAACACATTTATAGGTATGGGAAGCGTCGTTACCAAAGATATTCCACCTAACTGCATTGCGTACGGCAGTCCATGTAAAGTAGTACGTCCTAACGAACTATGGGAGATTTAAATTTCTATTATCCCATTAAATAAAGCTTATTAAAATGACAAGTTCTAAATGGCCTGCATCGGTTATTTAGAACTTGTCAAACTAAATATTACTCCTTAGTAAAGGTATAAACAAGATCTTGCTGAACTAAGATTTCAAAATCATCTCCTTCAACAACAAAGCCATTTACTTCCGTAAAAGTAATAGTGTTACCATCTATATTCAATATATTGATTTCTTCAAAAGTCTCACCATCCTCTACATAAGTAAACGTAACGGTAATCGTATTTCCATTTCTCACGTAAGTTGCTTGATTGCTTTCTAACCCTGAATCACAGTCGACAATATACATATCTTCCGTCTCTCCTTCTCCATCTACAACAAGTTCGATTTCTTCTAGAGAAAATGTTGATACATAAGTTGCCGTAACATCAGTAAAAATAATGGATTCGTTAGTTGGGCAATTTATTTCATTTAATAGGTTAGCACTAGCAGAACCATCATTGTTTAGATCAAAGGATCCATCTGTGCTCAAAGTAGTTAGCACCCAAGTTCCTTCAAGTGAAACACTGTTATCGTCATCATCATCACTACAAGATGTTACGAGCAAAAGCCCCAATAAAACGAAAAGGTTTAAAAAAATTTTCTTCATAATATGTTAATTGATTAGGCGCAAATATAACATAAGAAACAAACTATATTAGCTCTTTTAAAGAGATTCTTTAACAAAATTAAATCGCACCAAACCATCTTCATCAATTTTAGTCAAATGAACTCCATGAAGCGTGTTGACTAACTCAGGATTCCAAGGTGTTTTTACCTTTACGTAATTTTCAGTAAACCCATGAATATAGCCTTCTTTATTTTCGCTTTCAAACAAAACGGTTCGTTCAGTACCTAGTTGTTCTTCGTAGAATGCTCTTCGCTTTTTGGCAGATAGCCCTCGCAACATTTTACTGCGTTTGGCTCTGATATTTTTAGGTACAACACCATTCATTTCTGCCGCTTCTGTATTGTCGCGCTCAGAATATGTGAAGACATGTAAATAGGAAATATCAAGTTCATTTAAAAAGTTATACGTTTCTAAAAAGTGGTCATCTGTTTCTCCAGGAAAACCTACAATAACATCGACACCAATACAAGCGTGTGGCATGACTTCCTTTATTTTTGAAACACGATTCACGTATAGTTCTTTCATATAGCGACGTTTCATCTTTTTAAGAATATCATTACTCCCACTCTGCAAAGGCACATGAAAATGAGGCACAAAAGCTCTGGATTTAGACACCAAATCTATCGTTTCATTCTTCAATAAGTTGGGCTCAATAGACGAAATCCTTAAGCGCTCAATACCTTCAACTTTATCAAGTTGAGTTACTAAGTCTAAAAAGGTATGTTCATGCTTTTTATTTCCGAACTCGCCTTTACCATAATCTCCAATATTTACACCAGTTAAAACGATTTCCTTAATATCTTGTTGGGAAATTTCCTTGGCATTTTTTAAGACATTGTCCATGGTATCACTACGAGAAATACCTCTGGCGAGTGGAATTGTACAATACGTACACTTATAATCACAGCCATCTTGTACTTTAAGAAAAGCTCTTGTTCTATCGCCTATTGAATAACTACCAACGTAAAAATCCGCATCTTCAATTTCGCAAGAGTGTACCTCGCCAAAGTCGTTTTTTGTTAAATCATTAAGATAATCTGTTATTTTAAATTTTTCTGTGGCTCCCAAAACCAAATCTACTCCATTGACATCTGCCAATTCTGAAGGCTTTAATTGTGCATAGCAACCAATAGCAGCAACAAAAGCATCCGGATTTATTTTTTGTGCTTGCTTTACGATTGTTTTAAAACGTTTGTCTGCATTTTCAGTAACCGAGCAGGTATTAATCACATATATATCCGCTTCTTGCCCAAAGTCCACACGCTCAAAACCTTCGTCTTTAAAACTTCTGGCTATGGTGGAAGTTTCTGAGAAGTTGAGTTTGCAACCTAAGGTGTAAAATACTACTTTTTTCGTTTCCATCTTTTGTTATCCTGAACTTGTTTCAAGATGTTTTTAAATTTACCTTTAGCACTCAAATTGAGAGTAATGTGCAACTTATAAATTTTTGTGGCTGCAAATTTACAATATATTAGTTATATGCTAAAACCGAAAAAAACTGTATTCTACTGTGCCATACTATTTCTAGTTGTCATGTCTTGTACTTCTAAAGAAAAATTAAATAAAGACCACCTCGTCTTTAGATACAACGAGCACAAAAATATAGGTTCTCTAGATCCAGCTTTCTCTAAGGATTTGGCAGACATTTGGGCAACACATCAGTTATTTAATGGCTTGGTACAAATGGACGATCAGTTAAACGTACTGCCCTGTATTGCTAAGAATTGGACCATTACCGATAGTGCCACAACTTATACATTTCATCTTAGAAAAGACGTGTTTTTTCATAAACATAAACTATTTAATAATGATTCAACCAGAACCGTAAAAGCATCAGATTTTGAATACAGTTTTAATAGACTTAAAGATAAGTCAGTCGCTTCTCCTGGCAGTTGGGTGTTAAATAAAGTCGATTATTTTTCTGCTATAAGCGATTCTACCTTTCAAATAAAATTAAAACAACCTTTCCCAGCATTTTTAGGTTTATTGACCATGAAGTATTGTTCCGTCGTTCCTAAAGAAATTGTAAAACACTATGGTAATGATTTTAGGTCGAACCCCATTGGTACTGGCCCTTTCAAATTTAAGCGTTGGGAAGAAAATATTAAGCTTGTTTTTAGACGAAACAACAACTATTTTGAAAAGGACACTAAAGGAAATACGCTACCATATTTAGAAGCTATAGCCATAACATTTTTATCCGATAAGCAGAGTGAATTTTTACAATTCGCACAAGGAAATATTGATTTTGTATCTGGGCTGGATACTTCCTATAAAGATGAAATTTTAACTGCTGACGGTAAGCTACGAGAACAGTATGCAAATGATGTTAACATGATTCGTGGTCCATATCTAAACACCGAATATCTAGCTTTTTATATGGAAAATGAGGTTAATGAATTACGATCCTTAAAACTAAGAAAGGCGATTAACTTGGGTTTTAACCGAGCTAAAATGATGACTTATCTTAGAAATGGCATTGGCATACCTGCTTCGGGCGGATTTATCCCAAAGGGGTTGCCTGGTTTTGACGATGCAATTGGCTTTACTCATCAACCGGAAAAAGCAAAACAATTAGTGGCAGAATTTAAATCTGAAACAGGAATCCAAAATCCAGAAATAACATTGACCACAACAAGTAATTACCTTAGTTTTTGTGAATTTATTCAACGTGAAATTCAAAAAATAGGCATACAGGTCAATGTGGATGTAATACCTGCATCGAGCTTGAAAGATGCCAAAGCGAACGGCCAACTCGACTTTTTTAGAGCGAGCTGGATTGCTGATTATCCTGATGCTGAAAACTACCTATCTCTATATTATAGTAAAAACTTCGCACCGAATGGCCCAAATTACACGCATTTTAAAAGTAATGAATTCGATGCCATGTATGAAACCGCCTATCTCGAAACCGATACAGAAAAACGAGAGCAGCTTTACACCCAAATGGACTCTTTAGTCATGACCTCTGCACCAATAGTACCATTGTTTTATGACGAGGTAGTTCGGTTTACCAGAAAAGAAGTTAAGGGCTTGGGTATTAATGCTACTAATTTATTGGAATTGAAAACCGTTAAAAAAGTAAATGATTAGTAGTATAACTATGAAATCAATTAATTTTCAAAGCCTCCGGTAACTCAAAACTTTTCAAAATAATACAAATCATCGCCTCCTTCTCCCTTAGAGCGTCTCGATGAAAAATAGCCTGTAGTTAAATCCTCATTTATAAAGAATGAAAAATCATTACCCATACTGTTTATGGGTTCATCTAAAGACACCGGAACTTGTTCATCGTCTCCAGATTCTAAATCGTAGACGTAAATATCCAAGCCTCCTTTTCCTCCTCGTCTATCTGATGCAAAATACAGCTTGTTATCCGCACTTACAAACGGAAAAACCTCGGTACGTGAAGAATTAATGGATTCTCCCAAATTGGTAACTTCACCATAGGTTTTATGATTAGAAACAGAAACCTTAAACAAATCGGATTTGCCTTTAGTACCTTTAAAATCTGAAACAAAATACAATACAGATCCATCTGGACTTAAAGCTGGATGTGCATAATTATTATCTGGATTGCAAAATGGCAGAGTTTCAAAATTTGTCCATCCCTTTCCCTCAACATACTCTGCACGCTGAATCATTAAATTGTATGTATCTACACCTTTTCGTTTATTGGTCCCCTTTTCACCTACATGATTTGAAGTAAAGTACATGTATTTTCTATCTTTTGAAAATGTAACTGAAGACAGATTGAATTGCCCTAATTTAGTTTTTTCTATGGGTTTTTCATTTATAATTTCCCCATCTTCACTCAAAGAAGCTTCGTACGTAGTATAGATAAAGCCATCATATTTATCTTTAATTGGGCGACCTCGTTTTGTAGTGAGATGATGACTGAAGTATATTTTATCACCCGCAACCTGTGCACCATAGTGATTGAGCTTGGTATTAATCTTAAGTGGTTTTATTGCAACATCATCGCTTTGCGAAAAGCTATAGGCTAAAGTTAATAAAAGCAGTAGTGTAAATTTGGTTCTAAGCATAACTATTATTCTCTTCTGTATTGTTTTGTTTCTTCGAAAACATGTTCTAAAATCGCTTTGTCTTTGTCTGTAAATTCTTCTTTGCGCCTAGCCATAACTACTTCTGCGACTTCAAACGCCTTATTCGTTTTATAGGTTACGAAGCCTTTACTTCCTCCCCAAGAAAAGCTCGGTACAAAATTGCGAGGAAAACCACTTCCAAAGATATTAGCACTTACACCAACAACCGTACCAGTATTAAACATAGTGTTGATACCGCACTTACTATGATCTCCCATCATAAGTCCACAAAACTGTAATCCAGTTTTTGCAAAGCCGCCAGTTTGATAATCCCATAATCTTACTTCGGCATAATTATTTTTAAGGTTTGAATTGTTCGTATCTGCTCCTAAATTACACCATTCTCCCAAGACAGAGTTTCCTAAAAACCCATCATGGCCTTTGTTAGAATAACCAAATAACACCGAATTATTAACTTCTCCGCCAACTTTACTATGTGGCCCGACTGTGGTTGGTCCATAAATCTTTGTTCCCAATTTTAAAGTAGCATTATTACAAAGTGCTAAAGGTCCCCTAACAACAGAACCTTCCATGATTTCTGCATCTCGACCAATATAAATTGGACCAAAACTGGCATTTAATGTAGCAAAGTTTAAGGTTGCTCCTTTTTCGATAAAAATATGTTCTGGGTTGATTGTGTTTATAGTAGCAGGAATAGGTTCTGATTTTCTATCCTTGGTTATAAGTAAGAAATCATCTTTTATAGCATCTCCATTCTTTGAAAAAATATCCCAAGTGTGCTCTATAGTTAAAACATTACTTTCAAATTCTATGGCATCAAAACTTAAAAAATCATTGACTTCCTCTCCTTCTTTTGCAAAAAATGCAATAACATCTTCTCCTCTAAATAGAGCTTGGTTATGCTTTAAATTCTTTATCAACGTAACAAGCTCCAAATTCGGTAAAAAAGAGGCATTGATCATAATGTTTTCCTCCATTTCTACCATAGGAAACTTATCGGACAAATAATCCTCAGTTACGGTAGTACTTGTATATTCTAAATACGATTCCCATTTCTGACGAATGGTTAAAATACCAACTCTAATATCTGCTACAGGTCTTGTGTAAGTAAATGGTAAGAGATTATTGCGATAAGGACCGTCAAATAGTATATAGTTCATATTGTTACGTCTAAAAATTAAAGTTTTAAAAGTAGCCTAATTATAGAAAACAAAAAAGCCTTTCTGTTATTAGAAAGGCTTTTTCGTTATCTGTAAGCTAAATTTATTTCTTAAACTTAGCATATTTGTTTTTGAATTTATCGATACGACCAGCAGTATCCACTAATTTAGATTTACCTGTGTAATATGGATGCGATGTTCTAGAAATTTCCAATTTTACCAATGGATATTCAACACCATCAACCTCAATAGTTTCATTTGTATCTGCTGTAGACTTCGTTAAAAACACATCGTCATTAGACATGTCTTTAAATGCTACTACTCTATAATTTTCTGGATGTATTCCTGCTTTCATCACTAAATGCTTTAAAATAATTCGATTTTTTCGAGGTGCAAATTTAAATATTTTTTATAAATGTACAATCTTTTTAATGATTTTTATTTTACTTATTCCTGTAACAAATACTTATCTTTGGGTACTAACTAAACAATTAACTATAAAACTCATTTTAATTATGGAACATCAAAAACCAACAGCTGGAAAATTCGCACTTAACTACGGAGTCGTTTTGGGAATGGTAATGTTAAGCATATCTGTAATAATGTATGTTACTGGGATGGCACTTGAGGGAGTTCAATGGCCTGCTGTTATTTATTACATAGCATTTCCTGTTGCAATTATTTATGGCATAAGTCAGTATAAGAAAAGTAATGCCAATACTTTAAGTCTTGGAGATGCCTTAAAAGTTGGTTTAGCTATTGCTATTATTAGTGCATTGGTATATGTAGTTTGGATATTTCTTTTCAATTATGTTATAGACCCAGAATTTACTGCTCAATCCTTAGAGATTGTAAAAGATAAAATGCTAGAAAACCCAAACATGACCGAAGAGCAAATCAAACAAAGTTTAGAATGGGCCGAAATGTTTTCTAGTCCTTCAGCTGCATCAGCTTTTTGGATAGCAATGAGTTTATTTTTTGGCTTAATCTATTCGCTTATAGGTGGTTTAGTAATGAAAAACAACTCTTAACAATAGATAAATAATTTCTCTATTTTTGAAGTCTAGATTAATAGACCACATCAATATGAACATATCAGTAGTTATACCACTACTTAACGAAGAAGAATCTTTAAAAGAACTACACGATTGGATTGTATCGGTGATGCAATCCAATTCGTTTTCTTACGAAATTCTGTTTATTGATGATGGTAGTACCGATGATTCCTGGAAAGTTATTTCTAAGCTCTCCGATGCTAACCGTAACGTAAAAGGCATTCGCTTTCTAAAAAACTTCGGAAAGTCACAAGCACTACATGCTGGCTTCACTAATGCCATAGGAGATGTTGTCATTACTATGGATGCCGATTTACAAGATAATCCAGAGGAAATCCCAGAACTTTATAAAATGATAGTTGAAAATCATTATGATTTAGTCTCGGGCTGGAAGAAAAAACGTTACGATTCTATAATCACAAAAAACCTACCTTCTAAGATATTCAATTGGGCAGCCAGACGTACATCTGGTGTAAAATTGCACGATTTTAATTGTGGTCTTAAAGCGTATTCCAACTCCGTTGTAAAACATATCGATGTCTATGGCGAAATGCATCGCTATATTCCAGTACTAGCTAAAAATGCTGGTTTTATGAATATTGGAGAAAAGATTGTAAAACATCAAGCGCGTAAATATGGAAAAACTAAATTTGGCATGAACCGTTTTATAAACGGTTTTTTAGACTTAATTACAATTTGGTTTGTTTCGCGCTTTGGCAAACGACCAATGCATCTCTTTGGTGCTCTAGGCGTTATTATGTTTGCCATTGGATTTGGATTTGCATTTTATTTAGGATTAGATAAACTGTTTTTTAATCCGACTGGTCGTCTCATCACTGAAAGGCCACAGTTTTATATTGCATTGTCTACTATGATTATTGGCTCACAGTTTTTTATTGCAGGCTTTTTGGGAGAGCTCATATTACGCTCAAAACGCCAACAACAACGTTACCATATCAAAGCGCAAATTAATTTAGAATAGTACCATTAAATTATAGGGCTAATTTTAAGCATCAAAAACCGAAATGCTTACTTTTGTAATATAACCACACGATTACAAATGATTTATATAAAACCCGAAATTTTAGAACGTGTTAATTCATGGCTAACGCCAACGTTTGATAACGAATCTCAAGACCAAATAAAACATATGATAGCTTCTGACCCAAAGGGTTTAGAAGAGAGTTTCTACAAGGACCTAGAGTTTGGTACTGGTGGAATGCGAGGCATTATGGGCTTAGGCACCAACCGTATTAATAAATACACCTTAGGAAAGAACACACAAGGCTTAAGTAATTATTTAAAGCAATCGTTTGTAAATGAGCAAGTAAAAATTGCCATTGCTTACGATTGCAGGCACAATAGCAAAACCTTTGGGAAAGTAGTTGCCGACGTATTCTCTGCGAATGATATTAAGGTTTATTTGTTTGAAGACCTTAGACCAACACCAGAGCTATCTTTTGCATTAAAGCATTTAAACTGCCATTGTGGTATTGTATTAACGGCATCGCACAACCCACCAGAATATAATGGTTACAAAGTCTACTGGCAAGATGGTGGACAATTGGTTCCTCCACAAGATGAAGAAATTATTTCGGAAATTAATTCCTTAAATTATTCTGAAATCAAGTTTGAAGCCAACAATGATTTAATTCAATATATAGGAAAAGATATCGATGATGTATTTATCAATGCTTCAGTTAAAAATGGAAGTTTTGATACAACTTCTGAAGCTAAAGCCAACCTTAACATTGTGTTTACCTCTTTGCATGGCACATCGATTATGTCAGTTCCCGAAACTTTAAACCGTGCTGGCTATACCAACGTTAATATAGTTGAAGAACAGCGCGAGCCAAACGGTAACTTCCCAACGGTTGTATCTCCAAACCCTGAAGAACCTGAAGCTTTAAAAATGGCCATGAAGCTTGCGGAAAAAGTCGATGGAGATATTGTCATTGGTACAGATCCAGATTGTGATCGCTTAGGAGTTGTTGTAAGAAACCTAGATAACGAATTAGTGATACTAAATGGTAACCAAACCATGATCTTAATGACAGATTTTCTATTAAAACAGTGGAAAAGTGCAAATAAAATTAATGGTAACCAATTTGTAGGTTCTACCATAGTATCTACCCCAATGATGTCAGTTTTAGCAGAAGCCTACAATGTAGAATGCAAAATTGGTCTTACAGGTTTTAAATGGATAGCCAAAATGATAAAAGATTACCCTGAGCTGGACTTTATTGGTGGTGGTGAGGAAAGCTTTGGCTTTATGGTTGGTGATTTTGTTCGCGATAAAGATGCAGTTACCTCTACCCTTTTAGCGTGTGAAATTGCTGCACAGGAAAAAGCTGAAGGCAAAACACTCTATGAAAAGCTAATCGACTTATATGTTGAGCACGGGTTTTATAAAGAACGTTTAGTATCATTGACCAAAAAAGGAATTGAAGGAGCAAATGAAATTAAACAAATGATGATCGATGCACGCAAAAATCCTTTAAAAGCAGTTAATAGTTCTAAAGTGATAAGGATTGAGGATTATCAATTATCCATTGCAAAAGACCTAAACGACAATACCGAAGAAACTATTGATATTCCTAAGTCTAATGTATTGATCTACTATACTGAGGATGGAAGCAAAATTGCTTTAAGGCCTAGTGGTACAGAACCAAAAATAAAATTTTACATCAGTGTTAATACCAAACTAGACAATGTGTCTGCTTTTAAAGAAACGGAGCAATTATTGGAAAACCAAATTGATGCTATCCTTAAGGATATGAACTTATAATACATGAATTATATAAAGAAGCTTTTCCGTTTCATTGTTCCGTATAAGCGTTATGCCATACTAAACATTATCTGTAATGTTTTTTATGCTTTATTTGGCACATTAGCCATGGTATCATTGATGCCAATGATTAATGTACTTTTTGGTGAGAGCAAAAAGGTATATACCAAACCCATTTATAAAGGCATAAAATACTTAAAGGATTATATAGAGAATTATCTCAATTATGTCGTTACCACGACAACTGAAACTGATGGGCCTCAACAAGCCTTGCTTTATATGATAATTCTAATTATTGGTCTTTTTTTACTAAAAAATTTATTCAATTACCTAGCACTTTTCTTTATCACTTTTTTAAGAAATGGTGTTTTGAGAGATTTAAGGGACGAAATCTATTACAAAGTCGTTACGTTACCTATTTCGTATTATTCTGAAAAGAAAAAAGGTGATGTCATTGCCAGAATCTCTGGAGATGTTAATGTAGTTAAAAACTCCATGCTATCAGTTTTAGAACTCATTGTAAAAGAACCATTGACTATTATTTTTGCTATTGTGGCAATGTTCATGATTTCTGTTAAGCTCACTATTTTTGTATTTATCTTCATACCCATTGCTGGCTTTATTATTTCTAGGATTGGGAAAAGTTTAAAACGTAAATCAGATAAAGTACAGAGAGAGCAAGGTGTCTTTCTTTCAACCTTAGAAGAAACATTAGGAGGCTTAAAGGTTATAAAAGGATTCAATGCCGAAAATAGATTTCATAAAAAATTTCAGAGTTCTACAAATCGCTTCTATAATTTTTCCAACACTTTAATAAATCGTCAAAATCTGGCATCTCCAACCAGCGAATTTCTTGGTATAGCTACTATTGCAGCATTACTATGGTATGGAGGCAATATGGTGATGGTAGAAAAAACGCTTTCTGGAGGAGCTTTTATAGGTTATATGGCATTGGCCTATCAAATTCTTACACCTGCAAAAGCTATTAGCAAAGCTAGTTACCAAGTAAAAACAGGGAATGCTGCTGCTGAACGTATATTAGAAATTATAGAAACTGACAATATTTTAGAAGACCGAAGTAACGCTATTATTAAAGAAGATTTCGAAACCGAAATTGATATAAATAACGTATCGTTTAAATATGAAGATGATTATGTATTGAAAAACTTTTCGGTTAAAGTTCCCAAAGGTAAAAGCGTAGCTTTGGTTGGGCAGTCGGGTAGTGGAAAAAGTACCATAGCCAACTTGGTAACACGCTTCTATGATGTCAACCAAGGTAGTATTTCCATAGATGGTGAAAACATTAAGAATCTTACCAAACACTCACTACGAAGTTTGATGGGATTGGTAACACAAGATTCCATTCTCTTTAATGATAGTATTAAGAATAACATTTTACTTGGAAAAGAAGATGCTTCAGACGAGGAGATTATTGAAGCTTTAAAAATCGCCAATGCATGGGAATTTGTAAAAGATTTGCCTCAAGGTATCGAATCTAACATAGGTGATTCTGGCGGAAAATTATCTGGTGGACAGAAACAACGTATTAGTATAGCCCGAGCTGTCTTGAAAAATTCGCCAATTATGATTCTAGATGAAGCTACCTCAGCTTTAGACACGGAAAGTGAGCGTTTGGTGCAAGACGCTTTAGAGAACATGATGAAAAACAGAACCTCAATTGTTATTGCCCATCGATTGTCTACAATTCAGAATGCAGATTTAATCGTGGTGATGCAAAAAGGTGAAATTGCAGAACAAGGTACACATGCAGAGCTTATGGCAAAAAATGGCGTTTACAAAAAACTTGTAGAAATGCAGAGTTTTGAGTAATTACGCCTAATCTGTTGTTTTTCAACATAAGTTTTCCCTCTAATTATATCAAAAGTTATATTGCCAATAAAGTAAGTGGCAGTTTGAGTCTTGTAGAAACAGAACTAACCTATGAGCTATTGTATTTATTCTGCTGGTTATAACACCAAAAATAACAGTTCAATAGATACTTTGCTAAAAATCAAAAAGAGTGCACTTTTACATGCACTCTTCTCATTTCGTTATCAGATTTGGGGAAACTGATAACAGTTAATAGGTTAAGCTGTGTCAAACATATAATAAATAATAGTACTAAACAAGAAAAAAATGCTTTTTATCGATTTTTTTTGCTTTTTATCGAATTTAAATTTATTAAATATTTGATAATCAGCATATAACACATATTGACTAAATTAAAAATTTCATCCATTAAACTTTTAGTAATTTAACAAGTCTAAATACCAAAGTAAATTACTTGATTAGCGAATCAGAATTCATATTACGACTTCAAGACCCTAAATCTAAAGAAAAGGCTTTTAGAGAACTTATGAAACTCTATAAAGAACGCTTGTACTGGCATATACGAAAGATTGTTATCTCTCATGACGATGCAGACGATGTGTTACAAAACACCTTTATCAAAGTATACCGAAGCATAGATAAATTTAAAGGAGAAAGCAAACTGTATTCTTGGCTATATAGAATAGCCACCAACGAGTCTATTACGCATATCAATAAAAATGCAAAGCGTTTACAAATTACGAATGAAGAACATCAGACCCATGCCATTAATAATTTAACTGCAGATGTATATTTTGAAGGAGATGAGATTCAATTAAAATTACAGAAAGCCATTGCCACTTTACCACAAAAGCAGCAATTAGTATTTAATATGAAGTATTTTGATGACTTAAAATATAGAGAAATCGCAGATATTTTAGAAACAAGTGAAGGTGCGCTAAAAGCATCATATCATATTGCAGTAAAGAAAATTGAAACCTTTTTAAAGTCCGATTAAACTATTTTATTAATTTGAAGTCATATATACACAGACGTTGTACCGTTGAATAGAAACAAATACTGAATAGAGTTCAGCATAAAATGAAAAAAGACAAATTACATAACATAAAAAAGACAGGTTATAAAACACCTGACAACTACTTTGAGTCTTTTGAAAACAGATTCTTTGAGCGTCTATCTGAAGGAAAATCGGTAGAAGACATTAAAGATTCCGGTTATACTGTACCAAAAAACTATTTTGATTCCGTTGAGGGTAATGTGCTTAACAAAATACATACTAATGAAACATCTGTTGTAAAATTAAAGTCTAGACAGTCTTTTTATTACATTGCTGGTATTGCCGCATCTTTAGTTTTACTGATTGCCATATTCCTTAATAATGATGTGCCTGAAGAATCATTATCGATAGAAATGGTAGAAACCTATATAGAAAACAGAGATTTAGACAGTTATGAGTTGGCACAACTTTTATCTGATGCCGATTTATTGGAGGACGATTTTACAATTACAAATACGCCATACCAAGAAGAGAATCTAGAAAACTATCTTCTCGATAATGCAGATATAGAAACTTATTTAGAATAATCAATAAAGTATAAAAATGAAAAAATTAATCCCAATACTCATTTTATTTATAAGCCTTTCAGCTTTTGCCCAACGTGATGGTAAAATGGGAGAGCGTATTAAAGCTCAAAAAATAGCATTTATTACAGAAAAACTGAGTTTAACTTCTGAAGAAGCTCAGCAGTTTTGGCCTATTTACAATACATATGAAGATAGAGTACAAAAAATTAGATCTGAAGATTTAAAACCCTTAAAAATAGAAATGCGAGATGGTGAAGTATCTGATAAAAGAGCCGATGAAATATTAGAACAATTGATGAAAGCAGAATCTGATATGCATGATGCTAAAATTCAACTTGTTAAAGATTTAAAGAAGGTTATTCCCTCAAAAAAAATCATAAAGCTCAAAGCAGCTGAAGATCAGTTTAACAGAAAACTTTTGGAACGTCTCAAAAATATGCGTGAAAAGCGTGAACATAATAGAAACTAATATCTGAATAAATATTATTCTGAATACAATGACAAATTAATTCATTTTTAAGAACACCTTTTATTCTCTAAAAGTCAATTTAGAAACTCTACCTTTTCCAGCAGCATAAGCTACAGAATCGTTTAAAAACCGAATGGTATAAAATCCTTCGTCACTTAGGTGTTTCCATGTATCTCCAGCATTGTTACTATAATCAATACCTTTAAAACCAATGGATACCAGCTCTTTCGCATTACTATTTGGCACATATTGCACACAACTTCTATAACCTGGCCTTTTTCCGTCTGCAACTACCTGCCAAGTTTTTCCACCATCTTTCGTTCTAACTTTATTTGCTAAAGTAGCATTGGGCTTTGTATAGTCACCACCAATAGCAAAGCCATTCTTTTCGTCATAAAAATCTACAGAATACATGCCTGTGGTTTCCTTGCCTTGCACAATTGGTGTTTCAAAGATTTGCCATGTTTTGCCTTTATCTGATGAATATAAAATCCTGCTTACTTTACCGCCTGTGGCTACCCAAGTATGATTACCAACAATAGCAATATTAGTATCACTCGCAGCAAAGGCGGCCTCACCTTCTTTAGATTTGGGCAAATCATCGCAAGAAAGTTTATTCCATGTCTCTCCTCCATCTCTTGTTATAATAATACTCATACAATCTTCCGTTGGATCACCGATAGCAATCCCTTCTTGATCATTCCAAAAATCTATGGAATCGTAGAAGGCTTTTGGGTGGTTTTCTTTATAAACCAGTTTTAAAGAATCAGAAATTTTGAACACTAATGCGGGCGAACCTATTCCTAAAGCAAAACCGGCTTTATTGGTGATCGCTAATGATCTAAAGTTTGGTTTAATAGTATCATGCCCTAAATAATAAGATAAACTCGCATTTTCCTTACCATAAATATCTAGTGAATTCCCACCTATAGAGCCATTTGATGTAGCAAAACTAACGGTTCCACTGACTTCTACTTCTAATGCCCTAACATTCAAAAGAGAATCTTGAATTAGATGTTCAATTTCAACTTTAGAAATATTTCTATGCTTGGCTGGTTCCTTAGGCCTACATGAACTCAAACAAGTAAGAAATAAACAAAGGATTATAGATTTCATAATGTTCTGATTTCCCCTAAAAATAAAAAAGCTTTACGATATAACCGTAAAGCTCTTCAAATTAACAACAATCAATCAAACTTTAAACTAACGTATTCGATTTAGTTACATTTTGTATTTATTTTAAATATGTTTAACTTAACTAATATTTGCCATATTAAAATAATTTAATTCCTTCCTCGATATTTACCTTTGTGACCACGCCTCTTCATTGCATCCCCAACAATTTTTGAAAATCGCTCTTTTTGTTCCGCATTACAAATACCTCTTACTTTTTGAAGGTGCCTAAAGACTTCCATATCCCTTTCCTTTTCTTTAACGGCAATTAAATCAGTTATGGAATCTAAATAAGCCTGTGGAACACCATCATCAGAAATTTTTGAAAACATGGCTCCTTTCAAGTTCATTATTTCTTTAGAAACGGATTTCATCTTATCAAAATGTAAATCACTAACAGAATCATAATCACTCATTTGCTTTTCATCAAAATTTAATTCTTTTACGATAAAATATCCTGGCTTATGCCCTTTTCTAAAATTTTTGCACAAATAGTGCACTAGGAAAAATCCATTAGAAATGATAAGAAATATTAATAGAATGTAGAGTACAGTTTGCTTTTTCATAATGAGATAAATTAAAAAATAGTGCTGCCATTATCTTCAACCAAATTATAGGCTTCTATAAATTCATCCACAGAAGCATTGTAATCTTCAGCATCTAAATTGATACATGTATAGATATTCAGTACCATAAAAACTACCAAAATTATAAATTGTAAACTTGGTGTAAACCATGACCATAAATTATCCATTTCAACGGTATCAGTATTATTGGTACTAGCGAGAATTCTATCTTTTAAAAAAGATGATACTCTAACGTCTTCAATAGTTTCTATAGCGTCTAACGTTGCTTTTACTTTTTTATCAATTTCAGGATTAGACATCATATTGTTTTGTTATATAGATGCATAAGTTAAAAATAACTTGTGCTAAAATTCAGTTTTATAATAGTTTTCTAGTCGTTTTTGTAAGTTCTTCTTTGCCCTAAACATTATTGATTCAACAGAAGAAAGGCTTTTATTGGTTATAACTGCAATTTCTTGATAACTCTTACCATCTAGCTTATGCAATGTAAACACAACACATTGGCTCTCTGGCAAACTATTGATTGCCCTAAACAAAGTTTCATTTAATTCTTTGTTTTCCAATAAAAACCCCGGATGGTTAAACTCTGTAAAGTAATTGGTCTTATCTATTGAAAAATCATCGCTAAACAAAGGTCTAAGAAAGCCTGAGCGTTTCTTAGTATTTCTTTTTCTAATGAATTCTAAACACTTATTCGTTGTAATTCTGTAAATCCATGTTGATAATTTAGAATTGCCCTTGAACTTGTGGATAGAATCAAAAACTTCCAAAAACACCTCTTGTACTAAGTCCTCAGCATCTTCCTTATTAGGGACAAAAGACATACAAGTCCCAAAAATTTTTTGCTGATAACTATCAATTAGCTTAGAAAATACAATAGTATTTTTCAGTTTTAGTTGTTCTATTATAGTCTCTTCAGTCAAACTCTAATTTAAAATTAGTACAATTAGATTTAGATGCAAACACAACAAAAAACTTGCGCAAATAATTTACAATAAAAGATTACACTTTATAATGTCCACTACTTTGTATCTCAACTTTTATATTACCTTTGCGTGCTCTTTATCAGCCACCAATATAATCATATCGAACAATTGCTTAAATGTACGTAACCAACATTATATCTGGTTAACTGGAAACTGAGACTGAAAACTTAATAAAAATGCGATTACACAGAAATTTATGCTTTGCAGTAATTGACGGTTTACATAAAATCTTCAATGAAGGCGAATATGCCGATAAAGTGATACAGCAATTGCTAAAGCGAGATAAGCGTTGGGGAAGTCGCGATCGTGGTTTTGTAGCAGAAACGGTTTATAGTATTGTCCGTTATCAAAGACTCTATGCAGAAATTGCTAATGTAAAAGCCCCTTACGATAGAGATAATCTCTGGCGTATTTTTGCTGTCTGGGCAACACTGAAAGGCATTAAACTACCCGATTGGAAATACTTTACGGATACACCTACCCGAAAAATCAAAGGGCGCTTTGATGAATTGTCTAAAATTAGGAAGTATCGCGAGAGTGTACCAGATTGGATGGATGACTTAGGAATTAAAGAACTAGGCGAAAATATATGGACAGATGAAATCGCCATGCAAAATGAGCAAGCCGATGTCATTCTAAGAGTAAACACCCTAAAAACCAATAAAAAAGATTTGCAGCTTAAACTTCAATCTGAAGATATAGAAACTGAAACATTACCAAACCATCCTTATGCTCTAAAATTAAGAGAACGTGCAAATGTTTTTAAAACCGAAGCTTTTAAAAATGGTTGGTTCGAGGTACAAGATGCATCCTCACAACTCGTAGCCGACTTTTTGGATGTAAAACCAGGCATGAAAGTTGTTGATGTTTGTGCAGGTGCTGGTGGAAAAACATTACACTTAGCAGCCTTAATGCAAAATAAGGGTCAAGTTATTGCTATGGATATTTACGAAAGTAAATTGAAAAAACTCAAGATTAGAGCACGTCGCAACGGTGTTCATAATATTGAGATGAAAGTCATTGACTCTACCAAGCCTATTAAAAAACTATATGGAAAGGCAGATCGCCTATTGATTGATGCACCGTGTTCCGGTTTGGGTGTTTTAAGACGTAATCCAGATGCTAAGTGGAAACTCACACCAGAGTTTATTGATAATATTAAGAAAACACAATCTGAAGTTTTAGAACAATACTCAAAAATGGTTAAACCTGGCGGAAAAATGGTTTATGCCACCTGTTCTATTTTACCATCAGAAAATGAAAAACAAGTTGATAATTTCTTAACTTCGGAAAGCGGTAAAGAGTTTAAACTTGCAAAGGATAAAAAAATATTAGCACATAAATCTGGTTATGATGGCTTTTACATGGCATTATTAGAAAAGAAATAATCTAAAAAATACTATACCGTAATGGGCATTTGGCAAATAAAGGTCGTTAATACCTACCAATATGATTAGTGATTTAAAACCGATTTTGTAAAAATTTAAATAGATGAAACACATTTACATTTTACTATTAGCAATATTAACATCAGCATTGGGATTTGCTCAAATACCTGCTGGTTATTACGATCATGCTACCGGTACTGGATATACCTTAAAAACACAATTAAAACGAATCATTAATGATATTGATGATCCTGAAATAAACAATACTATTGAAGAAGAGCACAATCAGCAGACCTACAACTCGTTAGATCCTTTTAACGCTACTTACGAAAGAGATTTCTATTACGAGGTTAATGGAGATAACACCATTTTAGATATGTACTCTGAAAATCCAAATGGAAATGATCCCTATAATTATTCTCCTGTTTCGGATGAATGTGGCAACTTCAATAGCGAAGGTGATTGCTATAATAAAGAGCATGTTATCCCACAGTCAGTATTTAATTCGCAATTACCAATGTATAGTGATGCGCATCATTTAATTCCAACTGATGGTCGTGTTAACGGATTTAGAAGTAATTTTCCATTTGGACGTGTTGATGATAATCAATTAGTAAACCAATCCGGAATTTCTAACCCGACCCAAAACGGATCTAAACTTGGAAACAATCTAAACAGTGGATATTCCGCTGGATATTCTGCAACAGTATTTGAACCGATTGACGAATTTAAAGGAGATATAGCTCGAATTTATTTCTATTTCGTAACACGTTATGAAGATCAAATTTCATCTTGGGACGCTTATCCTATGTTTGATGGAAGTTCAGATAAAGCCATCGCAGATCCTTTCTTAAGTATTTTGATTACGTGGCATCAAAATGATCCTGTGTCACAAAAAGAAATTGACAGAAATAACAATATTTACTACAATCATCAAAATAACAGAAATCCCTTTGTAGACAATCCTCAATATGTGGATTTAATTTGGAATACTACCCCAGACACTGAAGCTCCTTCTGATCCAATCAACTTAGTAGCTTCAAACCCAACAGATACTACTGTAGATTTAGACTGGACGGCATCCACTGATAATGTTGGGGTCACTTCTTACGATATTTATATCGATGGCTCGTTTGTTTTTAACACTGGTAGTGTTTCCAATAACACAATAGCTACTGGCTTATCCGCAGATACACTGTATTGTTTTACTATAAAAGCGAGAGATGCCGCTGGTAATGAATCTAACTTTAGCAATCAGTCTTGCGAAGTTACCACAGACAATGGCAATACAAATTTAAATTGTATCAACGAGACCTTTGAGAACATACCTGCTGCTTCGAGTCAATATTCAGATTTTTCCTGGGTTGGCAGTGATGGTTTTACATTCAATGCCACTGATGCCAGAACAGACCAGACTCTAGATGGTAGAGCTATAACCATAAGAAATGGGACATTGCAATATACAGATAACTTCAGTGATTTAATTGAAACTGTTACGGTAACAACTCAACGTGTTTTTAGTGGCGATTCTGGTACGTTTGATTTGGTAGTTAATGGAAATATTGTAGGAACAATTCCTTATAATGACACGCCAACTACAACAACAATCAATGTAGATATAAACCCATTCAATACTTTGAACATCAATAATAATAGCAATCCATCAAATAGAGTAAGATTTGACAATTTATCTTGGACTTGTGGCATACTAAGCGCAACAGAATTTAAGGATCAAAATATTAATATATTTCCAAACCCTATAAAATCTCTGTTAAACATCAACTTAAAATCTGATGTAGAAACCAATGTAGAAATCTATGATGTTTTAGGCAAACGTGTCTATACCAAAATGATAAATACATCCAAAGCATTAAATTTACAGGCCTTGAAAAATGGAATTTATATCTTAAAAATATCTCAAGAAAATTCTAGTATTACTAAACGATTAGTTAAGAATTAATATCTTAACGTTAAACAATACAAGCAGTTGATTACTGAGCATAGTTGAAGTACAGCTGCTTTTTTGTTTAAAACTTGTTGAATACTTCACTATTTGGATTTCAATATTTGATTAGAATATCACAAAATGGATTAACTTTGTGTTTTTATTTTTCACACCAAACACAAAACCTAAATGATTCATTTCTTTGGAAACCAAAACAGTAAAGTTTTTGCTGTTCAAGCCCGCCTAGATGACGACGGGCAGGCAACAAAAGAATTATCGACTGAAACCATTTCTAAACTCACATGGCTATTTGGCAATCAGCCAAAAATAGAAAAAGCATCAATTGATGCTTTTTTTGTTGGCCCAAGAGCAGCCATGATCACCCCTTGGAGTACCAATGCTGTTGAAATAACTCAGAACATGGGTATTTCAGATATTTTAAGAATTGAAGAGTTTACATCAGTAACTGAAGATTTCAAAGGTTTTGACCCAATGATCTCTGAAAAATTTTCGTGTCTCAACCAAGATATATTCACTATCAACATAGAGCCTGAAGCTATCCAAAATATACATGATATAGCTGCTTATAACTTGCAAGAAGGTTTGGCTCTTAGTGATGAAGAAGTCGAGTATTTAGAAAATGTTTCAAAAAGAATAGGGAGACCTTTAACAGATTCTGAGGTTTTTGGATTTTCGCAAGTCAATTCAGAGCACTGCCGTCACAAAATATTCAACGGTACATTTGTTATTGACAATGTAGAAAAAGAAACATCCTTATTTAAACTTATAAAGGAAACCTCAAAACAAAATCCTAACGATATTGTTTCGGCCTATAAGGACAATGTAGCCTTTATAAAAGGACCAGTTGTTGAGCAATTTGCCCCTCAACGTGCCGATATTCCAGATTATTACGCTACAAAAGATTTTGAATCTGTTATTTCATTAAAAGCCGAAACACACAACTTCCCAACAACAGTAGAGCCTTTTAATGGTGCAGCTACAGGTTCTGGCGGCGAAATTAGAGATCGATTAGCTGGTGGAAAAGGGTCTGTTCCTTTGGCTGGTACTGCGGTCTATATGACATCTTATTCTCGCTTAAATGATGAGCGTCCGTGGGAAAAAGTATTTCCTGAGCGTAAATGGTTGTACCAAACACCAATGGATATTCTCATAAAAGCTTCAAACGGAGCTTCGGACTTTGGGAATAAATTTGGTCAACCTTTAATCTGTGGTTCGGTCTTAACTTTTGAACATCAAGAACAAGGAGATAAGCTGGGCTATGACAAGGTTATTATGCAAGCTGGAGGTATTGGCTATGGCAAATTAGATCAGGCCATAAAAGACACGCCTGTAGCAGGTGATAAAATCGTTGTTCTCGGTGGAGATAATTATAGAATTGGCATGGGAGGTGCGGCAGTTTCTTCTGCTGATACAGGCGAGTTTGCCTCAGGAATTGAGCTTAACGCAGTTCAACGTTCTAATCCTGAAATGCAAAAACGTGCAGCCAATGTTGTACGTGGTATGGTGGAAAGCAATGACAATCAGATTATTTCCATACACGATCATGGGGCTGGTGGCCATCTCAACTGCCTTTCCGAACTTATTGAAGACACAGGTGGTTGCATAGACTTAGACCAATTGCCAGTTGGTGACCCAACACTTTCGGCAAAAGAAATTATTGGTAACGAATCCCAAGAACGTATGGGATTACTGATCGCAGAGAAAAACCTTGACCATATTGGTAAAATTGCACAGCGTGAAAGATCTCCGCTCTATACTGTTGGAGATGTTACAGACGATAAACATTTTTGTTTTGAATCTAAAACCAACGGAGATAAGCCAATGGATTTGGCTTTGGAAGATATGTTTGGCAGTTCTCCAAAAACGATAATGAAAGATAATACCGTAGAAAAAAACTATAGTGACCTTTCTTATAATAAAGATAATTTCTACCATTATTTAGATCAAGTTTTACAACTCGAAGCCGTAGCATGTAAAGATTGGTTGACAAATAAAGTAGATCGCTGTGTTGGTGGTAAAGTAGCCAAGCAGCAATGCGTTGGACCACTACAATTACCTCTAAACAATGTTGGTGTTATGGCTCTTGACTTTAAAGGAAAGGAAGGAATAGCAACATCCATTGGGCATTCACCAATTTCAGGATTAATTAATCCAGTTGCTGGAAGCAGAAATTCAATTACCGAAGCTTTGACCAATATAATTTGGGCACCATTAAAAGAGGGTTTAAAAAGTGTATCGTTATCTGCAAATTGGATGTGGCCTTGTAAAAATGAAGGTGAAGATGCCAGATTATATAAAGCTGTCGAGGCAGTTTCAGAATTTGCAATTGATTTGGGCATCAATGTACCTACAGGAAAGGATTCACTGTCCATGAAACAGAAATATCCTGATGGTGATGTTATATCTCCAGGCACAGTTATTATTTCAGCTGCTGCCAACTGTAACGATATTACAAAAGTTGTAGAACCTGTTTTTCAACATGGAAAAGGCTCAATATACTATATCAACATATCGCAAGACGCTTATAAACTCGGAGGCAGTTCTTTTGCACAGATTAATAATAAAATAGGAAATACGACACCTTCGGTAAAAAGTGCGTCTTATGTAAAAAAGGTATTCAATACCATTCAGAAATTAATTAAAGATAATCAAATTGTTGCAGGACACGATGTGGCTTCAGGAGGATTGATTACAACATTATTAGAGCTTTGTTTTGCCGATAATAATATTGGTGCAGAATTAGATATCACAAGTCTTAATGAAAAAGATGCGTTTAAGGTATTATTTGCCGAAAATGCAGGTATTGTCATTCAATCAAAAGATGCTTCAATTGAAGCAGAATTATCGGAAGCAAATATTGAATTCTGCAAAATAGGTGACGTAACCCAAAGTGATCTTTTGGGTGTCATCAATGGCGACCAAGTGTTTACAATGACTGTCTCTCGATTAAGAGACGTGTGGTATAAAACTTCGCTTCTACTCGACCGTAAACAAACTGCAAATGATTTAGCAGATGTGCGATTTGAAAATTATAAAAATCAACCTTTACAATATAGGTTTCCAGCAAATTTTACAGGTCAACTTCCACAAGTAAATTCAGTAAGACCAAAAGCTGCAATATTAAGAGAAAAAGGAAGCAACTCAGAACGCGAAATGGCAAATGCCATGTATTTGGCTGGATTTGACGTTAAGGACGTACATATGACCGATTTAATTTCTGGTAGAGAAACTTTAGAGGATATTCAGTTTTTAGGTGCTGTTGGCGGCTTTAGTAATTCTGATGTCTTAGGTTCTGCAAAAGGTTGGGCTGGAGCTATAAAATACAATGAAAAGGCCAATAAAGTCATAAAAGATTTTTTTGCCCGAGAAGATACTCTGTCTGTTGGTATATGTAATGGCTGTCAACTTTGGATGGAGTTAGATCTAATTAATCCAGACCATAAAGTTCATGGCAAAATGATTCATAACGATTCTCAAAAACACGAGAGTGCCTTTACATCGGTAAAAATTCAGAAAAATAATTCTGTAATGCTATCCACTTTAGAAGGTACAACTTTAGGAGTCTGGATTTCTCATGGAGAAGGAAAGTTTAGCCTTCCTTATTCTGAAGACCAATACGATATTGTGGCAAAATATAGCTATGATGGCTATCCACATAACCCTAATGGTTCAGATTTCAACACAGCAATGCTATGTGATGCCACAGGAAGACATTTAGTAACTATGCCACATATTGAGCGATCAACGTTTCAATGGAATTGGGCAAATTACCCTGAAGGCAGAAAGGATGATGTCTCTCCTTGGTTAGAAGCTTTTGTAAATGCAAGACTATGGATAGAAAACAAATAATACAAAAACTGTATTAAAAGCTCGAAAGCATTTCTTGTAACAATTACTTAAAGATTATTTAAAAATCTAATTACCCAACTTTAAAAAATATTCAAATAAAATTTCGATAATTTACATTATTTGGTCATAAATTGTTTTTACATTTGACCTGGTACTTTTTTACTAATGATATTGATTAATCACTTAGGGTTATTACTTAAATTTTATTAGTAGTTAGGGTGAAAAGTATCATAATTCAAAAGGGCTTTAACTTATTAAAGCCCTTTTACCATACCATAGACCAAAATCTTTTCAAAGCTGATTAATTTCAGTACTTCAGAATAATTAATCTTAATTTTCTTATTTTCGTAAAACTCCTAATAATATTTTGCTGATTTAAGATTATGACAGAAGTAACACGCCTTTTCGATTTCCCATATTATCAACTCAAGCACAAGCCAAGTCAAAGTGCTTTGGTAACCAAGTATGACGGTAAATGGACTCCGATGTCCACTAAAGAATATTTAGACAAGGCAAACACCGTGAGTCGCGCACTTTTAAAAATGGGAGTTCAGAAAAATGATAAAATAGCTATTATTTCTTCTACAAACAGAACGGAATGGAATATTATGGATATTGGAATCCTACAAACTGGGGCTCAAAATATTCCAATCTACCCAACCATTTCTGCTGAGGATTATGAATACGTATTAAACCATAGCGGATCGATTTATTGCTTTGTTTCGGATGAAGAGGTTCTTGAAAAGGTAAGAAAAGTACAAGCTAATACCATTGTTAAGGAGGTTTATTCATTTAATCATATTGAAGGCTGTAAGCACTATTCAGAATTATTCGAACTCGGTAAAGATGAAATCAATCAACCTGAGGTTGAAGCCAGAAAAGATGCTGTAAAGCCAGATGATCTGGCAACCATCATCTATACATCTGGTACTACAGGAAAACCAAAAGGTGTTATGTTATCGCATTGGAATATAACAAGCAATGTTCTAGATAGCTCACCAAGAGTACCGCTTCCACCATCGGGAGAAACACGCGTATTAAGTTTTTTACCAATATGCCATATTTTTGAGCGTGTACTAATTTATGTTTATCAATATGCCGGAACTTCAATTTACTTTGCTGAAGCATTGGATAAAATTGGAGATAACGCTAAAGAAATTAATCCCAATCTAATGAGTGTTGTACCTCGATTACTAGAAAAAGTATTCGATAAAATAATGCTTAAAGGTGAAGAACTCTCAGGAATAAAGAAAGGATTGTTTTTCTGGGCAGTAGGCTTAGGCGAACGTTGGGAGCCATATGGTAAAAATGGTGCTTGGTATGAGTTTCAGTTAAAAATAGCTAGCAAACTCATTTTTAGTAAATGGAGGGATGCGCTTGGTGGCCAATTGAGTACTATGGTATCAGGCAGTGCCGCTTTACAGCCTCGATTGGCAAGGGTATTTGGTGCCGCAGGAATGAAAGTTATGGAAGGTTACGGTTTAACCGAAACATCACCAGTGGTTTCCGTTGGCAAGTATAAGGATAGCCATTATAAAATAGGGACTGTAGGAAAACCGATCAACAATGTTGAAGTTAAGATTGCCGATGATGGAGAAATTCTAATAAAAGGACCAAATGTTATGCTAGGCTATTACAAGGATCCAGAAAAAACAGCTAGTGTAATGACCGATGATTATTTTCATACTGGCGATAAAGGCGAAATTGATGAAGACGGCTTCCTAAAAATAACGGGACGTAAAAAAGAAATGTTTAAAACCTCTGGTGGTAAATACATCATCCCGACGTTATTAGAGAATGACCTAAAACAGTCCTTGTTCATAGAACAAGTAATGGTTATTGGTGAAGGTGAAAAAATGCCTGGTGCCATTATTCAGCCAAATTTTGATTTTGTAAGAGATTGGATTGACCATAAAGGACATACCATTGGTAAAAGTGAACAGGAAATTTCTGCTTCAGAAATTGTCATTAAACGTATCCAAAAAGAAGTTGACAAATACAATAAGAACTTTGGAAAATGGGAACAAATTAAGCGTTTTGAACTCACACCAGATGCTTGGACTATTGATGCAGGTCACCTTACACCCACTATGAAAATGAAACGAAGCATTATCAAAGAAAAGTACGATGCACTCTACGAAAAAATCTACAGACCTTAGAATATTTAAAGGATTAGCACGTTTTTAAAACTTTATTACTACCTTTTTCAGACCTATGAAATTTTAAAAGTACTACGCATTAAAATAGCTTTGTAGTATTAATTTTAAATTTTATCAATCATGAAAAAATCAATTCAATTTTTTGCTTGCTTATTCCTATTTACAACACTATTGCAAGCACAACAACAAAGTCAGCATAGTTGTAATGCTGTATCCCTAAACCGTACCATTCAATTTGATGACAGTTCAGATCAAGAAAACATAGTCATTGATGTTTCCAAAAACACCAGTAAAATGCACGTTAGTATAAACAGTACTGTAAAATCTGGTTACTTAACTGTAGAACTTTACGACCCTAAAGGAAATAAAAAGGGTAATTTTTCTATCGAAAGCCAAGTTAACAGTTCACAAAAAAAAGAACAAGTCTGTGGTCAGATGCAAAAACATATTGATGATCCCATAAAAGGAAAATGGGTAATTAAACTTGTACCAAATAAAGTAATAGGAGACGTTTCAATTTGTACTTCTTTGCACGATGAATAGACCAAAAATCAACATTAATCACATTTGTTTTAGATCATTTGGGTTTTTGTTGTTCGCTATTTTTATATCGAATCAGTATTGCTTTTCACAATCAGAATCAAAAAACGGACTAAATCAATCAATTAAAGGTAAACTACAGTTAGATTCTATATGGAAACCTGTAGTTTACCTATCCCATATCCCATCTTTTACAGATATGTACACCATGTCTAATGAGATCATAATCGCAGATGCAAAAGTGGATAGCTCAGGTTATTTTTATCTTTCTACTGAGTCCTTACCTAAACAAGATAACCTATACAGGTTGCATCTTTCCAAAAAGGCATCACCAGCAGCTTCATTAATCATTGGAGGAAAAGAAGAGAATCATATTTTCCTTATTGCTAACAAGAACTCTAGCATTACCATTAACAATGCTACTAAAGATAGTTTGTTCTACAACTATAACATTAATGGATATCAACCAAATATTGATTTTAAGACGGTACACGATATTATAAACAATGATAATATAAGCGCTATAAAAGGAAATTTAAAAAAGGAGTTTATTAATAAAACCATATACGAAGAGCTTAGAAATATTGCAGATACAGCTTCGCACCCTATTGTTTCATTATATGCATTAACCAATAGTAAATTTGAATCTTCTTATTTAGAAAACCAAAAATTCTATGAGAGCTATCTCGAAAAATGGAAAAGTGAAAACTCATCTTATTTTAATGAGCTTCGTTCTAAGTTTCCAAAAGAAAATACCAATTCAACTTTTTGGATTGTAACTTCAGCAATCTTTTTCTTCTTATTGGGATACGTTATTAATTATATTGTTGGCTCGAGAAGAAAAAAAGCAAATAAACAATTAAAGCTATTAAGTGTTCAAGAACGGAAAATATATAGCTTATTAGTAGAGGGTAAATCTAATAAAGAAATTTCAGAAGAATTCAACATTGGTGTGAGCACTGTGAAATCACATGTGAGCTCTATTTACAATAAACTTAACATAAAATCGCGAAAAGATATTGTTAGTTTAAACAACATGTAAGCCTTTACCTACTGATTTACAATACTTTATGTATTTTGTTATATATTTGAGTATACTAACTAAAATTATATAATATTATGAAAACAAAAACTTTTGTAATTGCAGGACTTGTTGGAGGCGTAGTAGATTGGCTATTGGGCTGGCTATTTTATGGTATTCTATTCGCTGATTTTTTTCCACAACCTGAAGAAGGCAGCAATGCAATGGTATTCATTACACTTGGTTGTTTTGCATTTGCATTTTTCATGTCTTACATTTACAACAAATGGGCTCAAATAACTACCTTGGCTGGTGGTGCTAAAGCTGGTGCTGTAATCGGACTTTTTATGGGGCTAATAGCTAACTTCTTTGGTATGGCAATGGATATTGCCGTTGATTATGAGAAATTTGCTATAGATATGGCTATATCCATTGTAATGGCAACAATTGTAGGTGCAGTAATAGGTCTTGTAAATGGAAAAGTAGACTAGCAAACAATAAGATATATTAATATTTTATAAGCGTTTCTGATTCAGAAGCGCTTTTTTATAACTAAATTTTAAATAAATTTATTATGCATGCATAGTATTTTTTATTATATTTGGTGTTCAATCTAAAAGTATGAAAGACAAAACTATAGATTATGTACTGAGAACCACTTGGTTAGCAGTTAACAAAATGTACAATGAGGAGGCTTCAAAATTCGATACAACGATGGCAACAGGCTTTGCTTTACTCAGTATCGACCCAGAAAAAGGAACACCTTCAACCTCTTTGGGCCCAAAAATGGGAATGGAAGCCACAAGCTTATCTCGTACATTAAAAATGATGGAAGAAAAAGGGTTGATAATTCGTAAACCAAACCCTGAAGATGGTCGTGGCGTGCTTATTTTCTTAACTGAATTTGGTAAAGAAAAAAGAGAATATTCCAGAGAACGCGTACTGACATTTAATGATGCAATCCGTCAAAATATTTCCGAAGAGAAATTAAATCATTTTTATGAAGTTGCTGAAGTTATCAATAACATGATTTCTAATAAAAAAATATACAATCAAAAAGAACACATTCTAAAATAAGATGAGTAAACGTAGAATAAAAAAAATAGCCATTATTGGTTCTGGTATTATGGGAAGCGGTATTGCATGCCACTTTGCCAATATAGGTGTCGATGTCTTGTTGTTGGACATTGTACCAAGAGAACTTAATGATAAAGAAAAAGCTAAAGGTTTAACCTTGGAAGATAAAGTGGTTAGAAATCGATTAGTAAACGATGCACTTACAGCATCCATAAAATCTAAGCCTGCTCCACTCTATCATCCGTCATTTGAAAACCGAATTACAACTGGTAATCTTGAAGATGATATCGCAAAAGTTGCAGACGTGGATTGGATTATGGAAGTTGTCGTTGAGCGTTTAGATATAAAACAGCAGGTTTTTGAAAAACTAGAAGAACATAGAACACCAGGAACACTAATTACATCAAACACATCTGGCATTCCTATTAAATTTATGAGTGAAGGTCGTAGTGAAGATTTCCAAAAACACTTTTGTGGAACACATTTCTTCAATCCTGCACGTTACTTAAAATTATTCGAAATTATCCCTGGCCCAAAAACTGATGCTTCAGTTTTAGAGTTTCTAAATGAATATGGCGAAAAATTCTTAGGCAAAACTTCTGTTTTAGCTAAAGATACACCTGCTTTTATAGGTAATAGAATAGGGATTTTTAGTATTATGAGTTTGTTTCACACGGTTAAAGATTTAGACTTAACCATTGAAGAGGTTGATAAACTATCAGGTCCTGTTATTGGTCGTCCCAAGTCAGCAACATTTAGAACAGTTGATGTTGTTGGGTTAGACACTTTGGTGCATGTAGCTAACGGAATAAAAGAAAATTGTCCTAATGACGAGCGTAATGAATTATTTGTTCTTCCAGATTTCATCAGTACAATGATGGAAAATAAATGGCTGGGAAGCAAAACAGGACAAGGGTTTTATAAAAAGCATGTATCTGCTGAAGGAAAAAAAGAAATTCTTTCGCTCGACTTAAACACTCTGGAGTACAGGGAGAAAAAACGTGCCAAGTTTGTAACTTTAGAACTGACCAAAACCATCGACAAAGTTGCAGATCGTTTTAAAGTATTGGTAAAAGGAAAAGATAAAGCTGGTGAATTCTACAGAAAAAGTTTCGCCGCATTGTTTGCTTATGTTTCAAATAGAATTCCAGAAATCACTGACGATCTATACAAAATAGACGATGCCATGAAAGCTGGCTTTGGTTGGGAACATGGTCCTTTTCAGATCTGGGATGCTATTGGGGTTGAAGCTGGTATCGAAATGATGAAAGCTGAAAATTTAGAACCCAATGCTTGGGTAACAGAAATGTTGACATCAGAAAGTTCATCTTTCTACACCGTTAAAGATGGCGCAACTTATGCGTATGATATTCCGAAGAAATCACAAGAAAAAATTCCTGGTCAAGACAGCTTTATCATATTAGATAATATCAGAAAATCAAATGAGGTATTTAAAAACTCTGGTGTAGTTGTTGAAGATTTAGGAGATGGTATTCTTAATGTAGAGTTCCAGTCTAAAATGAACACCATTGGAGGTGATGTTTTAGCTGGGTTAAATAAAGCCATTGATATTGCTGAAAAAGATTTTGCAGGATTGGTTGTTGGTAATCAAGCAGCAAACTTTTCTGTTGGCGCTAACATCGGAATGATTTTTATGATGGCTGCCGAGCAAGAATATGACGAGCTCAATATGGCAATCAAATATTTCCAAGATTCTATGATGCGTATGCGCTACTCTTCTATTCCAACGGTTTCAGCACCTCATGGTATGACACTTGGTGGTGGTTGTGAGTTATCAATGCATGCAGACAAAGTGGTTGCCGCAGCAGAGACTTACATCGGACTTGTAGAGTTTGGTGTTGGTGTGATTCCTGGTGGTGGTGGTTCCAAGGAAATGGCACTCAGAGCTCAAGATACTTTTAGAAAAGGAGATGTAGAATTAAATGTACTTCAAGAATATTTCTTAACCATAGGAATGGCTAAAGTAGCTACTTCTGCTTATGAAGCCTTCGATTTAGGTGTTCTTCAAAAGGGGAAAGATATTGTGGTAGTCAATAAAGACCGCCAAATTGCTGTTGCAAAACAACAGGCTAAATTCTTGGCAGATTTGGGTTACACACAACCTGTTAAACGCAAAGACATTAAAGTGCTTGGTAAACAAGCTTTAGGTATGTTTTTAGTTGGAACTGACGCAATGAATGCAAGTAATTATATCAGTGAACACGACCAAAAGATCGCTAATAAATTGGCATATGTTATGGCTGGTGGTGATTTATCTGAACCAACTTTAGTGAGTGAACAATACTTATTAGACTTGGAGCGCGAAGCTTTCCTTTCACTTTGTACTGAACGTAAAACTTTAGAAAGAATCCAACACATGTTAAAAACTGGTAAGCCACTTAGAAACTAGAAGCTAGATGATTAGAAGCTAGGCTCGAACTTCAAAATAAACAATAAAAATATGAAACAAGCATATATAGTAAAAGCATACAGAACAGCAGTTGGAAAAGCACCAAAAGGTGTATTCCGATTTAAAAGAGCAGATGAGTTGGGAGCTGAAACCATTCAGCACATGATGAAAGAATTGCCAAACCTTGATGTTTCAAGAATTGATGATGTTATTGTTGGTAATGCCATGCCCGAAGGTTCTCAAGGATTGAATATGGCACGATTTATTTCTTTAATCGGATTAAATAGCGTTGATGTTCCCGGTGTCACGGTAAATCGTTTTTGTTCTTCGGGAATTGAAACCATTGGTATCGCAACAGCAAAAATTCAGGCTGGTATGGCAGATTGTATTATTGCTGGTGGATCTGAAAGTATGAGCTCTGTCCCTATGACAGGTTTTAAACCAGAACTAAACTATGATACAGTTAAAGCGGGCCATGAAGAGTATTATTGGGGAATGGGTAATACGGCAGAAGCTGTTGCCGAACAATTCAATGTATCTCGTGAAGACCAAGATGAGTTTGCATTCAATTCACACATGAAAGCCTTGAGAGCACAAGCCGAAGATCGTTTTCAGGATCAAATTGTACCTATAGAAGTTGAGCAAACGTATATAGATGAAAATGGGAAAAAAGCAACAAAAACGTACACAGTCACAAAAGATGAAGGTCCAAGAAAAGGCACTAACAAAGAAGCCTTGGCAAAACTAAGAGCTGTATTTGCTCAAGGGGGAAGCGTTACAGCTGGTAATTCCTCTCAAATGAGCGACGGCGCAGCATTCGTTATGGTGATGAGTGAAGATATGGTTAAAGAATTAAACATAGAGCCTATTGCTCGTTTAGTAAATTATGCAGCTGCAGGTGTTGAGCCTCGTATTATGGGTATCGGTCCAGTAAAAGCAATTCCGAAGGCATTAAAACAAGCAGGTTTAAAACAATCTGATTTAGATTTAATTGAATTAAATGAGGCCTTCGCTTCTCAATCACTTGCGGTAATTAGGGAATTAGACTTAAATCCTGATATTATAAACGTTAATGGTGGAGCGATTGCTTTAGGGCATCCATTAGGTTGTACAGGAGCGAAACTATCTGTTCAATTGTTTGATGAAATGCGAAAGCGTGATATGAAAGGGAAATATGGTGCTGTAACCATGTGTGTCGGTACTGGTCAAGGTGCTTGTGGGGTTTTTGAATTCCTTAATTAAAAAAGAAAGCAGAGAGTAGAGTAAAGAGAAAAGACTTATGTGTGCTAAACAGAGACATAATTATAAGAATCTGAAAATTTGGAAACTTGGATTAGAGATTACAAATGATATTTCAGATTTATTATTAAACTTTCCAAAGCACGAAAGATATGATTTAAGCTCTCAAATTAGTAGATATTCAGTTTCAATGCCAAGTAATATAGCTGAAGGTTCATCAAGAACCGATAAATCTTTCAGTCATTACTTAGACATCTCTTTAGGGTCTTCTTTTGAACTAGGAACACAATTATTAGTAGCAAAACATAGAAATTACATAAACGAAAATAATTTAAAAACACTTGAAGAAAAAATAGAAGACAATGGGATTTCAAAATAGTCTCAATTAAGGTCTATTCTCTATTTTCTATCTTCTTTAATCTAAGAATAGAATGGAAGCAACTAAAGAAAAAGAATTATTAAGAGGCGGACAGTTTCTAGTTAAAGAAACAAAATGTGAAGACGTATTCACACCCGAAGATTTTTCGGAGGAGCAACAAATGATGAAAGAAGCGGTTATGGAATTTAACGACCGTGAAATCATTCCTCACAAAGATAGGTTTGAAGCAAAAGACTATGCTTTAACGGAAGAGGTTATGCGCAAAGCTGGTGAACTTGGCTTTTTAGGGGTTGCCGTACCCGAAGCTTATGGAGGATTAGGAATGGGATTTGTTTCCACGTGCTTAACATGTGATTATATCTCTTCCGGAACAGGTTCTTTCAGCACAGCTTTTGGTGCACATACAGGAATTGGCACCATGCCAATAACGTTATACGGAACTGAAGAGCAAAAGAAAAAATACGTACCAAAATTAGCCACTGGCGAGTGGTTTGGAGCTTATTGCTTAACAGAGCCAGGCGCTGGTTCTGATGCCAATTCTGGTAAAACCACTGCTGAACTTTCATCAGACGGTAAATCGTATAAAATTAATGGGCAAAAAATGTGGATATCAAACGCAGGTTTTTGTAGTTTGATGATTGTTTTTGCACGTATTGAAGATGATAAAAATATTACGGGCTTCATCGTAGAATATGATCCCGAAAATCCTAACGGTGTAACTTTAGGAGAAGAAGAGCATAAATTAGGTATTAGAGCAAGTTCTACACGTCAGGTATTCTTTAATGATACTGTTGTTCCTGTAGAAAATATGTTAGCTGGTCGTGGTGAAGGTTTTAAAATCGCCATGAATGCCTTAAATGTTGGTCGTATTAAATTAGCAGCAGCATGTTTAGACTCACAAAGACGAATTTTAACTACGGCTGTACAATATGCTAACGAGCGCAAACAGTTTAAAACACCTATTGCAGACTTTGGTGCAATAAAGATGAAATTAGCTAAAATGGCTGCAGATGCTTACGCTGGTGAGTCGGCAACTTATAGGGCTGCGAAAAACATTGAAGACCGAATTGCGATTAGAGAAGCATCTGGAAACTCACACCAAGAAGCAGAACTTAAAGGTGTTGAAGAATATGCTATTGAATGTTCTATCTTAAAAGTAGCAGTATCAGAAGATGTACAGAATTGTTCTGATGAAGGGATACAAATTTTTGGTGGCATGGGGTTCTCTGAAGAAACGCCAATGGAAGCCGCTTGGAGAGATGCGCGTATTGCACGTATATATGAAGGTACAAATGAAATTAATCGAATGCTATCAGTTGGTATGCTCGTTAAAAAAGCAATGAAAGGCCATGTAGATCTTTTAGGTCCAGCAATGAAAGTACAAGAAGAATTAATGGGCATTCCTTCATTTGAAACTCCAGATTATTCAGAGTTGTTCTCAGAAGAAAAAGCGATGATTCGCAAACTGAAAAAAGCATTTTTAATGGTTGCTGGTGCTGCAGTTCAAAAATTTGGACCAGAGATGGAAAAACACCAGCAGTTATTGGTTGCAGCAGCAGACATGCTCATCAAAATCTATATGGCTGAATCTGCAATTCTAAGAACAGAGAAAAACGCTAAGCGTTATGGTGAAGCAGAACAATCTACACAAATAGCAATGGCTAAATTGTATTTATATAATGCCGTAAATATTGTTGATGATAAAGGTCGAGAAAGTATCATTTCATTTGCTGAAGGTGATGAACAACGTATGATGCTTATGGGCTTAAAGCGTTTTACAAAATATCAGAATTACCCAGATATCGTTGATTTACGCAACGAGATTGCTGAAAAAGTAAAAACAGAAAACAAATACTGTTTTTAGATTAAGTTTAAGTTAGAACTTAAAAGCCAATTCTACCGACTACCATCGGATTTGAATTGGTTTTTTTTATTAACTAATTTATTTAAAAAAAACTAGGGAAATAAAAATCGATAAAAAGTCAATTTAATATATAAGCATTTTCTGAGAAAAGGTTTCATGTCCTGTTTCTATAAGCACAATATAAATGCCTGTAGGTAGTTGATTATTAAATTGAATTTCTTGCCTTGTTGAGGATTCATTTAAAACATAATTATAAACCAACTGACCAGCTGTATTATAGATTGATAACCCTTTTAATGTTGTGTTAGACTTATTATTCAATACCAATGCATTTATAGTGCTACTATAATAAATCTCTAAATTTGTAATTTCATTTTCTTTGATTGATAAAGATGATGAAGGTTGTTGCGAATCTGTAAAAACCAATTCGAAGCGATCTAAATATTCACCTGCATCAGCATAAAATTCATATATGCTCTCTCTTAAGTTATGGTATACCTCAAGCTCTTTATCATACAAGTATATATTAAATTCTTCAGAAATATTTTCTAATCCATCAATACCGATTGTACTTAAACCATCAGTGTTTGTATGAAATCCCAATGGAAAACTTGAAGTTTCATCTACAATATCTGTTCCTTGAATTGTAAACATTTGCCCTTCAATTAACCAATACATATCATCATATTCTGTTACATAATATGCCCCATCATAACCCCAATCAATACCTGAAGTTGCATTCGTATCTTCGGTTAAAAGTAATTGTCTATGTAAAGTGTTAGGTGCAGTAAAACCTATTCTTATTTTACGTCTGTTATCATTATAAGAATTTGAGATTGCAGAATTTTTGTTCGAGACACAAATATCGTATTGTAATGTGTTAGTATTCGCAAATGATTTCCCAATAAAAACTACAGAAATTAATACGGAAGCAAATGCAATTTTTAATATAGTAGCTTTCATAAGTAGTTTATTATAAGTTATAAAGGACTTTACAAACCAACTGAAATTTCCCTGTGTATTGTTATTGGTTCTACAAAACGTACGATAAATCGTTAAAAATCTAAACTTTGCACATATTTCCGATGAAAAACGCATAACAACAAGCTCAAATATTCCGTTTAAACTTATTATTTCATAATTTTAAATGCGACAAACAAACTATATATGAAAGTAATAATAATACTCAGCTTTTTTTCTGTTCTTATGGGTTTTGGGCAATCCAACACCGAAGTCTTTTTATTTGATCTAGAAGTGACTGACAATAAAATAGAAGTTGATAATGGGAAGAATATTTCTAATAATGAAGGCTATGATAATCAGCCCGCATTTTTAAATGATGATAAAATACTATTCGCTTCTACAAGAAACGGGCAAACTGATATAGCACAATATCATGTTAATTATAATTCTAAGATATTTATCAACTCAACCGAAGGAGGCGAATACACACCATTAAAAATTCCTAATAAAAATGCTGTTTCTGCTGTAAGATTGGATAAAGATGGAAAGCAAAGGTTGTATGCTTATGACTTAAGCAACGGTGAATCTACCGAACTTATCAATGACTTAGTTGTTGCTTATTACACTTGGTATGATGAAAATACAACAGTTTCAGCCGTAATCGAAGATGAGCAACTCAATTTATTTGTTACCAATATTTCAGAAAACAAAAGCAGAAAATATGCTACTAACGTAGGGCGTTCATTTCATAAAATACCTAATTCCAAGCTTGTAAGCTTTATTTACAAAGAAAGTGATAAACAGTGGCAAATAAGATCTCTTGATCCTTTAACCGGCAAAAATAAACTCATTGCCAATAGCATGGAAGGTGTTGAAGATATTTGTTGGCTAAATGGCAGGACGCTTCTTTCTGGGAAAAATGGAACTTTATATAAACTCACATTAAAACGTGACAATAATTGGAAGAAAGTTGCTGACCTTTCATCTTATGGCATTGCTAATATTACACGATTGAGTACTAATCCTCAAGGTACAAAACTATTAATTGCTGGTGACTTAATCTCAGAAATGCCAGATACTGTTGAAGATACCAACACACCTAACGCCATTACTACCCAATCCATATTAACTGAAGCACAAGCAGCAGCTGCAGTGCAAAAACACGTGGAGCCATTTAACAAACGACAATTAAATGATTTTGCAAACACATTTGATAAAGATGTAGTGGTTAACAGATTCCCAAAAGATTATATGTATTCTGGCAGAAATGCATTAAAAGAAAATTATAGACAATTCTTTAAAAACAATGAGAAGGCTAACATTAAGGTTCTTAACCGCATGGTTCTGAAGAATAAAGTTATTGATGAAGAACTGGTAACTATTAACAATATAACTGTTAGACAAGCCACAATATATGATGTAGACAAGGATGGCATAAACGCCATGACTTTCATTAGAAACAAAAACGCAACCTCTAATCCAGAAACCATAGTAAATAAACAACTGGAAGCCTATAACACAAAGGATATTGACGAATTTACAAAGACGTATTCTAAGGACATCACATTACACTTATTTCCAGATGATCTAACAACAAATGGTAATGCTGACCTAAAAAAACGATATGATGCTATGTTCGAAAAAGTACCTGATCTTAATGCTGAGATTGTCAATAGAATTGTACTGGGCAATAAAGTTATAGATAAAGAAAAAGTAACAATTAACGGTAAAATCTATTATGCAATAGCCATTTATGAAGTTAAGGATGGCCTAATATCCAAAGTGACTTTTATACAATAAAACTATAATAGTGTCCCTTTTTTGTTTGAGACAAACGTTATAATAATAAAATACCATATGAAACTTTTAGTCACAATTTTACTTTTAGTAATATGCACTTTTACGTATTCGCAACAGAAAACACTAGAACCAAAACTAGAAAATATAGCATGGATTGCTGGTGCATGGCATGGTAATGCATTTGGTGGACAAACCGAAGAAATCTGGAGTGAGCCTTCTGGTGGTTCAATGATGGCCGCTTTTAAATTAATAAATGACGAAAAAGTTACTTTCTACGAAATTGTAATTATACGCGAAATCGAAAGCAGTCTTATTCTGCAATTAAAACACTTTGGCCCAGATTTAAAGGGCTGGGAGACCAAAGATGAAACCGTTGATTTTCCTTTAAAATATATTACAGAAAATAAAATCGTTTTTGAAGGTATTAACTTCGAAAAAGTTAGTGATATAGAAATGAATGTCTACGTAGATATTAAAAGCGAAGAAAAAACCGAGACCGTTAAATTCAATTATAAAAAGAAAATCCGCTTACCGAAACCTATTAACCAGCTCATTACAGTAAAGAAAGCCAAAAATAAGCCTGTTATTGATGGAAAAGCAGATGATAAAATTTGGTCCAATACCTCATGGCAACCATTAGATCAATTATGGCTTGGCAATGCGTATTCAGAAGAAGATTTTTCTGGTCGTTATAAGTTATCGTGGTCAGAGGATGCACTTTACCTTTTGGCAGAAATTAAAGATGATGTACTCATAGATAATAATCCCGATCCATTAATAGCTTGGTGGGACGATGATTGTTTAGAGATTTTTATAGATGAAGACAATAGCGGTGGCGAACATCAATATAATCACAACGCTTTTGCATATCATATTGATTTAGATGGAAATGTTGTGGATATGTCACCAAACAAAAAAGGTAAGCTTTATAATTCGCACATAAAATCTAAACGTAAAACAACAGGCAATACAACTATTTGGGAAGTAAAAATTTCTCTATATGATGATTCTTATAAGGAAAATGAAGAAAATAAAATTGTAAAATTGCAGAAAGGCAAAATCATTGGTTTTGCACTCGCCTATTGTGATAACGATACAAGTGAGCATCGCGAAAATTTTATAGGATCTGTAAAAGTTGAAGGTGATGACAAAAATAGAGGTTGGATAGACGCTAATATTTTCGGAACTTTAAAACTTAATTAACTAATCTCTTATGAAATATTTATTCATCTGTTTTACACTCTGTTATTCCATAGCAGTTTATTCACAAACTGACCAAAAAATCTATGACATAATTGATGCCATTTCAGAAGAACGTTTACAACATGATGTAAAAATACTAGCAGATTTTGGCACAAGACATACCTTGAGTGACACCGTTTCTGATACACGAGGCATCGGCGCGGCAAGACGCTGGATAAAATCGCAATTCGATACTATTTCTAAAGATTGCAATGATTGCCTAGAAGTTTTTTATCAAAAAGATTTAGTTGAAAAAGGACGAAACCAACGTATAGTAAAAGATGTTATGATAGTTAATGTGGTAGCGATTCAACGTGGTACAAAGTATCCAAATCGTTACATAATTATGAGTGGCGATATAGATTCTAGAGTATCAGACCCAACAGATTATACATCGGATTCTCCAGGTGCTAACGATAATGCTACTGGTATGGCTGGGGCAATCGAGGCCGCTCGTGTTTTATCTAAATACAAATTTGAAAATAGCATTGTATACTTAGGCTTATCTGGTGAGGAACAAGGCTTATTTGGTGGACAAGGCATGGCAAAATACGCTCAAGACAATAGCTGGCAAATCATTGGTGTTTTAAACAATGATATGATTGGCAATATATCTGGAATAGATGGTGTTATTGATAACCGTACATTTAGAATATTTTCAGAACCAACAACAACAGGAGAAAAAGATCCTAAAAAATTAGCTCAGCAAGCAAGGACAAGACGTTTTTATGGTGGTGAAGTTGATGGAATTTCGCGTCAATTGGCACGTTACGTTTATAAAACCACAAAAACCTATATGCCAGAAATGAACCCGATGATGGTTTATCGTTTAGATCGATTTGGCCGTGGTGGGCATCACAGACCTTTTAATGATGTTGGTTTCGCAGGAATTAGAATAATGGAAGCGCACGAAAACTACACACAACAACACCAAGATATTAGAACAGAAAATGGTATTGATTACGGAGATACGTTTGAGCATGTCAACTTTCCATATTGTAAAAAGCTAACTGCTGTTAATGCCATTACTATGGCTTGCTTGGCCTCTGCCCCACCTTCACCTAAGGAAGTTGCTATTGGTGGCATAGTAGAAGCTTCAGTAAAATTACAATGGAGTAAAGTAGAAACTGCCAAGGGTTATAAAATTTATTGGCGCGATACTACAAGTCCAACTTGGGATAATAGTCGATATGTAGAAAATACTACAGAATTCACCTTAGATGGTATTGTTATTGATAATTATTTTTTCGGTGTGGCTTCGGTTGGAAATAATGGTCATGAAAGCATAGTTGTATTTCCGAATAAAATAACAAAATAACTATCATTCCTGCGAGTATAGGGATCTAAAAAACAAAATCAAAGCATGTTAAAACAATTGCTGACTTTTATAGTTTTCTTTTTCAGTATGTTTGCCTCATATGGCCAATTACTTCAAGATAAATCAAACTTCACGCATCAAGACACACTTCGTGGAAGCATCACACCAGAGCGCGAATGGTGGGATTTAACCTATTACCACTTGGATATTGAAGTTAAACCTGATGAGAAATATATCTCAGGCAAGAATACCGTACAGTATAAAGTTCTGAAACCTAATACAGTGATGCAAATTGATTTGCAAGAGCCTATGGAAATCACGAAAGTACTTCAAGACAAAAAATCTCTAAGCTTTAAACGTGACGGAAACGTGTATTACATAATGCTACAAACTCAAAAAGTAGGAGATATTAATTCAATAGAAATTCATTACCAAGGCCAACCAAGAGAAGCTAAGCGTGCTCCTTGGGATGGAGGCTTTTCTTGGAAAAAAGATCAAAACGGAAAACACTTCGTAGCAACCTCATGTCAAGGACTTGGTGCTAGTGTGTGGTGGCCAAACAAAGACCATATGTACGATGAGGTTGATAGTATGCTGATTAGTGTTACTTACCCTAAAGGCTTAATGAACGTTTCCAACGGCCGACTAAGAAAGCTAGTAGAAAATGATAATAATACCGCAACATCACATTGGTTTGTATCCAATCCGATTAATAATTACGGAGTTAATGTAAATATTGGTGACTATACTAACTTTTCGGAAGTCTACGATGGAGAAAAAGGAAAATTGGATATGGATTATTGGGTTTTAAAATATAATCTAGAAAAAGCTAAAGAGCACTTTAAAGATGCGCCAAAAATGATGAAAGCTTTTGAGCATTGGTTTGGCCCCTACCCGTTTTATGAAGATAGTTTTAAGCTTGTTGAAGTACCATATTTGGGCATGGAACATCAAAGTTCAGTTACTTATGGCAACCAATACAAAAAAGGATATTTAGGCAACGATTTATCGCGTACAGGTTGGGGACTTAAATGGGATTTCATTATCGTACATGAAGGTGGACACGAATGGTTTGCAAACAACATTACCAATAAAGATGCGGCAGATATGTGGATTCATGAAGGTTTTACCGCCTATTCGGAAAACTTATTCCTAGACTATTATTATGGTAAGGAGGCATCTGCTGATTACGTAATCGGTACACGAGCAAATATTCAGAACGACAGACCTCTTATTGGCTATTATAAAGTCAACAAAGAAGGCTCTAGCGACATGTACTACAAAGGAGCAAACATGCTACATACCTTGCGTCAATTAATTGAGGACGACAAATTATGGAGGGAAATTCTTCGAGGTTTAAACTCAAAATTCTACCACCAGACAGTAACTACAAAACAAATAGAAGATTATATTAGTGAAAAGACCAATAAAGACTTAACCGCTTTTTTCAATCAATATTTAAGAGATGTACGTATTCCAACTTTAGAGTATGAAATTAAAAATGGTAAGCTAAAGTATAGATATATAAATATTGTTGAAGGCTTTGACATGCCTATTGAAGTTGAAATTGACGGAAAGACCGAATGGTTATTTCCAAAATCTGAGTGGAAAACAAAAACTGTTGAAAGTTCAGACTTTAAAATAGACAGAGATTATTATATTTATTCAAAGAAATTATAAATATTGTGGAATTTCCCGAACTCTATTTTGAACGTGATACAGACTGGTATGATTGGCTATTAAACAATCATACCAAACACAAAGTAGTTTATCTCATTTTCTACAAACTCGAAACAGGAATACCAACCATGCGCTGGGAAGAAGCTGTTAAGGTAGCTCTGTGCTTTGGCTGGATAGATTCAACCGTTAAAAGTTTGGGCAATGGCAAACGTAGGCAACACTTCTCGCCACGAAACCCTAAAAGTTCTTGGAGTGCACTCAATAAAAAATACATCATTGAACTTGAAGCTCAGGGGTTAATTCAGGAGTCTGGTTATAAAATGATTACGTTAGCAAAGAAAACCGGCAAATGGACCGAAATGGATGATGTTGAAAATGGTATTATTCCAAAAGACTTACAATTGGCCTTTTATAAAAATCCACAAGCTTACGAGAATTATTTAGGTTTTTCTAAAAGTTATAGAAAAGGCTATCTATCATGGCTAAACAGTGGCAAACGCGATGCCACCAAAGAAAAAAGAATCTCAGAAATTATAAGACTTTGTAATGCCAATATTAAAAGCCGTGATACTTGGTAAACTAATACATTAGTTTTTTAATATTTCCCATATATCCTCTACTTACTCTAACAACATCTCCATTTAGCATAGTAACATCATAGCTTTTGGTATACTTATTTAATTCCTTAACAGCCTTAAGATTAATTATAGACGAACGGTGAACCCTTATAAAAATCGCATCATTTAGTTTCTCTTCGAGTATAGAAATACCATAATTACTAACATAAGTTTTACTTTCGGTTACCAATTTTGAATAATCACCATAAGCTTCAATTCTTATCACTTCTTCCACAGCTATAGTCACTAATCTATTTTGACTTTGCACTAAAATACGTTCTGGGAACTTTGGTGCATCCATTAATAAGCTTTCTGTTAAAGGTCTAGCTTTATTCTCATCAGTATTATGTTTTAATCGGTCTACTGCGACCTTAAAACGCTCTTTAGTATAAGGCTTCAACAAATAATCAACAGCATGAACTTCAAAAGCTTTAAGAGCATATTGATCATAAGCTGTAGAAAATATAATCTGTGGTAATTCTTCTAAATGCGTAAGTACATCGAAACCTGTCATACCAGGCATTTGTATATCCAGAAAAACTAAATCTGGTTTAAACTCATTGATTATCTTCACCGCATCTACACCATTATTTGCCTCACCTAATAAAATTAACTCTGGATAGTCTTCCAAATATTCCTTAATTAATTGACGTCCTGCAACCTCATCATCTACTATAATTACTTTTCTCATATCGCAAAAGATATTTTTAAACCTTGAGGTTGGTTATCTGATAAACTTAAGGTGCTTTGATACATTTTTTCGAGTCTAAGCTTAATATTGGTTAGCCCTATACCCTTTTCAAAAACAGAAGTTTTGTCTTTAACACCTATACCAGTATCTGAAATCTCAAAATGTAATTTATCATGTTTCTTAAATATTGAAATACTAATTTTTCCACCTTCAATCAATGATGACAAACCATGTTTAATAGAGTTTTCTACTAAAGGCTGTAACAACATAGGAGGTACCATTTCATGCTTCAAATTATCTTCAACATTTACTTCTACCTGCAGTCGTTCTTGAAAGCGCTCCTTTTCCAAATCCAGGTATTTATTGACAAATTCCAATTCTTCTTTTAGAGGTACTTTTTCTACCTGAGAAGCTTTTAACTGGTAACGAAACAAGTCCGAAAGTTCAGCGATTAAATGTCGGGTTTTCTCATTCTTAGGCGGTACAGAAGCACTTATGGTATTAAATATGTTATACAAAAAATGAGGGTTCAATTGTGCTTTTATTGCAGATAATTCACTTTTTAGGGCTGCTGTCCTTAACTCACCTTCTAACTTTAGCTTTCGTCGGTTTTCGAGATAAAAGTTATAAGAATGCATAATACCAAACTGAAGAATATAGAATAATGCAGGTATATATATATCCCAAACACGACCTGTTCCTCCCAAATGATAAAAACCGATTTTTTCACAAATAATATAGTATAGCTGCTGCCAAACGATAACAAACATTGGTAGTAAAATTATATGCAGAAGTAATCTTTTAGACATTGACCAATGTCTAAGTTTTCTAAATAATAAATACCAAATAGGAATGGTAATTAAAAATTTAATAAAATAGTCTAAACCACTATCATCGATAACCGTTATAAGATTAAAAAATTTGTCATTCTTATCTGTATAACCTTGTCTATTTATATATAATGTAACGTAGTAAAAAATTGCAAAAAAGAAATAGAAACCAATAAAACATAAGAGTTCGCCAACTTTTATTGACATAAACCTCTTATTGTAAAACTTCTTTTTCATATAAATAAGATTTAATATTCAAATATACTTTATATATAGGCTCTATATCATCAAAAAAAGACGAGTTGACCTATATACCGACGAATGGGAATCCCTATTTATCGTCTTATATCCCAACTCAACAGTTATGACGTGTGTAAAATACACAAGTATTTCAAATTTGTCTCACAGAAATTTTAATACAATTCTATGAAACCGTTTACACTACTCTTGCTATTGCTTTTTGGGTCCATTACAGCACAAAATTCTATTACAGGAAAAATCATATCAGAAGACCAACAACCAGTTCCATCAGCAATTATATCATTATTAAATACTGAAACCAGTGGGTTTATAAAAGGTGAACTTTCTGATGACTTAGGAAACTTTCAATTTAAAAATATTAAAAATGGTTCGTATATGCTTATGATAACCAGCCTTGGTCTAAAAGATTATAAGTCAGAAGCTTTTGTATTGAGCAATAATGATAAAAGCTTCTCTAATATTATAATGCTTGAAGATTCCGCCGAGTTAGACGAAGTCACTATTGTTGCCGAAAAGCCAATGATAGAAGTTAGAGCAGACAAAACTATTTTTAATGTTGCAGGAACCATAAATGCCATTGGAGATTCTGGCTTTGAGTTATTACGAAAAGCACCAGGCATCATTATTGACAACTCAGATAGTATTATTGTTGAAGGTAAAACTGGTGTACTATTTTACATAGATGGTAGACCCTCTGTATTAAGAGGGTCAGATCTGGTAAACTTTCTCAAAACTTTACAAGCAGCAGATATCGAGTCCATAGAAATTATAACTCAACCCTCATCACGTTATGATGCCGAAGGCAATGCAGGTATTATAAATATAATATTAAAAACAGATAAGTCATTAGGTACCAATGGTACAGTGGCATCGTCTTTAACCATTGGTGATTTTGCCAGAACCAGTAATTCTATATCCTTTAACAACAGAAATAAAAAAACAAGTATCTATGGTACTTATAATAACTTCTTTGGAAAAAGCACCGGTTTCATCAATCTTAATCGTACGCAAAATGAGACAAACTTTAATGCAAGAACAGAAAGTGTTTTTGACAGTAATCGTAACAATATAAAGCTTGGTTTTGATTACTATGCCAATAAGAAATCTACTTTTGGAATCATTATTAATGGTAATTTTAATAACTCTAATTCCGAAAGTGATTCAAGAACTCCAATTACACCAAGTGGCGCAAATAACCCCTCAGAAGTTCTTGTAGCTGGTAGTGATTCTAAAAACAGAACTTCTAACCTATTTACAAACATTAACTACAGATTTAAAGATACTTTAGGGCATGTTTTAAATATAGATCTAGATTACGGAAAGTATGATAGCGAGCGCGAAAACCTGCAACCTAATCGCTATTTTAACGGAGATGAAACACAAGTGCTAAGTGAAAATATCGTCTTCTTTGATACACCAATAGACATTTCAATCATATCTGGCCAAATAGATTACGAGCAAAACTTTTTAAAAGGGATCTTGAGTCTTGGCGTAAAATATTCTAAAGTAAATACCGAAAACAGTTTTGATGCCTATGATAGAACTAATGGTAATAATGATTTAGACGAATCTCAATCCAATGATTTTAATTATGATGAACAGATTAGTGCCGCTTACTTTAATTACAGCCGAAAACTTGATAAGTTGAATTTACAGTTTGGACTGAGAATGGAGAATACCATTTCAGATGGTCAATTAGAGAGTAATCAAGTGAATGCTAATAATCGTGTAAAACGCAATTATACCAATTGGTTTCCTAGCGGAGGAATTACCTATCAAATGAATCAAAAAAACAGCTTAGCTCTTATTTACAGTAAGCGTATACAACGACCAAACTATCAGAGTTTAAATCCATTTCAGTATAGAATTGATGAGTTATCGTTTAGACAGGGCAATCCATTTTTGCAGCCTCAGTATACGGATAACATAAAGTTATCGCACACCTATAATTACAGGTTAACCACATCATTAAGCTATAGCTTTATATCCGACTTTTTTGCTCAGGTTACCGAAGCTGTTGGTGATGACCAAAACTTTATCATTCAAAGAAATGTAGCCGACCAAAAGATAATTAATCTCGGTATTTCATATCCCACAAAATTTAATGATTGGTGGCGTATTTATTTTAGTGTAAACGCCTACCGAAGCATCTATGAAGCTACTAACCCAGACTTTGTATCAACCAGACAAAATACATTAAGCCTATATGCGCAAAATACATTTAAGCTTCCTAAAGCTATTACGTTTGAAGTTTCTGGATGGTACAGTTCACCTTCGGTTTGGGGTGGCACTTACGAAACCCGAAGTCTCGGGTCTTTAAATTTAGCATTCCAAAAGAAATTCATGGATAATAAACTCACTGCTAGATTAGGATTTAATGACATTCTATTTACATCTCCATGGCGAGGTACTACACGTTTTGGAGACTTATTTATTGATGGCAATGGTGGAAGCGATAGCAGACAAATACGCTTTAGTGCTACCTATAATTTTGGAAGAAATGAAATTAAAAAAGTACGTAAACGAAAAACGGGCATAGAAGCCGAAAAAAATAGAATAGATTAAGATTTAAACTGTGTATTATTTTACTGGGTTTTAAGTCATCAAAAAGGCAATAAAAAAGGAAGCCAATTGGCTTCCTTTTTTAAAATTTATAATCCACTAATATAACTGCCATAAAGATCTTTAATCTGCAAACCTTCTGAATAACGATACTTACTAAGCTTTTTAAACTGTACCAATCCCCAAAGGATAAACTCTTTTTCAAAATAAACATCGCGTTTATCAATGTCTGGTTGGTAATCCGCCAATAATACATCTAAAGGTGTTACTTCATCCAGTTTAGCTTTATAAGTTGCGTCATCATACTCATCTAACAATTCAAAACCTTCACCATTAAAAAACCAAGACACTAAATCATCATAAGGTGTTTCTTCCCCTTGCTTTTCTAGCTTTTCAATTTTTGGGAAGTATTTCGGGAATAAAGTTTTAATAGCCTCATCCATTAAAGTATTGGCAACAAAATCAGCACCTTCTTGCTCACCTTCATATACCAATTCTACTTTACCTGTTATGGCAGGAATCACTCCAATAAAATCTGATAAACGTACTGTAGTTTTATCATCACCAGCAATTAGAGCACGTCGCTCTGCGGTACTCAACAGATTTTCAAAAGCAGTAATACTCATACGTGCACTGACTCCACTTTTTACATCAACATATTCACTTTCACGAGCTTCAAAACTAATTTGTTCCAATAAATCTTTTGCCAGATCAGGTACATAAACAACATCTGCTTGGCGTTTATCTAAATTTGCTTCTTGCGAAGTAATCATTCTTGCCGTTTCTACTGTATCAGGATAGTGCGTTAAAATCTGAGAACCAATTCTATCTTTCAATGGCGTGACAATACTGCCGCGGTTGGTGTAATCTTCAGGATTCGCAGTAAATACAAATTGCATATCTAACGGCAGGCGTAATTTAAATCCCCTAATCTGTATATCACCTTCTTGTAAAATATTAAATAATGCCACCTGAATTCTGGCCTGCAAATCTGGCAATTCGTTAATTACAAATATGCAACGATTGGCACGTGGAATCATTCCATAATGAATCACACGATCATCGGCATAACTCAATTTTAAATTAGCTGCTTTTATAGGATCCACATCTCCAATAATATCAGCAACCGTAACATCTGGTGTTGCTAATTTTTCTGCAAAACGCTCGTTACGATATAACCAAGTAATTGGTGTACCGTCACCTTTTTCGGCAATCAATTCTATAGCAAATCTCGAAATAGGCTGTAATGGGTCATCATTAACTTCTGAACCTTCCACAACAGGAATATATTCATCCAATAAATTCACCATCATACGTGCCAGACGGGTTTTTGCCTGACCTCGAAGTCCTAATAAATTAATATTATGTCTCGATAAAATTGCCCGCTCCAACTCAGGGATCACGGTATTCTCATAACCATGAATACCTTTAAAAGTAGTAACCTTATTTTTTATATTTTCAATTAAGTTATCTCTCAGTTCATCTTTAATAGACTTTGATTGGTATCCTGCTTTTTTTAATTCTCCTAGTGTTTTTATAGTCTCTATTTTCATATATATTTTTTAGAAAAAGATTCTAGAAAAAAGAAAATAGATTTAGTCGTTTTTCTTCTATTCTCTTTATTCTTTTGTCTTTTAATTAGCCTTTAATTCTTCTTTTTCTATTGTTTTCGTAATCTTCAAAAATCATCTCGCCTAAGCCTTTCAATCCTGTATAAAATGCTTTGCCTCTATTGGCTTGCGTAAATTCTCTAATAAACCGCATTAAATAGGGATCTTCTGCAATCATAAATGTGGTTATAGGAATATGCAAACGTCTGGCTTGTTGTGCCATTGCGTAACACTTATTTGTGATATATGGATCTAGACCATTACTGTTTTTGTAGTACTGACCGTCTGGCATACGTAAGCAACTTGGTTTACCATCTGTAATCATAAATATTTGCTTATTGGTGTTGCGTTTTCTCCGTAGCATGTCCATAGCTAATTGTAATCCTGCAACAGTATTGGTATGGTAAGGTCCAACTTTTAAATACGGTAAATCTTTAATTTTTATAGGCCATGCATCATTACCAAATACTAAAATCTCTAACGTATCCTTTGGGTATCTCGTGGTGATTAATTCCGATAAAGCCATAGCTACTTTCTTGGCAGGAGTAATACGGTCTTCTCCGTATAGAATCATACTGTGACTAATATCAATCATTAGTACTGTACTCATCTGGCTTTTATGTAGCGTCTCTTCTACCACCAAATCATCTTCAGTTAAACTGAAATCTCCTATTCCATTATTAATCTGCGCATTACGTAAACTTTCGGTCATGGATACTTTATCTAAAGCATCCCCAAACTGATACGCCCTAAAATCGCCAGTATGCTCATCGCCTAAACCAACTCCTTTGCTTTTATGATTGCCCGAACCACTGCGCTTTATTTTACCAAAAATATGATCTAAAGCCTGTTGGCGTATGGCACGTTCGGTTTTAGCCGTAATAGTAGTTTTGCCTTTACCATCGCCATTTTCTGTTGGGTCTATCTCTTCTCTTATGTAGCCTTTATTTTTAAGGTCTTCGATAAAATCATCAATCGTATACTCTGGTGTAGTAAGCTCATATTCTTTATCCAATTGACGTAGCCAATCGATGGCTTCATCAAAATCTCCAGAGGTATAGGTAATTAATTCCTTAAAGATTTCGAATAATTTATCAAAAGGAGATTGATGAGGTGCTTCATAGGTTTTAAAGACAAAACCCGCTTTTTTTCTTTTCTCTTCCATTGTTATGTAAAAATAACGCTTTTTTGAATTAAAAAACAGGCTTTAAAACACCTTAACACCACATTAAGATTTGTAAAATTTCTTTTTACTAATTTTAAACTTTTCTGAACTAACCCAAAAATAATGAGAAGCTATTTATCTCTGCTTTTACTAATCTGTATAGCAACACTTTCTGCACAAGAATTTTCAATGGATATGGTCAAAAATATGGCACCGAGAAATATTGGTCCAGGCGGTATGTCTGGTCGTGTTACGGCTATTGATGTTGTCCTTAACAATCCTGATGTAATGTACGTCGGCACCGCTTCTGGTGGGCTTTGGAAATCAACCTCTGGCGGTATAAAATGGGAGCCTATTTTTGATGAAGAATTAACGGCATCTATTGGAGCAGTAGAAATTCAACAATCTAACCCTAGCGTAATTTGGGTTGGCACAGGCGAAGGCAATCCACGCAACTCGCTTAATGGCGGTTATGGAGTTTATAAATCGCTTGATGGAGGAAAAACATGGATGGCTATGGGCTTAGAAAAAACAAGACATATCCATAGAATTATCGTGGATCCAACAAATCCCGATATCGTTTATGTTGGTGCTATTGGTTCTCCTTGGGGAGAACATCCTGAGCGTGGGGTATTTAAAACTACTGATGGTGGGAAAACCTGGAATAAAATCTTATTTGCCAATAATAAAACCGGAGCTGCAGATTTAGTGATGGACCCTACAAATCCGAATAAATTAATTGCGGCCATGTGGGAGCACAAACGCGATCCATGGTTTTTTAACTCTGGCGGTGAAGGTTCTGGTTTGCACATTACATATGATGGTGGTGAAACTTGGAAAAAAATCACCGATGAAGATGGTTTCCCTAAAGGAAATTTAGGTCGAATTGGTATAGCCATAGCACCAAACAAACCGAATATTATTTATGCTTTGGTTGAAGCTAAAAAGAATGCTCTATATAAAAGCGAGGATGGTGGTTTTAAATGGAAAAAAATAAATGACAAAAATGACATTGGCAATCGTCCATTCTACTATTCTGAAATCTATGTACATCCACAAAATGAAAATAGGGTTTATTCCGTATTCACCTACGTAAATGTTTCAGAGGATGGAGGAAAAAACTTCACTCAACTGATGCCAGCTTATGGAGTGAGCAATGGTGTACATCCAGATCATCATGCATGGTGGATTCATCCAAACAATGGTAATTTTATGATAGATGGAAACGATGGTGGTATGAATATCACTAAAGATGGAGGAAAAACATGGCGGTTCATTGGTAACCTACCTGTGGCTCAGTTCTATCATATTAACATCGATAATGAATATCCATACAATGTCTATGGTGGTATGCAAGATAATGGTTCTTGGCGAGGGCCAGCTTATGTTTGGCGTGCTCAAGGCATTAGAAATAGTTATTGGCAAGAAATTAGTTTTGGAGATGGTTTTGATGTAGTTCCCGATAGAGATGATTCTCGTTATGGCTGGTCAATGAGCCAGCAAGGTTTTGTAAGCCGTTACGATTGGCAAACAGGAAACAACTATGGTGTAAGACCTACACATCCCAATGCTGATGTACGATTGCGTTTCAATTGGAATTCTGCAATAAATATTGATCCTTTTAATAATAGCACGATTTATTTTGGTAGTCAATTTGTTCACAAATCCACTGATAAGGGTGAAACTTGGGAGGTTATATCTCCAGATTTATCGACTGACGATCCAGAAAAACAAAAACAGTCTGAAAGTGGTGGCTTAACTATGGATGCCACTGGTGCAGAAAATCACTGTACCATTTTGGTGATTGAGCCATCGCCTGTTGAAAAAGATATGCTTTGGGCAGGCACTGATGATGGCAGGGTTCATTATACCACAGACGGAGGAAACAATTGGAACGAAGTCACAAAAAACATTAAAGGATTACCAACTGGAAGTTGGATTGCGCAGATTAAAGCATCGAATATAAATAAAGGTGAGGCACTTTTAATTGCTAACGACTATAGACGTTTTAATTACACTCCTTATGCCTATAGAACTAAGAACTATGGCAAAACCTGGGAACGTATCGTCAATGAGAATGATGTACAAAGCTACACTTTAGCCATAGTTGAAGATTTAGTAGAACCAAATCTTATGTTTTTGGGAACCGATGATGGCTTGTACATTTCTATAAATGCAGGCAAAAAATGGACGAAATGGACGGAAGGCTTTCCTACAACATCAGTAAAGGATTTAGTCATTCAACCTAGGGAGCACGATTTAGTTATTGGAACTTTCGGAAGAGCCGCATGGGTTTTAGATGATATTAGGCCATTAAGAGCAATGGCAAAAAATGCGTCTACAATAAATTCTAACATACAATTGTTTGAGCCGCCAACTGCATATCAAGTGGCTTATCAGCAACCAACCGGAAGTCGTTTTGGAGGAGATGCTCTGTATAATGGCGAAAATCGTGATAGAGGTGCTCGTTTTTCTTACCTCTTCAACAAACAGGAGGTGCCAAATAAAGAGGAAAAGGAAGCGAAAAAGGATGATGACGTTATTAAGAATAATGAAGCATCTATGGATGAAAAAAATACGATCAAATGGGATTCGCTGACCTTAAAGTTATATGACGGCAATCGTTTAATTAGAACTTTAAAACGAAAAGCACCTAAAGAAAATGGCATCCATAAATGGACTTGGTATATGAATGAGGCAGGTGTTAGCAGACCATCAAGAACAATTAGAAAAGAAACTAGAGAGCCAGCTGGTGTATCTGTAAAGCCAGGTACTTATAAAGCAGTTTTGCATTATGGTAACCTAACGTCTGAAACTGCAATAAAAGTAGAATCGGATCCGAGGCTAAATGTATCTCAGAAAAATATTGATGAAGTTTATGCTACAGCTAAACAACTCGAACAATTACAAAAAACGGCCGCAGATGCCGTAAAACAATTAGTTGAAAGTAAAGGTATTGCTGAGACTTATAAAAAAGAGTTATCTGAACTGGATAAAGAGCAATACAAAGATGAGATTGATGCTTCAAAAGAGACCGTAAAAACCATAGATAGTTTAATAGATAAATACTTAGGTAAAGTAGATAAACGTCAAGGTATAACTAGAAATCCCGAAGTCACCCCATTACAACGCTTAAGAACTGCACAGAGCTATACTTATAATAGTCAAACGGGTTTAACCTCTACTGAAACGACCTTAATTAAACATGCTAAAAATGCGCTAAATGAATTTTTCAGCGAAACAAATACTTTTTTTAATAAGCAATGGAAAGACTACGAAACTCGTATGAGGCAAGTTGAAACCAATCCTTTTAAGGAAATAAAAACCTTTAAAATAGATTAATTATTGAATAAGACGTTGTTTGGAAAAATGAGTTGATTTCTAATTCAAGGCTGTAAGACTAAGCCTGTTTACACTGGAGTAAAGCCGGAATGTGAAAGCTAAAACATTACTTATTTAATAATCAAAAAAATAAAAGTAATTAGGTTTTTTATTTCATTCAGAATGACATCTTTTCAGATGGTGACATTCTTACTCAATCCATCTAAGACTTCTATAATCTTCGATCTTTATACGCTTACCAGAAGTTGAGATTATACCCTCTTTCTTAAACTGAGAGAGTATTCTAATCGCAGACTCTGTAGCTGTACCCACTATACTTGCATAATCCTTACGAGATAGCACAATACTTAAATATCCATCATCATCAGTCCCAAAATTATCATGAATGTACATAAGGATTTCAGCCATTCTACATTTTACGGATTTCTGCGCCATTTTAACTAAAGATTCATCTGATACTTTTAAGTCTTCAGCCATTTTCTTTAGAACATCCATGGTGAATTTTGGATTCTTTGTTAAATCGTTCATGATTTCACTCTTCGGAATAAAGCACATTTCCATGTCATTTAAAGCTACTGCACTTAAGTTGGTTTTCTGCTCAGATACTAAAGAGCGTTTACCCAACAAACCTCCTTTAACAACCAATTTAACAACTTGGTCTTTTCCATTCTCACTTAGTTTAGTGAGTTTGCAAACACCATCTCTCACGCAATAAACTCCATTGAGCGTTTCACCTTCCTCAAATATTACCTGGCCTTTTTTGTAGATTTTGCCTGTTTTGCATGCAGAGACACGCATTAATTCTTCGCGCGTCAGCGATTTTAAAGAGTTAAATTCTCTAATAATACAAGATTCACATTTACTCATACCTATTGTTTTGTGATCGTAATTCAAAGATACTAATTACATGACAAATATCATATTTTAAAAGTTAATGTTGTGTCACCTTTGTTACAGGTATAAATGAGCAAATAAAAATGGAAAACGATACGTGTTTTCATTGTGGTGATGATTGTGGTAATCACGCAATTACGTTTCAGGAAAAATCATTTTGTTGTAATGGTTGTAAAACTGTTTTTGAGATTTTTAACGAAAATGATTTAACCTGTTATTACGATTTACAAAATTCTCCTGGTGCCATTCCCAAGGAAATAGAGGGTAAATACGATTTTCTTTCACAAGAGAACATCATTGAAAAGCTTACAGAATTTAGAAGTGACGATATAGAAATTGTAACACTTTACATTCCTCATATTCATTGTAGCTCTTGTATTTGGATATTGGAAAACCTAAATAAACTCAACCCAAGCATATCGGATTCTCAAGTCAACTTTGGTAAGAAAACAGTTAGAGTTACCTACAGTTCTAAAACAACTGATTTAAAATCCATTGTTTTGTTACTTAGCTCAATTGGCTACGAACCTTACATAAGCTTAGACGATTTTAAATCAGGAAAAAAGCATATCAATAGAACACTAATTTATAAACTTGGTGTTGCAGGTTTTGGATTTGGAAATATTATGTTTCTATCTTTTCCTGAGTACTTTGAAGTCAATGAATACTGGCTAGAGCAGTACAAACCTATGTTTCGCTGGTTAATGTTTGCACTTTCTGTTCCTGTGGTTTTCTACTCGGCACAAGATTATTTTATTTCGGCATTTAAAGGTTTAAAGGCAAAACTCCTTAACATTGATGTGCCAATTGCATTGGGGATATCTGTACTTTTTATTCGAAGTACAGTTGAAATTATGTTCGACTTAGGTTCAGGCTTCTTTGATAGCTTGGCAGGTTTGGTATTCTTTCTTTTGGTTGGAAAGTTCTTTCAGCAAAAAACCTATGATTTCCTATCCTTTGAGCGCGATTATAAATCCTACTTTCCTATTGCCATAACTAAAATTGAAAAAAACGGTAACGAAAACTCCATTCAGGTTTACGATATTAAAAAGGGAGATCGTCTTTTAATTAGAAATGAAGAATTAATTCCTGTTGATGGCATATTAATAAACGGCAAAGCTAAAATAGATTATAGCTTTGTAACTGGTGAATCCCAAACTGTTTCAAAACGATCTGGCGACAAACTCTTTGCAGGTGGCAAACAGACAGCTGGAGTTATTGAACTCGAAGCCCTTAAATCTGTGGAGCAGAGTTATCTAACACAATTGTGGAGTAACGATGTTTTCAACAAAAACAAAGAAGATGGTTTTACAAATATTACCAATAATATTAGTAAACATTTTACTATTGCCATTTTAGCCATTGCCATAGTTGCTACAACATTTTGGCTATTTAACGATGCCAGCAAAGCCATGAACGTATTTACAGCAGTACTGATTATTGCATGTCCTTGTGCTATTGCTTTATCTGCGCCTTTTACATTCGGGAATTTATTGAGAATCTTTGGAAAGCTGAAATTCTACATAAAAAATGCCAGTGTCATTGAACAATTAGCGCAAATCAACACCATTATTTTTGATAAGACAGGCACCATCACCTCAAATAAAAGCAGTAATGCGCAATACGATGGACTATCTTTATCTGAATCTGAAAACTTAGTTCTTAAGAATTCGCTTCGCGGATCTAATCATCCATTAAGCAGAACACTTTACAACATCTTAGAAGAAAACAATATTGTTACGCTAGATGGCTTTAAAGAACATATCGGAAAGGGAATTGAAGCCAAGCACGACAATATAAATCTTAAAATTGGATCAGCTAGTTTTGTCGGTAAGCCAGAAGAAACTTCAGTTTTAAACACTACCGTTCATATTAGTAGTAATAAAGTTTATAAAGGAAAGTTTACGTTTTATAACAGCTATAGAAAAGGGGTTTCTAAATTATTCAATCAACTTAAAAAGCAATTTGATTTGGTAATTCTATCTGGAGACAATGAGGGTGAACGCGAAAATTTAAAAAAATTACTTCCAGCTAAAACCAAATTAATTTTCAACCAAAAACCTGAGGACAAGTTAGAGTTTATCAAATACCATCAGTCTGAAGGTGCAAAAGTACTTATGATTGGGGATGGTCTAAACGATGCCGGTGCATTGGCACAAAGCGATGTTGGTATTGCTATATCCGAGGATGTTAATGTCTTCTCTCCCGCTTGCGATGCCATTTTAGATGCTTCAAAGTTTAAAGAACTCTATCAATACATCAAAGCTTCAAAATCAGCTATAAAAATTATTAAATGGAGTTTCGTTCTCTCATTTATATATAACATCATTGGATTGTATTTTGCAGTTACAGGTCAATTGGCACCTGTTGTTGCCGCAATATTAATGCCTTTGAGTTCTATTAGCATTGTGGTTTTTACGACAATTTCCACCAATCTTTTAGGGAGAAAATTAAAATAAATAATTCAACATGATAAATATCATGTTTTAAAAACAAGTTCAAGAGTAATTTTGAGCCATAACTTCAAAATAGGTATGAGTGTTATATATATTTTACTAACTGTTAGTGTCATTGTGGGCGTTGCTTTCTTTTTCATATTCATTGCCGCTGTGAAATCAGGACAGTATGATGATAGTTATACGCCTTCAGTACGTATGCTCTTTGAAGACGAACTCGTAAAATCAGAAACCGAAAAATCAACAGATATAAAAACTGACTAATTTTTTTAATATGGAGATGCAACAATTCTATTACGATAATAAAATCGTTAAAAAATTCCTCTACGCCACCATACTTTGGGGCGTTGTTGGTATGCTGGTAGGCCTTATTCTGGCCTTTATGTTTTTATTCCCAAATATGACGGATGGAATATCGTGGCTAAGTTTTGGTCGTTTAAGACCGTTACACACTAATGCTGTGATTTTTGCCTTTGTAGGTAACGCAATTTTTGCAGGTGTATATTACTCATTACAGCGTTTACTAAAAGCAAGAATGTTTAGTGATTTTCTTAGTAATTTCAATTTTTGGGCTTGGCAATTAATCATTGTGGGAGCAGCAGTCACCTTGCCTTTGGGTATAACAACCTCAAAAGAGTATGCAGAGCTTGAGTGGCCTTTTGATATTGCCATTGCTTTAGTATGGGTTGCGTTTGGTGTTAATATGATCGCCACAATTCTAAAGCGTCGTCAAAGACATTTGTATGTAGCTATTTGGTTCTACCTTGCAACCTTTGTTACCGTTGCTGTACTTCATATTTTTAACAGTTTAGAATTGCCTGTAAGCGGACTGAAGAGTTATTCTGTTTATGCTGGCGTACAAGATGCCTTAGTACAATGGTGGTACGGACATAATGCTGTTGCATTTTTCTTAACAACACCTTTCCTCGGATTGATGTACTATTTTGTGCCTAAAGCAGCGAATCGTCCAGTATATTCTTATCGCTTATCTATTGTTCACTTTTGGTCATTAATCTTTATATATATCTGGGCTGGACCTCACCATTTATTATATACCGCTTTACCAGAGTGGGCTCAGCATTTGGGTGTTGCGTTTTCAGTAATGTTAATCGCACCATCTTGGGGAGGTATGATTAATGGATTGTTGACTTTACGTGGAGCATGGGATAAAGTACGTACTGATCCCGTTCTTAAATTTATGGTTGTTGCAATCACTGGTTACGGTATGGCAACATTTGAGGGTCCAATGCTTTCACTTAAAAACGTAAATGCTATTGCGCACTTTACCGATTGGATTATTGCCCATGTGCACGTAGGTGCATTAGCCTGGAATGGATTCCTTGCTTTTGGTATGATCTATTGGTTAATTCCAAGATTATTTAAAACAAAACTACATTCTACAGGCTTAGCAAATATGCATTTTTGGATAGGCACTTTGGGTATTATACTATATGCACTACCAATGTATGTTGCTGGCTTTGCTCAAGCTAGTATGTGGAAACAATTTAATCCAGACGGAACTTTGGTTTACGGTAATTTCTTAGAAACAGTAACTGAAATAATGCCAATGTACTGGATGCGTGCCATTGGTGGCACACTTTATATCACTGGTATGCTAATACTTGTCTATAACATCATAATGACTGTTGTAAAATCCGAGAATAAAGTCACTGATGAGTTGGCAGAAGCACCCGCTTTACAACGTGTATCTAAAAGACGTGTAGCTGGTGAAGGTTGGCACACTTGGTTAGAGCGTAAACCAGTTATGTTAACCATATATGCTACGATAGCAATATTAATTGGTGGTATTGTTCAAATTATACCAACAATTGTTGTAAAGTCTAATATTCCTACTATTAGCAGCGTACAACCTTACACACCTCTGGAGTTGGAAGGTCGTGACCTATATATTAGAGAGGGCTGTGTTGGCTGCCACTCTCAAATGATACGTCCGTTTAGAAGTGAAGTAGAACGCTATGGAGAATACTCCAAAGCAGGCGAGTTTGTATATGATCACCCATTCCTTTGGGGAAGTAAACGTACTGGGCCAGATCTGCACAGGATTGGTGGCAAATATTCCGATAACTGGCACTTAAACCACATGTACGATCCACAAAGCACCTCTAGTGGTTCCATTATGCCTGCTTATCAATGGTTGGTAAAAAACGAGTTGGATAAGTCCATGACCGAAAAGAAAATGGAAACCATGGTAAGTTTAGGAGTACCTTATACTGAAGAGGATATTGCCAATGCACAAGCTTCTATGTTAGAGCAGGGCACACAAATTGAAAAGAACCTTTACTCAGATCCTGATTTTGTTAAAACCTATGAGGCAGATAAACAAGCTGGTGGTGAAGATTTCGTAGAAATGCGAAATCGAGAAATCGTAGCGCTGATTGCTTATTTACAGCGTTTAGGAACCGATATAAAGGTAAAGGATATTACTAACGAAACTGCTCAAAACTAAGAACGTCATGCTAAAATTTGTAAAAAATCATATGGAAAGCATCACAGGTATAGAAATCTATCCTATGATATCGCTCCTCATATTCTTTATTTTCTTTGTAATACTATTCTATTGGGTATTTACCGCAAAAAAAGAATACATATCAACCGTTAGTAATTTACCATTAGATAACCAAAACGACACTATATCATGAGAAATCTAATCCCATCATACATAAGAGTGCCTCTTGTATTTTTTGCCATTGCTGCACTCGTAGAATACTTCATTGATTCAGGTGATCAACCTGCATTTATGGAACAACCAATTATCTTATTATTCTTATTGTTAGTACTGCTTATACTTATTGCCATTGAAGGTATAGTAAGCTCTATGGATAATATATTGTATCAAAGTTTAGATGAAGAAGGTAGAGCACGTATGGATGCTAAAAGAAATAGTCCTTCTAAATTAGGTCTATGGATTAAAGATACATACAGTAAACTCTTGGGCTCTAAACCAATTGAACAAGAGGGTGAAATTATCTTAGACCACAATTACGATGGTATAAAAGAGCTTGATAACAACTTACCGCCGTGGTGGGTCTATAGTTTTTATCTTACCATAATTTTTGCGGTAATTTACATGATTCGTTACCATGTACTCAATGCTGATGATCAGTTTGCTGAATATGAAATTGAATATGCCGAAGCCAACAGAGCTATTGAAGAATATAAAAGAACCGCAAAGAATTTAGTCGATATTAATACCGTTGAAGTATTAACTGAGGCAGGAGATCTAAATGCTGGTAAAAAAATATTTGAAGTTAACTGTGTAGCTTGCCATAAAGCCGATGGAGGTGGCGGAATTGGACCAAACCTTACCGATGAAAATTGGATTTTAGGCGGAGGTATTAAAAATGTATTTAGAACAATTTCTGAAGGAGGTCGTGATGGAAAAGGTATGGTGTCTTGGAAATCTGAGTTAAAACCTCTTGAGATGGCACAAGTAGCCAGTTATGTTCTTCAATTTCAAGGTACAACTCCCGCAGAACCTAAAGCTGCCGAAGGTGAAGTGTGGATAGACGCCACCTTAAAAGATACAGAAACTGGTGAAGAAGTACATGATGTAAAAGTTGAAGTTAAAAACGTTATCAACGATTCATTAGAGACTTCTATTAATTATTAAATTCTAATGCTGTTCTAAAAAATGGAAACGCCAGAAAATGAAGTTTTTCGAGATTCAATAGGTACCATTAATAAAGAAGGTAAACGTAATTGGGTATTTCCTAAAAAACCTTCTGGTTATTTTTATGAAAAACGAAAAATAGTTAGCTATGTTTTATTGGCGTTCCTATTTGCTGCACCTTTTGTAAAGGTTAACGGTAATCAATTTTTATTGTTTAATGTCCTAGAGCGACGTTTCAATATTTTTGGATTTCCGTTTTGGCCTCAAGATTTTCATTTGTTTGTGATTTCAATGATAATTGGTGTGGTATTTATCACACTATTTACCGTTGGATTTGGTCGTATTTTTTGTGGATGGATTTGTCCACAGACCATTTTTATGGAAATGGTGTTTAGACGTATTGAATATTGGATTGATGGAGATCGAAACAAACAAATGCGACTGGCTAGGCAAAAGTGGGATGCAGAAAAGATTAGAAAGCGACTTTTAAAATGGCTTATTTTTTTAGCTGTATCCTTTTTAATCGCAAATGTTTTCCTCGCCTATTTAATCGGCAGTGATAAATTACTCGCATATATCGTTGAGGGGCCGTTTAAGCACATGGGCACTTTGATACCGTTACTGATTTTTACTGGGGTATTTTATTTTATTTTTGCGTGGTTTAGGGAACAGGTATGTATTATCGCATGTCCTTATGGGCGATTACAAGGCGTACTACTGGATAACAAATCTATAGTTGTTGCCTACGACCACAAACGTGGCGAAGGCGAAAACGGAAGAAAGAAGTTTAGAAAAAATGAAGATAGAACAGCTTTAGGTCATGGAGACTGTATAGACTGTTTTCAGTGTGTACATGTTTGCCCAACGGGAATAGACATAAGAAATGGTACACAGTTAGAATGTGTGAATTGTACAGCTTGTATCGATGAATGCGACATCATTATGGAAAAAATTAATCTCCCTAAAGGATTAATTAGATATGCGAGTGAAGATAACATAGAGAAAAAAGCACCTTTTAAACTCACTGCTCGTATGAAAGGCTATATAGCAGTTCTCGTAATTTTAATTGGTATTTTAGGAGGAATGCTAGCCTTAAGAAATGACGTTGAAGCTGTAGTTTTAAGATTACCAGGTCAATTATATGAGCATAAAGACAATGGTATTATAAGTAATGTCTTTACCTATAAATTAGTGAATAAAACCACCGAGAATATAGAAGACATTAGCTTTAAGTTAAGAGGTCTTGAGGGAGAAATTAAATTAGTATCAACCTCAGATACATTTAAAATAGAAGCTCAAGGTATTGCTGAAGGCACCATGTTTATAGAATTGAGACAAAGTGATCTCTCTGGCGATAAAAATAAATTGAGACTAGACGTTTATAGCAATGAGGAATTAATCGAAACTACAACTGTTAGTTTCCTTGGGCCTCGCAGTTATAATTAAAAAGATAAATAAAGAGATCCTGAAACAAGTTCAGGATAGCAAAATAAATTTTGTTATGAAAATAAATTGGGGAACAGCCATCGTCATTGCATTTGCTTGTTTTATAGCTTTCATTATGTACTTTGTTATTAGTATGAGTACAGATAAAAAATACGACCATGATTTAGTCGTTGAAGACTACTATCAACAGGAACTAAAATTTCAAAATGATATTGAAAAAGAAGAAAATTCAAAAACTCTAAAAAGTGATATTTCTTGGCATAAAGCAGAAGAAGGTATAGTGATTATGTTTCCTGAAAATTTGGACATAAAAAATATTGAAGGTACAGTGTTCCTATACAGACCACCTAATAAACATCTGGATTTTGAAACTAAGATTTCATTATCTGACCACAATTTGCTCATACCTGACAAACGTTTACTAGATGGTCGCTGGAACATTAAAATTGATTGGACGTATAATTCTAATCCATATCTTTTTAAAGAAGAAATTGTGTACTAAAAGTGTTAGTTTCTGCGCTCATATTAGGTCTATTGGGAAGTCTACATTGCGTTGGCATGTGTGGCCCAATTGCCTTTATGTTACCTGTAGATCGTTCTAACTCTTTTAAAAAAGTAAGTCAGATTGGTGTTTATCATTTTGGAAGATTATTGGCCTATAGTTTAATTGGCTTGGTTTTTGGCTTGGTTGGCAAAAGCCTCTACATTTTTGGAATTCAGCAACAGCTATCAATTGCCATTGGTATTATTATGATTGTCTTGGTAATTATACCTTATAAAACTATAGGTAAGTATAATTTGTCCCAACCCTTAAACAAACTCATATCAAAAGTAAAGTCAAATTTGGGTAAAGCCTTAAAAAAGAAGACAGCAGATACATTTTTAACTATTGGTTTTTTAAATGGGTTTTTACCTTGTGGTTTGGTATATATGGCCGTTTTTGGAGCCATAGCAACGGGGAGTTTACTCCAAGGAAGTTTTTATATGATTTTATTTGGATTAGGAACCATACCCTTAATGACTTCAGCGATATATTTAGGAAAATTTCTAAACCACACTGTAAAACAACGCATCCAAAAAGCAATTCCTTTTTTTGTGATAATCATTGGAGTTTTGTTTATCCTTCGTGGTCTAGGTTTGGGAATTCCTTACCTCTCTCCCATTCCGGTTGTTGAAACAGTTTCGAGTGCTATAGAATGCCATTAATATATTTATATTAAGCTGTGTTAATTTAAAATAAAAAACACCAGAGAATCTAATCCTTGGTGTTTTAACTTGACATTACAAAATCACTAACTAACAAATATCAAGTATTATATTTTAAAGGTCATTACCGGCAATGTAGAATGGTTAGCTATATCCTCAGAAATACTGCCTTCTAAGAAATGTGCCAAGCCTTTTCTACCATGTGTAGCTACGGCAATAACATCAGCTCCAATAACATTAGCATAGTTTAAGATGCCCTTTTCTATAGAATAATCTGAAACTACATTTACTTTACTCAAATTTTCTAAATCACCATCTGCTTTCTTCAAGAATCTAGAAACCTGTTTATCTATTTCTGTGGAGCTTTTAAAATTACCGTCTGGTGAGTTCACATAAACCAGGTGCATTTTCACTTTAAGCTTATCAAATGTTACTTTTGCTTTAAGGTATGGAGTAACAGCTGCATCGGAAAAGTCGCTTGCAAATACTCCGTTTTCAAACTCCATTAAAATAGGGTTGTGTTTTATCACTAAAACAGGCACATCTGAATAACGTACCACCTTTTCGGTATTAGAACCCACTAAAACTTCCTTAATTCCACTGGCTCCGTGAGAACCCATTACTATAAGATTAGCATTGTGCTCATTGGCAACATCATTAACTTCACTCCATACTTTAAAATGTTTAACTATTGGTGCGACTTCAATACCATCTAAGTATGGTTTATCTAAAAATTCTTCAAACTTTTTCTCGGCTAACTTTAAGTAAAATACAGCCTCTTCGTTTAACGTATCATTACCTACCGAAATAATAGCATTGGACAATTCCAGCATATGCAAAACAATCAGTTTAGAATGGTGCTTTTTAGCAATATAAGCTGCGGCTTCTAAAGCATATTCTGAATGCTCAGAAAAGTCTACGGGTACAATAATTTTTTTCATAATATCAGTTTTTAAATAGTCATAGAAAACAACTGAGTATTTGGTTTTTTACGCTGTAGAAGCAAATCAAACGCCATACAAATATTTCTAATAAAAGGTTTCCCTTTTTCTGTTACGGTTACTTGCCTTCTTTCAAACTCAATTAAACCGTCTTGTTCAAATTCTTTAAGTTTTATAAGGACTTCTGGTAGTTCTTTAAATGCCATTTCAGCATGTAACCAAGAGGTTTTAAAATGGCACATTAAATTAAGAATATGCTTTCTAATTATAAGATCTTCAGCATTCAAAATATGTCCACGATAAACAGGTATAATATCCTCATTCACTAAATGATAATAGTCCTCTATTGATTTTACATTCTGGGCAAATCCATACCAACTATCGCTAATTGAGGATACGCCTAGACCAATCATGGCCTGAGTTTTAGAGGCTGTATATCCCATAAAATTACGATGCAAGGTTTCGGTTTCCATGGCTTGGTAAAGCGAATCTTTCTTAAGTGCAAAATGGTCCATTCCTATCTCTTCATAGCCAACTTGCTCCAATAAATGCTTTCCTGTTTCATATTGCTGGCGCTTGGATTCACCACTTGGTAAATCCCCGTCCTTAAAGCCACGTTGGCCATTCCCTTTTATCCAAGGTACATGTGCATAGCTATAAAATGCTATGCGATCTGGCATCAAAGCTTCCGTTTTTCTTATGGTTTCTACAACATCTGCTTCCGTTTGAAATGGTAATCCAAAAATAATATCATGTCCCACGGAAGTGTAACCTATCTGTCTTGCCAATTCTGTAACACGCTTTACATTTTCAAAAGGCTGAACACGATTGATGGCCTTCTGGACTTTTAGGTTATAATCCTGAACTCCAAAGCTTACACGTCTAAATCCTAAATCATATAAGGTTTTAAGGTGTGCTTCGGTTGTGTTGTTTGGATGACCTTCAAAACTAAACTCATAGTTTTCTGCCAAATCAGATACTTTTAGTAATTCAGAAATTAAAAACTCTAAATTTTGTGGTGAAAAAAACGTAGGGGTACCACCACCGAGATGTAACTCTTTAATTTTTGGCTTACCTCCCAGAAGTTTTCTGTACAAACTCCATTCTTTTAGGAGTGCCTTTATATAAGGAGATTCTACTTCATGCCGTTTTGTAATACGCTTATGGCAACCACAAAACGTACATAGGCTTTCGCAAAATGGCAAATGTAAATACAAACTCAAACCTTCAGAATCATTACTCTCTTCAAATGATTTTTGCAAGGATGTTTTCCATAGCTGTAACGAAAATGTATTAATATCCCAATACGGAACTGTAGGGTAACTGGTGTACCTTGGGCCCGCAACATTATATTTATTAACTAAAGATTGGCACATAAGCGTTGACTTCAATATTCAAAATTAAATCTACATGTGCTTAAAAAATATGATATTTGTCATGTAAACGATTTAATCAGAGGTATTATGCTAAAAAGTAAACCTTTTGAAGTCTCCTTGGCTGATAAACAAAGTGTGATTTTACCAGATAAGCACATCACAGAATTTATTGAAAACAAACATAAACGCATAAAGGTTAAAGCTTCATCTCCTCATAATGAAATTGAGTTCTATGCTGCTCTAAAACGTGAAAAAAGTGGCTTGTATCGCATGTATTTTAGTAAAGCCAAGCAAAAAGAGCTCGAGGTTTTTATGAACGATTATTTTACAATTCAGGTATTTGAAGACACATCGAAATATGGTGTGGAAATGTCAGAAGAACTCAAGGCCGTTCTACTAAGCGATTATGAAGCCTATACAATTTTTGAAGATCTTACACCTGGTCGCCAACGAAGTATTATATATACGATTTCTCGATACAAATCCTCACAAAAACGTATTGATAAGGCCATATTGCTTACTGAAAATTTAAAACGAGGCGTTAAAGACCCTAAATTATGGCTAAAGAAGTTTTGAATTGGCATTTGCAGAAGCGCTGTGATATTATTAACTTTACTAAAAACTAAAATTATCCAATCATGAAAAACATAACGTTAGCTGCTATTGCTTTTGCACTTGTATTTGCAACATCTTGTAAGGAGAACAAAAAAGAAGAAGTAAAAGAAACTGAAGTGGAAGAGGTTGTAAAAGAAGCCTCGACAAAAAAAGAATTAACCATCAGTTTATCACCCAAAAGTGACAGCCAAGTTGAAGGTACAGTAACCTTTAAAGAAAAAGACGGAATTGTAAGTATGACCGCTTATATGACAGGTTTGAGCGAAGGTGAACACGCCATACACATTCATGAAAAAGCAGATTGTACATCACCTGATGGAAAATCTTCTGGCGGTCACTGGAATCCAACCGGACAACCTCATGGGAAGTGGAATGCTGAAACAGGTTATCACAAAGGTGATATTGGTAATTTTAAAGTCGTAGCTGACGGTAAAGGTACAGTTACAATGACTACAGACCAATGGTGTATTGGCTGCGGTGACGAGACCAAGGATATTTTGGGAAAAGCTGTGATTGTACATGAAGGTACAGACGATTACACATCGCAACCCTCAGGAGCAGCTGGTGCTCGCGTAAGCTGTGCCGGTATTATTGAATAATTACTACATCACATTTGGTTTCACTTATTTTCAGTAATTTGAAGTAAAAATATTTTGGGGCAAAAGACTTTTTTTCGGTAATTGTTGTATGCCATTTGAGAAAAATTATGAACTACAAAGTAATAGAAAATATGAAAACAGTTGGAATTATTGGTGGTTCTGGCTTCATTGGAAGCCATACTACAAAGAAGTTTTTACAAGAAGGTTTTAAGGTCAGGGTCTCTGCCACTGATATTTCCAAAACAGAAAAATATGAGCACTTAAAAGATTTACCAAACGCAGAAAATCTTAAAATTCTTCCTTTAAAAGTTGAAAACAAAAATCAATTAAAAGACTTCACAAAAGGTTGCGAAATAGTGGTTCATGGAGGTACACCTTTTCAGTTGGATGTACAACTATCCTTCAACAAAACCTACATCGAGCCTATTGACGAGCCCAGAAACCATGTCCGAAAATCCAATCGGAATAGTTAACGCCTGTGCTAAATCCGTCCAAATGTCCATTATGTATAATTCATCAATAGCTAAAACTTGCTACAATCTTTACAAATTCCTGTAAGAACACAGTTAACTTTTTCTACAACATAAGCATTTGATAATGAAAAATGCACAGGCTCAGGTAAACATTCTATAGTTTCACATTTTTCACAACGAAAATGAAAATGATGTAAAGGTTTTCGATGCTTATCACATTCCTCACAAAGTGCAAAATATTGCTTGCCATTATCTGCAACAATCCTATGCAAAACACCATCTTCACAATAGCGATTAAGTACTCTGTAAATAGTAGCTCTATTAATGTTAACACCTATTTTCTTTTCAATTGCCCCTTGACTCATCGCTTTATCCGACGAATTTAAAACTGAGAGCACTGCTTCTTTTGTAGCCGTATTTCTTCTTTTCATTATAAAATTATTATTGCGACTTTATTGCAATAATACAAAATGTTTCTATATTTGCAAACACACTAATGCGACATAATTGCATTAAATTAAATTTAATGACTAGAAGAGAAATGCTAAAACAAATAAGTATGGCTGCTTTAGCATTTACGCTTCCGACTTCAATAAACAGTTTTAAAAATTATAATGATATGAATACACCAAAAAAGTTTGAAGCCATAATAGTAGGTGGTAGTTACTCAGGCCTATCAGCAGCCATGGCACTTGGGCGTTCATTACGCAATGTTTTAATCATTGACAGCGGTTTACCTTGCAACCGGCAAACACCTCATTCACAAAACTTTATAACGCAAGATGGAGCTACACCAAAAGAAATTTCACAAAAGGCAAAATCTCAAGTTTTAAAATATAATACGGTAAATTTCATTGAAGAAATAGCAATTAAAGGAAAACAAGCAAACAATACTTTTCATATCCTCACAGCATCTGGAAAAGAATTTGAAACTAAAAAATTGATTTTTGCTACCGGAATTAAAGATATAATGTCATCAATTAAAGGATTTTCAGATTGTTGGGGAATTTCAGTAGTCCACTGTCCATATTGCCATGGTTACGAAATAAAAAATAAAAAAACAGGAATCATAGCTAATGGAGAAATGGCATTTCACTTAGCATCTTTGGTCAATAACCTTACTGATGATCTTGGTATATTAACTAGGGGAAAAGCTATATTTGACCCCGAACAAATGGCAAAATTAAATAAGAACAACATAAGAATTATTGAAAAGGAAATCACAGAAATAGAACATGAGAATGGATATATTAAAAATGTAATCTTTAATGATAATAGCAGAGAACCTTTTGAAGCAACTTATGCACCACTTCCATTTAAACAACATTCAGACATACCAGAATTACTGGGTTGTGAACTTAACGAACAGGGATATATACAAGTAGACACGATGTATAGAACAACTATTGAAGGTGTATTTGCCTGTGGTGACAACTGCTCAAGAATGCGTTCCGTAGCTAATGCTGTTGCATCTGGAAACATTGTTGGTGCTGTTGTAAATATGGAATTAACCAATGAGCAATTTTAGACAACTATATAAATCATAGTTGAAGTGTTGCTGGGTCGGACCTAACAGCACAAATCAGTTTAGTAAATAATAAAAAGTGATACTTTTAATAGGCGCGAGACAAAACATTACCTAATAATGTGTTAATAACTCATTGTAGCAGAAATTATTGATTTAAATTTCAAAAAAGTATTCATAAAAACAACTTAAACAACATCTAAATGCCATGAAAAAGATAATAACACTTACAAGCTTTATACTTTTAGGTATTATTTCTTCACCTCTATTTGCTCAGCAAAATGATTTTATAAAGGACTATTTAGAACGCTTAGAAAATTCTCGTAAATATTTAACTCTTGTCGCAGAAATAATGCCTGAGGATAAATATAATTTTAAGGCGTCACCAGATTCATTAACTTTTGCAGAAAACCTATTGCATATAGGTTATGCGATGGATTGGCATAGCCAGTCATTATTGGGTGGACGAGAACCTAGGGATTGGAGCACAGATACTGTGTTTAAGGTTGCCAATAAATCTAAAGAAGAGATGATAGAATTGATCAACAAAACATTTGACGACTCTATTAAATTAATATCTGAGTTTGATGTAGATCTACTTAACAATAAACTCGATTACTTTGGATTGACCAGAACCAAACGACAGATTCTATTATTACTGACCGACCATATTACCCATCATAGGGGACAAATGCTCGTCTATATGCGATTAAACGGACTTGTGCCGCCCAGGTATGTATTGTTTCAATAACTTATGATATAAATGAAAAACCTTTAAATTATACACAACTATAGTTTATAGGTTAATCATTCTGAACGCTATCTAATTCTTGCTTTGGTCTATAAACCTTTAAAAAGCGTTTTGCACGTCGGTTACCCGTATTAAATTGTAATGCTTTTTTGTAATTATGGTAGGCTTGTAGACTATCACCTGTAAATAAATAAGCCTCAGCTAAACTATCATACACATTATCGCTTGTAGGATGTAATTTTGTGTTCATTGTAAAAACGGCAATTGCATCCTTATATTTACCCTTCCCAAAATAATCATAGCCAAGTCTGTTAAAATCCCATTCATTTATAAATGGACTTAATGAATCTTGTCTTTTAATTTCTAAAAAGCCTTCTAATGCAGCTTCGTAATTACCAGCTTTAAGGTGCATACTTGGTGTCATATAATCATCTGGCATTTTACGATAATCGTAAGTGGTTTTGGTATCATCTTCAGATACCACAGACAAATATTGTGCTTCAGTTTCTGGATGCTCAACAAAACGTAATTTCTTATTCATATCGGCGACATAAAATTCATCTTCACTTAATGAAATGGTTTTAAGCTTACCACCTCGCCAGTTAATGTAGATATTGTTACCTTCGTAAGACACCTCTATAACCTCATTTGGATTATAACTGTACTTTCCCGAAGTTTCTTTTTTAAAAACTTCAGAATATTCAACAGAATTTGAGCAACTGTAGAACACTGTTGTTAATAGCATTACTAAGATTACAGCTTTTAATTTCATTTATGATTGGATTGATTAGTCTAAAAATATGAGCAAAAAAAAGTCTCACTAAAAGTGAGACGATTCTTTTTAAGTTTTGTTACCAAAGTGACTATAAAATGTGCTTAATTCACACCCATTAGTTCTACATCAAAAACCAAAGTAGCATTTGGTGGAATTACACCTCCAGCACCAGCAGAACCATAAGCTAAGTCACTTGGTATTACCAAACGTGCTTTATCACCCACATTAAGCAAACAAATACCTTCATCCCAACCTGGAATAACTTGTCCTACTCCTACTTGAAAATCTAATGGAGAATTTCGTTTGTAAGACGAATCAAATACAGTTCCATCTGCCAATTGTCCTTTATAGTGTACAGACACCATATTCCCTTTTTCTGCTTTTTGACCATCACCTTTTTGAATCACTTTGTAACGCAATCCTGATGCAGTTTCGTCAAAACCAGCTGCCAATTTATCTAGCTCAGCTTTGGCAGCTTCGCGTTCTACCGCAATACGCTTCTCACGTGCGCCTTCAAAAGTTCTAAAAGCTTCAATAGCATTAAAATCTTCAGCTGCTTTACCTTCTCTTATAATTTCAAGACTTTCAATAGCATCACCTTGTGCAATAGCATCTACAACATCTTGTCCTTCTACCACATTACCAAAAACGGTATGCTTACCATCTAACCAAGGTGTTTCCACATGGGTTATAAAAAATTGGCTTCCGTTAGTGCCAGGCCCAGCATTGGCCATGGATAGTTTTCCCGGTGCATCGTGCTTTAAATCTGGATGGATTTCATCATCAAACTTATAACCAGGACTTCCTGTTCCCGTACCTTGAGGACAACCTCCTTGTATCATAAAATCTGGAATGACCCTGTGGAATTTTAATCCATCATAATAAGGTGTACCCTGTGGTTTAGCCGAATTTTCTAAATTACCTTCTGCTAGTGCCACGAAATTACCTACTGTTCCCGGAGTTTTTTCAAACTCTAAATTCACTACTATTTCACCTTTCGAGGTGTTAAATTTTGCGTATAAACCGTCTTGCATTGTGTTTTCTTTTATTTAAGGCTGCAAAGATAATCAATGATTTATGATTTACGAATTTAGATTGGCGAATTGTACGCACGAAACACAACGTGCAAAACTGTAATCTCTAATTAAAAAAATCCTGATGCCATTGTGAGGACGAAGGACGCGGCAATCTCATCAATAAAAACTTATTTTTTCCTTAGCTTTGGCAAAAAATTTCACATGGGATTTTCATTTTCAAAACTTTTTGGAAAAGCAGAAACAGAAACAGAAAACAATGACAGCATCGAAGTAATAATAGAAGCTGTTGAGAATACACCTTATGCAGTTTCAGAACACAATGTACTTTATGCTGGCTTAAATGAACTTGGCGGCTATCATTTTTTCCAAACCGTAATTGTTGGTCAATTAAAAATTAAGGTAAAAAATGGAGCAAAGCTTATATTTCTCAGTGATAATTTTGAATTACAATTAGATTCGGATTCCATAGAGTTTGAGTCTGAATTTACCGATGTTAAAGGTAGACATGTCACTAAAATAGATTTTCAGGTAGAGGAAACCGATATTAAAAACTTACAGGACGCAAAATTGACCAGCATTTTGTTGAAAGTTAAAAAGCAGGAGCTTTCTTTTAACAAGTACATTACCTCTGATGAAGAAGAGTAAATTATCAAACTTTAAATACTAAAATCTAAATTTTGAAACCGGATACTGCGACTGTAAACTATAGTCTAATTAGCCACTTCACTCATAAACTTAATACGATATAAGCGTAGTTCCTCGTCTTCGTAGTCTCCATCAAATTCTTCAACGGCATCAGAGATTTTATCACTTTCGGACTCCATAAAATAGTCGTGGATTTCTTCCTGTTGGTCTTCGTCTAAAATTTCATCAATCCAGTAGTTGATATTCAGTTTGGTACCAGAATAGACAATGGCTTCCATTTCCTTTATAAAATCTGGCATTTCCATACCTTTAGATGATGCTATATCATCGAGTCGTAGTTTTCTATCTACATTCTGAATAATGTATAGCTTTAATGCAGAGTTGGATCCCGTTGACTTCACCACCAAATCTTCTGGTCGCATCACATCATTTTCTTCAACATAATCTGCAATGAGAGCAATAAAGTCCTTACCGTACTTTTTGGCCTTACTTTCACCAACCCCATGAACATTGGATAATTCTTCTAAGGTGATAGGGTATTTTAAAGCCATATCTTCTAAAGAAGGATCTTGAAAAATCACAAAAGGCGGAACACCCAAACGTTTTGCATTACGTTTTCGTAAATCTTTGAGCATGGTCATTAACTTTTCGTCGGCTGCCGCACCACCTCCTTTAGAGTTTGTGATAATACCATCATTTGTAGTATCATCAAACACATGGTCTTCTGCCATCATAAAGGATTTTGGATTTTCTATAAACGCTTTGCCTGTATCACTTAGTCGCAATACACCGTAGGTTTCAATATCCTTTTTTAAATAACCCGCAACAATAACCTGACGAATTAAAGCCATCCAATGCCTAGCTTCTTTGTCTTTACCAACTCCAAAAAACGGTAATGTATCTGTCTTGTGCGAAGATATTAAGGCATTTTCTTTACCGATAATAACCTGTACCAGATCTTTGGATTTATATTTTTCATTTGTATTCTGAACCGTTTGCAACAGTATTTTTACATCATCTTTGGCTTCAACCTGATTTTTAGGATTGCGGACATTATCGTCCATATCTCCACCTTCACCTGTTTCGTTATCAAATTCCTCACCAAAATAATGTAAAATGAATTTACGCCTAGAAATTGATGACTCAGCAAAAGCAACTACTTCTTGTAAAAGTGCATGACCAATTTCTTGCTCTGCAACAGGTTTGCCAGACATAAATTTTTCGAGCTTCTCAATATCTTTATAAGCATAATAAGCCAAACAGTGCCCTTCTCCTCCATCGCGGCCAGCTCGTCCAGTTTCCTGATAATAACTTTCTATACTTTTAGGAATATCGTGATGTATTACAAAACGTACATCGGGTTTATCAATTCCCATCCCAAAGGCAATAGTAGCCACAACAACATCGGTATCTTCCATTAAGAACATATCTTGATGCTTCACTCTGGTTTTAGCATCTAATCCTGCATGATAAGGCACGGCTTTAATACCATTAACCTGAAGTACTTGTGCCAATTCTTCAACACGTTTTCTGCTTAAACAATATACAATACCGGATTTGCCCTCATTCTGTTTAATAAAACGAATAATATCGGCATCTACATTCTTTGTTTTTGGACGTACTTCGTAATATAAATTTGGACGATTAAATGAAGCCTTAAACGTTACAGCATCACTCATCCCAAGGTTTTTAAGAATATCTTCTTGCACTTTTGGGGTTGCTGTAGCTGTTAGACCAACAATAGGAATATCGTCTCCTATACGCTTAATAATATGCCGAAGGTTTCTGTACTCTGGTCTAAAATCGTGTCCCCATTCACTAATACAGTGCGCTTCGTCTACAGCCATGAAAGAAATCTTGACCGTTCTTAAAAAGTCAACATATTCTTCTTTGGTCAATGATTCTGGTGCCACATAAAGCAATTTGGTAACGCCATTTACAATATCGTCTTTTACACGTTTAACTTCTGTTTTATTCAATGATGAATTTAAAACGTGCGCTACTCCTTCATGTTCAGATACTGCTCTAATGGCATCAACCTGATTTTTCATCAAAGCAATAAGTGGTGACACTACAATAGCCGTCCCTTCTTTTATTAAAGCCGGCAACTGGTAGCACAATGATTTTCCACCACCAGTAGGCATAATAACAAAGGTATTATTACCTGCTACGACGTTTTTTATAACTTCTTCTTGAAGCCCTTTAAATCCCGAAAAACCAAAGTACTTTTTTAATGCGGAGTGTAAATCTATTTCTGCAATACTCATTAATACCTGTTCGTATTTTAATACATTTTTTCTGTAAGCAACTAAAATTCGCTATAAATAGGGGCAAAATTTAGCTTTACATAATTAACTACTTTTTAGTACACAAAATTTATACAATCGTTCCTAGAGAATTTTTGAATAAAAAAATTCATGTACTTTTGCATAACCTTAAAGATAACAATTTCTTTAAATCTAAAAAACACTATAAATAATTAGTTTTGAACACTGTGTCTTCTATTTTAAACATTGCAAAAAGCACCATAAAGTCTGAAAGTAAAGCCATTGCAAATTTATCGGAATTGCTTACAGAAGATTTCGCAAATGCAGTGGAGCTAATATATCATTCCAAAGGGAGAGTTATTATAACAGGAATTGGCAAAAGTGCCATTATTGCTAACAAAATAGTAGCAACTTTGAATTCCACGGGAACGCCTTCAGTTTTTATGCATGCAGCAGATGCCATACATGGTGACTTGGGATTGATCTTAGAAGACGATGTGGTTATTTGTATTTCTAAAAGTGGGAACACACCCGAAATTAAAGTTTTGGTACCGCTTATTAAGAATGCGAAAAATAAAATGATTGCCATTACGGGTAACATAGATTCCTTTTTGGGACAACAAGCCGATTATATTCTCAATGCTTATGTAGAACAGGAAGCATGTCCTAACAATTTAGCACCGACTACTAGCACAACAGCTCAGTTGGTAATGGGTGATGCCTTAGCGGTTTGCTTGCTCGAATTAAGAGGATTTTCCAGCAAGGATTTTGCAAAATACCACCCTGGTGGTGCCTTAGGAAAACGCCTCTATTTAAGAGTAAACGATTTATCATCACAAAACTTAAAACCTCAAGTTGGCCTAGAAGCAAGCTTAAAGGAAGTAATTGTTGAGATTACAGAAAAAATGCTTGGGGTTACTGCAGTGATTGACAATAATAAAATTGTTGGTATTATTACAGATGGCGATTTAAGAAGAATGCTTAGCAAAAGTGATGCTATTACAGAACTAAGGGCCAAGGACATTATGAGCACAAATCCAAGACTTATTGAAGAAAATGCTATGGCTGTGGATGCCAAAGAAGTGATGGAAGAATTCGGTATTTCACAATTATTGGTTGAACATGATGGAAAATATGCAGGTGTTGTTCATCTTCACGATTTAATTAAAGAAGGCATTATCTAATGACAAAACAGATTGACGACATGTCTTTTTTAGATCATCTTGAGGATTTAAGATGGCATTTAATTAGAGCGACTTTAGGAATTGTCATTGCAGCTACTATAGCTTTTATTTGCAAGAAATTTATTTTTGATGTCATTATATTTGGGCCAACAAAAATGGATTTCCTCACTTACAATGGACTATGCCAAGTTTCAAAGTTTTTTGGAATGACAGATACGACATTTTGTGCTGATAAATTCCCATTTATCATTCAAAACAGAACAGTTGCAGGTCAATTTTCTGCCCATATTTGGACATCGATTTACGCTGGATTTATTGTAGCATTTCCTTATGTTTTGTATCAACTATGGAGTTTTATAAGTCCTGGTTTAAAACCCAGTGAGCGTAAAAATTCCCGAGGGTTTTTGGTTATTGCTTCACTTCTGTTTTTTACTGGAGTTTTGTTTGGTTACTATATAATCACTCCGTTGTCCATTAACTTTTTAGCCAACTATCAAATTAGTGAACAAATTTCTAATGAGTTTGATGTAAGCTCTGTCATTGCCATTGTGCGTTCTTCTGCTATAGCCTCTGGTTTTGTTTTTGAGCTGCCAATACTTATATACTTTTTAACCAAAGTCGGATTGGTGACACCTCAATTTTTAAGAAGGTATAGAAAATATGCACTGGTCATTGTTTTAATATTATCGGCAATCATAACTCCTCCGGATATTGCAAGCCAAGTTATAGTAGCTATACCAATTTTAGTATTATATCAAATAAGTATTTACATTTCGGCAGTAGTCGTTAAGAATCAAAATAGAAAAAGAAAGCATGTCTGATATCGTTGAAGAATTTAATGACTATCGCTCTAAAATGAACGATAAGATTTTAGCTGATAACAATAAAATCGTTAAACGTATTTTTAATCTTGATACCAATGCCTTTGCAGAAGGAGCTCTAGATAAAAAAACAAAAGAGTTACTAGGTTTAGTCGCTTCAGCTGTGTTAAGATGTGATGATTGTGTGAAATATCATTTGGAATCATCATACAACGAAGGTTTAACAAAAGCCGAAATAAGTGAAGCTTTGAGCATTGCAACACTTATTGGTGGAACCATAACAATTCCGCATTTAAGACGTGCTCACGAATATTGGGAAGCCCTAGAAGAACACTATTCACAAGGTTAAACTTTTAATAAAACTCAATTGACGCAGACCGAATCTATATGATTTTGTTATTTTTAGCGTTCTAATTAGCATTATGAAGTTACGTGCGGAAAATTTAATGAAGTCCTATAGCGGGCGAAAAGTGGTAAAAGATGTTTCTCTTGAAGTTAATCAAGGTGAAATTATTGGCTTACTCGGTCCCAATGGTGCTGGTAAAACCACGTCATTCTATATGATTGTTGGCATTATAAAACCCAATGGTGGTAATATCTATCTAGACGATACCAATATTACAAAATACCCAATGTACAAACGCGCACAGAATGGTATTGGTTACTTGGCACAAGAAGCTTCTGTATTTAGAAAATTAAGTATAGAAGATAATATTCTTAGTGTACTGCAATTGACCAAGTTGAGCAAAAAGCAACAACATGAAAAGATGGAATCTCTTATTGATGAGTTTGGTCTAGGACATATTAGAACCAACAGAGGTGATTTACTATCTGGTGGTGAACGACGGCGTACCGAAATAGCAAGGGCTTTGGCAACAGACCCCAATTTTATTCTTTTGGATGAACCCTTTGCCGGAGTAGATCCTGTTGCTGTGGAAGATATTCAACGCATCGTTGCCAAACTGACCAAGAAGAATATTGGTATTCTTATCACGGATCATAATGTACAAGAAACACTTGCTATAACCGATAGAACTTACCTTATGTTTGAAGGTGGTATCTTAAAAGCTGGTGTCCCAGAAGAATTGGCCAATGATGAAATGGTACGTAAAGTATATTTAGGTCAGAACTTTGAGCTTCGTAAGAAGAAGTTAGAGTTTTAACCTAGCCTAGCTTGCTATCTATTGAGTATCTAAGTTTTTCTTTTTAGGCAAAACCCATTTAAAGGCTTTTACAACCAATAAACAAATAACACCTACTGCTAAGCCAATAACAAAATCTCTAAGTATACCTGGTATGGCTTCTAAAACATGATGAAGGTATTCAATATTGTGTACAAAAATTCCTCCTGCCACAAGTAATAAAGCGAGAGTTCCTATAATTGAAAGTGATTTAATAATCCACGGCAGTGCTTTTGTCAATCCTACACCTGTATTATACAAAAGTCCTGATTTGGATTTACTTTTTTGTATAAGTTTAAGACCAATATCATCCATACGTACTATAAGCGCAACAATTCCGTACACTCCAACTGTGGCGATTAGCGCTACGATGGAGACAACAATGATTTGAGTGGTTAGGCTTTCTTCGACCACGGCGCCCAACGCAATAATTACAATTTCTACGGAAAGAATAAAATCCGTAATAATTGCAGATTTTATTTTCTTTTTTTCGATTTTGAGTAATTCTTCAGCTGAAATATCCTTTTGTGCTACTACAACTTTCTTCTCAGTACGATGAAAAAAGAATTCGTAAATTTTTTCAGCACCTTCATACGCTAAATAAAGTCCACCAAGTACCAAAACAACAATTACCATTTTGGGTACAAAAGCACTCATTAAAAATGCCAATGGTAATATAATAATCTTATTTAACAATGATCCTTTAGAAATTGCCCACAGCACTGGTAATTCTCTCGATGGACTAAAACCAGAGGCTTTCTCAGCATTTACGGCTAAATCGTCGCCTAAAATTCCTGCTGTTTTTTGGGTTGACACCTTGGTCATAGTTGCAACATCATCCATAAGTGTTGCAATGTCATCTAATAATGCAAAAAAGCCTGAAGCCATTTAATGTGTTTAGTGAAATTTATTAATTGATTTGTTTCTGATCTAGCAATGATAAGAGTATATACAAAATGATAATAACTGGTATCGCAGCAAAATGTAAAACGATTAATACCACTAGACTTAATATTAAAAAAAGGTATCGTGTTACATTATTTTTAAAACTCCAGTCCTTGAATTTTAAAGCAAATAACTTAATCTTGGAGTTGAGCAGGTAACAACTTAAAAGAGTCAACCCAATTAAAAACCATTTGTTAATAATAATAGAATTCATAATATCATTGTTTTGATATTCTAAAATCATTGGTAATGACAAAATTAATAAGGTATTCGCTGGTACTGGAAGCCCTTTAAAATAGGTTTGCTGATCTTCGTCTAAATTGAACCTTGCCAAACGGTATGCAGATGCTAACGGAATAAACAATCCTATGAGCGGCAAAACAGAGAGTTTGAAGCCTTGCCAATGAAAAATAGAATTCCAATTATCATTATAAGTTGAATAATCTGGTGCATCAACTGTTAGGGAAATTAACTTAAACATAATAATTCCCGGCACTACACCACTGGTTACTAAATCAGCCAAAGAATCTAATTGAATTCCTAACGGACTTTGCACATTGAGCTTGCGAGCCAAAAGACCATCAAAAAAATCAAAGAATATACCTAAAAACACAAACATGGCAGCCACAACAAAATTTCCATAGACTGCAAATATTACTGCTATACAACCCGAAAATAAATTGAGAAGCGTAACTACATTAGGTATTTGTCGTTTTAAATTCATAAACTTTAGTTTTTGTAAAAATAAAAAAGTATTTGGGCTTAACTTATTATTTTTTTCAAATTGCCCTTTTGTCAGACAATAAGTCGGCTATTTTGAAGTTAAATTAATAGAAAAATTGTGCATCTTTGTAAAAAAATTTTGCTGTTGAAAAATTACATTGTAATTCTCTTAACACTTGCTACACTTTTCGCTTCGGCTCAGACCACAAGAAAGTATTCAAATGAATTTATGAATATTGGTGTTGATGCTGCGGCTTTAGGTATGAGCAATGCTGTTGTATCACAAACCAGTGATGTGAATTCTGGGTATTGGAATCCAGCAGGATTGGTACATCTCGAAGACAAACAATTGGCCTTGATGCATTCTAGCTATTTTGCCAACATTGCAAATTACAACTATATAGGTTTTGGTATGCCTCTGGATAACAGAAGTGCCGTTGGCGTCTCCCTGATTAGGTTTGGTGTCGATGATATTTTAGATACCACACAGTTAATTGATGATGAAGGTAATATTAACTATGACAGAATAAGTACATTCTCTACCGCAGATTACGGATTAACGTTTTCTTATGCCAGAAAATTGCCCTTGGATGGTCTCAATTTTGGTGTAAATGCCAAAGTAATACGACGTATTATAGGAGATTTCGCTTCGGCTTGGGGTTTTGGTTTAGATGCTGGTATTCAGTTTGAAAACAAATCGGGATGGAAATTTGGCTTAATGGCTAGAGACATTACCACAACATATAATGCTTGGTCTATTGACGAAGATAATTTTGAAAGGATCAGTGGTGCTATAGAAGGGCAAAACCAAGAATTGCCCGAGACTACGGAAATCACGATTCCTAAGTTACAAATTGGCATGTCTAAACAATGGATTTTCCATTATGACTATTCGCTATTAGCAGCAGCCAATCTAAATGTACGTTTTGAAGAGAACAACGATGTGTTTTCTACATCATTTGCAAGTATAAATCCTGCTTTGGGTTTTGAGTTTGGCTATACTGACTTAGTATTTCTAAGAGGTGGAGTTGGCAATTTTCAGAATGAAAGACAAATTGATGATTCCGAAGATTTAACGTTTCAACCCAATTTTGGCGTAGGGTTTAAGTATAAAGGCATACAGCTCGATTACGCATTTACTGACATAGGTGATCAAAGTGCGGCTTTGTACTCTAATGTGTTTTCCTTAAAAGTAGATTTTAGTGTTTTTAGATAGCTAAGGTTACAAAAGCCTTTAAAGGAAATTTTGGTAAATAACATGTAATTCGTCGTTCAATTAAATTAGTAAACCTAAATTTTGGCAAAAAAAATACTCTCTTTCTTATTTCTTTTTACTACGTTATGGATCTTTAGCCAGCAATCTCCATTATCTAAAGAAGCTGAAGTATCTGTACTAACTTTCGGCCCAGGGCAATCATTAAATGACTCCTTCGGTCATAATGCTTTTAGAATTACTGATAGAAATAAAGGTATTGACTTAGTGTACGGCTATGGGGAATACGATTTTGACGCTCCTAATTTTTATTTAAAATTTGCAAGAGGGAAATTGAATTACCTTATAAGTAAACACAATTTTTCTGACATCTATTACCATTATTCTAACTCTAACCGAACTATAGATGAGCAAATTTTAAACCTATCCTTAAAAGAAAAACAGAAGCTTTTTGATTTTTTAGAAAACAACTACAAGCCAGAGAACCGAAGGTACAAGTACGATTTCTTTTATGATAATTGTGCCACACGAATAAGAGATGTTGTAAAAGTTTCAACAAACTCCAATATTGATTTTGTATTGCCCAAAGATTTTGAACCAAAAACATTTAGGATGCTAATACATGAACATTTAAATCGTAATTCTTGGGGAAGTTTGGGAATAGATATTGCCTTGGGTTCTGTTATAGATATAGAAGCTAAACCACAAGAATATATGTATTTACCTAAATACATTTATGCTTTTTTCGATGTTGCCAAAATCAATGGTAATGAAAATCTGGTAAAAAGCTCATCTACTTTATATAAGAAGAAAGCTGAAATATTAAGGTCTGACTTTCTCTTTAGTCCATTAATGGTTCTAGGTATAATTGCTGCTCTAATTCTCTACATTACTTATAGAGATTCAAAAAATAAAACAAGTAGCAAATGGTTAGATATTGTGTTATTTGGCATTACAGGAATAATAGGCATACTTCTCTTATGCCTTTGGTTTGCTACTGATCATTCTGCAACTGCCCACAATTACAACGTACTTTGGGCTGTGCCACTTAACATATTTGTCTTAGGCCAACTGTTTAAAGCACAAATTAGAAACTGGTTTAAAGCTTACCTTAAGTTTTTGATTATAATGCTCTGCCTCTTAACCTTACATTGGCTTATTGGAGTTCAAGTATTTGCCATAGGCTTAATCCCGCTGCTCATAGCATTAATAATTAGGTATATTTATTTGTTAAGATTCTACAGTAGAAATTAATTTACTGTCCTCTGTAATACAATATAGTACTTAAGGTTTTAACCGTTATGCTGAAGTCTAAAAATACACTTCTGTGCTTTATATAGTACAAATCGTATTGAAGTTTAGTTAAGCTATCGTCAATGGATGATCCGTATCTTGTATTGACTTGTGCCCAACCTGTAAGACCTGGTTTAATAATATGGCGCGTTTCATAAAATGGAATGATACGGCACAGCTCATTTACAAAAAATGGGCGTTCTGGTCTTGGGCCAATAATACTCATTTCACCTTTTAGGACATTATAAAATTGTGGAATTTCATCTAATCGAGAACGTCTTAAAAATCTCCCAAAAGCCGTTACACGTTTATCATCTTTTTGAGCCCATCTAGCGCCATCTTTTTCAGCATTGATAACCATAGTTCTCAATTTTAAGATTTTAAAGGACTTGCTATTTCTGCCCACCCGTTCTTGAGAATAAAACATTGGACCTCTATTGCCCAACATATTACCTAAAAGTAAAAATGGCGATAAAAGAACGCCAATAAATAAACCCATAATTGCAATGACAATATCGAAAGTACGCTGAAAAAAAATGTAAAGTTTATTCTCGTTACTTCTACTAAAAGGGAAATATTTATAAAAGTCTTTACCCACAAACTGGATTGGCACCCTGTATAGTAGTTCTTCGTAAACTTGTGTATATTCCCTAATCTTAAAACCGCGTTCCATCAATAGCATTAAATCGTGATAAACTTCTGTAATAATAGATTCCGTATTAAAACTTGCAACCAAGACTTCAGAGATTCTTTCTTTTTCAATGGTTTCTAAAAAGTCATTTGCTTCAAACTCTTCGAGTCCTTTGAATTTTACAGATTCTGGTGTAGAGATTTCACTGTTTATAAATCCGACAATTTTATAATTCGGATCTGAAGTATTCAGTGCTTTAATTAATCCATCTATATTCGAGATCTCGCCTACCAAAAGAACACGTTTATAAAATCTGGGAGACTCAATAAGATTAATATACACCAATCTCCATAATAAAATAGATATTATAATGGCCATGTAGAAGTATACGATTTGCATACGTTCTTCTGGTAAATAAGGTGACAATACTGGTGTTAAAAGATAAAACAGTACTACTGTTGATGTGGCAATAACTAAATTTCTAAATGTAGTGTCTAGTTTACTTGCTTTTTGAAGGTCGTAAAGTTCAAATACGGTTCCGAAAACGGTAATATATATTCCCAGCAACACCAAAGCTACTGTATTCTCCTGATTGAATAGAATATACTCAAAATCAAAGAACAGACCCAAGCAGTATATGGAAAGGAAAACCATGGCCAAATCCATAATTCTGAGCAAAATCTTTCGCTCTGAAACTTCAAAATGGATGCCTTTTTTATGTTTCATCGTTTAGGTTGGTAATAACGTAAAGATAATAAGTACAATTTATTTTCAACATCAAATTAAGACAAAAGCATTTCCCACTTGGGTTTAATGGCTTTCCAGTCAAATAACTCTACTTTATTTCTGGCATTAATCACCATTTTATCTTTCAGATTTTTGTGGATCTTTAACTTTACAATGGCATTAAACATTGCATCAATATCTTCTGGTGGCACCAAGAGTCCGTCGACATCATCTATTACTAAATAAGGTAATCCGCCAACATTGGTAGAAACTACTGGTAATCCAAGAGCCATTGCCTCAATAACACTAACAGGCATATTATCAAAATTTGTAGTATTTATAAATACGTTACAGTGCCTAGACAACTCCCGCCAAGCTTCTCTCGACAATTTACCTGTGAAGTTTACGTTCAGGTTTTTTTCTTCAACCTGATTTTTAATTTTGGCCATTAAACCATCTATATCAGGCCCTATCATGGTCAGCTCTGCCTCATAACCATTTTGCACCAATACTTCCAAAACTGAAATTGCGAGTTCTGGGTTATATATGGAAGCAAATGACCTTACCCACAATAGTTTTATTGTTTGAATATTTCTATTCTGAAATTCAAAATCTTCAATTTCTATACTATTGGGTATATGTTGAATGTTAGTATAACCATACCTTTCAAAAACTTTTTTCAAAAAAATTGAAGGTGACACCAACTTATAAGCATATTTAAAAATCAAACTGCTTAGTTTAGGATTGTTTTTTAAACGTTTTTCCAAGTTACCACCATGCAATATTGGAATATATTTAATCTTAAAAAGTCTACATAACTGGCTAACAATAAAAGCATAATAAAAGTTAATAGTGCTATAAGTGTCTATAAGTATATAATCTGCCTTAGACCTATTAGAAAAAACAAGCCATATCATATCTAACAACCTAAGCACTTTATTAGACTTATTGGACGCAATCTTGACCGAGCAAAACTCTTCTAATCTTACACTTAAAGTTTCGATGGACGTTAAGGCTCTACCCTTTTGAGATAATGCGTTTCCTAGATAAAGGACGTTTTTCATATTGTATATTTAAAAGCGCTAAAGCATATATAAAACCAGGTGCAGCAATACGCATTGCTGAATGGTTAACAGTTGCAAACCAAAAAGCTAAAAAAGCATAGAAGAATAAGCTTTTTTTATTTCTAGAACGGAAACCAAGAGGTTTAATAATTAGTATTAAAATAACTATAACACCAAAAAGCCCATGTTCTGACAGAACTCTACTTATTTCGTTGTGAGACACTATACCCTTACCTCTTGTTTCAATACGAAACTCTTTCATGCCACTTGCCCCTACACCAACAAAGGGATGATTCATAAAACCCTCTAATTCTGACAAAAAGAGATCTACTCTACCTGTAGACACATCACCTTTATCCCTACCTAACGCATCCTTATTGGTATATCTATTTTCTATTAGTCCACCTGTTTGTTGGGCACTATATAACCAGGTTGCAACACCAATGAAAACTAACAAAATCCCAGTTGTTAAAATTTGAGTTTTTTGTATTCTGTGTGATTTTTTATAAAGTGAAAATAAAAAAAATGCTATAATGATGATTGCCGTAAAAACCCCGCCTCTACTAAATGTAATAATAGCTCTATGTGCAATAAATACAAATATTGAAGCATTTACAATCTTTAATAACAAAGTTGGCGATTTTAAGAAAAATCTAACTACTAAGGAAAACATTCCCAAACCTAAAATAGTCGAGGTTTGATTTGGACCAAACCCACCAGATGTTGCAAAATTAGATTCCGTTCCCAATAAAACATCTTCTAGCTTTGGCGTATATAAATAGACATACACGGTCATTGATATAATTGGAAATGAAATAACCTTTACAATGTCAATAATTTGATGCTTCGTTACTTTTTTTTCGTAGCAATAAAGTGCAGATATCCCTAAACAAACTGGACCACTGAGTACAAATGCCACGTTGGTTCTAAAGTTGGCATCAAAGCCAATATTATTACTGGCTACGATTACACCTGGCACTAATAGAATAAGGTAAATAAAATATGGATAGCCTTTACCAGAAACTCCATTATAAAACATGCCAAAAAGTATAAATAAAATTACCAAGTACTTAGAGGCTTCATAAAAAACCCCACCATCACTCATTCTAAAAAGTACCTCTACACCAACTATATATGCGCACGCTTTTAAAACTTCATACGTTTTTTTAGGCGGTGGTGCCACTACGATTCTAACAAGAAAAAATATAACGACAGCAAAAAAATAAATTTTGGCCAATGGCCTAAAATAGAACACTAACAACCCAATAATAATATGTAATACTATTAATTGTAAATACTTATATTCAGAGTTAATACCCATTAATTCATTGAATATATATCTATTATTCTACTTATTACTTGCTTAGCGGTATAATTTTGATTTATGTGCAAATTATACGCCTTACCTTTTTCAGTTCTCAGTTCTTCATTAGACATAAGCTTTACCAAAGCTTTTTTTAACTCTGATTCTGATTGCGATTTAACCACAAAACCATAATCCGAGACTACTTCTTTACATTGACCCACGTCTGTTACGACAACGGCCAGGCTTCCTAATCCATATTCTAACAAAGCCATTGGTAACCCCTCATAAGTTGATGTTAGTACACCTATGCTACACTGGCCGATAATACTGGAGGCGTCATTTCTTTGCCCCAGTAAAAACACATTTGACTCTAAATCCTTAGATTTAATAAATGATTTTATCTCTTTAGAATAATTGTCATTGTAATCTTTACCAACCAGATGCAAAGTCCAATCGTGAAAATTCTCATTTAGCTCATAAAAAACTCTAAGTAAAAGTAAGTGATTTTTTGGGTTCCTTAGATTAGCTAAATATAATATTCGTTTACTTCTAACACCTTTTAATTGTGTATAGCTATCTACTTTGCTTCTTACTGTAAAGTTGGGAACATAGATAGCTTCATTAGTTTTTAAATTAGTTTTTGCCCAACTAGCTAACTCACTATTAACCGCAATCACTTTATCAAAAAAATATGAACTCAATTTTAGTACGAAAGATGAATTTGGTTTTATTTGGTTTCTATTCCCTAGATGGTCATGCCATATTAATTGTACTCTAGGTAAAAGTATTTTGATGATAGAACTGATAAAATAAGACGACGCATGTGCATGAACAATACCTATTTTATTAACTGTGATAAAATCTCTCAAGCGTTTTATCGCTTTAAAATCAAGAGTCTTTTTCCTGTTTAAAAAAAAGTAGCCAACATCATTGTTTAATTCCTCCTTTAAAAGTCCTTCTTCTCTGGTTGTACAAAGAAAAGATTTATCAATTTTATCTACTAATTGATTGGCTATATTTACAGCCACACGTTCAGCGCCACCTAAGTTTAATGAATCTATAATTTGTATAACACGCATTATTCCTCTATGGTTTTCCTTATTGCTTCCTCTAATGTGTCTAGCGTATACTGTTGAGACCACTGCACCGCTTTTGTTGCCATGTTATGTAGGTCTGCATCCTTAAGAACTTGAGAAATACTATCTGCTGCTACTTTAACATTTGGCTCGATTAAGATACCTCTGTTACCATAATCTAACATCCAATCTAAACAAGATATTCTAGTAGCTATAGGTATAGCGCCGAAAAACATACCTTCTGCGACTGCTTTTGGCCAACCTTCACTTTTTGATGGCAGTATATTAAAATGCGCTTTTTTCAACGATTGTTTTACTGTCTCCTTATCTTGGTTACCTCTTAAGAAGATGACATCTTTTAGGTTATTTTCATCAATGTAGGCTTTTGTTTCTTCAAACATTGTGCCTTCACCAAATAATTCTAGTTGAGAAGGGATTCTTCTTCTATTTAATTCCTCTATAATTTTAATGGTTAGTATAGGCCTTTTACCTACAACAATACTACCAACAAAAACAAAATTTAACACCCCTGTATAATCTCGTTCTTCTGTTTTCTCAATTTCGTGTTCGTAATAAGTTGCGGATATGAAAGGGACAATATTCTTGGTTTGATTTGGCCATTCTCCATAAACCAAAACTTTAATGTTTTTGGTCAAAGTTGTGTTAGCAAGCAATTTTTTTTGTAACCTGTAACTTAGAGGTTGATTGCTATTTGGATCCCAATTACCTGCAAATTTTGTTGACTTCTTTAGCTTTGGAAAAAAAATCTGAGCTACACAGCCTAAGAGACCGGTATTGCTAGGACAACGAAGGTGTACCTGATCTACCTTTCGCAAAACTTTAATCATCCTATATAATATTAATGGGCTTACCACTAATGTTTTTAGCACATTGGGAAAAGTGGTTAAATTAAAGCTTGGGATTTCAACAAATTGGAGTTTCGGATGCTCATAATGTAAATCCATTGGTAATATTTCACCATTTTTACTTTTTGGCGCCACAATTACGACCTCATCTACATACTTTATCCAAATATTCATTTCCCTGATATACGGTCCGTAACCGTAAAATTTGTTATCTCGAAAAACGTGCTCAACGGACGTAAATATGGTCAATCTCATAATAGGTTTCTAAATAGGAAATTATGATATAATAGCGTTAAAACTTTCTATGTAATTAAGCACATTAGCTTTCAAATTTATATTATTGTAACCAATAAAGCTAATTCCATTTTTGGATGCTGCGTGGTAATCATTTATTGAATCGCCAATTAAAACTGTAGCTTCTTTTTTATATTTATTTTCTTCTAAAATACTTGATACATTATCAATCTTAGTAGTTGGAGACCCTTGAATTGAATGAAAAAATTTATCGATACCCAATCCTTTACAAATAGTTCTTAACTCATTTTGATCCGAAGCAGAGACGATATGCATTCGCATACTTCTATAATTTTCTTTAATGAACTTAAAAGAATCTTCAATTAAAAGTGATTTATTAATAAGTCTATTGAGCATTACCTGAGAAAACCTTGAGGCATATTCTAAAATTAATGCATCATTAACTGTTTCGTCTCTTATTTTTTCAAAAAAATACCTGAATTTATTGTATCTCGAAAGACCTCCATTTTCGTGGTGGTATTTCATTAATTCATCTACCTGTTCTTTAGGAAAGTTTTCTAGTGTTTTAGTAAATCCAATGTCTCTAATGTCATTACTATTTAAAATTACACCATCAAAATCCCACAGGATAACATTTTTATCTTTCAATTTTATTGACATAGTTTATAACCTTTTGTAAATCTTCTGGTGTATCTACAGGAATTGAAGTATCGGATAAAAGAACCATCTGTACATCAAAACCCAATTCTAAAAACCTAAGGATTTCTATATCCTCTTGACTTTCAAAACGTGTTTTAGCTTTGCACTTATAAAAGTCTTCTAATGATTTATAAGGAAAGGCATAAATACAAACTTGCCTAAAACCAATGTTAAATTGATCGTTTTTATTCCCTGGTATAGGTGATCTAGACATATATAAAAGACGTTCGTCTTCTCTAAAAACAACTTTTGGCATTGTAAGGCTACGAAAAGTTTCTTCAGATTTTATCGCACAATAACCATTAATAATTTTACTAGGATGTTTTAGAATCGATTCTTTGATTTTTAAAATATCTTGCGAGTCAATTACAGGTTCGTCACCCTGAACATTTATATAATAATCGGCTTTTATTTTTAAGGAAAACTCGGCAATTCTATCAGTTCCTGTTAAACAATTAGAGCTTGTCATTACAACATTCATATTATTATCTATACAATGTTGATATATTAACTGGCTGTCTGTTGCAACGTATAGATCAGTATTATCGATAACTTCTCTACATTTTTCATAGACTCTCTTAATCATGGATTTGCCAGCTATATCCACTAATGGTTTTCCAGGAAACCTTTTAGAATCGTATCTGGCAGGTATTACTGTTACAATTTTCATAAATATTTAGATATACTTAAACACACTTGATTTGGGCAAAACATCATATAGTGTAGGTGTAAGCGAGCAAAATTCTACGGCTTCTTTTCGTAAATCGTTAAAGATTTTTGAATTTTCTTTGAAAAATTTTAAATCCTTAGCTGCAATTTGATTTTGGCTATAACCATCATAACCTACAAAATATATTGTATCGACTTGTAGCTTTAGTGCTATTTGAATAGCAAGTGCCAAATGTGAGTCTTCTTTTATTTCGGTGAACTTTATTTCATCTAACTGAAATGTATTTTCAACAACTGCTCGTGGAATAAACGTACCCTTTAAGTTCTTTGTGGGCGGTAAAACACATTGACCTTCAAAATGTGATAAAAAATTATTGAATACACTTTTTAGACGATAACCTTCGTTACCCAATAAACAGAAAAACTGTGCTATTTTACTATCGGAATAATGATTGGCATTTTTTGAGGATGAGTGAATAAGGCATGTAGATTTTTGTTGCTCTGCAAATTGTTTAATAAACTTTGAATGTACCCCTGCACTAGGACCACCTCCAATAATAACTGCATTTTTAAAACCATTGTTAACCTTAAACTCTTCAAACTGTTTTTGCTTATTATTATTTTTAGTCAGTTTATTAATAATTGTATTTAAAGAATAAATCTTTTTCTGTACAAGATGCATCACATTTTTTTGTGGCAAGGAGTTAATACCAGAGACCATATAAGGTAAAGTTGTCCCCCATTGGTATTGGCTTTTTAAATCTTCAAAAATTTCGGTAACATGGCTTAGGGCATCAAAATCAATATTCAGACCATTTTTCCTATTTAAAACCGTTAAGATCAATTCTGTTTTTAGGTTTCCTGCTCCTCTTCCCATTCCAGTAATTGTTGCATCTACTATTTGCACTCCGCACTCTATAGCCTGCATTGTATTTGCCAATGCCAATTCTAAATTATTATGCCCATGAAAGCCCAAGGCCATATCAGTTGACTTTTTAATGGTTGTTATAATTTCTTTTAATTGCTCAGGAAAAATGCTACCGTAAGAATCTACGAGGTAAAAAATATCAACTACATCTTCAATTTTAGGCAATGATTCATAAAGTTCTGGATAGCTATCCCATTCTGATAAATACATCACATTAAAAGCAACTTGAAAATCTAGTTGTTTCACACGCTTAGCTAATGAAATAGCACTATGGATATTCGAAGGGTTAACCGCTATTCTAATTAAATCTACCAAGTGCATACATGGTTGTAACAAGTCATCAACATCAGACGGTTTAATATCTTTTTCGTTTAAAAGGATAGCGATTTTTTTATCCGTCGTTGATTTTATGCTTTCCAACGTGCTTATGGGGCAATAAAAGAATTCGCCATGGTATCCATCTAGATCTATACTTCTATAGCCCAACTCTATATACTCGATAGGCAACTTATTTATGGTCTCTATGTACTGTTCTACTGTCTGATTAGAAAAATCCCAGTTTGTATAATAACCCCCATCTCTTAAAGTACAATCTAAAATTCTTACCATAGTTAATCGACATTGTTTTTAAAATATGAATAATTTTGTATGAATTTATATTTAGCTTGGCAATTATCAAAAAAAACACCCATTTTACTTTTGTTTAGATCTTTCATTGCAACGTGGTCTGATTTTGTTTTCTGGCCATTAAAATACACTTCCCCACCTTGACCTGCATCAATACCGTAAACATTGATATTTTTAATATGCCCATAAATATTAGCCCACCAAATTGCATAACTGTAAATAGTAATACCACTATTACTGTCGTGCCATTGCAGATTATTATCCTTTAAAAACTGATTCTTCAAAATATAACTATCATTAAATTCTAAGTAAGGAAACGGCTTTCCACCCGTGATAAGTATCGGGTAATCAAATTTACGTCTTCCGAGATATTTTTTTAGGGCTTGCACTCCATAATTGGCAATGTGGGTAAGAGGTGCTTTGTCTGTATATAAGGACTCAACAATTAACAGCTTTGGTTTATATTTTAAGCCAAACATTAAGAATTGTTTTAAATATCCTCCATCCCTTATAATGTGTACAAAACTATGCGCATTAGATAAACTTAAGTAAGACGAATTAGTTGTAACATATAATTCGTCTTTATTAAAGTTGCATTTATTTAAAGATGGGCCCGATCCAAGAACATTCAAAGTTTCAAAATTTTTAAGTGCATCTTCTATTGATAAGGCATAATCTACACGTTTTCTTTTTCTAATATTAAGAATAGGAAGAATTAGACGGATCGTATATTTGGAATACGTGTTGGTATACTTTAGACGTTCTAAAAAAGCGTTGAATTTCTTAATCATTTATAATTACAATTCCTTACAGTTCGTTAATTTAAGGGTTATTATGAGGTAATCTAGGTTTATTTATCAACAATCCTAAAAGTCCGGATATCCTACCTAATGTATCAGATAAAGCCTCAACCTTTTTTGATGTATTAAATACATTAAAAAATCTAAATAAGGTTTGTAAAGCAGAAACTGCATACCATTTAAACTTAGTTTTCAATAATGGCTTATTGTTTTTTAAACGCCACACATACCACCCATTTCTTATCACCATTTTACCATATTTATATTGATTTGGGCGACCAGATGGCTCATGATAATGGTTGAGTTGGGCAGCTGTGTTTAGATAAAGCTTGCCTAATGGTAATAATCTAATGCAGAAATCAACATCCTCATACAAACCATAACCTTCAAAATAGTTAGAAAAACCTACCTTTTTAAACACCTCAGTTTTGTAGGACGACACACCTCCCATAAACTGTTCTACTTGGTAAACCTTACCATTGGGCGGTAAAAAACTTACAGACCTTCCGTGCGAAAATGAACAAATTATTCCTGGACGTGTATCAGGTAATAATCCTAGCTTTTTTCGTACTTTGAATTTTAATGGTTCGTTGCGCTGCCATCCATCGATACAAAATTTACCTTCTGCATATGAGCCATCTTTTAAGGCTTGCCAAACAACCTCATTCTTTATATAACCGCCGACAGCTATGGCATCGGGTTTTATATGATATGTTTGTATTAACTCTTTAAAGTAATTATTTGTCAAGACAATATCATCATCTAAAAAACTAACTATTTCAGTATCTGCTGATAATTTTTTTATTCCAAAATTCCTCTGCTTGGTAAGTCCTCTATCTTTTTCTTCTACCCTATGATACGTTAAGTTATTGAAATCATTAGATCGAATAACTTTTTCTGTATGGTTATTGGATGATCCGTCAACAATTATTATTTCATTTGGATATAGTGACTGTTCCCTTACCGACTCCAACAACTTTAATAAAGCTATGGGTCTCATGTAAGTACATACTATAAGTGCAAATTTATTCAATTGTAATTAATTGTATTTAGGTCCTCTATGCATGAGTCTTTTTGCATAGTACATCGATTTTTTAAATTGTAATTTTTTTATGGGCCAATTCAAAAATTTTAAAATAAATGCTCGCTTTTTACCTCCGAACAAATACATAAAGAAGTAGCGATATCTCCATTCTTTTAACTGTTGTTCTTTATAGTGCTTAACATATTTATAAGTCATTGTTGGGCTTGGTACAGGTCTAATAAAACGTACCGGATCTCCTAACTCCCACGGCTGGGGCTTTCTCTTTTTGCCTATTACCTTTGCTTGATTTCCCCAAAAACGATACCCGCCAACTGGCGGTTTTAAATGCAAGTTGGGTGAAAAAGGATTATGCAGCAACACCTTGCCAGATTTTAAAATCCTAAGTCCGAAATCTGAATCTTCGCCATAACCTCCATCAAAATTGACATCATTACCAATCAACTCATCTACAAGTGATTTTTTTACACAAGAATTTGCATTACTAAACATATGAGAAACTCCAACTCTCCAACGTTCATCACCAAGATCTTGCAGTCGACGTTTTAGATCATCTAAATTTTGGTTCATATGCTCTGCCATAATATCCAAGCCATTACAAGCTTCTGCATTATAGGTTTGAAGTAATTTAATGTGGTTCTCAACAAAATCTGGCAAAACTCGTACGTCATCATCTGCAAAAATAATGTAGTCGGCAGTACACATTTCTATAGCTTCGTTTCTGGCCTTACAACTTCCTTTGGTAGTCTGCCACTTTACCTTTACTTTAAAGTTATAATTCTCTTGCCTGTAAAACTTATCATTGCGCTCTTCTGGTGGCGTAGCATCTACGATGATTGCTTCTTTTATAGGATATGACTGAACATTATGATCTTGCAAAAGCAATTCCGTAAATGCTTGCCGTTTCATCGTTGGTATAACCAAACTAACTGAAGGATTTCCTTGGACAGGTTCTAATTCCTTAGGTTTAATAATAACATTGCTGTTATTTAAGATGTTTTTAGAAGCTTTCCTTAATGCAATAAATTCTTTCGGAAGATTAAAAATACCTTTACGCAAGAGCATATAGTGACTGTGCCGCTTTTTAAAGTTATTTAGAAAAAATAGGTAACGGTCGTGCTTACTAATTTTAACATCAGCAAGTTTTTTATCAAACAAACCTTTAACATATAACGGAATACCACCTTGATTTCTAAGCAAGTTAAAACCAAAATCCAAGCCAGCAACTAAAGGATTTTCATAATTGGTATTAAATGTATTCAACTGATTCCAAACGGATTCTCTAATTACAAATTCATCGATGTTAATTCTCCAATTCACGCAAGTATCACAATTTTCAAAATCATTTAAAAACCACCAGTATACAGCTGTTTGATATACTAATTCTGGTAAACAGTTTTTAAAACCTTGGTCTAAAGAACTATGCCATACATCACCTGAGCCTAGTACTAACTGTTCCAAAACTTTAAAATTAGGATTGCCATTATACAACAACACCTCGCCGTTATCTGCTTGATAAGTTTTAAGCTTCACTTTTTTGCTGCATTATCTGGTTAAATAAATCCATATTTTTCTCTAGAACAATTTCTGTTGAGAAATTGTCTATAATATGTTTTCTTCCATTAGATCCAAAGATTTTTTGCTTTGTTTCATCATTTAGCAAATCTAGGATTGCATTAGTATAGTCGTTATGGTTTTTTGGATCTATAGTATAACCTGTTTTATTATTAATCATCAATTCTTTTGCCCATCCTATATTTGATGTAACCAATGGTTTTTCCATTGCAAGTGCTTCGAGCCAAGTCATGGGAAAAGCTTCAGCAAAACTAGGTAATACTATAATTTCTGCACTTGCTATATAGCTATTTATCTCACTATATGCCACTTCGTTGATATGTTCCACTCTTTGTTTGGCTTCAGCATTTAGTTTTATATTAAAAAGGCTCAGAGTCGATGTTTTTTTAAATACATCCATAGCATCTTTACCAATCAGCACCAATGATACATCTGGTTTTTTATCAACTAACCCATTAAATATTTCAGCCAATTCTAAAACACCCTTTTTTCTAACTATGGTTCCAAAATACAGCAACCTTCCTTTAACTATTAATTCACTTTTAGGTTTAAAGGTTGTGACATTAACGCCATTGTATATCGTTATTATTTCTTGCTTTAATTTAAAAATATCTCTAGTTACATTAGCAGCAAAATCACTTACGGAAATAATAAAATCTGCTTTATTCAGGGCATTTTTTTCAAACATAAAATGCTTCCACTTTTGCTTACGGTTTTCTAGTTTACAAAAGTAGGCATCAGAACCATGCAGTCTAATAATCAATGGAACATTAAAATTCATAAAAGCAGTGATACCTGTCCAGTCAGGTGCTTCTAGAACATCAATATGATGAGCTTTGATCTCTTCCTTAACTCGTTTTTCTATGTGCTTACGTTCAAAATACCAACCCAAAAAACGATGTCCTTTTCTAGCCATTGAAATGATAGTAATACCATCGTCTTCAAAGGTTTTGTCCTTATTTTGAAATACAGCAAAAACTACGACTTTCACCCCTTTGGAAACTAGGCCTTTTGACAGGTTTTTAATGCTAGACCCCAAACCTGCAGAGCGTTTTAAATTAGCATGTGGATATTCGGATGTTATAAAACCTATGGTCATAGCTTTAATTCGTCAATTAAAAATTCTGTAAACTTCATTGCTCCGCTATGGTTAAGATGCCCACAATCAGCAAAATATGAACTATCTGTAATTGCTGAAGAAAAATTATAAAGATTATCAATTTCATAGTCTATTTCACTAAGATAGTTATCTTTATGTAGGCCAGGACAGTAAGGTGCGCAAAACAGTACAATTTCAATTTCATTTGATTTACAAATTTCAACAATTTCATCTAAAACTATGTTTTTAGAGATTACACTTGCCGGCAATTTTGGAATAGCTGTATTTCTTCGATTACCAAAAGGAATATAACCATCATTAAAATCAGTATTTTTGGCTTGAGATAAAACAGATGCAAATACCTCCCTAAAACCAACTCTATAATCATTTACAGCATATCTATAAAATGGTATGTAATATTTTTGGTTAAATTCTGAATCGTTTTCTTTTAAATAAGAATTTATTATTTCGTTAGAATGTATATAAGGTAACAATTGTGATTTAACAATATCTGAGCTACCTAAATCATTATAATGAGAATCAATTTGCACAAAAAGCTTTTGCATTTTAACATTATTATGAATCAGTAATTTTAGGATTACTAAAACATCATTTAATTTTGCTTGCTGAATTCCTAAATTTAGTGCGCTCTTATCTGTTTCTTGATTAATTAAAGGCGTAACAATGATATTTTCTACCCGAGAGTTTCCCAGAAAAACATAATCAAAGCTTTCGTTTTTTAATGCCAATACACGTTGAATTTTATTTCTAGGATTAGATTTTTTATAAACCTGAGTATAGACAACATCCAATATACAAAGTAGTACTACAACAAGTAGGCAATAAAAGCTTATCTTCATTAAAAATCGTTTCATACTAAAATTGAAAATAAATAAAGTCTTCGTGATTAGAAAACACACCTAGTACAATAGTCAAAAACAGGATGAGAATTATTTTCGCTAAATAGAACTTACCTGTAAATGGATGCTCATGTTTTCTGTGAAACCATTCTATCGCTATAAATACCCCTAAGATTGCGATCAATTCTATGTTATATCTTTCAATACTTAAAAATTGAATGCCAAAATTCTTATTGGATACCATTCTCATTATATAATCAAGGGCATGTTGTATATTATCAGCCCTAAAGAAAACCCAACTAAAGCAAGTAATTGTAAAGGTGGCAAGAATTTTAAAGCCAGTTTTAATACCTTGACCAACATTAACAATTTCTATATTGTCTTTGTTAACTCTATTTCTTTTTAACAAAAGTAATGGTAAAAAATAAATTGCATTTAAAAATCCCCAAGCAATAAATGTCCAATTTGCACCGTGCCAGAAGCCACTGACCAAAAAGATGATAAACACATTTCTTACTTGTAATGCCAAGGTTGTTCTACTACCACCTAAGGGTATATAAAGATAATCTCTAAACCACGTGGTTAGTGATATATGCCATCTTCTCCAAAATTCAGCAATATCTCTGGCAAAATAAGGGTACTTAAAGTTTTGCATTAGGTCAAAACCAAGCATTCTAGCCAAACCAATAGCCATGTCTGAGTATCCTGAGAAATCACCATAAATCTGAAATGCAAAATAAACTGCGCCCAACATCAAAGTTAGTGTACTCATGGATCCGTAGTCTTGAAAGATGACATCTACATAGGTAGCGCATGTATCTGCTATAACAACTTTTTTAAATAGGCCCCAAATAAAAATATGTATCCCAGAAAGTGCATGTTTGTAAGAGAACTTTCTTTCTCTTAAAAACTGAGGCAGTAAATGCTGAGCCCTTTCTATGGGACCTGCAACTAACTGCGGAAAAAAAGCCACAAATGTTGCAAAGCTTAAAATACTATCGGTTGGTTCAATCTTTTTACGATAAATATCTATGGTATAACTAAGCGTCTGAAATGTATAAAATGAAATACCTACAGGTAAAATTATTTGTAGTGAAGACAAATTCATGGAAATTCCGAAAGATTCCCAAGCCAGAATCCAATTTTCTATAAAGAAGTTGTAATACTTAAAGAAGCCTAAAAACCCTAGGTTTACCAGTAAACTTATTACCAAAAGTACTTTTCGTCTTTTTTTATCGGTAGTATTAAATATGAGTTTCCCTATTGCAAAATCAACTATTGTACTAATTACTATTAGAGATAAAAAACGCCAATCCCACCAGCCATAAAAAACATAACTAGCAATTAATAACAATATATTTTGTGAAACTCTACGTTTCTTAAGCAAGAACCAATACAGAAAAAAAACAGTGATAAAAAACAGAAAAAAAGTAAACGTATTAAATAGCATATATCTTCTGTTACTTTCTCGTCTTATAAATGATTTGAGATGTCTTCCAAAATCCTATCAGAAGCTTTTTCAAAAGGGTATTGATTTATCTTTTTAAACCATTGCTTTGCCGAGTCAACTTGAGTTTTTGGACTTTGAAGTGCTTTTAAAAGAACTTCCCTAAATTCCTTTTTTGAGTCGATCCAAAATACTGCACTTTGAGATGGCATTGACTTAAAATGAATATAATCGTACACAAAAACGCCTTTCTCTTCAGTATTGCCTGGATTTAAATAATTATAGTTAAAATAAGCACACGGTTTATTATGAGCAGCAAAATCAAAAACCATTGAAGATCCCAAATTAACAACAAGCTTGCAATGTTTTGCTATATTGGCCAACAATAAAGCATCCTCCTCTGCTGGTAAAATAGCATCCCAAACTTTACCAAGTGGTTTCCAAACAGGCTCTATAGCATGGATGATAGTACCATACTCCTTAATTACGGAATTGTACCTATCTGAAATATCAACAGGACACCGTCTAAATATTATTTCGATATTTTTTCCTTCATTATTTAATTGCTTAACAGCTTCTGCTAAATCTCTCAAATATATTGGATCTTTGGGAGATGTTGTAATATCATCACCACTGAAACAAATATAATCCACATTGGGGTTGAGTCTGTAATTTGCAATAAAATCTTCTCTAGATAATAGTTTTTCTTTATTAAAATGAGGTTCAAATTGAGGTGTGCCAGTAACGGTGATTTTGTCTTCTCCAATGAAATTATGATATCTTAAGAGTTCAGCTTTCATATGCTCACTCCACACGTGGTAATAATCAGTTTCTACGTCTAAAGTTGCTTTTGGCAGATTGTCCCATGAGTAAATAAACCCTAGAGTGGGAATTTTCATCTGTTTTGCTGCTTGTACTAAAGCTATTGATGAAACAGCTCTTTGACTTGTGTTGTACACCAAAATAGGCTGATACTCTTTAAAGATTTTGAGACAATCTTTGTGGGTCTGGGTTTTAGATTCTAAATTCTTAATCCATCTACGAACTTTAACCAGACCAATTTCACTGTTAAGCATAGCTACCAATAGCTTGGTGGCACTGCTTTTAATACTATTTTTAATTCCTTTAAAGGGAAGAGGAAAAAGGTATTCTAAATAAATATTATCTTTGAAGCGTTTTTTAAAACGTCTTAATTCAATATGCTTTCTAACATTTTTCAAAATGTTAGTTATTGGGTGAGTTTTTGAATTGATTCTAATTTCATTTAAACCCAATTCACTTAATTCAAATACAGTAGTATTTAAGAAGTAAACATCATATCCCCTTTTATCGGCAAGATGATAAAAGTTTGAATATACAAAATTACGCAGGCTTACACCATCTGAAATAACTACGAATATTTTAGGTTTAGTTTTTGTCAACGAACTGTTTTTGATGATTAATTCTCCAAAAAGCCTTGGTTTCTAATGATTTTAAGAACAGTTTAGCACTATTGCCCTTTCCAAATTTACCAATAGCTTCATTAGACTGACATTTTATCTTTTTTATGGATTCTATAATCAAACCTTCTTCACTTTTTATATTGATTATATTTTTATTTAGGCTTCTGTTACGCTGACGTGTGCCAATATTTATTGTTGGCACTCCGTAATAAGGAGCTTCCCTAATACCCGCACTACTATTGCCAATAATGTATTTAGAATATTTTAAAAGAACTAAGAAATACTCAAACCTAAGGGAAGGAAAAACTCTAAACCTCGGATTGGTTTTTATAACCTCGAAGGCTTTCAATATTATATTACTACCCATATCATTATTGGGATATATCACAACGTAATTATCACCACTCTTTGTCAGAGCCTGGATATAATTAGAAATTTGTTCATCTAAAGAATCCATCTCAGTAGTGACTGGATGAAACATGGCTATAGCATAATCCTTAAATTCTATGTCGTAATATGTTTTGGCTATTTTTAGTGATGGAAGGTTATCAGAAAACATAATGTCTATATCAGGAGAGCCTATTGTGAAAACAGATTCTGGCATCTCTCCCATTTGCAAAAGTCTTTTTTTCGCCAAATCGTTAGACACAAAATGTATATGACTCATCTTGCTAGTAGCATGCCTCAATAACTCATCAATAGTACCCGATACCTCACCGCCTTCAATATGTGCAACCAATATATTGTTAAGAGAACCAACTATAGCACCAGCTAGTGCTTCTACACGGTCACCGTGTACTACTATTAAGTCTGGTTTTAGTTGGTTAATATACTGGGAAAACCCTTCAATTGTCTTTGCCAAGGTAAGATCCATCGGTATATCCTTACCATGATTCTTGAACTCATGAATATTTTTGAATCCACTTTTTTGGATTTCAATCAGGGTATAGCCATACAATGTTTGTAAGTGCATGCCCGTAACAAATATATGAGGTATAAAAGATGTATTGTCTTGAAGAATAGCCATTAAAGGCTTCAACTTTCCAAAATCAGCTCTAGTCCCAGTAAGAAATACTATTTTTTTCATCTTACTTAACTATGTATGAAATAGCATGAGAATACGGTAACTTCCTTACTTCGACTTTATTTTCAAAAAAATCGTCAACAGCTTTATTTGTGCCAGCAAAAGCACCATAATCATCTAAAATAATAATTCCACCTTTAGTGACTCTACTGTACAATTTTTCTAGAATTAACTTGGAAGGTTCGTACAAATCTACGTCAATATGAAGAAGAGACAACTTTAAGTGAGGATTTTTATTGAGGTATTGGTCTAAGGTAATCAATATATCTCCTTTTATTATTTCAATATTTTTATTGAGGTTTTGTTTGGCCAACAAATCAGTTATCTCTTCATAAGAAATACTTTTACCTCCATTGGTTTCTGCTACAAAGGCATCTCTCTTTTCTTTGTCATCTTTGAAGTTTGCTTCAGGAAAATCACCAAAAATATCGAAACCGATAATTTTTCTGCTCGCCGTCTGTTCTAACAAATCTCTAAATTTCACCCATCTAAAGAAAGAGTTGCCTTTAAAAATACCGAACTCCATAATTTCACCTCGAATATTACTGGTTTGTCTAAAGAGTTCTAAATGCGTTATAAATTTACTGAATCTTGAAGGGTCAGCTGTAGCATAAAACCCATTTTCGTATTCAAATTTCTTCTCTAATTGATATAGTTTCTTCATTACTCAAAATCGCTATAGTCCAGATGTGTACCTGTTTTAATATTCTTAATAGCTGTTTTACCTAAAACATTTTTATAGTGCTCTGCCAATATCTTACCCGTACCAGGCCGTTTAACCCAAATATTGTCATTTGTTAACTTCTCTCCTTTTTTAATATCACTGATACTGCAAACTGTGGCAAAGGCAAAATCAATGGTTACTTTCTCTTCTTTTGCGGGGGCTTTTGTCCCTCCTCTCATTTGCCATATCTCTTTGCTTCCTTCAATAAGTAATTTACAATCGTTTTCATCCATACTACAGACAATGTCTGGACCAGTACGTTTTTTATGATCTGTAAAATGCCGTTCTAAAATTGAAGCACCTAGAGCAACGGCTCCCAAACAAGCATTATTATTTAAAGTGTGATCGCTTAAGCCAAATACTTTATCTGGAAAAGCCCTATGCAGTTCTTGCATAGCACCAAAACGTACTAAATGTGAAGGTGTTGGATACAAATTTGTAGTATGCAACAAAGCTACAGGAACGCTACGAGCATTAAATATAGATACTGCTTTCTTAACACTTTCTATTGTATTCATTCCCGTACTTAAAATAATAGGCTTTCCAAAGGAGGCAATGTGCTCCAACAAGGGATAATTATTACATTCGCCTGAGCCAATTTTGTAGGCTTCAACATTCATAGCCTGTAATCTATTGGCTGCCGCTCTCGAAAAAGGAGTAGAGATAAAAATCATACCTTTTTCTTCTACATATACCTTTAGTGCTCTTTCGTCTTTTTCATTGAGCGCACAACGCTCCATTATTTCGTATATGGACACTTTAGCGTTTCCAGGTATAACTTTTTTTGCCGCTGGACTCATTTCATCTTCAACAATATGGGTTTGGTGTTTTACAACCTCAACTCCTGCTCTTTTCGCTGCGTCCACCATTTCTTTGGCAACTTTTAAAGAACCTTCATGATTAATGCCTATTTCGGCAATAACTAAAGGTGAATAGTCAGCACCAATTTTACGGCCAGCTATTGTGATAAAAGGATTATTCATTTTCTTCTATATCTTCTAATTCGAAAAATAATACGTTTTGTTATAGATTTACTCATTAGGGTAATTATTTAACACGAACTCTGCGAACTTAAAATCATCTTCTTCATCAATATCTACTAACGAATATGGGTGGTCAACTATAAATGCAATGTTGCTATCACTAAGTATTTTATCTTCTAAAATTAATGATGCTTTGGTAATATACAGAAGTCCATTTTCAAAATACAAAGGATCTATGTCCTGACTACGTTGCCCCATTTTATAACTATAGGGAATATACTTACCATCTGTGATTTTGCCCAGTTTTTTATCATTTTTACTTACGGTAATTAAACTATCACTTTTTGATTTACTATATATTCCATAGGCCTCCTTTAATAAATTTTTGGGCCTTAAAGGGTTTGTAGGTTGTAAAAGAACCACGTTTTCGTAATTATTATCTAATGTTTGAAGCACATGCTTTATAGCAGAAACTGTTGTTGCCAAGTCTCCTGAAAGTTCCTTAGGCCTTTTTACTACATCTACATTATATTTTTTTGCAACTTTTAATATTTCTGAATCGTCTGTTGAGATACATATGTGTTGAGTATACTCTATATTGTTCTGCGCATAGATAATACTATGCTCAATAAGTGAAAGGCCGTTTAGTTTTCTTAAATTCTTTCTTGGAATTCTTTTAGAACCTCTTCTCGCAGGAATAATGGTTAATGTCTTACTCAATTTTTATTATTTATAGCTTAATGAATTATGTAAAAAAACACCATTGCACTGAATCATTCTTTGGTTTCTTATGCTTTCTGGAATTATATAAACCAAATCATAGCCTAATTTCTTTAGCAAATTACAGATGTATAAATAGTCTTCTTGTCCATCATACAGTTTTACTAAGGACATCTCAATATAAAACCCAACAATATTGTAATTAACATCTTTTAGGGTGTTTAATATATAATGCTCAAAACCTTGAACATCCATTTTTATAAAGATATTCTCCGCATTAGTTACGTTCTTATTTTCATTTAAAGTTGTAAGGGTTATTTGCTTTACGTCTTCCTTTTCAATGTAATGGCTATTGCCTACATTATATTTTGTTGATTTTATTGGTAAAACAGAACTGTTACCAACCAGATTGGAGATGTTTATCGTTGTTACGGTTTCTTTGTCTCCTATTGCGCATTGCTCGTACACAGACCAATTTGAATATTTTTTTGATTCTTCAACTAACACTTTGTACATCTTAGTCAATGGCTCAAAAGATAGTATTCTACCAGAGTAACCAAAATTAAACATGGCCTTACCAAATTGTCCTTTATTTGCTCCTATATCTAATATTAAGTCAACATTGGCCTCCTTTATCAATTTTAAAAGTTCGTTTTCAGCACTTCCGTATCCAAGGCCACCATCTAAACGGACAAGGTCATAACCAAGAGTTTTAAACGTATTTTTAAGAATTTTTTTTGGTTTCATTCTTTAAATTCAATTGTAATGTCTTAATGATGTTTCATTAATTTCTACGAGACATTTTATTACTGCAAATTACCTAAATTTAGCTTATGTATTGAATTCATTTTAAAATAGTGCGGAAACAGAATTTTAGTAAATCAATCTATAAAAGGACACGAATTTAACAACCCTTCTTGTAGCATAGTTATTATATCCGCTTTGGGAAGCACAGTCACATCTTTAAATAGTCCATCTATTTCATGGCTGGTCAGGGGTTTATTTTGCTTATCTACTTCATAATAAGGAATTTCAACTGATGCAAAATAGTCTTTAAATTTTATATCATCACCAAACAACTTATCTGAAAAACGTACCCAAACGGCAGGTATTTGATATGCATGAGGAACAATTAGACCATGTAGGGATGAGGAAATTATTCGTTCACACTCTAAAATTTCTGTAGTGGTCTTTTCGATATCATTAGTCATTAAATCTATAATACAAATGTCCTCTTTATTCTTGTACATACCTAGAGTTGATTGATAATCTACATAATGAGGTATAATCCCTAGCTTGTATTTTTTTTTAACTTTAGGACTAAAGTATTTTGGTAACAATAGAGCGGGATCTCCATATACTTCTGGTACATTGTACCCTTGCTGTATTAATGCACGTCTTGTTTCTGGTCCTCTAACAGCAAGAAATCTTGCTGGCTTAATTGGCTGATTATTTTTAATTATACCACTTCCCCAGACAATGCATTTTTTGTTTATGTGCATTAGAATACTACCAATAGTCACATAAATTGGGCTCCATAAATCTTTAAGGTTATGTTTTTTCGGGTTTGTGAATTCGACCTTTTTTTTTGAAATCTTTTCAACTAAATGAGCACCTAATAAATCACCATAATTTTCTTTTGATTTATTCATCAAAAAGACCTCACTCCACCAGAACAATCTTATTTTACCTTTCATTAATTCGAATTTAGATCAATAGTAAATATTATAGTTTCTAGGTTTTTAGCTACTTCATACTTATAATTATAATCTTTGTACTTAAAAATAATCTCTTCTAGTATAAGGTCGTTCACTTGCTTAATTGAAATATAGCGTTGCGACTCTTTATTTAATGTATGTTTTAATTTATACTTCAAAGATTTGTAATAATCATCTTGTAGAAAAACCACTTTAACTACATGATTTGTCAATGAAGGTAAAATAAGTCTAAGAAAATGAATGACATGAGCTTCAATGTTTACTATTGTTACTGAACTTGTAGGACGATTAAGAATATCTAAATCTGTTTTGAAAAATACTTTTCCCCAATTTTCTGAATCACTAGGAATAATGGTACGTTCTTCTTTTTGCCATAAAAAATGGCGCTGATTGATTCTCCTTACATTAGATAATCTTGGGTTTATGGTTAAAATTTCCTTCTCCGTGTTGTATGTAGGATGCCATTGATGCCATAGCAGTGGAACATTACATCTTTTCTGTTTGTAACCTGCCGTTTCTAATCTTGAGTTTAAATCCTCATCTTCGGATCCATAAAAATGGAAAAAAGTATCCAATCCTCTAACTCTTTCTAAAGCTTTCTTGGGGAATAAACCTATGCCAAAGGTATCTCCACTATGCGAAATTTTTAATTTATCTAAAGGTTTTTCTATAATATCAGATGATTGAACAGCCTGAGCTAAATAATTAATTTTAAATAATGTAAAACTGTCTGAGTCTTTATAATCATTAAGTGTCTCGACAAAATTTGAAGCGAATAAAACATCGACATCCGCTAATAATATATATTCATTTTTTGCATTGCTAATTCCATAATTAAGTGCTTTGGATTTATTCCACAGAAGTCCAGAATGTGAAATATAATGGTATAATACAAAACGAAATGAATTAACAACGGTATAAATTTCTTTTGCATAGTTTTCATCACTTCCATAATCAACGAAAATAACTTCAAAATTAAGATTGGTTTGTTTACTCAACGATTCTAAGGACAACTTTACACGTTCAGAATCTCTGTTTCTGTAAGCAAAAATTATAGTGTACTTAGAATTCATAAACCTTTACTAAATTTAAATAGTGTTTGATTTTTCCATGTTCCAATAATCTCACAATACCAACCTAAATCTGTTCCTATACTCTTTATTTGTTCTAGACTTAAATCACTTACCCATCCGTTGTAATGTCTAACTTTATTATCAGGAAACATATCTGTAGTCGCATAAGAAAAAACTATGCAGTCTGTATAAGATGAAAGGTGCTTTAAAAGTCTTTCGACTTTATATATATATTCCAATACTCCACTAAATATTACATAATCTACACTTTCGATTACTGGTAATTCTATATTTAAATCTAACACAATTGTGCTATTATCTCTCTTAACTATGTCAGAGTTATAATAAGTACATCCTTCTGGTAACATCTTTTCTAAAACTAAACGTGCAGCTCCAAACTCAATCACCCTACTATTTGGTTGCACCTCATTTGCTAAAAGCTGCGTGCGTTCATCCCAAGATTCAAATAAAGATTTTTTCTTACTCCATCTGTTCTTGTCTGATGTGCCCCTCATACTATGAAATCTTGTAATAACAATCTTTCTGTATTTGTTATATAAGTGCTTTACTTTATTTCTGATTTTAGCTACTTGCATCTGAGGACAAAGAATTCATAACGGTTTTTAAATTTTTTATTGATAAATAATCAACTAAGTCAGGTCTGTTAAGGTGATTATACTTATCATTTTTCCATTTTTGGTAGAGCTCTTCAATATGTTGAGCTATTTTTTGAGTATCATCTATTTGTGATTTGTATTTGTAATCCTCACCTAAAAGTCTAGATGTTTCACTCATTTGTGGGCCTAAATGCAAAATTGGTTTATCTGCTTTAATACAATGTGGAAATTTTCCCGGTAAAAACGGACTAATTTCGGCTTTAGCTTCCAATATAACATTTATAGAAGCATTCATTTGCATAATCTGCACCTCATTATATTGTACATAACCCTTACTTACATATAATTGTTCTAAATTATTCTTTTCGTGGTTTAAGTATTCATTAAAAGCTTCATTTGATCCTATAAAAAGTAGTTGAGTATCTTTTTTTGCTTCTTTATTATTTTTTAAAAATTCTTTATAGCCTTCTATTAAACCTTTTGGATTACGAGGTAACATTAAATTGCCAGCATGTAAAATAGTAAATCCTTCTTTGCTAAAATAATTTGGTAATACTTTATTGGTTACCTCTTCATCTTGTATTTGATGCGGTATAACAATACCACGTTCTAAAAAATCAGGGTAGTAACTACCCATCCATTCTTTTAATAGTTGACTTGGAAAGACACCATGGGCAGATTTTTTAGACACTTCCCTAAAAAATTCTTGCTTTTTATGATAACCAGGCTCAACCCAGTTGTATGGTCTTGGATAAAAATGGAATGGATAAGGATCATGTACGTAAGCCAACCATTTTGAATGCCATTTCGGTATTCCAAGAATAGCCTTATGAGCAGTAAAACTTGCTGCTTTACTTAATGTTAACACAAAATCTGGATTAAAATCTTTTTCGTTCTTAAGAGCAGCTTTTATGCTCTTCGCATCATTTAAAAAAGAAAATGAAAAGCCCGTTAGCATCTCATAATATTTACTAAGTCTAATCTTAGTGAGTTTGTAAAAAATAAGCTGAAGTTTATTGACTATGGCCAAGAATGTTACTTTTTTTTCTTTTATAGCTACACACGGAATGCCTTGTATAGAAATATCTTTTCTCGTGTAGTGATATACCTTAATGTCGTAATTACATTTTTTTAAGTTCTTAATTAGTGCAACCCTTCCTTTACTAGCACTGCTATCATTTACATTAATAGATTCTACGACCACTAAAATTTTTTTCATCTTATAAATGAAATTATATTTAAGAACAACTCCAATTTTGATTTAATAACATATACCCATGTTCTCTTGGGCTTGGCATTTTCCCTGTTTTATAAAAATCTGTTTGAATAACCTCAAACACAAATGCGTCGTTGATTTGATTAGACAAAGCGTTATTAAACGTTAACCAAGTTGTAACAGAATATCTACCTTCAGTGAGATTAATACCTTTAATTTCGCACTCTAAATATCTAGTGGCTATTTTTGAATATTCAAAACTGGAGTCATACATATTAGAAAGAGTTAATACAGGGGATTGCAATTCGTTTTTTATAATTAGATAAAAGGCAATTTTTTTTAACTCCTCTGGCAACAAGCCTTTATTGAGTTCAAATTTCATTTTTATAGAACTACCAGACTTAACTATATTGTTTCGATTATGTCCACCATTAATCGTAATCTTTTTTATATAAAATTGCTTATCTCCCCTAACATTAACGTAGTTAATTTCATCATCTGTTTGATCCGATTTTAAATAAAATTCAATGGCTTTCTGAGGCGTATCTATTAGTGCAATTTTTCCATTTTGTAAAACAATCACTCTAGAACATAAGGCTTCAATCGATGTCATATCATGGCTTACAAACAATACTGTTCTACCTTCTCCTTGACTTATATCCTGCATTTTTCCTATGGCTTTCTTTTGAAATTCAGCATCGCCTACAGCTAAGACTTCATCAACAACTAGAATATCTGGCTCTAAAAATGCGGCGACAGAAAACGCCAATCTCACTCGCATGCCAATACTATATCTTTTTACTGGCGTATCAATATATCGTGCACAGCCACTAAAGGCAATAATCTGTTCGAGTTTTTGCTTAATTTCCTTTTTGGTCATCCCAAGGATAGCTCCGTTTAAGAAGATATTCTCCCGTCCTGTCATTTCTGGATGAAATCCTGTACCAACCTCTAGTAATGAAGCTATATCACCTTTGGTTTTCACCTCACCTTGTGTAGGTGCCGTTACTCTCGATAAAATTTTTAGCAATGTAGATTTACCTGCTCCATTTTTTCCGACAATACCCAATACCTCACCTTTCTCAACTTCAAAATTAATGTCTTGCAATGCCCAAACATAATCACTCTCGCCCTTTACTGAACGATCGTTAACTTCGCCAACTTGTAAAAAAGGATCTTCCTTCCCTCTTATTTTATACCACCATCTGTTTAAATCGTGTCGCAATGTACCTGTGCCAATAAGGCCTAATCGGTATTGCTTAGAAATATTTTCAACTTTTAATATTATGTCGTTCATTTATCCCTTGGGTTTCTTATAGATAATTGTTTGACTTCTTGCTCCTGTGTACCTCATAAAACCAGGGAGGTACTTTTCTAATTTCAGTGCTCTACGTTTAAAAGCGCCATTCTTATCTTTTGTACTGGGCATTAATCTGTAAAATCGCTCTAGTACACCCAAGGGTATAATAGAGATTTCATCAAAATAGTTTGCCCCCATAGTTTTAAAATGCTTAGAAGAATTATCTCTATGGGGATGCGGATCACTTTCCTCCCATTGCTTAAACTTTTTAGGACTAAATAACTTGGATGGGCGATCTTTAATTGGTATTGCCCATCTTATTTCATCCAATAATTTACTATTAATAGCTGGTTCAAAAAAACGAGCTTCGCCTGTTGCCTTTAGGATTGAACTGCTAACTTTTAAAACTTGCTCCTCATGCTGAAGTGTTAAGTGATGGAGAAAAGCTTTACCTATAACATAGTCAAAATTATGTTCAGTAAAATTAGCGTGTGTTATATCTCCTGAAATAAAATCAATAGGGTAATTGAATTCAAACCTTTTATTAAGCGCTTTTATTATTTCTCCACTCCTATCAGAAATATCATTGGCATAGACCTTAGCCCCCAAAGATGCCATTATTGCAACATTAAAACAGTCACCACAACCAAGCTCTAAAACTTTCTTTCCTGACAGCCTTTGTTCTAAGTTACCATAATACATCCCAACCCAGCTTATATCTGTTTTGGTCGCTCCCTCTAAATAACTATCGCGATTATTTAATACATCTGCAATTCTATCAATATTTATTCTCTGATACTGGTTATCGTAATGCGATTTGTTCTGCTCTATGTTTGCTTCTTTTTGCATTACTTATACGGTATCTATAAATTTCTTTTCTGTTTTATTGAAAATAATTAAACCTAGCAGAAATATAACAAAACTACTTACCAACGTGTAAGTGAAGGACATCCAACTAAAGTCACCACTGTTCAATAACATATATCTAAAACCTTCTATAATTTGTGTTAAAGGACTGTACTCCACAAACGGAACTACAAACTCAGGAAACTTTAATCTTGCTTCAGCTACTGAATAAGGAACAGCAGAAAGATACATCAACAACTGAACCCCAAAACCAACCAGTACATGTAGATCTCTATATTTTGTAGTCATTGATGAAATTATCATACCCAAACCTAAGCCCAAAAGTGCCATCATAATTACATAAACTGGAAATAGAAGTATGTTGAGATTCATTTCTACAGAACTTCCAACGATGAAGTAGTACAAATAGAACCCTAAGAAAATGAGTAATTGAATACCAAATTTTAGAAGATTTGAAATCGTTACGGACATTGGCATTATAACTCTGGGAAAATAGACTTTACCAAATATAGCCTGATTTTTAGTAAATGTATTAGACGTACCAGTGAGACATTCCTTAAAGTAGTTCCACGCTGTTATACTTGCCAAATTAAAAAGGAAAGGTGGTATTGAACCCGTACTAATATTTCCTAGATTATTGAAAACGAGCGTAAAAATCACAGATGTAAATAGGGGTTGTATGAGATACCAGAGCGGCCCAAGAATTGTTTGCTTGTAGAGTGTCACAACATCTCTTTTAACAAACATTGCCAATAAATCCCTATAGCGCCATATTTCTTTAAAGTTTAGAGCAAACAGTTTATGCTTGGAAGATATGGTATATAACCATTGGTTGTCATTTTGAATCTTCAAAATTCGTCGTGATTTTTATTTTGCCTAAAAATACTAAATGCAATTAAAAATCACATCTTTTAAGTATCTAAAATTCTGAGATACGGTAGAAAAAGACTAGCAACTAAAATTAAATGCTCATACTTGTTTTATTATCCATTTGGTATTTGTGAACGAGCAATTTTATACCCTCATCGATTGAGATTAAATCTCTACCCAATAAGGCTTTCATTTTAGATATATCTGGACATCTTCTATTCATATCACCTTCCTTGAGTGCCGGTAAAAATATGATTTCAGATTTAGAGTTAGTTATTTTAACAATCTTTTCTGCTAATTCCAAAATGCTTATCTCTAAATCATTACCTACATTTAATACATCATTTACATATTCATTGTTTTTTAAAGCATTGATGCATGTATCTACATTATCATCAATATAGCAAAATGAGCGTGTTTGACTACCTTCGCCATAAATAGGAATAGGTTGATTGTTAAGAGCTAAACGCATAAACCGAGGCATTACAAAATCATTACTTTGGGCAGGACCATAAGTATTAAAAAACCTAAAAATCGTATAATCTAATCCATATTCTTTTTGGTATGCTTTAAAAAATGCCTCCCCAACATTCTTAACAATAGCATAAGGTAATCTGGAATTTAATGGTGTGGTTTTTTCATTTTGTGGGATTTCGAAAGGCTCTCCATAAACTTCTGAAGAACTCGAATAAAACACTCGCTTTACACCTGAGTTTTTAGACAACGACAATACATTTTTTATACCATCAATATCTCTAAGAACATTTATTGGGTTACTGAGAGTACGCTCCACTCCTACTACAGCTGCGTAATGAAAAACATATGTGAATTTAAAAGTCGAAAAAATTGAGATAATATCATTATAATCATTTACATCTGCTTTAATGAATATTACATTATCACGCTTTGGAACTTTTGATTTTTTGCCTGTGGAAAGGTTGTCGATAACGACAACGGTTACATCTTTATCTGATGCTAACTTTGAAGCCAATGAGCTCCCTAACTGCCCAGCTCCCCCTGTAATTAAAATATTTGTCATTAATAATATGAATATTAAAGCCTCATATATTTAGGGAATATGTCTAGACTTTTTGATTGATTAAACAGAAGAATAAATATATAATTTTTTGATATAGAAAACCAATTAAGAATAAGATTTCCTTAATTAAAATAATCCCAAGTAATTTTTAAGCCCTCACGAACTGTATATTGAGGTTTATAGCCTAATAATTTTTGTGCTTTAGAGATATCTGCCAAAGAATCTCTTACATCTCCTTGTCTTGGTGGTCCATAAACAGCTTTTAAATCTGAATCAGCTGCAACTCTAAGCGAATCCCAAAGGTAATTTACAGAAATACGTTCACCACAAGCTACATTAAACACCTCATTTGCAGCTTCTTTAGGCGCAAAAAAGCCTCTTATATTAGCTTGCACAGCGTTATCAACAAACGTAAAGTCTCTGGTTTGCTCACCGTTACCATTTATTTTAGATGGCTCGTTATCTTTCAGTGCTTGCATAAATAATGGAATAACTGCAGCATACGCTCCATTAGGGCTTTGCTTTGGCCCGAATACATTAAAGTATCTTAAGCCTATTACATCTGTATTATATGTCTTTCCAAAGACATCAGCATACAATTCATTGACATATTTTGTAACGGCATAAGGCGATAATGGTCTGCCAATGTTGTCTTCAACTTTTGGCAATGCTTTACTGTCACCATAAGTGGAACTAGACGCCGCATAGACCATACGTTTTACAGTTGAGCTGTCTTTAACTGCAATTAACATATTTAAGAATCCTGAGATATTAACCTCATTTGAAGTTGCAGGATCATTGATGGATCGTGGCACAGAACCCAATGCCGCTTGGTGCGACACGTAGTCTATACCTTCCATAGCCTTTTTACATGTATCTATGTCCCGTATATCGCCTTCAAGTAATTCAAAAGCAGGGTTGTCCATAAACTCAGTTAAGTTTTCACGATAACCGTTAGAAAAATTATCTAGAACCCTAACGTTTTTGGCACCATACTTTAGTAAGTATTCTACAATATTGGATCCGATAAAGCCACCGCCACCTGTAACTAAAAAGCTTAATTGAGATAGGTCTTCCGTGTGATATTGATTTGAGTACATAGTAATTGGGTTGATTTTAACCTATAAACGAGCATCTACAGTATGATGCGGCAATAACGACTTTACATCAAAAACCACACATTTATCAGATTTAAGATTGTCAATGGACATTTCTAAAAACTCATTGTGCGATACCGCTAAAATTATAGCATCGTAATCAGAGCTTAATTCTGAAGTTGATGATTTTAAATCCAAGTTATATTCGTGCTTTACTTCTTCTTTGGAAGCCCATGGATCGTAAACATCTACATTGACATGATACGATTGTAATTCTTCAATAATATCTATTACTCTGGAATTTCTAATATCAGGACAATTTTCCTTAAAAGTAATCCCCAAGACAAGTGCATTAGATCCCTTTATAGTTGCCCCTTTATTAATCATCATCTTAACAGTTTCGGTAGCTACATAACCCCCCATACTGTCATTCATTTTTCGACCTGCCAAAATAATTTCTGGATTATAACCAGACTCTATTGCTTTTTGTGCTAAATAATAGGGATCAACACCTATGCAATGTCCCCCTACCAAGCCAGGTGAGAATTTTAAAAAGTTCCACTTAGTACCAGCAGCTTCTAATACGGCTTTAGTATCAATATCCAAAAGCCTAAAAATCTTAGATAATTCGTTAACAAAGGCAATATTAATGTCGCGCTGTGAGTTCTCAATCACTTTTGCAGCCTCAGCTACCTTTATTGAAGGAGCCAAATGCGTACCGGCTGTTATAACTGTTTTATATAAGTCGTCTATTTTTTTTGCCATCTCTGGTGTTGAACCAGATGTTACTTTTAATATCTTAGTCACCGTATGATGTTTATCGCCCGGATTGATACGCTCAGGAGAATAACCAGCATAAAAATCTTTATTAAACTCCATTCCAGAAATCTTCTCTAAGACAGGAATGCAAATATCTTCTGTGGCTCCTGGGTACACAGTTGATTCATATATAACAATGTCTCCTTTTCCAATCACATTACCAACTGTTTCACTTGCTTTAATAAGCGGAGTAAATACAGGCTTATTTAAAGCATCAGTTGGAGTTGGCACAGTAATTATATATATATTAGCAACTGATAAGGCATCTCGATCGTCAGTAATATATAAGCCTTTATCCGCTTTTAAGTCTGTTGTTAAAACAGATTTGAGATTATCATTTTCAACTTCCAATGTTTTATCTACACCAGAATTTAGCTCCTCAATGCGCTGTTTGTTGATATCGAAACCAACAACGAAGAATTTTTTTGCAAATTCTACTGCTAGGGGCAAACCGACATAACCTAATCCTATGATTGCAATTTTGTCTTCAGAATGTGTCATTTGTTTAAAGTAGATTTTAAAATGAGTGTCAAATCTAAATAAAAACTGTAATTCTTAACGTAGTTTTTATTGATTTTCACTTTATCTACCCAAATAATCGTTCTATTGTAGTGTTCAGGGTCTTTTTGTCGTTCTAATACACGTTCTTCATCCTTGTATTTTAAAGTAGCCTCTCCTGTTATACCTGGCTTTACTTTTAAAATAATACGATCCTCCCCTTTTAACTTATCCGCAAATCCCTGAATATCAGGTCTTGGACCAACAAAACTCATATCTCCAATGAATACATTATAAAGTTGTGGCAATTCATCTAGTTTGGTCTTTCTTAGATACTTTCCCAGTGAAGTTGCGCTTTTCCCCAAATGCCCTAATCTATGCTCTTCCTCTCTTAAGGTTCTTATCTTATATATTCTAAATAATTTTGCATGTTGCCCTACTCTCAGTTGGGAAAACACACCACATTTCTTAGTATCTATAGTGGCAGCAATTACCAAAACTAAGATTGGAATAATTAATATGGGGAATAACACCAAAACTAAAACGACATCAAATATGCGCTTTGTCTTTTGTTGTGTTTTAGTAATCAAAATTTAGGATTTAGTAAAGATCATGACCGTTTAAAGAAATTCTTAACCTTTTTAAACAATGATTGATTATCTTTTTCATGATAAGCACTTCCGTAGACTCCGTAGCCGTATCCATAGCCATAACCGTATCCATAGCCATAACCGTAGTTATTGTTGTTTTTATGCCTGTAAAAGTTAAGAACAAAACTAATATTTTTCAGTTCACCTGTTCTATACTTGGCATTAACAAGTTGTAGCATGCCTTTTTTTGTATAATCTAATCTTACCATAAATATAGTAGCATCAGCATATTGAGTCAATTCCAAAGCATCAGTTACCAGACCCAACGGAGGTGTATCCAAAATTATAATATCATATTGTTGCTTAAGCTCTTCCATAAGTTGCCTAAGCTTATTGCCCATTAACAATTCTGAAGGATTAGGGGGAACTGGACCAGATGTAATTAAATCTAAGTTCTCTATATGGGTATTGGTTATTATCTCATCAAAACTACTATCTCCTATCAAATAATTTACAACACCTTTTTCATTTGTTATATTGAAATCACCAAAGATTTTTGGTTTTCTTAAATCTAAGCCCAGCAATATGGTTTTTTTACCAGAAATAGCATAAACAGTAGCAATATTAATTGATGTAAACGTTTTTCCTTCTCCACTCACTGAAGAAGTAATCATTAATGTATTAGCCTTGGTTGATGATGGGTTATTCTTAAATATAAATTGCAAGCTCGATCGTATAGCTCTAAACGACTCTGCTACTGCCGACTTTGGTTTTTCATAAGCCACTAAATTATTTTTGTAGCGGTATTTACCAATTAGCCCTAAAATTGGAATCTTGGATATTTTAGTAATTTCATCAGATCCGTGTATTGTACTATCTAACAGGTAAATAATAAATATTAAAAACATTGGTGCAAAGAATCCCGTCATCAAAGCCATCATGTAATTAAGTGATTTCTTTGGTCCTATTGGGGCATTACCTATGTCCTTGGCCTCATCTATAACTGTAATATCCGATACGTTAGCCGCTTTTACAATGGCAGCTTCACCACGCTTAGCTTGATAAATATCAAAAGCTTCCCTACTTAAATCTAACTTTCGCTGTATCTGAAGGTATTCTTGTTGGTCTTTTGGCAGCCCTATTAAATCAGATTCTAGATTGGCTATTTTTCTGTTTATAGTTCCTAATTGTATGCTTATTGTTTGTTTTGTTACATCAATGGCCTCTAACAGAACACTTTTTTCCGTATCAATTCTACGATCTAATTCATCAAAAAGTATAGATCCTTCTTTTGTGGAATATTCTAAATTCCGGCGTTCAACAGATAGAGCGATAATTTTACTAACACTAGATAAGATATTAACCTCTTCAATACCTACTGATGATGGTGCCGCTATTTGGCTGTAATCATTTTTAGTTCTCAAATAACTTTCGAGTGAATTAAGGTAGTTGAGCTTTGATTGTACTTTCAATTTTTCTTGATCGTAATCCTTAAGTTGATCTGAAAGCTGTGCAGCAGAAGCTTCTACATTAAAAACTTTGTTAGCTTTTGTAAACTCATTCATTTCGTCGGTTACAGCTTTTAAGTCTGTATTAACCGCACCAAGACTGCTATCTATAAATTTTATAGTATTTGTAGCATACAAATTCTTTCTTTGTAGTTCTGTTCTACTTAATATTGCCGAAGTAGCATTGAGATAATCTACTATTTTAGATTTATTCTTTCCGATTAAAGATAACTTTAGAACTGAGGAAGCTTGCTTGGAAGAAGGCTCTATTTTAATATTATTTTTATAGTTATTAACGACAGCATCAAAATTTAAATATCTTACAAAATAACTTTTCCCTATTGGAATATTAGCTCTAGGCCTTAAATCAACAACTCCATTAAAAAAAGGTAGATTCACTGTTTCGCCAAACTTAAATGATTCACTAAACTTACCTTGTTTTACTGGTACTGATATTTTCTTTTTAGAATCATAAAATTGGCATAATACTTTTTCAACTTCAAACTCATAGAACAATTCATAAGTATTATTGTCTATTATTTTAATTCCTATAGGTTTTCCTAGAACTTGAGGTTTAGATTTATCGGTTTCTACAATAAATGGTGCGTCCTTGTAAATATCCAAGAGGTAATATTTACCTTCTTCTAAGTATTGCTTGTAATACTCTAGAGAATCCACAACAAGTTCGTTATGAGTTCTTGTTTTCACTTCAGTTATTATACTTCCCACTTTCCCAGATACTCCACCCCAGTTAAAGGAGATACTTGTTGTAGAGGTAAAAAAAGGATTTTGGTCGTTCTCCACTGTAATCAGTGAATCAAGCCTGTAAATATTCTGCTTTCTTACGTTAATAAAATATGCTATAATTAAAGCAACACCAATACAAAGCAATACTAGCCTCCAAAGATTAAGTGCTTTGAATAAAAAGCCTTTAAAATCAAAACCTATGTGTTGTGACTCTTGCGATTCAATATCCTCAAAATCTTTATAATCCATGTATTATAATCTTGTGAAAATTAAAACTGAAGACGTAATTAACGAAACAATAGTTGCAATAGTAGTTAAGCTAGAGACTGCAGTCTCACCTGTACCAATGGATTTTTGCTTTAGAGGCTTAACATATATCATATCGTTGGGTTGAATATAGTAATATGGTGACTGCATAACATTAACATCCGTTAAATCTAAATGGTGGATTTTTTGACCCTGTGGGTATTGCCTAATTACCATAACATCCTTTCTATTGCCCGTTATTGGTATTTCCCCAGCATTGGCGATAGCTTCAAAGATATTAACACGCTCTTTAAATAAAGTAACGGTTCCTGGACTATTGATTTCTCCAGTAGCAGTGTACCTCAAACCCGCCAGCTTTACGGTAACGAAAATATTAGAGGTTTCCTTAAATTGTTCATCCAATAATTTCTTTTTTATTTTTTCTTCAATTTCAGCAACCGTGTAACCCAAAACATTCATATCTCCCAAAACAGGAATTCTAACATTGCCATGTAAATCTACTGTAAAACCATCGAAGTAAGCGCGTTCAGCACTACTGGCATTAAGGTTTGCCTCTCCTATCGGGTTGAATATCTGAACATTATCCTGATCTAAAACTTTTATTCTAATATTTAGAATATCATCAACCTGAATCCTGTAAGGTTTTTGAACTTCAGATAAGTTATATGGAATTGTATCATTTGTAGCGTTTTCCTTGTTCTGTAAATAAACCGTGTCTTTGTGAGGAATACAAGAAGAGATAAGAATACTACTAAGAATAATAATCAAAAGCTTGATGCTTCTCATAGGTAAAATGGATGTTTACAGACAAATATAATGTATCAATAGCAATAACAAAACTATTAGGTTTCTTTTTGGTTTATTTCGTTCTTTGTAAAAATTTTAGTGTGAATTACCTCAATGTAGAAAATATATCCAAGTCTTATGGAGAGCTTGTTCTCTTTAAGGATTTGTCATTTAGTATCCATAAAGATCAGAAGATTGCTTTTGTTGCAAAAAACGGAAGCGGAAAGACATCTATTCTAAATATTTTATCTGGAAAAGACACACCAGACGAAGGGCAAGTAGTTGTTAGAAAAGGATTGCGCCTGGCCTTTTTAGATCAAGAGCCCAATTTAGATCAAAAGCTTACCATTGAAGAAACGATTTTTGCGTCAGATATTCCTATCTTAAAAACCATAGAAACTTACGAGAATGCATTGAAAAACCCTGAGGATACAGAAGCTTACCAATTAGCCTTTGAAGCTATGGACAGAAACAATGCTTGGGAATTTGAAACGCAATACCAACAGGTACTATCGCAATTAAAACTAGATGATTTATCCATGAAAGTGAGCACACTTTCTGGTGGGCAAAAAAAGCGGTTGGCACTGGCTCAGGCTTTGTTGAGCAAACCTGATATCTTAATTTTAGACGAGCCCACCAATCACCTCGATTTAGAAATGATAGAATGGTTAGAAGATTACTTTTCAAAAACCCAACAAACACTTTTTATGGTAACGCACGACCGTTATTTTTTAGAGCGTGTCTGTAATGAGATTATAGAACTAGATCATGGTCAGCTTTATACATATAAGGGCAATTACTCTTATTATTTAGAGAAGAAGGAAGCCCGAATTGAAAACCAAGCCATTGAAACCGGTAAGGCAAAACAGCTCTTTAAAAAAGAACTCGATTGGATGCGTCGTCAGCCCAAAGCACGTACAACAAAATCCAAGAGTAGAATAGATGATTTCTTTGAAATAAAGAAAAAGGCACATCAGAGACGAAAAGATCATCAGATACAATTAGAAATTAATATGGAACGCCTCGGCAGCAAGATCATAGAGTTTCATAATGTTTCTAAAGCATTTAAAGACAAAAAAATACTCAACGGGTTCGATTACACATTTAAAAAAGGCGAACGCATTGGTATTATTGGTAAAAATGGAACAGGGAAATCTACGTTTTTAAACTTACTTACTGGTAGTGTTCAGCCAGATGGAGGAAAAATTGTATTGGGTGAAACTGTAAAAATTGGGTACTATACACAAGGTGGCATCACAGTAAAACCAGAGCAAAAAGTTATTGATGTTATTAGAGCTTATGGAGATTACATTCCTTTGGCCAAGGGAAGACAAATAAGTGCCCAACAATTATTAGAACGCTTTTTGTTCGATAGAAAGAAACAATATGATTTTGTTGAAAAACTAAGTGGTGGTGAACAAAAACGTCTCTATTTATGCACGGTTCTCATCCAAAATCCAAATGTATTAATCCTAGATGAACCAACAAACGATCTGGATATCGTAACCTTAAATGTATTGGAAAGTTTCTTAATGGATTTTCCTGGTGTGCTCTTGGTGGTTTCTCACGATAGGTATTTTATGGATAAAATTGTGGATCACTTATTTGTATTTAGAGGCAGTGGCAAAGTCGATAATTTCCCAGGAAATTATTCAGACTTTAGGTTTTATGATAGCAGCTTACCTAAGCAAACTGAAGCGTCTACAAAAGCAGATAGTACAAAAGCAGTAAAGCAAAACGAAGCCAATAAATTATCTTACAATGAACAGAAAGAATACAAGAATTTAGAATCTAAAATTCGGTCTTTAGAGCTTGATAAAAAAGCCTTGGAAACTAAATTCAATAACCCAGAACTATCACAAGATAATATTAATAAATTGTCTGATGAGCTTCAGGTTATCATTGATATGATTGAAGAAAAAGAAATGCGTTGGTTTGAGTTGGCTGAGAAACTAGGTGATTAGTTTTCAGTCTCAGTTATGAGTACCCAGTTTCATCTTTATAAGGAAAACAATCAAAAACTTAAAATTTTTTACTAATCTTAAAAATAAGCAAGTCCCATTTCCGACAAAGTCGGAAGCATCAAAATTCAGAAATAATGAGCGAAGAAACGTAACTGCGAAGCGCAGCTTCAAGCATGAAGTTTCGAAAGCAAATGTTGCTTTGCAATTTCCTAATTTTGATTGTGATTTTTTGGTTCGTTTTGTATCAAGACAAAATGGATAAAGAAAAAATGTATCAAACATTATCTTACATAAAATTCCTCTTCTCATCCACCAATCAACATGGTGTTCATTCACCGTTCATATATAATTTCGTTACAAAATGTTTGTATGATAAATTTAATTATCCTGAATACAAAAAACTCAATACTTATCGAAATACTTTAAAACAATCAAATACAATTCTAGAAATTACAGACTTAGGGGAAGGTTCAAAAGTACTTGGCTCTAAAAAACGTCGAGTTGCTAAAATGATACGCAACTCTAGCAGTACTAAAAAAGAAACCAAACTGCTTTTTAAAGCAACTAAATACTTTGATCCAAAAACAATTTTAGAATTAGGCACTTCTTTAGGCATGGGTGCTTATGCTTTGGCATTAGCCAATAAGGATTCAAGTATCACTACAATTGAAGGCTGCCCCAATACATCAAACTTTACTAAATCAAAATTCAGAGTATTAGAGGTGAAAAATGTATCATTTGTTAGAGGTGATTTCACACTAATGATCCCATCACTAAAAAAAGAAAAATTCGATTTTATTTTTTTTGATGGGCATCACAACAAAGCTGCTACAATTCAATATTTCAAATCACTTTTACCAAAGATCCATAACGAAACTGTTTTTGTGTTTGATGACATATATTGGTCCAAAGGAATGACAGAAGCATGGGAATATATCAAATCTCACGAAGCTGTTACCGTGACTGTAGATTGTTTCCATTTAGGCTTTGTATTCTTTAGAAAAGAACAAGCCAAAGAACATTTTAGAATTAGAGTGTAACAAGCTTGCAACTTTAACGTCTTATTAACTGTAAATTCCTGTATCTTGCAGGAAGAATTTCAACCAACAGCTATAGATAGATTACCATGAGTGACAACGTCATTGAGATTAGAGGCATCATTAGGGATTTTAAATTAGGCCAAGAAATTGTCCATGTATTAAAAGGTATTGATTTAGATATAAAACGTGGTGAATATGTGGCCATAATGGGACCATCGGGCTCTGGCAAATCCACTTTAATGAACTTATTGGGGTGTTTAGATACCCCTACCGCTGGTTTGTATAGATTAAATGGCAAGGACGTAAGTCAAATGTCTGATGACGAGTTGGCCGATATTAGAAATACCGAAATCGGATTCGTTTTTCAAACCTTTAACCTATTACCTCGAACGACGGCTTTAGATAACGTAGCTTTACCAATGGTGTATGCTGGCGCATCAAAAAAACAGCGTAATGATAGAGCATCCGAAGTTTTAACTGATGTCGGTTTAGCAGACCGTATGGATCATAAACCCAATCAATTGTCTGGTGGACAACGACAGCGTGTTGCTGTGGGTCGTGCTTTGGTGAATAAACCGTCAATAATCTTAGCAGATGAGCCAACTGGTAACCTTGATTCTAAAACCGGTACTGAAATCATGGGCCTTTTTGATGAAATTCACGCTGCTGGCAATACAGTTATTATGGTAACACACGAAGAAGATATTGCAGCACACGCCAAACGCGTTATCCGTTTACGCGACGGTGTAATTGAAAGTGATACTTTTAATGAATAAACAGATTTAATGCTTGTTATTTTAATACTTGTTGGAGTCTACTTAATCGTAAAAGCGATTGCTGAAAATACGGAACGAAAAACCAACCAAAGCCCAAGTAAATTCAGAAAAAGAAGATTTAGAGATTAGCAAATTATAAACAGTTAGTGACCTGTAAAATTAAGAAGCATACCACCAAAAAGTGCTAGACAAATCAACTTTTAACCAAATCCGAGACCCACAAACGCGCCGATTGAATCTCAGCGCTCATTTCCTTTGTAGTTCAAGGAGTTGTTAGTATCTTTAACATCCTAAAATAAATTTACGACTTATGTCTGAGACTGATAACCTGCAAGATGCAGATGGAAAAAAAGAAATAGAAACTCAAAACTCTACGCCAAAACAAGATGCAACCAACACCTTTGAAACCAAGGCAGAAACTGAAGTAGAAACTGAAACCGTTGTTGAGGCTGAAACTCTTGAGGAACAAACAAATGCTGAAACTCCGGCCCTAGATTCTGTAGAGGAACATGTAGATGAAATTGAAGCGTCTAATGCTGAAGATGCTGAAGACGAATCCAATTCTGAGCGCCACGAAGTAGAAGAAAAAGACTACCACGCTATGTCAATACAAGACTTAGCAACAGAACTCAATCGGCTTTTAAAACATCATAAAGTTCAAACTATATCTAAGCAGGTCAATCAAATCAAGGCAGAATTCAATGCCAAGTTTAATGAACTGCTCGAACAGAAAAAGGAAGAATTTTTAGAAGATGGTGGAAACGAAATTGACTTTTATTACACCAACGAAACCAAAAAGCTTTTCAATCAATTCTATAAAGATTATAAGCAATCTATAAGCAGCTATTACAAAGAACGCGAGCAAAACCTTAAGCAAAATCTAGACGACAGATTAGCCATTATTGAAGAAATAAAAGGCTTACTTACAGTTGAGGAAAATATGGGCACGACCTATAAAAACTTCAAGGAATTGCAGGAAAAATGGCGTAATGCTGGCCCTATACCGAGAGATAAATACAATAATGCCTGGAATAATTACCATCATCACGTAGAGCGTTTTTATGATTTTTTACATCTCAATAACGATTTGAGAGATATGGATTTTAAGCATAACTATGATCAAAAAATCAAAATCATAGAACGTGCCGAAGAACTTGCCAAGGACAACAATATCAACAGAGCTTTTAGAGAGTTACAAGTGCTTCACAAACTATGGAAAGAAGAGCTGGGGCCTGTTGCAAAAGCACATCGAGAGGAAATCTGGGAGCGTTTTAGTAATGCTACAAAAGCTATTCATGAAAAACGCCAAGAGTATTATTCAGATTTGGATAAGGCCTACGAAAAAAATCTTGAAAAAAAGGAAGAGCTTATTGCTAAAATTCAAACCATAGCAGAAGATAATTCCAGTTCGCATGGTGCTTGGCAGAAAAAAATAAAAGAGGTCGAAACTTTAAGAGAAGCCTTTTTTAATGCTGGCAAAGTACCACAAAAGGTTAATGAAGCCACGTGGGCTAAATTTAAAGAAGCCGTTAGAGCATTCAATCGTGGAAAAAATAAATTTTATAAAGAGTTAAAGAAAGACCAATACGAAAATCTTCAAAAAAAGAAAGAGCTCATTAAAATCGCTGAAGACAATAAGGATAGTGATGATTTTAAAGCAGTTACTCCTTTGATGAAAAAAATACAAAGTGATTGGAAAAAAATTGGTCACGTACCACGACGCGATAGTGATAAAATTTGGAAACAGTTTAAAGCGGCCTGCAACCACTACTTCGATAGAATGCATGCTGAACGCAAAGCTGAAAACCAACATCTCTATGATGCTTTTGATAAAAAAGTGAAATTATTAGACGAAATTAAAACCATGGAGCTCAGTGGCGACAATAAAGCTGATGTTGAGACTTTAAAAACAAAAATTTCTGATTGGAAAGCTATTGGCCATGTACCACAAAACAAACGCTATATTGATGGCAAATTTTATAAAGCCATTGATGATGCCTTTGATAAATTAAAAATGGACAAGGCTAAATTAGACATGGTAAAGTTTGAAAGTAAACTCGAAAATTTTGCCAGTAATGACAACGACACTAGATTACTTGACAATGAGCAAAATTTTATCCGCAAAAAAATTAGTGAAGTCCAATCTGAAATCACTCAGCTAGAAAACAACCTTCAGTTTTTCTCTAATATAGATTCTGATAATCCTCTTGTAAAAGATGTACACAAAAATATAGCTAATCACAAAAAAGAATTGGACACTTGGAAAGCAAAATTGGCTAAGATCCGTGGTATGTACTCGTAAAAATCAAAACCCATCTGTGTTCTACAGATGGGTTTTGCCCTAACTAAACTAAATTAACCTTAATTATAACCGCTTAATAATAATTAAGATCTCCTACTAAGATTATAAAAACATTTTTTGCTTCTATATTGTAGTTACGCATAGAAATTAATCTTGGATGTTTCATTCCTTAATTTTTTAGAATTTTAACAGAATTGATGTTTTGTTATTGACTTACGCGATTGGTTGACGCTAAAAATTTGTGATATAAAAAAAGAATATACCTACACAAAATTTTACAAAGATTTCGCTTCTTCCCAAAAGATGTCCATTTCAGATAATGTCATATCTTTTAGTGATTTATTTAGTTCTTTGGCCTTATTTTCAAGATATTGAAAACGTTTTATAAATTTCTTATTAGTACGCTCTAGAGCATTATCGGGGTTTATCTTTAGAAAGCGTGCGTAATTAATCATGGAAAATAATACATCACCAAATTCGCTTTCAATAGCATCTTTATTACCTTTTGCAATTTCAGATTTAAGTTCAGCTAGCTCTTCCTCTACTTTTTCAAAAACTTGTTCTGGCTGTTCCCAATCAAAACCTACACCTGCAACTTTATCTTGTATGCGGTTGGCTTTTACCATAGCTGGTAAACTTTTGGGCACTCCTTCGAGAACACTTTTTTTACCTTCTTTAAGTTTTAATTGCTCCCAATTACGCTTTACATCGTCTTCATTTTCAACCTTCACATCTCCGTAAATATGTGGATGGCGTTCCACTAACTTATCACAAATACTGTGACAAACATCTGCAATGTCGAAAGTATTAGTTTCGCTACCTATTTTAGAATAAAACACAATATGCAGCAAGACATCACCAAGTTCTTTTTTTACTTCGTCTAAATCTTTATCTAAAATGGCATCACCCAATTCGTAAACTTCTTCAATGGTTAAATGACGTAAAGATTCCATGGTTTGCTTTTTATCCCAAGGACATTGTTCACGCAACTCGTCCATGATAATTAGCAAACGTTCAAAAGCTTTTAATTGGGCTGCTTTATTAGACATTATTCTTCTTCTGAAGTGTCTTTGTCTTCATCAGATGTTTCCAATGCATCCAAAAGATCATTTTTTTGAAGCAAGTTATACCATTGCACTACCTTTTTAATATCTGAAGGGTAAACACGGTCTTCGTCATAATCTGGCAAAACTTCAAAAAAGTATTCTTCTAAAGTATCTTTTCCATCCTTATGGCTTATGGATGTAGGCGCACCATTTTCTTTATTCTTAATTTTTTTAAGAACATCTTTTAAAGGCACCTCTTCAGTTAATGTGTAAATAGCGATTTCGCTCAAAATACTAATGTTGCTATGCGCACCAACCGTAATACGTTTTTTGTCTATTAGAGATTGAACCACAGCACCTGTTCTGGTTTGCGTAACAATTTCATATAATCCTGGCTTCCCAGAAATAGCTAAAATTTTATCTAAGCTCATATATATTGCATTAACGTTTTCTGCTCATTGCAGGAAAACGCATTTTATAATCTATTTTAATTTTTCCTTTTGAAATATTGGCCAACTTACCTTTTATCAGACGCTTTTTGAATGACGATAATTTGTCCGTAAATAAAATTCCTTCGATATGGTCGTACTCGTGTTGAATTACTCGAGCAATTAATCCATCATATTCCTCAACATATGTATCAAAATTCTCATCTTGGTATTGAATTTTAATTTTTGGTTGTCTAAAAACATCTTCCCTAACATTAGGAATACTCAAACAGCCCTCATTAAAAGCCCATTCGTCACCTTCTTCTTCTAAGATTTTAGCATTGATAAATGTCTTCTTAAAGTTTTTCATCTGTACTCTATCTTTTTCAGATAGGTCTTCATCTTCGGAAAAAGGTTCTGTATCTACCAAAAACAAACGAATAGGTAAACCTATTTGAGGTGCCGCTAAACCTACACCATAAGCACCATACATGGTTTCGTACATATTCTCAATCAGCTCATCTAATTTAGGGTAGTCCTTATCAATTTCCTTAGCTTTTTTTCTAAGTACTGCATCGCCATAAGCTACTATTGGTAATGTCATAATTTGTTTATTTTCGGATGCAAAAGTACAATACTTATTTAAGATTTTGAAGAAAGGTAACTTTGTAATATCAACGTGGCACTAATTTCGTCAATAAGAGCTTTATTTTGTCTTTGCTTTTTCTTTAAGCCACCATCTATCATAGTCTGAAACGCCATTTTAGAAGTAAAACGCTCGTCTACACGTTCAACAGGAATCTCTGGAATAACTTTGGCTAATTGTTTTAAAAACTTTTGAATAAACACCTCACTTTCTGAAGCTGTATTGTCCATTTGCTTAGGCTCACCAACTACAAACTTCACGACATTTTCCGATACTGTATAATCTTTTAAAAACACGAGTAAATCTTTAGTTTCAACAGTTGTTAGACCAGAAGCTATGATTTGCATCTCGTCAGTAACTGCTAAGCCGGTTCGTTTTGTTCCGTAGTCTATGGCTAAAATTCGTCCCATGTTTTGCAAAGGTAAGTATTAATGATGGTTAAATTGAAGCATTTAGCAGTATATTGATTTCGCATTCTTTTGACAAAAGCGCAATGCGAATAAAGTTATATTCATGTATTCTTACGGGTTACTCAAAAATCAAATTTTACCAATAAAAAAACGCTTCTTAACAAAAAGAAGCGTTTAAAATTAGCTATTAATCAAATTATGAATTTATTCCCTCTAAAAATAAATCAAGTTAACTACTCTTAAGACCCAACAAATTTGATTAGGTCACATTTTTCTTATAAAAAGAAAACCCCTCAATCTTAAGGGGCGAGGAGTTTTCATAATTAGCTATTAATTAAATCCTCCGATAAGCATATTAAGAATAAATTATCATCGTATTTAATACTATTAAGACACCACCTTTTTTAATAAGTCACTTTTTTTTTAAAAGAATTTTAGCCTGTGTCATTATAGAGGTATCTTTGAAAAATTAATTATACTTTTTTTTATGCAACAATTACAAACCATCATAGAGAGCGCTTGGGAAGATCGCACTCAATTAACCAATAGTGTTACCATAGATGCCATTAGAAAAGTCGTTAATCTAATTGACGAAGGCACATTACGTGTTGCAGAACCTACTGATAAAGGTTGGCAAGTCAATGAATGGGTTAAAAAAGCTGTGGTTTTATATTTTCCTATTCAAAAAATGGAAACTTTTGAAGTTGGTATTTTTGAGTACCACGATAAAATTCCATTAAAACGAAATTATAAAGAAAAAGGTATTAGAGTCGTTCCGCATGCTGTGGCAAGACATGGAGCTTATATTTCTAAAGGTGTTATTATGATGCCTAGTTATGTTAATATCGGAGCTTACGTCGACGAAGGTACAATGGTAGATACTTGGGCAACAGTTGGTAGTTGTGCACAGATTGGAAAGAATGTACATCTTTCTGGTGGTGTTGGCATTGGTGGAGTTTTGGAACCTTTACAAGCCGCTCCTGTAATTATAGAAGATGGTGCTTTTATCGGTAGCCGTTGTATTGTTGTTGAAGGCGTTAGAGTAGAAAAAGAAGCTGTTCTTGGCGCAAATGTGGTTTTAACTATGAGTACAAAAATCATTGATGTGACCGGTGATGAACCTAAAGAGATGAAAGGTGTTGTACCTGCACGATCTGTCGTTATTCCCGGTAGCTACACTAAAAAATTTAAAGCTGGGGAGTTTCAAGTACCTTGTGCACTAATCATAGGAAAGCGAAAAGAGAGCACAGATAAAAAAACATCTCTCAATGATGCTTTACGTGAATATGATGTGGCCGTATAACTGAGAAACATGACGAATATAGAATATAAAATTAAATGGCACTTTAAGCATAAGCGTTCAAAAAAGCGTGCACTAAAAATTTTAAAGACTATTGAAAGCTACAGGGGTAAAACAAACCTCAAATTAATTAAACAGTCTAATGAATATGCAAAAGAAGCTCTAGGTGATAAACGGTATGCACCTTGGATATATGTATATTGTGCCATGCAAAATCGTTTTAAAGAAGGTTGGATTCCTGATGATTATTATAAAAAGGAAGTCGTACCTAGACAAAAAGGCGATTATGGTAGCTTAGCAGATCGCAATTTTGTTGCACCATTACTATTTAAAACCGTAGATACTCTAAATGTAGGCTACTTTCTAAACGGAATGTTTTGTACATCTGAGAATAAAATACTACCATTCGATAAAGTTAAGTCTTATTTGTTTGAAGAATATGATAAATTGGTTTATAAACTTGAGAATTCCAAGCAAGGTAAAGGTGTTTTTGTCCTAGAGAAGAATAGTTTTAACACCACTAACTTTCTATCTAAGGCTAGTGGTAACGGTGTTTTTCAAAAATTCATTAAACAACATGACTTCTTTTCTCAATTTACAGCTAATTCGGTAGCAACAATAAGAATAACTACAGCTTCTGACAAAAAAGGTTTGGTGAGTACCAGAGCAGCATATGTTAGGTTTGGAAGAGAAAAAGATAGACACATCCTGTCTAATTCGGCAATAAGCGTTCCTATGGATATAAATACAGGAGAATTAAATGCTGTGGGCTATATGAAATGGAAAGAATTAAAAATGCATCCTGATAGCAAAATATCGTTTAAAGATAAAGTTATTCCTAATTTTGGTAAATGTAAATCAAAAGTTTTAGAGATGCATGGTTCAATTCCTTTTATGGGTTGTATTGGCTGGGATATGGCCGTTGATAAATTCGGTGAAGCTCAACTTATTGAGTGGAACGGAAACAATAATGGTATAAAATTCAGTGAAGCAACTACGGGTCCATGTTTTAAAGGTTTAGGCTGGGAAAAACTTTGGAAAGAAAACTATCACCCCCACAAAGATTAATAAAATGCTAAAAAAAATCAGGCGTTTTTTTCTAAGACATCTTCGCAAAATGCGTTTTTTACCGCCAAAAATGTATGTTAAAATTCATTACGAATATTTTTCGGGCAAAAAATTAGACCTAGACAATCCAGAAGATTTTAATGCAAAAATAGAATGGTACAAGGTGTTTTACCGTCCAAAGATTTTAAATAAATTAGTTGATAAATATGAAGTTAGATCTTATGTAAAAGAAAAAATCGGAGCACAATATCTCAATGAAGTATACGGAGTTTATGAAAAAGCTGAAGATGTTCCTTTAGATAAATTACCAAATCAATTTGTAGTAAAGGCAACACATACAAGCAGTCACAACTTAATTGTTTCAAATAAAAGTAAGCTCAACAAAGATAAAGCACTTAAAAAATTTAAAAAATGGTTGAGCAAAAACCAGTATTATCGTATTGGACAAGAATGGGCATACAAAGATGTGCAGCCTCGCTTAATTACTGAAAAATTTTTAAAAGAAGAAGGAAAACAGTCACTTGTAGATTATAAGTTTTATTGTTTTGATGGCAAAGCGAAGTTTATTGATGTCCATATCGATAGAGATGAAGATCATAAACAAGGTTGTTTTGATTTAGGTTATAAACTTTTACCTTTTGGAAAAAGTAAAAATTATAAAAGTATTTCAAGTGGTATCGAAAAACCTAGCAACTTAGACGAAATGGTTAGCTGTGCTGAGGCTTTGGCTGATGGATTCCCTTTTGTTAGAGTTGATTTTTATTCGGTCAATGGAAAAACTATTTTTGGTGAAATGACATTCTATCCTTCAGATGCAAGAAAAGATTTTTATCCTGAAGAGTACAATAAAATTATAGGAGATTATTTTAAGTTACCACCACTCAAAAAAGGAAATAAAACTATTACCGAATTTAAACAAAGCTAAAGTATGTCAGTTGATAAAGTCATAACACATCCTATAGACGCAGTCATCCTTTGGGTAGATGGTAACGATGAAGAGCATCGTGCCAAGATGTTACCATATATTGAAGATAAAGCCAAGATAAACAATGAACGCTTTAGAACACGCTACGACCAAGTTAATGAGATAAAATATACTATTGATTCTATTTTAAAGTTTGCATCTTTCGTTAGAAATATCTTTATCATCACTGATAATCAAGAGCCTTCTTTTTTAAAAGGGAACGAAAAATATAATAAGGTAAAAATTGTTGATCACATAGACATTTTTAAAGGCTATGAAGAAAACTTACCCACCTTTAATTGTAGACCGATAGAAACCTGTATGCATCGCATACCAAGTTTGGCTGAACACTTTATCTATTTCAATGACGATTTTTTTTTGATAAACGATACTAAGCCAGAAGATTTCTTTAAAAATGGATTACCCATTCTACGAGGTAGATGGTTGAAATTCCCCGAAGACAAGTTTAAAAATAAATTTAAAAAACCAAGGGTTGGACACAAACATGCACAGCAATTAGGTGCAAAACTCTTAGGCTTTAAAAAGTATTATAATTTTAGACATACGCCTCACCCACTGCGTAAATCCACTTTTAAAAATTATTTTAAAGCGCATCCAGAGGTTTTTTTAGAAAATATAAAGTATCGTTTTAGAAGCCCAAAGCAATTTACCCCTCAAGGCTTTGCGTATCATCTTGAAATTAAAAACAAGACCTGCATTTTACAAAAGGACTTGCAGCTTTTATATTTTAGATCGTATAAAAAATCTTTGTATTGGTACAAGTACAAATTGAACGTAAAAGGGAAAAATAAACTATTCCTTGGGTTACAAAGTTTAGATCGTGCACCTCAACCCATCTTAGATTATATCCTAGATTGGCTTAAAAAGCGTACGACATAAATAAGTTTAAATTATATTGAATGTAGAAATCAACACTATACATGAATAAAACTATATTTGAAATTACTAAAATGGACTGCCCTTCGGAGGAAAACCTCATCCGAATGAAATTAGACGGTATTTCAAGTATTGTAAATTTAGATTTTGACATTGCCAATCGAAAATTAACGGTTTTTCATAATGGAGATATTGAGCAAATTGAAAAATCCATTCTCGAACTAAATCTAGGTGGCAAAAAAATTTCAACCGAACAAACTGATCAAACAGATTTTCAAAAAAATACAAGCCAAAGGAAATTACTTTGGTCTGTACTAGCTATAAACTTTGCTTTTTTTATTATTGAAATGACTACGGGAATCATTTCTAAATCTATAGGACTTGTTGCCGATAGTTTAGATATGCTGGCAGACAGTTTTGTTTATGGCATTAGTTTGTTTGCGGTTGGTGGGACACTAACCAGAAAAAAGCGAATTGCTAAACTTGCAGGTTATTTTCAAATTACACTAGCGATTATTGGATTCGTAGAAGTTTTAAGGCGCTTTTTAGTATCAGAGAAACTACCTGACTTTTCAACAATGATTATCGTTTCGGTTTTCGCACTAATCGCCAACGGTATTTGTCTTTACATTTTGCAGAAATCAAAAAGTAAAGAAGAAGCTCATATGAAAGCAAGTATGATTTTCACCTCGAACGATGTGATTATTAATTTGGGAGTCATAACAGCTGGTGTTTTGGTCCACTGGTTAAATTCGAGCAAACCCGATTTAATTATCGGCACTATTGTTTTTGTATTTGTGATTCAAGGTGCGTTTAGAATATTGAAATTGAGTAAGTAAAGTACAAAGACTTCATATAAAAATTCTTAAAAGCTACTTCTTTGCATCTTTTATTAAAAATTTCCTCTGCGCATCCAAACTATCAAAATGCCATTTGGTAAATGTGCGATCAACCTTCTTTTTAGAAAAATAATGAAACCAATCCGCAAAAGGAAAAAAGTCTCTATGACCAATGCCGTCAATGATAATAAGTTCAACAGAATCATCTTTATTGATCTTACAACAGATGTTTCTGGCTCGTAAATCTCTTGTAAAAACTTTATGCTTGGTCATTTGCTGTTTCAAAATACCCAAAGCATCTTCTAATTTTTTATCTTCAATAGTATTATTTTCTATGAGATAATATTCTAAGGTTTTTGAGATTTCACCGTTGGTTTCGTCTCGTACCAAATCAAAGATTTGCCCAAGACCCAAATTAGTTTCTACCTCACCATTAAAATCAGAATAAAATGGATATCTATATACAGATTTGTTGCGTTTAGAAAGTTTTTTAAAATACAAGAGCTCTTTTTCGGTATACTCTCGCGTGGTTTCTGGGCGTGGAATTTTTATACACAGCTGTCTATTTTTTGGATGCTCATAGCAAAATCTTATCTCTCCTTCACCAATATAATACTTGTTTTGCAGCTCTATCATAAAACAAAATTAGAAGTAATAATTCTGTCAACAAAAAAATGACAATTTTAATTTAATGTTACCATTTTGTTACTTAATTATTAGCTTTATCTTTGAACGCGCTAAAAAATGATGTATATATGAAAATAATAATTCTTGCTGCAGGTATAGGTTCTCGACTAGGAAACCCTTTTCCAAAACCATTAACTCCACTAAAAAACGGTAAGAGTATTATGAAAATGCAAACCGATAACATCGCATCGCGTTACGATATAGACGACATCAATGTTGTCGTAGGCTTTAAAAAAGATTTAATCATGGAGCGTTTCCCAGAATTGACCTATGTCTACAATCCATTTTTTGACAGAACCAACACTTCCAAAAGCCTATTGCAAGCCTTAAAAAAGCATAAAGATAAATCTGTACTTTGGTTTAATGGTGATGTTGTTTTTGATGAAAACTTACTTGATATTTTGGATCCCTACATTAAAAACAATGCATCTTTTGTAGCGGTAAACACCAGTAAAGTTGCAGATGAAGAAGTAAAATACACCCTAAAAGATGGTTATATTAATGAATTATCTAAAACAGTTAAAAATGGTTTGGGTGAAGCTGTAGGTATCAATTTTATCTCATCAAGCGATATTAAAACTTTTATTTCACGTTTAGAAGAGTGTGATGATAACGACTATTTTGAGCGTGGCCTTGAAATAGCAATAGAAAAGGATAATCTTAAAGTACAAGCAGTAGATATTTCTAAATACAATTGTATGGAAATAGATTTTGTTGAAGACCTAAATGAGGTAAACAAGACATTGTAATGCGGTTTGTGCTCTTCTGTCTAAATAATTATGCCTTTGCTATCCTAAACCCAATTAAAGAGGTTTTGGCAGAAAGAAATCATGATTTTATTTGGTATGTTGCGCCTAAGATTACCAATAGTTTTCCTTACCATACCGACCCCAATACGTCTTCTATAAAAGCAATAAAATCTTTTAAGAGTGATGTTATTTTTGCTCCGGGAAATGAAGTACCTTATTTTCTGAGAGGCTTAAAGACTCAAGTATTTCACGGTCTGGCAGGTGAAAAAAAAGGACACTTCAGAATACGAGAATACTTTGATCTTTACCTAACCCAAGGGCCTTATTTCACCAACCGATTTAATGAACTAAAAAAAGAGCACAAAGATTTTGATGTTATTGAAACGGGTTGGCCCAAACTCGATGTTTACTACAAAAACCATAATGAACTTAATACTGAGAAGCAGGATTTGCTAGCCAAGTACAATGCCAAAAAAATTATACTCTATGCACCAACATTTTCACCTAAACTAACATCTGCTCCTCATTTGTTAGGGGAAGTAAATTCACTTGCCTATAATAAAGACTACATAATATTATTGAAATTTCATCCCTTGATGGCCAAAGAATGGGTTGATAAGTATAAACAACTTGCCAATGATACTGACAATATTATATATAAGAACGAAAAGGATATTACAAAGTTTTTGATTATAGCAGACTTGCTTATAAGTGATACTTCTTCTGTGGTTTATGAGTTTTTATTATTAGACAAACCCGCCATTACGTTTAATAGCATTTCGAGCAACATTGTATGGAAGGATTTAAAATTATATAAAAATTTAAGCAAGGAAGTCTTAGATACGCTTAACAACGATAGTAATGCTGGGTTACGAAAAAGTATCATAAAAGATTATCACCCATACAACGATGGGAAATCTGCACAACGCATGGTTGAGGCTGTTGAAAATTATTTAATAACACATCAAGTTCCAGAAAAACGAAAAATATCTACCTTTAGAAAATTGAAAACACATTACAAACTTTTAAATAAAAAGTACTAACATTGCTTATAGCAAAATGATAAAGTTTTCTGGAGTCATAATCACCTATAACGAAGAACGCTACATTGAAGAGTGTTTAAAATCTCTTGTCAATGTTGTTGATGAAATCATTGTGGTCGATTCTTATTCTACAGATAACACCAAAACCATTTGTGAAAAATATGATGTAGTTTTTATTGAGCAGGAATTTTTAGGTTATATCGAACAGAAAAACTTTGCATTAAGTAAAGCCTCTAACGATTATATTATTTCCTTGGATGGTGATGAATCACTTTCAGGAAAACTTCAGCAATCCATTGTAGCATTAAAAAATAACTGGAAACAAGACGGTTATTATTGCAATCGTTTCAATAATTTTTGCGGTCAGTGGATAAAACATTCAGACTGGTATCCCAATAGAAAGCTACGTGTTTTTGACAGACGTAAAGCAACATGGAAAGGTATTAATCCGCATGACCATATTGTAGTGGATTCCAATAAAAAAATTGGACAATTAAAAGGAGATATTTTGCATCTCACCTACCAAACTTATTCTGAGTTTAATCTAAAAATGGAGCACTTTTCTTCAATCTCAGCTGAAGCCTATTATAAATTGGGCAAAAGTGTGCCTACATGGAAACTTATCTGGAATCCGACTTGGGCATTCTTTAAAGCTTATGTGTTAAGATTAGGGTTTTTAGACGGTTTTAATGGATTTATGATTTGCTATCAGACAGGTCACCTTACCTTTTTAAAGTACGCTAAGCTTAGGGAACTATACAGAAAGCACCGTAAATCCTAGCCTATTTCTTTAGGCGCTTTTTCAGTTTCTTCTTTCTATCAACTATAGCTCTAAAGGCTTTTACTTCTTTCCACATTACATCAAAAACTTCATCATAAGATTTACCAATACATTTGGCATATTCATCACTCATTATCTCAACCATATGTTTATACTTTGATAATCTGGCAAAATTCTTCATACGTTTATCAAAATCCATTGGGCCAAACTTCATACGATTTAAATCCACCAATGCAAAACTGTAACCGTTATCTGTTTTTGTAATCAATGTGTTACCAGGCGAATGATCTAAAAACTCAATGCCTTTTTCATGTAACTTAAAAGTGAATCTTGTAAACTGACGCAAAATATTTTCATAATCTTCGTATTCAAAATCATTGATCAACTCTCTATAGGTTAAATCACACTCTAACTGTTCGCTGATATAATAACTTTTTTTGAATAAAAATAACGATGAGAATTCGTAATATGCAATAGGATCTGGCGTGCCTATTTCCAGTTTTTTCAACTTTAAAGCATACTCAAACGAACGTTGTGCCTTACTTTTTCTAAAAAATCTATATACAATTTGATTAAAAATATTTGGGATTTTAAAGGACTTAATATTTATGGTCAAGCTATCCTTAGAAAACAGCTTTAGTGAATTGCGCTTTTGATTTCCAAAAACTTCACCTTTAGTATCAAAATTGATTATACAATCATCCAAGAAATCCTTGTATTCGATATAGTCTGAATTGATCTCATGTCGCATGGTGCAAAACTACAATTAGTTTTTTTCTTTTAATACGAATTGATTTTAAAAGATTACTCTTGTATCGTATCTTTGCAAAACCATTTACAAATGGGGAAAAATGAACCATAAACGAGCTTTACAACATCCTGTTTTCCAAATTATTTCACAATCTGCAGAGGCATTAGAGCTAGATTGTTTTGTCATTGGTGGTTTTGTACGCGATTATTTTTTGGAGCGTGGTAATGCAAAAGATATTGATATAGTCGCCGTCGGAAGCGGTATTGAATTGGCGCAACAGGTTGCCAATAACTTACCGCATCAGCCAAAAGTTCAGGTATTTAAGACATACGGAACCGCAATGTTGCGTTATGGCGATATTGAAATTGAATTTGTAGGTGCACGTAAAGAAAGTTATAATGAGAATAGCAGAAATCCAATTGTTGAAAACGGAACTTTAGAAGACGACCAAAATCGTCGCGATTTTACCATTAATGCTCTGGCTCTTAGCTTGAATAAAGCCAATTTTGGTGAGTTACTAGATCCATTTAGTGGTATTTCAGATTTAGATAAAGGTATTATTAGAACACCTTTAAATCCCAATATTACTTATAGTGATGATCCTTTGCGTATGATGCGCGCCATCCGTTTTGCAACACAATTGAATTTTAAAATTGAGGACACCTCACTTAAAGCAATTGCTACAAACAAGGATAGGATAAAAATCATCACTAAAGAGCGTATCGTTACAGAACTGAATAAGATTCTTGAAAGTAATGAACCTTCAATCGGTTTTATACTTTTAGAAAAAACAGGGCTTTTAGATGACATCTTACCAGAATTAACAGCGTTAAAAGGTATTGATGAAATTGAAGGGCAGCGCCATAAAGATAATTTTTATCACACTTTAGAAGTCGTTGATAATATTGCCAAAACTACAGATAATCTATGGTTACGTTGGGCTGCTTTACTGCATGATATTGGCAAAGCCCCAACAAAAAAATTCCATAAAAAAATCGGATGGACTTTTCATGCTCATGAATTTGTGGGCTCTAAAATGGTGTATAAACTATTTAAGCGTCTTAAAATGCCATTGAATGATAAAATGAAATTTGTTCAAAAAATGGTATTGATGAGCTCACGACCAATTGTATTGGCTACCGATGTCACTGATTCTGCTGTTAGACGTCTAGTTTTTGATGCTGGTGAATACGTTGACGACTTAATGACACTTTGTGAAGCAGATATAACTACTAAGAACCCTAGGAAGTTTAACAGGTATCACAACAATTTTAAAAAAGTACGAGAAAAGATTGTTGAAGTTGAAGAACGTGATCGTATTCGTGATTTTCAGCCACCAGTTTCTGGGGAAGAGATTATGAAGACTTTTAATCTAAAACCTTCAAAAGAAATAGGTATTATAAAGGAAGCTATTAAGGAAGCTATATTAGAAGGCGATATTCCTAATGAGCATGAAGCCGCCTTTAAATTGATGATTGAAAAAGGAAAAGCATTGGGATTGACAATCGATGTATGATAAAATTAGTCAGAACAAATTCAAATAACTCAGATTTTGTAGCATTAGTGAAGCAACTGGATGCTTATCTAAAAATTACAGATGGAGATGAGCACGATTTTTATAATCAGTTTAATGCCATTGAGAATCTTAAATATGTTGTTGTAGCTTATTCAGATAAAAAATCTATTGGTTGCGGTGCCTTTAAACCTTTCAACGATTCTAAAGCTGAAATTAAACGCATGTACACTCTAACTGAAGAACGCCAGAAAGGAATTGCTAAACTCATATTGAAGGAACTAGAAACCTGGGCTTTTGAATTAGGTTATACTCATACTATACTTGAAACCGGAAAACGACAAGTTGAAGCTGTAAGCTTTTATAAGAAATGTAATTATGTTTCAATTCCTAAGTACGGGCAATACAAAGCGATGGAAAATAGTCTTTGTTTCGAAAAAAAATTATTAAATAATGAAAAAAGATAATAACGCTGTCATTTATTGGCTTCTTACAGGCTGTATTTTAATTTTTATAATGGTCATCGTAGGTGGTATTACAAGACTAACACATTCTGGATTATCCATTTCTAATTACAAACTCATTTCTGGCACTATTCCTCCAATGAACGAGATTGAATGGAACGAAGCTTTTGACCTTTACAAGCAATACCCAGAATACCAAAAATTAAACTATGGTATGTCTTTAGAGGAATTTAAGGACATTTATTTCTGGGAGTGGATTCATCGTGTTATTGGTCGTTTTATTGGACTTGTGTTTATTATACCATTTATATTTTTTTTAGTACGTAAACAACTTTCAAGACCCACAATTAAAAAAGCAATTATTCTATTGATAATGGGAAGCTTCCAAGGGTTTTTAGGTTGGTATATGGTAAAAAGTGGATTAGTAGATAGACCAGACGTTAGCCATTATAGATTGGCAGCACACTTAACTACCGCCTTCCTAACCTTTGCTTATACATTTTGGGTAGCTTTAGATCTAATGTTTCCAAATAAAAAACAGATTGACAAAAAGTTAAGAAACTTTATTCGCATTGGGTTAGCTGTGCTCGTTATTCAAATTATTTATGGTGCATTTGTTGCTGGCTTAGATGCCGGTTGGATACATAACCATTGGCCATTTATGAATGAAGATAAATTGATTCACGAAACTGTTTATACAGAACAAAATCCAACCTATCTCAATTTTATCGAAGGAAAAAGTGGTGTGCAATTTGTACACAGAACCTTAGCGTATATTGTCGTTATTTTTATTCTGGCGATATGGTACAAAGCAACACGACATGACTTAACTTCTTGGCAGAAAAAAGGTATCAACAGCCTATTGGTTATGGTTGTAGTTCAGTTTTTTCTAGGTGTTTTAACACTCCTACTTGCCGTCCCGGTTTGGTTAGGTGTATTGCATCAGATTGGTGCTTTTATTTTGCTAAGCAGTATGACATTCACACTGCACAGGTTTAGTAAGTAATTTATTCCACTTAATAAATAACTTATCAAACCTCAAAAACTTTCAACATTCAAACGCATTATATTATCTTTGCCGCATGATTTATAGATTTAGAGTTATACTAGATAACGACACTGAAGATGATGTCTTTCGCGATTTAGAAATTCGTGAAACAGACACTATGGAAGACTTGCATAATATCATTACACAATCATTTGGATTTGATGGCATGGAGATGGCATCATTTTACATTAGCGATGAGGAATGGAACCAAGGTGAGGAAATTGCCATGTTTGATATGAGCGAAGCAGACAATAAGGTTAAGATGATGAGCACAACCATAATAAAAGATGTGGCACACGAAGCGTCCCCAAAGCTTATTTATGTCTACGATTTTATGAACATGTGGACGTTCTATGTAGAATTAGCAGAAATTGTAGATGAAGCACAAGGTACAGATTATCCAAACTTAATGTTTGTACATGGGCAGATCCCAGATGAAGCACCAGAGAAAACATTCGAAGCAGATGACGATGGCGAAGATGATTATGAAGAGTTTGAAGATGGCATCGATGTAGACGATTACAGCGATTTAGATTTTGACGAAAACTGGAATTAAGACCAAATAACCATTAAATAAAAGCATCAAAGAGATGCTTTTTTTATTTTCATGTAACAAATAATGAACAGAATCGTCTTACTTACATAACCAATTTATGCTGAACTTATTTTTTAGTATTTCAGCAACTAAAACCAATCATATTTTGGAGCCAATCCTTACAATTAACAATCTTACTAAAAAGTTCGGATATTTAACAGCCGTAAAAGACCTAAGTTTCACAATAAACAAAGGTAATGTCTATGGCATTTTGGGACCTAACGGAAGTGGTAAATCCACAACACTGGGAATAGTGCTTAATGTCGTTAATAAAACTGCTGGAGATTTCCATTGGTTTGATGGCAACACCTCAACCCACAATGCCTTAAAGCAGGTAGGTGCTATAATTGAGCGTCCAAACTTTTATCCGTACATGACTGCAGAACAAAACTTAAAATTAGTATGTAGAATCAAAGGTGTGGATCATAGCAAAATTGCCGAAAAATTAGAAGTTGTTGGACTTTTAGAAAGAAAAGATCATAAGTTTAAAACCTACTCTTTAGGAATGAAACAGCGTCTGGCAATCGCCTCAGCACTTTTGAATGACCCAGAAATATTGATTTTAGACGAACCCACCAATGGACTCGACCCACAGGGAATACACCAAATACGTAAGATCATAAAAGAGATTGCAGCAAACGGAACAACAATTTTATTGGCTTCACATTTACTTGATGAAGTTGAGAAAGTTTGCACACATGTAGTTGTTTTACGTAAAGGAGAAAAACTATACTCAGGTCGTGTTGACGAGATGATTAATAGCCATGGTTTCTTTGAGCTGAAAGCAGAGCAGCATCAAGATTTATTAAGCCTATTAGAAGCTGACAATAGTTTTGGAAAAATAAAAGTTGAAGATGAGCTTATTACGGCCTTTTTAAATGCACCCATGTCAGCATCAGAATTTAATAAGTTGATGTTCAGCAAAGGGATTCTGCTTTCACATTTAGTTAAACGAAAAGAAAGCTTAGAAGAGCAATTCTTACAATTAACTGACAAATTAAATTAAATATAAATCAACCTGTCCTAAACGTTATTGAAGGACCGAGAAAAACAGCATAATTTCATAAGAATTAAGCACAACCTATCCGCAGTATGTTAAGATTATTAAAAATAGAATTTGATAAATTAAAATATAATAAAGCTAGTAGGATACTAATATTAACCTATTTTATTCTACTCGTTTTAATTGCTCTTTTTGCAGTAATAAAATTTGATATCGGACCTGTAAAATTCCATTTAGCAGAAATGGGGATTTTCAATTTTCCATATATATGGCATTTTAACACCTTTATTGCTGGTTTATTAAAATTTTTCTTGTTGTTGGTCATCGTTTCCATGGTTTCCAACGAATATAGCAACAAGACCTTAAAGCAAAATCTTATTGATGGCTTAAGTAAAAAAGAGTTTATTCTATCGAAATTTTATACCGTCTTAGCTTTTGCTTTTATATCTACCATATTTGTATTTTTGGTATCCTTGGTCTTAGGTTTATTTTATTCTAGTTTTATAGAATCGTCCATAATCTTTACCGATTTAGAATACCTAATTGCCTTTTTTGTAAAGTTGGTAGGCTTTTTTGCTTTCGGTTTGTTTCTAGGTGTACTTATAAAGCGTTCTGCTTTTGCAGTAGCTACAATGATTGTTTTATTTCTTGTAGAGTTTATTAGTTACAGTGTGGTATCAGCATATAATCGAGGTACAGATTTAGCTGATAATATTTACCAGTTTTTACCATTTAAATCTTTGTGGAATCTTATCGACCAGCCTTTTTCGAGATTGTCTGCCGTAAAAGCCGTTGCCAATCAGGTTGGAGAAGATTTGTCTTACGATTATGCTGTACATTGGTACGAAATAGCAATTGTATTGTGTTGGGCTGCACTTTTTATCTTTTTATCCTATCGATTATTAAAAATGAGAGATTTGTAATAGCTTTGTAGTAATTGCTATGTGGTTTTCGATACTAATCTAGGAGTTTTTAAGTTCTAGTTGTTATATTGTATTGAAACGTGTAGTCAGTTCACCTAAGTTATTATGAAAAAGAGTTGCCTTTTTATATTATTATTGCTTCTCAGTGTGCTAGCCTTTGCACAAAACGAAGCATCTTATTGGTACTTCGGACAAAATGCTGGCTTACGTTTTAACACAACTACAGGAACGGTTACTGCTATTACCAATGGGCAAATCAATACTTTAGAAGGTTGCACATCTATTTCGGATGAAAACGGGACACTTCAATTCTACACTGATGGTAGAACGGTATGGAACCGTAACCACCAGATCATGGCCAATGGAAATTATTTTGGCAATACAGGACTGTTGGGTGACCCATCAAGTACATCGTCAGGCCTTATTGTTCCTAAACCAGAAGACCCCACACAATATTATATCTTCACCGTAGATGAACCGCATCATAATAATGCAAGTGTATTTCCTAATCAATTTACTGGAGGATATGATAGCGGTGGAGCTGTACCAGGATCCGATGATGGTTTTAATAATGGCTTTAATTATTCGCTAGTAGACATGACCCTAAATGGTGGTTTGGGTGATGTTGTGGATACCGAAAAAAATGTACCTCTCATAACCTACGATACCACCAACACTTTAGAAGCGAGTTATAAATGTTCAGAAAAAATAACAGCAGTGAGAGCAGAAGATTGTTCTGCCTTTTGGGTAATTACACACTTTGGAGATTCATTTTATAGTTTTAAAATTGATGTTACCGGTGTAGATATTAATCCTGTAATTTCCACTGTTGGGCCCTATATTCCTATTGAAGGTTACAGAAGAAACTCTCTTGGTTACATTAAAGCATCACCTGATGCTTCCAGGTTGTTAGTTGCTCATTTTGGTGAATCTAACGTAACAGCTGGAGATGCTGGTGGTGGTGTTTACTTATATGATTTTGATAATGATACAGGAATTGTATCGAATAATGTTGAACTTTACAGTGCTCAAAATAATGATAGCCCTTATGGAGTTGAGTTTTCTGCCGAAAATCGTAAAGCCTATGCTACAGTTGGTACAGGAGCATCAGGTAATGGTGCTAGCCAAGTATTACAATGGGATTTGGAAAGTGCAGATATACCAAACTCGCTTCAAATTGTGCATTCTTCAAATAGCATAAGTGCTGGAGCATTACAATTAGGCGTGGACCGACGTATCTACAGAGCTCAATTTAGCTTTAACGGTAATACTACAATTTCAAGATATATAGGCGTCATCAATAATCCTGAAGCAGATGGCGCTGCAGCCAACTATGACGAACAAGGAGTCCTTTTGGATGTAAATGGATTTAATCAGAATACAGGTAGAATTGGATTACCTCCATTTATTCAATCGCTATTCAACTCACAAACCGATATTATAAGAAATGGCATTAGTACTACGGAATTGGCATTATGTGTAGGTGACGATTACACTTTACAAGCTGATGATATTACAGGTGCAGACTACATTTGGTCTTTTAACGGAGCTCCACTAGCTGAGACAACATTTCAGTTATTAATCGATTCACCTGGTTTTTATGAAGTTTATATTGAACCTAATAATGGAGACTGTCCAATTGAAGGTAGTGCTGTGGTAGGCGTATTTGATATTCCCATAGCTAATCCGATAACTAATGTTGGTGTTTGTGATAATAGTGGCAATGATGGTATTTTTGAAGGATTTGATTTCACGGATAAGAATAGCGAAGCACTATTAGCTCAAGCTCCTTCGCAATATAATGTTCGTTATTTTGAAACACCTGCCGATGCCAATAACCTAGAAAACGAAATCACATTTCCTTATACCAATACTAGCAATCCGCAAATAATTTATGCACGTGTTGAAAACAACGAAAATCCTAACTGCTTTGACATCAACACATTTCAAGTTGAAGTCTTTAATACACCACAGATTGCACAATTAAACAATATTGAGTTTTGTGATAATGAAGCAGATCCAATGGATGGTTTTGCAACTATTGAACTTGGGGATTTAATCCCAACCATTCGTGGTACTCAAGAGGAATCTGAAACTGCTGTTACATTTCATCCTACCCAAACAGATGCAGATGACAATACCTCTCAATTACCACTCACCTACACTAATACCACAGCATTTAATGAAACTATTTTTGTTAGAATCGAAAATACCCCCAACACAACGTGCTACAGCACTGGTAGTTTCCAAATAACTATAAATGATGTACCCATTGCCAATGATATTTCAATCATACAATGCGACGAAGATGGTATTCCAGAAGGTTTTACAGTATTCAACATACATCCATTTATTGAAGAAATTACAGCTAATGCCGCAGACAGAAGTATAGCGTTTTATCTATCTCAATCAGATGCAGAGAATGAAGAAAACGAAATCAATGCTGATGCTTTTGAAAACTTCTTCAACCCACAGATTGTTTATGCAAGGGTCACCAACACCAATACGGGCTGTGTCAGTTTCAGTGAGGTATCACTGGAAGTCAGCACAACCGCATCCAACAACGCCAGCATTTCGGTCTGCGATGACGACGGCACTGAGGATGGCATCGCTACATTCGACCTCAGCAATACCAATCCCATCGTATTGGCGGGAGCACCGGCTGGCCTGGACCTCCAGTACTACGAAACCTACACCGATGCCCTGTTGGAGACCAATCCACTCGGCAGCAACTATACCAACACAACGCCCTACGGCCAGACCATCTACGGGCGCGTCGAAAATTCCAACGCCTGCTATGGCATCAGTGAGATTGAGCTTACCGTTTTTGAACTGCCGGACATAGAGACAGAGTTCGAGACGCTATACTGCCTCAACCTTTCCCCACAGACCATTGTGCTAGATGCGGGGATCACCAACGATTCGCCCAGCAACTACCTCTTCGAGTGGTCCACGGGTGAGGATACCGCAACCATCGAGGTCAGCTCCCCGGGAACCTACACCGTAAGGGTGACCAATACAAATGGATGCTCTAAGGACAGGACCATATCGGTGCTGCCCTCCAATATCGCCACCATAACCAACGTTGAGATCATAGATGCCTCGGACAACAATTCCATAACGGTCTTTGCCACCGGCGAGGGAGACTATGAGTATGCCCTGGACGATATCAACGGCCCGTACCAGGATTCGAACGTTTTTGACAATCTAAGGCCGGGACTGTACACCGTCTATGTGCGCGACAGGAACAACTGCGGCATTGCCGAGCAGCTGGTATCCGTGATCGGTTTTCCCAAGTTCTTCACGCCGAACAACGACGATGACAACGATTTTTGGCAGGTCGACGGCATTGCCAACCAATTTCAGGCCAATTCAAGCATATATATCTTTGACCGCTACGGAAAGCTCCTGACCAAGCTGAACCCGCTTGGCCCGGGATGGGACGGGACGTACAATGGCGCAAGGATGCCCGCTAGCGACTACTGGTTCAGGGTGGTCCTGCAGGATGGTAGGACATTTACAAGCCATTTTACTTTAAAACGATGAATTTGAAACCATACATTTCTTCAAGATCTTTAGTATTACTTTGTTTTTTGTGCCTTTGCGTGCAGGTAAGCTATAGTCAAGAGCCTAATGATTGCGTAAATGCTGTAACCGTTTGTGGAAATTCTAGTTTTAGCTTAGATGTAAGTGGAATAGGCTCGCAGGAATTAACAGGTTCAAATGCATGTTCGAGTCAAGAAAACAATAGTATTTGGCTCGAAGTGACCATAGCGACATCTGGTACTTTAGCCTTCACGCTAACACCAGGAAGTAATAGTATCAATGAAGATTATGATTTTTTTCTTTTTGGGCCAAATGTAACCTGTGGAAATATAGGTCAGGCTATTCGTTGCTCTACTACAAATCCAGCTGCTGCAAATCAGGGAAACAATTTAACAGGGATGAACTCTACTGATCCAAGTCCTAGTGAAGGCCCAGGAGCAGATGGCGATAGTTTTGTAAGTGATCTAGATGTACTTGCTGGTGAAACTTATTTTTTAGTTGTAGACAGACCAATAGGTAACAGCCCATTTTCTTTGGATTGGACTGGTACAGCAACATTTCCAGATAATCCAACGAACCCTATTTTACCAAGTCCCAGTATTACAACTCTACCAAGTATCGATATTTGTGATGGATTAGATCCCTTTAATGATAATATAACCGAAGTTAACCTTACAAGTTTAACCCAAGATATTGTCAATGGAGAAAGTGATATTGCTGTAACCTATCATAGTTCGGAAAGTGATGCTAATATCAACGCAAATCCAATAGGTAGTGTGTTTAATACATCAGGTATTAGTCAAGCTGTTTTTATTAGGATTGAGAACACTACAACTGGTTGTTTTATTATTAATGACGTTACTATTAATGTCACTACACTATCAAATTTTAACACACCTACGACTTACGAATTATGTGACGATGATACAGATGGAGATGACCAAAATGGCATTACTACTTTCGATTTTGACTTTAAAACACAGGAAATTATAAATGGAATCCCAGGAGCCAATTATAATATCAGCTATCATTTAAATTTAGCTAATGCAGAAATGGATACTGCTCCATTACCAACAATTTACACCAACACAGCTCCAACACCAACAGAAATCTTTGTTCGTATTGAAGATCTTGATAGTGGATGTGTTGGCTTCACTACTTTTGATATAGTAGTCGCCGCTAAACCTAATGCCAATGACGTTTCATTAATACAATGTGACGAGGATGGTATTCCAGAAGGTTTTACAACATTCAATATTACCGAAGCTGCTGATGCCGTTACTGATAGTGACCCTAATGCCTCGGTTAGCTATTACCTATCTCAGGTTGATGCCGAAAATGATGAGAATGGTATTGATGGTAACGCCTTTGAAAACTTCTTCAACCCACAGATTGTTTATGCAAGGGTCACCAACACCAATACGGGCTGTGTCAGTTTCAGTGAGGTATCACTGGAAGTCAGCACAACCGCATCCAACAACGCCAGCATTTCGGTCTGCGATGACGACGGCACTGAGGATGGCATCGCTACATTCGACCTCAGCAATACCAATCCCATCGTACTGGCGGGAGCACCGGCTGGCCTGGACCTCCAGTACTACGAAACCTACACCGATGCCCTGTTGGAGACCAATCCACTCGGCAGCAACTATACCAACACAACACCCTACGGCCAGACCATCTACGGGCGCGTCGAAAATTCCAACGCCTGCTATGGCATCAGTGAGATTGAGCTTACCGTTTTTGAACTGCCGGACATAGAGACAGAGTTCGAGACGCTCTACTGCCTCAACCTTTCCCCACAGATCATTGTGCTAGATGCGGGGATCACCAACGATTCGCCCAGCAACTACCTCTTCGAGTGGTCCACGGGTGAGGATACCGCAACCATCGAGGTCAGCTCCCCGGGAACCTACACCGTAAGGGTGACCAATACCAATGGATGCTCTAAGGACAGGACCATATCGGTGCTGCCCTCCAATATCGCCACCATAACCAACGTTGAGATCATAGATGCCTCGGACAACAATTCCATAACGGTCTTTGCCACCGGCGAGGGAGACTATGAGTATGCCCTGGACGATATCAACGGCCCGTACCAGGATTCGAACGTTTTTGACAATCTAAGGCCGGGACTGTACACCGTCTATGTGCGCGACAGGAACAACTGCGGCATTGCCGAGCAGCTGGTATCCGTGATCGGTTTCCCCAAGTTCTTCACGCCGAACAACGACGATGACAACGATTTTTGGCAGGTCGACGGCATTGCCAACCAATTTCAGGCCAATTCAAGCATATATATCTTTGACCGCTACGGAAAGCTCCTGACCAAGCTGAACCCGCTTGGCCCGGGATGGGACGGGACGTACAATGGCGCAAGGATGCCCGCTAGCGACTACTGGTTCAGGGTGGTCCTGCAGGATGGTAGGACATTTACAAGCCATTTTACTTTAAAACGATGAATTAAATATCTTAACTTAGTCTACCAAACTAAAACTTTGAAAAGCGCAAAACACATATTATGCATTCTAATTTTTGGTATTACTATTCCAGCACAGGCACAAGACATATCTTTGTTTCAACAGTTCAATGGTAGATATGACTATACAGCTATTGGTAATACATTAAATCCTGATGAAAACAATATAGCTGAACCTGAATTTTGTAACATATTAGAATCTTCAGAAGCCACATTGAGTCTAGATTCTAATTATCAAATCATAAAGGCTTATTTGTATTGGGCAGGTTCTGGTTCTGGTGATCCTGAAGTTTCCTTAAATGGCACACCTATTGTTAGCCAAGCCACTTATAGTGTATTTTATAACGATTTTTTGTATGGTCAACTAGAATATTTTTCTAATTATGCCGATATTACTCAACTTATAATAGATCAAGACAATGGTGTCTATGAATTTTCCAATATGGATATATCATCAGATCTATTGACTTATCCAGGGTTTTGTGAAAGAAAGACAAATTTTGGAGGTTGGTGCATTTATATTATATACGAAGATAGCAGCCTACCATTGAATCAAATTAACCTGTATCAAGGTCTAGAAATCATAAATGCCAATGTGCAAGAGTTGGAGATAACGTTGGATAATGTCAATGTTATAGATAATGAAAATGCAAAAATTGGTTTTCTTGCTTGGGAAGGAGATAATAATCTCAACTATGGAGAATCGTTATCCATTAACGGAAATATAATTTCTAATCCACCATTAAATCTACCAGACAATGCTTTTAATGGCACAAACACTTTTACCAATTCTAATACATTTTATAATGCTGACCTAGATGTCTATGATATTGAGAACAATATTAATGTAGGTGACTCTTCTGTATCTATTAAACTAACGACTGGAGGAATAAATGAAAATGGTACTTTTAGTGCCGATCTTATTATTATAAATAATATCATTACTGTCCTTAATAGCCAATTACCTGATGCTACTATAAATATCGACGATTATATTGTTAATTGTGGAGATAGTAATGTTGAATTGTTTTATACCGTCAACAACTTTAACAGTACCGCTCCACTGCCAGCCAATACTCCCATTGCCTTTTATTTAGATGGACTTTTACTAGGACAAAGCCAAACCATAAATGTAATTCCCATAGGCGAAAGTGAAAGTAGTTCCATAAGCGTTACCATACCCGAAGGTTCCGATTCTAGTTTAATCATTATAGCTATTGTAGATGATGATGGTATTACAGGAGGAACTATTACAGAAACGAATGAAGTTAACAATGTAAATCTTGCAGACATTGAATTGCTTGTTATACCAGATATCGTTACACTTCAATTTCTAATTGACTGTAATGAAGGTTTTGAAACCTCAACATATAATCTATTTGAAGCTTTAACTGATATAAGCTATACTGAAGATAATATTTCTTTCTTCCTTTCTTTAGAGGACTTGGAAACGGTATCCAATGCCATTTTAATTCCAAGTAACTATAACAACATAACCAATCCAGAAACCATTTATGTGAGGTTAGAAAGTCCTCCTTGTTACGAGATCTTTCAGTTCGACTTAACTATAGAAAATTGTCCGCCATATATACCAGATGGTTTTTCTCCAAATGACGATACACATAACGATTGGTTCAATATTCAAGGGCTGTACAATATTTTTACAGAGCATGAGCTTCAAGTTTATAACCGTTATGGAGATATTATTTTCGAGGGCAACAACGACAAACCTTGGTATGGCAAGATAAATAGAGGTTTAAATAACCATGGTAATACTGTTCCTGTTGGCACTTATTATTATATTTTAAACCTCAATGATCCCAACTATCGACCAATGGTAGGTTGGGTGTACGTAAATTATTGAAAATGTTAATCTTTTTGTGCATTCATCTTATTCTTTTGCACATATCAATTGCTTAGTTTAATTTTAAGAGTTGCGTCTAATTTTTACATACTCCCCTCAAAAACGCTATATTTTTTTAAGAGTTAAGGATATAAAACACTTTTATTATAAAATATTATGATATTGAGTTTTCGGGTAAATTGCATTATGTATTGAGGCACTAATGCTTCGAAATTTCAATTTGGGAAAAAGACCTCTTTTTGAGGTCTTTTTTAATGTTTTATAAGAGTAAAAGTTATCAAATGTTAACGTTTTGCGCATTTCATCGTATTTTATTTGCGTTTAATCTTTATTATACTTACTTTACAAGCTACAAAATGGTTTTAGCCCCAAATCTAATTCTATTTGTATCTTAAAAACTTAACCCTAACATATGAAGTGCATCAAACCTTCCCTCTTCATAGTCCTATGCATTATTTGCAGGTTATCTTATGGACAACAGATAACTGTCGATAATACAGTTTCAGCCCAAGATTTAATTGAAAATAGACTGATTCAAGGCTGTGTGGAAGTCTCCAATATTAATTCTCCATCTAACGGCAGCTCTATAGGTTTAGGAAGTTTTGGCTATTTTGAACGTGGAGCGTCTAACTTTCCTTTTGAGAACGGAATCGTCTTAACAACTGGTGATGCTAGCGCTGCTGGTAATGGACAAAATGATACCATTTTAAATGATGGTAATAATAGTTGGACCACTGATACAGATTTAGAAACCGCCTTGGGCATTACAGAAACTCTTAACGCCACATCCATTGAGTTTAATTTTACATCTATTTCTAACCAAATCCAATTCAATTACATATTAGCATCAGAAGAGTATTTTGGTAATTTTCCATGTGAGTACTCAGACGGTTTTGCCTTTTTGATTAGAGAAGCGGGTTCTGGTAATCCGTATACCAATATTGCATTGGTGCCTGGAACAACCACGCCTGTGAATACCAATACGGTTCACGAAGAAATTGTAGGTTTTTGCAACGCTTCAAATGCAGAATTTTTTGAAGGCTATAGTATAGGAGACACCAACTATAATGGTAGAACTACTGTACTTTCTGCTACAGCTTCAATTCAACCAAATGTGCAATATCAAATAAAACTTATTATAGCCGATCAAACTGATGAAAATTATGATTCTGCCGTTTTTATTGAAGGCAACAGTTTTAATGCTTCTGTGAATTTAGGAGAAGATTTTTCAACCTGTGCAACCGAAGTGACACTAAATGGAGATATTGGAAATCCTCAAGCTACTTATGCTTGGTTTTTCAACAATGTTCTTATTCCGTCAGAGACACAAACAACTTTTGATGTTACAGAAACCGGAAATTACCGTGTTGAAATTTCAATTCCGCTATTAGAAAGTGCTTGCATAATTGAAGACGATATTAATATTACGCTTAGCTCTACACAATCTTCTGATCCAATTTTGGATTATGAACTCTGTGATGACATTAGTAATGATGGCATTGAGACTTTCGATTTATCAACCAAAGATGCTGAAGTCCTGGCTTCGGTGCCTTCTTCAAATTATACCATATCCTATCATTATACCAACGCTGAGGCTCAATCCGGCAGTAATTCAATTTCAAGCCTAATTCAAAACACATCGAATCCACAATTAATACATGTAAGAATTGAAGATACTGATAATGGATGTTTGGCATTTTCAACTTTCAATCTAAGAGTTAACCCATTGCCAACCATCACAGATCCTACACCACTAAATGTATGTGATGACCAAACTGCTGATGGTTTTACTACGATTGATTTAAACATAAAAAACGATGAAATTACCAATGGGCAAAACAATTTGGCTGTGACATATCACAGTACGGCTTTAGATGCTGAAACTGGTTCTAACCCGTTATCCATGCCTTATGTTAACATTAATGCAAATGAACAAGTATTTGTAAGTGTACAAAACCCGCAAACAGGATGTATTAGTACTACAACTTTAAATGTTACGGTTTTAGGCAACCCAATTATTAATACTGAAGATCATTATATTGACGCTTGCGACCAAGATCATGATGGATTTGCAAATTTTGATTTAACCAGTATTATCCCAAATGTACTACAAGGTCTAACTGATGTTACAGTAACGTTTCACGAAACTAATGAAGATGCACTAGCTGGCACTAACCCTATATTAGATGATACCAATTACACTAACATAATTATAGAAGAGCAGGTTGTCTACATCAGAGTTGAAGACAACACTACTGGTTGTGGGTCGGTAACACCAGTTGAAATCCATACCAATTTGTTGCTTACCGCCACAAATATTAGAGATTTTTCTCAATGTGATATTGATAATGATGGATTTGAAACGTTCAACTTTTTGTCAATAGCAGAAACTATTATCAATGATATCCCAGATATTTCTATTGACTTTTACTTAAACGAAAATGATAGGGATAATCAGACGAACCCAATAGATGAAACGGTTCCCTTTATGCCCACAAGCAATCCACAAATTATTTATATAAATCTTTTTAGTCCAACTTGTAGTGATATCGAAGACATTGAACTATCACTTACGCCAGTTACCGAATTTGAAAATATCATCAATCAATCCGTTTGTGATGAGGATCAAGACGGAATTACCACAACAGATTTATCGCAGTTTGATATTTTAGTTACTGATGCTCAAGACGACTTTAGCGTTACCTATTTTCTTACTGAAGATGAGGCTTTAAACAATACGAACGAATTACCAAACTTTTATACCAATACCACAAATCCATTCAGAGTTTATCCAAGAATTTTATCGAATGTAACAGGGTGTTCTGATGTTACGTCTTTTGAAATTACAGTTTTAGAAGCTCCCATCACCTCTACTCCATCAGATATTATTATATGCGACGATAATCAAGATGGTTTTTCAGTCATAAATTTATCGGACGTTATTCCAGAAATCGTAAGTAGCACCAATGAAAGAGCTATTAGTTTTCATACGAGTCAAGAAGATGCAGACAACGGTACAAATGCTGTTATAGATGAAAATGGCTTTAATGCAGAAACCCAAACCTTATTTATTAGAGTTGAAAATACAGTAACAGGTTGTCTTTCTATAGAAATATTGAATGTCACAGTAAATACAACTCCTGTTTTTTCTGCAATAGATAACTATAAAAATTGTGAGGATAATAGTGATGGTTTTAGTGATTTTATATTCAACACTAAAGATGCAGAAATTTTGAATGGACAAACAGGTAAACAGGTCTTATATTATCTAAATCAAGAGGATGCAGATAACCGTGCAAATGCCATTGATAAGGATGTTGCCTTTCAAAATACAAGCAATCCACAAACTATTTTTGTTAGAGTTGAAAATTTATCGGATCAAAATTGTTATGGTACATCAAACTTTACAATAGAAGTAGGCACTAACCCAGTTTTTAATCAACCAGCAGATTGGTTTGTTTGTGATGATATAGAAAATGATGGTTCTGAAGCTTTTGATTTATCTACTAAAATCGATGAAATTTCAGAAGACATTACAGATAATTTAGCAGTTACATTTTACCTATCGCTCTCTAATGCTGAAAACAGTGTTGACGCCTTGCCTCTTCAGTATACCAATACCACAAACCCACAGACCATATTTGTACAGATAGATAATGGCAGTATATGTAATTCCATCACTACTTTTGAATTAAACGTCATACAAATACCACAAGTCAATGAATCTCCTCAAGTTACTGCCTGTGATGATGATTATGATGGCTTAACCGAATTTGATTTAACCCAAACAGAGTTTGACATTCTAGACGTAAGACAAAATAATATAGAGATTACTTATTTTGAGAGTGTTGAGGATGCTGAAGTAGATGTAAATGCTATTTCTAACCCCGAAACTTATACTAATACAAGTAACCCTCAAACTGTTTACATTAAAATAAACAATACCATTTCAGACTGTTTTGCGCTGTTGCCAATAGACTTATTAGTGTACATGCCTCCTGTAATTAACGATTTTCAATCTTATGATATTTGTGAAAATGAGAATAACAGCTTTGATTTAAGTGAAATCAATAGTGTGATAATGGATGAAAACTTTAACATACTCTTTAGCTATTATACCAATGAAGCAGATGCTTTAGCAAATACAAACCCTCTGGATTTAAATTATACTTATGTAAGCAATAATGACACATTATTTGCTAGGGTAGAAATTAGTACAACACATTGCTACACCGTTCATGAATTTAACCTAAATGTAAATCCTGCACCAATAGCAAACCAACCTAATGATCTGACAGCTTGTGATGACGATTTTGATGGACTTTTAGAGTTTGATCTTATACAGCAAAACACAAGTATTTTAGGAGATCAAAATTCTTCAAATTTCACCATTACTTATCATAATACCGAATCACAAGCTAACGAAAACGATTCAGCATTAGACACAAATTATATTGCTTTTGATAGCGAAATTATATTTGCTAGAATTGAGAACAATTCTACAGGGTGTTTTGCTACTACAGAATTCTCGGTCATAATAAACCCATTACCTGTAATTGATATAGAAGATCAGGTTATTTGTTTAGACAACCTACCGTTGGTGGTTTCTGCCAATACCAATATTACGACAGATCAATATTTATGGTCAACTGGTGAAACGACTTCAGAAATAGAGATTACGGAGATTGGTACTTATTGGGTGAGTGTTACCACAGAGTTTGGTTGTGAAAACACTCGTGTTTTTACGGTATCGGAATCTGAAGCTGCAACAATTGAGTCCACAGAGGTTGTTGATTTCTCAGACCCAAATAACATCACCATAACTATTAGTGGTATAGGCAATTACCTTTATCAGTTAGATGATGGTGAACCACAAGAATCTAATGTGTTCGAAAATGTGGCCATGGGTTACCATACCATTACTATTATAGATTTAAATGGCTGTTCGCAAGTCACAAGAGATGTTTTAGTTATTGACATACCAAAACATATGACCCCAAATAATGACGGCCAGTTTGATAGATGGCATATCGTTGGTATAGAAACTTTACCAGGGACGATTATTCATATCTTTAACCGTTACGGCAAACACCTAACAACATTAAGGCATAATACTCCTGGATGGGATGGTACTTTAAACGGGAGTAAGCTACCTGCTAGTGACTATTGGTTTGTTGCAGAAGTAAGACGAGGTAATGAATCGTTTGAAGTTAAAGGTCATTTTGCCTTAAGAAGATAATGTGCATATCTTAAATTTCTTTAACCTCTTATTCAAAATTTAGTCTATATAGTATGCTTATCTTTGCACTCCTTTATAAGACAAGATGAAATATAAAATCTCATTTTTCATTATGCTTTTATCTCTACTGAATTATTCTCAGAATATAACAGTAGATAGTCAAACCTATAGTCCGCAACAGCTTATAGAAGATATACTTATTGATAGTGATTGTATCACTAATGTAGTTGTTACAAATGTCTCTGGAGGTAATTTTGGAGGTGCGGATCAAAGCTATGGTTTTTTTAATGCAGCAGGAACCAATTTTCCTTTTCAAAGTGGCATTGTAATGAGTACAGGTCGGTTGGCAAATGTACCAGGCCCAAATGATAACTTGAGTGATGATAATGCCCCAAATTGGCAAGGTGATACAGAATTAGAGATAGCACTTAATGAAGCCAATACCTTCAATGCTACTATTTTGGAATTCGATTTTACATCTGTGGCATCACAAGTAAGTTTTAGATACCTTTTTGCTTCCGAAGAATATCAAGAGAACAACCCAAATAGTTGTCAATTTTCAGATTTATTTGGGTTTTTAATTCGCCCAACTTCTAGCCAAAATCCATATCAAAATATTGCATTAGTACCTGGCACTAATATTCCGGTAAAGGCAACAACAGTTACTCCAGGAGTACCGGGATCTTGTCCACCACAAAATGAAACTTATTTTGGTAGTTATAATGGTGTTAATTCACCAATAAACTTTAATGGACAAACTGCAGTACTCACTGCTACAGCTAATGTAATACCTAACCAATCTTATCATGTAAAATTGGTTATTGCGGACGAGCAAAATTTTCGTTTTGATTCGGCTGTATTTTTAGAAGCAGGAAGTTTTGAGTTATCTACAGACTTAGGTCAAGATCGACTCATTGCAACAGGCAATGCCTTATGCGAAGGAGAAACTTTACAGCTTAATGCGAGCAACCAAGTTGGCACACCTTCTTACAATTGGTTTAGAGACGGTATATTAGTACAGTCTTCACCAAGTAATTGTACAGATTGTGGTGTTTATGAAGTAACACAACCAGGAACTTATACTGTAGAAGTAGGACTCAATACTAACTGTATTTCTTACGGTGAAGTAGTTATTGAATATGCACCTGTACCAGTAGCCCAAGATGCTATCTTAATTGAATGCGACGTCGATACTGACGGATTGAGCACATATAATCTTTTTGATGCTGAAAGTGATTTAACCAATAACGATAATAGTTTAGGTATATCAAATTTCTTTCTCACTGAAAATGAAGCTAGAGATAATAACAATCCGATTACCAACCCAGCTAGTTTTCAAAACACAGTGCCTTTTCAAACGGTATATGCACGTATTGTCAATCAAGCCAATTGTTTCGATGTTGTTGCATTAGAATTACAAACTTCAAATAATGTTATCACCATTCCAAATTTAGAAGCTTGTGATGGAGACAATATAGATGGTTTTGCCGAATTTTCTTTAAACGGTATTGAGACTTCAATTCTAAATCAAATTCCAATCGGTGCGCAAGTCAATTATTATGAAACCGAAGCAGATGCTTTTAGTGAAACAAATCCGCTTCCGAATAATTACACCAATACAACAGCGGATGCTCAAATTATATTCGTAAAAATTAAAAGTAACAATCAATGCTTTAGCATTTCTACGGTAAACTTGGAAGTACTTTACACTCCTTTATTAGAAGCAGATGAATCAGTTCTTTATTGCTTAAACACGTTTCCTGAAACCATTACACTTATGGGAGGTGTGATAGATGATCTACCAAATAACTATTACTACGAATGGTACTTTAATGGTACACTAACTGATGTCGACACGTCTTTTAACGAAGTAAACGAAACCGGAACTTACACCGTTATTGTTACAGATCCCAATGGTTGCTCATCTAGTAGAACTATTACGGTAAGCGCATCTGAAACTGCAATAATAGAGAATATAATCATAGAAGGTATTGCCCCAAATAATACCATTACTGTAAATGTTTCAGGAGGAGGTTTTTACGAGTATGCTATAGATGATATAGATGGCTTTTATCAAGAAAGCAATGTATTTACTGACGTATCTGAAGGTGAACATAGTATTTATGTAAGGGACAGAAATGGTTGTGGAATAGTAGAAGAAACCATTTCTGTTATTGGTATCCCGAAGTTCTTTACTCCAAATGGCGACGACGACAACGATGTTTGGGAAATTATTGGTACCAATGACCAATTTAGTCAAATAGAAAAGGTTCAGATTTTTAATCGCTATGGGAAGTTGATTGCACAGCAGACTGTTTTAAATTCGGGATGGGATGGCACCTACAATGGTCAGAGCCTTCCTAGTGATGATTATTGGTATATCGTTAAATTTTTAGATGGCAAAACTTACACTGGTCATTTTGCGCTTAGACGCTGATTGATTTCTGATAATCTTTATCGTAACTTTGCAATATGCGTTTTAAAATTGAATCAGAATTTCAACCTACAGGCGATCAACCAGAAGCTATAAAACAATTAGCCGAGGGCATTGAGAGTAAAGAAAGATATCAAACCCTACTTGGTGTAACAGGCTCAGGTAAGACCTTTACGGTTGCCAATGTAATAGAAGAAGTGCAACGACCAACATTGGTTTTAGCACATAACAAAACCTTAGCCGCACAGTTATATTCTGAGTTTAAACAGTTTTTTCCCGATAATGCTGTAGAGTATTTTGTGTCCTATTACGATTATTACCAACCCGAAGCCTATATTCCTGTTTCTGGTGTCTATATCGAAAAAGACTTATCCATAAATGAAGAAATTGAGAAGATGCGTTTAAGTACTACATCTTCCCTGCTTTCTGGCCGTCGCGATGTGTTGGTAGTGGCTTCTGTGTCTTGTTTATACGGTATAGGAAATCCAGTTGAGTTTCAAAAAAATGTAATTACAATCGAACGCGACCAAGTCATATCACGCACTAAATTATTACATCAGCTCGTACAAGGTTTGTATTCAAGAACTGAAGCAGAATTTAAAAATGGAAACTTTAGAATTAAAGGAGATACAGTTGATGTGTTTCCAGGCTATTCCGATAATGCCTTTAGAATCCACTTCTTTGGAGATGAAATTGAAGAAATAGAAGCCTTTGATGCGCATACCAATGAAATTATAGAACGCTATGACCGTTTAAATATTTATCCCGCAAATATGTTCGTTACGTCTCCAGATGTGCTTAATGGTGCCATAAAAGACATTCAAGATGATTTGGTAAAGCAGCACGATTATTTTAAGGATATTGGTAAACACCTCGAAGCGAAACGCCTTAAAGAACGTACGGAATTTGATTTAGAAATGATTAGGGAATTGGGCTATTGCTCTGGTATCGAAAACTATTCGCGTTACTTAGATGGCAGAGCTCCAGGTACACGACCATTCTGTTTACTAGATTATTTTCCAGATGATTATTTAATGGTAGTTGACGAAAGCCACGTCACTATTTCTCAAGTTCATGCTATGTATGGTGGAGATCGAAGCCGTAAAGAGAATTTAGTAGAATATGGTTTCCGTTTACCAGCAGCTATGGACAATAGGCCTTTAAAATTTGAAGAATTTGAAGCCTTACAAAATCAAGTAATTTATGTCAGTGCTACACCTGCGGATTACGAAATGCAAAAAACAGGAGGTGTTTATGTCGAGCAAGTTATTCGTCCAACAGGATTATTAGATCCGATTATAGAAGTACGCCCAAGTTTGAACCAGATTGATGATTTGATTGAAGAAATTCAAGAACGTGTGGAAAAAGACGAACGTACTTTGGTGACGACTTTAACCAAAAGAATGGCTGAGGAATTAGTAAAATATTTAACTCGAATTTCAATTCGTTGTCGTTATATTCACAGTGATGTTGATACACTTGAGCGTGTAGAAATAATGCAAGATTTGCGTAAAGGTATTTTTGATGTTTTGGTAGGTGTTAACCTGCTTCGTGAAGGATTGGATCTACCAGAAGTGTCTTTAGTCGCTATTCTAGATGCAGATAAGGAAGGCTTTCTACGTTCTAATCGCTCTTTAACGCAAACTGTTGGTAGAGCAGCAAGAAATCTTAATGGAAAGGCGATTATGTATGCGGATAAAATTACCAAAAGCATGCAAAAAACTATTGATGAAACCGAGTACCGACGCGAAAAGCAAATTGCCTATAACACCAAGCATAACATCACACCTAAGGCCTTAAATAAAAGCTTAGACAGTGCATTGGCAAAAAACTCTGTGAGTACCTATAGAACAGAATTGGAAGCCAAACTCGCTGCCGAACCCGAGAGTAAATATTTAACAAAATCGCAGCTCGAAAAGAAAATACGAGAAAAACGTAAACAAATGGAACAGGCAGCTAAAGCTTTAGACTTTATGGAAGCGGCACGTTTTAGAGATGAAATTACAGCTTATCAAGAAAAACTTGAAAAGTTAAAAGTAAAATCATGATGGGATTGCCGCATCCTGCGCCCTAGCTATGACAGTGCTTTTTTTATTTACTTAAAACTGCAACTGAATACTAATTATACTGAACCTTAAATATATCAATTAAAAAATCGGGAGGAACAATTTTATTAGGGAAGCTATCCATTAAATCGAGAACACGATTAATAGACTCATGGCTTAAGCCCATTCGCAATCCAAAGTTGTGAATTTTTACCAATTGCTTATGCGATACCTTATGGTCTAAGTTCATTAGAAGTACCAATCTGTGAAATTGTACAATACGTTCGCTATGCGATTTTAAATGCACATAGGTAACGGGATGATTAAAAAGGTATTCAAAATCTTCTTTAGATATATCTAGTTGCTTAGCGATACTAAATAGGAAGTTATATTCAATGGATTTTATATTTTCATCTGTTTGGGCAAAAGCAATCATCTCTGATAGCAAGCTCAATTTTTCAGCTCGGTTAATCATATTTTGAGGGAATTATTTTATAGTGTAAAGTTAACGAGGTACATTATTTTATTGTCGTTGATATAATGTATCTTGTCGAAAACTTAAACGTATTTAATCGACATTATTCAACTTTTATCAATATTAAACGCTACTAATAATATGAGATTGAAGATTTTTTACATCTTATTTTTTGTGTTTTTCTTTAACACAATTCAAGCGCAAAGCACTGCGTCTAAACAGATTACAAAATTCACTATCGCAGCTCCGCAGTTAGATACACTAAAGACGATTTGGGTGTATTTGCCCAAAGATTATCAAAATTCCCAAAAATCGTATCCTGTTGTGTATATGAATGATGCTCAAAACTTATTTGATGATGAAACTTCTTATATAGGAGAATGGGGAATTGATGAATACATGGACCAACTTACTGAGCATAAAAGTATCATCATTGGCATTGAGCACGGCAATAAAAAACGTCTCGATGAATTATCACCTTATACCAATGAAAAATATGGAGGTGGAAAAGGAGATGCCTATCTCACCTTTATAAAAAATACGTTAAAGCCTCATGTGGATGTTACTTACAGAACAAAGCCTAAGGCTGAGCATACAACTATCTTTGGTGCTTCATTGGGTGGTTTAATCTCATTTTATGCAACGATAAAATATCCTGATACTTTTGGAAAAGCAGGAGTGTTTTCAGCATCGTTTTGGTTTAGTGAAAACATCTACGATCTGGTTAAAACTACTGAAATACCAAAATCTTCGCGATTTTATTTTTTGGTCGGAAGTGACGAAGGAGAATCTATGGTACCCGATCATCAACGTATGGTAGAATTATTAAAATCCAAAGGTGTAAACGCAGAACATATTGAAAACCATATCATAGAAGGAGGCAAACATAATGAAGCTTTGTGGAAGTCTCATTTCCCAAATGCATACCAATGGCTAACATACAACAACACACAATTAATCACTAACGACTAATATAAATACATGACAAACAACGACATATTTAAGAAATTAAGAGTAGCGCATAAATTAAGAGACGAGGATATCGTGAAGATATTAGAGCTTGTTGACTTCAGAATTTCTAAAAGTGAACTCAATGCATTTTTTAGAAGAGAAGACCACCCAAAGTATATGGAATGTGGGGATCAGATTCTAAGGAACTTCCTTAATGGACTTATCATTCATTTACGAGGACCAATGCCAAAAAAGCAAAAAAAGACATCTTAAATTATCAACTTCACAAAAATAAAGTCGCAATTTTTTTGTTATAGCTTAAGCATATAACTTGCAGTCTCTAATTATTATTAAATAGATGTTTGAAACAACCTCAAATCTTTCGCCATTGTTAGGTATTTCCGCAAAGGACATTGAGAATCTAAATACAAAATACAAACCCTTAACAGCTAGGCAGCGTATTAAACAATTGTATGCTGACTTTGAAATTACTGATATAATGCTTACCAGTTCTTTTGCTGCGACTTCAGCGTTTTTATTAAAATTGGTTTCAGACATCAACACTCAGCAAGAGGTATTTTTTATCGATACTGGCTATCACTTTGATGATACACTTACTTACAAGTCCGAGCTGGAGAAGAAATACAAGCTCAATGTGACCTCTATTTCTGCTATAAAGGAAGAACATGAGTTTACATCAAAAGATAAAACATGGAGAAAAAACCCTGATTTTTGCTGTTCCATTAATAAAGTAAAACCTTTGGATCTTATAAAGCAAAATTATAAGATTTGGATGTCTGGACTTATGGAATGGCAGAGTGACCACCGATCTACTTTAGATATATTTGAGCGTCGCGGGGACATCATTAAATTTTATCCGCTACTAGACGTTACAAAGGCACAACGCGATCAATATATTGAAGCGCATAACTTACCATTTCACCCACTTGTAGCTAAAGGTTATCATTCTATTGGGTGTACACACTGCACGGTGCCCGGGGAAGATCGTAGTGGACGCTGGAACAATAACCCTAAGACAGAGTGTGGATTGCATTTATAAAAAATGCGCCTTAATATAAGACGCATTTTTTAAATATATGTATGAAACCTTATGACTAAGAAAGTACAGTTTGTACTTTATCAGCAGCCTCTTGAAACTCTGTAGCACTCAATACATCTAAGCCAGAATTATCTATCAACTCTTTAGCAATATCTGCATTGGTACCTTGCAAACGTACAATAATTGGCACATTAATATTACCCATGTTTTTATAGGCATCAATAACACCTTGCGCTACACGATCGCAACGTACAATTCCACCAAAAATATTAATAAGAATAGCTTTTACGGCAGGATCTTTTAAAATAATCTTAAAAGCCGCTTCTACTCTAGCCGCATCAGCTGTACCACCAACATCTAAAAAGTTGGCCGGCTCACCACCTGCTTGCTTAATCAAATCCATCGTTGCCATTGCCAAACCAGCACCATTTACCATACAACCAACGTTACCATCTAGATCTACATAGTTAAGTCCCAATTCACCAGCTTCAACTTCAATAGGGTTTTCTTCACGCTTATCTCGTAATGCAGCTAAATCTTTGTGTCTAAATAAGGCATTGGCATCTAAAGTTACTTTAGAATCTACCGCCATTATTTTATCGTCACTGGTTTTTAAAACCGGATTAATTTCAAATAAAGATGCATCAGACTTTACGTATGCCGTATACAATGCCGAAACAAATTTTGTCATTTCCTTAAATGCAGTCCCAGAAAGCCCTAAGTTAAATGCCACACGACGTGCTTGGAAGCCAAGAAGTCCTAATGCGGGATCAATTTCTTCGGTAAAAATTAAATGTGGGGTTTCTTCAGCAACGGTTTCGATATCCATTCCACCTTCTGTAGAATACATAATCATATTTTTACCATTAGCTCTATTTAAAAGCACGGACATATAATACTCTTCAGGCTCATTATCCCCAGGATAATAAACATCTTCTGCAATTAACACTTGGTGTACTTTTTTACCTTCAGCTGAGGTTTGGGGTGTAACCAAATTCATACCAATGATTTGTCCTGCTATATCTTTAACCTCATCTAAGTTCTTAGCTAGCTTAACACCACCACCTTTTCCACGTCCACCTGCATGCACTTGTGCTTTAATAACGTGCCAACCTGTACCAGTTTCCTCTGTTAATTTTTTAGCAGCAGCTACAGCTTCATCAGCGGTTTGAGCAACAATGCCACGTTGTATACGTACTCCAAAACTGCTTAATAATTCTTTTCCTTGATATTCGTGTAAATTCATAATAAATAGTCTATTTATAGTTTCCTTAACCAAGGAAATCTCTAAAATTTATTTCGTGGCACAAAAATAATCAACCATAATCGTATTACCAATATTTTAAAAACTATTATTGGATATATTATTGTTTTAAGCATTTTATCACAGAAAATGCCTTATCAACAAGATTATCTTCTACTAAAACCGTAAATTCATTAGTTGTAGAAATGACTTCATAAAGCGTAACACCTTCCCAAGCTAACCTCTTGAAAATATGATAATACAGACCGACAACTTTTGAATTTTCCTTTGGAAGAGATATCGTTATAGCAGATAAGTTTTCTTGCAAACCGATTTGCTCTTCATCCTTAAATTCATTTAGAACCGTGATTTTTTCTGAACTGGATATTACAATATTACTTTCATAAATACCACGGGTAAAAGCATAGAAGATATGATCCTTTAAGTTTACGCTATCCAAAACCTTGGTATTACAATTAATTAAGGTTTTAGAGTTTTTAAAAGTAAAATCACTTAAGCCTGATCGTACCGTAATGTCTCCCAAATTATTAAACACATGCTTCAATCTTATTGAAGTGCTTGCATTAATGGGTTGGTTATAACGTCGCAAGGCCATCATTATTGCGCCGGTCTTTACGTCCTTTCGAAGCATTTTAGATACAGGCATTTGCAAATTACTAGCAAGTGCGGAGAAGTTAATGATTTGCTCATTAAGCGCCTCTTCAATAAATGGTTTTGAGGCAATTATGTCTTCTACACATGATGAAATGGTTTTCATTATTGTTTATTATTTAACAATTTGTGCAAAATTAGTAAAATCTTAATGATTTCATTTTTTAAATCCTAAGAAATTATAGTTTTGAACTCGAAAAAATTGAAATAAAACATGAAGAATAGAACCCTCCTACAGATTGCTAAAGAGCACGGTAGCCCTATTTACGTTTATGATGCCGAAACTATAATTGCTCAGTACAAGCGTTTGACCAATGCTTTTGGAAAAGTAAAACACTTAAAGCTCAACTATGCGGTAAAAGCACTTTCTAATGTTTCTGTATTAAAGCTATTTAATTCTCTTGGATCTGGGTTGGATACCGTTTCTATACAGGAAGTACAATTAGGCTTAAAAGCTGGCTTTAAACCAGAAAGCATAATTTACACACCCAATGGTGTTTCCTTAGAAGAGATTGAAACCGTTTCTAAGCTTGGTGTACAGATAAATATTGATAATCTTTCTATCCTAGAACAGTTTGGTACAAAGCATCCCAATATTCCTGTATGTATTAGAATAAATCCCCATGTTATGGCTGGTGGAAATACTAACATTTCCGTTGGGCATATTGACAGCAAATTTGGAATTTCAATACACCAGATGCCCTTATTACTACGTATTGTTGAAAATACAAACATGAATATTAATGGCATACATATGCATACTGGGAGTGATATTTTAGATATCGATGTCTTTTTATATGCCAGTGAAATCCTGTTTGAAACTGCTAAGCATTTTAAAAATTTAGATTTTATAGATTTTGGCTCAGGATTTAAAGTACCTTATAAAACTGGTGATATTGAAACCAATGTGGAAGAGTTGGGAGAAAAACTATCGAAACGTTTCAACGAATTCTGCAAAGACTACGGAAAGGAATTAACCCTAGCTTTTGAGCCCGGTAAATTCTTAGTTAGTGAAGCTGGAGTGTTTTTAGCTAAAGTTAATGTGGTAAAACAGACCACGTCAACAGTTTTTGCTCAGATAGATTCTGGTTTTAACCATTTAATACGCCCAATGCTTTATGGTTCTCAGCATGAAATTATTAATATTTCGAATCCGAAAGGAAGAGAACGTTTTTATTCTATAGTGGGTTACATCTGTGAGACCGACACGTTTGCCAACAATAGAAGGATAAATGAAATTAACGAAGGAGATATACTTTGCTTTAAAAATGCCGGTGCTTATTGCTTTACCATGGCCAGCAATTACAATTCACGCTACAGACCGGCTGAAGTATTAATTTATAAGGGAAAGCCGCATCTTATCAGAAAGCGGGAAACTTTTAATGATATATTGAATAATCAAATAGAGATGAGTCTATAAAAGTTGAAAGCATTACAAATTGTAATGCTTTTTTTGTAACAATCGGTATAAAATGCAATCTTATATATGAATCATACTTTTACCGATGGCAAAAAATAATTCAACGCTTTTAATACTTTTTCTGTTTTTCACATACCAAGCTTTAGCGCAAGATGTAAGCTATACTAAAAAAGATTCTAAGGACTCATTACACATCAATTTAATAAACAACACCTATACTCCAATTAAAATAACGCTAGAAGCAAGAGATAGTCTCAAAAAGTTTATTAGAGTTGAACCATACAGCATATTGCCTCCCAAGGACTCTTTAATTAATGTTATTGCAATTCCTAAATTAAAAATTCCTGATTCGAGTGATTTTAAATTTGGATCATATATAAAGTTTTATTCTGTGTATGGTGATCCAAAAACGATAAAACCAGATTTAGATTATCTATACACACTTCCTTTTTCCAAAGGCAAAAAGTATAAAGTTACACAATCGTTTAATGGTAAAAAATCCCATAATTCTATAAAATCCAAATATGCAATTGATTTTAATTTAAAAATTGGAGATACAGTATGTGCTGCAAGAGGAGGAATTGTGGTCAAAACCATTAGTCATTTTAAAAAAAGTGGAGGAAAAGACTATATACGTAAAGCCAATAAAATAGTTTTGATGCACAGTGATGGTACTTATAGTAATTATGTACATTTAGATTTTAACGGAGTAATGGTTAACGAAGGTGATATTGTAAAAGCGGGAGAAGCTATTGGTATTTCTGGTAATACAGGTTATTCTGGCGGACCTCATTTGCACTTTGTTGTTAGGAAAGAAGATGATATTGCTATTCCTGTGTACTTTAAAGGTTATAAAAGAAAAATCCTAAAACAGGATAAAAAATACAAGCGGACAAATTAAACAACTTCTATATATTAATAATGACCTGCGTTTTGTACAATAATAAAATTCTACAGATTTCCCCTCGGTTCATTTTCTTTTGCTAACTTAGTTCTTGCCAACCCAACTTACCTTCTTAATATGACGACAGATGACTGGATTTGATATAGTTATGATAATAGCTATAATTCTTTTTGCAAGATTAGGTGTGCGTTTGGTATCTAGGTATATTAAAATGAAACAAGAAAATGAAAAGGAAAAATAAGAAGAAACTATGATTAGTATTTTTAAAAAAATTAGAAGAAAATTCTTTTCGAATAAAGTAAGCAGCTATCTGCTTTATGCCATTGGAGAAATTATTCTGGTAATGATTGGTATTTTGTTAGCCTTATATGTTAATAATTGGAATGAAGACCGAAAACTAAAATCTAAAATAAACACTACATTAAAGGCAATAGCTTATGACTTAGAAACAGACACTACATCTGCCAATGTTGTCATTGAATATTATAAAACCAATATGGAAAATAGCAAAAAAATTCTAGAGAATAAAATCACCAAAACTAATTATAAAGATTGCTTAGCTTGTTTAAATTTGGTGACGTTTTATCAACCATTCTCTATTCAGAATAAAGGTATTGTGCAGCTAAAAAACTTAACAGACCTGAGTCAATCTGAAAAAGATAGTTTAATTGCAGATATTACGCAATTCTATTCGGTATTCGCACCAGCAATAGAAAAAAACAACGATCGTATGGAATCTGTAGTAATGAAAAACTTCAATGAATTCGAAAAATTCCCATGGTTTATTGACTTGGCTCAAAACAATATAACGGACGAAATCATTACCTACTACACATCAAGTGAAGATTACAAAAAGCGCGTGGCTTTCCATGCCATGCTAGCAGTTGGCAACCACCTTGGTGTTGCACAGCAATATAAGAGGAATGCAATTACATTAATCGAAAGAATTAACAAACGTTTAGAAACCTCGAAATAATAATGGTTTAAAATATCATATATATATAATAATTTAACCTAACGCTACTCTTTAATGCATGAAAAAACTACTGCTTTTGTTTTTATTAATTTATTTTAGTCACAATGTGACAGCACAAAACATAAAGATCTCTAAACGGGTAATTAAGGATTCCATCCATTTGGATTTTATCAATCCTTTCTATGCATCTATGGAAATGAATTTACATCCTTTAGATTCAACAAAATCTATCATAAAAGTAAATACTTATGGTCTTCTAAAATATAATGACACACTAAAAAATGCTTTGGTCATCCCTATCAATAAGATTGAAGATACAACTAAGATAAACGTTAAATCCTATATAAAATTTAAAGCAAATTTTGGAGATCCCAACAGTAATATTGATAAGAACTACCGCTATACCTTACCTTACCCAAAGGGCAAGAAGTATAAAATCATTCAGTCTTTTGGTGGAAAATTTTCGCATAATAAACCGCACTCAAAGTACGCCATAGATTTCGGAACAAAAATTGGAGATACAATTACAGCAGCTAGAGGTGGCATTGTATTTTTTGTAAAAGAAGATTCTAATGAATATTGCAAAAGCAGAAAATGTATTGATAAAGGCAATAAAGTTTTAATTCTGCACAATGATGGTACCATGGCACATTATGTGCATTTAGATTTTAATGGTGCGCTAGTGGACTTTGGTGACAAAGTTGAAGTCGGACAAGCTATTGCAATTTCTGGTATGACAGGTTTTACCACTAAACCACATCTGCACTTGGTAATGTACAAATCTGGAGGCATATCGATACCTTTTTACTTTTTTACTTTAAAGGGCAAAAACGTAAAAAATTGAAACAGGGAAAATATTATAAAAGACTACAATAATTATTCACCTACCTTTCCTGAAAAATGATTCACTTTCGGGTTAATAGGGTTTCCTGTTGTACGTCTATAAATTACAATTTGCCCACAATGCCAAATGGCATCAGCTATTGGCCCATTTACTTGGTTCCAAAACGGAATTTCTCGCTCTCCAAAAATGATTTTGTATTGTGAAATATCATCGCTTTCTCTTAGAATATCTGCAGCAGTTTTAAGATTATTAAGCGTTTTTGCTCTCATTTCTTCATAAGATAATGCTTCTTCTATTCTGGTATTTTGTTTTTTAAGTGTTGAATTGACAATAATTTTGGACAAGTCATGAATATGTTTGATGGTCTCCTCAGTAGAACGACCATCTTCATTGGCTTTGTATACCAAATCTTTTTCTGTTAAACTATCCGTTGACCAATAAAACCGAAAACCAAGAGCATCAACCATACGAGCTGCCATTGTGCCTGCTGTAAATTTTTCAGGATAGTCTGGAACTTCGTAATAAGGTAGTTCGTTTTGTAAAGTTTCTTGTGCGACACTTGCAGTTGATATAATTACAGTAATAATAAACAGTAAGTACTTCATTTGTGTAAATTTTTAACAACCTGTTTTTGTTATTTATACTGGTTACATTGACCTTTGTTTACCAAATGCTTGTTATCGGCTTTTGTAATGTGTTCTGTTTATCAGTCTTTAATTTCTTGCTCATTGGTTATGGTCTCTACACCATACTTATCGACTAAAAACACCAAAGCGGTCATAGTAGCAGCACCTAATTCCAACTCGCGTTTGTTAACATGTTCAAAGGTGTCATTGGCAGCGTGATGATGGTCAAAATAACGCTGTGAGTCAGGTCGTAAACCCGCTAAAACTATATCATTGTTCTTTAGTGGTCCAATATCTGCACCACTGTAGCCTTTTTCAAAATAGTGGATTAAGTAAGGCTTAAATAAAGGTTTCCATGCCTGAATTTTAGACAACATCAACTCACTACAATCAAAGCTGAACCCTCTAGGCGTAAAACCTCCTGAATCGCTTTCTAGAGCAAAAATATGCTTCTCGTCTTTTTCGTTGGCCACTTCGGCATATTTTCGTCCACCACGCAATCCGTTTTCTTCATTCATAAATAAAACCACACGAATACTACGTTTGGGCTTTATACCACTTTCTTTTAATAAGCGCAATACGTCCATAGACTGTACCACTCCTGCACCATCATCATGCGCTCCGTCACCTAAATCCCAAGAATCTAAATGTCCTCCCACAATGATGTATTCGTTAGGAAACTCGCTTCCTGTAATTTCTCCAATCACATTATAGGATTGTACGTCATCAAATTTCTGACAACTCATCTCGAAGAAAAACTCTAGATTTTTATCCTTTTTTAAAGCTTCGCTCAGCTTTACAGCATCGTTGGTACTTATCGCTGCTGATGGAATACGTTGCGCTACGGGCAAATCCCCGTAACTCATACTACCTGTATGTGGATAATCATCTTGACGAGAGCTTAAAGAGCGTACCACGGTTCCGACAGCACCAAATTTAGCTGCTTCAGCTGCGCCTCTGTAACGCTCTGACGAACAACCTCCATAAGCTTCAAACGTATTGATAAGTTCGGGTTGCAATGCTTTATTTATAAATACAATCTTGCCTTGCACCTTTTCCTTACCCAACTTTTCTAAATCTTTGTAAGTTGCAACTTCAATAACTTGAGCTTTAACACCTTTTTCTGGTGTCGCTACTGAACCTCCCAATGCACAAATATTGACTTTATTTATTGAACCAGAGCTTTCAAAATAAGCCATTTCCTTTTCACCTCTTACCCATTTAGGCACCATTACAGGTTGTAGCCACACTTTGTCCAACCCCAACTTTTCAAGTTCTTTTTTGGTGTATTGAACGGCAAGCTCTGCGTTAGTTGAACCCGAAAGTCTTCCGCCGATAGTGTTAGATAAATAATCTAACCACTCATAGCTTTTACCATTGGTGAGTGATGTTTTATATACTGTTTTTAAGACAGCCTCATCCGTTTGACTATAATTAAAAGCAAAAAAGCCTAATAGAAGTATTGTAAATAGTTTAATCTTCATTTTCCAATTCCTGTTTATATGAATCTATATTAGCTTTTTCCTTGGTAGGCAATTCTGGCTCTTTAATATCTTTATACATTTTTAATGTATCATAAAGAATTTTTGCCACAATATAACGTGCTGTAGGCTTATCATCAGCGGGAATATTAAACCATGGCGCATTTGGTTTAGAGCTTCTATTTAAAACATCCTCGTAGCAATTTTGATACGTATCCCACAACTTACGCTCTTCTAAATCATCAGCAGAAAACTTCCATTGCTTATCCGGTCTATTCAATCGTCTTAACAATCTATGCTTTTGCTCGTCTTTTGACAGATTTAAGAAAAACTTAAATATAATGGTGCCGTTATCAGCGATATGTTTTTCAAAATTATTGATTTCATTAAATCGTCTATCCCAAAAAGCTTCGTCAACATCATCTAAACTATCAATGCCCGGCATGTTTTCGTACATCAAATAATTGGGATGAACACGAGTTACCAAAACATTTTCATAATGTGTTCTGTTGAAAATCCCAAACTTACCCCTTGCTGGCAAGGCAATATAATGTCTCCAAAGATAATCGTGCTTGAGCTCTAGTTCTGTAGGCTTTTTAAAACTGTGTGCTACAATACCTCTAACATTGAATTCTTTGAATACCTCACGAATTAAGCTATCCTTGCCGGCAGTATCCATACCTTGAATACAGAATAAAACCGAATATTTTCCATGCGCGTACATCGCATTTTGAATATCTGCCAAATCTTCACTGACGTCTCTCAAGGCTTCTTTCAGTTCCTTTTTATCGGCTTCTAAATCGACATGTGTTGGTAAATCCTTAATGTTGATTTGAGATTTGATTCTAAAATCTTCAATGTTAATGTCTTTCATAATAATCTATAATTATTTTGAAGCAAATGCTTTTACATCCGCCTCACTAACTTCTTTTCCTCCTAAAATAATCAAACGTTCAACTACGTTTCGCAGTTCTCGGATGTTTCCTGTCCAATCATAATTTTGAAGTAGTTTAATAGCTTTAGCAGAAAAACCTTTCTTGGCATTACCCTGTTCTTTGGATATTTTTTCAGCAAAATAGTTTACCAATAGCGGAATATCTTCCCGTCTATCGTTTAAAGCTGGCACTTCTATTAAAATTACAGCCAATCTATGGTATAAGTCCTCACGAAACTTTCCTTCTTCAATTTCCTTTTTAAGATTTTTATTGGTTGCAGCGACAACTCTTACATTCACTTTTATGTCTTTATCGCTACCTACACGCTGAATTCTACTTTCCTGTAAAGCGCGAAGTACTTTTGCTTGGGCAGAAAGGCTCATGTCCCCAATTTCATCTAAGAAAATTGTGCCTCCGTTTGCGGCTTCAAACTTACCAGCCCTGTCTTTATTGGCTGATGTAAACGCACCTTTTACATGACCAAAAAGTTCGCTCTCAATCAACTCACTTGGTATTGCTGCGCAATTAACCTCTATCATAGGCCCTTTTGAGCGTTCACTTTTTTGATGCAACCAATGTGCCACCAATTCTTTACCTGTACCGTTTGGGCCAGTTATTAAAACACGAGCATCTGTCGGCGCTACCTTATCAATCATATCTTTAATACGGGCAATGGCATTACTCTCACCAATCATCTCATAGTTTTTGCCCACTTTTTTCTTAAGCATCTTGTTCTCTACCACGAGTTCTTTACGGTCTAGGGCAATGCGTACTGTATTTAATAATCTATTTAAATCTGGCGGTTTTGATATATAATCGAAAGCACCCAAGCGCATTGTGTTAACCGCTGTATCTAAGTCACCATGACCAGAAATCATTACCATTGGTGTTTCTGGTTTCATCTTTCTAACAGCCTCCAACACTTCAACACCATCCATTTTTGGCATTTTAATATCGCACAGTACTAAATCGTAATCGTCTTTTTTTATCTTTTCAACACCCGCTAAACCGTCTTCGGCTTCTTCGACCTGATATGTATCGTTCTCTTCGGAAAGTATTTTTACCAACACTCTTCGAATGGCAGCTTCATCTTCAATTATTAATATTTTTGGCATATCTATATTTTAAATTTTAATCCTGTTCTTAAATAAAATGCATTTAGATCATCTAGTTTAAACACTTCACCTCTGTTGCCATCACGCAATACATTGTTAAGCCTAAAGGTATAACCTGCGTAAGCATAGGCTACCAAATGTTTAGTAAACAAGTACTCATAGCCTGCACCACCAACGATAATAGATAGTGATATATTATCAACTTGTTTGCCATTTACTACAGATGGTTCCTGGAGATGTGCAAAATACCCATCTAAACTCACAAAAGCCTGTAGTGTGTTCTTAGGGCTTAAAAACCGTTTGATATTAGATTTTGGCACACCAAGGGAAAATGAATACTTTTCATTTGGTTTCCTGTAATAACTTATAAAAGGCAGAGGAAAGGGCAAACCCGTTGTGGCATTATACGTGAGACCTAAAATTAAGCGATAAGGGCGTTTAGAGCTTTCGTCTTTGGTTCTGTCGTTAATGGCAAATGCTCCTCCATTTAAAAAAAAATCGTCTCCTGTAATACTTTTTGTTAAAGTGGAAGCGATTCTAGGATTAAACCTAAAGCCCAACCTCCATTTTTCACTCGTTTTAAAAGTATATCCTAAATTAAGGTCAATAACACTTATGGTTCGTAAAAGTGAGGTATCGAAAGGATAGTTGTCTTCTAAATTAAGAATAATACGGTTGTACTCCGCACCGATAATGAAATAACAATCTTCCTTGGTTTGTATGGGATAGTTAAGTGCCAGCCTTAATCTTGTATATTGATCTTCTGAATCACTTTTCGGAATAAAGGAATACTCCAAGCGTGCCAAATCTGTAAGCTGTGCATGCAACGTTTGAATACTGGCTATAGTAATTAAACTTAGTATCGTGAAATTTCTGACTAGTTGTTGAATCATTCTTTGTTCGTTTCAATGATATGAATATCGCGTTGAGGGAAAGGGATCTTTATGTTATTTTCCCTAAAGAGTTTATCAATTTCAAAACGTATATCGCTTTTAGGAAATGTGGCCTTAAAACTATCATTCAATGTAAACACAAGTCTAAACTTTAAGGCACTTTCACCAAAATCTGTGAATATGACCATTGGTTCAGGTTCAGGAATTACATTGGGGTGCGTACTGGCAGATTGCAATAGAAGCTTTCTAACCAATTCTACATCACTACCATAAGCCACTTGTACACTGACACTCTCTCTTGTTATTGTTCCGTTTTGTGTCCAGTTGTATAGTGAATTGGTTAAATATAAGTGATTGGGAATTACCAACACTTTATTATCTATGGTTACAGCTCTAGTCGTTCTTAATTTAATCTCATCTACCCTACCAACTTTCCCTTCAATTTCTATAATATCTCCAACTTGCACGGATTGGTCAATAAGAATAAAGACTCCAGAAATAATGTCTTGAAACAAAGTCTGCAACGCCAAACCAATGCCAATGAGCAAAGCTGCCGACGCTGCAAAAACAGCTGTAACATTAACACCAACGGAATGTAATGTGATGAGTAGTATTATCAAATATACTAACCATCTAAAGTAATTAAAGACTACATCGAATTTATCTCTGTTGGATGCCGTTAAATTTCTAGTCAGTATTTTAAAAACCAACTTTAACAATAGTGTGGTAATGGCAATTGCCGTAATAATAATCAGTAAATCTAGAATTGAAATAGAAATATCCTCACCAATATCTAGGTGCATTCTCAGAAAATCTTTTGTCTTTTCCCAAGCCGAGCTTTCAGTTATCTTTTCTTCTATTTTACTTAAATCTTGTATCATGTAAGTTAATATTTTAACCATTTAAAGAGTTCTTTGTAAGTCGGTTTTTTGCCATACATTAAAATACCGACCCTGTAAATTTTAGCTGCAAACCAAACTGCAAACATAAATGTACCAATCAATAAAAGTAGTGACAGACCTTGCTGCCATAAAGGTACACCAAACGGAATTCTCATTAGCATCACCACTGGTGATGTCAACGGAATAAACGAAAACACTGTGGAAACCGTTCCGTGCGGATCTTCAATTACTGTAAATACACCTACATAAACCGCTAAAATCAGTGGCATTAAAATTGGCAACATAAACTGTTGTGTATCAGTTTCATTATCTACTGCCGCACCAATGGCAGCGTAGAGCGAACTATACAATAAATAGCCACCGATAAAAAAGAATAAAAAGGCAATTATAAGATTGACAATTGGTAAATTTCCTAAGCCAATAAACACTTTCTGTGCAAAAGCCTGCCCTCCTTCGGATTGCATGGCTTGATTAATCATCTCTTGCTGCGGTGTTTGCAATTCGCTCAAATTAATTCCCAAAATGAGAGAGACTACAATCATTAAAACCCCTCCCAATATAACCCAAATTACAAATTGAGTTATACCCGCCAAAGATGTTCCTATGATTTTACCTAACATTAATTGAACCGGTTTTACCGAAGATATTATAACCTCAATAATCCTACTGGTTTTTTCTTCAATAACGCTTCTCATAATCATATTTCCGTAAATAATTATAAACATAAACAATAGATAACCAGCAATACCACCAAAAATTAACTTAATTATATTGCCCTCTTTCGAACTTTTTTCACCATCAAAATTCTCCTGTACAATATCAATATCTGTTTCGGAAGACTCAATCATTGCTATGCTCACACCATCTTTTCTAAGCTTTAATTCCTTTAATTGCTCTTCAATTTTTCTCTCTAAGCTAGACATAATTGATAATGAAGGAGACTCTTCAGAATAAAACTTAATATTGTCGGAAATATCTTCTAATGAATCAACTTTTGCTATATGCAATAGTCCATAATCTTCTCTTTCTTTGACTAAAGCCTTGGCTGCTTCTAAATCTAAATCATTTAAGTTGGTATAAGTTGTATTCTCCGTATTTTGAAATACACCCTCTAAATGTCCTGTTTCGTCCAATACAGAAATAGTACGTTGCTTATCGTTATTTAATTGCGACAAATAAACAACTACCGCAATAAGGGCAATCATTATCAATGGGCTTAAAAACGTCATCACTATAAATGATTTGTTTTTGACCTTAGTTAGATACTCGCGTTTTATAATGAGTGGTAAATGGTTCATTCTTAGTTATTTTTTACAGTTTGAATAAAAATATCATTGGCCGATGGAATCACCTCAACAAAGTGATGCACTTCGGCTTTTGAGGTTAAAAACGTAAGCAAGTCATTAGATGATGTGTTTTCATTTATTTTAATATTCAATTTTATATCATCATTCAAATTTCTGAAAGTGGCAGGAAGTACTTCAAACTTATTTTTTATTTCCGTAAGTACCGCATCACTATTGTTAGATTGCAAACCGACTTCGAACGTGTTGGTTTTATATTGACGCTTAATATCATTAAGTTTTCCGTCTAACACCTTATTAGATTTATGAATCAATGCAATATGATCGCATAACTCCTCAACCGATTCCATACGATGGGTCGAAAAAATAACTGTAGCTCCTTCGTCCCTTAATTGCAAAATTTCATCCTTAATGAGGTTCGCATTTATGGGATCGAAACCTGAGAAAGGTTCATCAAAAATAAGAAGCTTAGGTTGATGTAAAACAGTAACTATGAATTGAATCTTTTGAGCTTGTCCTTTACTTAGCTCTTGAATTTTCTTATTCCACCAATCTCCTATTTCTAATTTTTCAAACCAATATTTGAGCCTACTTTTTGCTTCCGCTTTACCCAATCCTTTTAGTTGCGCCAAGTACAGACATTGCTCACCAACCTTCATAGATTTGTACAAACCACGCTCTTCGGGCAAATATCCAATATCTTTAATATGCTCTGGCTTTAAAGGTTGCCCATCTAGCAGAACGTTACCTTCGTCTGGCATGGTGATTTGATTGATAATACGAATCAATGTCGTTTTTCCAGCTCCATTAGGCCCAAGCAATCCAAAGATGCTACCTTTTGGCACAGCAATGGACACCTGATTTAGTGCTTTAAAATTCCCAAAGTTTTTAGACACGGAATCAGCAACTAATAAGTCATTCATAAAGAACTTAATTTTTATATAGGGTTAGTCCGTAAATATATTAAATGTTGAAGAGTTTTACGGTATGCTACGTTTACAAATTCCTTATTTTATTGACTTAAAAGCTATAAATTTTTGATGTGAATGTTAAACTTAGAAAATTCGCTTCAATTTTATCTTAAAATGAGAAAGCTGACAAAAAGGTCTTTACTTCTGTCATTTTAAGCGCAGTTGAAAAACTTAATCGCTAGATTTTAAACATATTTCGACTATGCGCAATGTGAAGGTTCTAATTTTTATTAACTTTTTAAACAGCCACTCGTTCGAGTAATAATCTATAATCTTGCCTAAGTTGATGAGACGCAGAAACGAGTTAATGACCAGAAAAACAAAACCCACCCTTATGGTTAGATAAGGATGGGAAAAAATTGCTATGAAAAAGAAAAATTACCGCTAATTAGCATTAGCGATAATTCAAAGATAATATTTTTTCTTAAACAGAGGCTTTTTATGAAAACATATCTTTAACCTTTTCAAAAAAAGATTTATCTGAGCTCTCTGGTTTAGGCTCAAAATGCTCGTCTTCTCGCATACTTTCAAAAAACTCTTTTTGCTTTTTGTTTAAAGTCTTTGGCGTCCATACATTTACATGAACCAATAAGTCTCCTTTACCATAACCGTTAATGCTCGGAATACCTTTTCCGCGTAGTCTCAATATTTTTCCAGATTGCACACCAGCTTCCACTTTTATCCTAACTTTTCCAGTAACTGTGTCTATTTCTTTGGACGTTCCTAAGACTGCATCAGGTAAGCTTACGTACATATCGTAGTGTAGGTTATCTCCTTCGCGCTTTAGAGTTGGGTGGTCTTCCTCAGATATCACCACCAATAAATCACCTGCAATACCATTTCCTGGCGCATCATTCCCTTTTCCTGTGACTTTTAGTTGCATGCCATCAACAACACCTGCGGGAATCTTAACCGATACCGTTTCTTCAACTATTTTTAGACCTTGAGGATCTGCATCAGATGGTTTTTTATCAATAATTTGTCCAGCTCCACCACAAGTTTGGCAAGGAGAAGCTGTTTGCATTCTTCCCAAAATAGTATTGGTAACTCTGGTTACTTGACCAGAACCGTTACAGGTTCCACAAGTTTTATAGGTTGTACCTTCTGCTTGTTTTTTGCGCTTTACTTTTATTTTCTTCTCAACTCCATTGGCAACTTCTTCTAAAGATAACTTTACTCTAATTCTTAGGTTACTCCCTTTAACCATACGCTGTCTGCCACCTCCACCGAAACCGCTAAATCCGCCTCCACCAAAAGCTCCACCAAAAATATCACCAAATTGGCTGAAAATGTCATCCATATTCATACCGCCTCCACCGAAGCCACCTCCACCTTCAAAGGCTTGGTGACCAAACTGGTCGTAACGCGCTTTTTTATCTGCATTACTCAATACTTCGTAAGCTTCTGCTGCTTTCTTGAATTTTTCTTCTGCTTCTTTATCGTCAGGATTTTTATCTGGATGATACTTTAAAGCCATTTTACGATAGGCTTTTTTAATCTCAGAGTCGGAAGCATCTTTGCTTACTCCTAATATGTCGTAATAATCTTCTTTCATCTTTCGTTTCACGCTTTAACGTGATGTCTTTTATTGTAATTTACTTTTCGTTTTCAGCCCATCAACTGCGCTCAGGGCGGCAATTAAGATTGTTTCTCTATTGCCCAATAACTACTTTAGGAAAACGAATCACCTTATCTCCTAATTTATAACCACGCTCAACAACATCAATGATTTTTCCTTTTAAATCATCACTTGGTGCTGGGATTTGTGTTACCGCTTCGTGATCGTCTGCATTAAAGGCATCACCTTTATTGACTTCAATCTTAGACAAGCCCTTTTGTTCTAAAGTTGTTAAGAGTTTATTATAGATCAATAAAACACCTTTACGTAATTCCTCAGCTTCCTTATCTTCTTCTATGTGCGTTAGTGCACGTTCAAAATCATCTAAAACAGGCAACATCGCTAACATTACTCCCTCACTAGCTGTTTTGAATAACTCTATACGTTCTTTGTTTGTTCGTTTTTTATAATTTTCAAACTCGGCAAACAAGCGCATAAATTTATCTTTCTCAGCAGCTAACTGATCTTGCAATTGCTCCTCTGCGGATTTTTGTTCCTTCTGTTCTTCGACTTCTGCTGTCGCTGTTGCAGCGTTTTCTACTTGAGATTCTTCAACCTCTTTATTTTTATTTTTTTTACTCATTTTGAGTTGTGTTTTAAAACTTAATTTTAAATCTTCGATTTAGGTGTGCAAAAGTACTGCCATTATTATTAAAATGTCAAAATGTCATTAACATTTTTTTAATACTGAGTTGGGATTTCTAATTCGTAACTTTGTGGCTTAAACAAAATTTAAAAAACACTAACATGAAAACATCATTTTTAAAAATTTTCACTGTAGTAGCTTTAGTTACTTTTTCTAGCTGTAAGGACAAAGCCAATGAAGCAGAAACTACAAAAGCCGAAGAAGCTGCAGTGGCAGAGGCAACAGCAGTAACTTATAACGCAGTTGCGGATAAATCCACTATTGCTTGGAAAGGTTTTAAACCTACAGGTTCTCATAATGGCACCATAGCAATTAGCGAAGGACAAGTAAAAGTTAATGACGGCGCTATAGAAAGTGGTACGTTTGTCATTGATATGAGCAGTATTGACGTTTTGGACATACCAGCTGATGACGAAGGTAATGCCAAGTTAAAAGGGCATTTAACAAGTGCTGATTTCTTTGATGTTGAAAAATATCCGAACGCTAAATTTGAAGTTACTGGTTTAGAAACTACTGATGGAAAAACGATGCTATCTGGTAACTTAACCATGAAAGAGAAAACCAACAACATTAGCATTCCTGTAACCACTTCAATGGATGGTGACACCATGACTTTAACCAGTGAAACATTTACTATTGACCGTTCTAAATGGAATGTGGAGTATGGTTCTAAATCGTTCTTTGATAATTTGGGCGATAAATTTATCAACGATGATATTGAATTAAAGGTGAATTTGGTAGCTACAAAGGCTTAGTTAAAACTTGTCAGTTCGAGTTTTTCTGAAAGAAAAGTATTGAGAACTTTTTAATTAATAATACTTCTCCATACATCTTTACAGTAAACGTGAGGACACTTGAAGTGACAAGACTAATAAAATCAAAAAGCACTTACATCACTGTAAGTGCTTTTTCTTTCATAGCAACTTTATTTCTAAAATTGCCTTGCTTTACATCAATCACCATCAACCTAAATATTGATGTATAGCGTTTGTTTGCAGTAATGCGCTAATAAACTATTAACACTAAAACATTACTTAGGCATTACTACGGTGTCAATTACATGAATCACACCATTGCTTCCTTCTACATCTGTCGCAGTGATTTCACTGTAATTACCTGCTTGGTCTTTCAACCAAATTTTTCCATCTTTTTGCTTTACTGTTAGAATTTCACCAGCCAAAGTCTTAACTTCAACCATACCTTTCCCTTTCTTTAAAGCCGCTACAACATCACTTGCCATTAGTTTCCCTGGCACAACATGGTAGGTTAAGATTTTAGCCAAGGTCTCCTTGTTCTCTGGCTTTAACAAACTTCCTAAAGTAGCTTCGTCGATTTTGGCAAAGGCATCATTTGTAGGTGCAAAAACCGTAAATGGTCCATCACCTTGCAAAGCCTCGACCAAATCTGCTGCCTTTAATGCAGTAACCAAGGTTGAAAAATCATCATTACCTACTGCTGCGTCTACAATGGTTTTTTGTGCCGTAACGGTTTGTGAAAATACTAAGGCCACTAAAGTTGTCAATACAAATACTAATTTTTTCATAATTGTTTTAAATTTTGGTTAAACTAAATGGTGCACTTATTTCGTTTTTGAAGTGCTTTCATTTATATTTACACAGGCTTATTTATGATGGATGAGCAACATCTTATTTTTGGGAAATCTTTAACATTAATGCAAAACGACAGCACTCTTATTCAACAGTTGAAAAACAAGGATGAGCGTGCGCTATCATTACTGTACGATAAATATTCTGGCTCCATCTACAGTGTGATTTTAAAAATGATACGTGATGAAGGCAAAGCCCAAAACTTATTGCAAGACACTTTTATGACGGTTTGGGATAAAGCCGAAAACTACGATGCTGAGAAAGGCCGTTTTTATACTTGGGTATATCGTATTGCCAAGAACAAAACGTTAAATATGCTTAGAAAAAGTGACCCGCTCATCCAAACCGATGATTTTAGTGTACATAATAATAAAGAAGATGCTATTAGTATTGAACCTGAGTATTTAGAGCTCAATGGGGCTGTCACCACACTAGAGGCTCACCACAAGGAAGCTATAGAGTTGGTATACTTTAAAGGCTTAACCCATAGAGAAGCACACCAAGAAATGAATGTGCCTCTAGGGACGTTTAAATCTTATGTACGTCAGGCTCTAAAACAACTTAAAATTACTTATGCCAAAACACTAAGTTTAATTCTACTAATACTAAATGCGCTGTGATGATGGATAAGAAGACGCTATTAGAAAACGGACTATTGGAGCAATATTTGCTCGGAGAACTCAACGCCAAGGAGTGTGAACAGGTTGAGCAACTCTTGGCATCTGACACTGAGCTTAAAGCTCATTTTGACCAATTGGAACAAGACTTTGAAACCCTTGGTTTAGAAAATGCCATTACTCCTCCTCCATCGGTAAAATCACAACTTTTAGAACATATTGCTTCTTCCTCAACAAAAGCGACTAAAGTTGTAGAACTCAACCAAAACAATAATATAAAATTCTATTTGGGTATTGCTGCAAGTGTAGCTGCACTATTGATGATAGGAAGTTTTTGGATGTACAGCCAACTCAATACTGTAAAACAACAATTAGAAACGGTTGAAACCAATAACACAGAACTTAATACCACAATCGAAGTCTTAAATAAAGAGCTAGAACAAACCAACACGTTTTACACAGCCATTGTTAACCCAGATACGGAGCAATACATTTTAGAAGGTAATGACTTATTGCCTGAAGCTAAAGTAGTGAGTTATGTGAACCATAAGAACAAGTCTGTAGTGATAAACACCGAACGCTTACCCAAATTAGATGACGAGCACGACTACCAAATGTGGGCAGACGTTGAAGGCGAAATGATAAATATGGGTGTCATTGCTAAAGACAAGACCCTAATGACCATGGCCTATATCGACCATGCCGAATCCCTTAATATTACCATAGAACCTGCTGGTGGTAATGACCATCCTACCGTTGAAAAGTTGGTAACCAACGTCTATCTTAATTAGTTTAAAAAATACGTAGGGTTACGTATAGTATTGGGTCTTTTTTGATGTAAATTTATTGGTATAAACATCATGAAGCTAAACATGATTGAGTTTAGTTAATTAATAAACCAAAAAATATATCAGCCATGAAATTAAGTGCAACCATTTTTTGTCTACTTTTTACCTTGTTCATTTTAGGACAAACTGAAGTCGTACTATCTGGAGGTATCCAAGATAATGACACTACAAATAATAATGTACTATCTGACGCAATTAGTCTATTAAATAACGAAGGAACTATTTCGATAAAAGGAAATATTTTCATTAATGATAATTTTACAATCCCTGAGGGAATTGAGCTAAAATTTTTCAAAAGTAATATGCTTATAATTGCTAATGGAGTTGTACTGACCATAGATGGTAATATTAATGCTAGACAATATCAAATATTTGATATTCAAGGAATTGGAAGCGTCACAGGAAATTCATGCACAAACATTGGTTATCCAGAATGGTTTGGCGCTGTTGGTAATGGAATAGCCAATGATGAAAATGCAATAACCAACGCTCTTAATTTCTCTAGTCAAATAAATTGGGATGGTATTTACTACTCTAGTACAAATATTATTATAAAGAGTTCATGTTTTAATATTTATAAGTTAAAACTTAAAAATACTTCGTTAATAATAGAATCAAAAGACGAAAGCTTTTTAAATAATACTATAAATAATTTATCTATTGTTTTCGATTCTTTATCAACTGATACTTTTGGGTTGCAACTTAAGAGAATAGGTACTAATTCTAGAATAAGGGATATGCTTATTAATGATGTTTATATTGAAAATTGTGATAAAGCTATTTATGCAAATGCTAACGATAAATTTCATTCTTTAGGAACTATCCAAATCACTAACTCTGTACTGAAAAATAATAATTATTCTGTTTTTTTTGACGAAAACGATGACAACTTACCCACTACAAAGTTTGCGTCAATTAATGATATAATAATAAATGATAATGTTTTTTATAGTAATATTAAAGATATTTACATGAAGTCATCAGATGGAGTGATTATAGCTAACAATACTTTCTTTGGTAATTCAGGTAACAAAACCAAATCTATACATATTGGAGATAATCTATCTGATCAAATTAAAATACATAATAATCAAATTTTCGAACCACAAGAAGAAGGAATTCTTATTGATAAGGTTAAATCCTTTCAAATCAGTAACAACAACATAGTGACAACAAATAATCTAATAAAACTTTCTCCTCGAATAAAGTTAAGGGTACGTGCAATACCTGCTCAATCTACTATTGTTGGCAATGTCATTAGACAAGCAACCACTAATGGCATAGAGATTATCGACGATTCACAAAACAAGAACTTATTACAATCAATATTTGTAAACTCAAACGTAATCTACACTAAAGCTTATGATACAATACACCATTCAAATGGAACTTATACTCTTTTATCAGAAATTGATCATTATGGTATCACCTATGATGGTAAGTTTACCTATTTAAATGGCACGAACCATTCGCTAAAAGAAGAAAGAGGTGAAAACGACAGTAAAATTTTCACTGAAATAGGAAATTTTGATATTCAAAATCAAATAGAAAGAAGAAATAATTTTTCTAAATACCCATCAGGAAATATCGTAAATAAAACGATAACCTTTCCTGATTCCAACTCTACTGAACTTTTAAATCTAAAAGGTGTTAATGAAGACAAATTTTCATTTTTTCTAAAGGTACATTGTTGGTTTGGAGATAAAAAAAAATTAACTGACATCAATAATCCTGGTACCTCTTCAACATATTTGCTGTTAATTTCCAAAAGCCTTTCAAACCTACAAGAGGTAGCAGTTATTAGCGAATTAGGCTATGTAGATGTTGAACCTAATCCTGATACATGGATTTCACCTAGCTGGCCAGCTTTTAATTTTTCAGTTCAAAACAACAAACTTATTATAGAACATAAAAACGGAAACATAAATGACAAAGAGTTTAGCTTTGAAATTATTAAAATCGGTAATGGAAAGATTAATTAAAACTGGACAATTCCAAAATTATAACTTTTTTACCCCAACAAATCCTCCAAAGCTGGTCTCAAATTCGCATACTTAAAATGAAACCCTTTATTCTCTATTTTTTGTGAGCTCACACGTTGGCTTTCAAATAAGAGAATATGCATTTCGCCTAAGGCCAATTTCATGACGAATTTTGGGATATTGGGTAAGAGTAATGGACGTTCCAAGACATTGGCTGCCAGTTTGGTAAGTTCTTGGTTAGATACCGCATTTGGTGCTACTCCGTTGTAAATACCTTCTAATTGGTATTGCAAGGCATAAACAAAAATACTGGCCAAATCTTCAACGTGTATCCAACTTTGCCATTGCTTTCCAGAACCAAAAGCAGCTCCTGCACCAAACTTAATGGGTTTTACGATTTTTGGTAACGCCCCACCATCCTTAGCCAAGACCAGTCCGATTCTAATCTTTACAACTTTACAACCGAGAATTTTAAAGCCATCTACTGCAGCTTCCCATTGCTCTACTACTTCGCCTAAAAAGGTATCTGAGACTTCGGTATAAGTTTCTTCGTAATAATTGGTGAGACTTGTTGGATAAATCCCAATCGCACTGGCAGAAACCACATAATCTATCTTATAGCTATGTGCTTTTATGGTATCTTGTAATAATTGTGCCGTTTGAGTTCGACTTTCGAGGATTTCTTTTTTGTAGCTATCTGTCCAACGTTTAGAAATTGATGCCCCAACCATATTGATAATCCCAGAAACACCTTTAAAACAGGTATGGTCAATCTCGTTATTTTTGGGATTCCAGTAAAAGCCTTTGTAGTTGTCCTCTGCGCTTAATTTTGATATAGATGTGGTTAAATAGTGGACATCTATACCTTCGGCATGACATTGTTTTACAATCTCCTGCCCTATTAATCCTGTTGCTCCTGTTATTAAAACGGTCATTGCCTTTTCTTTCTACAAAGATACGAAAGGCTAAAAGTGTTGCTATGGACTTTAGTTTGGATTTAACGTTTGCAAAACTGAAATGCTAGTTCAAGTTGTTTTGAGTTTATAATTAATGTATCGACACCTCATGTAACTTCGATAAAATGGCGCTGTCAGTTCGAGTGAATTTTAGACTCCATAGAGGATAAAATTTGTATCGAGAACCATCTTTTATAAGGCTTCTCGATACAATTCCTCATCCTTCGGAATCACTCGAAGTGACATAAAGGGTAAACCACGAACCAACATACTCAAATGACTTCTCGATACAATTCCTCATCCTTCGAAATCACTCGAAGTGACATAAAGGGTAACCAAAGAGAAATATCTTCAAGATTTGAAAGACTTCTCGATACAATTCTTCATTCTTCGGAATCACTCGAAGTGACATAAAGGACAACTAAAGAGGAATATTTTATTGACGAAAGACTTCTCGATGCAATTCTTCATCCTTCGGAATCACTCGAAGTAACAATGTTGATTTATTTAAACTTCTTTTTTGACAAATTAGGTAGTTTATCAAATTCATTGTTGATCAAAGCTTGTTTCTTAACTTTTGACCATTTCTTAATTTGTTTTTCAGTATCTATTGCCAACTCTACATTAGTGAATTCAGCACGAAAAACCAATTCTACAGGTCTTCTTAAGTATGTATAACTGTCCTTATGTTTTCCAGATTGATGCTCTGTAATTCTTTTTTCTATATTAGAAGTTATTCCAGTATAATAAGTATTATCAGAACATTTCAATATGTAGACGTAATAGATTTTCATGTAATTATATGGTAAACAAATATACGACTATGTCAGTTCGAGTGAATTTTAGACTCCATAGAGGATAAAATTTGTATCGAGAACCATCTTTCATAAGACTTCTCGATACAATTCCTCATCCTTCGAAATCACTCGAAGTGACATAAAGGGTAACCAAAGAGAAATATCTTCAAGATTTGAAAGGCTTCTCGATGCAATTCCTCATCCTTCGAAATCACTCGAAGTGACATAAAGGGTAACCAAAGAGAAATATCTTCAGGATTTGAAAGGCTTCTCGATGCAATTCCCCATTCTTCGGAATCACTCGAAGTGACACAAAGGGTAAACCACGAACCAACATACTCAAATGACTTCTCGATGCAATTTCAACACGTTGAAATCACTCAAAGTGACATCAAATTATATTTTCCTTGCCTTTAGCATTTGGCTCGCTTTGCTCACCGAATGTTACAAACACATTTTGCACGCTCGTAACATTTCCCTTTTCCCTGGTGGACCGGGAAGGCGTTCTACCGTAAAACCAACAGTTTGCATAGCACGTCTTACACTTCCTTTTGCAGAATAAGTGACCAATACACCATTTACTTTTAGTGCTTTAAACATAATGGCGAAGATATCTTCTGTCCATAATTTGGGCTGTACTCTAGCTCCAAATGCATCAAAATAGATGATGTCGAATTCATCTTCTGCATCAATGGCTTTGAAAAATTTTTTCTTTTTTTCTAATTGGAAGTATGGAGTAATTTGGTGTTGCTTTTCCCAAGAGACTTGGTGCATGCTTTTAAATTCAGTTTTATGCGCCTCAGAAATCAATGCTACATAATTGAGTTGAGTAATTTCATCTTCTTTAACAGGATACGCTTCTACTCCAACATAACTGATGCGTTGCTTTAGCTTTTCAGTTTCAATCAGAGTTAAAAACGCATTTAATCCTGTGCCGAAACCAATTTCGAGGATATTTATAGCATTAGAGTCTTCATTTGAATTTCGATTATGCTTTATTTGATGCTCTGAACGACAATCTTTATGAGATTCTGAAATAAATTCAGAATAAAAAAGCAAACCATGTTTTAAAAACACATGATTTGCTTCTTGTATGGCACCATGGATGGAATGATATTGCTCATTCCAATCTTCTATCTGAATGGTTTTTGAACCATCTGATGTGGTGATGATTTTTCGTTTCAACTATTTAATCAGTAGTTTTTTGATTTTTGGTATTGGCCCGACACATTCAGTCTTATGACACGCTAAACAATTATTTATAGCTGTGTTATAACGTGATTTTAAACTGGCACTAGAAAGTGTGTCTGCCACAGCCTGTTGAGATTCTATAAAAACATTGACAAAGCTGTTCCAAACTTTAGTTCTCTCCTTTCCTTTTGTCATCTCAGCTGAATGTAACTTTAGTAGATCTAAAGGAATTTGAGCAGGGCTTTCACCAGCAATAATCTGATTTTTGGTCTGTAGATTAAAAGCGTATAACGCATTCATTAACATAGCCATTTCTGAAGGCTTGTGCATTATCAGTTCTGGCTTTTTGCTTTCAGATTTCTCGGTTGTTTCCTTTTTATTATTACAACTAAAACTAAAAAGTAAGCCTAGGGTTACTATGAGTAAATACTTTCTATTGCTCCAGTAGTACGCCATCTGCTTCAAAACGATATTCAAATTTTGGCTCGGTAATAGCAGCTATTTCTTCTTCAGATTTACCGGCATCTTCAGCATAGTGTCTTAATTCATCAACAGAAGTTTCCGTAACAAATGCCTTTCCATTTACCACCACATTGCCTTCAGCATTAAGCGGCATAAAAAACCCGTAATCTTTAAACTTTACCATCACCTCATTTTCTCCATCCATATCTAAAGTCATCCAACAGCCTTTCTTGGAACATACGTCAACGATTTTAGCTTTCATTTTTGCAGGTACCGTATCGCCAGCTTTCAGTCCTTTGTAATGTTCCATCATGCGCTCTGATGATAAGGCATCAGCATCGTTGATTTTCATTCCAAAAGATGCGTAGGCAAGTTCTTTCTTCACTTCTTCAACATTTTCTTCAGTAGTTTTTGTTTCATTTTTACATGAAAATAATACAACTCCAAATGCTAGTAAAAAAACTATTTTTTTCATATCTGATATTTTCTAATGGTTTTATTTGAGCACCAAATTTAAGCATTTTAAGATAATATTACCTTTTTTTAACGCTAATGATTTCGTAGTTTTGCAGAAAAATAACCCAGCCTTTTCATGACAGAAACAAACCCTAACGAAATCGTTATCGTAAAATCGGAAAACTCTAAAATCAATACCGTTGATTTTAGTAATCTAATATTTGGTCGTGTTTTTACAGACCATATGTTTGTTTGCGATTTTGAAGACGGTAAATGGCAAACTCCACAGATTATGCCTTACCAAGCGATGACGATTGAGCCTTCTGCCAGAGTGTTTCATTATGGGCAAGCTGTTTTTGAAGGTATGAAAGCCTACAAAGATGAAAATGGTAAGATATTTTTGTTTAGACCAAACGAGAATTGCAACAGAATTAATAAGTCTGCTGCACGTTTGGCAATGCCAAAGTTTCCTGAAGATTATTTTTTTAAAGGTTTAGAAACACTTTTAAGATTAGATAGTGAATGGATTAAGCCTGGTGTTGGAAACTCACTTTACATACGTCCGTTTGTCATCGCCACAGAACCTGCAATTTCTGCCTCACCTGCAGCTTCTTATCGTTTTATAATTATTTGCTCACCAGCTAAGGCCTATTATAATGAGCCAGTACGCGTATTATTTGCGGAAAAGTATAGTCGCTCTGCTGATGGTGGTGTTGGTTTTGCAAAAGCAGCCGGTAACTACGCTGCACAATTTTATCCTACGAGCTTAGCACAAAAGAAAGGATTTGACCAAATTATATGGACAGATGCTTCTTCACACAAATACTTAGAAGAAGCTGGCACAATGAACATCTTCTTTAGAATACATGATAAGTTAATCACCGCACCAAATAATGACAGAATATTGGATGGTGTAACACGTAAGAGTGTGATTCAATTAGCTAAAGATTTGGGTATTGAATGTGAAGTGAGACGCGTTAGTGTAAAGGAGATTAAAGCTGCAGCTAAAGACGGTAGCCTAAAAGAAATTTTTGGTACTGGTACTGCTGCGGTTATAAGTCCGGTTTCAGCGTTCGAACATGCTGATGATGTTTTTGAAATTGATCAAATTAAGGATTCCTATGCTTCACTTTTTAAAAGCACATTACTAGACATACAGCACAATCTCTCTGACGATAAGCATGGTTGGAGATACGAGATACGTTAGTTAGGTGTTAGGTGTTAGGTGTTAGGTGTTAGGTGTTAGGTGTTAGGTGTTAGGTGTTAGGTGTTAGGTGTTAGGTGTTAGGTGTTAGGTGAAGTAATAAATAAAAACGCTAAATTCTGAATTCAACTATTTAGAATTTTAAGAATCTAAAACCTCTTTTATATTGGGTTTAAAATAGTTTGGGCCTTTTAGTACTTTACCGTCTTCTCTATAGATAGGTTCGCCATCTTCACCGAGTTTACTCATGTTACTTCGTTGAATTTCTTCAAAAACTTTTTCTATTTTGTGTTGCATACCGTGCTCTATAATAGTGCCACATAGAATATAAAGCATATCGCCTAGTGCATCAGCTACCTCAACCAAATCATTGTTGTTCGCAGCTTCTAAATATTCTTCGTTTTCCTCGCGCATAAGTTTGTAGCGCAGCATATTTTTCTCTAGTCCTAAATGGGCTTTTGGAGTTTCTCTATGACCTATTTTAAAAGCGGTATGAAATGCCTTAACAGCATTAATTTTATCTTGCATTGGAAAGAAATTTTCATTTCCGCAAAAACGGAAATCTTAGTATTTATATTTAAATTTGCATAAAAATAAACTAATGTTCACAACTGGTCAATTGATTTTCGGAATTTTATTCTTCATTGCTTTTGTTATAGCAATCACTTACCAATACCGAAAAGATATTAAGATTCATAAGGCGCATTATAAAGGCACAATTTGGGTGTTGATAGCTTTTGTAGGCTTTATTGCCACGATTGCTACTGTGAAGTTTATTTTTATGTAATTAGCATATTACCTTTAATTTTAACATATGAATTTTAGGAGTTTATAATCGTAGGCTGTTCTATTGCAAAAGATACTATGATTCTACTTTATGTTGTTTTGGGCTTGATTATTATTAACGGTCTTCTCTTGATATTGAGCTCAAACAAACCTGACGATTTTCACGAATAAAATCTAAAATGGATAAATCGCATTCATTTTTTGATTTCTTTGTCCATAATGTATTCTTTCACAATCATTCAGAATATTTGAAAAATAATTTTGAAATCAACCTCCTTACAACTATCTTTAGGTCACTACCCTTAATTAGTAACAATTAAATATACCCAATAGTAGGTATGTTTTGCTATGCTTTTATAGCACACATTTGTAATGTTAACTAATTAAACCAACCCCTCATGAAAAAATTAGTCTCTCCTGTTACCATGTTTCTATTTGGTGTTCTTGTCTTTGCAGTTATAATGATAATATCAAACAAGTTGCAACTAATTCAGACACTTGAAGTAGATCCAAAAATGACCGTAGATCAGAAAATAGAATTAATGCATAGCCATTCATTGTTTTGGTTTTATCGTGTTTTAACTGCTCTAGCAGCAGCGTCCATTAGTATTTCTATTCCTGGTATGATTTCCTTAAACCATAAACCCGATGGTAATCAATTAATGCGCACAAATGCAGATGGCAGTGAAGAGCCCAACACAATGTCGCTCTTAGAAAAAGAGCCGACTATTAGTGCTTCTGGTGCTATTGCGGTTTTTGTTCTGGTGTATTTGTTTAACCCTTTGGTGTAGATATGGCTACCATAACCCATAAAGATAAAATAGACCAAGTAATTGATAATCATTATTTTGAATTCTTTAATGATTACCCAAACGCTGTTTATATCGCATCAGTACCTGTCAATATTAAACGACCCGATCTAAATAATTTTTACTTTGAAATGGGTATATGGAATAAATCCAAAAAGAAAACTGAAATAAAGATTTTAAATATAAATGAGTACTTAAAAAAATCTAATTACAGAAAAGTATTATCTACAATAGAATCCATAGTAGACAATGTTACCTATAATAAAATAATAAATGAAGATATTGAGCTTAATATTAAGACTAAAAATGTTGAGCCTTTTCAACTGCAAGCAGAACGAATAACGCATAACACAATAAGGCCAGCTTCGGGAGGATGTGCGATTAGATACGAAGAAAGTAACTCCATAGGCACACTGGGCGCTATCGTGTCTCTCAATGATGGTAGTGACGATTGGTATATTTTATCCAATTATCATGTAATGTCCCCTTTAAGGTTTGAACCTGGAAAGCTAATTTTTCAACCAACTGAAATTAGTAGAAAAAGAACCACAGATTACTCTAAAGTAATAGGTAGATTAATGTTTGGCAAATTTGATGAAGGAGCAGATATAGCTTTAGCCATTGTGTTAGATAAGGATAAAGTAAAAGGTGGAACAATTTGGGACGATAATCCTATTTTAGAACCTAAACCTCCAATAATCGGTGAAAAAGTAAAATTACACGGTGCTACTTCTTATAAAAAACATGGAACGATACGCTCAGATAATGCCTATGTAAAACTTAAATATAGAAATGGGTATAACTATTTCCACAAACAAATATTGACAACAAAAATGAGTTGTTCTGGCGACTCAGGTAGTATTCTAATCAATGAGCAAAATAACGGCGTAGGAATGCTAATAGGTGGAGATTGTTCCAAGTATTCTGTTTTTAATAATCTAAACTCCATTTTTAATTATGGAGTTGAGTTAAACCCCAATAATGTAAAAATTAAAATTAAAAAGTTCATTAATCCAAAAGAATATTAATTATGAGTAAAGTTGAAATTAAATACGGAGATTGTTTAAAAAAACACGAATTGGTGATAAATAGCCTAATACTAGACTTTGAAGTTCACGGAACATTTTGTGACTGGAAATCTATATCCAATAAAGATTATTCTGAGCTAATAACCATTACCTTAGAAAAAATTACTTCAGGAAAATATTATCACATATCAAAAGTGAATTTTTGTCCGAAAAAGCGTATTCTTGAGATTCATGTAGAAAAAGTCAGTTATAATCAACAGCAAAATAAGTTTGAATATAAGTCTGCAGTCAATGATGGGTTTGACTTAACCGAGTCTAGCCCTGAGGTAATTAACGAAATAAGATTAGTTATTTATAACAGAAGTACCGAAGATAACTTTTATACTATTTGTAAAAAATTGACAGAAGAATGTTTAAAATATCCCTATGATCAGAACAAATGTGACGATAAAACTCTTGCATATGAGGGAGAACATCAACCCGAAACGCATAAGGGAAATATATTAGTAGGAAAAAAATAAAAAGTAAAAACAAAATATCATTAAACTTTATCAAACTAGTAGTCGTGGTCATTTCTACTAGTTTTTGCCATGCGCAAAATATTGATATTCAAAAAGGTCTCGAATTAATCTCAAATGAAAAGTATTTAGAAGCTGCTATCAATCTCAAAAATATAGATACTTCTGGCCATAGTACCTATGATAAAGCATTATGGTCTTTTTACCTTGGTTATTCATACAACTTCATTGATGAACAAGATAAAGCATACTTAACTATGATTCATTCAAAAACTTTATTTAATAAAATTAACAAGATTGATGATGTTAAAGATTGCAATCTGCAATTACTGAAGATAGTCAGACATCAAAACAACCTAAAAATTGATACTGCACCAATTATTAAAGAATTAGAGGATTATATAAAATATAAAAATGATCCCGATCCAGATATTCTATTTACAATTTATTTGGATATAGGCTCTACTTTGTTAAAAACTGGATTTCCAATTGAAGCAAGAAAAACTTTTGAAAAGAGCTATCAACTATCAAAATCAATAAAAGATTCTTTGCAAATGGCATTTGATAACATGAACCTAGGATCTGTATATAAAGACTTAGGGAAATATGAAACTTCACTTAATTATACTAAAGCTGGCTTACCCTATTTGTTAAAAATAAAAGACACCACAAATATTGCATATAACTACAACAATCAAGCTGAGGCATATAAATATCTTAAAAATTATGATCTATCAAAACTTTATTTTCAGAAAGCTCATGCCATGAACATAAAGTCCAATAAAACAAAATCGAAAATTATTTTTTATGAAAACATGGCTGATCTCTATGCAAAAGAAAATGAATTTAAATTGGCATATCAATACCAAAATAAGTATAAAGCTCTAAGTGATAGTATAAATGATAAAGAGCAAGATTTAAAAATTCAAGATTACAAAACCAAGTATCAAACTGCTGAAAAAGAAAAGGAAATACTACGCCTTAGTAACGAAAATTTAGAGATTGAGGCAAAACGTAGCGAAAGTGAAGCCAAAAGAAAAGAAAACCAAAATTTAGCTATTGGTTTGGGAGGTAGCCTAGCCCTAGGAAGTATTATCGCTTTTTTAATCTTTAAAAACACCAAACGTAAGCAAAAACTAGCTGAACAAGAAAAAATACTAGAATCCCAAAAATTAGCCACAGTTTTAAAAGAACAGGAGCTCAAAGCTATTGATGCGATGATAGAGGGACAAGAAAAGGAACGGCAACGTATCGCCAATGACCTCCATGATGACCTCGGTGGACTTATGGCGACTGTGAAATTACATTTTAATGCTTTAAAAGATAAAGACTCACCTGAGCTTTACGAGAAGACCAATAATTTAATTGAAGAAGCTTATCAAAAAGTACGTAGCGTTGCACATGCCAAGAACTCTGGAGTCATTGCCAAACAAGGCTTATTAAAAGCGGTGCGGCATATGGCTGAAAAAATATCTGCTTCAAATGAAATACAAATAGATGTTTTGGATCATGGTCTAGACAACCGTTTAGAAAATAGTTTAGAACTCACTTCGTTTAGAATTATACAAGAACTCATAACCAATGTTATAAAACATGCTGAGGCTAGTGAAGCAACCATTCACCTAACCAATCATGAGGATAGTATAAATATTATGGTTGAAGATAACGGAAAAGGATTTAATCCAAGTCAAGTGACAAAAACCAAAAAAGGTATGGGGATAAGCAGTATCGATAAGCGTGTGGAGCACTTAGATGGTAAACTCACTATTGAATCAGAAAAAAACAAAGGAACAACTGTTATAATAGATATACCATTATGATACGATTAGCTATAGCCGAAGACCATCAGTCGCTTATTGACGGCATTAAACTGCTATTAGAATATGAAGACGATATAGAAATTGTTGGTACAGCCAATGATGGCAAAGCACTTTTAGATTTGGTTATCTTAAAACAACCAAACGTTGTCATTACCGATATTAGAATGCCTAAAATGGACGGTATAAGCGCCACAAGGCAAATAAAAAAAGAGTTGCCACATACCAAGATATTAGGTTTTACTATGTTCGATCAAGCTGAGGCTATACAACAAATGTTAGATGCTGGTGCTAGTGGTTATTTGTTAAAAAATTCACCTTTAGAGGAAGTCTTAAAGGCTGTACGTTCCGTTTATAAAGGAAATACCTATTTTGATTCCAACATAAAAGTAGAGGCAGAAAATGATAGCAATAAAAGGGGCAAGGGTATTTTAACCAAACGCCAAACCGAAATATTAGGCTTAATAGCCAAAGGTAAAACCTCACGAGAAATTGCCGATGAACTTTTCATTGGTGTTCATACTGTGGACACCCATCGTAAAAACATGGCTCGTATTCTAGGTCTTAAAGGTAAAGGAGAATTAATGCGCTATGCCATAGAAAAAAAATATACGTTTTGAAATTTACCTTTCATTAGGTATAGTTTCGCCACTAATGGATAATTAGATTTGATAAATTAATCAAACTATTATTCGTTATGAAGAAATCATTAATTTTAATACTAAGTATTCTAATCACTTCTTGCTCTAGTGATGATGATAACTCTGAATCTGACCCTATCTATGGCTGTACGGATGAAAAATCGCTAACCTTTGATTCAATGGCAGATACTGATGATGATAGTTGTATTTATTCTGATTTAACATTATACGCACGCTATAATTTTTTCCAAAATATTCCTATTACCAATATAGACATATCAATAGATGGTGAGTATATAGGAAATATCGCCAATGGTTTTATATGGCCCAATGGACCTGGAAACTGTAGCTCAACAGGGACAGTTCAATACCAATTTCAAAATTCAGAATCTATTGATTGGAATGCGACTATATTTCTCGCTAATGGCCAAACAATATCTTCGAGCGGAACTAAATCTCCTAATAGGTCTATTGAATGTATTAAAATAAGCGTCACCAACTAAAAAAACTAATACGATTTTTAATAAAAAAAGCAGCTATATGGCTGCTTTTAATGTTTAAGTCTATAAAGAGAATCTTAATTCACCTCAGGCAAATGACTGTACTTTTTACTGTATGCTAACATTTGTTCTGCAAAACCAACAGGCTGCGTAACTTTAATGGCTTTAATCTCACCAGCATCATCCATTTCTGGTACTAAAACAGGATTTACAAAGCCACTGTAAGGGGCAGATGTAAATTGCTTATTACGTTCTAAAACCTCAGCGTGAATCGCTTGGTCTACTTTTACACCATAACCTTCTACCAAAGCCTCTACGGCTTCATAATCTCCTTCAGACTTGATACGTTGGGTTTCTCTTAATAACTGACCAAATAAGTCGTGTAATTTCTCATAATCATTAATGTTGAAATACGTTTTTCCATCTCTGGTTACTTTTTCAATCACATTATCTGCTTTTCCTTTTTCATAAGCCCAAGCACTAACCCATTGCCGATTTCTCATGTGAGCTTCCTCAACATCATCACCAAGATTTAAACGGATCAATTGCGTTATTAAACCATTTCTTATATAACCATCGTAAGCTGCCATACCAACTTTTTTCCAATCTTCTACCAAACCTAACTCTTGTAATTTTGAGTCGTATAAATAGTATAGACCAACTAAATCCGCTCTACCTTCTTCTAAGGTTGATGCATAATTCTTTAAAGTTTCTTTGGTCTCACCTACTCCAGGATTTAACTGACCCGAAGCATGGCCTATTACTTCGTGAAGTGCCGTATGTAATTTATCAGCTAACTTTCCATAGTCTTCTTCGAGTTTGTACTCTTCATCATCGTGTACAAATTCTTTTAAACGTCCACTTCCACCTGCATTATTGTAAGCGTTGATAATGTTTCCAAGAGACACGGATTTACTTCCTACTTCTGCCCTAATCCAGTTGGCATTTGGTAAATTTACACCTATCGGTGTGCTTGGAGACGCATCGCCAGCTTCACCAGCAACGTTAACAACCTTATAAGTTACACCAACAACATTCTTCTTTTTATGTTCATCCATCAATGGAGAATTATCTTCAAACCATTGGGCATTATCGGATAGTACCTTCATCTTTTTTGACATATCAAAATCATTGATTTGTACGATAGTTTCATAAGAGCCTCTATAGCCTAATGGATCGTTGTAAACTTCTATAAAACTATTAATATAATCTACATTACCAGCTGTAGCAGCCGTCCAAGCCACATTATAATCATCCCAAGTTTGTAAATCTCCTGTTTTGTAATACTGAATTAATAGACCAATAGCATCACCTTGGGCTTTGTTCTCGGCAACTCCCTGCGCTTTCTCCAACCACTTTACAACTTCATCTATAGCAGAACCATATAAGCCTCCTGATTTATATACACGCTCTTTTAAAACACCATTCTCTTTAACTAATTGAGAATTTAAACCATGAGATAATGGACGCTTTGGGTCGGGAGATGTTTTGGCTGCATAGAATTTTTCAACATCTACGTTGGTGACATTTGGTCCATAAAAATTTACTGCAGACAATGCAACATTGTCAACACCTTTAGCCTGATTTACTTTTTTAGAATCCTTATCATTAAAAATAACATCAAAAGCTTCTCCATCTAACTTTGTATTCGTTGCTAAAAGCAGTTGATTTAGATAATCCTTAGAAAACTCAGGCTTCAATTTATCGTTTGAATAATGATGATGAATACCATTACTAAACCATACACGCTTTAGATAAGTTTCAAAAGCTTTCCAATTATCAGATGTTTTGTCTCCGTCGTAATTTGTATAAACAGCTTCTAAAGCCTTTCTGATTTTTAGGTTATGTCTGTAGTTTTGATCCCACATCATATCACGACCAGCAAGACCAGCTTCAACTAGATAATATACAAGTTTTTGTTCTTTTAAACTAAGATTTTCCCATCCTGGAATTTGGTAACGAAGAATTTTAATGTCAGCAAATTGCTCTACATTATAGTCAAATTTTGCTTCTTTTTTTTCCGTTGCATCATCTTTTACAGGTTCTTTTGCATCATCTTTACAAGACAAGGAAAACAAAGTAATAAGGAAGATAGTTAATATTGATTTTAGTTTCATAAATATGTTAGTTTTTTTAATGTAAGCAAATGTAACATATATATTACATATCATAAAATTACTATCTTTGGGTAACTACTAAATCAAATGAAATGAAAATACTTAAGTACATCTTGCTGTTGCTGTTGGTTTTAATCATAGGCTTTTCAATTTACATTGCGGTACAACCCAATTCTTTTGAAGTAACTAGGACAAGAACTATAAATGCCCCACAGGCAGTTGTTTACAATAACATCATCGATTTTAAAAATTGGGAATCTTGGAATTCATGGGTTGAAGCCAAGCCTGAAACAAAAATCACCCTATCAGAACAAACCAAAGGTATTGGTGGAGCTTATTCTTGGGAAGATGAAGACGGTGTTGGCACCATGAAAACTATTGATGCCAAGCCAAACAGTTCCATAACACAAGAAATGCAGTTTGCTGATTTTCCGACTAATGAAGTCACTTGGAATTTAGAACAAAATGCCAGTGGTACAACTGATGTCACTTGGTCTATTTCTGGTAAAGATTTACCTTTTATGTTTAAGGCATTTTCTGCAGTAATGGGTGGTATGGAAAAACAAATTGGACCGCATTACGAAAGAGGTTTGGAAATGTTAGATAGTGTTGTGCAGAAAGAAATGAAAGTTTATAACGTTGATGTTAAAGGAGTAACGCAACACAGTGGTGGTTATTATTTATACAATACCACATCTTGCAAGTTCAGTGAGTTTGAAACCAAAATGAAAGAAATGCTCCCAAAAGTTGGTGCTTATGCCATGACGAACAATGTTACCATGGCCGGACCACCATTTATCTTATACTATAAATGGGATGAAGAAAATGATGCTGTAATTTTCTCGTGCTGTGTACCCACAAATTCTAAAGTAATTTCAGTTGAGGAAGGTATATTAACGGGTCAATTAGAATCATTTAGAGCAGTAAAGACGGTTTTAAAAGGAGATTACAATAACCTTAAAGAGGCTTGGGAAACCACTATGAAATATATTACCGATAACAATTTAGAAATGATTGAAGTCGGGCCAATGTTAGAAACTTATTTAACAGACCCAATGAGTACACCAAACCCAGCAGATTGGGTTACCGAAATTTATGTGGCTGTAAAGTAATTGAGATTTTCGTTGAGTATATATGAAACAACTCTTAATAGTCTTTATTGGCGGTGGCTTTGGAAGTGTACTTCGTTTTTTGGTCGGAAAATGGCTTAACAACTCTGGCGATGGCATACCTTACGGCACTTTTGCCGCCAACATTGTTGGCAGTTTTTTAATAGGTATTATTTTAGGATTGGCAGCAAAAAATAACAGTCTTTCTGAAAATCAAACCCTTTTACTGGCCACAGGTTTTTGCGGAGGATTTACCACATTTTCAACCTTTGCATACGAAAATCATGTGTTATTAAAATCTGGCGATTTTACCAGTTTTGCTATTTATACTATTGCAAGTTTTATTATAGGTTTTTTGGCGGTTTTCCTTGGCATGTATTTGGCAAGATAAAAGCCCGTCTAAATCTTTCCAAAGGGCAGACTTTTAAAAATTGCTTTTAAAATATGCCGAATAATATAATCCTTAGTCCAAATACCTAAACAAAGTATTGCGGCGACTAAAAACTGGGACTTAAGATTTCTTCTTGAACACTTTAACACCTGCCTTTACTTCTGTAGCAATATAGTTTTCCCTTGGCACAATTGGGCATGAGTACTTTTCATTATAAGCGCAATATGGGTTATACGCTGTATTAAAATCAATTGTTAAACTATCATTTTCTGGAATTCGCAAATCGATATAACGACCACCTCCATAGCTTTCATTTCCATTGGTATCGTCTAAAAATGGTAAAAACAAATAATCTCGATATTCTTCAGTTTGCATCAATTCTTTTCCTTGGTATACATTGAGTTGATACTTAACATCTTTCAATTCAAAAGTAATGATCCCAAAAATGCGTTCTTTGGTTACACGATCCGTCGTGGTTTTCATGTTAAACCATTTAGAATCTGGTGTTCGTTTAAGATTTGCCCTAACGACATAGGTTGAATCAAACTTGAAGAAGTCCAGTCCCTTAAACTTCTTTATATCTTTTTTCTTAAGAGGTGATTTTGAAGCATCTTTATACTCTGCATTTAGTTCTTTTTGCCACTCAGTTTCTTCATTTAGCATTTGTTTGTCCTGTGAACAACCTACTGAAAAAACGATTGAGAAAAGTAAAAATAAATTCTTCATGTATAAATTATTTTAAAGTTCAAAAATACAACTTATCATATTTTATTGTAGATTTGAATCGTTAAACAAGCAAAAATAATGTTGAGAACCAATAGATATACAAAGCAGACCTGTGTGATTTCTCCGCAGAACATTCGGATGCATTATCTATTGTAGCTATAATTATATACCATTAAACAATATTTAAAAGTCCGACGATACCGTCGGACTTTTTATTTTTATAATACAACCAACATGAAAAAGCTTTACTTTAATTACATTGAATCCTTCAAAGGATTAACTAAAGAAATTTGGTATCTCGCCCTAATAAGTTTGGTTAATAGAGCTGGTACTATGGTAATACCTTTTCTTTCTCTTTATTTAAAAAACGATCTTGGGTTTACCATAAATGAAATCAGTTGGGTTTTTGTCTTTTTCGGAATTGGTTCTGTTATTGGATCTTGGCTGGGAGGCAAACTGACTGATGCCATTGGTTTTTATAAGGTAATGGTTATTAGCTTGTTTATAACTGGATTAAACTTTATAGCATTACAATACATATCTTCATTTTTAGGGCTATGTATTGGTATTTTAATAACCATGTCTATTGCAGATACTTTTCGGCCAGCTATTTTTGTGGCTATAAAAGCTTACAGTACACAAGAAAACCAAACAAGATCGGTAGGATTGTTAAGATTGGCAATCAATGCCGGCATGGGAATTGGTCCTACCCTGGCTGGCTTGTTCATTGTGCTCAAAGGTTACAATCTCTTATTCTGGATCGATGGGTTAACTTGTATTGTGGCCATATCTTTATTCTATTACTTAGTAAAATCACCAACGACAACACCGTCTCAAACAAGGGAGAGATATAACAATTTATATAAGAATATTGTATATAAAGATCTTACGTTTTGGATCCATTCTGTTATATGTTTTCTTTTTGGGATGGCATTTTTTCAATTATTTACAACATTGCCGTTATATTATGATGAGATATTCCACCTCAATGAATTTAAAATAGGCATCATCTTATTTATGAACGTAGCTATTATTGTCGTTTTTGAAATGCCACTCCTAAACTATTTAGAAAAACGCCTAATTCCTATTACAAAACATATAATTATGTCTTGTTTACTGTTAACAGCAAGCTTTTTTATTTTGTATGAAAACTTTTGGATCGGGACATTAATTATAAGTATAATACTTATGACACTCAGTGAAATGCTAGGTTTCCCCTATACCAATAAGTTTGCTCTACAGCGTGCCAAGGAAGGTTTAGAAGGGAGTTACATGGCCATGTACGCTATGTCATTTTCTTTAGCACATATTTTTAGTCCAAAATTTGGGTTGGACATAGTAGATCTTTATGGTTATCAAGTTAACTGGTTAGTAACTGGTGGTTACGGAGTTTTAGCTGTAATATTATCGTATTGGTTACATCATAGAATAAAACAAAATTTATAATGAACTTAAATTACAAATACATTTTATTTCAAAGGTTTTACCTCACTGTGCTTTACCACATGAGATAATACAATTTGGGTTTTAGTCTCCCCATAGGTAATCAGTTGGTCTATAAAAGACTCCAAGTGCTTCTGATTTTTTAAAACCACTTCCATCACTATATTTTCATTACCGGTTATTCTGTAACAATTAACCACTTCGTCATAGGTTTTTACTTTTTCCAAGAAGGGTTTAAGCATCCCCATAAAAGCACGAAGCGTTACAATAGCCTTTAACTGATAGCCAGCTTTGAAGGGAGAAACAAAAGTGGTATAACCTTCAATAATCTCTGCATCTTCCATCTTCTTAATACGTTCACTTACAGCCGGTGAACTTATCCCAACACGTCTACCAATTTCAGCATTGGACATTCGTGCATGTTCTTGCAGGCACTTTAAAATCTTCCAATTTAAACCATCTATACTCATTTAAAGAAATTACATGTTAATTACATAAATATTAAAGTAAATATACAATTTTACTTTAATATTTAAAGTAAAATATCGCATCTAGTCCGTAATTTCGTTGTAATTGCTATTAAAAAATGAATTATAACCTACCATCACATTTATCGGATTTGCCTGTATACAGAAAGGCTATGGATATCATCACGCTGTCTCGAAGCATTTCTACCTATTTAAACCATGACCTTTCGTATTTAAACAGTGATGGTTCGGAGGATAATGATATTTATTTCTCTGGAGATATTGTTCAGCAATCCACTAATTTAGCACCAGAAATTATTAATGCTGAGCGTGAGCGTTATTCTGAAAAAAAACACCAACACTTGGAAAGTTTGGAACGTTTAACCTCAAAACTATACAGTAATTGCAGACGGTTAGAGCGTTCAAAAAGCAATGGAAAAGACTTTTTACCAATCCTAAAAGATGAACTGAAAAAGTTTAAAACATTACAGCGTAATTGGATGATGACACTTTAGTTACAAATCCTGCAATCTTCTTTTTCCTGAAGTTCACCAACCAAATGCCCTTTTTTATTCATTTTATAGCCGCAACAATCCATAAATCCTTGGGCAATTTGTTTTCGTCCACGTTGAATTTGAGATTTTACAGTTGGTAATGGTAATCTAAGTCGTTCCGCCACTTCTTTTTGCTTAAAACCCATAATATCAGATAAAAATATAGGGGCTCTGTATTTTTTTGGTAGATTTATTAGTATACCTCTTAAACAATCTTTTTCTGTATGCTCTGTCGGTTGCGCATCAATTTCGTCCTTAAACTCATTTAATTCAACCATCTTTTTTGAGGTTTTAAAATAATCGAGAATAGTATATCGTGCTACTGAAAACAGCCATGGCTTTAACTTAGCACCTTCCTTTAATGTATAAAGTTTGGTATGCACTTTAATAAAAGTATCCTGTAGTATGTCATCAGATATTGTTTCATCCTTAACCTTGCTTAAAATGAAGCGCTTTATATCTGCTGAATATTTATCCCAAACTGTTTTTGTGGTCATAATTAAAACATAACTTAAGTGTCACATTGAGCGTAGTGAAAATGTTATACTGAATATTATAGATTTCTAGACTACGCTCTAAATGACAATAAATTTAACAATTACAATTTATACACGCACAATTATCACAAGTACAATCTTTGCATCTTCCATTATTACATGGTTCGCAATTGCAAGTACATTCATTTATAGTTTTCATAATTTTAAAGTTTTAATGTTCATCCAGTAGACGATAAGACTATTAAAAAGATGCATTTTTAATTAAAAAATTTCTGTAATTCTTTTCTTATTGGCATGGGCTTAATTGCAGAAACATTAGATCCACCTGTGTTTCCGAAAGGAACCCAAATTAAAGTAAACAATAGTGACGCCAAAATTCTAAGTATTTGACCTGTAATCTCTTTTACATTCTTCGTTTTTATTCCATAATATAGCATCCACAAATGACTAACTGTATGCCTAGCGATGTGGTTTTGTCCAAGAATATGAGCACTTTCTAAATGATAAAAAGATTTTGAATAGTTTTTAAGCTTCAACTCCGCTTTTGCTAAATCTAATTGATGATAAAATTCTTGCTTTAATTTGTCCATTGGTATTTGTCTTTCTCAATAGACAGCAAATGGAATGAAAAGATGCAAAAATGTTGCATTTTTTTAAAAAAATTAAAATACTCTTCGACTGCACTAAGTTTAGTGCTAGCTTAGTAAAACTGTACATACTAATTCTTAAAACACAGCATTTAGCTATCTGAGATCCTTGAACTTCTCCTGGTATAAAAGAATATCCAAAATCTTGAATGCGCTAGGCTTTTCAAAATTAGAATTCTGTTTACATATTTCTACGGTACTGCCCACCAACTTCAAACAATGCCGAAGTAATCTGTCCTAAGGAACAGACCTTACAAACTTCCATCAAGGCTTCAAAAATATTTTTGTTGTTGACAGCTTTCATCTGTAGATCTTTTAATAATTCCGAAGTATCATGAGCATTATGTAAATGCTCTAATGTTTTTATCTGAAATTCTTTTTCTTCCTCAGTAGCCCTTATCACCTCAGCTGGTTGTACTGTTGGTGATCCTTTACTGCTCAAAAACGTATTAACGCCAATAATTGGAAATTCACCGTTATGCTTTAAGGTTTCATAATATAAACTCTCTTCCTGAATTTTTGAACGCTGGTACATCGTTTCCATAGCACCAAGTACTCCACCGCGCTCTGTTATTCTGTCAAATTCAATCAGAACTGCTTCTTCAACTAAATCGGTTAATTCTTCGATTATAAATGAGCCTTGAATTGGGTTTTCATTCTTAGCCAACCCTAATTCCTTATTGATAATCAACTGAATAGCCATAGCACGACGGACCGACTCTTCAGTTGGTGTGGTAATAGCTTCATCATAAGCGTTAGTATGCAACGAATTACAGTTATCATAAATCGCATAAAGTGCCTGAAGCGTTGTTCGTATATCATTAAAATCAATTTCCTGAGCGTGTAAACTGCGACCAGAGGTTTGTATATGATATTTTAACATCTGTGCTCTCGGATTTGCACCATATTTGTGCTTTAAAGCTTTTGCCCAAATCTTTCTGGCTACTCTGCCAATAACCGCATACTCTGGATCGATACCGTTTGAAAAGAAAAAGGATAAGTTTGGTCCAAACTTATTGATATCCATACCTCTACTTAAGTAATACTCTACATAAGTAAAACCATTGGCCAATGTGAATGCCAATTGCGAAATCGGATTGGCTCCAGCTTCTGCAATATGGTATCCAGAAATAGAAACCGAATAGAAATTTCTAACTCCATTTTCAATAAAGTATTCTTGAACGTCTCCCATAAGGCGTAAAGCAAATTCCGTAGAAAAGATGCACGTATTTTGTGCTTGGTCTTCCTTTAAAATATCTGCTTGAACAGTTCCTCTAACTTGAGCAATCGTTTTGGCTTTTATATCTTCATATATGGCTTTTGGCAGTACCTGATCTCCAGTAACACCTAAAAGCATCAATCCAAGGCCATCATTACCTTCAGGAATATCTCCGTTGTAACTCGGTCTTGTTTTTCCTTTATAGATTTTTTCAATCTTTTTCTCTACGTCACCTTCTAGACCATTTTTCTTAATGTAGATTTCGCATTGCTGATCGATAGCTGCATTCATAAAAAAACCTAACACCATTGGTGCCGGACCGTTAATTGTCATACTTACAGAAGTCATCGGATCTGCTAAATTAAAACCAGAATATAACTTTTTTGCATCGTCTAAACAGCAGATACTTACACCGGCATTACCAATTTTTCCATAAATATCCGGTCTATAATCTGGATCATTTCCATAAAGCGTCACACTATCAAAAGCAGTTGACAAACGTTTTGCCGGCATACCCAAACTCACGTAGTGAAAACGTCTGTTGGTACGCTCTGGCCCACCTTCACCTGCAAACATACGTGTTGGATCTTCCCCAGTTCTTTTAAACGGATACAGCCCTGAGGCATAAGGAAATTCACCTGGGACATTTTCTTGTAAACACCATCTTAGAATATCTCCCCAAGCTTCATACTTTGGTAATGCGACTTTTGGAATATCTGAATGTGATAAAGATTTAGTATGCGTTTCAATCTTTATTTCCTTATCTCTAACCTTAAAGGAATAGATTGGCGCTTTGTAGCGATTTACTTTTTCGTCCCATCCTGTAATTATTTCCCAGTTATAGGGATCTAAGTTTAATTTAACACGATCAAATTCAGCAATAAGTAGTTTTAAAAAGTCTTCGTTGTCATTCTGAGCAGAGCGAAGAATCTCTTCTTGATCTATTCCGTTTTTTGTGAGGTTAGATTTCTCACTTTCGTTCGAAATGACAGCAACGGAACAAATGGTTTTATAAACGCCATAAAGCTTTTGAGCCACTTCTACCTGAGCATCCGTTGTTTTGTCATAAGCACGATTATTTTCAGCAATTTCAGACAAATAGCGTGTACGGGCTGGTGGAATTACAAAAATCTTTTCGCTCATTTCCTTAGAAATCTCGAATGTTGATTCTAAATCTGCTTTGGCTTTCTCAACCAATTTATCCATTATCGCTTTGTAAAGCGTATTCATTCCTGGATCATTAAACTGAGATGCTATTGTACCAAACACTGGCATTGTATCTGGGTCTGCATGCCACATATTGTGGTTACGCATATATTGTTTTTTCACATCACGAAGCGCATCTAAAGCTCCTCGTTTATCAAATTTGTTAATTGCGACCAAGTCTGCAAAATCGAGCATATCGATTTTTTCCAATTGTGTCGCCGCACCAAATTCTGGTGTCATTACATAAAGTGACACATCGCTATGCTCAAGAATTTCAGTATCGGACTGCCCAATACCAGATGTTTCGAGTATAATTAAATCATATTCAGCTGCCTTTAAAACTTCAACCGCCTCATTAACATATTTAGATAAGGCTAAGTTAGACTGACGTGTTGCTAAACTTCGCATATAAACTCTAGGTGAATTAATGGCATTCATTCGGATTCTATCTCCCAATAATGCACCTCCTGTTTTACGTTTAGAAGGGTCAACAGAAATTAAACCAACTGTTTTTTCTGGAAAATCTATCAGAAAACGTCTTACCAATTCATCAACCAATGAGGATTTTCCAGCTCCCCCAGTTCCCGTGATTCCCAGTACAGGTGTTTTTGAGTTTTTGTTTTTTGCATGAATAATTTCAAGCGTGTCTTTTGCAACATCTGGAAAGTTTTCAGCTGCCGAAATTACCCTAGCTATAGATTTTGGATCCTTTTTATGAAGGACTTTCACTTCACCGTTAAGCTGATCTCCTATGGCGTAATCCGACTGCATTACTAAGTCATTAATCATTCCTTGAAGCCCCATTTCTCTACCATCGTCTGGGGAATAGATTCTGGTAATCCCATAATCCATTAAATCCTTGATTTCTTCTGGTAGAATTACTCCACCTCCACCTCCAAAGATTTTTATATGCCCAGCTCCCTTTTCTTTAAGCAAATCATACATGTACTTAAAGTATTCGTTGTGACCACCTTGATAAGATGTCATTGCAATAGCATTGGCATCTTCTTGTATAGCTGTATTAACAACTTCTTCTACACTTCTGTCATGGCCCAAATGAATGACTTCCACTCCTGTGGATTGAATTATACGACGCATTATATTGATGGCTGCATCGTGTCCATCAAACAGTGATGCTGCAGTTACAATTCGTACTTTATGTTTTGGCTTATATGGCGCAACTTGTTCCATTCGTAAAAATCTTACTTAATTGAGAGGCAAATTTACGGAATATTCAAAAAAATATAACTATAATCATCAATTATCTAAAATTTAAGGAGAGTTAAAATAGCATTATATTTTAATCTATTTTGGTAATTCATTTAAATTCATTTTTATGAATAAAATCACATTATTGATTCATTGTGAGGACCAACCAAACATAATTGCTTCGGTCACCAATTTTATGGCCAATAACGATGGCAATATTGTTTACATCGATCAACATGTAGATCGGGAGCAAAATATCTTTTTTATGCGTTTGGAATGTGAGTTTGACTCTAATTCTTTTTCGATTGAAAATTTTAAGGGTTCATTCAACATTGCTTTGGCTGACAAATTTCAACTAAAGTGGCGCATGTATGCTGCAGAGAAGAAACCTAGAATGGCTTTATTTGTTTCTAAATACGACCACTGTTTGTACGATATTTTAGGGCGGTATAATTCTGGTGAATTGTTTCTAGAAATCCCTTTTATATTGAGCAACCACAATGATTTAAAACCTATTGCTGATAGTTTTAACATTCCTTTTTACCATGTTCCTGTTTCAAAAACAACTAAACGCGAAGCTGAGTTAAAACAGTTAGAGCTATTAGAATCTTACAGTATAGATTTTATTGTCTTAGCAAGATATATGCAAATAGTTTCTGGGCTTCTCATTGACAAGTATCCTAATAAAATTATTAACATTCATCATTCTTTTTTACCTGCTTTTGTTGGTGCGAAACCTTACCATTCAGCTTACAAGAGAGGTGTAAAAATTATAGGAGCGACAAGTCATTATATAACAGAAGAGTTGGATGCTGGCCCTATTATAGAACAAGATGTTGCACATGTATCGCATTCGTATTCTATTAAAGATTTAATTGCTAAAGGACGTGATTTGGAAAAGATTGTTCTATCCAATGCCATAAAACTTCATGCCAACCGAAAAGTAATGGTATTCAATAATAAAACTGTAATATTTTCATGATAATTAGGATAAATAAAGATTAAAATTATTCAAAATAAATACCAGTATTTTATAAACTTCTTACATTTTCAATATATAAAATAGGTTTTACGCAACAAAACACATCAAACCAGCTAAAACCAACCATTAACTTACATCCCAACTTCAAAATTAATAGTGACCATTGCTGGATATATGTGTCTAACCTATGTACGTGGGATAAAAAACCTACGCTAAAAGTAAACTATAACCATTAACTAATTATTAATTTCTTATGAAACAAAAACTATTATTATTTGTATGCTTTGTTGCTGGAATTGGATTTTCTCAAGCACAAGGTTTACCAACAAATCCTGAACCAGGTAAATGTTATGTAAAGTGTATCACTAAAGATACATTTAAGGACGTAGAAGAGACTATACAGACATACCCAGCTTACTCTACCTTAAAAGTGGTTCCTGCAACTTACAAAACTGTTGAAGAGCGTGTTTTAGTAAAAGAAGCGACTAAAAAATTCGTTTATGTACCTGCTACATACGAAACTGTAGAAGTACCTTACGTTAAGAAAGAGGGTCGTACAGATCTTAAAGTTGTTCCTGCAACTTTTGGTAGTGACTCAAGAACTTTTGAGGTATATCCTAAAACATCGGGTTGGGAATACAAAGTGTTGGAAGATTGCCCTTCCGTTAATAAAGAAGACTGTGTTGCGGCTTGCTTTGTTGAGTATCCTGCACAATTTAGAGATGTGCAATTTACAACGTTAGCTGCTGATGCAAGTACAAATTCTATACCTGTACCAGAACAATCAACAACGTACAAAAAACGTGTTATTAAGACTCCTGCTAGAGTGGATGAAATTGAAATTCCTGCAGAATACACAACTATTACGAGAAGAGTTGTTGACACACCTGCTTCTACAACAAAGAATACAATCCCAGCACAATACCAAACAGTAACAAGAACTGTACTGGACAAAAAAGGTGGTATTACAACTTGGGAAGAAGTGGATTGTGAGTTATTAGATCCAAACGTATTACCTGTATTTTACGAATTAGGTAGTGCAAGATTAACTCCTGCTTCTAAGAAGACCATTGACGATACTTTATTGCCAATCTTATCTGGCAGCAACGTAAGCATTGAAATTATGTCTCATACAGATTCTAGAGGTAACGATGCCTTTAACCAATCATTGTCTCAACAAAGAGCCAATTCTGTTGTAAACTACTTAGTATCAAAAGGAATCTCTAGAAGCAGATTAACAGCAAGAGGTTTTGGTGAAACAAGATTAACTAACAGATGTTCTAACGGAGTTGATTGTTCTGAAGCACAGCACCAAAGAAACAGACGCACTGAGTTTAGAGTTATTAATAACTAAAACTTAGATTGTTTTTAGATGAAAAAAGCTCCTTTAAGGAGCTTTTTTTTGTATGTGGTATACAGCATATGTAACGACTTTCTTTTCGGCTATAATACCGTAATTATCTTCAAGATCGGACTGCATAAGCTGAAAAAATTTATAATGAAAGTCCCAATCATGGAGCGTGAGGTTTAATTCAGTATCATCTGGAATAATGACTGGCATATCTAAAACGTAAGCCAATTGGTAAGAAACATCCTTTAAAGACACATTATCTGCTTTAATTTGTGAATCACCAATTAAATATTTGGCATTTCCCTTTCCCCAATCTATTTGATTTGTATCCCAAAATTTGGGCGCATCTATTGTAAAGCTTATTCCTTCACCTTTATTAGACTTTCGCTCTATACCTAAATTCATTTCAGTAATTAGCTTGTAAGCTAAATTTTCATTGGCATTAAAAGGCTTTTTAAAATAAACTTCAAAATTAGTATCTAAGCCTTGCTCTAAAATAATTTGATTCTTATAGATTTTTGCTAAATAACCAACAATAGATTTTAACGATCCCGATAATTTTAAATACTTACTATTATCAACAACAAACAACTCATTATTATTATCGCTTATGGGCTTAATTTCTAAAGCGTTTGTTGGAATATATTCAGTACTTAATTCTTCAGCTATATCTATAACTTGGAAAAACGATCTTAGTGATGTTTTAGACTTTTCCTGTCTTAAAAATTTAGCTATTGTTCCCGCTTTTAAATCAGGTGCACCACCTTGCCAAAGTACTTTTCCTTTGGCATTAAACAATACGCCATCTGGAAGCACCCTAACATTATGCGCTTTAAATGTTTCCTTATTATAATCTATGGCTACCGCTAAATCGTTGGGTTTTCTCTTTAAGAACTTTTCAACATTTAAAGGATTTTCACTAGACAATGAAACCACATAAAAGTCATTGGGGAATTGCTTTTGTAAAACACCCAAGTGTTCTTTTGCAGTGATACAAGGCCCACACCAAGTCGCCCAAAAGTCTACAAAAAACAATTTATTGTTATCTGGTGAAGCAATTTTGGATTCTTGAATAAACTCAGAAATATTCACCTGCCCGTAAGAATAAGCTACAGATACTACACAAATAATTACTGCTGAGAGATATTTTTTGAAAAAACAATTCATCATAAATTATGTAATTTTCTAATAGATAAACAAATACTGTGCTAAAAATAACAATTTGAAAATTTAAAAATACGTTTACAAATAATAGTATAAACAATTATCGGTTAATAATTATAACCTACTTCAATAAGTATTATTATATCTTTGAAAAAAAATATCATGAAACGACTATTTGTATTTTTCCTATCTATTTCAATCTTAACATCATGTGCTGAACTACAGCAAGTTGTAGAATCCCTTCCCCAAGGTGGCGGACTTAGTAATGCAGATATGGCAACTGGTTTAAGACAAGCACTAGATTTAGGCATAGATAAACAGGTTACCAAGCTTACAAAAAAAGATGGATTCTATAAAAATGAACTGGTTAAGATTTTACTACCTGAAGAATTACAAAAAGTTGATGACGCACTCAGAAAAATTGGTTTGAGCAGTTTAGCAGACAGCGGCATAAAAGCTCTAAACAGAGCTGCGGAAGATGCCGTAAAGGAAGCCACTCCTATTTTTATTAACGCTGTTAAGGATATTACATTTAACGATGCAAAGAATATTCTTTTAGGAGAAGATGATGCCGCAACAAATTATCTAACTACCAAAACCCAAACCGAATTGTATAACAAGTTTAAACCTGTAATAAATAATTCGTTTAGTAAAGTTGGTGCAGACCAAATTTGGACCAATCTCATCACTAAATACAACAACCTTCCACTTACAAACAATGTTAACCCAGATTTAACAGATTACGTAACCAGTGAAGCACTAAATGGTGTTTACAAAATGATAGCTCTAGAAGAAAAAGAAATTAGAAACAAAGTGTCTTCACGTACTACGGATTTGTTGAAAAAAGTGTTTGCTTTACAGGATTGATATAAATTGTTCATTTTTTTTGTTGCTTTTTCAAACAATTTTTAAAATTGTATCTGAATATTTATTAACTTGACGTAGTAAAACCAACATGCTTTAATTGTGCCTAATTCAGAAAAGTTGCTCCAAAAGAAAACGAGACTAAAACAAAAGTACTTGCAACTTATTGAAGATGCTTATAACCTAAGGCAAACAGATCATGCGCTAAGTGATTTTTCCGAATACCAAGCAACTAAAGTGCTTTACGAGCTAAATAAGCTTAGATTTGTTATCGGAGGAGACACAAATTTGCGAATCAATTAATCTTTGCTTTTATACAGTTCATCAAAGGCTTACGTAACTTCTTTACCTTCGGTAATGGTTTTCAGATAATGCCTAACCGTTCCATCTTAATTATCAGTCCATGTAACACGATGAAAAACGTTCTTCTTTCAGCATTGATTTCATTATTAGTACTTAAAATCATCTAATTTTTACTTTTATTTCCTTTTAAGAGCAATCACTATAAGGCCTATTTTGGCCTAGCACTACTAAAACAAAAACTAGGGTCAATGATAATTGAGATATTGTTTTATGATCTATATGGCTTCAATTGAGGTTATTAAACTACATTTAATTATATGCTAATGTTAGCATAACATTAAAACCATGAGAAGGAGGCATCTTTGTATAGCAAAAGAAAACACTCTTTAAAGAGATTGGGAAGTTAGTTAGATTAAGTCGGTATTTTAGTTAGGTACCGACTTTTTTATTATCCGTTATAAAGAGATTCAAAATATTTAAAAGATAGCTGCAGCCGACTTCCGTACCAAGAAAATAACTCACCGTCCACAATTTTAACTTGCTTATCAGGAAAGTGGGATTTTAATTCTAACACATGCTTTTCCTTAAACGGATAAGGTTCGCTGGACAGAAAAATAACATCTGCATCTCTTAATTTTGAATGATCCAAACCAATTTCAGGGTAACGCTCCTCATTATCAAAAACATTAATAAAACCCGCTTCATTTATCATATAATCAATAAAGGTATTAGAAGCAGCAACCATCCATGGTGCTTTCCAAATGAAATAAGCTATTTTTTGTTGTTGTGATTTTTTGATTGAATTTTGAAAACGTTCTCGCTCTTTTTTAATGTTAGACACAAGTCTTGAAGCTCTATCCTCAACCCGAAACAATTTACCATACATAGTGATAATCTCATAGCAATCATCCATAGTGTAAATATCACTAATATGTATCGGCGCTATACTTTGCAATCCTTCTATTATTGACTTCGTATTCTCTTCTTTATTACACAGAATGATATCTGGCTGTAGTGCTTTTATTTTTTCAATATGAATTTGTTTGGTGCCACCAACAATAGTTTTTTCTTTTCTCAAATGTTTTGGATGAATGCAAAATTTTGTAACGCCAACTATTGAAGCCTCCAAACCCAAATCAACCAATAATTCTGTTTGGGATGGTACCAAAGATACGATTCGCTTTGGTGTTTTACTTATTTTAAGTTTACGATTGAGCTGGTCTTTCATGTTTTCAGTCACTCTATTAGTTCTCAGTCGCAGTATTCAGTTTTACCCAGATGGAATAACTGTGACCGTTACTGAGATTGCCTACTTAAAATAGCCTTCATTTGCAACTGTAGCACTTCGGCATTTTTTGCAGCTGCTTCAGCGAAATCTTCATCTTGAGATGCATAAATGATTCCTCTTGAAGAATTTATCAATAAACCTACAGAATTATTCATTCCATATTTACAAACGTCTTGTAAATTTCCACCTTGAGCACCAACGCCAGGTACAAGTAAAAAACTATCCGGAATAATTCTACGAATATCTGCTAAAAACTCTGCTTTTGTAGCACCAACCACGTACATTAAGTTTTCTGAGTTATTCCAGAATTTTGAAGTTTCCAAAACTTCTTTATATAACTCCACTCCATCAACGCACTTAGTTTGAAAATCAAATGCTCCTTGATTAGATGTCAGTCCCAGAAGAATAGTATGTTTGTCCTTAAAGGCTAAAAAAGGTTCTACAGAGTCTTTTCCCATATATGGTGCAACTGTAACACTATCGAAGCCTAAATCTTCAAAAAAAGCCTTGGCATACATCGTACTTGTATTGCCTATATCTCCACGTTTTGCATCCGCTATTGTGTATATATCTGGATGATTTTCATTAAGATAACTAATCGTCTTTTCTAAAGCTTGCCAACCTTTAATGCCATAAGCTTCATAAAATGCCGTATTGGGTTTGTAAGCCACACAAAAATGATGTGTTGCATCAATTATAGCTTTATTGAAAGTAAAGATGGGATCATCTTCGTTTAATAGATATTTTGGGATCTTATTTAAATCCACATCAAGTCCAATACAGAGAAAGGATTGCTTTTTATGGATTTGTTTTATGAGTTGGTTTGTTGTCATTTATTTGTCACTAATTCACGAATAATTAATTAGTGTATTCGTGGTTGTTACAAGATTCCTATCTGAGCAGGAATTTAGATAACGTCATCATTAGCTTTTAACAACTCCGTATTTTCAGCTAACATTAATTCGTCTATTATTTTTTGAATATCACCATTAATGATATTCTGTAGATCGTAAAGTGTTAAACCAATTCTATGATCGGTTACACGGCCTTGTGGGTAATTATAAGTTCTAATCTTAGCACTTCTATCACCAGAGCTTACCATACTTTTACGCTTTTCTGAATCGGCAGCCTGTTTTTTTGCCAGTTCTAATTCATATAATCTAGAGCGTAATACCTTTAGGGCTTTTTCTAAGTTTTTATGGGACGATTTCTGGTCTTGGCAGCTTACGATCATTCCTGTAGGTTCGTGGTGCAGCTTAATTGCCGAATAGGTTGTATTTACCGACTGACCTCCGGGACCTGTTGATGTGGTACGCTCTATGCGTACTTCTGCCATGTCTAACTCAACATCAAACTCCTCAGCTTCTGGCAATACCATTACCGTTGCCGCACTTGTATGGACACGTCCTTGTGTTTCGGTCTGTGGTACACGTTGTACTCGGTGTACGCCAGCTTCAAACTTCATGGTACCGTAAACATCTTCTCCAGAGACTTCAAAAATAATTTCCTTAAATCCTCCAGATGTACCATCACTCTGGCTTACCACATCTACTCTCCAGCCTTTATCACTGCAATATTTAGAGTACATTCTAAACAAATCCCCAGCGAAAATACTTGCTTCATCGCCGCCAGTACCAGCCCTTACCTCTACAACGACATTTTTAGCATCGTCTGGGTCTTTAGGAATTAACATAAAACGAATGTCTTCCTCTAGCTTAGGAATTTGCTCTTTAGCTTCGTCGAGCTGCATTTTTGCCATCTCAACCATTTCGGCATCGGTGCCGTCAGCAATGATTTCTTCAGCTTCAGAAATGTTGTCTAAAAGCTCTTTATAAATTTCACCTTTGTCAACAATCTGCTTAAGGTCTTTGTATTCTTTATTAAGTTTTATGTAACGTTTTTGATCCGAAATAATATCGGGTTGAATGATAAGGTCATTGACCTCATCAAAACGTTGCTTCACCATCTGTATTTTCTCTAACATCTCTCTTCAAAAAATTGAATTTCAAAAGTACAATTTTTTATGGATTTTTATGAGAGCGTATTTTTATAACAATTAAGAAAATAATTTTAATTGTTTTTGCGTTGTTAGTTATATGGTAAGGCAGTTCACCTCTATACTAAACTACTATAAACCACTTGCGCTTTGGTCATTTTTAGTGACTATTGCGATTACGGTTATCAATCCTGAATTGATATTGGCACTATGTACAAAATTATTTTTGGTGTTTTTACTTTGGATAATGATAAGCGATAGAAAACTAAGGCAACGTTTAAAATTCTATAAGATTAGGGGTGTATCTCACCTAAAATTTTTTAGTATAATCTTTATACTGGATGGCTTAATTACCTGTACTTTTTTGGTGCTTATAAAAGGGTTTATTTAAATATTGTATTTTTCCAAGATGAATAGACTTATTGTTTTACTAAATTTCTACAAATTATATATCTACGCATCTTTAATTGTGACTATTACGATTGGAGTAATTAATCCTAATTATGTTGCTGCAATCGTCACTAAACTATTTCTTACTGGGTTTGCTTGGTATTTTATGATGGAGACCTCTAACAAACAAAAACTCACCTTTTATAAAAACCTTGGTATGTCTCCATTAATTCTATTTTTATTTGTGTTTTTTACCGATAGTGTTATAACAGCTCTCGTTCTTTTTTTATTTAACACATTGCTGTAAAAACATTAAAATTTGATATTTGAACTTGATAATGTAGAATTATATTTTAGAAGCAAACGTATTTTAAACGGTATTTATCTAAAAGCAGAAACTGGCACTGTTACAGCTATACTTGGAAAAAATGGTTGTGGAAAGAGTAGTTTATTAAATATTGCCTTTGGCAACTTAAAACCTAAGTACAAATTAATTAGAATTAACAACATTTGAAGCATTCTCTAAATATAAAAATTCAAAATTTAGAAAACTTTCTGGCGGCGAAAGGCGCGTTATAGAAACTTATATCATCCTTAAAGCCAAAAGTGAGATTGTATTTCTCGACGAGCCCTTTTCTCATTTAGCACCTATCTACATTGAAAGTATAAAACAACTAATATGTGAAGAAAAGAAACATAAGGCAATACTCATTTCTGACCATATGTATCGTCATATAATAGACAGTTCTGACACCATATATTTATTACAGAATGGCACAACTAAAAAGATTGAAAAACTAACCAAACTTGAAGACTATAGGTATTTAAGCGAAGGGAGTTTAGACTAATACTCAAAAGTCCCATACTCACTTTTTATAGTAAGCTTTTTTGATTGGTTCTGATTTGCATCAGAATGAAAAGCCTCTACTCTACCTATAATCTTAGCATTTACATTAAATGATTTTGAAATGGCTATAACATCTTCAGCAATTTCTGGTTTTATGTACAACTCCATACGATGCCCACAATTAAATACTTGGTACATTTCCTTCCAATCCGTTTTAGATTGTTCTTGTATCAATTTGAACAAAGGTGGAATTTTGAACATATTGTCTTTTACAATATGGAGCTTATCTATAAAATGAAGAATTTTAGTCTGTGCTCCACCACTGCAATGCACCATTCCATGAATAGAATCACTATTGTATGTATTTAAAATGGTTTTTATTATTGGCGCATAGGTTCTCGTAGGGGATAACACTAGCTTACCTGCATCTATAGGTGAATTCTCTACTGAATCGGTAAGTTTTGTTTGTCCAGAATACACTAGATCTTCTGGTACAGCGGCATCAAAACTTTCAGGATATTTTTCAGCCAAGTATTTTGAAAATACATCGTGTCTGGCAGAAGTTAAACCATTACTTCCCATACCTCCATTGTATTCAGTTTCGTAAGTGGCTTGACCAAAAGACTCTAAACCTACTATAGCATCTCCTTCACTAATGTTGGCATTATCTATAACATCAGAACGTTTCATCCTAGCGGTAACTGTAGAGTCTACGATGATGGTTCTAACTAAATCACCAACATCTGCCGTTTCACCTCCTGTGGAGTGAATTGTTACACCAAAGGATTTTAAATCTTCGATTAATTCTTCTGTTCCGTTGATAATCGCAGAAATCACTTCGCCCGGAATACGGTTTTTATTTCGTCCTATGGTAGACGACAGCATTATGTTGTCTGTAGCTCCTACGCAGAGTAGGTCGTCAATATTCATAATTAATGCATCTTGAGCTATACCTTTCCAGACAGAGAGGTCACCTGTTTCTTTCCAGTACATGTACGCTAAAGACGATTTTGTACCTGCACCATCTGCATGCATTATTAGGCAGTAGTCATCATCATTGGTTAAATAATCTGGAACTATTTTACAAAAAGCCTTAGGAAACAGCCCCTTATCAATATTTTTTATGGCATTATGCACATCTTCTTTAGATGCAGAAACGCCACGTTGTGCATACCTTTTACTAACCGAATTACCCATTGAAGAATTTTATAATTGGTTCTGCAAAAGTAAGAATTGATATTTATTATTTAATTAAATTGGAATTAATTATAGTTTCAATGCTATCTAACAGTTTTTGCTTTCTCTTATTACCGCCAAAATAAAAGTTTAAGCCCAATCCCATTCTAATGAAGCCAATATTACTTTCTGCTTGGATAATAGGATTGGACTCATCAGAGAAAACGTAATTATATTCGCCAAATAATTTTACACCAAATTTTTCTAGCACAATGAACTCTATTCCCAAACCTCCTTGAGCCTTAGCTGCAGTGGTTTCAAAAGAAGTATCTGCATTGTATCCATATCCACCGTAAATAAATGGACTAATATTATGATATGGGTTTATTAAATATTCTAGGTTTAAATCAAAGGACATAAATCCTTCGTGGAACGTTTCATCAAATGCCAGATTGTATCTATTAAAAGTTAAACTGATACCGAAATGCTCAGTAACATGGCGCTTGTAACCCAACCTAAAATAAATTCCTAATTCTGGCTGCGGAAAATCACCAGTAATCAGTGCCGTGCCAATGGCCATATCAGCAGCATTAGTGCCACGTAAATCATAGAACTCAATCTTTTTATAGAGCTTTTTATTTGTTTCTCCATTTTCATCTTGCGCATAAGTACTGTTTAAAAGAAAAACAGTTAATAATGTTGTTAGCAAAATGTACTTATATTTGATAATCATATCACCTTAATTAGAAAATAAGTTGGTGTCATTTAAGGTTACGGAGCTATGCAATATAGACAATTATTCTACAAAATGTACTAAAATGAGAGGTTTACAGCATTAAAAAAGGATAAAACCAGTATTATTGATTTTATCCTTTTTTTCTTTTTAAAGGCCATGAGCCCTGTAATATAATCTTAAAGTTTTAAGATTCCGTCTGTAACTCAGGTTGAACATTAACAACATCATCCTTGATAACATCCTTTATGTCTTCTGAATTGTCTTGAGAAAGAATTAAAGTCGCACCCACAAGAATAGCTACGCTTAATAGTAACTTCTTCATTTTTACAAATATTGATTAATAGCACTACAAACATACTAAATTAACTCTTTGCTTAAATGACTATGGCCTGTTTTTTGCCTAGAATTAACACGTTTTTCGACAATACGATAGTTGTAATCGACGAACTACACAGATACAGAATTTAAAACGATTTCTTCTACGTATCATTACTTATACATTAAGATAGGTAACTTTACGTTAATATACCTTTTATCATTAAAGGTCCTCTATTTTGAATAAAGCCTTATTTGGTAAATAAAAGTTCCCTATACTTCGTCAATGGCCAAAGCTCATCATCAATCATAAGCTCAAGTTTATCGCAATGATATCTTATATCTTCAAACAAAGGTTTTACTTTATTACAGTAACCGTCTGCTTTTTTCTCAATATTATCTATTTTATTTAAATTTCTACGTTCGTTAGTCATTTTTGTAACTAATGAGTTTATGGCTTCAATGTGGCTAGATATCTGTTCTATTAATGCAAGTTGTTCTTTAGCAAAATCTTTAAACTCACTGCCATAAATTGTCTTTAGACCTGTAACATTTTCAATCAATATGTTCTGATATCTTACAGCTGTAGGCACAATATGATTGCGGGCTATATCCCCTAGAACCCTGCTCTCAATTTGCGTATGAAGAATGTACTCTTCCATCTCAATCTCGAAACGCGCTTGTGCTTCGACCTTATTCATGACTCCTAAACTTTCAAAAAGCTCTAAAGATGACTTTGATACTTTTACTTTTAAAGCCTCTGGTGTTGTTTTATTATTACTCAAACCTCGCTTCTTAGCTTCTTTTTCCCACGCTTCGCTATAGCCATTACCCTCAAAAAGAATGTTTTTTGAAGTTTTAATATATTCTCTCAATACATTAAATATAGCATCATCCTTTTTCATGGTTTTTTTGTCTATCAATGCATCAACTTCTGTTTTAAAATCTATCAATTGTTTTGCCACTATAGTATTTAAAACTGTCATAGGGTTAGCACAATTAGCTGTAGAACCTACAGCCCTAAACTCAAACTTATTACCAGTAAAAGCAAATGGTGAGGTTCTATTTCTGTCCGTATTATCTAGAAGTATCTCAGGAATTTTTCCAACAACATTAAGCTTTAAATCTGTTTTTTCTTGCGGAGACAACTTTCCTTTGGTAACAGTTTTTAACTCCTCTAGCACATTGGTCAGTTGTGCACCTATAAATACAGAGATGATCGCAGGTGGAGCTTCATTTGCCCCCAACCTATGGTCGTTACTTGCTGATGCTATTGCTGCTCTCAATAACTCTTCATGGGTTTGAACCGCTTTAATCGTATTAATGAAAAAGGTCAGAAACTGTAAGTTACTCATCGGTGTTTTACCTGGTGATAAAAGATTAACACCTGTATCCGTACTTAAGCTCCAATTATTGTGCTTTCCAGATCCGTTGACACCCGCAAATGGTTTTTCGTGCATAAGCACCATAAAGCTATGACGCTCCGCAACTTTTTGCATTACATCCATTAATAATGAGTTATGGTCAACAGCTAAATTGGCTTCTTCATATATAGGAGCCAATTCAAACTGGTTTGGAGCCACCTCATTATGTCTCGTTTTTACCGGAATACCCAATAGCATGCACTCATTCTCCAAGTCTCGCATATACGCCATTGCTCTATTTGGTATAGTTCCAAAATAATGATCATCGAGCTGCTGACCCTTTGCTGGCGAATGTCCTAAAAGCGTTCGACCTGTCAATACAATATCTGGCCTTGATGTAGCAAGGTCGTTGTCTATTAAAAAGTATTCTTGTTCCCAACCTAAAGAAGCATTTACTTTCTTTACATTTTTATCGAAATATTTACAAACATCAACTGCTGCGTTATCTACCGCTTGAAGCGCTCGCAATAGAGGCGTCTTGTAATCTAATGCCTCGCCTGTATAAGCTACAAACACTGTTGGAATGCATAAGGTTGTACCATATATAAAAGCTGGAGATGTCGGATCCCAAGCAGTATAACCTCTAGCTTCAAAAGTATTTCTAATACCTCCATGCGGAAAACTGGAAGCATCAGGTTCTTGTTGCACCAATTGATCTCCCCCAAATTTTTCAATAGCTAAACCATCACCAATAGTTTCAAAAAAAGCATCATGTTTTTCTGCTGTTGCACCTGTTAAAGGCTGAAACCAATGTGTATAATGTGTCGCACCTTTGGAAATGGCCCATTCTTTCATTCCCGTAGAAATATGGTCCGCAATTATACGATCTATTTTGTTACCCTTTTCAATAGCCTCAAAAATACTATCCAAAGCATCTTTAGTTAAATATTGTCGCATTGCCGTTGCATTAAATACATTAAATCCAAAAACTTCGGAACGACGTTTAAACTCTTCAACCTTTAATGGCTTTCTTTTTAAAGATTCTTTTATTGCATTAAATCTTAATGTTGACATAATTATAATCTGTTTTAGACCACAAATCTAAATAAATATTAAATACCCTTAAAAATTTAAGGGTATTAACAACTGTTAATAAGATTTTTTAGCATTTAACCCTATTTTTTTTGGGGTATAATTAAATTTTAATGAAATTTGCCTATCAAAAATTCATAATCCTATTATAATGAGCAAATCAAAATTAGAATACATTTGGTTGGATGGCTACAAGCCAACTCAAAACATGAGAAGTAAAACCAAAGTTGAAGATGACTTTAGTGGTAAATTAGAAGATTGTCCTATTTGGTCTTTCGATGGTAGTTCTACCCGACAAGCTGAAGGAGGTTCTTCGGATTGTTTATTAAAACCTGTAGCAATTTACCCAGATCCTGCAAGAAAGGATGGTTACTTAGTAATGACAGAGGTTTTAAATGCAGACGGAACACCTCACGAGTCCAATGGTAGAGCAACAATTGAAGATGAAGATAATGACTTCTGGTTTGGTTTTGAACAAGAATACTTTATTATGGATAGAAAAACACAACTGCCTTTAGGATTTCCTGTTGGTGGTTATCCTGCACCTCAAGGTTTGTATTATTGCTCTGTTGGGGGTCGAAATACACACGGAAGAGACTTAGTTGAAGAACATGCAGACTTATGTATTGCCGCAGGTTTAAATTTTGAAGGCATTAACCAAGAAGTAGCATCTGGTCAGTGGGAGTTTCAACTATTTGCTAAAGGTGCTAAAAAAGCCGGAGATGAAATTTGGATAGCACGTTACTTATTGGATCGTCTTACCGAAAAATATGGATACTATATTGAATATCACCCAAAACCTCTTGGAAAAGATATGGATTGGAATGGTTCTGGTATGCATGCCAACTTCTCCAATACAACCTTGAGAACCTGTGGTAGCCAAGAAGTTTATGAAAAAATATGTGAAGCATTTAGACCTGTTGTAAAAGAACACATTGCCGTATATGGGGAGTTTAACGATCAACGTTTAACTGGTGACCATGAAACAGCGTCTATTGATGACTTTAGTTATGGTATATCAGACAGAGGTGCGTCTATTAGAATCCCAATTATTACTGTAGAAAAAGGCTGGAAAGGTTGGTTAGAGGACCGACGACCAGCTTCTAATGGTGATCCTTATAAAATTGCAGGTAGAATTATAAAAACTGTAAAAAGTGCTGATATAACAGCATAATCCTTATATAAAACTATTTGTTAAAGGCCTTGAGAGTAATCTTAAGGCTTTTTTATTTCAAAGTTAAATATATAAAAACAATATACGCCCCAAACAAAAGCATACCCTTGTAGCGACCAATAACAAACCGCTTGGGAATTAACATTAACGGTACTAAAATAGCCGCAAAAGCAATCATCCAAAAAATGTTTGTGGACAATATTTCTGGAGTTTCAGGATTAACCACAATAGGCTTTATAATAGCCGTTAAACCTAAAACTGAAGCAATATTGAATATATTGGAACCTATTAAATTCCCTAAAGAAATTGCCTTTTCCTTTTTAAGCGCAGCAATAACTGAAGCCGCTAGTTCTGGTACGCTTGTTCCTATGGCAATTACAGTTACCGAAATGGCATAATCGCTTATACCTATGGCTTTTGCCAATTGTTTCGCCCCTTCAACCAACCACTCAGAACCAAAATATAGACCTGCAGCACCAATTAACAACCACATTACAATTTTAAAATTAGAGACCACAGCTAACGCATCGTCAACCTCTTCAAGATTAGCCTTAGTCGATTTTCTTGAGCTACGGATTAATATGAAAAGAAAAACGATAAGCGCAACAAATAATATAAGACCTTCGACATCTGTTAATACTTCATCATTCTTCAAAAAGTAATAGAGCACAAAGGAAGCCAACATCATCATTGGCCAGTTGAGCCTATAGAAATCCCTATCTACTGCCAATGGGGAAATAATTGCGGTAATGCCCAAAACCAAACCAATATTTGCAATGTTAGACCCAATAACATTACCCAGTGCTATATCCGATATGCCATCAAAAGCTGCTTGCAAACTTACCAACAACTCTGGTGCAGAAGTTGCAAAAGACACCACGGTCATACCAATAACCAGTTTAGAAATTTTTAGCTTAAAAGACAAGCCAACTGATGCTCTTACCAAAAAATCACCACCTACCACCAGCAACGCTAAGCCAGCTATAACAAGGAATACACTCATTTAATTTATAGATATTTAATCTGCTCTCTTCATTAAATCGCGAAGATAGCATTTCATTTTTAAAGCAACGAAAAACTAAAAATTTCGTTAAATAACTATTATTTTAGTTTCATAACTATAAAAATAGTTATATTTGGAATCAAGATAATTTAATTTATCATTTCAATGCAAAAACTAACAAATAAAGAAGAGGAAATCATGCACATTTTATGGAAGCTCGAAAAAGGGTTTGTAAAAGATGTGCTAGCAGAGATTAAAACCGACAAGCCGCATTACAATACCCTATCCACAATTATTAGAAATTTGGAAGAGAAAGGCTATGTGAGTTATAATGCTTATGGAAAAACACACCAGTACTTCCCTATTGTTTCTAAAGAGGATTACAAAAAACGGTTTATGACCACTGCTATTGAAAACTATTTTAATAGCTCTTATAAAAATGTGGTGTCCTTTTTTGCCAAGGAAGAAAAGATAAGCGTTGATGAGCTTAAGGAAATTATTGCACTAATCGAAAATAAAGACTAATCATGGAGTATCTTTTAAAAGCATCTGCTGTAGTATTTATTTTCTATATTTTTTACAAAATGCTGTTACAGCGTGAAACATTTTTTCAGACCAACCGCCTATATCTATTGTTGGGGTTATTGACCTCATTATCAATTCCTTTGGTTGTTATACCAATTTATATAGAATATGTGCCTATGGTAGCAGACAATAACTTCACAATTGTTACAAATATGGAAGCTAATCAAAACGTTTCAGAGCCTACTTATAATATTTGGCAACTGTTGTATACCATTTATGGTGTTGGCCTCGCTTTCTTTTTGGGCAAATTACTTATAGAACTTGCGTCACTTAAATTCTTGCTGAACAAGCACCAATATTACAAAAGCGGACCGCACGTTTTAGTTGAAACCGATAACGATGTTCCTCCTTTTTCATTTTTTAATTGGATTGTTTACAACCCTAAAAAATATTCAAAAGAAGAGCTAAGTCACATCTTGAATCACGAAAAAGTACATGCCAAAGAATTACATTCTATCGATATTATCTTAACACAATTGGCTTGTGTAATCTTTTGGTTTAATCCTCTTATTTGGCTTTATAAAAAGGAAGTACAACAAAATTTAGAGTTTATAGCCGACAAAAAAGCACAGGATTTTTCTAAATGTGAAAAAAGCTACCAACGTATATTATTAAAGTCCAGTATTCCTAATCACAAGTTTTTAATCACAAATAATTTTTACAATTCACAAATCAAAAAACGAATAATCATGTTACACAAATCGAAATCAAAAAAGTTAAATGCTTTGAAATATTTGCTAATTCTACCAGCATTGGTACTCTTTTTAATGAGTTTTAATACAAAAGAAATTTTTATTGAAATTGATGACCCAAGAGATTTAACCGAAGTAGCACCAATTGAGGCTTCTGCTCATCTAAACAATTTCTATGATACTATAGAATTTGATGATAAAACAAATGCTAAGCCAAAAGGGAATGCCACAGCAACTAAAAACAATCAGAAAAAAGAGAATACGTTAATTGCTAAAGCCTCATCTAAAACACGTAAAAATGACTCTAACGCATTAGACAATACTTCTGTTGTAGTAATTAACAAAAACACATCAGATGCTGAGTTAGACATAATCAAAGAGGATCTAAAAAGAGAAGGGTTAACCGTTAAATTTAAAGGTATAAAGCGTAATAGCAAAGGAGAAATCACGGGTATTAAAATTGATGCCAAATCAAAAAAATCCAATGCCAGTTATAATGTAAACTCAGACGAAGCAATAGATCCTATAATGATAGTTTTTGATGAAGACAGTAACAGTATTTCAATTGGAAACGGACATACACAACATGGCAAAACTACTTACGTATATGAAACTCATACAGGAAATACACACAAAATTAATAAATCTGGCAGCGGAAACAATGTCTTTGTAATTACAGAAACAGAATATGAAGATGACAATGGACAAGACACAAAATATATAGTACGAAGCAATGGCAAAAAAGGAAAAGTAAAGACCATTAAAACATCTAAAAATATTGAACTGATTTCTGGGGATGATGATATAGTCGAAGTTATAGTTGAAGGTAAAAATAATGATGCGCAAGAAACCATAATAGTTAACGGAAAGAAAATTATTCTTGAAGAGGAAGACGACAATATTGTTGTTAAAGGCAGTGCCAAAGTAAAAGCTTTACATAAATTAAACAACCTTACGGATAGCAATAAAGACATAATTATTTTAAACAACTCTGGCAACAAAATCTATTTTTATAGCGATGACGGTAAAGCACCATTGATTATTATTGACGGTAAGGAATCTACAGAAGAAAACCTGCTTGAAATATCATCTGACAACATAGAATCTATGACAGTATTAAAAGACAAAAGTGCTATAGAAAAATATGGAGATAAAGCTAAAGATGGTGTTGTTATTATAAAAACAAAAAAGAACTAGTTAAATTTCATCAATCAATTAAAACGAAAAAGTCAAACTATTTATTTAGTTTGACTTTTTTTAATCTAACAATCTTGCACCAGATTATATTTGACACTATTTTATAATAACCTTCTTAATCATAGAACGGTTATTGCTAGAGAACTTCACAAGATATAAGCCTGGGGGCAAATTTAAATCTATATAATTATCCATAGATTTAAAATGTTTCAAAAGTTTACCATCTATAGAAAACACTTCAGCATTTGGTTTATTATTAAAGCCATAAACATATAGCCTCCCTTTTGTTGGATTAGGATATACCAATACTTCCGAAAATTCATTTCCATCAACACTTAATGACTGATCCCAAGCATCACCAATATTTGTTCCCCAAATATATTCTACTAAAAGCGGCTGATCTATAAATGGGTTTCTGTTTTTTTGCCATTCATAAACAATATTGTTTCTATTCATTTCAAAATCATCTGGCGGATCGTTTCTGTGCCAATCCAAAAGTGTTGCTAAATCACCCAATTGACCTACATTAGTTGGAAAACCATTGACCACTTCTAAATCGTTATACCTTATTTCCATATACAAAACACTACGTGCCACATCTCCCCTAAAACTTCCTAAAGTACCATTTGGCCCAACATATTCTCCATAATGCTGATTACCTCTCGAGCTATTTTCAGAAGCATCTGCAGCTCGCAAAGCATGCGCATCAGAGTTACCATGACGAAGGGAATCCGCTTTAGTTGTCCAGAATACATCTATACCATCTGCAACTTCATCCTCTTCAATATCAAAAAAACCACCTCTAGATCTAGGATAAGTGTGCTCTCTGTTCCATTTGCCTGCATTACTACTTCCAGTTTGCAAATCTAATTTAGCACGACCTTGCTCTGTATATAACAGCCAAACTTGGTTACTATTCTCTGGGTTTTGATCTGCTTCTAATAGAATATCAATTACATCTGCATAAGTTTGTGCTCTTACCACAGTTGGATCCGCAATAATATCTTGTAAAGCTTGCCTTAAAGCTGTATCTGCCAGACCATCTAAACTATCGTAATAGCCCACAGGCTGAGTACTTTGTACAATTCCTGTAGTTGGATTAAGTGGAGTTCCCCAAGCTGCCATTGTAAAATCGTTATCCACAACCCTAACCTCTACTAAATTATTGGACGGCACTACAGGTTCTTCTAAATCTACAAAACGGATTTGAAGCACCTCATCACCTTCGTCTAAATTGTCATCAACCAAATTAATAGTAGTGCTCGTAGAGTTTTGACCATTCAAAATAGTTAAACTTAAGTTTCCTGTAAAGTCCGAAGCATCAAAACCAAAATTGTTTAAACCAATGGTAAAGTTTAAGTCTGAAGTAACATTAGTTTCTGAAGTAAATGTAATATCGAAACTTGCACCTTCATCATATTGTGTCTCCATTACTGAAATCTCTACAGGATTAATAGCAATACCTGAACCATCATTTTCGCGTCGTGGTGTTGGTGTAGCCGTTGAAAAAGACTCGACTCCCATACCATCCACAAAGCGTTGAATCGATCTTGGGTTTGCATTTGTCCCATCATCATTGTACTGTGTTGTTTCACCCATTAATCCCAATAGAACTGTATCATCCGGATCATTGGTTCCATATACCATAGCGTCAACGAGATTATTCTGCGTCGCTAAAGTTCCTTGTGGAAAATCATTTACAGAAGCTTGATAAATCCCTACTGCATCAGCACCGTTCTGAATTACACTCTCAGAGGTTAAAACCTGGGGGAAAGGTGACACACCCTCACCACCTATAACCAACAAACCATTATTGTCAGTAGTGTAACCATTTAAATCAATAACCATATAACTAGAATCTGCACCACTACTAGAGCCATTAAAAAAAACAAGAATATAGCCATCAGTAGAAAAGTTTGGTGTTTGTGACTTCAATTCTATAAACTCTGCAGTATCCGTACTTGGAGAATCTGGATCAAGCTCGTTTATAATTAAATCTTGAGGCCAAACCAAAGTACAAGAGAATAGCACAAATAAAATTAATACGCATTTCATAATGAAAATTTTAACAAATATAGGTGTTATATGTTGTCTAATTGTTAAAACCCAAAATACTAAAATTTATTACAAAAAATATGCAAAAAATACTATGATAAATATCAGTAAAGTAAAACCCATAAAAGATGAAATGCCCTAAAACTGATAGTTTGAAGATGAAATGCCCCTACGTTTTAAAAAAACATTCAAAATATACCCTTGAAACATATAAATTCGTAATAAAAAAATCAATTTATTATTATAAATTATAACTTATTTATAGACAAGTCACAAATTTTAGTAAACATTATCATCTTTTTACTTATAAATGTAAATGCAAATTCATCGATTTTCACAAAAACGTTTGGAAGATTATTTGTTGTGGATATATATTGAAAACTCAATCAAGAAACATAACTGATTTATTAACCTCTAAACCAAAAAATTATGATGACATTAGCAAAATTGATTATTGATATTATTTTTTCAATATTCTAAATTAAAATCAACCAAAAACCAACCCTCAAAAAAGTAGAACTTAGTTCTAGAATAAGTTTTACTATTTTTGTTACAAAGTAATTTTAGACCAAAAAGTCTTTATTATTTGTACAATGAAGAAAACGATCTTTAAGGCTTTAGCTAAATTAAACAAAGCCATACTACCATCTTACACAAAAAAGCAGTTAGACCTAAGCAAGGCATCTAAACTACAACTTGCCATAATAGGCTGGCGAGTCTATGTAACGAAAAATGCATTAGACAAAAAAAAGACTACCGATTGGTAGCCTTTTAAAAACTCAATTTAATCTATCGCATTAGCGGTAAATTTTCTTTTTCAATAAAGTACATCTTAATTTCGTGTTACCGATCCCATAGGCAACGATCCTAAATTCTGATCGAATGCATGTGTTGCTGGTGCAGTATCGTTTCCTGCAGTTCCTACCAAAGGTTTTAATACGAAAGGTGCAGGAGAATCATCTGGAACCGGCTCAACCGAAATCACAACAGTGCGCCCTCTCACATCTAAAGGAAATGTTTCACCAGCTGGTACATTTTCAAAAAAGTCCTCGCCTGGCACTGGTGGCCCAGCAGCAGCTCCGCTAAATGGCGCAGCACTATCAGCTGTGTTAAATTCGGTAAATGTTCCTGTACTTAATGGTCCTGAGTCACCTACCACCCAACCTTCATAAGCCCAACCTGCTGGCAATGTAGGTAAAACAAAGTTTGGTGTTGGAGGCATTCCTGGGGTACCAAACCATACACCGTATTCATCGTTACCATTGTTCATACCAGATTCATCTGTTGGAGTTCTCAAAAAGAACGAACCGGCTGCATTAGAAAAATCTCCTACAATACTGGTATTTGCTGATACTGAGGCACCGTTAAAATCACCTACTAAAATCTTTGTGTCCGCTGGCGCAGGATTTGGATCAATTGCCGGTTCAATAGATAATACAAAACGTGTTGCGCTAGCTAATTGTGAAGCATCTACTGAAAACACCTGTGGAAATGCAACACTGGTAAATGTACCCGTGCTTACAGGTTCATCTTCTACAATTATCCACCCTTCATACACGTAATCAGCTCCCAAAGCCTCTAAACCTTCAAGGTTTAATATTAAATCTGATGTTGTTGACGTATTATTATCGTCGTCGCTACTGCAGGACATAGCAATTAAACCAATTGCCAATAATCCCAAAAATGTTTTTTTAATCATTGCTTGTTATTTAAATTATTTAAGGCAAATTTAGATTAGCGACAACGATTAAAATGTTAGGTGGCTAACAGTTGATATTTTTTAAATTTTTTTTTAATGATGAAACACCATTAATGGCAATAATAGGTTTTTACTAATTTTTGTTTTGCTAGGATCGGTAAATAATCGTTCAAAAAAACCTTTAAATTGGCCAACTAGAGTTATCATGTCGGCTCCCTTAGATAAATTATCATCGATTAAAATTGTCGACAACGACAAACCATAAACCGTATCGTAAGTGAACTTTTTCTCATTCAATAACTCTAACAACAACTCTTTATCAAGGTTTATTTTTGCTTGCAGATTGTCTTCAGAAGACAAAAACCTTACCACTTTTATATCAATATCTAGTTGTTTAACAAGATTTATAATATCCACAACTGTTTTATGATCTGCATAATCATCTATATCCAATGCCAACAATATTTTTTCTAATTTTCTATAACTGTGACCCTCTGGTACAACTAATGTATTACAATTTATAGTTCTTAAAACTTTTAAAGCGTTACTGCCAAGTAAAGCTTCCCGTAAATTAGAAGCACCGTTAGTACCCATGACCACATATTCTATGTTGTGCTTTAATATGGCTTGCTTAATTGCATCTACAAAGACATCGTAATCTACCACAGGATAAAATGTATGCAATCTATTATTGGAACGACGCTTTAAATCATTTACAATACGTTTCAATTTTTCATTATTTTCCTTAATTAAAGCCTCATAAATACTTTCGTTTGGTTTACTAACCATTAAATCATCTGTTGTATAAGTCATGGAATCATGAATGTTCATTACAATAAAATCACAAAAATCATTGTAATACAATTGTAATGCATACCGCATTGCGTTAATGGAATTCTCGGAGAAATCAGTAAGTAGAAGTATTTTTTTCATTGTAATTCTGCTTTCCGATAATTTACTAAAATAAAATCAGTCAACTGATGACATTTATCATTAAAAATATATTTGTAAGTGATTATATTCATTGAAAATTCCGTAATTATGATTAAAGATCTAGACCAGAAACAATGCAGTGGCGTATTAAAAAACAATTATATTGGCAACTTATCTTACATAAGTAGCAACAGACCCTATACGATTCCTATTACCTATTTTTATAATGAAAAGGACAACTATATGATCTGCTATTCTGGTCCAGGGCATAAAATTAATGCTATGCGAAAAAAACCTGAAATTTCTTTAGCAGTCAATACTATAAGTTCGCCTAGGGAATGGAAATCTGTTTTAGTCCATGGCAGTTATGATGAAGTTGATGGCGGAACGGCTAAACTGTATTTGCATGAGTTCTCTTTAGGTATTAAAAGTATTGTCCTAAAAAAGGAGCTTAAAGATCTAGATTACATAAGTGAATTCTCAAGTAAGATTTACAATCAAGACATTCCCATTGTATTTCTTATTAGTATTGAAGAAATGACAGGTAGAATGAGGTCTTAACAACTTAGATAAATTAAAAATAGCTCTAAATCATTTGCAATACTTCGTCATTTCATAAAAACTAAAAAATCCATTTCTTGAAAAAATGGATTTTTAACTCTAAGTGACCACGGCAGGATTCAAACCTGCAACCTCTTGAGCCGTAATCAAGTGCGCTATTCAGTTGCGCCACGTGGCCTTTTACCTTTTACATTTTAGCCCAAGACTTCAATTGTAAAAGGGGTGCAAATATAGAACTTTTATTAAAAATAATCCAAACTATTTATTTCAAAATTCTAATTGTATTTTTGAAGTATGATTTCCACCGAACTTCTTAAGCCTTTTAATTATCTTTTCGATTCAGAAATAATTGAAAACATTACTAAAGTTTCTTTTTTAAGAACATACAATAAAACTGATATTATTATAGACATAGGAGAGGAATTAAACTTTATCCCACTACTTATTAAAGGAAATATTAAGGTTTTAAGGGAGGATAATATCGGAGATGAGCTCTTGCTATATGTACTAGAGTCGGGTGATACCTGCGCCATGTCATTAACTTGCTGTATGTCTAAATCGGTAAGTAAAATAAGAGCCATTGCAGATGAAGATGTGACAGTAGTAATGATACCACTTGAAAACATGAAACTTTGGTTTAACTCTAATGAGAGTTGGCGAAATTTTATTTTACAGAGTTATCAAATTCGGTTTGACGAAATGCTAGAAACCATAGATACTTTAGCATTTATGAAAATGGATGAACGTTTGTTTAAACACCTTACTGATAAGGTTAAGCTATCTGCCTCTACTGATTTGGAAATAACTCATCAAGAAATCGCTGAAGATTTACACACTTCTAGAGTGGTTATATCTAGGCTTTTAAAGCAACTTGAAAAAGAACGTAAAATCAAGCTCGGAAGAAACAAAATTAAAGTCTTAGAGTTTTAGTAACTATTGTAACATTGGCTTAAATACATAACATTATTTTTGTATCAAATTAAATTTATGGAATATATTTTACAACCTTGGCCTTGGTACGTTTCTGGGCCGTGTATTGCGATTGTCATGTTTCTACTACTCTATTTTGGTAGAACATTTGGTATGTCATCAAACCTTAGGACATTATGTGCTATTGGCGGAGCTGGAAAACGTGTTGAGTTTTTTAAGTTCGATTGGAAAAGTCAGCGCTGGAATTTAGTGGTCGTATTGGGAGCTATCGCAGGCGGTTTTATAGCGCACCACTACTTATCTAATCCTATAAATATAGATTTGAGCCAAAATACGGTTGAAGACTTAAAAGCACTTGGTTTCGAAAACGCAGGGCAAAGCCTTCTACCGCCTGAACTATTTAGTTGGGATGCTGTTTTAAGCATTAAAGGTATATCCATCCTCATTTTTGGAGGATTTCTTGTGGGCTTCGGTACACGTTATGCTGGCGGATGCACTTCTGGCCATGCCATTACAGGTTTGAGCAGTTTACAAAGACCTTCGCTAATCGCTGTAATTGGTTTTTTTATAGGAGGTTTAATCATGATTCATTTTATTTATCCAATACTATTTTAAGATGGGAAAATATATAAAGTTCTTTGTAGTAGGCCTGTTTTTCGGAATTGTCTTAGTAAAATCCGAAGCCGTATCGTGGTACCGAATTTTTGAAATGTTTAAGTTTCAATCTTTTCATATGTATGGCATTATAGGTACTGCGGTAGCTACAGGTATAATATTACTCTTAGTATCAAATCAATTAAAGATAAAAACCATAAATGGCAGCAACTTAAAAGTACCGCTAAAGGAAAGAGGATTGACTCGCTATATCTTAGGAGGAATTATATTTGGGCTAGGTTGGGCATTATGTGGCGCATGTCCTGGCCCAATGTATATACTTGTAGGCACTGGTGTTTTTTCGATAATCATCGTAATTGCCGCTGCACTTTTAGGCACCTATGTTTATGGTTTGCTAAGAAACAAACTACCGCATTAGATGGAAATTACTGAAATTTTAGGATTTTTAGGAGCATTGATTGTCGGTTTGGTCTTGGGTCTTATTGGCGGAGGAGGATCCATACTAACCGTTCCAGTTTTAGTATACCTTATTGGCCTTAACCCCATTACAGCAACAGCATATTCTTTATTTGTTGTTGGCGTCACCTCAGTTATTGGTGCCTTCCAGAATTTTAGAAAAGGTATGGTAGATATAAAAACCGCTATCATTTTTGCCATTCCTGCTTTTATTGCTGTCTATCTCACAAGACGCTTCTTGGTACAGATGATACCAGAAGTTGTCTTTTCAGTTGGAGATTTTGAAGTCACCAACAACATATTTATCATGGTGCTATTTGCTGTCATTATGCTTCTCGCAAGCTATTCCATGATAAAAAATAAACCTAACAAGCTAAAAAATATTGAAACAGAAACTCAAAGTTTTAATTATCCTTTAATTGCTGTAGAAGGTTTTGTGGTTGGAATTCTCACTGGCATCGTTGGTGCTGGCGGAGGGTTTTTAATTATTCCCGCATTAGTATTATTGGCTAAGCTACCCATGAAAAAAGCTGTTGGAACATCACTATTAATCATTGCCGTAAAATCATTAATCGGTTTTTTGGGAGACATACCAAATATTGAAATAGATTGGACATTCTTATCAACCTTTACCTTAATATCAATAATAGGTATTATTTTAGGGGGTTACCTTTCAAAATTTATCAGTGGAAAAAAGCTAAAGAAAGGCTTTGGTTATTTTACACTTATCATGGCGATTTATATCATTTACAAAGAGCTCTTATAATACTTTGTGATAAATGTCACATTACAAAAATTGAAGTTTTGTAAATTTGTACTATTCAAAACTATAAAAATGAAAATTGAACAATTATATACAGGATGTTTAGCACAAGGTGCATACTACATTGAATCTGAAGGAGAAGTTGCTATCATTGATCCACTTAGGGAAACACAGCAATATGTCGATAAGGCAAAGACCAATAACGCAAAGATCAAATATATTTTAGAAACACATTTTCATGCTGATTTTGTTTCTGGCCATGTGGACTTAGCTGAAAAGACTGGTGCTACCATAGTTTTTGGACCAGGAGCTACCACAGATTATGATATTCATTCTGCAATAGATGGCGAGGAATTAAAGCTAGGGAAATTGACTATCAAAGTACTTCATACACCTGGACACACATTAGAATCTGTGACCTATTTATTAAAAGATGAAACAGGAAAAGACCATGCCATATTTTCTGGAGATACTTTATTCTTAGGTGATGTAGGCCGACCAGATTTAGCCATAAAATCTGATTTAACCAAAGAAGATTTAGCCGGGATGCTCTTCGATTCTTTACGCACCAAAATAATGCCTTTAGCAAATGATGTTATTGTATATCCTGCTCATGGTGCTGGTTCAGCATGCGGAAAAAATCTAAGTAAAGAAACTGTAGGAGTTTTGGGTGAGCAGAAGAAAACCAATTATGCATTACGTGCAGATATGACAAAAGCTGAATTTGTAAAAGAAGTACTCGATGGCATTGCCCCTCCTCCACAGTATTTTGCTAAAAATGCAATGATGAATAAAATGGGGTACGATGCTTTTGACGCTGTTTTAAAAACTGGAGACAATCCCTTAAACCCTGAGGAGTTTGAAGCGTTGGCTAATCATGAATCCGCTTTGGTATTAGATGTAAGATCACAGTCAGATTATATAAAAGGTCATATTCCCAACTCCATATTCATTGGATTAAACGGTCAGTTTGCTCCCTGGGTTGGAGCGCTAATTACAGATATTAAGCAACCTATTGTTTTAGTTGTTCCTGAAGGAAAATCCACGGAAGCCGTAACACGATTATCTCGTGTAGGTTATGACAATACGTTAGGTTATTTAGAAGGAGGGATTGAAGCCTGGAAAGCGTCTGGCAAAGATATTGATACACTAGAATCTATTTCTGCTGAAGAGTTTGCCAATAGAGCCAAATCATCAGATATTAACATTCTCGATGTTAGAAAAGATGGTGAGTATACATCTATGCATTTAGAAAATGCGCAACATTTATCTTTAGATTACATTAATGAGAAAATGAACGAAGTTGACAAAGACAAAACCTATTACGTACATTGTGCTGGTGGTTATCGCTCTGTAATTGCAGCTTCCATACTAAAAGCTAGAGGTTACGATAATCTTATTGATATTGCTGGTGGTTTTGCCGCCATAAAAAAAACGGATTTACCGACTACAGATTTCGTATGCCTGTCGACCTTATAATTAATTATTACGTTAAGTTGAGCGCAGACTAAACCTTATAGAATATTATCTTTCAAAGACTTTGACTGCACTCAGTTTTACTAAATCGTAGAATATTATGATCTCAACAGTAAAAATTCAAAATTTAAAATGTCATGGTTGTGCCAATACAATTGTTACGCAACTTTCAAAATTAGATGGCGTAGAAAACGTAAGTGTTGACAATGAAACTGATGAAGTTAGTTTCAGTCATAATTCGGAAACTATATTTGAAACTGCTAAAAAGAAACTATCGGATTTAGGTTATCCTATGGAAGGTGAAACCAATTCTCTACCCAAAAAAGCTAAATCTTTTGTGAGTTGTGCAGTTGGTAGGATGAGTAAATAGACTCTGAGTTCGTTTTAGAATACAAATTATTACATGTAATTGAAGAATCTGAAAACAAAAGTTCAGATTAAACGATTTCAGCACTAAGTCCAGCCTGTAGAAGCTTAGAACAGCGTGGCTTTAAATCGTCGTAAGAGCCAGTTTTTACAGTACACTTTCCTTTATAATGTACAATGATAGCGCATTGCTCGGCTTGCTCCGGAACATGGTCACAAGCATAAATAAGTGTATCTATAACATGGTCAAAGGTATTGACATCATCGTTAAACAAAACAATTTCATTCTGTTTTATAACCTCTTCTTCAAGAAGCAATTCTTCGGATTGTTTTTCTTTTGTCATAGCTTTAACGGATTTGAGGATTTCTCGTTATACTAATTTATAAATTTTAACGATACCCACTGCTCTCTTTGTATAATTTCATCCAATTTTAACATGTGCTCGTTACATTTGGCCTCGATTAATGGAATGTCGTCTTCATAAAACCCGCTTAAGAACAGCATACCATTATCATTCAAGCTTTTAGCATATTCTGAAATATCTGCTAAAAGAATATTTCTATTAATATTAGCAATTATACTGTCATAACTTTTTCCATTAAGTAAACTTACGTCTCCTTTATAAACCGAAATATGGTTACAATTATTGCGTTCCACATTTTCTATGCTATTAAGGTAGCACCAGTTATCAATATCAATCGCATCTAAGTTAGTGGCACCAACTTTTTCTGCAAGAATTGCCAAAACACCCGTACCACAACCCATATCTAAGACTGATTTTTTATTAAAATCATTTTTCAGAATGTGCTGTATCATCATATGAGTGGTCTCATGATGACCAGTACCAAAACTCATTTTGGGCTCAATAATTACATCGTATTGGGTATTGGGTGTGTCGTGAAAAGGTGCACGGACTGTTACCAAATCATCAACAACTATAGGCTTAAAGTTCTTTTCCCATTCTTCGTTCCAATTGGTTTGCTCTATTTCGTTAAACTCATAGGTAATTTTAAATTCATCTGATTTTAAAATTTGAATACCATCTAAAATAAACGCATTCCAATCGTCTTTTTGTATGTAAGCCGTAAGACCTTCGTCATTCTCAACAAAGCTCTCAAAACCAGTATAACCCAGTTCCGCTATTAGTATTTCTGTGGCTGGTTGAAGCGGATTCACCTTAAAATCATAGCCTATATATATTGTATCAGACATTACTAAAATGCGTTCACGATTGCATAAAAATCTTCCGCTTTTAGGGACGCTCCTCCAATAAGGCCTCCATCTACATCTGGCTTTCCAAAGATTTCTTTGGCATTGTTGGGTTTTACACTTCCACCATAAAGGATTGAAACTGAATCTGCAGTGGCACTACCATATTTTTCAGCTAATGTCTTTCTAATAAAGGCATGCATATCTTGAGCTTGTTCTGGTGAAGCTGTTTCACCTGTGCCAATTGCCCAAACAGGTTCGTAAGCTAAAACAATATTTTTAAATGCATCCGCACCTAAATGAAATAACGCATTCCTAATCTGGCTTTCTACAACAACTTCTTCATTTTCTGCCTTACGATCCGACAATTCTTCACCAAAACAGAATATTACCCTTATATCATTAGCTAAAGCAGCATCAACTTTTTTAGCTAGAGATTCGTCTGTTTCATTGAAATAAGCTCTTCTTTCACTATGACCCAATATCACGGTTTTAATACCTATACTCTTTAGCATACCCGCACTTACTTCTCCGGTATATGCTCCGTCTTCTGCAAAATGCATGTTTTGAGCAATAACTTCGATATCGTGTTGTCTTGTAGACTGAAAAGCATGCCATAAGTTGGTAAATGTCGGTGCTATCATCACCTCTGCATCTGAAGCTTTGGTTTGCTTTTTTAATTCTACAATCAATGACTCCGTCTGAATTAGACCATTATTCATTTTCCAGTTTCCGGCTACTATATGTTTTCTCATTTTATAGTGAATTGAATTCTACTTTACTTTAAGATTACAAAAATAAGGTATTAAAGAAGAAAGACGGTTGATAATTGTCAGGTAATTGTTAAGACAACTCTACTCTTGGATCTAACCATGCATATATTATATCAACTAGGATATTAATTGTAATAAAAACTATTGCAATGACCAGAACAGCTCCCATAATTACTGGTAAATCTAGTGTATTTAGAGCATTGACGATTTCTTTTCCCAAACCGTTCCAACCAAAAATATATTCTACAAAAACTGCACCAGCAAGCATTGAAGCAAACCATCCAGATATGGCGGTAACCACAGGGTTTAATGCATTCTTTACAGCATGATTTTTTATAACCTGAAACTCACTCAATCCCTTGGCCCTCGCTGTTCTAATATAATCTTGGTTCATAACTTCTAGTAATGAATTACGCATCAATTGTATAACCACAGCCAATGGACGAATCCCTAAAACTATCGCTGGCAGAATTAAATTTTTCCATTGAATAGTCATCTTTTCGCCAAAATCATCTAACTCATAAAGGCTACCTGTCATCTCTAAATTGGTGTATTTATGAAGTACAAATCCGAAAAGCCATGCGAATAAAATAGCACTAAAAAAAGAAGGCACACTCATACCGAACGTACTAAGAATCTGAATGGTTTTATCGATCCAAGTATCTTTATAAAGCGCAGAGATAATTCCAAAAATAATTCCAAGGCTAATAGCTATAAAAATTGCAGAAACCGCTAATACAAATGTATTCGGAATGGTATCTCCAATAACCTCAGTTACCTTTTTGCCTTGTTTGGTAAAGGATTCTCTAAGATAGGGTGTTTTTATAACCGTAGTGACATTTCCTATTGTAAACAAACGGGAAGGATTATATTTGTTTGTACTTAAATAGGTGTAATCTTCTGAATTATTAGAATGAAATGAAATGGGCGATAAATCATTTAAGTAATATAAAAACTGAGTTCCTAATGGCTTATCGAATCCATATTTTTTTTTGACTGCTTCTACCTGCTCTGCCGTTTGGTTTTGACCAAGCATCATCTTTGCAGGATCACCGGGAAGGATTGTAAACAAAAAGAAGATAACAGTGACGACACCTAGTAAGGTGATAAAGGCATAAAATAGTTTGTTTATTAAATAACGAATCAAATTTTCTTAATTCAAACACATTGCAAATCGCAAGAACTAAATTGTAATATTCAATTTATCAAAAAAAGGAATACTGTAACTTATTACTACAGTTCAATATCTTCCATATCGTTCCAGTGTGCTTTGTTTGTAACTGTTCCTTTTTCTAAAAGTACAACTCCTGGGTTAGAACGTACAATGGTTTTAACCACTTTTTCATCACAGAGGTAAAAATCGAAATTAAGATTATACTCTTGCTTTAAATTTTGCTTAGCTTCTTCACCTGATGATGTTAAACCAATAACCGTATATCCTTTTTTTATAGCTTCATCTGAAAAGTATTTTAGCTTTACCACTCCGTCTGCTTCAGCTTTAGAAATATTATACATTGCTACCATAATAAGATTCTCCTTTTCTAAAAAGTAGGATGTCAAATCTTCATCATTAGATTCAATAGAAAAATCTTGAATTGGTGGAATATAACCTTCGTCTATAGTCTCTGTATCAACCCCAATATATTCTCCATCAACCTCTGGGTAACTACCACTGGTAACAAATTTCTCTTCCTCTCCATTAACCTTAAATGTCCATGTATACTCTAAAACAGGCTTAGCTGCATCTTCAGGAATCTCCATTTGTTTTTGTAGATTTTTTCCAATAGCATAAGCTCTAAAATCAATTGCCGGTAAATGCATCAATACATGATACCCAAACCAAAGCGATACAATAAAACTTAATAAAGCCAATACAGTGGTTGGTAATTTTGTGAAAATAGGCTTGATGTATTTTAAACCGTAAACCAATATTAAAATTAAAACCAGTAGAATAATATCTTTAGTAAAGCTTTCCCAAGGTGTCAATTTTAAGGCATCTCCAAAACAACCACAATCTTTCACTTTATCGAAATATGCCGAATAAAAGGTTAAGAACGTAAAAAACACAATCATTGCCAGCAAGCTATATACCGTAAATTTAGGCTTATAACCGATTAACAAAAAAACACCCAAAACAACTTCAAAAACGACAACAAAGACAGAAATCAATAATGCGTAAGGAATTAAAAACTCTAGATTTAAAACATCTTCACCAAAATACTCTTGAAGCTTATAAGAAAACCCCAGAGGATCATTGAGTTTTATAAATCCCGAAATAATAAAAAGGACTCCAACGAATACTCTACTTATCTGTACTATGTATTTCATAAAATATAAATTCCATAAAAATCAAGACTGTAAACCCTGGTATTTAGAGTTAGGCTCTTGGATTTTGATTATTAATTTAATTCACCTAAATGGATAAGAGCAAACACCGCATAATTAATCATATCTTGATAATTGGCATCAATACCTTCACTAACAAGTGTCTTACCTGCATTATCCTCTATTTGTTTAACGCGCAATAGCTTTTGCAGTATCAAGTCCGTTAAAGAACTCACGCGCATGTCTCGCCAGGCCTCACCATAATCATGATTTTTATCTAACATCAACTGTTTGGTTAAGGCTATTTTTTCATCATAAAGCTCAGTTGCTTCTTCCGTATTTAAATCGGGCTGTTCAACCACACCTTTTTCTATTTGAATTAATGCCATTAAACAATAATTGATAATACCTATAAATTCGCTTACCTCACCTTCATCAACCTTTCTTACCGAGTTTTGTTGCAAACTTCTTATGCGTTGTGCTTTTATAAAAATCTGGTCTGTAAGCGATGGTAATCTTAAAATTCTCCATGCACTACCATAATCACTCATCTTGTTTACAAAAAGCGCTCTACATTTTGCTATAACTCCATCGTATTGTTTTGATGTTTCTTGCATTAAGTTCAATTAAAATTTGCGTAAATTTCGCTTAAATAGTTCAAAGTTCAAAGTTCCGAGTTCAATGTTTTGGAAAGCGTTTAAAAGTTTGGAAATATGTTGATAACTTTGGATTTTAAATTTATAATCTTGAATCATACCACAACCATAAACTGCAAAGGCAAACTCATAGACCTAACCTCACCTAAAGTGATGGGAATACTTAATGTTACTCCAGATTCTTTTTTTGATGGTGGACAACACAAAAATGAATCTGCAATTCTAAAACAAGCAGAAACCATGCTTAATGAAGGTGCAACGTTCATTGATATTGGCGGCTACAGTTCGCGACCAGGATCTGACTTCGTTTCTGAAGAAGAAGAATTGAATCGGGTTATTCCTGTAATTGAAATGATTTTAAACCATTTTCCTGAAACATTGATTTCCGTTGACACCTTTAGAAGTCAAATAGCTAAAAAAAGTATTGAAGCTGGTGCTGCACTTATTAATGATATTTCGGCTGGAAAATTAGATAAAACCATGTTAGAAACCGTTGGAAAATTAGGTGTTCCGTACATAATGATGCATATGAAAGGAAATCCTAAAACCATGCAACAACAAACCGATTATGAAGATTTAATTAAGGATATTAATCTCTATTTCGCAGAACGGATTACAAAAGCACATGCTGAAAATATAAACGATATCATTATTGATCCAGGTTTTGGTTTTGCAAAAACCCTAGAGCAAAACTATGTACTGCTAAATAAAATGAACCTTTTTCAACTTGCGGATAAACCTATTTTGGTCGGAATCTCAAGAAAGTCCATGGTTTATAAAACGTTCGATACAACAGCAAATGAAGCTTTAAACGGAACCACAGCATTACACATGGTTGCACTGCAAAGAGGAGCAAAAATTCTACGTGTACACGATGTAAAAGAAGCTATGGAATGTATAACCTTGTATAATCAATTAACTATCGGCTAAATGAATCGTTATTTTTATTTATTATTAATTTTATTGACTTTAAGTTGTAATAACGAACGTGTTTTACAGCTACCCGAAATTGAAAACGCAGAGATTACTAAAGTCTTGGATGTTTCACCGGCTTATATTTTTTATGACGAAACACAACCAGATTCTACTTTATTGAATAGAAAAAACCTCATTAGCACAACCAATTGGTTAGTCAATGTAGACAAACGATTGACTTTACGACAAGCCATTCCACATATTAAATTTCTACAAGATAAAAAGCGAAATGCAGAGATACATATGAATGAAAATGCCAAAAACTATTTTACTTGTAACGATACAAGCATTGGCAATTTGGGGTTTGTTGAGTTTACGGATGTTGACTTTATTACAAATATTAACTCTTATGAAAACAACCAAAATATAGACAATGAAATAAGGACTGTTTATATTCATTTTTTTTCAAATGATGTTTTTAGTATAACAGAACTTTTTGGAGGAAAACAAACTAAAGAGGAAACAATGGCACTAAAGCCCTATTTTAATAAAGATTATTTTGATTCATACAGGGAAAATAAAAATAAAATCACTTTATCATTTGACAAAAGATTAAGCTTTCAAAGCTATATCAATTTAAAACATAAAGTTCTAATGTTTACAAATGAAATGTCTGAAATAAGTAATGACGAAATCATTTATTAACTTAAATTCTTAAATTAGCAAAAACACTAACCTTTGGAGAACTTACAACTTTGGGATTTTAGACTTATAGACTTTGTTGACGTTTTTCTCGTTGCCATCCTACTCTATTACATCTACAAACTTGTAAAAGGTACTGTTGCCATCAATATTTTTATTGGTATACTTATTATCTATTTTGCATGGCGCTTAACAGATTACCTCCAAATGCATATGCTTTACAGCATCTTTGATGGCTTTATGAAGGTTGGTATTATTGCGCTTATTGTAGTCTTTCAGCCCGAAATTCGAAAATTTTTATTACTCGTAGGATCCACAAATATTGGTGGCAAAAAAGGCATTTTCAAGAATTTTAAATTCCTTAAAAATGACGACCAAACCACAACAGATGTAGATGCCATAATTAACGCTTGCAATAAAATGGGTGCCACAAATACTGGCGCACTTATAGTTATTGAGCGCAATAACAATCTGGATTTTCTCACAAATACTGGAGATGAAATGAATATTTTAGTCTCGCAACCTATCATAGAAAGCATCTTTTTTAAGAATAGCCCTTTGCACGATGGTGCTATTATTATTGACAATAATGTTGTAAAGGCAACACGTGTTATTCTTCCTGTAAATAATGAAAAAAACATTCCTGAACGTTTTGGCCTAAGACATAGAGCTGCTGTAGGTATTACTGAAAAAACAGACGCCTTGGCTATTGCAGTAAGTGAAGAAACTGGGCAAATTTCCTATTTTAAAAGTGGGGAGTTTGTTATGTTTAAAGACACGGACGATCTTACAAAAAAGATTAAAGAAGACTTAGCTTGATGAATTGCAAAAACTGTAACAAAATCCTAAATGACACTCAAAAATATTGTGATGAGTGCGGAGCAAAGGTTATTCAAAATCGGTTGACTCCGAAAGTGTTGGCTATACAGGTTAATCAGGAATTTTTATCTTTAGACAACAAGTTTTTAAGAACATTAATTTGTTTGTTTACAACTCCCGAAGATGTTATTGGAGGATTTATAGATGGTACACGCAAAAAGTATATTAATGCCATCACCTATTATGCGATTTCTTTGACTTTACTGGGATTTCAGATGTTTCTTTTAAAACAATTTTTTTCTGAATTTTTAGAACCGCAATTCGAAGCGTTTAAGGAAACTTTTAAAGTGAGTGGTACTGGAAATAACAATCCATTTGCTAATTCTGCAGATTTTTTTAGTAATTCTCAAGGTATATTCTTTTCTGTGTTAATGCCTTTTATTGCTATTGGAACATGGTTAATCTATTTAGATAAAAGAAAATATAACTATACTGAGCATTTGGTTATTAATCTTTACATAACAGCACAAACTATTTTTGTCAATTTTGTTGTTATTACTATTATGGCAGTTTTTAATGTTTTTGATTATCTCATTGCTTCCATAATCATAACTCCTCCATTAATTTTATATGGAGCATATATATTTAAGAGATTGTATAATTTGTCCTATATAAATTCATTAATTAGATATATTGGGGCCTACATCATATATACGATTGTTTTCTCAATCATAATGGTTATTATATTAGTAATCGCAGTAATTTATTTATTTGCAACAGGAAAACTAAATATCTAATTGAATTGCAAAAACTGTCATACCGAACTACAAGAACAAGACGACTATTGTAAAAGTTGTGGTGGCAGAGTGATTAGAAAACGTTTAAACTTTAAAAATCTTTTTGAACATCTTAGCGAAACTTTCTTTAACTACGATAATAAATTATTACGAACTTTTGTACAACTCTTTAAAAATCCTGAAGATGTTATCGTTGGTTATATCAATGGTGTTAGAAAGAAATATATTAACCCAATTAGCTTTTTTGGATTATCGCTGACCCTATCTGGTATTTCTGTATTTATATTGAAAAAATTCTATATTCAGCATTTAGATTTTTCAACATTATTTGAAGGAGTAAAAGCAAGTCAGGATATATTTGACGCTACATCTGGTGGCGCTTTAGAATATAACTCCTTATTTTATTCATTTTTAATACCGCTGTTGGCTTTAATCTCTTGGATTACCTTTTTAGATAAAAAGTACAATTTTACCGAGCATATCATTATTTATCTATACTCCATGTCTTTAATGAGTATTCTTTTGGTATTCGCAGCTCAGATTGCACTTTTAACCATACCAGAGTACTATCTTCTGTTTAGTTTCTGCACATGGCCTTTAATGTTTTTGTATCACAGCTACATGCTTAAAAGAATATTTAAACTATCTACAGGAAACTTAATATTAAAAGCTTTAATTTCTCTAGCCTTATTTATGGTCGCCTATATTATTATATCTATAGCGGTATTCTTTATTATGGTTGCAACTGGTGTGGTAAACCTTGAAGATTTTACCCCCAAGAAATCACCTTAGATAGCTTCAACCTTTAAAAACTGAACTTCGTAGAGGTTTTTATAATAGCCCTCTTTCTTTTTAAGTAAGGACTTGTGCGTACCCATTTCCACGATTTGTCCAGCGTCCATTACGATAATTTTATCGGCTTGCTGAATCGTAGCCAAACGGTGCGCAATAACTATAGAAGTTCTTCCTTTAGTTATAGTATCTGTTGCATCTTGAATTAATTGCTCCGAATAAGAGTCTACAGAAGATGTCGCTTCGTCCAATATTAAAATACTAGGATTGGTGACATAGGCTCTTAAAAACGAAATTAATTGGCGCTGACCAGAAGACAACATAACACCGCGCTCTTTTACATTATAATGATAACCACCAGGAAGCGTAGAAATAAAATCATGTATACCGATGGCTTTTGCAGCTGTTACAACATCTTCTTCCGTTATGTATTCATTGTTAAGTTTAATGTTGTTAAGAATGGTATCCGCAAATAAGAACACATCTTGTAGCACTACCGCTATTTGATTGCGCAAAGAATTTAGCGTCATATTTTTTATATCAATACCATCTATACAAATAGTACCAGAATCAATTTCATAAAAGCGATTCAACAGATTGATTATCGTAGATTTACCAGCACCTGTAGCACCAACAATGGCAACAGTTTCACCAGCTTCAACATTAAAAGATACACCTTTTAGAACTTCTTCATCTTTGATGTAAGAGAAACGCACATTTTTAAATTCAATCTTTCCTTTAAAATGATTCGCTTCTATGGTACCCAGATCATCAATATTAGATTCTGTATCCAATACCTTAAATACTCGATCTGCTGCCACCATACCCATTTGTAAGGTATTAAATTTATTGGCAATTTGGTTTAAAGGCCTAAACAACATGGGAATAAACATGGTAAACGAAATTAAATCTCCCATTGTTGTACCTGAAACTTCCGAAACTACACCAAAACCGCCAACTAAAATAACTAAAGCTAAAGTTACCGAAGACACAAATTCTGCAATCGGAAAGAAAATAGAATTATACCAAACTGTTTTTAACCAACCTTTTTTGTGACGCTCATTTATGGCTTTAAATTTTTTGTACTCAGTGGTTTCACGCGTAAATAATTGTAAGATTTTCATGCCTGTAACACGTTCTTGCACAAAGGAATTTAAGTTAGATACTTCGGTACGTACATCTTCAAAAGCTCGTTTCATATACTTCTGAAAAATCTTAGTGGCAATTATTATTATTGGCATAGTCGCAAAAACAATCAAACCTAATTTTAGGTTTATAAATGCCATAACCATGGCTACAACTAACATCTTTAAAATATCACTGAATATCATAAAAAGCCCTTGACCAAAAATATCTGCAATACGCTCCATATCAGTCACAGCTCTGGTAATAAGAACTCCAACAGACGACTTGTCAAAATAAGTCATCTTAAAATTTAGAATGTGCTTAAATAGTTTTACACGAATATCCTTAACTACAGACTGTCCGAGCCAGCTTGCATAATATATAAAGAGTAGTTGCGAAATAACTTCAAAAACTAATAAAGCAAACATAATAGTAATGTAGAAAACAAAACCATTGTATTCTTTATTAGCGATTTTAACATCAATCGCTTCTTTTAATACATAAGGTCTCATGGCTCCAAAAACTGCAAGTCCGATTACACAAATCAAAGAAATCGCAAAAATATTACGATATGGTTTTATGTATTCCAACAAACGCTTAAAGAGCGAAACATCAAATATTTTCTTTTGTTCTTCTGCCATATTTAGTTTCCGCATGCGCAGAAATCTCTTTTAAAATTAACTTTTTAATCTAAGCGATTCGGGATAAACAACTTCTACCAAGTACAAGCCATGTGCTGGCACCGAAAAACCCGCTCTGCCTCTATCCTTAGATGCTATAATATAACTCATATCTTCTGGCTTTAATTTTCCCAATCCTATATTTACCATTGTGCCAACAATTGCTCTAACCATGTTACGCAAAAACCGATCTGCTGTAATTGTAAATATAAGTTGATTCGTGTTTATAGTCCAAAATACCGTTTTAATATCGCAATTATAAGTCTTTACATCTGTATTACTTTTAGAAAAGCATTGAAAATCCTTATACTTAAATAAGATTTTACATGCTTCGTTCATGGCATCAACGTTTAAAGGTAATTGCACTTGATAAGCAAAATCATAGTCAAACACATTTTTGGAAGTCGAAATTTTATAATGATAAGTTCGACTTGTAGCATTAAATCTAGCATGTGCGTTGGGCTGTACTTCAAAAATATTGAGAATGGCAATATCTTTTGGCAAATAAGAATTTAGCCTATAAACTAAATCCTTTGAGTTAAACGTTTCTGCAAAATCAAAATGTGCAAACATTTGCGAAGCATGTACACCTGCATCTGTTCTACCTGCCCCAACCACGGTTATTCCAGTTTTCAAAATTGTACTTAATGCTTTTTCCAACACTTCTTGTACAGAAATAGCATTAGGTTGAATTTGCCAACCGTGATAGGCTTTACCATTATATGAAAACTCAATGAAAAATCGCAATAGAAATCTTACTTTTGTGAAAGCACAAAGATAACGGTTTTAGTTACTAAAGAAATGCTAAATTATAAAGATGAAAATTTCCGATTTATCGTAGGGGTATTAAATTAAATAGTACAAAGTAAATATTATAAAAAGTCCAAAAAAGGTATATTTTTAAAAGCTTTCGGACGTTTTTTGTTTTTTCGCTATTAAAAACAAATTGTACAATAACTACCGTTTTTATACCATTACACTTCCTTTTTCTAAACAACAAATATACACTAACCTTAAACAACTACAATTCTTGCTTTAAAACCGCTTAAAAATTACTATTACAAGCATTCAAAGTAGTGCAATAATAACTGTGCTATAATGGCAAAATTACTAAAGAACAATTAAACAGATTTTTACTAAAAAATCATAGGATGGACAATAGGATGGACAATAGGATGGACAAAAACCGAAATTTTAAGCTTACAGTATCGGTTATAGTTACTTAAAAAGTAATTTAAATGAACTTAATTTAAATTAACACATAGGGATAATGCATTTAAATTTATGGTCACAAATAAATCAAAATGCTGTTTTTTAATAAGTTACATTTTCAGTAGGCTTTTATATTATGAAAGTTTAATGTACTTTTTTAACATTCTAATGTTTTTTTCATAGAAAATGTGCGGAAAAACCGTAAATATTTTTAGTTATAATAACTTAATTTAGTCAAATAGTTTTACTAAAGCAGTGGTGTATTAATTGCAAGATTTGGTTAAATGGTTGTAATATTGTAGATTAGCAACCAATAATTGGCTTCCCAAAAGCCTAAAACCCAAATCTATGAAACCTACAATTACCCGCGCATGGGTGTTTTGCGCATTATTCGCACTGTCGTTAAGTAATGATTTAATCATTGATATTAATGGCCAAAAAATCACAAAAATTGACAAGACAAAAATTAAAAGACCAGGAAACGGTATCTCCTAGTCAATTCAATTTTTTAAAGTCAAGTTTTTTAGGAACTGTTTTAGTAATCTTATCTGGTATAGTCTTATACACAGATAAGATTATTGGTTTTTTAGATATAAATTTTTCACTACCCTCGAGATATGACTCCTATGATTTTGAAACTTTGATCTGGTCAATTTCTGTAACTGTATCTCCATTGTTACTTATCATTGCAGCACATTTAAAAACAAAACTGATTGCGTATGTAGTACCCTTGTACTCATACACTTTACAGTTATGGTTTATTATTTATGACTTGAATATTGTAGATAAACAATACACTTATTTTTATGCTCTTGGAACTTGTATTCTAATAATCTTTGTATGGACTGCTTACAATAAAAAAGAAAAAGAATCTATAACTAGAGAAATCGAAAAAAAGAAAAGAGTACTATCTGAAAATGAATTATAAAAATCAAAAAATATTGCTAGTAGCTAGCGAGAACGCCTATAAAGAAGGAGCTTTAACAAAGGTCCAATTTTTAAAAATAATTCAGGACATTGAAGATAACTTAATTAAAGCAGATCGTACATTGCTTGAAGCTGATATCAATGAGATCTTGAACAATTACGCTAATACATAAACTAGTGCTCTTTAAAATTTTCTGACTTCTCCTCATTTATTATCTCCTCTCTTATTCTTTTAATATTATCTTTAATGAATTGTCGATCCAAGAGACCTAAAATCTTTTCCTGATTACTGAGTATCAAATCTAATTTACCATTATCAAAACCAAATATTTCCTTTAAAAGATTCAATTTGAAAGTGTCATCATTTATGGAATGAGCCAACTTTAACTTTTTATTATCACTTTTTTCGTTTAAGCTCAAAGATTCATCGTTGAAATTTCTATCAATGCTAAAATCATCGTTGTAATTATCAGTAAGTTTGAAATCTTTGTAGGTGTTTAGAAACTTTTCTAAAGTAGCGGTATTTATACTAGTACCTTTTTTTAAAGCTTTGGATAAAGTTCCGTTAGACACGCCAATAGAGCGCTCAACAGCACTTGCGGTAAGTTGATTATTATCAATATAGGTTTTAATTTTAGAAACTATTCCATCCATAAATTAGAAATATATCTCATAAAGTTTGCTTTTTTAGAAAACTTTCTATTATATTTGTTCAAATTCTTGAACTAATGTACACAAAAAAATTTATCCCACTTACGGAAACCCAGATTAAAATGGTAAATGCAAGTGGTCTGGCTAAAAAGTTTGAATGCTCTCATTCCTACGTGTCAAGGATATTAAAATCAGAATCTGACCCAGAAAACGATAAAGCTCAAAATATTCTTAAAGCAGCTCGAGAAATAATTGAGTATTACGAATCAATCAATGTGGAACAATAGTCCTGTGTACGAAAACTATCTAAATACGATTTGTGTTGATCAGGATGTGTTCTACAATCACCTCTCAATTTTAAGTTATAGCAACTTTCAAAAATGGGTACAAAGAGGAAAGCTTAACCGAATCCGGACAAAAGGACGTGGTAGATCCGGTCTAATAGAATTCGCTAGCATACCCGAAGATCTAAAAAACGTCATTATTAGATCCTTTGGTAACCCTTATCTAAAAGACGATCGCGAAACCTTTACAAATCAGATCACCACAGACTATAAAGCAATTGATTTTTACAAAACCTATACCTACGAAGACGGCCGAGGCATCCCAAACAAAAAACAAGCCCAATACATCTGCGAAGCCGAAATACTAAACCTTTACAACGAGATACTGATTAACTACGATCATAAGATCAAACAGCGTCGAAAAAAATCAAAGAAAGGCGACCTTAAGAAAAAATTGACTAACATCATTAAAGACCTTAAGTCTGAATGCTACCCAAATACCAAAACTAAAAAATATCCTCACAAATTACCTACTAACGTGCGTGCGCTAGAGCGTAAGGCAAATGGTTTTAAAGAAGAGGGTTACGAGTTCCTGGTACATAAGAACGCAAACAACAAAGCAGCTCAAAAAATCAAAGGCGATATTGCCAAGTGGCTCATAGCTCAATACTCAATGCCTAATAAAATTGTGGTACCGGTACTTCACATGCTCTACAATAAGGAAGCCCAAAAGCGCGACTGGCCAGAACTATCAGAATCCGCTATCTACAAATGGCTATACGAACCAGAACAGGAGAAGCTGTGGATGATATCCAGAGATGGCATTGAAACTTACAGAAACAAATACGGTCACAAGCTCGTAAGGGACAAAGACCAATGGTTCCCAAATGCATATTGGGCTATAGATGGATCCAAAATCGATTGGATGCACTACTACGACAATCAACTCGGTGCAGCTGCTAAGTTTAAGATAGATCCGGTCATAGATGTTTACTCAGAGAAGATCATCGGCTGGTCCTTCAGCGAAACTGAAAACCATATCGACCATTTTAATGCTATTAAAATGGCGTTTAACAACGCTCAAACAAGGCCATATTTATTCACTTACGATGGTCAGTCTGGTCATACCTCAACTAGAATGCAGGAGCTATATGGTAAAATGGTAGCTAAAAAGGGAGGTGTTCATTACCAACATGCGGCTTATGAGCATAGCTCACCAGCTGAAGGTATTTTCAACCGCCTACAACAGCAGGTTATTAACTCATGGTGGTTCAGTGATAAGCAATCCATTAAAGTCCGTACCGATAACAATAAGCCTAATATGGACTTCATTTTGTCAAATCTTGACAAACTACCAACCAAGCAAGAACTAATTAAGGCTTGGGAACTCTGTGTCCAGGAATGGAACGAAGCCAAGCATGCTAAATACAACAAAAGCAGAAACGAGGTTTACCAAGAGGAGCAATTAATGAAGGAGGATGTGAGCTACCTCGATATGATCGATATGTTCTGGGTGTACACTTCAGATACCATTACCTACAGAGCCGATGGCATACGTGTTGAAATTGCAAAGCAAAAACACCACTTCGAGGTTTACAATGTCAATGGTGATATAGACCTAAGGTTTAGAGAGCGCTGGGTCAATAAAAAGTTCTTTGTAAAGTACGATCCAGACAACCTAGACAATTACGTCAGCCTTTATCTAAAGCTACCTAACGGAGATAAGCAGTACGTCGCCGATGCCCAACAGGTAAGAAAACAACAGCAGCTTCCGGTACTTCAGCAAGAAGGTGACAAAGCCCAATGGAAAAAAGATTATGACGTCCGTAAAACCGAGGAAGCTGAAGCCAAGCGCAAAATTCAACAGATACAAAAAGAAACTGGTATTACTCCAGAACAATTGATAAAGGATCAGGAACTCAAAATAAAGTTTGGTGGCAAACTACCAAAACAACAGCGCAGTGAAGCCGAGGCCGAGTCCTTTTATAACAGAATGTAAAATGAGAGACTTAGAGTACAAATTAGAGAAAATAGCTATTGAACATATCAATCTACCTCCTTATTTCAGGGATACTAGAATTTTTATTCAAGAGTGTAATCCATATATAAATGAAATGCAGATGGCTCTGGTATCATATATAGCTTCAAGGAAATTAGGTGAAGAGGAAGTTTTATTCTATCCGAAACGTCAGAGCTTTTGGGATTATATACTATTTAGAAAGCCAAAGCCCTTTAAAGTAAAAGTATCTGCTAAAGACATTTTGAGAGATGTCCCTGAGCTTCCTAGAAGTCATGATGTTATCAGATTGTATGAAATAGAGAAAATAAATATTGTAGAACCTTAATTAATTCAAAATGCAAAACGAAAACAAAATCGCCATAGCCAACGAGCTCTCGATTCTATGTCAAAAAACAAGCCAGAGTCATATGGCTAAACTTCTCGAAGTCTCTACTGCCATTGTGAGTCAGATTATCAATAACAACTGGAACCTGATCAGTAATGAAATGTGGCGCATTATCCAAAAGCGTTTGTTCTTGGATTTTGAATGGAAAACGGTTGCAATAGAGAACTTTAAACTCATAACCCACTTCCTCAACACGTCAAAAAAACAAGGCATTAGCATAGCGATATCCGATACGGCTGGTAAAAGTAAAAGTGAAACCTTCAAAGCGTATTGGAAAAGCAATATCAATAGCACCATCTATCTGCAGTGCAAAACCTCATGGACCAAAAAGTCTTATTTAAAAGCACTTTTAGTGGCTTCGGGTCTTGATAGCTATGGAAAGACTGAAGAACTACTGGCTCGGTTTTTAAAACACCTTATGTCGCTTGAAAATCCATTAGTGATATTGGACCAGGCCGACAAACTTAAGGACCCACAATTAGACCTTTTTATGGATTTCTACAATGACCTAAATGGCCATTGCGGATTTATGATCTCAGGTGTCAAAGCCTTAGAGAAACGCATCCTTAAAGGTGTGCACCGCCAAAAAATTGGCTACGAGGAATTTTACAGCCGTATCGGTAGAAAGTTCATAGAGCTAGACCATATCACATTCAAAGATGTAAAGCTGATATGCAACGCCAATGGTGTGGATGATGACGATGAGATACAATACATCTTTAATAATTGCGAGGATGATTTGAGGCGTGTACGCAGGGACATAGACATTTACAAACTAAAACAAACCGCCTAAAGCCCTCAACATTGGCCAAACTAAAAAAAGCAATTTCGGTAGATCAACTACTAAAAACAAAGTTCATTGAAATACCTCTAACAGGTCGATTTAGAGAATTATTGGGAAGACCAGAACAGGGGGGCACTTGGTTTATTAAAGGAAAATCCGGTCAGGGTAAAACCACCTTAATACTGCAGCTTATAAAAGAGCTCAGCAAGTTCGGGAAAGTGTATTACAATTCACTCGAGGAAGGTGCCAGGCTTTCTATGCAAGATGCGGTTAAGGAACAGAACCTTACCGAGTCCGAAAAAAAGAACATCAACTTTTTGCACCGGGAACCTATTGAAGATATGCGCGTAAGGTTAAAGCGCTCACGTGGCGTCAGATTCTGTGTGATAGACTCTATACAGTATGCCTTTATGAGCCTTCAGAATTATAAAGCGCTTCAGTCTGAAAACCCATTGATTGTATTCATTATCAACAGCCATGTACAAGGTAAAAATCCCGTAGGATCCTTGGCACGGCATATCGAATACGATGCCGACATCAAAATCGATGTCGAAGGCTTTAAGGCCTTTTCTAAAAGTCGCGCTTCTAGAGGTAAGTTAACCAAGCCCTACGTCATTTGGCATCAAGGTGCTGAGGATTACTGGAACGATTTAAAACTATAAGAAATGAAACACGAATTAACAACTTTACTGCAATGCACGTCCCATCAACTGGAGATGCTCACCATAATGCATTATCAATATTGGTGCGAGATGTATTCTAAGGACGATTTAGAGCTTCAAAAGCTAATGGCAAACAATGCCCTATTCAATTGGTGGTTGTTTGAGTACAAGAAGCTGCAAGAATCCTTTTTGGATATGGCAGAACCTTTTCATTCCGTGGCTTCAAAACGAGAAATGGAGCGCATCTATAAAATCGAGACCATAAAGATTAAAAGACTGTATCCATTAACCCTGTTAAGGGCATCAAAAAGCAAGACCAATAATATCATCGGAAATCCACAGATAAATTAATGACCAGAGCCATTTACATAAAGCATTTGCTAAACATACTAAGTTACGACACGCTAATAGACCTACTTACAATTGCAGACCGCTATTGGTTGCATAGACAGATCATTATCAATTATGGTAACCCGGAAGCTCCAGCATTGGTCAACGAGACGCCTTACGGCCATATTCTTAATATCAGCAATATGATAAAGGAAAGAAATTGGAAACGGCCATTATTGAGGTACAATAGCTACAGGGAATTAGAAGAAAGTGAAGATCATGGTAGAACATGGAAACCATTTGATGTGGTAAAGTATATAACAAAAACAATTGAAAATGACAATACTAAAATCATTCAAAGATACAGTTAAACAGACCTTTCCAAAGAGTGTGCCACATGGCCTCGTCGATGGTGATGGTAACATAGAAAGCGCAACCGTATTTGTGCACAAAGTGATTACGGCAGACGATTGCCTATCGATACAGAACATAGCTGCAGACTACGAAATGGATTTCTCCATAAAGTCAACTGGAGCCACTCACGGATTAGTAATAGAATTTAATAAATAATAGATATGAAAAACACAGCAACTTACCACACCTCAAGGGATAAAGAATGGATTGACGAAAGCGGAGTATCAATTCCCTACAACAGAACCACAAAGGCAGAACGTTTGCATGAGCGTTCCTCAGCAAGGATTTTAAAAAGTGCCATTAGCCTTAACAAAAAGTTGTCAGAGTTTAAGAATTTGATTCGTAAGCTGTCTGATGAGGCTTACAAGGTCTTTATGAAAGAAAAAAACTCAAAGACAAAAACCAAGGGCAATTTCACTTGGTATAACTTCGACCGTAGTATTAAGATAGAGGTGTCCATAAGTGAGCCTATTCGTTTTGATGATCTCACCATCGAGGCGGCAAAGTCAAAATTTGATGAGTTCCTGGATCAGAATATAGAATCGAAAAATGACTTTGTAAAAGAGATGATCACCGATGCTTTTGAGACGCAGCGATCAGGCAAAATGGATGTAAAGCAGGTGATGAACCTTAGCCGTTACGAATCTAAGATAAACGATCCTTTGTTTAGTGAAGCGGTTGCATTGATAAATCAAGCGGTCAGAAAACCAAAGAGCAAAACTTACTTTAGGGTATGGCAAAAGGATGAGCATGGCGAATATCAGAATGTGGATTTAAACCTTTCAAGTATATAATTATGTGTGTACAAATCCAACAACCCAACGAGCGCCAAATATTGGTTAACGAAAAACTGGTACAGAAAGATATTGACGGCAACTGGATTGCCAAGATAGAACTGACCACTACCGAATACGAAGCTTTTAATAAGCATGTAAAAGCACTAAGTCGGGAGGATGCAACGAATAACAAAAAGCCGTAGTCACGGTTGATGCGCCTTGAATGTAACTGGCAGTTGACCTCCCGAGCCTTTGGAAAGCAGGTACAAATAATCAACTGTCAATTTATTAAGCGGACGTTGCACGAAGCCATAAACCATCAATGCAGGGAAAGACACAACAGGCTGGGAAGCCAGCCTGTTTTTAACCCAAAACCCAAATCTTATGTCATTACAAGTCCTACAGATTATTAATCTGGTAGTTATTGCTATAGCCTTTATAATACTCAGCGTACTACTCTCAAAACCACGAAAATGAAACACGTATTATCCACTTCAGGCCAGCGTAAAAGCCTCTACAGGCTTTTTGGCTACTGCAAGGACACCGAAGCCATGCACGTTGGTGAAATGACCAACGGCAGCGCAAAAACCGCCAAGGAACTCACCATGCATCAAGCCGATCAGCTCAAAAAGAAACTGGTGACCAATTGGGCCAAATTCAACATCGGTAACCAACAGCATAATTACATCTTAAGCCTTATGCGTCAACTGGGATGGACCATACCAAACGATAAGCACGGTGAGGTTGCAGATATGGCCAGACTCAGCAATTTTTTAAAGTCTAAAAAAAGTCCAGTGCCAAAACCACTTCAGCAAATGGACACTAAAGAGACCAGTAAGCTTATCAGCTGTTTAGAATCAATGATAACCAAAAAATACAAATAATATGTTGGACAACTTATTTCTGACCTTGGGCATAGTAATAATAGTATTGGTCATCTTATCAATGATATTTTCTGCGACAAAAAGCATCGTCGATCAGGAACCGGACATGTATTGTCCGCACCATACCAAGGTCGATGTGGTAGTAGATTATACATGCACATGCGAAATGATAGAGACTTGGTGTTTAGATTGTAACACAAAACTCATTGAAAGGATAGACTGTTGATAATGGACTGGCAGGCTAAGCATAGTGAGAACACCTACTTTATTAACCTCTATCTAGAGTTTATGCAGCACTCATCTTTGCCGTACCACCAAGCGCTAAATCTAATGTCAGAAGTAACAAGGCTAAACCATCAGAACAGCTTTATAGAGAACATGAGCATTGAGGATTACAAAAACACCGAAATAGTAACCATTTATCAAGAATCGAAATTATGATTATTCCAAAAATAGAATTGAATATAACGGCTAATGAGCTAAAAGAAGCTTATGCTTCATTGGACTTCGATATGCCAGAGATACCATACGCAGGTGAAAAAAATCGAAAGATGAAATCGCTTTACAGTTTACTTGAAAGCATTAGAATTAAGCTCGCTAAAAAAGTATTGTCGCACAAGGACAAAAAGAAGCATTTTAAGCTTTCCTTGGAATTTTATGAAGCTGACTGCATGCACAAAACCATGATGGTTTTAAAGTTACCGCACTATGCACAGAGCTTCTTTGAAAAATTAGACCAAAAACTAGCATAATGGCACTCGAGACCACATATACGGTAGTTTCAAAAAGTGGAGGTCAGCTCTTCTTTAAATTCGATTTAAACGGCTATTTAATAGAGTTTAAATACAGTGGCAGGGAATTGACCAAAAAAGCAGCAAAATACGTCCACAGCGTAATTATTAAGCTAGAAAAGGACATGGACTTCTTCAATAACAAAAAAGGTTTTGAGATCACCAAAGGCGAACCCGATCTCAGCTTCGGGGTCTTCTGGAACGAGTACGACGATAAGATGAAAAAAAAGGTATGTCAGGACCTTTGGAAAAAGCTGAAGGATGACGATAGGTATAATGCTATTGCCTTTATACCAAAACTAAAGAGCCGTTACCGGGTCAAAAATTTATCAACCCCATTACCGGATACCTACCTACGCCAAAAACGATGGTTGGATTAAAAATGAATATTAATTAAAACTATATTATCATGAAACTAAGACTAGTTGAAAGAACAACAGGAAGAGATCACAACACATTCCCAAAAGTGTCTGTAACCTCAAAAGGAACGATTTATATCAACTCAAAAGCAGTTGAATTAATGGATGCTAAAAAAGAACCTAGAGTAAGTATTTTTCAAGACGAAGAGGACTCTCAAAAATGGTTTATACACCTTAGCGAGCATGGTTACATAAAACTGAAAATTAAAGACCCTAAAAAGGACAGTAGCGCTCAACTGTATATGTCAGATATAGCTAAGAAAATAACAGAAAGTTTCCATCATCTTGGCACTAAATCATTAAAGTTCAAATTGCTTGAATCCATAGAATACGAAAGTAAAAAATACTATCCTTTAGAGGTGATTAAGGAATCTATAGAAATGGAAATACCTGACCCTAATGGCAGATTATAATTAATTGATATATGCCAAAAATCATAAAACAATTTGAGCTAGATGTTACACCTGAACGGTTTTTAAATGCTTGTTCACCAGAAGAGCTCTATGAGGTAGAATTGCTAATTACAAGTCCAAGATTTACAAATAAGATTAACCAAGGGCAAAAACAATTAGATCAATGAGCCAAACTAAAAAACAATCTTTAAAGGAAGCCGTCACCAATACGGCAGTAGGTTTTGTAATAAGCTATTTGAGTACTTTTGCCATATTCCCATTGGTGGGCTTTCATAGCAATCCAAGCAAGAACCTGGTCATTACCATCTACTTTACCATTATCTCCATTCTTAGGAGCTATGTGATCCGTAGATGGTTCAATAATAAAGTTCAAAGTATAAGAAATTAAGCACCTGGTTTTTATGAACAATGATAAATTTAAAAACACGCAATACAAAAAGATCATATCTTCAAAACCAAAATTAGTTTTTGGCGATTACAGGCATACAAAAACAAAAGTAAAAGGAATTAAGGTAACAAGTTATTTGTAATAATTTAAAACAAAAGAAAATGCCAAATCATATACAAAATAGATTAAGAGTAATCGGCTCAAAAAGTGAAATAAAGAAAGTACTTGATTCATTAAAAGCTAAGGATGACGACAATAATGAAATAGAAATTGATTTTAACAAGATAATACCAATGCCAAAGGGATTAGATGTTCATGCACATTCTGGTATAAAGATGTGGGTTGAAATATGTACAGGTCAATTAGATTTTAATTGCTTATTCAAGCCACTAGATAAGTCGCCTTCAGAACTTTTTAAAGAAAGAAATTACTCGGCTCTTTCCACTAGAATGGCTGCATCAACCGCTATGGATCATCTTACAGCAAAACGTGAAGGAAATGTAAAAGACTTATCTGATGATGAATTTGAGATTTTCGTTCAATGCTTGAGAAATGTCAGAAATCATGGTGATACAAGTTGGTTTGAATGGTCTAAAAAAAACTGGGGCACTAAATGGAATGCTTATGGTTTGAATGATGAACGAAATACAGAAGATACAATTTACTTTCAAACAGCATGGAACGGAGTTCCCAATTTAATTTTATTGTTGAGCAAAAAATTTCCAGACGTAAAGTTTGACTATAAGTACGCTGATGAAGATACTGGATCTAATTGTGGGCTTGGAATTTTTGAAAATGGAAATCATGATTTTAGAGAACCGGATAATCTAAGTAATGAGTGTTATGAGATTGCTTTTGAATTGAATCCAGACGCTGAAAAATATTACCATTTAGTTAATGGAAAATATCAGTACATAGACGAGGAAGAATAGTATAAAATTAGTGTAAAATTTAGAAACTATGAGTAAACAACAAATTGAATATTTAATCCAAAACAAGTTTAGCCATGAATTAAGTGAAGCTTTTATCGCTCAATACCTTTCTGAAATGGCTGAAGATGAATGGGAGTTGATAAGTGTTGAAGTTAGATACGCAATTGACAACCCAACAGAAGTAAATCGTCGCAAGTTTTACTTTAAACGAAAACTGTAGATTTTGAAAAAAGTAGCAAGAACAATATGGCTTTTCATTTTTAAACTCGCAGAACGAATGGATAAGATTTTAAACAAACTGTAGCAAAAATGGGCGGAGAATTTAGTTTATTAATAAGCTTTGATGACAGGCCAAAAGATTTTGTTCATGGGGTTGAGTTCGGAATGATATGGGAGAGATTAAAGCAGGGTGAAGAAGAAGTTACAAACGGAGGGTTTCCCGTAAGGTTGCAAAACCAAGAATTGATATATAGAGCCTGTGAGCATTTTGGATATCAAGCCCATTTTAAACAGTGTTGGGTTTCAGGTTGGGTTGATTTTATCGCAATAAAAAAACAAGAGGATTATGGCATATTTGAATGAAGTTTTTAAAGGGCAAACCTACACTATTGATGGGGAAGAATTTAAGATTACAGAGATTAGAGCTACAAATGTGGTTTCTAGCAGTGATTATGTAATAGCAGTGACATTTCAAAATGAAAATAAAACCTTCGATACTAATATAGAAAAAGTGATAAAAGGTGATGATTATAAACTTATCAGTTAGTTGTTTTAATTTTTTAAATTTACATTATGAAAACATCATTATTAACATTAGCATTGCTCGTTATGGGCTTTGCACAAGCTCAGGATTTACAAACCATTTACAAGGATAAGATAAAATCTAGATCGACTACAGAAGTTCTAAAAGAAGGTTTGTCTCAAATAGAAGATCTATGCGCAATAGAGCCTCAGGAAAAATGCAATAAAGCCAAGGCATCTGCACTTTATCTTATTGCAGATGACTATTACAATGCAGCACTTCAGGTAGCTATGGTAGAACTAGAACTTTCTGTTCCTATATTAAAAAAGGCTGTTAATTACTACAACGAAGCTGAAGCCTTAAAACCAATAGATGAGTTTTCTGCAAGCGATAGATTTTTGTTGAGCTCAGGTAAAAAGAACTTTGAGGAATTTACAGATGTAAAACTGCTTTTGGAAAATTAAAACCTTAGTGTTTAATTTGTACCATGGCTGCTAAAACAAAGACCAATGAATTCTACGAAGCAATCCGATCAGAACATGAGCGTCTTATCAATGTCACAGAATATGGTGTACAGAAGTTTTCTGATGCTTGGATAAAGCATAAGCTTGCAAAAAAATTCTTCAGGGAAGTCAGAACCATTGAGGATATAATATTTTATAGAGTATGAGAAAATACAATTCAATAGATGAAGTAATAAACTTATTTGATGATGGAATGAATAGGTATCAAACAGAGCAAGTTTTTAGAAAAGTTGTAGATGCAATATACATGGGAGAAGATCCAATAAATCTTTTAGATCAAACAACAAAGATAATCAAGAACCAAACTGAATCAATCAAAGATATAATTGAAAGGGCTACCTTTCCTATTATCGTTAAAAAAGATAAACTGGGCTAGGCCCGACTAATTAATGTAGCTAAGCCCGAATTACGACAAGACGTATTCGGGCTTTTTATTACACTTCAATCTCGTAAGGATCGTCAGAGTGCTCAACATCAATCTCCTCGAGCTCGTGATCAGTATATTGCTTTATGGCCGAGTAATCCATTAAGATACACTCATAGCTTATTCGATAAAGATTACCAGCGTTACCAGTATCCATTGGTGCAAAACCCAGACGCCTCATACTACTGTAATTTTCACCTTTAGAGCCATGCAGTAACTTGTATATCTCATCCATAAGGTCAATAAACTCCAACGCGCTTTCCTGGTTAACGGCATCCTTATAGGTGTCGGCAAAGGTCTCATAATACAGATACACATCCACTTGTGCTTTAACGTTCTGTACCTTTTGGCCAACATCATCCGTGGTCAATGTACGGTAACTCAAAAATACTGCAGGTGTTGCAAAAGGATGTTCCTCTGTTAAAAAATTAACCTGGTTGTGCCAAAGGTCTACCCAGTTGATAGCGGCAATGCCATCACTAATAAGTTCAGCATGTTCTAAATAAAGATCTTTCCAATTCTGCATGGTTTAAATAGGCTTTTAAAGACGTTTAAATCGTGTTAAAATTTCATTGATTACGTGGGCATCCCATTGCTTATCAAAGCTAGGTGAATCACCCATAAATTGACGCTTATCCATTTTTATAGTAAAACGTTCCTTTTTGGTAAGTGCCATCCACTTCCATTTCTTATCTCCAGTGGCTTTGAACATGGCCCAAAAGAACTTTCTGGAACGTTTTGTTACAGGAATGTTTAATATACCACCAGAGTTATGTATTTCAGCATAAGGAGCATCAGCTTCAAAAACCACTTGCTCTACAGAGCTGCTGGATACGTTGATGCTATTAAATAGATAGTTGGTAACGCGCAACAAGTTGTAGGTACTGCTTTGTTTTCTGGTTTCCCAAGATTCATAAGCAGCACCATGCCAACCTTCATCATAGAAGTTTTGGTGTATAAAATCCATACCCATTATTTCGGCATCCATCTGTAGATCAACTTTTAGTTGTTCTGCCATACCTAAAAAATCGGGTATCTGGTTAATTTGGCTCATATTTTGTTATATTTGCATTGTGACGAAGTTCGCGATAATATCAAGAATGTGCATCACAGCAAAGCAACCGCAAGGTTGCTTTTGTTATTTACGCTTTATGCGTTCAATCGCTTTTTTGTCTTTTGAAATAATGATGACTTCTTTTATTGAAGGAAAGCGATCCGTTCTGCTCAGTTGTTTACTTACAACCTTTTTAACTTCAGTTATTGAGTTTTCATTATCCATTAAATCAATCACCACCACTTCACTACCTTGTCTTACGGCTTTTCTAAATACGTTTCTTAAATTTAAGCCCTTGGGAGCTTTTCGCTCAGAAATCTTTTTACCTATTAAATATTCCGGGTTTTTGGTGTTCTTTATAACGCTGCCGTCAATATGAGGTCTTATTTTTACCGTCATGCCCTTATCGGCCAAAGCTTTTGCAACTTGGTAATTATCAAACAAATCTCTTGGATCCACAAAGTCACTTACAAAGACCTTACCTCCACTATTGGAAGTATATTTGGCACGGCCATAGCCTGCCTGAAGTTTAAAACTCTCAAGAGCCACGTTTACGGCATCCTTGTCCTTTTTTGGCATAACATAGTAAGGATGCGCTTTATCGTTGAACACAACACCTGTTTTACCCACGTTTACACTAAACTCAGGCTTCATAAAGTCTAGCTTTAGTTTAGTATCCGAAACTGATGCATCGGTTTGCTGTACATAGCAACGACATCTCCAATCGTTAGGTGGGTAAATTCGATCCCAAATCTTGTCATCGATAGCTGCTGTAAATCCATCTAGCGTTCTATGATCATCACGCACGTGTTCGTCACCCACCGTTTTATACCTTAAGTTAGGATACCTCGATTTGTTACGTTGAAATTGCTGCCATTTAGCGGCCATTTGTGCTGAAGCTTTAGCGGTTTGGTATTCTGCCTGCAGGTAATTGAGATTATAGGCTGGATGTTTGTCCAAGACTAATTTCTTAAAGTCATTAAACGAACGCTCTTTACCGTCTTCATCAACGAGATAAGTATTGAATTTTTGAAGCTCTTGATATGTTTTTGCAGCTGAGAACCTGTAGATGTTTTGCTTCAGCTGTTGAACCGTTTTGGTATTCGTTTTGTCCATTTTAGAAAATCTGGTACCATAACCTTCAGCCAATGCAGAATTGAGCTCACCGTAAGTGGTTTTTAGAAGTTCCTCGCTGAGATCAGTTGGTTTTATTTTACCATTATGAAGGTCTTTAGCAACACGCTCTATGATCTTGTTCCATTTTGTAAGAGAAAGCGCAAAAGGTGCAGCATTATCAGAACCGCAACAATTAAGATTATAATAGGCTGCAATTTTGTCTAAACTACCTTTTTTAGACTTTTTTTTTTAGGATCGGGTTTTGGATCTTCTTTTGGTTCTGGTGCAGGTAAAGCGGTTTGCTTTAATCCCGTAATTGGCAATCCGGTCAATATGGCCAGTTCCTTAATATCAAATTCATAATTAACGCTCAGCTTCTCAATGTACTCTAAAAGCTCTTTTAGGTTTAGTGATTCGGTATCGTCCCATTCAAACTTTAAACGCTCCAAAGGAGCATATACCGGACTCAACTTTACCAACCTTGGAAACAATTGATTGTTGATGATGACCTTTACAAAGAACTTGTCGAGTTTATGCTTTGTTTTAAGAATATCAGCATGCACTTGTGCAGCACCTACATGCGCTTTTTCATCTGTGGTACCAGTGGCACCATTAACACGTTTGCTCAGTTCTGAGTTGTAACGCAATATCAATTTATCAAAGATATCTACATTGCCTCCAGACATGTCCTTACCTATCGTAAATTCTTCCTGGCCACGGCCAACCATAAAGTTATTGCTCTTAAAATTCAATAAGGCCTCAAAGAGCTGATCCATACGTTCTTGGTCTTCGCGATCGGTAATAGCAAAAATAGGAGGCACTCCGTATTTTTCAATATAGTCTAACCAGGAACCGAAGCCTAGTTTTTTACCCAATACCAAAGGTGCCAATTGTGCCATTAGTCCCAGAAAACCATCTTTGCCTATTTGTATATAGTTATCTGCAAATACACCCTCTTTATAACTCCAGCCTGTGGTACCACCTGCCTCTTTGGTGATTATGCCCTTAGTAGGTATAACGTGTGCCATAGGGATTTCCTCAATATCATTCAGCATCATATTGTCATCGAGGTCATAAAGCTCTACAACCTTTACACCTTCCCATTTACTGTTCATACAGCAAGCAATGAAATCAATAAACCACATCGCCTCCAATAGTTCCTTGGCATCCTCATCCTCTTTGCCGGACTCATCCACTAATTTAAATGGTGCTCCCTGTACTGGTTCGGTTCGGTTTTCAAACAAGGCAACCAGGTGACTGTCTAACTTTAGGTTTTTATAGAGTTTATCCAGTAACAAAAAGTTAGGCTCCTCAGGATCGGTAGCGAGCAAAAGTGCATTCTTCCATTCCTTAAGTGTTTGTGCGGCCATGGTCTCTGCCTCTTTGGTAATTTTACCAGAGGCATAGTTGTTACCCGACTTTGTAGCTGCAGCAACTTTAAGCGTGAATTCATCCGTATTCCTTAGGATATAATTTGCAATGGGATCGTATATAAACTTAGGTAATTTCATATATAGAAGTCTTTATTACTGTTATTGCCAAACATGGGCTTTGCGGTTGGGTTGCCTTCATCGTCGGTGTTAACCGGAAGCTCCAGTACAATTTTACCACCGTTTATTTTTTCGAGTTGCTTCATGGCCCATTCCCAATCTTCCTTTAGATCAGTTGGCAGTTTTCTACCGGCATTCCTTTTGAAAATTTTACAAAGTGTAAGTTTGGTAATGATGTCGGCCATATACTCATCACGCAGTGGATTTTGTTCATCAAAAATGAGATCAACGTCGTAACGCCCTTTAATCAGTGTTTTTACTTTGCCAATGGCTTTGAGTTCAGCATTGTCTTTTGCATCTGCAAAATCAGCCGTACTGTCATCAATAAAGCGCTGAAAGCTATCGGTTCTTAAATCATCATCTGTGATGTAAATCATATTCTTTCGTTTTTAGGTCGCATTTTGCCTTGACGGTAATTGAGACCAGTATTTTCAACATTATAAGGTTCCATCAACACGATGCCCATTTGCTGTGAATCCGGATAATCATCATTGGTTTTATAGTTGGGTTCAATGGATAATAATTGTGCAATACCAACTTGAGTATCATTATGGCTCTTTAATTTTTCATTGTAGAATATCCTGCTGTTTTGGTAATACGGATGCAAGCTCAAAATTCTATCCATTTTTTTTACCTTAGGAACCTGTATCTTTAGAATGTTAAGCTTTATTCCAAAAGTCTTTTCGGTTTCCTTTATTACACGCTCAACTTCATCATTCCAGAACTGAGCTTCAAACCTCCAGTGTACCGTTACGGTTTTAGGTAGGTTTTTTTGAAAACTACACATATAAGCAACGGCATCACGCATTTTACAGCGCTTTACAAAAGTGTCAATGACCCAGAAATCTTTATTATAAATCCCTTTAACATCAATGGAATTGTAATCTGCAGTAGCACTTCCGGAATAGGCAACATCCCAAGTGCCAATAATGATTTTAAATTGGTTGAGCTTTGGCATTTTACCGTATTGGATATGCTCTGGCTTAAAGTAGTAGCCTTCTACTTTTGGGATTTGTAAATACTCAGCCTCTAGTGCCAAGGTTCCCATTTCCTTTTCTAACTCTCGATAATAATCATCATGGTATTTTTCTGGCCATGTTGGTTTATAGGTTACAGGATCATAAGCCTTAACATGATTTACAATCCAATCTGGATGACGCTCCTGAAGCTTCGTCTGTATCATAACTGGAGCAAACCGGTTATTGGCGTATATAAGACGTCTTATAGGACCGTCCATGGTCGGTATTAAATCACGCTCAATCCATTTTACATATTCGTCTTGACGCTTTGGATTTTTTATGAGTTCCTTAGTCTCAAGATCATCAACGACAATGTAATCTGGTCTTTGGCTCTTTACGCGTAAACCACGTACTGATTGTCCTGCACCTAATGCTTTAGCCATAAAACCGCCTTGAGTTATAAAGAAGCCTTTTTCCCATTGTCCAGTGCCTGCTTGTTCGCCAAAGTCATTAATGATTTTTGGGTTGGCCTCAAATTCAGCTCTCAAGTCTTCTAGCAATTCTGAAGCCCTGTCTTTTGAAACCGTAACCAGAACCATATAATGTGCCTGATCATTCATCCAGAGCCAAAATGGGATTAGTATATCATCCATAACAGATTTACCAAAACCACGAGGCATCTCATCAAACTTTTTGATAATTGGATTTCTTAAGGTCTGTCTTGCGGCCTTTAAGTGGCAATCTGCAGGTTTGGAAGTGGCATAATGCGGAAAGTACTCTTGGCACATATATGCATAGTCCTTCTTAGCACGTTCGATACGTTCCTTTTGTTCTTGTTTGGTCTCAAAAGGATTGACTTCACCAGAACTTCGGGCAAACTCAAGACGCTTTTTATAGCGCTCTAATGCTATTTTGTCTTTGCGTTTCACTTCTTGGTGTACTTTTGGTCTTCAGAAATCAATTGTGTCTCCTCGATGTGCCTTACAGTGTTTTCCTTTAAACTCCAAATCACATCCTTCACCACAGTAACTTTCAAAGGCTTGCCTTTTACGTGGTTTATTTTTTTCTCCTTTATGATCTGGCCAACTTCGACTTCAATGCCCTTTTTTAAGAACCAAACACCAATCTCAATAAAATACTGTCTCTGGTCGGCTCCGTTCCAAAGGAAGCTTAATAGTTTCTTTATCATCCTAGTTTTAAACTGGCTTTAGTAATATGTTGTTCTTGAAAATCCAAGGTCTTTAAATACAGGTCTGTATCTACCATCTGCATATCCTTAAACACTTCGTCCATAACATAGAGGTAATTGGAAAGTGAAACCGTTCGCTCCTTATCAAAGTTCTCAAGGGTTTTATTCCATTTGCTGATGGCGTCATCGTAACCAACGATTTCTTTACGCGCTTCCGTGATCATCTCCCGAGTGATCTCAACGGCATCATCGTCCTTGGTATTTAAATAGGTTTTTAAATCGGCCTTTAACTCGTTTAACCGCGTCCTTGTAGCTTGGCGGTCTTCAGTGATACCATCGATAACGTTTTTGATATTATCGATACGCTGATCTCTTGAATTCTCTTTTGCATCACGAAGTTTTTTCCAACCGTATTTTTCAATCCAGTTACCAAATGTCTTTTCGGTAACTTTTACAAGTTTAGCTGAATCTTTGGCGGTTTTCCCCTGATCCACATACAAAATCTTTCCAGCAGCTCTCGCTTTATCTTTTGCCATTCTTACTATTTAAGTACTTGGCAAATATCCTAATGATACCTCTGTAAAGGAATTTTAAATACGAAGTCTGTAGGCTATCGTTACAAAAACCGTATCAAAAACCTCCTGATTCCGTACAGAGATTTTTTTAGGCTTGCTTTCCTATTGATTTTTGCCCTGTGATTTACAAAAAACTCATAGCGTTTTCTGAAAAAGGAAAAGAAGTAGGTTCTATATCTGCAGCTGTAGATAAAGGTGTTGCTTATTTTAAGATTATTGGCCGTATTTGGTCCTGGTCCGCTGAAGATGGCAGTAAGCTACGAACACAAATAGATGAAGCTCTTAAATCTGGCGCTAAAAATGCAGTCATTGAGGGAAGTTCTGAAGGCGGTTCTGTATTTGCTACCAATGATTTACTGGCTTTGTTTCAGCAGTTCGATGAGGTAAAGATTAAGGTTCATGCCCTAATGGCTTCTGCATTTACTTATTTAACATCTCACTTTCATACCACAATAAAATCTAACACTCAAGGTATGATTCATATGCCTATGATAGGTGCACGTGGTAACATTAAAGAGATTAAAAGCTCACTTAAATTGGGTGAAAACATCACTAAAGACTATAAAAAAGCTTATGCCAAAAAAACAAGCAAAACCGAAGCTGAAATAGAAGCCCTTTGGAAAGATGGTGACTACTGGATGGATGCACAGGAGCTTTTAGCTGAAGGTTTTGTGGATGCTATTGAAGGTGAGGTTGAGTCATTTACAGAATTCGATGTGGATTCACTCGCAGCTTGTGGTGCACCTATTGTGCCAGAAGTGAGCGCAAAAACTAAGAATAAATCAAAATTAATCATGGATAGAGAAGAGTTAATCGCCTATTTAGGCCTAGATGCTGATGCAACCGACGAGCAAATTGCTGAAGCGAAATCTAAAATGAAAATCGATGCATTAAAGTATCGTGAAGATTCTAAAGAGAAAAAGCCAAAATCGAAAGGCAAAAAGGAAACTGAAGACGAAGACGAAACCGAGGTTTCTGCTGAAGTCAAGGAATTGGTCGCTAAAGGCCTTAAGGACAAAAAATACACGGCTAAGGAAGTTTCTGCTTACGAGAAATTGGCAACTGCAGACTTTGAAGCTGCAAAAACCGCTATTGATGCGTTAACACCAAAACCAAAACTGAGCAAAGAGCTCAACCAGGAAAACGGTGAAGACGGTGAAGGTGCCAAAGCAAAATGGACGTTTGATGACTACTTGGATAATGATCCTGAAGCATTGGAGAAAATTTTGGCCGAGGATCCAGAACGCTATAAAGCCATGGAAGCTGCTAGAAAATAAGAAATAAAAATTGAGACAATAAACCCCAAATCTACATACTTAACACTTATCAAAACAACAAAAATTATAACGATGAAAAACATTTTAAAATTCCTATTCGCAATTATTGCGGTTTTCAGTCTAACGGCAGTAGGCAATGCCTTTGGAGCATCAGGTGGAGAATCCGTAACTATGGCTGTTACAACGGTTGCGCTTCCGGTTAAAAATGAATTGGCGGAGCGTGAGATGCTTAAGCAATTGCGTTACGAGCATACATGGGTCTCTGAGATAAGGTCCAAACAAAGCTGGGTCAATAACGACATTATTAAAATACCTAAGAGAGGTGCAGCACCTGCCGTTCTGATCAACAACACCAACTATCCTATTGTAAAGAATGAAAGGGATGATAGCCACGTTGTGGTGTCATTGCACAAGTTCGATACTGAGAATACGGTCGTTACTGATGATGAACTCTATGCATTGCCATACGAAAAGGTAAGTGACGTACAAATGCAACATAGAGAAACCTTAGAGGATGAAACTATGGAGTACGGCATTTGGGGCTTGGCACCTTTAGAGAACGATGAACCAGAAAACCAATTTGTATTGGAATCGACTGGTGAATCTGATGGTACCGGACGTCTAAAGCTTCAAACTAAGGATTTGAGAAACTTACAGGCAAAAATGAACAAAGCCGGAATCAGTAAAAAAGGTAGAATCCTGGTATTATGCGATGACCATGTATCTGACTTATTGGAAGAGGATAGAAAGTTCTACACACAATACCACAATCATCCTGAGGGAGCGATTAGTAACAAATACTACGGTTTTAAGGTCTATGAGGATTCAACTACACCTGAGTATGATGATACTACGCTTCAAAGATTACCATATGGTTCAGCGACACCTGGTCGTAAGTCATCTGTTGTATTCCATAAAGGAAGTACAGCAAAAGCAGCTGGTACCATAAAACGATTTGCTCGTATGTCTTCAGATGATCCTGAAAACAGAGAGAATACAATCGGCTTTAGATTGTACCATATCATCGTTGCCTATGGTGTTGAGGGAAGTGCGGCAATTATCTCTGGTAAGGCCTAGATATAACAAGCAGCTTTAAGAGGTATTAAAGCTGCTTTAAAATTTGCTTAAATGGTAACCAGTAAGTTATGTATCGCTAAATATGGCACACCAAATGTGCAGATGGAATATAAGCACATGGTGCTGTGGGACGTTCCACAGGATATTAACGATGCAACACCTGTCTTACCAAATAAGATCTATTGCAATAAAGATCTTGTAAAACCTCTAGAGGAAGCTTTTAATAATATCATAGACAGAGGACTGTGTGATGAAGTTAAAACTTGGGACGGTTGCTTTAACATCCGTAAAAAAAGAGGTTTAAAAAGTTGGTCACTTCATAGTTGGGCCATAGCTGTTGACCTAAATGCAGCGTGGAACCGATTAGGCAAAGACCCTGAAATGAGTAAAGAATTGGTAGCCTGTTTTACGGATGCCGGTTTTGATTGGGGAGGTGATTGGACGCGAAAAGATGGCATGCACTTTCAACTAAAATGTATTTGCAGATGACTTGGAGAAACACTGCTGAAAATTTAGGAATAAGCATTGTCGCTTTTTTAGCTGGAGCCTTTGTTTGTTACAAGGTGATGGATAAAACCGTTGATACCACTACAAAAAGAATACTGGAGGCGAATAATGAGGTGATTATGGAAGCGATCCGTAAGGAAACCACATCCATAACCAATGAGTTTAAGACCGAGATCAAAAAGTTAAAGAACCGTAAAGGTGAAGTCACCCTAGATGTAAAACCGGTTATAGACAACCAAATAAAACAACAGGAACAAAACGGTGATACGCTCACTGTAGTTCCTGAAGAAAAAAAGGAAGACCGACCAGGCTTTTTTAAAAGGCTTTTCGGTAAAAAGAACAAAAACAAAAAAAAGAACGATGAGTAAAATTTTAAGCAAGTCGCAGCTACAAGAGAAAGCGGACAAACTGTTCAAGGATTATCCTAATGCCGAAAAAGGATATGTGACCAATGATGGTAATGCTTTTTTGAGCAAAAACCGTGCAGATCTTCATGCATCATCTGATGAAAAATTGAAGGTGACTGAGTTTGAAAATGAGAACTCAGGTGTTGCTGATAAGAACAATGATGCTTCTGATACACTTTCAAAAGCAGATGACATCATTGAGTTTGCCAAGACAGCGGATGCTGAATCAGCGAAAAAATACTTAGATGCCGAAAATGAAGCTAAAAAACCAAGAAAAACGGTTGTAGAAGCTTTAAAGGCACGTTTGGATGAATTAAAATCTGATGCCTAATGAGTTTTCAGGCTGTAAACACAAATAAGCTAAATGGTGGGCTGGGCCGTAGAAACCCAAGCGATGATAACAAGGCTATTATTATAGTTGGTATGGCATTGGCAGGCACCACCGCTATAGCGAACACGGCACATAAGCTATTGCAACCTGAAGACGCTGAGGATTTAGGTATAACAGCGGCTTACGATGCCAATGAAACTGCCTTGGTACATCATGCGATTACAGAGTTCTTTGCATTATGTCCAGATGGCGAACTTCATCTTATACCGGTTGCGGTTGATCAGACACCATCTGCTATCGTTGCAGATGCTAATTTGATTGCTGCAGTACGTAATGTACCAGAAGCCAATGTTATAGGAATTTTACACCATAATGTTGCTGTTCCTACAATAGACGATGAAGTTGAGAATGTACAAACCTTTGTCAATGATTTTGCAACTCAGAAGCGTTACATCGATGCGGTTATTTTAGAAGGTATCGGTGAGGCAGCTGCTTTAACACCAATTGCCAACTATCCTGACCTGCGTGCCAAGGATGCTCCAAATGTTTCTGTTAGCATTGCACAAGATCCTGCAATTGCAGCTCTAGATGCTTCTTATGCAAAATATGCATCAGTCGGTGCAGTTTTGGGTGGTGTCTGTGTAAGACAAGTGAATGAAAACTTAGGATCGGTTGATATCTTAAATAAACCTAGCGGCTTTAAAGGTAGAGAGGATTATCCATTGAGTTTAACCACTGGTAAATGGTCATCTTCAACATTATCTGATGGACGATCGTTTAGTGACTTGTCAAATCCTGACCAAAAATCCTTAACGGATTCCGGTTACATCTACGCAGGATCCTTTAACGGTTATGGAGGTGTATTCTTTAACAGCTCACCTACTTGTGTAGAAAAAGCGAATGATTTCGCCTACATAGAGAATAATCGTGTTTGGAACAAAGCGGTGCGATACATCAGACAGACTTTGATTCCACGTGTTAGAGGTATTGTAAAGAAAGATATTGAGACGGGATCTATTAGAGCTTCTACAATTGCAGATTGGAACTCGAGACTTAATAAAGCTCTTGAGGTAATGATAACGGACAATGAAATCAGTGGTTTTGATTTCTATATTGATCCTAAACAAGTTTTAGGCGAAGATTCACCGCTTAAAGTAAAAGGTAAGATCGTAACTGACGATATTGTCTTTGAGTTTGAAGTGGATTTAGGTTTAACCGATAAATTATAGGCATGACAACAGATACAACTATTATTAACAAGTTTGGCACCATGCAGGGATGGAATGACATCACTGTGAATTTGCTGTCACGAGATGTAGAAGGTATTACTGAGCTTGCTTATGACGATACCGTAAAGAAAGAAAATGTTCCTGGTGCAGGCATGTATCCGGTAGGTCGCTCTAAAGGTAATTATGAGGCTAAAGCTTCAATCACTCTTTATAAAGAAGAGGCTGATGCCATTAAAGCAGCTTTAGCTACAGGTAGGCGTCTTCAAAACATATTGCCATTTGATATCAATGTACAGTATCAAAAAGGCAATGGTGAGATTGTAAAGGATCGTATCCGTAACTGTGAGTTTATGAACGATGGTGTTGATGTTAAGAATAACGATGGTACCATTTCAACCAAATACGACCTTATCGTATCACATATTGAGTGGAACGTAATTTAAAATAGATGAGCAAAACATATACCACATTCGCTGAGATCACCGATGAGCAAAACAAAGCTTGGGAAGCCAAATATGGCAAAAGCCGTATTGTGGATCTAGAGGTTGAAGTTGATGGCCAGTCATACAATTTTGTATTACGAAAGCCAGACAGAGCTGTTTTAGAAGCTATGGGTAAACATGCGGTTTCTAAGAACGTACAGCAAACCAATAAAACCCTGATTTCAAATTGTGTGCTCGGAGGTGATATGGAAGCTTTGGACAAAGACGGAGGCGTCTATGTAGAAGTTCTTCAGAATTTACAGAAACTAAAAACTGAGGCGAAGAGTACCATAAAAAAGCGTTAGACCGCTTCCTCCTAGAGGTTGATGAAGAGGATAACGGTCATCATTTTATACCAAAAGTCAACGCGCTTTTACGTAGCCATTACCAAATAGAACCAGAAGCCCTCAGCGATGAGGAATGGGCAAAACTCTATCAGGAATATGCTTATGTAAAAGCGGTTGAGTTTAAGAACCTCAGTAACATAATTGAAAACAGCAGTAAAAGTGCTTTGGTCGATGTTGTTAACCAAGTCTTTAAAAGTCTCAAATAATGAGTAGTACAAAAACCACATGGATTTTAGAGCTGATGGACAAGGTCACGGCTCCGATGCGTGGTGTAGATAAAGCTACTAAATCAGTCAATGCAACCGTACGAAACGTTACGGCAGCCATGGATGATATGGATGAGACCGCAAAAGCTGCAGCCCAACAGGCCATAAAAAGTTTTAATGATCTTGGCTCTGAAATTAACCAGGAACAAAAAAAGATTGATGGGCTTAAAAAACATCTCGATGATCTCGGTAATTCCATTGATCCTTTATTAAAGTCTCAGATTGATTTTGATATTGAGCAGGCCGAGAACAAAGTTAGACGCTATAAAGAGCAATTGACCGAAGTTGAGCACGAACTGCGAGAAATAGAAAACGCTCCAGATCCTGCCAAGTTAAAAGCGAATTGGGGCGCTGCTGTTGTAGTGGCCAACCAAACGGTTGAGTTAGTCAATAAGGCCATAGACGGGTTGGCTTTTACAACAGAAATAGAGGAACTGAGAACCAACATTCAGCGTATGTCTGGAGAGAGTGGTGATCAGCTTGATAGCCTCACCGAAAAGGCTTACCGTTTAGGTGCTGTATTTAAGGAAAATCCTGAAGAGATTGCCAAAGCTGCTAATGCCATGACCAAATTGATTGGAGGCTCTTATGATGAGAACCTGGCATTGATTGAGGCAGGTTTTGAAAAGGGTGCCAACATCAATGGTGATTTTATAGATCAACTTAAGGAATATCCAACTTTTATAAGTCAGTTGGGATTGAGCCAGTCTGAGGCCATTGCTATGATGGCACAAGCTGGTAAAAAAGGCATTTTTAGTGATAAGGCCATCGATTCTATAAAAGAAGCCGATCTCTCATTAAAAGAAATGGGACAACCTCAGATAGATGCTTTAAAAGCCATAGGAATTGAAGTTGAAGACTTAGCCGGAAAGACAACATTTGAAGCGGTAAGGATGATCAGCAAATCCATGGAAGGCGCTACAACCCAAGCCAAGCAATTGGTTTTGGCCGATATTTTTAAAGGTGCAGGAGAAGACGCTGGTATGGCATGGATCGAAGGTCTCGACAGTATAGACCTTGATATCAATAAAATTCCATCGGTTGAATCTGCGAACTCGGGTATTAGAGCATGGTTGGCTGATTTAAGATCATCATTTAGTGAAACTTTTGGAGGCATTGCTTCAAGCATCGTGGAATTATCTCCAGTAGTCACTTTTATGGCTTCTATGATTCCGATAGTTTCGAGCTTGAGTAAAGTGACTTGGGTTCAAGCTGCAGCTACTAAAGTGGCAACCGCAGCACAATGGTTGTGGAATATTGCAATGACTGCCAATCCAATAGGTTTAATAATTGTTGCAGTAGCAGCTTTGGTTGCCGGAATTGTTTGGATGGTCTCTAAAGTAGAAGGTTGGGGAGAAGCCTGGAACTATACCTGGACAGGTGCTAAACTTTTATTTGGTGCTTTTATAGAGGGTGTTAAAGCTAATTGGAACCTGATGATTAATGGCTTGATGATTGGTATTAATAAGATTAAACTTGGTTGGTACAAATTTAAAGAGGCTATGGGCCTTGGAGATAGTACGGAAAACCAAAAGATGATCAACCAGATCAATGCCGATACTGAATCTCGCAAACAATCGATTATAGATGGTTATAAGAAAGCTGCAGATTTAACACTTGAAGCTACTGGAGCTTTTGTAAAAGCTGGTGCATCCCTAAAAATAAAGGAAGGTGAGGAAGACTCTACTGCAACATCTGCAGAAAATTTAAACTCTCCAGGAATCGTTGCGCCAAAGTTAGATGGCAAAACCAATGCGGATACCAATAAATCTGGTGGTCTTAAAGGCGATGCCAAAGGCATTGCCAAGAGCGTTCAGATGACATTGACTATTAACAACCATTTCAAAGTTGCGGATGCTGCAGCTTCCAAAATAGATAAAATAGCAGATATGGTTACCGGTAAGATCAATGATCGCCTCCGAGATGCCATGTTAAGTGTATGAGCAATTTTAAGCCAGACATATCGCAATTGTTTAATGCAGCCTTTGGTTTTGTGCCAATTGTGTACAAAGTCAATGAAGGCCGTCAAAATAACGGAAGTGCCAATTACCAGTCTATACAAACGGTAGAAGATGAGGAAGCCCAGAAATTGAGTTGGATGGGTACACCGATTATGTTTCCGGTAAAGTTCATAGGTCAGCAGTATCAGTTTTACAATCAATCGGGTGAGTTAGAAAACAAATCATTAAAAGACTTTGATCTGCCTCCAACGACCGTAGTGGATTTTAGACGTGCCAAGAATATTACCAAAACCAATGTGTTGGGAGATAATGGTACCGTAAAAGAAATATATGGTTTTGACGATTGGCAGATACGTATCAGAGGTCTTTGTTTGGATACTCCAACCGAAAAAGCATATGATTTGCAGAACGAACTGTTGAAATGGGAGGCTGTCGTTAACAGTATTGAGGTTGATGGTGATCTGTTTATAGATAAGAATATTTACAGAATTGCAATTGAGGAAATCGATTTTAGACAACCTCAAGGAAGGCATAATGTGATTCCTTTTGAAATTACGGCCAGTAGTGATCAACCAATAGAATTAGCTGGATTATGACACTAGCCATGATCTGTAAAATAACGTTTGCCAGTTATCAGAATCAACCTGAGCTAATAATAAGACTGGTCAACTCAATAGAGATTGAAAGCAGCTTTAAGCTGTTAACTGATAAAGCAGTGATACGATTGCCCAGAAACCTTAAGTTCTTTGACAGAAATAAGGTAAAGGACGTCTTTAGACGTGGAAGACCTGTTAAGATAGAATTTGGATACAATAATGATGGGATAGTCAATGAGTTCGAGGGTTATGTAACCCAAGCTTCAGCAAATATTCCCATTGAAATACAATGTGAAGATGAAATGTGGAAGTTAAAGCAGCTTCCGGTAAATGTGAGTTATAAATCTGTAACACTTGAAACGCTATTGAACGAAATCGCCTCCGGATACGATGTAGATGCGCTTGAAGGCGTAACACTCGGAGGCGTTCGTTTTCCAAAAACAAATGTCGCTGAAGTTTTGGATAAGCTTAAAAAGGATCCTTATAAGCTTTACAGTTATATGAAAGGTAAGCAATTGGTTTGTGGTAAATACTATTCTGATGATAGTGACAGCGAAACGGTAAAATTTCATCTCGAGAGAAACGCTGTCAGTAATGACTTAAACTATAGAAGCGCTGAAGATATTGTTTTAAGGTTAAAAGGTATTTCGGTATTGGCCAATGGCACTAAGATAGAATCTATAATTGGTGAGGAAGGTGGAGACGATTTTCAATTGACCTATTACAATATTGAGTTAAAGGCCGAGCTTGAGAAGTTAATGCAAAAGGATTATGAACTCAGAAAGCGTGGAGGTTTTGATGGCAGCTTTACAAGTTTTGGAACACCATCAGTATACCATGGCATGAAAGTAGAGCTGGAGAGTTCACTTTACTCCGAGCGATCAGGAACCTATTATGTAGAAGCTGTTAAAAAGCGTTTTGAGAACGCCAGTATAAGACAAGAAATCACCTTGGGAGGTGCAGTGGCATGAAACGAAACGGACGCGAAATAGAAGAGTTTGGAAGCCTTTTAAACAAAGCCATAAAAGGTGAAGCCAAAATACAGACTCACTACGCAAAAGTAGAATCTGTGGATTGGAATAACCGAACCATGGTAGTTAAGGATCTAATAGATGATCTAGAGTTCTTTGACGTGATTTTGGGATTGGGATCGGTAAACATAAAACCGGTACTTGGTACACTTTGCCTAATTGGTGTCATACTGAACAATGACGCTCAGACGTTTTTAATATCTGCCAATGAAATTGAAGGTATTGAAATTATTGATAAAACAGGGTTTAAAGCCTATTTAAACAATGGTAAACTGACATTGAACGGTGAGAACTATGAAGGTATTGTGAAAGCCCCAGAACTAAAATTGCAGATAGATAAGAACACTAAAATACTGCAGATGATTCAACAGGTATTTAGTTCTTGGGTAACGTCACCAAATGATGGTGGAGCTGCTTTAAAAGGATTATCCGGTCAATTTACAAGTTTGCAGCGTGCAGACTTAGCAAATATTAAAAATGAAACCATAAAACATGGCAACGGAAACTGATTTTTTATTGGATGAAAACGATGATATTATCATTGCCAATGGCGATTTGTTAATCGGTGAAAGTTTGACTCAGGAAGTGAGTTTGATATTGCGTGTTAACCAGGGCGAATTTAAAAACGATCCCTTGATTGGTGCCAACTTAATACAGTTAGTAAAAACGAATGTCAGCAATTCAGAGCTTAAGAAGCGTGTTAAGCTTCATTTGCAAAGAGATGGAAAGGACTATAACCAAATAAAGGATTTTATTAACCTAAAACGACAGGTTGAATGATATTACAAAAACAATCTTTATTGGATATATCGATTCAGGAATTTGGGTCCTTGAATGAGTTAATTGAATTGTCTTTGGCAAATGAGATTAGTATAACGGAAGCTTTGGTTCCTGGAACCGAATTACAAATTCCAAAGATTGAAAGTAGTGCAAAGGACATACAGCAATATTATAAAAGCAGGGATAAGCGCCCAGCAACGGCATTATCTGCAATAGACTATGTATTAACCCTGTTTGAAGCTGGATTATTTGAAAACGGATTATTTGAATAGATATGAACCAACAGGAAATAAGAGATTTTAATAACCAGACCTATACCGTTGAGGAAGGTGCCAACCTGATTAAAGAGCTAAACGATAGAACAAAGCACGATGAAGATGGTTACAACAGTATCGCTGAGCTTGGCGAAAAGGTTAAAAAACTATTTGGGCTCACAACTGAAATTAACGGTCAGTTAGTTCGATTTATAAAGCATCCGCAGAATAACAATCCTGCCAATGCTGAAGTATTTGAACCCTATGATTACGGGTTTGAATATATGAGAGACAATACCATTATATGGACCTTGGCACAATGGACTGGAGGCGACCAATCAGATGACGCTAATTGGATAGTGCATACCTATATAAGAATTGAACCAATACCATAAATATGATAATAGAAGTAACACAGAGAGAAAACTTTTTTCAACGCTTCTGGGCTTTCCTCAGGGGCGAACTACAAACCATAAGTGATGGTGAAATGCTACACTTTAAGGGTGTCGGAAACTCCAACAGAGGCAAAAAGGAAGTTGGCGACTTTTTAACATTTGTGAATGTAGATCCCTTGAAACTGAAAGGCACTGCACTTTGCACATATCAGATCGTAGCAATTGATGATAAAGAGGCTAAATTGGAACTATTAGAATATAATATAAGAAGATGAAAAAATTAATGACATTTACAATGCTGCTATTTTTATATGCGGCACAGGGACAAGGGGTCAGAACCTTGGAGGTACAGAAAGTGGAAGAGAATACCACAACCGATCTCAATACCAGACTAATGGTTTGGGATTCTTTGGCAAACGGCAGGGTCAAATATACTAAAATCGGTGACCTGCCAATCACGGGAGGCAATGACGGTTATATTTTTGGGGTTTCATTATCAGGCACCAATCTTTTATTCAATAGCGTCGGTGATGATGCTTTTTCTGGGGTAGTAGATCTTTCAAGCATTGTTCAAGACAACATATATACATCCAGTGGATCTATATCAAGCAACATAGTAAGATCGTTGACGGTTAGTCAGGATGCCATATTTGCCATATATTCGGATAGCGAGGCAATGACCATTCAAGATGGTAATTTAGGTTCTTTGATGACAGCTGATTTTGATAATTTCGATTTTACCAACCAATCCGGTAGCTTTAAGGCTTACGGCACAAATCCTTTAGAGATAGAGGGAAGAAGAGGGCTTAATATTAAGCTTTATGATTCCGGTGGGAATATAATTGTACCTGAAGAAGGGCAGGGTTTTAAAACAAATGTAAGCGGTGATATCAGTTATGTTGATTTACCTGATACGCAAATCAATAATCTAAAGGTCATAGATTCCGTATATACTTTATCGGAAACTAATATCATATCTTCTAAACTACACTTGATTGAGGCTTTTAGAGTAGACGGTACCACTAAAGTTGATACAGTCGTGGTGACATACCCAGCAATATCAACACACGACGGGAGTACTTTGGTAACCACTTTTTCTCCCAAAACTGGAAGTGCTCTAAAGGTTGTACCTGCTGTAGGCGTTACTGATTATAGAAGTGGGCTTCAAAAAGCTTATATTTTAAAGACTGGCCATTATGGTTATGCCAGTATATCCAGTGATGCACAGAATGTAATTCACCCATCAAGTGACGATTGGATTATACAGGACTATACAGCTCCGATTCCTCCTTTCGATAGTGGGCTTATAGTTAATGGGACTTTTGATGATTCTAGCGATTTAACGTTTAATTCCCCGCCATGGACCGTATCTGGAGGGGTTGCTTCCTTTGATGATTCTGCTGTAGATTCCATTGAGTTTGCAATAACGGATAATCTAGCAAATGGTACAGATTATAAGTTGACCTTGGATCTTGTGAGTTCAGAAACACAGGGACGTTTTTCTGTAGAAGTTTTTGGAGCTAGTGCTGGTTGGGCACAGGTTGTATCGTTTGCAACATATACAGAAGGGAGTCTATCCATACCAATAAACTTCAATCAGGGAGAGATCATTACCGGATTTAGGTTGAACGCCTCTACGTCTTCAGATGCCTTTACGATTGACAATGTTTCTTTAACCAAAGATTAGATGAAAAATTTGCTATTAATATTAATCGTTTCTTTTTGCTTTGTATCGCAAGCTCAGACCCCTGCATTTCAAGGTGCTGAGGGATATGGTAAATATAGTCAGGGAGGACGTGGAGGTACCATAATATCAGTCACACATCTTAAAGATCACCATATAATAACACAATGGCGTGATGATAGTGAGCCAAGCGGTTCCCGGGTAAAGACTTTTGCAAATATAGCCGGCGATAATTTACCGGACGTATGGAAAACCTCTGTAGGTTTGGATGTAAATACTTCGTACAGTCCGTATGATAGCGATGTATCTGGAGACTCTAGGCTAAATATTGAGATTTGCCAAGATCAGATAAATCAGGTAATATTTGACAATTTTGGTAACGATGATAACGATTACGCATATTTTGTACCGGATACGTCTTCTCCTTTTTATGACGGAAGTTTAAGAAAGGCTATAGATAACGCAAATCCTAGAACCGTCATTTTTAAGGTTGGAGGTATTCTGGACATAAAGAGTCCTTTGGAGATAAAAAACAATAATATTACGATTGCTGGACAGACCGCTCCAGGTGATGGTATCATGCTTATCAATTCAAACGCTACGTCTAAATTTACATTTGAGATAGATGCGGATGATGTAATCATAAGATTTTTGACCTTTAGAAGAAGTGAAAGTAGTTCTGGTTACAATGCTGGAGATAATATTTGGGTTAACAAGGGTAAAAACATAATAGTAGATCATTGTTCACTTTCGTGGAGCAGTGATGGTAATTTGGATATAGCAAATTATAACTACGATTATAATAACAGGGTTACGGACAGTGTTACGGTACAGTACTGCTTGTTTACCAATTCCTATGGAGGTAACAATAAGAGTATGCTCATTACGGGAAGCCCCCCAAGATTGTCGTTATGGAGAAACGCTTTTATAAACTCGGCAACTAGAAACCCCTCCCTATCTTCTGAAAGTGGGCACAATTACACTTTTGACGGAGTGTTTGAGCTTGTTAATAATTTTTGGCACGACTGCGGTAACGGGGCAAGTGCGGGCAATGTTTCTACAACAAATTTTTATGAAGTAAATTTTGTGAACAATGTAAGAACCGCTAAAGTCGATTCAGGAACAAGTCAAATAATAACCAACTCCATTAGGTTTTTTAGGATAGGCGATGGCACCGATAACGGTTCCAGTAGTGAGAGAGAAAGAATCTACTCTTTAGGTAATTTTGATGATTCAATGATGAGTGCAGCACAAGAGAGTGACCCTGAATATAGAATGGTACAGTTTGGAAAAAACTCTTCCAACAATACAAACAATGTACCCTCTTATATGAGGTCCTCTGTTCCATTTGATACGCCTATAATAAAGAGCGGTATTCCTTTGTGGGATAATAGCGAAATCGAGACCAATTTATTGCCTGTAGTGGGTAATTACAAATACAGGGATTCGGAAGATGACAGGGCTATGTCTGATGTTGCCAATAGGGAAGGTACGGATAACGTAACCGATAATACTTTTCCCGAATACAACGATGGTACGCCTTATACTGATTCCGATAATGACGGTATGGCAGACTCTTGGGAAAACTCAGAATTTGGTAATTTATCAAAAGATGGAACAGATGATACAGACTCTAATGGTTATTCTGATTTTGAAGATTTCTTAGGGTATCTTGCTGATGATTTACCTGTTGAAGCTGGCTGTAGTGTTGATACTGTTGATAACATTTTTATAAACCCATGTTTTTCAACTGACGGTACTATAGATAGCAATTCATATCCTTTGGGATGGTGGAGTATTGAAGGTGCTGCTGAAATAATTGATGGGCAGTTACATTTAACTAAATTATCCAGTGAAGCCAATGGTAGAACATTTGCTACAAATGGAACTAATAGCGATGTAGTGGAAACTGGTAAAGAATATGAATTAACGTACGAAGTTATAAGTGACGAGGGAGCAGGCTTTAGAATTTATTACGATGGTGGTTATAAATCACCGCCATCAACCGTGGGTGTTCATACTATAAATTTTGTTAATACCGGTTCTAGCGGCATATTTGTTTTTAGAGTATTGGTAGATGATGCCACTATTGTCTTGGATAATGTTGTATTAAAAGAAATTCCTTGTACTGTGGATACCCAAGATAATCTAGTGGTAAATCCATGTTTTTTAGATTCAACAGGTTGGACTTTACAAGGTGACTGGACAATAAGTAACGGTAAACTAAATGCTGGAGCTAATAGTGGAGGCACTGCGATGTTTCAGCAAGGGGATAGTTACCTTACCGAAGGAAGTACTTATTTAGTTGAATTTGATAAAACGGGATCTGGATGGGTCCAAATTAGACTAAAGAATGCTTTTACGGATGCTTTAATATATGACGAAGGAGAAGTTTCCACGACTATCACCGCAGGTAATTCTTTTGATGATATAAGAATATTTGCCCAAGACGGAGTGACTTTGGATAATATTAAAATAACAGAAGTAGTTCAAAATATACCGGTAACAGGAGTTAATGGATTGCCTGATTCTATTACACTTACTGAAGGGCAAAATTATCAATTCAATGCTATTGTGGAACCAAATGATGCCACGGACACTACCGTTGTCTGGAGTAGATCCAATACTTCTTTTGGTACAATATCCCAAACAGGACTATTTACGGCTTCAGAAGCTGGACAAGTTTCAATAACGGTAACCACTAATGATGGTTCTTTTACAGATACCTCTACTGTAAATATTACTTCAATTAATACAGAATTTAACAATACTATGGCTGTTAAGAAACAACTTTTAATTAATAACTGATTATGGAAAAATTATCTCAAGACATTAACAGGAGGCGAGAGACATTTTTAAAAAAATATGGTATAGGTGAGTACTTTCTGTTTGTAGTTGGAGCTATAGGAATACTCATCCTACTTTATTGGCTCGCCACCAAACAGCTGGAGTATAGTTTAAATGAGTTGGCTGTATTGGCAATTTCATTTTTGTTCATTTGGGCCCCAATGACCTTGGTTGATCTGATACGAAAAGCAAGAGGTTTAGAAACTAAAAAATAAGTTTACAAGTGAGGTTAAGATTTTCACATACCAAACTGTATAAGTGGATTATTACCGCTATTCGATTCGGTAAGAGATATAAGACGTTATTCACGTACTCGGGTTTGCTGTTCCTCACCATATCCAATTTCTACCTTAGAAGCGATGTCATAGATTTAGAGGTGGAGCTTCAGAAGATAAAATCGGAAAACAGCAAACTCATTGCGGACATGGTTTATTTCAACCGGTCTTTTGAGGATTTTCCACTCCCTGTATGGCAGAAGGTAAAGCGTAATGGCGCATTTGTAATGCAGTACGTAAACAAGGCCTATTATTTAAAGTATCTGGAGCCACGTGGGTTTAGTAGGTACGATTATATGGGCTCAACTGACTTTGACATCTACGATCAGAAAACAGCATCGGTTTTCCATGCTCGAGATCTGTCCTTGGCCATAGATGGATCGTGGAGGCGTTTTGATGAAAGTATATTGGAAGTAGAGACCAACCAAAGGACTCGTTTAGATGTTATAAAATGGCGTATAATAGAACGTCAGGATACTTTGATATATGGTATGGTGATACCTGAAAAAATAAAATAGATGAGCAGATCAATAAACGAGATACAGGATGTAATGTTGAACGCCATTGGCGATGCTGATGAGCTCGATACACTTCAGGTTTTGACCGATGCTGAAAAAGTACAGCTTCAGGATCAGTTGACCAGTGCCAGTAAGGTATCAATTTGGCGTTTATTTGTTTGGGTGCATGCGTTTGGCCAATGGGTCAGTGAAAAGCTTTGGGACGTTCTAAGAAGTGACATCGAAAAAAGGATATCGGAGACCAGGCCATTTACAAAACAATGGTATGCGCTCACTGCGCTAAACTATCAGCACGGTTATGATCTACCAGAGACCGGAATATATCCAATACCAAATGCATCGGCAGAAATACAGGCAGTGAATGCTTCTAAGATCGTTAAGAAAGCTTCGGTGATACCGACTGTTTTAAACGGTGTGGGTTCCCTAAGGGTGAAGGTCGCAAAGGACAACAATGGACTTTTGGCACCTTTTACTACGCCAGAGCTTGCAGGTTTTCAACAATATATTGAATTGATGGGTGCAGCTGGAGTTTATGTAGTGGCAACCTCAGGAACGGGTGATGACTTAAAGCTTCATTATAAAATCTATTATGATGCCTTGATATTGGACAATGAAGGTAAGCGCTTGGATGGTACGAATGATACACCGGTACAGGCTGCCGTGAAATCGTTTTTGGCCAGTAGCCAATTTGATGGGCTTTTGGACATAAATCAGTTGACAGATGCCATCCAGTTGGTGGATGGTGTCTCATCTCCGCACAAGGTTTTGGCAGCTTCAAAATACGCTGCTTTTACATACGAAACTGAAGATATTCCTGGTGCAGGTTCGATTGCAGATTTCAGACAACCTGACGCAGGCTATTTTAACCTTGATGAAGTTGAAAGCACTTTTGAATTTGTAGAGAGCTATGAGTAATATCTATAACCTTGACATATCTAGACTGATAAAGTTGAGCCTGCCAACATTCTTAAGAGGTGTTAAGGTTTTGGCTTGGTTAAATGCTGTTTGCGCACCGATTAAAGAACGTTATATCAGTTTCGTAGCCTATAAAGATGATGCGATTTACAGGGTTAGCCATAACGGATCGATAACACTATTGCAAAAGGTACTGAATGATGGCTTTGATAATGAAGAGCGTAGGATATATATCCGTAACGTTGAAAAAACTGACATCGACAGGTTCTATCCTTGGGCTGCTGAAAAGGAATTTGGTTTCTATACTCAAGGGAATGTGCAAAAGGGGTTTTATTACGTTTTTGGCAACATAGCGCATAGTGCAGACTTTACGGTTCACATACCCATAGAATATCAGCCAGTGAACGCAAACGAGCTTCAGGCCTATTTGATTAAGGTTGGTGCGGTGATTAACTATTACAAACTATATGCTAAAAAATACAGAATCGAATGGATAAACTAATAATATCTGGCCAGGGCTTTCCTGGTGCAAATGAATACTTGGCATTTGCGGAATCAAGTAGCCATGATCAGATCAATGCCATAGTTAGGGCTATTGGTGACAATGTAATATTTGATGGTGTTGTGGATGATAATGGCAATACAAGCGCTGGATGGATAATCTATAACAATGAGATACTCCCGTTTGAAGCGAGTGAGACTGGCGAAACGGTTGTAATAATTGAAACCGTAACCGAAGCGGCATACGACACCTCCCAAACCGGTAACTTTAACCAGATACTGCCGGTATGGAAAAATCGAAAAGCCAAGTTTGGTGATCCTGGTGATGCTGGGGTAGTTGCTTCTTTTGATTTTGGTACACTTAATCGCATAAGAACCGTTAAGACCTTGGATGGCTTATTGGAGCAAGCTACTGAAGAAATATTAGGTCTAAATGAAATTGCTACTCAAGATGAGACTAATGACAACGATAACGACACTCACGTTATAACACCTAAAAAGCTTAATGCAAGAAAAGCCACAACTGAAAGACGCGGCGTTGTTGAGCTTGTAACCAATCAAGAAGCAATTAATGGCGTGGATGATGAGAGAGCTGTTACCATTGCAGCTTTAAAGGCAGCTGGTTATTTGATAACACGCGTTTCTCAAGGAACCATCATATTAGAAAATCAAATCAATTCTAACATCAATAACTCTAATGATTGGACTAAGAATTATGGATTTATCTATCCTCCTATAGGTTTTACAATAGAACATTTAGTAGGTGTTAGCATGTCGTTCAATTTTGTTGGTTTTAGTGATTATTTGGAAGATAATGAGGAAATGTGGATGAAGCATCAAATTGATGGCGATAAAGTTAGAGTCATAGCTCAAGTTAATAAGAATGACAGAAACACTAAAATTAATTACACAGCGATATGGCAGAAGTAGTATATATAGAAATAAATGGTAATAACATTATTGTTGGCGTACATAGTGAGGACATAGCTAACGCCTTACTTCCTCAAAACCATAATGTAATTGAAGCTGAAGTTGAAGAGCCTGAAGGTTTAGTAGGATTAGATGCATCATTTATTACTGAAACTTTGGATAAGCGACCAGATCCTGTTGATTCTACTTTGGCAGAATTACAGCGAGGCCAGCTAAGAAGATTATCTATTGAGCTCGACTTAATGGTAAGACTTGGCGAAGATACAACGGCCAAACAAGCAGAGTTTGATGCTTTAAAGAACACTTATCAGAATCCGCCACCATAAAAAATAGCTTGAGGTTTATAAAAACCTCGACTTTGCTGCCGTAAGTTTCTGACGCAAACGGCTAACAACAAAGGTGCATACACACCAAGCCGAGGAGTAATATCCTAGCTTATGGTGTGTATGCACCTTTTTACGTCAGAGCAACAAATTTATAACAATGAACAAATATCACAAAACACTAAAGCGGATTTTACAAAAAGGTAAGGTCCAAGAAAACAAAAAAGGAAACATTAGATACCTATTGAACAAAGAGCTGCACTTACGGCCAATTGACCTATTGGAGATATTGGAAGGCCATACGGTTGCCAGGAACAAATTGCGCGACGAGCTAGATCTATTTATGCAAGGTGAGCGAAACACTGAGGCGTATCGTGACATAGGGATAACCTGGTGGGATTACTGTGGTCCTATTTTGGTGAATAGTTATCCGACGTATTTTGAGCAATTACCTGGACTTATAAAACGCATCAATAAGGAAAAGCGCTCTAGCAAAAATTACGTGCTGTTTTTGGGTGCCAATACCATAGACACCAACCAACAGCCGTGCTTGAGCTTGATACAGTTCCAGATTGACCGTGGAAAGCTTGTTTTAAGCGCTTATCAGCGTAGTTCTGATGCCTCTCTTGGTTTGCCTTCGGATATTTACCATTTATACTTGATATCGCGCCAAATTGACATACCGCTAAAGTCAATTACCTTATTTCTTGGAAATGTGCATATCTATGAAAACAACCTAAAATCAACCAAGCGCTTGCTGAAGGGCAAAGATTCCAAGTTTAGTTTGAATGTATGAAGACGCTAATAAAAGACGAAAATAGAGGTGTTGACAGCTAATTATCACCTGTGAGCAACCCAAAGGATGATTTAAAACTGTTTTAAATGGTGTTTAAATTGTTTTTTATGTACAATTTGATTTAAGTTTGTGTACAATTCGATTTCACGATTATAATCGGAAAACAAGTATGAAAAAAATACTATTATTATCAGATACACATAGTTACATTGATGCTGCTATTCTTAAGCATGTAAAACAAGCAGATGAAGTATGGCATGCTGGAGATATTGGCGATTTAGAGGTCACGGATCAAATTAAAAAACTAAAACCATTAAAAGCTGTATATGGCAATATTGATGACGCTAAAGCTAGAACTGAATTTCCGCTTCATAATAGGTTTATATGTGAAAGTATTGATGTTTGGATAACACATATAGGCGGATATCCTCCTAAGTATAATAATCGTATTAGAGAGGAACTGAACTCAAATCCTCCTGATCTGTTTATCTGTGGACACTCTCATATACTTAAGGTAATTCCTGATAAAAAATTAGATCTTCTTCACATGAATCCTGGTGCAGTTGGTAAACATGGCTTTCATAAAAAAAGAACCATGCTCCGATTCAAAATAGATGGTAAGCACATAAAGGATTTAGAAATTATAGAATTTGAAAGACTATAAAAATGAAAACCCCAGACGGCAGCGTCCGGGGTTTTCGCACTAATATACTAAGATTTTAGGTTCATCGTAATCGATCTACAGATTTTACGAGATCTTCATCCTTTTTAATAGCCTTGTTAGCCAAGACTAAACACACAATAGAAAAAATAGGAAGAAGAATCCCAATACCTTTCTCAGAAACGTTAGTTTCTCCAGATAAATTTAGAGATTGATACACAAAGATTCCTAGTAAAATAAAGTTTAATATTATATTAAGTCGACCCAACATAAATTGAGACTTCCTGTTTTTAAACATAAAAATTGAAATTAAAGATAAAAAAGCAGAACCCAAAAACAAACCTAAATACGTATAGTTATCTAAAGCATATACTTTAGCGTCTTCGTTATTAGTCCACAAATGAAACACGAAAATTAAGCCCGCAGAAATACCAGCAGCCAAAATTAAATAGAGTGTTTGTATACGTTGAATCATATCTTTAATTAAAAAGCATTGCAAAATTAGTAGTTTATTTTTTAAAAAGATAGAAATAGTTTTAAAATAAAGTTGTATAATTGCAGTAGAAAGGGTAATGCACTGAGTTGCATCTTTCTAATCTTCCAAATTAATTTCACTTTTTTTCTTTTTATTTCATTTAGAAAATCTTGAATTAATAATATCAAAATTATAATACATTATATAACATACGAATGTTTGAAATTTCACAGTTAAAAGCTAAGAAGCTTCCAGAATTACAGGAACTAGCCAAACAACTCAAAGTACCTAAGTACCGCTCAATGAAGAAGCTAGATTTGGTTTACCAAATTTTAGATTACCAAGCTGCAAATCCTGATGCAGTAAAAGCTACAAAAGATACTGACAGCAGTTCTGAACCAAAACAAAGCAAGCCTAAACAAAGTAGAGCTAGAGTACAGAAAAAAACTCAAGACGACAAAGATCAAAAATCTTTAGAGTTCTCCGAAAAAAAGGAAGAACCTAAACCTCAAGAACGTAAGTCTAATAACGACCAGTCTAGCAACGATAAACAAAGTCATAAAAAGCAAGACAACCGTAAAGACGATAATCGACGTTCTAATAATAATCAGAACAACGATAAAAGGCAAAATCAGAATCGTTCTAAGGATAATAATAATCGCAATAACAGCAATTCAAAAAACAATGGTAATAAAGATAACAGAAACCGTTACCGTGAACCAGATTTTGAATTTGATGCCATTATTGAAAGTGAAGGTGTTTTAGATATTATGCAAGATGGTTATGGATTCTTAAGATCATCCGATTATAATTATCTAACATCCCCAGACGATATTTATGTATCACAATCTCAAATTAGATTATTCGGTTTAAAAACTGGTGATACAGTATTAGGGCATGTAAGACCCCCAAAAGAAGGTGAAAAATATTTCCCACTTATAAAGGTGAGTAAAATCAATGGTCAAAATCCCAATGTAGTTAGAGACCGTGTGGCTTTTGAGCACTTAACACCATTATTCCCAAAAGAGAAATTTAATATTGCTGAAAAGCAAACCACAATTTCTACACGTATTATGGACTTGTTCGCACCCATTGGTAAAGGACAACGTGGTATGATTGTATCTCAACCAAAAACAGGTAAAACTATGCTGCTTAAGGATGTTGCAAATGCAATTGCGGCTAATCATCCTGAAGTATATCAGATGATTCTTTTAATTGATGAACGTCCTGAAGAAGTAACAGACATGCAAAGAAATGTCCGTGGTGAGGTAATAGCGTCTACTTTTGATAAAGAAGCACACGAGCATGTTAAGATTGCTAACATTGTTTTAGAAAAAGCAAAACGCTTAGTGGAATGCGGACACGATGTTGTAATTCTACTAGATTCCATTACTCGATTGGCAAGAGCCTACAATACGGTACAACCTGCTTCTGGAAAAATTCTTTCTGGTGGTGTTGACGCTAATGCTTTGCATAAACCAAAACGTTTCTTTGGTGCTGCTCGTAATATCGAAAATGGTGGCTCTTTAACTATCATTGCCACCGCACTTACCGAAACGGGTTCTAAAATGGACGAAGTTATCTTTGAGGAATTCAAAGGTACAGGTAATATGGAGCTACAATTAGATCGTAAGATTTCTAATCGTCGTATTTTCCCTGCTATTGATTTAACATCATCAAGTACAAGACGTGACGATTTATTATTGGACGATAATACCATTCAAAGAATGTGGGTAATGCGTAAGTATCTTGCAGATATGAACCCTGTTGAAGCAATGGAATTTATTAATGACAGGTTTAAACAAACAAGAAACAATGAAGAGTTTTTAATTTCCATGAATGGATAGTAATTCTTCTGTCATATTTATAATAAAAAACCTTGAACTTTACTATTCAAGGTTTTTTTATGGATAGCTAACTTTTAAATAAAGGGAAAACAAAAAAAGTCTTTCCTATTGGAAAGACTTTCAAATATCTTAATTATATATCACTAATTATAACGCTGTAACATGCTTAGTCAATTGTGACTTTAAGTTACCAGCTTTATTAGCATGAATTACATTTTTCTTAGCTAATTTATCAATCATACTAATAACGGAAGGTAACATCTTTTGTGCTTCCTTAGCATTGGTAATTTCACGTAACTTCTTAATAGCATTACGTGTTGTCTTATGCTGGTATCTGTTAAGCACGCGTTTCTTTTCGTTACTTCTAATTCTTTTTAAAGCTGACTTATGATTTGCCATTTTATTTCTCTTATTAAAATTGTAGCCCGTAGGGGAATCGAACCCCTCTTACCAGGATGAAAACCTGGCGTCCTAGCCGATAGACGAACGGGCCATTTGGTTATTTTACTAATTAAATGAACCTACAATGTTTCCATTGTAAACTAGCCCGATGCAAAATATATCGTTCTAGCGGGTGCAAAAATACAACTATTTTTAAATGTTGCAACTACTAACATAATTTTTTTGCAAAATTTTTAATAGGCTTTTGCAAAAAGTACACGCTGATTTGATGGATTGCCAGTAAATACACATTCTCCTTCTTCTTTCTTGCTATCTAAAGGAATACATCGTATTGTAGCCTTAGTCAATTCTTTTATTTTTTGTTCAGTTTCGGCAGTACCATCCCAATGTGCAGAAATGAAACCTGTTTTGTTTTCCAGTACCTTTTTAAACTCTTCAAAATCTTCAACTTCTGTTATGTGGGAATTTCTGAAATCCAGTGCTTTCTTAAATAAGCTTTTTTGTATTTCTTCCAACAAATCTTCAACAACTACATTTATTCGATCTAAGATTACTGTTTCCTTGGTAAATGTATCTCGTCTTGCGACTTCTACAGTATTATCTTCAAGATCTTTGGGGCCTATTGCAATCCTTATTGGCACACCTTGCAATTCATGCTGTGCAAATTTTGCACCAGGGCGAAGTGTATCTCTTTTATCAAACTTTACAGAGATATTTCTTTCTTTGAGGTCATCTATAATTTCGTCAGCAACTTTTTTTACAGCATCAAATTGCTCCTCATTCTTATATATGGGTACAATAACAACTTGGTAAGGTGCCAAATTTGGTGGCAATACTAAGCCTTTGTCATCACTATGTGTCATAATCAATGCGCCCATTAATCGTGTAGAAACACCCCAAGATGTAGCCCAAACATAATCTTGTTTTCCTTCCTTGTTAGTAAACTTTACATCAAATGCCTTTGCAAAATTCTGACCTAAAAAGTGGGATGTTCCGGCCTGTAATGCTTTACCATCTTGCATCAGTGCCTCAATACACATAGTCTCTTCTGCACCCGCAAAACGCTCACTCTCTGTTTTTAAACCTTGTATTACAGGAATTGCCATAAAGTTCTCTGCGAATTTAGCATAAACATTATTGATTAACTTAGTTTCTTCCCAGGCTTCATCTTTGGTTGCATGGGCGGTATGTCCTTCTTGCCATAAAAATTCTGCTGTACGGAGAAAGAGTCGTGTTCGCATCTCCCATCGTACCACGTTAGCCCACTGGTTTACTAAAATTGGTAAATCTCTATATGATTGAATCCAACCTTTATAAGTGTTCCATATAATGGCTTCGCTTGTAGGCCTTACAACTAATTCCTCCTCCAATTTTGCTTCTGGATCAACTCTAAGTTTACCTTCATTATCAGGATCAGTTTGCAATCTGTAATGAGTCACTACAGCACATTCTTTTGCAAAACCTTCAGCATTCTTTTCTTCAGCTTCAAACAAACTTTTAGGTACAAACAGAGGAAAATAAGCATTTTGATGCCCAGTTTCTTTAAACATTCTATCCAATTCTGCTTGCATTTTCTCCCAAATAGCATAACCGTAAGGTTTAATAACCATACAGCCTCTAACCGCAGAATTTTCTGCCAAATCAGCTTTAACAACCAATTCGTTATACCATTTTGAATAATCTTCAGCTCTACTCGTAAGATTTTTGCTCATTTTCAATGTTTTGGCACAAATATTGTGACTATGTTAAATAAAAAAATAGTTCAGCAAAACTAACTATTTTTGCTATGTTCAACAATAAAATATAAGAGATATGCAATTTAAAGCCATTACTTCGAACAAATTGCCATTTTTTGTTGCGCTCGGTTTACTAACCGTGTTAACTTCATGTGGTTCTTTTCAATATGCAGGATATGATAATGATGGAATATATACAGCGGACGATTATGAAACCGATGTAGAAGAACCAGTAGTTACAACTTCTACCGATGACTCAAATTATTATCAAAATTATTTTGCAGAAAATTCGGCACAACTTAATGTCATAACTGAAGAAAATGAAATATTTACAGACATAGACTCTTATGAAGGTAACTATATGGAGAAAGCTCAAGACACTTTAGAACGAAGACCAGCCTACGGTGGTTGGGGTCAGAGCAATGAAAACGTTACCATTAATATTATTGATAATGGATGGGGTTGGAATGATCCTTGGTTATGGAATGCTGGATGGGGCTGGGGTTGGAATAACTGGGGTTGGGGACGACCTTGGGGTTGGAACAACTGGGGCTGGAATGCTGGATGGGGTTGGAATGCTGGTTGGGGCTTAGGCTGGAACAACTGGGGTTGGAATGCTGGCTGGGGCTGGAACAATTGGGGCTGGGGTCCTGGATGGAATAACTGGGGTTGGAATAATGGATTCCGAAACAACAGGCTTGCATTTAATGGTGGAAGACGCAGCTCACTGCTTTACAACAATAATAATTTAAGTAGAAGAAATAGAAGTTCATCTGCTTTATCAAGACGAAACTATTCAACAAGTAGACTTTCAAGGGCTGCAACCACAAGAAGTACAAGGGTTGGGTCTAGTTCCAGTTCTAGAAGTAATAGGGTAACAAGACCATCTAGATCCGTAAGAAGTTCTTCAACTTCAAGATCTAATTCTAGAGTAAATAGATCATCAAGGCCATCGAGATCATCAGGTTCGGTTAGATCTTCTAGAAGTAGTCGTTCGTCTGGAGTTAGATCTAGTAGAGGCTCATCAAGATCATCAGGCTCTATGAGATCGTCTAGAGGTTCTTCGAGATCTTCTGGAATGAGGTCTGGTGGAGGAAGACGCGGTAGAGGATAGTCTTAAAATTAAATTCTAAAATTTTAAAAAATTTACTTATGAAAAAGTTACTTATGTTTTCCATAGGCTTGGTTAGTACATCCTATATTTTAGCACAAGATCTAAATGATGCAGTTAGATATTCAATGGATGAAATTAAAGGAACTGCACGTTTTAGAGCCATGAGTGGTGCATTTGGTGCCTTAGGTGGTGATATGTCTGGGGTTAATATCAACCCTGCTGGTTCTGCAATATTTAACAACAGCCACGCTTCGGTCTCTCTGGGTGTTATAGATAAGAATAACGATGTTAGTTATTTTAATGGTTTGAATTCAACATCAAATTCCGAATTTGATTTAAACCAACTTGGGGCAGCTTTTGTGTTTGTAAATTCAAATCCAAATTCTCCTTGGAAAAAATTTACACTTAGTGCAGCCTATGACAATACAGCTAACCATGATAATGAATGGGTAGCTAGTGGAGTAAATACAACCTCTTTAGATAGCTATTTCCTTTCTTTCACCAATAATATTGAAATACCTTTTGGTATTTTAAAATTACAACCCGGTGAATTTATTGAAGAGGCTTATGCAGATATTAGTTCAATTCCTGTAGATGGTTATTCGATTCAACAAGCATTTTTAGGATATTGGTCTGGTGTGATTGATCCAGTAAATTTAGATGACAACAGTAATGATGATGAAACTAACTATATTTCTAATGTAGGACCTGGAAATTTTAATCAAAACTACCTATATTCTGAGAGAGGTTATAATGGTAAGCTTGCATTTAATTTTGCTGCAGATTATGATGATAGATTCTTTTTCGGAGTAAACCTGAATGCACATTTTATAGACTACGAAAAATTCACAAGATTTAATGAAACCAATTCTAACGATGGTTCTACTGTTAATAATTTAAGATTTGAAAATTTATTATCTACTACAGGTAGTGGTTTTTCATTCCAACTAGGCACAATTATTAAACTGACGCCAGAGCTTAGAGCTGGTGTGTCTTATAATTCGCCAACATGGTATAGAATAAGTGAAGAATTAGTTCAAGGTATTAATTCTAATAATGCCGATCCTGAAATTAATTTCATTAGTGATGTTATCAATATTTTCCCTGAGTACAGATTACGTACCCCTGGCAAGGTTACAGGAAGTTTGGCTTATGTCTTCGGAAAGCAGGGCCTGTTGAGTTTTGATTATTCTGTTAAAGACTACAGTGATACAGAATTTAGACCTGCGTCAGACACAAGTTTTTCTCTATTGAACGATGAAATTAGCAATTCGTTAGATTCTGCTGTATCCTATAGGTTTGGAGGTGAATACCGTTACAAACAATTTAGTTTCAGAGGCGGATATCGTTTTGAAGAAAGTCCATATAAAGATGATAGTCGTTTTGGAGATTTAACGGGTTACTCATTAGGTCTTGGTTACACTTTTGGAGATTTTAATTTAGATCTAGCTTTTAGTCAAGCGGAAAGAGATGTAAATCAGCAATTATTTAATGTTGGATTAACAGACACTGCATCAGTACAAACAAAGTTTACAGATGTAATACTATCATTAGGATTTAGAATTTAAAATAAAATTTATTCATAAAGTAAAGCCCGTACAATAATTGCACGGGCTTTACTTTTACATAAAATATCCAAAGTTCCT
>NZ_JAGSPD010000029.1 GCF_019203985.1 Winogradskyella luteola | reverse complement strand
GCTTTAAACTCTTTTCTGTTTCCGTTGGTTGGCTCGTCGTACTCGACCAGGAACCAGTAGTCGCTGGTTGGCATCGGGCTGCCGTTGTAGGTCCCGTCCCATCCGGTTCCCGTCGGGCCGAGCTGTTTCAATAGCTTCCCATAGCGGTCAAATATATAAATTTTTGCACCGGCCCCGATGCCCGCGATGTTCCATGTGTCGTGGTTGCCGTCGCCGTTGGGGGTAAAGTACAGCGGGTAGTCCAGCACGAACACCTCCACGGTCGCCGTCCCACAGCCGTTTTTGTCCCTTGCGGTGACCAGGTGCCCGCCCGCCGACACGCCGGTAAAGGTACCGCTGTCCTGCCACGGGCCTCCGTCCAGGCTGTACTCGTACACCCCCGGTCCGCTCGCCACTGCCTCTATAACGTGGTTATCGGCAAAAGCTTGTGTGGTCACCTCGGCGATCAATGTCGGGGGCTCACTTTCCGTTACCAGTGTACTGTCCATATTGGTACAGCTCGTCTGAGTGGACGTACCAATGTCCGTTACCGTTACGCTATAGGTACCTCCCTGGGTTGGCGCCAGTGTCGGACCGCTCTCCCCCGGGATCACGGCCCCGTTATAGGACCACTCAAAACTGTGGTCCGTACCCGACAGCCCCGTGTCCAGTACCAAAGGATCCAGTATCTCCGTACCGTTGGTATTAACACAGAGTATATAGCCGTCCTCCAGGTCAAAGTTTGGCAACGGGTTCACCTGAAGGGTCAACGGTGCCACCGCAAAACAGACCGAACCGTCCTGTTGGTTGTCGAACGTCCCATCGTTGTTAAGGTCCACGGGGTCGCCAAGGCCATCGCCATCGGTGTCCACAAACTCGAACGCACCGTCCCCATCGTTGTCTATACCATCTGAAAGCCCGTCACCGTCTACGTCCAGCAGGTCGAACACCCCATCACCGTCCGTATCGTAGAGGTCCACGGTGCCGTCACCGTCCAGATCCAGTCCCGGTGTACCGGGATCTGCGATGTTCAAAAATACAGGCACGACGCTTAGCGTATTGTTGTCCACCCTTGCATAGACCACCTGTGGGTTGGTTACGTTTTCGTAGAGGTTAGGTAATGGGTTAACGTTCAGATCCGCATCTGCTTCACTGGCATAGTAGCTCACGATATAGCTGTTCGCATCCTGGCCGTCCAGTACCTGGGCGTCCTGTGTCGAGAGATCGAACTGTACGCTGTCGTTATCTGGATTCCCATCCGTTTCCATATTATCGTCACATGCTTCGTACAGGATAGGTTCCATGTCCGGGTTGGCCTCTGCGGCCTCGTCCACCTGAATATTGAAGCTTTGCGTACTGATGGAACAGCCCGTAACGTTGTTGGTTATGGTTACGAAGATCCGTTGTGGGTTGCTCGTATTGGTATATGGGCTCACCAGAGCGTTCATGCCCGCTTCTGCATCTGCTAAATTAACATGGTAGGTTACCATGAACTGAGCTGGGTCCTGGCCGTTCAGTACCTCTGCATCCTTGCCGGTGAGGTCGAAACTGTCAAAGCCGTCGGTGTTGAGCTCGCACTGAATAAAGTCCGTTACCGCTACCACATCCGGTAATGGGTTCACACGTACGGTGAAGTCCACCAGGGCATAACAGCCCGTAATATCGTTGGTCACCCTGACATAGATCTCCTGCTCTGGGGCCGATATGTTGGTATACTGCGCAGGGTCTGCTATAGGGTTCATTCCCGAACCTGCATCTTCCGGTGTTTCGTGGTAGGTCGCCGTTACACCGGCCTCCCCGTTGATCAACAGGGCCTCGTTCTCTGTAAGATCAAATATCTCAAATCCATCACCTGTATTGGTCCCGTCGCATAGTTCTAAAGCTGGTAACTGATCACTTGGTGTCGGGGTCGGGTTGGGCAGTACCCTGATGGTCAGGGTCGTAAAATCGACACAGCCCGTATCGGTATCGGTCACCACGACATACAATGTCTGTGGATTGGCCGGTAGGCCGCCCACCGAAATGTTGGTATACTGTGTCGGGTCAGGTACCGCACCCGTCTGTGCCTGGGCATCGGCATCGCTCTGGTAATACGCAACCGACCAACTGGCATTGCCCCCCGTGATCTCCTGGTCCTTTACCGTAAGGTCAAATACGGTCATCTCGTCCCCCGGGGATTCCCCGAGGTCGTCGCACAGCTCCAACGGTGCCGGTTGCACCGCCGTTGGCGGGAGCTCTACCTGAAGCTCGAACTCACCGGTGTCGTAACACTCCGTTGTTGGATTATATAAGCGCACATAGATGGTCTGCGGGTTTGATATATTGGTATAGTTCCCCACATTGATTATAGGGTCATCCCCCGATTCTGCATCTGCGGCACTGACGTGGTGGGTCAAGATCACATCCGCCGGGTTTTGAGAACCTAGGATGTCGGCATCACGCTGTGCGAGATCGAACTGTGTAATCCCGTCCGGACCATCGTCACACATGATAATGGGGTCCAGGGCCGTTGGCACTTCCGGTGATGGCACCACGATTAGCTCCAGGGTGTTCAGGGTCAGTCTGTAACAGCCCGTAAGGGTGCTCTCCGAGCGTACATAGACCATTTGGCTTCCGGCCACGATATTGGTATATGGGCTCGCCAGTGCATTGTCGCCCATCTCGGCGTCTTCCTGTGTCTCGTGGTAGGTGATCACCACGTCCGATTCCCCATTGGTGATTTCCACTGTACGGATCGTCATATCGAATTCGGCAAAACCGTCATTGTCGTCGTCACAGATCTCGATAGCTTCCGGGCTCTGCTCCGGTGATGGCAATGGGTTGACCCTCAGGGTGAGCGTGACCGTGCTGTGGCAGCCCGTGATATCGTTCTCTCCCCTTATGTAGATCGTCTGTGGGTTACTGGTGTTGACATATGGGCTTGCAAGCGGGCCGGTGGCATTGTCCGCGTCCATCTGGGTAAGGTAATAGGTCAGGGTTATGCCCGTCTGTCCGTTCAGTATCCCTGCATTGGCATCTTCCAGGTCAAAGGGCTCCTGCTCGTCACCGGGACTGTCAACATCACATAACTCTAAAGGTGAGGGCTGCAATAGTACCGGCAACGGGTTGACGATAAGCTCCAGGCTGGTGACCTTGTGGCAGCCCTCTACCGTATCGGTGTCCTCCACGCGGATCCAGACCGTCTGCATGCCCATATCGGTATTGGTAAAGGCGTTGGGCGTGGCTATGGGGTTCATCGGCGCATCGGCATCGGCCTCGCTAAGGTAATAGCTTACCGTGTACTGCACGGGGTCCAGGCCGTTGAGCACCTCGGGGGCCTTGGCCGTTAGGTCGAAGGTCGCAAATCCGTCCGCCAACGCGTCGTCACATGCCTCCAACGGTGTCGGGGCCACGATCTGTGGGCTCGGCTCAACGATCAGTACCAGCTCAACTATGGTGGCACAGTCCGTGGCTATGGTCGCGCTCTCGACCCTTGCATACAGGGTCTGCGTGTCCACGGTAATGTTGTTGTAGTCCACAGTGGTGTCCAGTGCGTCCACGTCGTTGTCCGCATTGGCGAACGTCTCGTGGTAGGTGACCGTCAGTCCCGCGGCACCGCCCGTGATCTCGGTATCTGCATCGGCCAATGGAAACATGCCGAAGCCGTCGTTGTCCGGGTCGCAGTAGCGCAGCGGCTGTGGAACGTTGGCCACAGGGGCCTGCTCCACGCAGAGCTCAAGGGCCGTGGTATCGTAGCAGCCCGTTGTGGTGTCCTCTACCCTTGCAAATACCGTCTGGCAGTTG
>NZ_JAGSPD010000028.1 GCF_019203985.1 Winogradskyella luteola | reverse complement strand
ATCCTCTCTTTTGTTCTTTCTGATTAATCTTCTAAAATTAATAGATTGTAAACTTAAGGCGTGTATAGCCAATGAGGCGCAACAATGGCTCTTCGTGAGGCGCGCCTCACTACGCCATACACAGTGGGCGTTAGGCAACATTAGAAAAAACACTTTGGAAAGAGAAAAAGCCATAGGGAAATATTCAACAATTAAGTTAAAAGAACTTTCTCAAGAAGAAAGAGCTGAACAGTTGGAAATTATGACCTACGAAGATTGGAGCGATTCCGAAGGTTGGAGTTCTTTACCAAAATCAGTACGGAATGAAATTGAAAATGGAGAAGAAATTCACAATCCTGAATTAAAAAAGTACGACTCTGTACTTATGATTTGGTTAAAAAATGGACTTCAATCTGTGACAAACGAATTTTTGTGCGAAAAACTGAATATCGACAAAATTATAGGAGAACCGATTAAATTGGAATCTTGCCCTTGTTGCGGACATAGAACGATTGGAGAACGTGGAAATTATGAAATATGTAAAGTGTGTTGGTGGGAAGATGACGGACAAGACAATCAGCACTCTGAAGAAGTAATGGGCGGACCGAATTACGGAATTAGTTTAGTTATGGGAAGATATAATTATCTGATTTATGGACTTTACGACCCAAAACGAACTGACTTAATGGAACTAAAAGCAGAAGAAAACGAATTTGAAAAAGGTAGAATATTCGAAATTGTTGACAATGAGTATCTGATTGAAAAAGGAACAGATTGGAAATGGAAAATAACGTTGCCTAACAATGTATAACCGCAATTACGGCGGATTCGACTACGTCCGAATCCACTCGGAATTGCTAACGTCTGTTCTAAACCGAAAATTAACGCATATAAACCCGTAACTGACGGTTATACGAGACCGTTGTGGTTAATACCAAGAACTAAAAACTCTTCATCTAGTTTTCTTCAATTCACTCTTTATATTTCTAGAATAGAAATTAGAACCATATTCTATTTACATTATCTCGAATGTAACAGCTACTATAATCTTTAGTCTTTAATTAAAAACCTTTTTTATGTAACCTTTTTGTTTTTTTAAGTATTACATATATAAGCGATTAAAAATTTCACTATTGAAAACTTTAACTGACGAAGAGTTGATGGAACTCATTGTAGGTGGCAATCTGGACATGATGCGACATTTATTTCAACGCTATCATATTAAGATTTATAATTTCTGTTGGCAAATGACTAAAGACAAAGACCTTAGTAAAGATATAACTCAAGAAGTCTTTTATAAAGTTATAAAACATAGGAAGACATATAGACAAAACAAATTTTCATCTTGGATCTATGCTATAGCAAGAAATCTTTGTAAAGATCACTACAAAATCCTAAATAAAACAGAGCGACTAAATGACAAAAATTTAAAAGATACTTATAGTATAAATGACAATAGATCGGAGCCATTGGGAAACATTAGTCAATTAAATTTTGCACTAGATCAGTTAAGCAATAGTGATAGAGAACTGATTGTTATGGGTAAATACCAAGGCTTAAAATATTACGAAATAGCCAAAATAACTGACTCTACTTTAGGAGCGGTTAAAACAAAAATGCATAGAGCTATGCAGAAATTAAAGGATTCTTATTTTTTAAAGACAAAGCATCATGAATTGTAAAGATATAGTAAACCTTATTAATGATTATAAGTATAATAATTTAGATTATACAAACAAAACATTAGTAGAGGAACATCTTAAAAGTTGCTCAAGTTGTACACAGATACATCAAGAATTTATTCATCTTATTGATACTATAAATCAGGTTCAAGAAGAACTACCTGATAAGGATTTAGAATTAAATTTTAACGCTATGTTGGCAAAAGAAAAATTGGCTTTAAAAACTTCTAAATCAATAGCATTCAAACCAAAAAAGAAAGTACTTAAGTCCATATTACAAGTGGCTGCAACAATCCTCTTAATGATTTCTTGTTATGTTTTGGGCAGTTATAAAGACAGAGCATCTAAAGCAAAAGAAATAGCCTTCCTAAAACAGGAAAAAACAGAAATGCAAACTGTAGCTACTTTATCTCTTATAGATAATGAATCTGCCAGTAAGCGTCTACAAGCTGTAAGTTATGCTAAAGACATTGCGCAACCAAATAATGAAATTCTAAGCGTACTCATTGCTAAAATGAAAAATGATAAACATACCAATGTAAGATTAGCAGCTACCAATGCCTTAGCTAAATTTGCAAAAAACACCATGGTTAGACAAGCATTGATTAAAGCACTTAAAACTGAAGAAAATGCCAATATGCAAATAGAACTTATTCAGATTTTAGTGGATATTGAAGAGAAGCAGGTAATTCCTTCAATGGAAAAATTACTTCAAAATAAAGAAACACCAAATTATATTAAAGACCATATTAAATTAGAATTAAAACAAATCATTTAAAATGAAAAATAAAATATTTACAACTTTTGCTTTATTAATAATAACTGCAACAGCATTCGCACAGGATTATTCAATGTCTTTAAAAGGTATTACTAAAGTCATAATAAGTTCAGAAACCACTATTGTCGTCAAGCCACATGATAGCATTACGTTTCTTATGAAAGCATCAGAGAACTACAGAAATCCGAACGCAGAAAAATCAAAAGGACTTAAGAAGATATCAGGAAGCGGTGATGATAACACAAACTATGGAGTTGAAGTTATAAAAGAAGGTACACTTTTAATAGTCAAAGGACTTCGTGAACGAAGAGCATCTAATTTGGTCATTCATTTACCAAAGAATATGAATATCTCTGTTGAGAGTTTAGCAAATAATGAGATCTATATTGACGGATTTAGTGCAGAGGTTGAAACTATAAATCATCACGGAGAGACTTTACTGGCTAATATAAATGGGCCAATTGTTGCAGAGAATGGCAACGGTAATATTACAGTAATTTTTTCTACACTTAATCAATTGTACCCAATGTCTATAGTTGCAGACAATGGAGATATTGATATTAGAATGCCTCAAGATGCGTCTGCCACCATTATTTCTAAAACACCTCGTGGTGAATTTTATTCGGACTTTGACATTGAAGTGATTAACGAAAGTAGTATTCAAAAAAACAAGAGATCTGTAAAAGGAAAAATTAATAAAGGAGGTGTAGAAATTAGTATACAAAACCTTAAAGGAAATATTTATTTAAGGCAACTTAAATAAGCAGCACTTTTTATTTTTTAATAATTTTTCGATAGAGTTTTAGTCTCTACAGGAAAAGAACATCCTAAACTTAAATTAAATAATATGAAAACTAGAAAACTGAAACTGTTGGCATTAGTAATATGCTGTTTTTTGGGAATGCAACATAGCATTTCTCAAAATCAAGAGAGGCTTACAAAAACGATTAAAGAAACAGATATTGATGTCCTTTTTAAAAAATATAATAATAGTGATACACCTGGTATAGCAGTTTCAGTAATTAAAGATAATGAGGTGGTCTATCAAAAAGGGTTTGGTATGGCAAATTTAGAATATGGAATTCCTATTACGACCAAAACTAAATTTCATGTAGCGTCACTATCAAAGCAATTCACAGCCTTTATGACTCTAAAACTAGAAGATGAGGGTTTGTTGTCTATTGATGATGATGTAAGAACCTATATTCCTGAGTTACCTGATTATGGTAAGAAAATAACAATCAATCATTTACTAACACATTCTAGCGGAATAAGGGACCAATGGCGATTGTTAGAAATGGCAGGTTGGCGATTGGATGATGTCATTAAAACCGAACAAATTTTTAGATTAATCATAGGTCAAAAGGAATTGAATTTTTCACCTGGTGATAGTTTTAGTTACTCTAATTCTGGATATACTTTATTAGCAATTATTATTGAAAGGTTAACTAAAATGTCATTTGCTTCTTACGCAAAGCAATCCATATTTGAACCATTACAAATGAATGATAGCTTTTTTTATGATGACCATGAAGAAATAGTAACTAACAGAGCATACTCTTATACAAAAGATAATGAAAGGCTGAAAAAGAGTAATTTAAATTTTGCAACTGTAGGTCCAACAAGTTTATTTACAACTATAGAAGACTTCAATAAATGGGCAATCAATTTTAAGAAAATGACGATTGGGAATAAAAAAATTTTCAAGTCTATGAGAGAAAATGCTACTAAAAATGATGGAACTGTTTCAAACTACTACGCTAAAGGTCAATTCTTAGCTAATCATTATGGGTATGACAATATATATCACTCAGGATCTGATGCAGGATATCGCTCTTATTTTGTGAGATTTCCTAATCTTGGGTATCAATTTATTCTTTTTGCCAATGCATCCTATGTTAATTCATCTAAAGAAACATTTAAACTTGTCAACTACTACCTTAAAGACAAGAAACCTAAAAGTGAAAACAATGCGTCGGCAAGTGAAATTTTTGAGTATGATAAAAACCTCTTTATAGAGCTTTCAAGTTCTCAAATGAAAAAGTTTGAAGGTACTTATTTTAATCGTGAGACTAAAAATTATACAGAAGTAAAACTTGAAAATGACACGCTCTATTTAAAAGGTAGCGTTTTATCAGAAACTCTTAAATTGTATCCTGTTGGGAATAGTAATTTTAAAGTGAAGGGAAGCATTTATGATATCTCTGTAAATTTTAGAGAAAATGATTATAATGAGCCAGTAGTTGAGATTAGAATACCAGACATTATGTGGTATTGGAATATGAAAGTTGAAAAAGTAAACCTTTCAAATTATTTAGGAAGCTATTATAATGATGAATTAAAAACACAATATGAGTTGGTGAAAAAAGAAAATGTACTGTATTTAACACACCAAAAGTTAGATGATATAAAGATTGAACAGATAAATGAGGCATATTTTAGTTCGAAAAACAGAAATTTTTCAAATATGAGGTTTAAACGAAATGATTCAGGTAAAATCATTGAGTTTACAGTATCGAGCGATGGTGCAAAAAATATTATTTTTACAAAAAAATACTATTCCGAGTAAAATCATAATTAGAAAGTACTAACCAC
>NZ_JAGSPD010000026.1 GCF_019203985.1 Winogradskyella luteola | reverse complement strand
TTAAAACATAAGGGGTACAACGACGTGGTTTCTGCTAATGTTAATAGCGTGGCTTCCAAGTATAAGTATAATGGAATTGAGTTAGAAGAAAGTCTTGGACTGAATCTTTACGAAATGCCGCTGAGACAATATGATCCAGCTATTGCTAGATGGACAGCTATTGATCCTGTGGCACATCATTCTATGAGCACATATACTGCATTCGATAACAACCCTGTGTTCTGGGCTGACCCAAGCGGTGCAGATAGTGAAGAAGGTATAAGATTAAAGATAGGAGGTGAATGGAAAACAATTAGTTCACAAGCAGGTATAAGAATTTATACTGCTCCAGAGGATAGTACTGATCCAAAAAAGAAAAAGAAGAAAAGTCAAAGTAAACCTGTAAAGGAAATGAGTACAGGTGAGTTTTATGGAATGGCTTATAATGGTGCAGCAAGAACTGCCTTTTTAAATGGGAATGACCCATATAACCCTACTGATGCAGATATCGCTCAGAATGAAAAAGAAAAAGCCGATGCTGCTATAGAATTAGTTTTGTTTATAGCAGGTGAATGGGCAGCTGTAAAAGTATTTCAAGCCGGGGCATGGGTTTATAAATTAGTAAAAACAAAAAGTATTATATCTAATGCTAGGTGGGCTCAAAAAACATATAGTTTAACTTTTAATGGTGGTAAATATGCAGGTGAAACTATAGATGATGTAGTAAGTTTAATTAAAAACGGGAAGGCGACAGCTAAAGATTTACCAATTGATGTAATAGTTAGAGATGGTAATACGTTGATTTTAAATACTCGATCTTCAGCAGCTTTAACTAAAGCAGGCATACCGAGGAATCAATGGAATGTGGTTAATAGAACAGGTCAGGAATTCTATGAAAATCAGTTAACTAATCAGTTAACTAGAAACAAATTAACAAGTTCTGGTACTAGTACAATCAGGCAATCAGGAACTCAAAATGTAATTGGTAATTAATGTCAGTTATGGATTTCAATAAATTAAGTAAAGTTATATCACATGCTTTACGCCATCAACCATCTTTATATGATTTAGAACTCAGTAAAGATGGTTGGGTTGAAATAAGTTTATTGATTAAATCTATACAAAAAGTTGATAGTTCTTTTTCTACTTTAAGTGTTTCGGATGTAAAAAAGATGATATCTACATCTAAAAAAAAGAGACACGAATTAAAAGGCAATAAAATAAGAGCTACATATGGTCATTCCATTCAAGACAAAATAATAATAAAACCCTTTAAACCACCTAAATATTTATATCATGCAACAAAACAGAAATCACTCCCAAGTATTTTTGAAAAAGGGCTATTGCCAATGAAAAGACAATATGTTCATTTGTCCGAAAACAAATCAGATTCTATGACTGTAGGATTAAGGAGAACTAATGAACCTATACTTTTAAAAGTAAAATCTGAAGAAGCTTTTATAGATGGTGTTGATTTTTATCCTGTGGAAAATGGTATATGGCTATGTGATAAAATTACTGTAAAGTATTTAGAAATAATAAGTAGTTAATAGTTAATATTTTTCACGACTCTTTCAAAAGTCTCTTTCATAGTTTTAATCGAGTAATCAATAGAATAATCTTCAGCAATACATTCGAAAGTATTATCTTTAAATGTAATAATAAAATGATTTAAATTATCAAACATTTGTTCATCAAAGTATGGATGATGATTTTCAATTCTTTTAATCTCATTTACCCAATCTGAATTATTTATTAAAAAGAACGAGTAGGGTTTTAATCCTAATTTATAATAGGGGTGCCCAATAATAACTTCATCATTTGGTGCTCCAAACTTGTGAATACACCTTTTTTTAAATTTCATAATCGCAACTCCAACATCATTTCCAATATCACGCTCTTTCAATTTATCTGTTACATCAGATAAATCAAATAAGTCAACATAATATAGTAGTATTAGGTCAAAACCAACACTAACTATGATTGGTTCAGGGGCACCCATATTTATAGGATATTTTAAGGCTATTTTTTTTAAATTAATCATATTGCCAAAATAACATTTTAATTAAATAAATACTAGGTCGTGTAGCAAAAAAAGTAATAGATTAAAATATTGTAAGTCTTCAAAGAATGTTTACCAATTAGGTTTAAAGTTAAGTTATAGATTTAAATATTCAATATCTGTAATTTCTTTTAATGTTAATTGATTGGGATATTGACGGTAACATTTTTTGAACAGACTTGTTTTGCAAATGATCTTTATTTTCTGGGCATAATAGCAGTCTTCAGAAATACCATAAAGCTTACAAGCTTTGGAAACTGTGACTTTTGAGAACTGAGCTATAGCTTTTACAGAAGATACAATACTATTGGCATGTTGTTTCAAAAGATTTTTATGATGAACTAGTTCGCCAATCATGTTATAAAATCCCCGTCTGGTTTTTAAAATGGCCTTAATAGCTGCTCAGGTGGTAAACTTGCTTTGGAAGACATCCTTAATCTCATCAAACTGTTTGATTTATGCTTCCATCCACTGATGACCAAAATAGTTGCCGTGATTAAACTATTTCCAATTGTGTTTTGTCGTTCTTGGAATTTTATTTAATTCTTCATGGGATAACATACCACTGGCAAAGAGGATAATGATAAACGGATGATAATTTCTTTTGGTTTGATAATTCAAAATAATTCGTGGTATATTTAAGGTATGGGTACAGCGTATTACAACTATGGTAAAGTAGTAAGTAAAGAAGAATTTGACAAAGAGCGAAATCGAATTATTGCCGAGCGTATCAAAGAAGCAGAAAACGATGAGAATCTTATTGATGATGAGGACCTGGATTTTTATCTAAGGGAACTCAGAAAACTTTGGGATTAGTGGACTATAACATTCAAATACCGAAAACAGTAATTGCAGAAATTGACCGATCATTAGAATGGTACGAGTCAAAAGAAGAGGGATTGGCTGATAAACTTCAAAACGAGCTCAAATCCAAGATTAATAGAATAAAAGAAAATCCGAAGCTATTTAAAGAAGTAGGAACAAATCACAGAAGAGCCGTGTTAGGTTCTTCTTTTCCATTTACAGTTCATTATCTAATTAATGATAGAACTAAGACAGTAAAAATAATTGGTGTATTTCATCAAAGTCAAAACTTAGAGCTGGTAAAAGAGAAAATCCAGATCAGAAAAATTCATGAGCTAAAACAAGAAAAAGACCGAAGATTGATTCAAAGACAGAACCAATTAAAACAACTTCGTCAGAAACAAGAACTAGAAAAAGATATTGGGCAAGAAAGAGACAGAGGTTTGGAACGATAACTCAAAAAAGTGGGGATAATAGTTTCAAATTGAAGATTATAAATAAAAGTAAACGTTCTTTGAAGACTTACAGGTCATAGATTAAAATATGGTTGAAATCTATTACAATAATGCGAAATCAGGGTAGTGTCCCAAATTAGGACATGACTTAAAATGGTCTATACCTGTTTTTTACCACAGTACTTGGTGACGAACGTTAATTTTCATTCAACCATTTTATAAAATCTTTAGTGACCCTATCAAATCTATCAATTTTTTTTCCTTTTACCGTTTTTTCTACAAAACCGTGGTCATAGTTTGGGAATTGACGGAATGTTAGGTTTTTTTTTCGGTTCCTTATAAATTCAACAGGAATAATGTATGAGTTTTCTGCGGCTACATTTTCGTCCTTTGTCCCTATCGCTACATAAATGGGAATATCAAGTTTTAAGAGGTTTGCAACAGGTGGTTCAGAAAAACTAACATAACTCAAATAACTGTTTCCATCCCACATTTTTTCAGGTGTGGGGTTATCAAACATTTTCTCAAATTGAACTAAAAGTGAATCAATTCTTTTGGTAGCCTCAACTTCAGTTATTTTACCCGCAATTGCGTCTTTTCGGGCAAACATAATAAACTCCATTAGTTGTGGAAGTCCACCACCTGCCCAAAAGCCTATTTTTGTAATATCTTTGTTAATAGTGGCTAATTTTGCAGCAATATCAGTGCCTTGTGATGTCCCAACAACCACAATTTCTTCTGGCTCAAAAATATTCTTTTGGATATACTTGATTACTTGGTTAGCGCGTGAAACACGAAAATCCAAAGTGTTCTTTTTCCAAAAGTTTTTTGGTGTTTTAAAATTTTCCTTCCCGCTGAAAGGAAATCCATGTTTGGAAATAACCACGTAGGCGTATTGTTCTGGTATTAGGTCATAATTAAAGGGGTCAAGCGTTGCACAACAAGGATTCGTTTCAATCCATAGTGGTGCTGGGTAAGAACCATCAATATGAATAAAAAGGTGTTTTTTTATTATGCTTTTCGGATTGTAAATGTAAAAATTGATCGTGTCGTTTATAGTCTTAATCTGATATGTTTGAAAACCTTTTTCCGATGGGTTTATTTGAGCAGAGCCTGCTATGTGAATGATTCCAAAAAACAAGAATAATAAGTGTTTTTTCATTTTACTATAATATTTGCCAACGGTTTCACATAACCGTCGGTTACGGGTTTAATTGGTGATTATTTTCGTATCAAGCGCTATTTTTAGCAATTACGGTTGTACATTGTTGGCAATGGCTATTTTTCACTTCTACAGTTAAGCTTTTTCAATTTTCGTAATTCCTTTTTATCGACTTTATTCAGTTTTTGGTTTCTGTCACAAAGGCCAGTTACAAAATCAAATTTGTTCTTTGTCATTTTAGCGAAATGAGTTGATTTTCGCGCATAAACTAAATAAGATTTTCCTAATTCAAATTTATATCCACAACTTGCCCCGCTCGTTTCAGATGCAATTTCAATAAATTCTTTTTCAATTTTTCCTTTAAGAGTTTTTGTGATCTCAAACTTATAGATGATTGGGTCAGCTGAAGATTTCATTCTCGCTTTATTCACAATTTTTATTTCGACAACTTTTCCGCTTATTATTAGATCAGATTGAGCAAACGCTTTTTCAACTTTTTTAGATAAAGGTTCATTCGTTTGAATACAGCTACAAGCAAAAGTTTCCGTAATTGAAAAAATAAGGACTAATATTAATATAAAGGTTCTTTTCATATCCGTGTGTTTAATTATTGCCAACGGTCTTGTGTATGGCCAGCGGCGTTTTTGAACAACTAATTTAGCAAATAAAAACTGAATAGAAAATCCTTGCGGATTTTCGAAAGTAGGTGAGAGTCGTTAGTAAATTGGTGCTTGATTAATTTTACAGATATGAAATGTAAAAACTGTAATCCGTCAAGTTGTATCAAAAAAGGAAAAAGAAATGGTGAACAACGTTATTATTGTAAAAACTATCAATGCGCTACTACGATTTCTTTTCAAAAGAGAGTTGGGCAACATTTTAATTTGTAACAACAAGCCTCTTGAATCGTCTACCTTTTGAACAAAGCAACTAATAGCTATGACATTTGATAAAGCCTTTCTGAATTCAGAAAGGCTTTATCAAATGTCTTTGAGACTGAAATGAATTAATATCAAGTTTTTTTTTGGATTCTTATTGTTTAATAACCCTCTTAACCAGAGTGCCTCTTTTCGTTTTTACCTTTAACACATATATACCTGCCTGAAGGTTTGAAAAGTCAAGCGTTTCGTTTTCTAGTCTAACGCTTTCCATTGATTTTCCTAAAACATCGTATACCAGTATTTGGTCTATATCCATGCTGTTGGCATTGACGTGCAATATATTTTGTACTGGATTTGGGTATAGTTTTAATGAAGCACTTAATGAAGGGTCATTAAGGCCCAATGAATTGTCAATGGTAATTTCGTTAGTGGAGGTATCTACGCTTGTATTGTTTGAAATGTCTGTTACTGTACAAACCACTTCATAGCTTACACCATTCATAAAGGCACCCAAACTACCGCTAGAAGGTGAGTCTGTTCCTGTGTCAACACTCCAGTCTCCTGATGTATCTGGAACGACTTGATATGTAGCTCCGTTTACGGTTACCGTCATTGTTTCTCCAGCCAACAGTGACGATCCTGTACCTGTGGTTCCTGTTATTACTGGCGAGGTATCTCCAGTAGTCTGTGCATTTACAGTTGGTATAGCTGGAGCATGATCATCATTGATAATGGTAAAGGTATGAACCGTATTTGTTCCTAAGGATCCGTTGCTCGGGTTTGAGAGTGTTACAATTATGGTCTCATCAGGCTCCACAATTAATTCATCCGCAATACTAACGGCTATATTAGCACCGCTCGTATTTGGATTGAAGGTTAAGGTTCCACCAGCCAATGTATAATCTACGCCACTGCCCGACGCCGTTCCTCCTGTTACCGTATAATCTACCGTTACCGTAATTGGAACAGCTATGGACAAGTCAACTTCTATGTTTGCTGAACCTGTCGCTTCCAATGCACTGCTTGTTGTGGCATTAAAAGAAATTACAGGTCCGAAAATATCGGCTGATAACGTCGGTTGCGTTAAGGTATAGTTCCCTGAATCCGTTCCGTTGACCGTG
>NZ_JAGSPD010000025.1 GCF_019203985.1 Winogradskyella luteola | reverse complement strand
TTCCTCAACTTATTGTCCAAGTTAATATAGTAAGTCCACAACACCAAGTATAAGGTTTAAAAAGGCTGCAAAGCAGCCTTTTCATCTAAAAACAAATAGATGCTATACTCTACACCAGTAAGTAGAATAATGATACTGGGTTACAGGCTTGAAAGACAACACTGACCGTTGACAATAGTACCAGCACATAACCCAAAACCACCTTGTGGTGTCCATTGACAGTCACTAGGACCAGTTTGGACATAATCATCCGTACAACATCCGCATACAGGGCTATCACCACCGTTGACATTTTTTTGTTCCGCTTTACTTAAAGCCTTTCCTAGTTTTAATACATTTTTCATGATTAAAATATTTATTAATTGTTTAAAATGCCTTGAACATTTAAAGACACTCAAGGTTTGTGTCTATTCTTCGCGAGAGAATATTTTTAATTCTTGAACACGTTTTTTAATTGATAAAAAAAGCGTTCAATTAAGCGTAGATCTTCAGTTACAATTTCTGCCTGTCCACGCATCTCATATTTAAATATAATTTCTTTATTATATGTTGTTATTAACTTGTTCTTTGGCAGTAATACATCAATGAGATAAAAACCTTCTTCATCTGGCACCATAGAAATAGATGATATTTTACCTTTTAAAGTTCCAAACTCTGTCTCGGGATAATTTTCTAACTTTATGTATACAGTTTGCCCATTTTTTAGTTTACCTGAATTATTTGCAGGTGTTTTTAGTTTTGCTAAATAAGATTTATTGTTCTTTGGTATAATTGTAAACACAAGATCTCCTTGATTTACAGATTGATTTGCATTCCAAACATTTAAAAACGATACTGTGCCTTCAATATCAGAACTTAACACATAATTCATTTCCCAGTCTTTTAATGCTCTCTTTAATTGATTAAAGGATTGGATTACATTTTTGAAAAGACTAATATCTTCTTTTGTTTTATTAATTGACGTATTAACTGCATTACTGTTTGCGGTACTAATTGCCTCTCGTATTTGAGAAATAGAGGCATCAATATTTGCGAAATTTCGTTCTGCTTGAAAATAACTTAACTGCTTAGATTCGTAATTTTGTTTTGATATAACTCCTTTTTCAAAAAGTTGCCGGTGTCTTTCAAGGTCATTTTTCTGAAACACCATTTCTGATTTATTTAAGTGTTTTTGAGATTGCAACGTTTTTAGCCTGAGCTGCAATTCAGACAAAGAGCTATTATTTGCTAATCTTTCGCTTGCATATGGCTGTAATTGTTTATTTAATTGATATTGTATATAATTATTTTCGAACAATGCGTAATCGGTCTCTAAACTTCCTAAAAACAAAATAGGCATATCCTCTAATGGATATTTAAAATTCTCTTTATTTAGCTTAATTGTATCAATAATTGATTTAAGGAAAAATACATCTTCGGGATTTGCTGTGTTTTCTATTATAGCTAGTGCGGTTCCCTTTTGTACCAATTCATTGTCTTTAACAAACAGCGTATCTATATTCCCACTAATTCTTGCATACTCTTTTTGAGGCGATAACCCTGTAGTTATTAATGCCTTAGAGCTTATAATGTCTGGATATTTTACAAACCAAGATATAAACAGCAGCATAAGTATTAGTATTAAAACTAATGTATTGCCATAACGAATCATCCAATTGGGTACTGCTGTTAGTATTTCTTGGACTTGTTCGCTGCGTAATTCTATATTTAAAGTACTTTTTGGCATATTGTAAATTTTTAATCCAGGTAAGCCACAGTATGATGTGACTTACCTGGAAAGACTAATTAATAAACAATCCTAAATTCTGCACTTTTCGCCTCCTTCAAAATAAAGCTTACATGCACAATAGTGATATGTATTTATTTCTCGTGAAAGAACATTTTAGTCATTTTTTATGTTTAATAGTTGCTAAAATAAATTAACAATTACCTATTCATTGAGTTTAATCATCCGCTAACCAACTGCTTATTTTGTTGGCAAATAAACAAGAAAAGAAACTCAATACTTAGGTGTTTACTAGCATACAAATTCCTGATATACCCAACAGTGTGCAGCATTATAGGTAATGCATGGTGGCTCGATTAGACTATTATCCCTAGGAGGTACCGGAACACTAGGTGGACACATGCAACAATTATAATTATTAGAATATTGACAAGGGGATGGACATTGATTAAATGTTAAAGTCCCAGCATTAATTTGCTTTTGTTCGGTTTTACTTAAAGCTTGACCTAATTTTAATACATTTTTCATAATTAAAAATTTTAAATATTTATTAAAAAGCCTTGATCATTTTAAGACACTCAAGGTTTGAGTCTATTCCTCGCGAGAGAATGTTTTAACTTCCTAGTTCTAACTGATTTTTAACTAGGTTATAATAATTTCCTTTTTTCTTAATTAGCTCTTTGTGGTTTCCTATTTCTACAATACGACCTTCATCTAAAACTACAATTTGATGCGCATTTTTAACAGTACTTAATCGGTGTGCAATAACAACAGCTGTTCTATTCTCAAAAAATTTATCGAGTTTTTGCATAATTTCCATTTCATTATTAGCATCTAAAGCAGAAGTAGCTTCGTCAAAAAATAAAAATTGCGGATTTTTATATACAGATCTTGCTATCAAGAATCTTTGTTTTTGCCCAGTACTTAAACCCGTACCCTCGGCTCCAATTTTTGTGTTAAACCCTAATGGAAGGGACTCAATAAATTCGGATATGTTAGCTACGCCTACGGCATAAACCAATCTATCTTTATCAATATAATCTTCCCCAACAGCAATATTACTAGCTATAGTATCGTTAAAAATATAGCCTTCTTGCATTACTACGCCCACATTGGCTCTCCACTCCTTCTGGGATATGTTATTTAGATTAAAAGGACCTAAATAAATTTCTCCCTTTTCAACCTCATAAAACCGTAACAACAACTTCATCAATGTCGTTTTACCACTTCCGCTAACTCCTACAATCGCAGTCATTTTATTGGCAGGTATAGTAAGACTAAGATCTTTTAAAACAGGTTCTAACCCGCCAATATATCTAAAAGAGATATTTTTCAAAGTTAATGTCTTGTCCTTTGGTAATTCTGAAATTTTATTATCATCAGGCGATTCTTCATCTTCTTTGTTATGGATTTCACCAAGCCTATCAAGAGATATATTCGCATCTTGTAAGTCCCTCATAAAACCTATAAGTTGTGTAATCGGTGAATTCAATTGACCTACGATGTAACTTATAGCGAGCATCATACCTAGAGTAATATCACCATCAATCACTAATTTTGCTGACAAAACTGTAATAAACATATTCTTTAATTCATTTATGAGATTAGAACCCACACTCTGTGTCTGTTCTAGAGCCAAGCTTTTTGATGCAATTTTAAATAGTCTGGCTTGTACATATTCCCAATTCCAACGCATACGCCGTTCTGCATTATGTAGCTTAATCTCTTGCATACCATTGATCAACTCAATAACCTTGCTTTGTTCTTCACTAACTCTCGAAAAACGTTTATAATCGAGTTCTTTTCGCTTTTTGAAAAAAAACAGTACCCAAGCAAAATACAGCACGCTTCCAATAACGAAAATTGCGAATATCTGCATACTATAATAGCCCAACACTAAACTAAAAATGATGAGATTAAAAAAAGAAAATAATGTTGTTAATGAGGAGGTTGTCAATATGCGCTCAATACGCTTATGATCATTGATACGCTGTAAAAGATCGCCTGTCATCCTAACATCAAAATAGGAAATAGGAAGCTTCATAAGCTTAATAAAAAAATCAGAAATAAGAGAGATATTTATTCGTGTGCTTAAATGGAGTAGAATCCAACTTCGTATAATCTCTAAAGTAGCTTTACCAATAAATAAAAACAACTGCGCAAATAAAATAAGGTAAATAAAATTGAGATCCTGATTTTTAATACCAACATCTACTATACTTTGTGTTAAAAAGGGTAAGATTAATTGTAATAAACTACCAGCCAATAGGCCAATAATTAATTGGACTATAAATTTCTTGTATTTGAATAGGTATTTAAATATGAAATTAAACCCAAACTTTTCATCCTCTTCAAACTCTTCTTCGTAAAATTTGGGAGTAGGTTCTACCATCAATGCAATACCCTCTTCGGTTTGCTCATCAGCATTATTACCTATCCAGTATTTTAAAAACTCTTTCTTACCATAAGTAATTAATCCATGAGCAGGATCTGAGATATAAAGACTATCTCTTTTGATTTTATATAATGCTACATAGTGATTTTTATTCCAATGTAAAACACAAGGTAGCGGAGCCTCAAGTAATTTTTCATAACTCATTTTAACACCCAAAGACCGAAACCCTACGGATTCAAAAGCTTCACTTATACCCAATAAGCTACTTCCCGCTCTCGTTGTTTCACTTAAGTTACGTAAATGTTGGGTGTTGATTAGTTTGCCATAATGTTTGGCTATAATTTTAATACAGGTAGGCCCGCAATCTTTAGCCTCTGTTTGTCGGTATGTTGGAAATGATTTACTCAACGTATATATAAAGCTTTATGTTATTTTATAGAAATAATAGACTATTGTTGTATATCTATGTCATAGTCTTTTTATTAATTTTTACAACAAATACAGACTCTATGTGTTGGGTATGGCGATATCCTTTTAAATTAGTATGCAAATTGTTCAAGTAAAGATTTGAACAAAACCTTTTGAGAACGTTATTAATTAGCTTTTCCCATTTTTGTTTTAAGAGTTGGCTTAATTTTTCTAAATTTTTCATAAAAAAAATTTTAAACATTATATTAGCCGTGAACATTTTGAGACACTCACAGATTGTGTCTATTCTTTGCGAGAGAATTTGTTCAATCTTCAAAGCCCTCAATGAGGGCTTTGTTTTTATTAAATAACAGTTTCTAATTCTACAGTTTCTACTAAACTCTCATTCAGTTCTTCTATAAAATAAATCAAATCTGTTCTATTGTATTCTTTTGGATATTCTTTACCGTTTATTAAAATTACTGGTGTAAAATTTAAAGCCTTACTGATGCACCAATCTCTGTTCTCTTGTAAAGCACTATAGAACTTGTTAAAATCATTACACTGTCCCCATTTTTCTATCCAGACGTCTGGTTTTAAATCACCATATATGTCATGCATAGCCTGTAAACATTTATCTTGTCCAACTGTATTAAATAATTCAATTATACGACTAGTAATAGATACAGCTTGTGTTTGCTTTTGATCTGTGCTAACATTAAATCTAATTGTGATTTCTACAGATTCACTATACTTTTTAAGGATATCTTCAATAAGCGTATGCACAGCTTTACAATGACTGCAGAAAGGATTGGTAACAATAGTAATTTTTAGATTAGAATTAATATTGCCAAACTTAATGTCATAGGTAGTTGGAATATTTGTATCTAGGGTTTCCGAACTTGATAAAGCTGACTTGAATAAGTCAAAATTTTTCTTGAATTTCAAAAACTCAAGTCTAAGATTATAGAGCTCATTATTGGCTTTAATTAATTTACTTATATAATTCCAAATAATATATGTTAACGAGTACAGAGTAAGTACAACAAAAACATTAATGATAGTAATTGATATTTCTAAATCGTTATATATAAAAGCAGTGCTCGCCTGTAACCATAGTATTGTAGCAATAGTTAAACACAAAGCACACCATTTTTTTATTATAAATTTTTGATAGTAAACCGAATAAATAGTTACAGGTAATGCCAAAAAACTAATTAAATAAAGTAGACTATATGAAGTATTAGTAATTTGAAATACATAAGTTAAAATAGTAGTTGTTGAAAAATAGAGAATACAAATATCACTAAGTTTTAAATTTTTTAAAATTTTAGCTCCTTTAGAATTTAATACAGAATTGCAGTCTTTGTTTTCGTCAGAAGCCTTACAGAAAGCATTACCAACTATTGTACTTTCACCTAGTTCTTGCTTAAATATTGTGTAACTAATAATAAGCCCTAGAATAGACAAAATAAGATATATAAAAGCTGCAATACTCGATTTATAAAACAAAAACTGCATCAATAAAATGGTCAGAACAATCGGAATAAGAACATAATCTCTATAATTAAAACTTCTGGATGGTTTAATATGTGTGTTTTCGTTTTCTACAACGACAACTATGCCTAAAAATTTCTCAAAGAACTCATTTTTAGTATAGCTTACTTTATTGTTTTCAGTATATATTATTTGGTAACTTTCTGCATTTTTCTTAACCAAACCAAGATCATCTGAATCTTCTGATTTTATCTGAGCAATAAAAAAAGTGGGAAGCTCATCTAATACATCTTCTTTTAAAGGCAAACGAACTGCTGCGTTTGTAATGTTGAAATGATTGAGAACACCTGTTAGTGCATGTAAACTAGGATAAGAAGGATGCGTAAGAAACTGAATCTTTAATTCCTCGTTATCGATTTTAATATTAGACGCTTTTAATAAAGACTTTAAAACATGTAATAAATCACCTCTCATAAACTACAATTTTAAATATTAAACCACCTAAATAACTTTATTCAAAACCAATAAAAGAGGTTGAGAAATTTAATTATAAGTTAATTGGTAATATTAAAATGTAGTCAACAAGAAATACTACTATATTATAGTAATATCTTATAAATTTAATAATTTTTATATTAAAATATGGCATTAATAATTTATTTAACATTAATATAATTTTAATGTTTGTAAGTCTTCAAAGAATGTTTACCAATTAGGTTTAAAGTTAAGCTATAGATTTAAAGATTGCAATAAATGCTCTTTTCGTCTTCTTTTCATA
>NZ_JAGSPD010000024.1 GCF_019203985.1 Winogradskyella luteola | reverse complement strand
CTTGCGTTGAATATCACCAGACCCATCCTGTACGCACCACCATTTCCACACCTTAATCACAGAACGTGGCACGACCACGAAAAAAATTGTCCGTATGGACAATTTTGCTATGCATAACAACGTCTTGGGATTCAGTTTTTGATTTCCTACAATTGAATATGGCGATGAGAGCATAACCCTCATCGCCATAAACTTTACTATGACCACAACACATACCCTAAGGCAGGTTCGCACCGATGCCGAAGTTACGCAACGGGATGTCGCCTTCTTGCTTAACATGGATACGGGTAACCTCGCTCGGTACGAGCGAGGAAAGCGAATGCCGACCCCACAGATACTATTGATGTACCATATCCTCTTTGGTGTGCCCATTTCAGAACTGCTGGCACCCCTGTTAAAAGAAGTGAAACAGTCACTGATTGAGCGAAGCTCTTTACTTCTTGCTGAACGTGATGTACAGCTAACACCAAAGAGTGTCCAGAGTACAGCATATATCAATGCCATTGTCAACGACTTAAAGAACACAAAAACGTATGACATCTAAGCCTATCGAAAAGAAGAAGGAACAGTTGGTACTGGCACTGTACCCAAATGCCATTGGCTTTGGGTATGCCGTGATGACCAACGCACTGAATGTACTGGTGTCCCAAGTCGTAAACATCCGTCCCATATCGAACAAGCAATCACTGAAGCGGATCAAGGAGATTATCAACTACTACAAACCACATATCGTTGTCATTGAGGACTACCAAGGCATTGGCTCTCGCAAGTCAAAGCGTATTCAGAAAGTGCTCGATAGCATATATCTCTATGCTCAAAAGAAGCATTTGAAGGTTCGCAGATACTCACGTAATGATATACGCTATGTCTTTAGCAACTTCAATGCACATACCAAACACGAGATTGCCTGTGTGATTGCGGGCAATGTCAAGAACATGGAACGTAAGTTACGGGAACCTCGCAAAATCAATGAATCTGAGAAGTACGTCACCGGGGCTTTCGATGCCGTATCTCTTGGCGTGACCCACTTTTATATGGTTGAATAGAACACCTCATAGGTGTTTTTATTGTTACTTTATTTAGAAAATAGCTCAGAATGTGGCATACCTAACGATTATTAGTATATGTTGCTTGATGAATTTGAAGAAGGAGGCAAAATAACAGATATAGTTGATAATGGTTTTATAGGCCGTGTATGGCTCAACAATATTAGATATAGAAAATGAGTTTAGATATTTCCCCATCAAACTCTCCAGACTGTAAAAAACCAGTTGTCGAAACAGCAGACCTGTGCACTTATTGCAATTTCTCTTTAGTGGTTTTGTTTATCCAGATTTTCCACTTTATCATCTATCGCTTGTATAAAAAATTAGAAGTGAAGAACAGTTATTTATTTGATAAGGTTAAAAGTATTGGATTTGCATAATGGAAAACACCCCACAATACATCTAGGTATTGAGGGGTGTCCATCAATTTAAAACATAAAAGAATTAGGTTTTATCGATCTATAGCTTAAAACTCATGCCGAGTTTAAATAACGCTAATCCATAGCCCAGTTCAGCGAACAACCCTAAGTTTTCCGACAATTGGTACCGTCCTCCTGCATGGATCTCAAAATATATCGAACCATCTACATAAGGGCCGTCATGACCGTCATAGCCAAGGCCAATGCCCGTATAAAAGTTGAAGCTCTCACTGTCAGTCCAGTAATAATTGGCAAATGCCCCGATGGTCAGACCATTGGTTTGAGTATCTTCATCTGTAAAGCTTACCTCTGGTTCAACCGTACTGTAGGTGACGATTGCCCCGACGGAAAAGGTCTCGTCCAAAAAGAACTCTGCAGTGGCACCGAAAGATGGTGTCCGAATTTCATCTGATCCCCTGGTTCCTGCGATTCCCAAAAAGGGGTTGAGCAATGTTCCTCTGTTCTGTGCATGGCTCTGAATGCACACGAGCATTGTAAGTACAAATGTTAGGTAATAGACTGTTTTTGTTTTCATTCGATTATATAGTTTTAGTTAATACAATTTTTTACCAATCATCTTTTTCAAGGGGTATCTTTATAATTTTGTCCTCAACGTCCTTTATGGCTTGTGACAAGAGTTTGTTGATCTTTTTGATGATTTTTTTATCATGGGTATTATCAAGTTTTTTATACTTCGACAGATTGGTGACCGCTTTGAGGTAGACGATGTCGCTCAACCTCCATCGAATCCGTCCATCCTTTATGTCAAATGTTTCGGTAACCTTTGCATATTTGAACGTTCCCAATCGAAACTGGTACCGAATTACTACTTTCTCATTCTCAATGGTTGATTGGATAATGTTAGCCTGCGGCACGTAGTTGTTGAGGGTTCGTTTGTAGAGTTTGCTGGCAGATACGCCATTGGCTTCAAATACTTTGGTATAGTGCCATCGCTTACTGTCAGTGTCTTGTTCGAGCTCTTGGGCATACCCAAGAGTACTGAACCCTAAAGTCCATATAAGAAAGAAAATACAGTGTTTCATAATTGTAGTTTTGATTGCCCTTTTGTTTTATAGGCTGTATATAATTAGTCTTTAGAGACAAACATAAACAATTATTTTAAAAGGCTAATTATAATTAGCCTTTTATTTTTATTAGTACCTCTACTTTGGTAATATGGATACGTCGCATACCGATAAAGAATTTCTATCTTCAGAAGATTTTTTAAAGCAGTTTGGCAAGAGAGTTCGAAGATTGAGAAAAGAAAGGCAGATGTCCCAGAGAGATCTGGCACTCGAGGCTCTTATGGAGAAATCCACCATTCAGCGCATTGAGCGGGGGCTCATGAACTGTACGATTAAAACACTTATTAAATTGGCCTACGGATTAGGTGTGGAGTTCAAAGACCTATTTGACTTTTAGCAATGATGTCAAATTTAAGTTCATCAGATTCTATAGTTTGCTAATATAGCTAGGTATTACTTGAATATTTTATTGACCTTTATACTACTCAACTATCTGTTTGTAATTCTGTTTCGGTGACGGTTCACTTAAGAACCACCTCCTTTTGTGCAGCTTTACCACTTGTGTGTACAACACATAGTGCAAGGCATGGTTTAGTATAATTGTAGCAAAACGGACAAGTAAAAAGCTATTTTTGATTACGGTTTGCAATAAGCTAACAAAACAAGCCTTTGCCATTACAAAGTCTAATTGCCTTATGATCCATATTATTCTTTGAATTGATCAAAAAATATTTAGATTTTAGATTAGTTCATTGTTGTGGGTAGTTTTTTAATTCAGTTTAGAGTAACGTATAATTAAATCTCCAAAAAATTTTGCTCCAAGTTCTATTTGTTTTTCCCATTCTTTGTTGTTAATTGGATTTTCAATTAAATTTCTTGATTGCCAATTCAATTTGCTAATTTCTTGAGTGTTAGAGTTCAGGTGATTAGTAAAAAAGACAGATTCAACATTATAAAACTTTTCATTAAGTCTCTCAATCATTCTCCTGATATCGTCAATACTGTTTCCGTGAGAATGAGAGGATAATATACAGATATCAGCATCTTTAAAAAACTTGTCAAAATAATTATCAATAGTTTTATAATCTCCCACTTTTTCTTGTATACTTCTATTAATTGTAAATAGGGTTTTAAGTTTTCTTGGGCTTTCAGGGTGTATTATTGAGTGAACTAAATTTGTGTTTAATTTAGTAAACTTGTCAATTCCACATAAATGTAAAATCAGGTACTTTTGAAATGTAGTTTTACCTGTTTTATCATCTCCGATTAATATATATGCAGTTTTTTTTATCATTTCGTTTTTTTCAATTTCTATATTCATCTTTTGCTTTTTCAGCAAACCTCTTCAATATCCCCATACTGTTTTCCGATTTCAAATCATTGTCAGTCAATCTAAATCTGTATAACTTCCATTGATTGTCATATGATAGTAAATCAATATCTGAATTTTCGAGGATTGTATCTAATTCTTCTGTTTTTTCAACTTTTAAATTTACAATTACAGTACTCTTTCTTGGCTTAAAACTAATAAAATTATTCGCCATATTATTTTGTTCTAAGCCAATGTAATATTTGTTGTATTTTAAGTTATAGCCTAATGTAATTCCATTGAGTTTATCAAAAATTTTATCCATTAGCTTTAGAGTGCCTTTTGTGGCTTTTTTTTCCCAATAATCTCTATCGGTCGTTTCTGTTTGAGTATCCTCATCGAGGAATTCCAATTTAATTTCGTCAAGTACTTTAGTAAAAAACAACGAGATTTTGTTATCAACTTTGATTGCTTTGACCTGAATAGCAATTAGTGGTATAAAACCGTTGAAAAGTGAGATGACATTTAAAAATCGACTTGTTATATCTTCTGCGATTATTACAGCACAATGTTCATATTGAGGGTTTTTCTTTCTTTCCCAATCCCAATATTCAATTGTTCTGATTATGTGGCTTTCGTCCGTCTTCCCTAATTGAATTTCTACTTCATATCGTCTTTTGTCTTCTGGGTCGTAAAGAATTGTGTCAAGTCTTCCGCCACCAACTTGTATTTTCTCTGTATCTCTAAATTCCAAATCGCCAAGTCCAATAATTGAAGGATCTTCTTCAATTTTAGCTTGTAGCCATTTTTCGTTAAATTCAGAATTATTTTTTAAGCTTATAATTTCAGGTTTCACGTATTCCATAAATTCGTAGTTTTTGTTCAGACGTTGGTTTGTTAAATTACCCACAACGGTTTTGTATATGAAAAGTAGCGGATTTTTAAGCACAAACTTTTTGGTTTATAACTGACCTTTATTTTATTATTTATCTTTTGTTTAAGCGATTAAACCGCTATTTTTTATACACATCTTAAGTTTGTCTTTCCTTACATTTAGTTAATAAATAGAACGAACAAAAGAGAGAAATAAGATTAGTATACACGGTGAAGCTTTGGACTTCGACAACATTGATAATCCCCTCTTTTTTCCTACTAAGATTTCGATCAGTTCTGTGAGACCTAGATCTCGATTTCAAGTTTTTGAAACGTTAGTAGACGCGTTCTTTCCAGATTTCAGTTGTTATGAATAAATATAAAGAAATTTATGGAATCGACATTAGTAAAAATGTCTATGATGTCCATGGTTCATTAACAGGTCATAATCAGTTTACAAATGATGACCGGGGTTTTAAAAGTTTTCTAAAGAGTTTACCCAAAGGTGCATTAGTGGTTATGGAAGCTACAGGCTATTATCACTATCGTTTAGCTCAGTATTTGTATCAAAACGGCGTGTTGATATCGGTAGTTAATCCTTTATCGGCAGAGCGTTTTGTTCAAATGAAATTGGCCAAGGTGAAAACAGATAAAAGCGATGCTAAAGCCATCAGTGAATATGGACAAATGAATGAAGTTCCGATGTATAATGCCTTAACCGATGTACAGGCAGAATGTTTGCAGCTCTTCAGGTTATTGGACAGTTATTTAAAACATAGAACAGCCACAAAAAACAAATTAAAAGCAGAAGAAGTTTTGGGCGTTCCATCAAAGTTTGTGTACCGTTCGTTAAAGCGGAATTTAAAACATTTAAACATGGAAGTATCCGCACTGGAATCTCGATTGCTAGAGCTTGTGAAGCAAGACCAGCAATATCAGTTAACGTTACTGAAGAGTATACCGGGAATGGGCGAAAAAACGGCTCTGTTCTTAATAGTTGTTACCGATGGGTTCAAGAAGTTTGAAATGGCGAGGCAACTGTGCAGTTATGTTGGCATCACGCCAACCATACGAGAATCGGGCAGCAGTGTTAGAGGGCGAAGTAGGATAAGTAAAGTAGGGAATAAGAAATTAAGGAATTTATTGTTTTTATGTGCTTTTTCGGCGTGTAAACACAATAAAGCATGTAGAGAAATTTATGAACGATTAGTGGCAAAGGGAAAAAGTAAAAAATGGCATTAATAGCCGTGGCAAATAAACTGTTAAAACAGGCCTTTGCCATTGCAAAGAGCGGATTGCCCTATGATGAGAACTTTGTTTCAAAATTAACTTACAAATGACTTGTTTTTTAACTCAGTTCTTTGTTGTGTGTAGTATTTTATGAGTTTAATGGTAAATTGGATTATCATCATAATCTTCTAAAACTTTATTATCGTCTAAACTATATGTTTCTCCAACTGCTGTAGCTTCTCCAAGAATTCCAATTGCCTTGATATTTGTAAGCGATTTAGCTTCATTCCAGCATCTTGATAAAAACTCGCTTAAGAACTGAACTTCTGAATCATAAAACTCTGTTCGGTCGTCAAATAGTTCCTCATCAATTAACGATTCAATTTCTAATTCATCCCATAATTTCTGAAATAAACTATAAAGTAATAGATTTAAATCTCCTGAATCAGCAGTTTTTAAACCTAAGTTAGGAAAAGAATCATATTCGTGATAGGGCTTAATACCAATTGAAAAATATTGTAGTATGTAGTAATAAACAAAGTATATTTTTTCATTAAACTTTGAAGGCTTTTTTAACTTAAAATCAGTCTTTAAAGCTTTTACAAAGGCTTCAGTAATATCATCTTTAATTGGGTTCAGAACAAATTTCGGGTAGACATTGTTCCAATGTTTTAAAGTAACATCATAAAGTGAATAAAAAAATGTTCGAGAGTCAATTTCATCTTCTGTATCCAGTTTTAGATTATAATCAGTAATTAGTCCTTTATAGGATAGATAGGTTGCATAAATTACATCGAAATTATTATTTAGTAGTTCAGATTTAAACTTAAAATTTTCCGATTTTTCCATATTCTAGGTTAATATTACACACAACGTGTTTGTGTATGATTTCGTTGCGTCTTTCAGCAACTAAATTAGCAAATACAAACCGAATAGAAAATCCGCGAGGATTTTCGTAAGTAGGCGAGTACTAGCAATGAATTATACACGGTGTTAGGCATAGTTATTTCTCACAAGACCACCATCCGTTGTCACCTTGGTATTCAAAATTTAAATCATTAGTTAAGAAAGTATGAATTGTAGTTGTATTATTTCCATAATAATAAATCCAAGAGATATCGTCGCCTTTGTAATTATCATAGTTTCCAGAAGCCATACCTTTAATTGCATCACCATTTGTTCCATTCGAAGAGTACCAACCATTATCTCCTTGGTAATT
>NZ_JAGSPD010000023.1 GCF_019203985.1 Winogradskyella luteola | reverse complement strand
AATATCTATGACCTCATATCTTAGATTGGCCCTACTGGCTCTTGTAACATATTCATCTAACTCAATATTGAGTTTTGTTTTAAAATACGCTTTGATGTCTTCAATAACTTTTGGTTTGGCGGTTGCTGTAAAGCATGATACTGGTATTCTGCCAAACATTTTTTCTTCCTCGAGACTTCGAATAAAATCCGCAATGTACAAGTAGTCTACTCTGAAATCTTGTCCCCAAGATGAAAAGCAATGCGCTTCATCTATGACAAATCGAGCTATTGAACGTTGCTTTAAAATTCTTAATATGGTTGGTGAACGTAAAGACTCAGGAGACAGATATAATAGTTGCACATCTCCCTTTATGACGCGTTCGATGGCATCTTGTCGTTCTAAAGGAGATAATAAGCCATTAATAGCTACTGCTTTTGTAATATCGAAACGCTTTTCAAGGTTTTCAACCTGGTCTTTCATTAAAGATACCAAGGGAGATATAACAACAGTTAGTTGGCGCGATAAAGAACCTTTCATTAGAGCAGGTAATTGAAAGGTAAGTGATTTGCCTCCTCCAGTTGGAAAAACAGCTACAAATGAACTTGAGCCTAATCCAGCTCTAACCGTTTTTTCTTGTAGGCTGATGTCTTCATTTTGATCAAAGCTTCTAAAATCTTCATGCCCAAAATAGCTTAGTAAGGCTTTTTTAGGGTTGAGGTACGAATTACAATACGTGCAAGTTGGTTGTCCACAGAATTTAAACCTGATGTCGTCTAATAATTGTTGTGTTTTGGGAAGCGTTTTACTAACCCAATAGGCTAATATGGATTTATCTTCTTTAGTATTAATAAGTGAAAAAACATAGGCTAATTCAATAGGATTATCTTTGACTAATTGAGAAATATTAGTACTATCACAGATTTTGTTTTTGAATAAATCTTCTATTTTAGAAACATCATAAATATTGTCTATCTGATAATTAATCAATTCTAAAAATCCTGAGTATGTATCATAATCGGATAATAAATTCGCATAGATCTGCTTTATGTTTTTAGCTAATTCATTAAATCTATTGAGTTCGTCAATTAATAATTGCTTGGTTAATTTGCAATCTGATAAAGGGTTGTTGTAATCACTATCATTAACTATTTTGTAGCCTTTAACAAGTTTATGATAGGGGTTATCGCTAAATAAGAGAGGAGACCAGAGAAGTGTGTCAACGATCTTCTTATTGCTAAAAATTTCATTTCCCAACGCCCTTTCCAATAATGGAATATCATGTGCTACTATATTATGGCCACAAATATATTCTGCTCGATGTATCCAGTCTTCGAGTTTGGTAAGTTGACTTTCATGTAATTCTTGTCCATTAAAAAGCGCACCAACATCTTTAATTTTTCCTTGTTTGGTGGTTTCAATGTCTATGTACAGAATTTTATTTATCATTTTATTGAGCGGCCACAATAAACAGATATTCAGCTTGATTTCAGTGTTTTATAAGAATATAAGTGAGTTTATAAATCCTTTTATTGTCTAAGTTATATACGTTTTAAATTTAGTGAATACTTATGAGACTTATGTACGTAGTTCTACGTAGTTTTTTATTAAACGGTATCGCTAATATTTCATCCAATGGAAGTTTAATTGACTTAATATTTCTTAGTGCACTTATTAAATTATAAAAGCGAGATAAGTATCTCGCTTTTATAATCAAGGCATGTTACCATTCGTAACTTAGTTCTAAATCGACTAATAGCTCATTAGATTGACTTACAACAGTAATTGTATTTGGAAAACTATTATTTGAGGTGTAAGTAAAGAACCCAAAACTGGTCATGAAATCATCTTCGTCTACAGTATCATAATCCCATATATTTATCAAATAAGGATCACTAAAAGTTGTTAATTGTATGTTTGGTGTGATAGTAAATTCAAAAAATGTGCCTTCACCAGAAATGGCATTTTCATAAAAAGTTTGACTATCATAAATAACATCTAAGTCAGAATTTTGAAATGTAATGTAAATATCAGGTAATGCGTCTTCTGCTTCAGGAATAGCTAAATCCCAAAAGTCACCATTATTAGTGTTTGGAAAAACTTTAACAATGGCTTTGTTGATAATGATCCTGCTAGGAGTGACTTGTGTAGAGCAATTAATCCCTGTGTAGCCTTGAGGGCACTCACATTCACAATCAATAAATGTCCCACCATTAAGACATGAAATTGTTTCGCAATTATCTGAGTCGGAATCAGATGAACAACCTAAGTAGGCTGTGGTTAAAATTGATAATAAAATCAATTTAAAAATTCGGTTTCTCATAATATATTAATATTAAAATCATCCAAACCCAAAATGAAGATTAGTGAATAAAAAAGCGTGGGTCTGAAGCTTACCGAATAGGAGGTACTGGTATACCCTTCATACAAGTAAGAACAGCCCACGCCGTAGCGTGAGCGTAAACTTATTACCTTGCATGAATTGAAATTTACCAGTTTTCCTATTCAAGATAATAGCTAACGCTACATTTTATATGTCACAACAAATATATAAATTTACCAGTCTAGTAGGTTTTAATACAATGCTTTTTTGTAATACTTTTTGATTAGCAACAGTGAAAATTGACGTTTCGCTATTGTTTCACCAATCCTTTTTTATAGAAGATAAAGCCATTAAAATAGAGGTGTTTTGGAATTAGGTTCAAACCTGCTAGAAAACAATTTTGGTTCTAGCGTCCTACTTGTTCATAGTTAGATTTTAAATGGACTCTTAGTGCCACATTTAATTTTAGTTAGGTAACTCATGTTTTTCAACTAGATTTATATCAAGGCGAATTCATTAGAAAACCAATTCCTGATGTAACAAAAGAATTTCTATCTTTAGAAAAGAAAATATAAAAGGTTGGTTAAAAGCACAGATACAATATTAAATATTAAAAATGTTTCTAAGAACTATGATACTAATCAAGTTTTAGATAACGTTTCAATGTCCTTTTCAAAAGGTGAAATTGTCAGTTTGTATGGACCCAATGGAGCAGGCAAATCGACTTTAGTTAAAATAATTTGTGGAGAAGAGAATGCAGATAGCGGCGAAGTGATGTTAAATGACAATATCACAAATTTCAAGAGCTATTCTGATGCTCTTGCTGCAGGTATAAGTTATGTTCCCCAAGAAGGTGGTCTCATGGAGAACTTAACGGTTTTAGAGAATTTGGCTATATGTTTGAAAAATAATCTAAAAATCAAAAATTTCAACAAAAAAGCCATTAGATCTTTAATCGCTGAAAAACATTATTTTGAAAGTTTAGCTAGTTTACTTGATGTCAATGTAGTTTTGATATCTGCGTACGAACAACAATTGGCAACTATTTTTAAGGCGTTAATGATGGATTCAGAAATTTTTATTTTTGACGAATCAACAACCAACCTAAATCCAACCGATTTTGTAAAATTCAAAGAGATCTTAATCGATTTAAAAAAAGGAGGTAAAGCAATTATTTTTATAAGCCATAAACTTGATGAAGTTTTTGATATTTCTGATACTGTTACAATTCTTAAAGAAGGTAAAGTAATTAGTTCTAATAAAATTCAAGAAATAACTAAACTGGAAATATTGAATTTATTTAAAAGTAAACTAGAAGTAGATTTACACAAAGAGACTAATAATTTAACACCTTTATGTGAAATTCAAATTTTGAAAGCTGAATTGAATCAATCTGAATTCTATCTTAGTAAAGGAGAGGTACTTTGTATTGACTCAAACGATACCGTTTTTAAGTATCAAATGGGTTATTCAATTTATGAAGAGTTAAATAAGGTTAAAGGGCTAAAAGTCGGTTTAATACCAGCATTAAGGGATTCTGAAGGAATTTTTCCTAATCTTTCGGTTGAAGATAATTTATTATTAAATGTAATCAATCAATCAAAATTTAGAAAAAGCACAAAAAAAGATGAAGCATTAAACAATATTGTTACCGAACTGAAATTAAAGTTTGAAAATTGGAGACAAAATATTTTAGAGTTAAGTGGAGGAAATAGGCAGAAAGTTATTCTTGGTAGATGGATGCTTACCGATTTTGATGTGTTAGTTTTAATTGAGCCCACAGCTGGAATAGATATTGAATCTAAGACTATTATTCATAACTTGATACTTAAACTGAGGAAAGACGGAAAGTCATTTGTTTTGATAACAAGTGATCAAGGCGAGCAAGAAATGTTAACTACAAGATTTGTGAGTTTTAAAAACGATTTTAAAGAGGTATGTTAAAAAAAATAAAAAAATACAACTTACTAGTAATGTTGTTGGTTTTAATAATCATTTTTGGAATTATTAATCCAGCATTTTTGCAGCCAAGCAACTTATTAAATATTTTAACTCAAAATTCTATTATAGGTATAGTATCACTTGGTATGACTATAGTTATTATTATTGGAGGAATTGATCTTTCTGTTGGATCAATAGTTGCTTTTTGTGGCTTAGTTTTAGCTTTATTATTGACACTAAATATACCGCTAATAGCCGCTTTATTAATAACAGTTGTGGTAGGAAGCTTTTTTGGATTAATTAATGGTGTGTTAATTAAAAAGGGAAAAATACCTGCTTTTATAGTAACTCTTGGTTTAATGAGTGCAATTAGAGGAGGAGGATTATTATTCAGCAATAGTAAATCTATTTCGATAGGTGGTAGTGAACTTAATAGCATTTTGAATACAAAATTATTCGGTGTTTCTTTCTCAGCATTAATTTTTATAGTTTTAAGTATTGGATTATGGTACTTATTAAAAAAGACTTACTGGGGGAAATATATTTATGCAATAGGAGGAAATGAAAAAGCAGCTCGATTTAACGGAATTCAAGTTTCAAAATATTCTATAATTGTTTATGTCATTAGTGGTTTAATGTGCGGAATTGCATCTATTTTATTAGTTGGATCTTTGAATTCAGCTCAGCCACAGGCGGGACAACTATATGAATTAACTGCGATAGCAGCAGTAGTTATTGGTGGAGCTAGTTTAGCGGGCGGTAAGGGATCAATTTTTGGGACTTTTGTAGGCGTATTGATTTTGGGAGTTATCCAAAATGGACTATCTATATTAAACGTTCCATCATACTATCAATATATCCTAGTAGGATTTATAATTATAGTTTCTGTATTAATAGATAAAAATTACAATACCAAATAATATGAATAATAAAAAATCATTACTTAAAGCTCTATTGATAATAATTGTCATTGGCCTAATAGGTTATTTTGTTTATCAGTCTTTCTTGAAAAAAGATTCTGATTCTGGCGTAGTCAAAATAGGGTTTTTAGTGCCAACTTTGGAAAACCCATTTTTTGTAGATATGACAGAAAGTGCAAAGAATTTAGAGAATGAAAAACTAAAAGTTTTTATCCAGGCTAGTCAAGATGAGTTAAAACAAAATCAAATCATTGAAAATTTCATAGCACAGGGAGTTGATGCCATATGTATTGTGCCTATAAACTCTGAAAGTATAATACCAGCTATTATTAAGGCTAATAATGCTAATATTCCTGTAATTAATGTAGACAATAAAATTAATTTAGAATCAGCAAAAAATCAGGGAGCAGTTTTAGCTACATATATAGGTTCTGATAATTTTGAAGGTGGACAATCTGCAGGAGAGTATATTGCTGAAAGTATAAATGAGCAAGGTAAAGTGGCTATACTAGAAGGTGTTTCTGGTAATGATGCGGCTATAAAAAGAAAAGGTGGGTTTGAAGACGTTATGAAGAGATATCCAAATATTCAAATTGTTGCCTCACAAGCTGCTGACTGGAATCGACAGAAAGCCAAAGATGTTTTTGACGCTATAATGACCGCCAACCCTGATTTAGATGCTGTATTTGCAGCTAATGATGAAATGGCTCTAGGAGTTATCGCCGCAATGAAGAACAAAAGAATTGCTTTAGATTCTATTATTGTTGTTGGTTTTGATGCAGCCGATGAAGCAATTAAGGCTGTTGAATTAGGAGAATTAAATGCGACGATCGCTCAGCAGCCTAAGCTTATGGGAGCCGAAGCTGTGAGATTGGTTCTTTCTATAGTGAAAAAAGAGTCTGTAAAAGATAGTTATTCAACTCCTTTAAAAGTTATTAAATAACATTAAATGCCAAGAGATACATACATACCTAGTTTTCTAGATAATGAAAAGCCCATTGTTTATATCAGCTCTGCAATTTCACTTAATTCTACAAGCTCGTTTGATTATTTCGTAACTATTATTACCGAATTATCAAGGACCTTTTCGGAACAGGGATTTAATAAGGAGCTAATTATTAAAGTGCCTAAAAATAATATGTCAAGTCCGCAACTAGAATTATTTGATGAAGTAATTAAAAATTACGAAAAGTATAATGCTATTATTATTGCCCCTACATCTTCGAAATATTTTTCAAAACATCTAAAATCTAATTATAGTAATAAAATTAATGACATCTTTAAGGTTTGCCCAATTTTCACTATTGATAAGTACATTAAAAGTAAAATTAATAATATAAGTATTCCTTATGTTACTTCAGATTGGGAATTGGGGGGATCATTAGCAGCTAATAAGGCTTATCAATATTTAGTAAACAGAGATAATAAGAAAATTTTAATTGTTCAAGGAAAAGAAGGTTCAATACCAAGAATTAATGGGTTTAAAAAATTCTTTGACTTAAGAAGTTCTTTTCCTACACCAAGAATAACGGATAAGATAAATTTTAGTAGAGAAGGAGCGTATGAATACCTAATGGATAAATATGGAAAAGAGCTTGATTCTTTTGAATTGTTTTTTTGTTGCAATGATGAAATGGCCCTTGGAGCAAGAGAAGCTTTATTAGAATTGGGTATAAGCAAAGAGAAAAAAATAATTGGATTTGATGGTACTTTAGAGTTGAAGTGGCATCTTAATAAAAAGTTACAATCACAAGAGCATTTATTCAAAACAGTTGATGTTAGAATTCAAGACCAAGTTAAATGGTTAATTAATAGTTTGAAACTTTATGAGCCATCTAATCATTCACATTCAAACCTATCGCAAAAAATCAAACCTAAAATAGTATGAATGATAAGGAAAAATTAAAAAAAAAGCAAAATAACATTAGTGATAAGGAGAGGATTAATAGAGAGAAGCACTCAAATTTATGGATTGTAAGAATATCTGTTGTTTTCACTGTATTTACAATTGCTTTTTATTTTATATGGTTTGGATTAATCTCTAATCAAAACCTTTCAATCAAGACAGCTGATTGGGGTACATTTGGTGATTTTGTCGGGGGGTTTGGCAGTACTTTATTAGCACTTGTCACGATAGTATTAATATATAAATCAATTCAGACTCAATTGTTTGAGTTTTCAAGATTATCAGATTTGCATCAGAAGCAAAACATAGATAGTCGTTTTTTTAACCTGCTTAACCTTCATAACAACTTAATTAAAGAGGTTCGAGGTTCGGTTAAAAATCAAATTTATAAAGGAGACCAGTACTTACATAATTTACTTTGCTATTATAAGGAAATTGAAACTGATGTTAATCAGGTTAAAGTTGATTTAGGAAAGAGAAAAATTTCCTTACTACATATAATCAATAATTTATCAGCAATGATAGAATTTTTAAAAGTTAAAGAAGATACTGGTTTGCTTGAACCTGAAGAAGTTGAAGAATATCTTGAAGTAATGAGAACTCAATTAAATTCAAATGAATTATTGATTCTTGCATATTTGGTTAGAAATGTAAGTCAGAATAATTATAATATTTTAGAGTCTAATCAAATATTCAAATACCTAGATACTGAAGATCATTTATCTGAAAAGGATAGAATTGTTATAAATGACTTATTAGTAAAATAATGAATTGGGGACTAATTGGATATGGCGAAGTAACTCTTTCTTTTATTGACGGTTTGAAAACTGTAAAAGATGCAAGGATAGTGGCTATTGCATCCAAGTCTTCACATCAATATTTAGTAAAAAAAGGATTATATGAAAATGTTCAATATTTTGATTCATATGAGAATCTTCTGAAATCTTCTGAAATTGATATTGTTTATGTGTCAACAACAAACAATTTGCATTTTGAAAATGTTAAACAGGTGTTATATGCAGGCAAGCATTGTTTATGCGAAAAGCCAATGACACCCACAGCAAGGCAAACTGATGAATTGATTGATCTTGCCAATAAGAATAATGTTTTTTTGATGGAAGGTATGTGGACTAGATTTTTACCGGCATACAGAGAGTTTATTAAAGTTCTAAAAAGTGGAATAATAGGCAAGCCAAGACTATTAAAAGCAGATTTCGGATTTTTAAATACTTGGCCGAAAAATAGAAGATTATTAAATCCTGAGCTCAATGGTGGAACTTTGTTAGATAACGCTGATTACAACATATTTTTATCACAAGACGTATTTAACGAGTATCCAATAAAAATTCAAGCTATGGCTTCTTATGCTGAAACCGGAGTTGAAGACGCATGTAGTATTCAATTGCAGTACGCTAGTGGAGGTATAGCTCAATTATTTTCATCATTTAGATGCGAGACTGAACAAGAAGCAATTGTTTATGGTGAGAAAGGCTATATTAAACTAAAGGAGTATTGGCATGGCACACAAATTGCAATAAAAATAGGGGAAATAGAAGAGGAGCATAAGTTCCCTTTTAAGGTTAATGGTTTTGAGTATCAAATTGAAAATGTACAGAAAAGTATTAAGAACGGCAGAATTGAAAATAATTTTGTTAGCCATTCTGATTCAAAAAATGTAGCAATGATAATTGATGAAGTACAAAATCAAATACATAAAAAACAATGAATAAAGTACTCTTAATAGAGCCTAGTGGTGATTATATTCGATTAGATAGATGTATGCAAAGTATAAATTCTTGGGGTGGAGCTTATCGATTCCCTTTGAATTTATCTAGAATTGCATCTCATTTGATTGAGATTGGTCATGAAGTTTTATTTTTAGATCTTCAAGCGGATAAATCTTCAAATCTGGGGAAGACAATAAATACTTTTAATCCAGATTTGTGCATACTTTCGTCCGGTTTTCCTAGCATGGCTATAGATTCAGCTTTAGCAAACGAAATAAAGGCTATTTCTGGACAAATACATGTCTCTACTTTTGGAGTTGCTCCTACAATGATGAAAGATAAGTTTTTTCTAAAGAAAAGCTGGGGTTTTGAAATAGGATTTGATAGTATAGTAACTGGAGGTGAACCTGCATTGGGATACGAGAGACTTTTATCTATGGACTTAGACTCTAGAAATTTAATGATATCAAGTTCTATGATGAAATTTAAAAGTATAAATACTAAACTTTCTAGATCGATATTTAATCATGAATTGTATAAATCCCCATTTACAGGTCAAAATGCTACATATATTGAAGGTACCTATGGATGCCCATTTAGATGTAACTTTTGTGTTGTACCAATTCTCTATGAAGGTAGATTCTCTAAAAGAGCACCTCAGGATATTGTAGATGAATTCAAGTACGTTATTTTGAACAATAATGTTCAGCAAATTACGCTTTGGGATGAAGGTACGACGTTTCAAAAAAGCTTTATAAATGAATTATGTGATGGTCTTATTGAATTGAGGAAAAGTAAGGATCATAGACTCAGAAGTTTTGTTTGGACCACTAGGTCAACTACCGAGTTGCTAGATGAGGATATTGTTAGAAAAATGTCACTTTCAGGGCTTTCTGGAATTACTCTAGGTATTGAGAGCTTTGATGAAAGAGTCCTAGATAATGTTGAGAAAAATATATCAATAGAATCGAATTATAATGCAATAAACCTATTAGATAAATATGGGATAATATCTATAGGTCATATCATTTTAGGTCACCTTCATGATAGCACTGCTTCCATTGAAAAAACAATTGAAATGGCAGTCAAGTCAAAACTAAATTTTGCACAATTTTATTGTGCTGTTCCTTATCCAGGCACTAAGCTGCACGAAATGGCTTCATCGTTAGGATTAATTAAAGTAAAAGATTTAACTAAATATGAATTATCTAATCCAATTATGGATACAATATCTGGCGTTTCTCATATTGAAATAGGACAATATCGAGAAGAGGCAATTTCAAGATTTTGGACCCAAGCTAGGTGGAGGAGATTAGGTCAATTGTTAAAGCAAAAAGGCCTAGAAAATTCGATAAATAAAGATAAATTGACTCAATGGAATACTCAAGTTGATAATGAGACTAAGTTAAAAGAGAATTGTTGTTCATAGAAAATATTATACAATGAATTAGTTTATTCTTTTTTAACTACATTATAATAAGTTTTAGGAAGTAATCATGTTTTTAATACATAACTATCGGCAATGAAAAATTGACGGTTCACCATTGTTTCAATAAATCTTTTTTGATAGGCGTAGAAGGTCTGTAAAATATAATGGTTTCGTAAATAGGTTCAAACCCTGTCGCGACCGCATTTAAAGTTTCCAATCTAATCTTTCTTGGTTCAACTAAGAAAATTTCTGTTCACTATAATTATTGATTTCTTACAAAACAAGAATTACACATAAAATGTATTCTAAGCACTTTCTCTATCTCAAAAAAGAAGGGGTTTCACTCATCCAGTGTCACACTTAACAAATTCTTAATATCAACCAGGGCATTAATCCATTATATTTTCCATATCATATAGAACAAAACTTATGATTCATACGTTCTTAAGAACAAACCAAGCTTTTTAGGGCACGGCAAAGAAAATCAAAATCGAACAAGTACATGAACAGACCAAAAATTATTGCAAACATGACAAATGACAGTTTTTTATGTTTTTTTTGACCTAATTTTACGGTCGATCCGTTCCAAGATAAACCCTATCCATTTAAAACACAAAATGCGCAACTTCAGAGATCTTTATTTTCCCATATACAAAAATTATGGCCGTTTAATTTTCAAACCATTAGCAATCCACACAAGATGAGACATCTTATTCTTTCAATTTTAGCACTACTGTTTTTAAGGGTAACGTTTGCACAGGATCTGCCCAATGTTGTTCCGCCCTCACCCGAGGCAGCAGAACTGATCAGGTACTCACAGACTCAGATTACGCCTTACACCGGTCTGCCAAACATTCAGATTCCGTTTTATACAATAAAGCATGACGGTGGTTCCGTGCCGGTTTTGTTAGCCTACAGTGGTGGTGGCGTAAAAGTAGCGGATATAGCATCATGGGTCGGCCTGGGCTGGAATTTGCAGGCCGGTGGTTTGGTAACTAGGACTATCAATTGGCTGCCAGATGATGGAGCGAACGGGTATATCAACAACCCCTATGACTTAGCGCAGTTCAATGCAAATCCAGATTCTGGTCCTGCCTGTTGCAATCCCAACGAACAGGGAGCTCAACTGTTGGGCCATATGGTAAATGTAAGGGATTACGAACCCGATGAATTCAACTTTTCCGTACCCGGTTATTCGGGAACGTTTTACTACGATCAAAATCTGAGCGAATTTGTACAAATCCAGAAGACAAACATCAAAATTGAGACACAACTTCATTTTAGTTCAGAAAGAATCATTGGTTTTACCATTACTACCCCAAATGGGGTAAAATATCATTTTGGGGGGAGTTCCAATTATCTTGAGGCCATAGAGCGTATTCAGACTTGGACGTTGGCCTATGACGGGGCCTACACTTCGGAATCGAACAGTTATTCTTCGGCAACCATTCCCTACTATCAAAGCTGGATGCTGAGAGAGATCGAACTGCCTAACTCGGACAAAAAAGTTTTATTTGATTACGAATCAGAGCACAATATAAAAACTATCAATAAATCGGATGAAGAATTCGTAGCTCAGATGTGGGGCCAATGTGATCAGCAATATAACATTTACCACGTTGAAAAGAAATATACGCAGCCCAGAATCAAAGAGATTGTGTTTCCAGGAGGCAAAATTACTTTTGAAAAAAGCTTGGTTGAGCGTAGAGATTTAAAAAACGATTTTGCCTTGGAGAAAATGAGTCTATATGATACCGGCCAAAATCTCATTAAATCATTTTCTCTTCACACCTCACAATCAGGGGCTGCGGATGGTTATAATTATAACCCGCCTTACATTGACCCAAACATTATCGAAGAGGGCACACAGCGTTTGCGATTGGATTCCATTTCTGTTTTTGATGTAAATTCAATCAATGCGCACCGCTATGGTTTTGAGTACAATCCTTTAAAATTGCCTCAGCGCTTCTCAAGATCAATTGATTACTTTGGATATTATAATGGATATGACAATGATGACCTTATACCTCGTGCCAGATATAGGCCAGGGGTACCAACGGGCTATTATGGCAAGGCAAACCGTTCGGTAAACCCAAATTACACTCAAGCAGAGATATTGACAAAGATCGTTTACCCTACGGGTGGCAATGAAGAGTTTGTTTGGGAAAACAACTATGTTGGCATGTTCTCAGGTATAGAATCTGATTTATACAGAGATCATCTCATGGGATATACAAAAGTGTTCCACAGTAGCGGCTGCATGTTTGAGGATACGAATCCATCGGATGGGTACGATTTCTCCATGCCCATCGACATTCCTCAGCACAGTGACGGTATTATGGAATTTGACATTACAATAGAAGGTTGTCCGGTTTCAAATGGTATACAGGTTCTTGGCGACACAAACTGTAGCTACAGTTTGTTTCTTATTGACCTGACTGATGCCCCGAATTCCCCCCAGCCCTTGTTGGAACCTAAATTTATAAAGTTTCTTACCCCGGGCAACTCCTATAAAATAGCCGCTACCTATAATGGCGATTTCCAAGGTTGTGGGGTCACTCAAACACAACTGCCCAATGAAGGGGGATTTCAGGCCATTATAAAATACACAGAGGACCCGACTCCCGAAGAATATATTCACTCTGGTTTAAGGATAAAAGAACTAAAAGCATATAACAGCAATTTCGATAGTGTTCCCAGTCTATGGAAAAGTTACGAATATGTAAACCCAGACAACGCTCCCGCCCCCGGGCTAAGCAGCGGTATGGCATATTTATTGTCCTTAAATCACATGAGGAACTACAGACCTTCGTGTTATGCACCAAATGACCCCGGTACCATTAAGATCAGTTCAAATACTTTGGCAACACCCGTTACGGGCAGTAGCCTAGTGGGATATAGGTATGTCAAAGAAAGTTTTATGGGCCCATCTTCAAGCAATGGCTATAAACTCTATCAATACTCCAATTTGGACTCTAACGCAGGCTACCCATACGGCACTGCCTATTTTAACTCTCCTTTTCCCAAAATGTACGAAAAATCAATATTGCCCATCTGGAGGAACGGAAATTTGTTGAAAGCTACAATATTTGATAAAGACAACAATATCAAAAAGATAGAAGAGTACCTGTACGAAGGGGCCAATACATTCCATAGAGATTCCAAAGATTTTTCTGTCCAGGTATTTAGAATGCCAAACATCAGCATAACAGATCCTCAAGTAATATTTGATAACAATATATATGTAAGGCATTATGGCTACACCACCGAGCACCATCGATTAAAATCCCAGACCACCACGGACTATCTCGATGGCGGGGACGTCACGGTGACCCAGGTCCACACCTACGATAACAACCCA
>NZ_JAGSPD010000022.1 GCF_019203985.1 Winogradskyella luteola | reverse complement strand
GATTTCCTTAAATTAGTAGTATTAGATGCGATAGAACCTCTTTTCTTGTAATCTATTGATAATCAACATCAAATTTTCTGCTTTTTTTTCAAAAGCACTGTTCTACTACATTACCCATTATGAGGATGTTTTTTTATAATAAGTATGATTATATACGTTTTGTAAATTAAAAATCACTATATTTAGCCTAACCTCCTAAGAGTTATTTAATTACAAGCAGTTGTAACTTAAAACTCTATATATGAAATCTTCACCACCAGTACGTGTACGTAACCAAGAAATGTCACTTTGGCAATCTGTAATTTCAGAATTTGCCGTATCGCAATTAAAATCCTCTAGTAAGGGAGAGAACACTATTGCCGCTCACGCTCAAGATCACCCAATGATTCGAGCCACCAATGCTTATGTTCTGTCAAGCGATATTGAAAATTCAGTCCTTAAGTTCGAGTTATCTGTACAACCGAAATCACTTAATTCGACCGATGATCTGAATCAATATCTTTCAGAACTCTGCTTCCATATTGCCAAAGCAAAATCAAGAAACAATGAAGCTCTCGAAGAAGAACTTATGGGGCAATATCGTAAGTACAGTGACAAAGACCCAGGTTTTTTAACCTGCGCAACAACTTATGCCAAATACTATGCTAAGTATGGTGGGGTATTAAAATATAATAAATGGCAAGATAATGGTGGATTTAACTATGGGGTCATCGAATATGAAATTCCAAACGACGCAAAAGTGGCAATAATTGGTGATTGGGGTACAGGAATGCCAGATGCTCAATGGCTTTTATATAACATCATGGAGAATATCCATCCCGATGTGATCATTCATTTAGGGGATATTTACTATTCTGCCACACCAAGTGAGTGCATAAATAATTTTGCAGCCATACTTGACGAAGTCTTTAAAAGTTATGATAGGATACCTGTTTTTACCATTCCAGGTAATCACGATTACTATGCATTCGCCTATGGGTACTATGACATGGTTTTAGGGCTTAATGAGAATACCCCAACGGCTGTTCAACCTGCTAGTTATTTTCAGCTAAAAACTCAAGATAATGGCTGGCAGTTCTTAGGTATGGATACTGGTTTTGATGACAGCAACCCAGCCAATCAGTTCAATACGTTTTATGCTGGTCCTCAGCTGAAGAATAATGAAACACAATGGCATAGAGATAAGCTGGATACCTTTGGAGGCAACACTGTGCTATTGTCACATCATCAGCTATTTACTGGAAATGCCAAAATAAATGGTTTTGAATCGGTATATGGTTCGTATCCGTACCTCAATAAATACCTTCTGGATGACTTTAGATACTATTTTGGTGATAAAGTTGCTGCATGGTTTTGGGGACACGAACACAATCAGGTCATTTATAAAAACAATTTGTTTGGACTACCAAAAGGTAGGCTTGTAGGTGCCAGTGCCTATGAAGAAATGACAAGCAATGACCCATACAAACAAAAATACCAAGAGGTACCGTTTGAGGATATCAAGCTATCCCATGATAACGGCTATTACAACCATGGTTTCGCCGTATTGGATTTTTCTGGTCGAAATAACCCAACTGATTCGGTGGTTACTACTTATTATGAATACCCATCATGGGGCGATGTCAATCCCGACCCTATACCAGGTGGTGTATCCGAACTTTTTCAAGAGAAGCTTTCCACTTCCCCGAAGGATTATGGGCCAACAGTCAACTACGGAGAGATGATCCACCTTAATTTGGAAGGAAGTGCTGGATTCATTGCTCCATTTAAAAATGGATCACAGTATTACCCAATAATAGGCACCACAACTGTATTTCTAGAAATACAAGGTGGTTCAGGAGTAATAATGGACGAAGATGTAGTTACCATAAAATCTCTAGAAAATGGACTGGGTAAATATAATATCCTTGGAGCATGGAGCACATCAAAATCATTGTACTATTATACCCCAGGATACAAACAGCAGAATTGGATTGTCAAAAAAGTATTCCCTTCAGATGATAAGGAAATACATCAGAACGATCCTTTGTACTTTATAAATCAGTACCACACTGGCCAGTATCTATGCCCTTATATTTCTACAGGATATTCAGATACATATCTGACGACAAATTCCAATGTACCTGCAGTGTGGTTTTTGAAGAGGTAGTTGAATTTAATTAAATAAAGGTTATTTAAAGCGCATGTTAAACATGCGCTTTTTTGAACATCATTCTTTACGACTTCTATGACTTGAAGAAAATGAGAAGTATTAAACTACCTGGGATTTAGGAACTCATATAGATAAAGTAATTGATAAAGAAAACGAATCAACTTATAAAGCATAATAATTAAAATCCTAATTCTCAAAATCAATTTCCAATAAAACAAAGAACTTTAAAAAAGAGTAAGGCAGTTTTTTAAACTGCCTTACTCTAACTTCCTTTATATCAACACTGTTCCAACTCGGAACACTTTTATCGCGGTTTTAACGATTAGTGCCTCCTAATTTAAAACATAACGATTTACAGAACCCATATTTTACAGGTTCTAAAAGATTTTCTATTTTATCAATAGGTCAATGAACAACGAAAAATAGTAATTGATACTTCTGTTAATTACTGTTTTTCAGTTATTTAAGTTCTAATATGATGTTGTGTCCTATTTTAAAACACTACCATACAGACCATGCCGATATGGACTATGACCATATAAAGCATTTCTCGCAGGATGTTGATCCCGTGGCCCACTTTGAAGAAACCAAGGGCATGTTCTCGGTCATGCACGGAGAGATCCTGCGGTACATTCTGTCCCATAGGGTTCCACTTGAAAAGTTCATCAGATATGAACTGGCCACTAGTGGACATGATGAGGGCCATAAGTGGGTCGGTTTTGAAAAGGCCAAGGAGATTTGGTTTAAAAATTAATAATCAAATACCTAAAAACACTTTGCTCGATGAAGTGTTTTTTCTACATAAAAAAGTATTTTTATAGCTCAATTAAGTAATTAATATGATTCTGGACGAGATCAAAAAACAGGTATAGGCCTATATCAACAATTATAACGAGCATGTCAACGATGAATTCGATGGCCTTGTGCCTGCGCAAATGCACACGCTGTTACATGACACATTCATTGAACAAAGTATCCTAAGTCTCAAAAAGCTTTCGGAAGCACAATATGGTACGGTTCCCATAATGACACAACATTCGTTTTGCAAAAATTATTATTGTACATAGATATATACAAACTACCTGAATTTCATATATTTATGTAATTAAAGTAAATTTGGATAACCGTCATAATTAGAATAATGATAACAGCAATACGTATATTTGGCTGTTGTGCACAATATCTACGAAACCCTTAAATGAAAAAAGAACTGATTTTAATATTGACTTTTTTACCTCTGACTTTACTCGGACAAGAATAAAAACATGATTAAAAAACTAACCTATACAGCAATACTTATTTTTATTGTATTTAGTTGCTCTAAACTAAAGGAAGAACCCCAAAGTCAATACTATATTAATGGCTTGGTAAAAGAAACCAAAAATGGTTCTTATCAAGATTACATATATATGAGCTATGGTAGTTTTAAAGATAGTGCTTTAGTGGATAAAAACGGAAAGTTTGAATTTAAAGGACAATTAAAGTATCCTACTAGGGCTTATTTATATTTAAAAGATCCATCTGCATCGGTTGGGTTTTATATAGAAAATAGTGATATCTATCTTTCTGGTCAATTTTATAAAAGCAATCAGAACAATACCAATTACAATCTTTTTTATATTGATAGTGTATCAGGTTCAAAATCAAATGAGTTAGTGGCTAAGTTTCGTAAATTTAAAAAGGAAAATAAATCCAAACCAAACTTTGATAATCTTGTAGCTGATCACCTTACTGAATTAGCATATAATAACCCGAAAAATAGTATCGTTGGGACATTGGTAGCCGATGAAGCCATCAAAGGAGATAAAATTTTCAATTTAGCCCAATTAAAGAAAATATATGCTTATTTAGATAGTTCTTTTCAGCTAAAATCTGAAATAGAAGTAATTGAAAGAGGAATACTGCAGCTTGAAAAAAGTAAATTAGGAGACCCATTTATCAATTTTACAATTACAGGTACTAAAAGTGATTCATTGAAATTTAAGCAATTATTAGGGAAGAAAATATTAATTGATTTTTGGGCGTCATGGTGTCAACCTTGTATAAAAAAACATCCAGCCATGATTGATTTGTATAAAAGAATGAATAAAAATAACTTTGAAATTGTAAGTATATCAATTGATAAGAGTAAACAAAATTGGCTAAAAGGTTTAGAGAAAGAAAAATTACCTTGGAAAAATGGATTGGACGAATCAGAATTTATAGCAAATAGCTATGGAATAAATGCAATACCTTTCAACTATTTACTAAACGAAACTGGAGAAATAATTGCCATCAATAAAAGTTTAGAAGAAATAGAAAGAATAATTTTGGAAAAATAATGTGTGAATTATGTTTTAAAAAAAGTGGATCAGCAACAAAAAGTCGGACAATTTTTTAAAGGATGTTTAATTTTATTTATAATCTTTAATTTGAAACTATGTATCTGTCGCATCTAATAAATTTAAATCTAATATAGTTGTTAAATACTGTTCTAAATAGCTAAAGCATAGAATGATTTAAACATAGATTTTCTATTAGAAATCAATTGATCTTTCTTAATCATATGCACCATTTCAATACCAGACAAAGTTCTTTTGGCGGATTTAAATTCTTTAAACCCTAAGCATCTCACCATGCGCTTTTTTGCAAAGCGATGAACTGGTTTGATAGTAAGGTAATCAGAAGAGTAAAAGAAATCTCACTCAAAAATTAAGTGAGATTTTTGTTTGCTGTCGCTTATGGGCTTTGTGTGTTTTATTAAATGATTTCTATCATTACCCATTTGGGGCAACACTTGAATAATCAGAGCTAATCCTCACCGAACAAAGTTTCTTTACTAAGTTCAATATTTTTACCATATTCACTTAGCTTAGACCGATCTATTTCATTTAAATCTCCAATAAGTATAAGATTGTAGTTGTGTTTTTTTATTGATTCTTCGTAAAACTTTTGAAAATCTTCTAAAGTCACATCAGATATTCCTTTAATATAGTGTGCTCTATAATCATAACCTAAGCCTCTATTTTTTGCTCTTTCATAATGATATAAGATACCATTTTTTGTAATTCTGCCAGAACCCCATAAAGTTTCAAGTCTTTTCTTCACTGTTTTAAATGTTGATTCTTCGATAGGTAAGTTCTCAATTAGATTTTTATTGATACTCAGTGTTTCTTCGAATTTATCAGTTTGTGTTCCTACGCTTGTATAATGATAGTAATTGCTGTAATAGTACTTTGGGTATTCAATTGTATTGTATGCATTATATGCCAATCCCTTTGTTTCTCTTATTTGTTCATTGATTACTTGGTCAAAATAATTCTCAAATAAAATGTACATTCCATGCTTATTTTTGTTGAAGGTATTCAATTGACCAGTAAAGCAGATATCTATTTGTTTGCTTTTATAGTCTATCAAATAAACATTATTAGTGTTGTTCTGATTTTTAATTTTTGTTACAACAGATTTATTGTTAACAGATACAATATCATTATTAAATTTTTTATTGAATATCTCGAAAAGCTCTTTTGAACTTTTAGAGCCATAAAAGTAAATCTCTTGCTTTCTGTTGAAAAGTCTGGACACCTGTTGTAATATTTCCTTTGCTTCTAATTTATCCAAATCACTTTTTGTTAGTGATATTTTTGACGCATATTCTGGCCCATAATTAACCAAGTTTAAAGCTCTTGTCATTAATTGACTTCTATTGTTTTTTTGATTTTCAATTTTATCCAGTTCTGATTTTATCAGTGAATTAAGTGTTTTTTTATCCTCTTTTAGGTTGACTAAAGATTCTAATACTAAATCTAGAGTTCTTTCTAAGTTTTTAGATATTCCATTTATGAAAAGTGTAGTGTTATCTTTGTTGCTTACTAAATTAAAATCAGCACCTATTTTGTAAAGTTCCGTCTTTAATTCTTCTGAAGAATAGTTGCTGGTGCCTACCTGTTTAATATACTTGCTAGACATTTTTAATTCATTGCTAATATGGTTGTCAAAAACAAGTCTAAAATTAAAGAGATCGTTATTTTCATTTTTTACGACATTGACTATGGTTCCGTTTTTAAGAGTAATTTGCTCAAGATCAGAGTTAAAATCAACAAGTTTTGGTTCAATTGGGCTGACGTCAATTGATTTTATTTTTTTTCCGAAGGCTGAATTTTTAGTACTATTCTCAGAACTAATTGCCGTAATTTTTGGTTTTTCTAATTTTTGAAAATCATTTTCTCCTTGTCTTTTATAAACTATTGAATAATGATTATAATACTTGTTCGTAAACTGTATTATGTCTTGCTTAGTAATGTTGTGAAACTTTTGCTGTTTTGCAAAAACATCTTCAATTGCTATACCTCTTGCAAAGGCTTCAGTGATAATGCTAACGATTCCAGAATTTGAATCTACCATAGATAAAAACCGCTTATTTAAATCGTTTGCTGTAGCTTTTAGCATCCATTCAGGAAATTCACCAGTTTTAAGTCTATCTATATCCTTTAGTACAATGTTCTCTAGTTCTGTTAGGCTTATCCCATCTACAGGTTCGCCTTCGAGAAAATGAGTGCTAAAGTTTTTATAGTAATGTTGATAAGATGTATTGAACCAATTGGTCTTGGCATTAACATCGCCAATATCAACAACACCCACATTTCCATTAAGAAATAACATTTCTACAAATTCAGCGATATGCGCATTTGCTGAGTTTGAAGGTTCTAAAACGTAATACATTGATATTGATTCTTTTTCTGGTGTATAAATTGTTGCTTTTTTATTTGAGGTCAATAATGGTGTAGCAGGTTTTTTTTCAGAAGGCAGTGTTTTGTAAGCCATCTTGCCAAAATGTGTTTCAATTAGTTGAATTACATTCTCAATATCAAAATCGCCTGAAAGAATAATAGCCATATTATTTGGCACATAATAAGTATCGTAAAACTTTTTTGTTTCTAATAAAGACGGATTTTTAAGGCTTTCTGCCGTACCCAATATGGCTTGGTAATGTTTGTTGTTAAATGTATTTTCTTTGAGTTTATTTAACGCTAGTATATATCCGTTTTGAGTTCTAACATTCATTTCTTCGTACACCGTTTCCAGCTCTGTGTGAAAGCCTCTAAAAACAGGATTTTTAAATCTTTCTGCTTCTAAGGTCAGCCATTTTTCTAGTTGATTAGAAGGTATACTGTTCATATAGCCTGTTATGTCTGTTCTGGTAAATGCATTTAAAAAACCAATACCCATTTCGATCATTAGATCTGAGTATTCACTTTGACGAGAATACTTTGATGCTTCAAAAGATAAACTATCTATTTTAGCATATATCTCCTTTTTTTTCTCTAGATTATCCGTTTTACGATGTTTTTCGAATAAGTTTTCAATCTTCGTTAATAATGGTCTTTCCTTCTCAAAGTTAAATGCTCCTATTTTATCAGTACCGTTAAATAATAAATGCTCTAGATAATGTGCTAAGCCTCTAGCATGGGTAGGGTCTTGATTACTCCCAGCCCTAACAATTATTCTTGTCTCTATTCTAGGCTTGTCTTTCTTTGGAACAAGAAAAATTTCAAGGCCATTCTTTAGAGTATAGGTTTTTACTTTAAATGGGCCATTATCTATGCTTTTGTAACTGTAATGACTATTGTTAGAGTTTTGGGAATTGCAACTAAATAAAATGAGAAATAAAAAAAGTAAAAAAAAGGATTGCTTGTGACTTCGTTTCATAAGGTAAGTTTTCAATGTTAGTTGAATCCAAAAATAAATTCTAACATTAAAACTAGATAGGATAAATCTGCCAATTATTGAATTTCCATCCAAACTGCACTTTCAATGGAACTTACTCTTTGTGTAAACTGTCTTGGTGTAAGGTTGGTAAAAGTCTTAAACTCTCTTATTAAATGACTTTGATCGTAATAACCATAGTTTAAATCTAGCATGTGCCCATTTTTGTGCTTATTGTTTTGAATAATGCTCCTGAACCTTAAAATATTCATAAACTGTTTTGGGGATAGGCCTAAATTATCTTTGTAAAGACGGTGAATTGATCTGTAACTAAGATTGAACTCATTTTGTAAGTAAGAGATTTTGTTTACAAAAATTTCATTAAAGGGAATGAATTTGTCTCGATGGTTTAAACTAATTTTTTTTAGAAAAAAATCTTCCAAGAGTTCAGCTCTCAAAGAGATATTGTCCGTAGCGTAAATAAAGTTATAAATCTCTTTCCAAGAACTATTAAACTGATTCTCTACAACTTCATCTATAAATTTTAAATTTGATACTTTAATACCTGTTAATGCTTCAATGCCTAATGGCTCAAAATCAATACAGATTTCATCAAATTTACCGATGTAATGAAATGTTTTGGGTTGTTCATAAATCCCCGTTAAGTAGCTGTAAAACCCATCAGAATCTGTGATTTTATATTCATTTTTTGAAACAGTAATTAACTTACTTCCTTTAAGTAAACCTAAGCAACAGTTTGTGTTAGGATAACTCACATGCTTTCGGTTATAATTAATTTGATCATTTTTAATAAATAAAAAATACTTAATATACTTTTTGAGCTCTGTACTTTTAGGAAATACGACGTCTAAATTCATTATAAATGCTTTGTCTAGTTCACTATTAATACCTAGTTAATAGTTCGGAATTATTTTAAACTAGAAGTAAGATGATCTTTATATACTACTATTGATTTTATAAACAGTTATTGTCATTAATAATTATGTCTCATTTCTTTTACAAGTTATTAATACAATCGATACAAACCTACGATAGCAACATTTTGTTTCAAAATTAAAAACGGATTTCAATTGTTTGAACTCTATTTTAAAGTCATGCCCTAATGAGATTTGGTGGCAAATCAGATTTCATGTATTTAATTACCCCAATAGGCTAAGGTCAATTTGAAACACAAAGCGATTTTTAGCTCTTGTTTTAGGGGATTTAAGAGTCTCGTTCGTGATTTTAGAAAACAAGAACAGACTCTTAAATAAGAGCCTGTTTAACTTTTAAGTTAACGATTATCAATAAAATGATTTCTAATTTATTGAGGTGAATATTGGTTTACACCTTTCACCAACAACTATATATCATTGAAAAATCATTATCTGGGAAATTCTTTAAAAACCTCATTTATCATTCGTGTCATTAATGTCTGATCCGAAATATGTGCTTTAAAATCTTCTGCAATACCGACCCATATCAATTCTTTGGATTTTCTGTTAAAAACCTCGACAATTAAAGTTCCTTTTTTGTAAGGCCTATTACTTATCTCTTCCTCTCCTTTACTGTAATATCTTTTGTAATCAGTAGAACTTACTGAAGCATAATTTGGACTGTTGGAGTTACCACCGCCAATAGGTGCTTGTTCAAAATTATTTCTGTTTTGTAAATTACTTTTAATCTCGTTAGAAGTTGTCAACAAAACCAGTAAATCAGGATTATCCCTATTCACCGAGAATCCTTTTTCAACCATTTTGTCATTCATTACAGCAATTAAAGATTCTTCAATTGATTTATCAGAACCGTTATTGAACTCATCTGTATCAAATGCGGTGTTAGGCAAATAGGCAAACGTTTTAAAATTCTTAAAATCTTCGTCCGTATATTTTTTTGTCTTAACATTAGAAGCACAACTTACTAGAATAAGTAATCCTATAACGAGTAAACATTTTGATATTTTTTTCATAGCGTCTTAATTATCAATTTTAGTTAATGTATGTTTTAAAACACGATTGATATATGATAGTTAGTAAGACTGTCCGATATTTTTTCGGAATAATATGGACTATAAAAATAATATTTAATTGATTATCAACGCTATGGAGTTTGTTATTTTTCTGTTAAACTCATCTGTTTAAGTTCATGAAATGTACTTGATACTACTTTAAATTTGTACTGAAGATTATCTAGAGGACTAAAAGAGACTGCTTAAAGAGTGTTTAGTTTTGTCATTAAGAATAACACTTTTCAAAAGCTTCTTTATATTGATGCATAAACTTCGGTTTCTAGTTAGTCATATTTCTTTTTCAACTCCTTTAACATCACTTTTGTCATGGTATCTAAATCATAGTTATGCTTCCAGCCCCAATCTTTTCTAGCGATGTTGTCATCAATTGAAGACGGCCAAGAGTCTGCAATAGCCTGTCTAAAATCAGGCTTATAGGTGATTGTAAATTCTGGCATTTGGGATTTAATACTTTCAAAAATATCTTTTGGAGTAAAACTAATCGCAGATAGATTATAACTAGATCTAATGGTTAAATCTTTAGAATTGGCAGCCATCAAATCTGTAGTGGCTTTTATGGCATCGTCCATAAACATCATAGGTAAGCTTGTGTTTTCGGATAAAAAACATTTGTAACTTCCTTTTTTTATCGCCTCGTGATAGATTTCAACAGCATAATCTGTTGTGCCTCCACCTGGCATTGCCTTATGACTTATAATTCCTGGATAGCGAATGCTACGCACATCAACTCCATATTTTTTATGGTAGTATTCACACCAACGCTCGCCCACTTGCTTGGTTATGCCGTAAACGGTTGTCGGTTCGCATATGGTATGCTGAGGTGTATTTTCACTTGGAGTTGTTGGGCCAAAAACCGCAATACTACTTGGCCAATATACTTTTTTTATAGTGCCTCCTTTTGCTAAATTAAGGACATGGAAAAGAGAGTTCATATTAAGATCCCAAGCTTCCATCGGGTATTTTTCACCTGTGGCACTAAGTAAAGCAGCCATAAGATAAACCGTGTCAATATTATGGTTGACACAACAATCCTTAATAGCATTAAAATTCTTGGCATCAATTATCTCAAAAGGACCAGAATATACGAGGTCTAACTTTCTGGTATTGATATCACTTGCAATAACATTGTTAACGCCATGGATTTCCCGTAGTGCTGTGGTCAGCTCAGTTCCTATTTGTCCACAAGCACCAATGATTAGTATTTTAGAAGCCATTCTATTCAAGATTAGAGTATCCTCAAAAATACTAAGAAATTAGAAGCGGAAATAGTATTTTTCTCATAAAAAAGATGAATTGTTTAAGAAGTTGATAATCTTAATTTTAGGATATACTACAAACCTAGAATTATAGTTTAAGTATATTTACAGACAAATTATATAACCTATGAAGATCGGATTAATACTTCTAAGCATATGTTTTTTAATGTTGATAAGTTGTGGTACTGACAACGCTAAGGAAGATAAAGCTGAGGCAGAAACCACAAACCAAAAAACAGTAATAACCGCAAAGGCTATAGAAAACTTTAACTATACGGATTACGTGTTAAGTTCAGGTGCAGAAAAGGCAGTAGCTAATTGGGAAAAATACCAAGAGTTGGCAATTCAAATCAATTATCTAAAAAAAGCTGATTTGTCTTTTTTTAATGGTGACAAAGACTTGCTTAGAACGTTTATTGAGGAATTTAAACTCGCATTGCCCACAAATTTTAAAACCAACCCGATTATATCTAGAATGGCTATTATTGAGACTTCGCTTTATAGACTCAATGAAAATCTGACTTTAGATAACATTGACGACAACTTAAAACTAGAAAGTGTAAAAGAGGTTCTGATTGCGTTTTCAAATCTTAACTATCAAATCAATAAGAAATTAGAACGCGATAAATACAATAAAATTAAGGCTGAATACTAATCTATATTAATCTTAAAGTTTTGTTAAGTTGTAACGTTTCAGTGGATTAACGGTCTTATTTATAATTACTTTTAATTCGAATTAATCAAATCAAATTATGAAAACCAATTTGGGTCGCGTACTAGCGCTATCAGCTTTGGCTTTCTTTACTGTTTTAGGATGTAAAGACGAAGCCAAGAAAGACACTGCCATGGCGGAAGAAAAAATCCCCGGAATTATTCTGGAAAACATGGACACAACAATAAGTCCTAAAGAAGACTTTTACAATTACGTTAACGGTAAATGGATGGAAACCAATGCAATCCCAGACGACGAATCGCGTTGGGGAGGATTCGGGGTGTTACGTAAATCTACCAGACAAGATGTGTTGGAGATATTAAACACTTCAAAGGAATTGGGCACTTATAAAGAGGGCTCTGATCAACAAAAAGCACTTTTGATTTTTGAATCTGAGCTAGATACCATTGCCCGTAATGAAGCTGGTACTAAGCCATTACAGCCATTATTAGATAAGATAGATGGTATTAATAACCTTAACGATATGCAAACCGTATTTGCTTCAACGCTTGGCATTGGTGCACCATTTGTTGGCATTGGGTCTAATCCAGATCTTAACGATAGTAGCATGAATACAGCTTGGGTTTTTCCTGCTGGTTTGGGTTTACAGCGCGATTACTATTTAGATCAAGACGAAAAGACCAAAGAGATCAGAGGCAAATATGTTGATCATATAACGAGAATGCTACAATATGTTAATTATACTGAAACAGATGCACGTACTGCCGCTGAGAAAATCTTAGCAATGGAAACGCAGTTAGCTGAACCACGATTAGATAAAGTAGCAAGTAGAGATATAAGAAACTTTAATAACCCAACAGCACTCACAGATTTGCAAGAGATGGTACCATCTATCGATTGGCAAAAGTTTATGGACGATATGGGTATTGAAAAGAAAGTCGACACATTATTGGTTATGCAACCAAAGTATATGAAAGCTATGGATGCATTTTTAAAGTCGACTTCAATTGAAGATATAAAAACCCTTATGGATTGGAGCACATTAAATGGTGCTGCAGGATTCTTAACTACCGAAATTGAAAAAGCGAATTGGGAATTTTACGGAAAAACACTCAACGGATCTAAAAAAATGCGTCCTGCGGATGAGCGTGCTTTAGGCACAGTAGATGGTAGTGTGGGTGAAGCTGTTGGTCAATTATATGTACAGGCAAAGTTTCCACCTGAGGCTAAAGAAAAAGCAGAAAAAATGATTGCAAATGTAATTACTGCGTTTCAAAACCGTATTACCAAGTTAGATTGGATGAGTGAAGAAACAAAGAAAAAAGCCGTTGAAAAATTAGATAAATTTACGGTTAAAATAGCATACCCTGATGAGTGGGAAGATTATTCTGATCTGCAAGTAAAAGAGGGCAATTCTTATGCTGAGAACATGCTGGCTGTAGGGCATTGGTCCCAAAAGAAAAATTTAGAGGAGATTAATGAGCCTGTTGATAAAAGTGAATGGGGAATGCCACCACAAATGGTCAATGCTTATTTTAATCCATTAAATAATGAGATTGTTTTTCCAGCTGCAATTTTACAACCACCTTTTTATAATTATACTGCTGACGAAGCTGTTAATTATGGCGGTATTGGAGCAGTAATCGGTCATGAAATCTCTCATGCATTTGATGATTCTGGCGCTCGTTTTGATGGTGATGGTAATGTAAACAATTGGTGGACTGACGAAGATTTAAAGGAATTTGAAAAACGAGGAAAAGCTTTAGCAGATCAATATTCTGCTATTGAGGTTTTAGATAGCGTTTATGTAAACGGACCATTTACTTTGGGTGAAAACATTGGTGATTTAGGTGGCGTACTTGGTGCTTACGATGGATTACAGTTGCACTTTGAAGAAAACGGAAGACCAGATAACATTGATGGGTTTACACCAGAACAACGTTTCTTTATGTCTTGGGCAACAGTTTGGAGAACCTTGATTAGAGATGAAGCCTTAAGAACGCAAATTAATACAGATCCACATTCACCTGGTCATATTAGAGCAACACAACCTTTAAAAAATATAGATGCCTTTTACGAAGCATTTGATATTAAGGAAGGAGATGCCATGTACTTAGAACCAGAAAAACGTGTTAGAATCTGGTAATAAATTAATATAGACAAAAATAAAAATGCTGCTCATTGAGCAGCATTTTTTGTATAAATATATTTTTATCTTTTTTTAGTTCTTTTGTGCGGCTGCTGCTTGTTGTGCTTTTTGATTTTCTAGAGCCTGACGAGATACTTTTGCCATATTAAAGTTAGGGTCAATTGCTAGGGCATCATTCATTAGTTTAATGGCGGTATCAACATTTGTTTTGTTTTCCGAATACAACATTATACCTTTTAAGTACAATAAAGCTGCCTTCATCGAGGTTTCATATGGTTGCTGTGTTTCGTAAAAAGCACGTTTCATATCATCTTTTACGTTGGCTAAACCATATTCAATATTACTCTTGGCACCTGCGATATCGCTGGTCTGTAGTTTCATATCAGCCATTTCATAAGCTAAGTATACGTTGGGCTTACGTGCAAAAAGCACTTCAAACTGCTCTAAAGCGAGTTTAGGTTGATTCAAATTTTTAAGCGCTACTGCTTTTACTTCAACATTGATATCAGAATCCGTAGCATTTTTTTCAACACCAATGGTGTTCAATGCCTGCATGTATTTGCTTTCAGAAAGGTACAAATAAGCTAATGTGTCTTGTCTGGCAACGGATGGCTCTAAAATATTAAGATGCGTCATAGCATTGATTATACCTTGTACATCACCTTGTTTTTTCATTTGCTGGTAATAAGCTTCGTAATGAGCTTTTAAATCTGCATTAGACTGGGCAAAACTACTTACCGAGAATAGCATAATAACTGCAATTGTAATCTGTTTCATTTGTGTTCTATATTTAAAGGGCTAAAACTATAAAAATTTAAGGATTTACGTCTTAAAAAACTATTAATTATACGGTTATCCATTAATTTCTAAGGTGCCTGTTTAAAACTATATTTCAAAAGCTGTACCAATTTAGAACTGTCCACTTGTTTTCCTTTGCTTTTTTCTGTGAAATTAAAGCTTGGTAAGGGTAAGTTATAACGTTTGCTATATGTTGTATAATAGCTTTGTTTATTCATATGTTGAGGATGCGCAGCGTTAAGCGAGATATTCCAAATATTTTGTTTTATTAAACCTGAAATGATGGCGATACAATCTTCCTTATGGATTAAGTTGATTGGTGCATTTGGATTTGAAATGTTTTTTCTTCCTGACAAAAATTTAGCAGGATGCCGCTCTGCATCAAATAAACCTCCAAATCTAAGAATAGTAGTTTTGAAATTGGTATTGGCTTGAAGCATTTGCTCAATAGCAATTAACTGTTTTGCTGAATTTGAAGTGGCATTTGGCGCTGTATTTTCTCCAATTATAGGACAATGGACTTCATCCTTAAAAACAGAAGTAGAGCTGATATAAAGCACGTTTTTAATGCTTTGATTTTCGATGGCGGATACTAAATGCTTTAGTTCAACAATATGATTTTTTGATGGATGCTTTCGCAGTCCTGGCGGAATATTAATGATTACCGTTTCGCTTTTAGCTAAGCATTCGGTATAATCTCCTGAGATGCCATTTTCGTTCAACGTAACGATATAGGCATCAACAGAAGCTTTTTTGAGTTTTTCTAACTTATCCTTAGACGTAGTTGAACCCTTAATTGTGCAACCTTCTTCAATCAATTTTTTGGCTAAAGGAAACCCAAGCCATCCGCAGCCGATAACACTTATTTGCTTTTTCAATTTCAGTTTAGTTCTTAACGATAAAAATACAGAATATTAGACCAAAGGCTCAGTATTTTGTTAACCAATTAATTTTCAGTAACTTTAAGATTCACTCTAAAAATATATCGTTATGGGAATAAAAAGTTTTCAAGGTTCGCGAAAGCAACAACAAAGTACTAACGAGCAAGTGGCATTGAAAGTGAAAGATTATATGACCACTAATCTTATAACGTTTAAACCCGACCAATCTGTACAAGAAGTGGTTGAGTCTCTCATAAAGCACAAAATATCTGGTGGTCCCGTGGTAAATAACCAACGTGAACTGGTTGGTATTATCTCAGAAGGTGATTGTCTAAAGCAACTTAGCGAAAGCCGATATTATAATATGCCTCTAGAACACGATAATGTAGAAAAACGAATGGCCACAGATGTAGAAACCATTGATGGTAATATGGATGTGTTTGATGCGGCCAATAAATTTTTACAGTCTAAGAGACGACGTTTCCCGATTGTAGAAAATGGCAAATTGGTTGGGCAGATTAGTCAAAAAGATATTTTAAAAGCCGCATTACAGCTTAAAGGTGAAAATTGGAACAGTAAAACGAAAAAGTAAAAATTATTAGTCATCGCGTTTTACCAATGCATAATACTCACCTTCTAAAGGTAGATAGCCTTGGTCGTATACAAAGTAATAGATAGTACCGGCTTTGGTTTTATAAATACTTGTAAAGTAATTAAAGTCAAAGCCCTTTTCTATCATTTTTGCTCTTGAGCATTTGGTTTTTTTATTGGGGTTTAAAGCTTCGAGAATCCTGTAATTTTTTCGTAATCGGTTGTTGGTGTTCCTAATTAGGTTTTTAGAATCTTTATTGATGCGGTTGTTGTGTGTATTTCTACAGCCATCACTACAGAATTTTTTATCTATTCTACCAATAATTCTATCCCCACATTCTGGACATTGTCTTTTCATAGTGATTAGTTTAGAATTGAAATATAGTCTATCCAGGATCCGACTTCGGTCTTGTATTGCTTTGCCATTACCCGACTTATTTGTGCAATATGCCCTAAATCGTGTGTGACCCAAGTTGCTAATAATTGTGACAAGGTCACTTCACCCAATTCTGGATGAATACCTTTAAATTGTAATTGATCGTTAGATAGATTTAGATCTTTTAATGTATTGAGGTTGTTCTGTCTCAAAGTATCAAATTCATCAAGTAAATTGGAGAGTGATTTTCCTTTTGAAGCTTCAAACTGGGCAAACCTATCAAAGGGCTGAAAAACCTTCTGACCAGAATTGTTCAAAATAATATGTACTCGTGGTATCCAATCTGTTTTTTCTCCATGGATTAAATGCCCGACAATGTCGTAAGCGCTCCAAGTGCCAGTTCCTTCATTACAAAAAATCCAATCATCGGAAAGATTCCCCAAATAAGACTTTAAGGTTTTTGGTGTTTGTTCTAAAATTTCAATGCCTTTGCCAATACTATATTCCATATAAAGCCAAGTTACAAAATATTCGCTTACAAACGTTTTAGAACAACTAACGTATTGGTATTGTTTACTTTTTCAAAAACTTCAACCTTATAAATTTTTGTTTTTAAATACTCAATAAGTTGTTTTAGTGTTTTGTTTTTGGAATTTTTTACGGATGCATTAAAGATAATATCTCCTTTAGAGGATTTTAGTTTAAGGATATCGTCCCAAAATGTTTCGGAAAGAAATTGACTGGGGACAGAAAGATCTATATAAAGGTCTACGATGATTAAATCGAATTTTTTAGTGGTATACTTTACAAATTCTAAGGCATCAGCACAGTGAATTTTTAAATTTTCGTTTTCTGAAATACCAAATTCGGTATTGGCTATTTCAATAATTATAGGGTCAATTTCTACTGCAGTAATAGATTTACTATAGTTAAAGTCTTGCCTTAATGTTTCAATAACACTTCCGCCTCCCATACCTAGAATTAATACAGTATCGATTTGGGATAGATTTATTTTGTCCAACCCATATTTTAAAATACGTTGTAAAGAACCATAACTGTAATTGGCATTTTTTGAGTTAAGATGCTTTTTGCCGTTATGCCACGTAATTTCTAAAGTGCCACTATACTTAGACTCTACAGTTTTTGTAATAGGCAAAATGTAGCTGAGGAGTTGTTTCATTTAAAGAAAAGCAAGCTGATTTTAATGCTTTTATGATATTAATTATCAATAACTATACAGTATTTATTCATTAGTTCTATTTGAAATTTTGTTGCATTAAATGCCATTTCTAAACCATTGAGATCAGATTCTGATGTATTGGTTTCAAATAATTCATTCAAATATTGGCTAATAGATATAATTATATTATTCCACTTAAAAGTATAATAAACTTTAAGAACAACAAACATTTAGTGACCTATACACAGTTTGCCATAAATTGCCATGTGTTCAAAAAATAAAAATTTTAGCTTAAAAAAACAGATTCTTATTTTGGGCTTATAAATTATATAGGTTTGGATTGACTTATTAATAGGGACTGATTTAATAAGAGAATTGATTAATCCAAATCAAGAAAGAGCATTCAAAAAAGAGTGCTCTTTTTTTTAGATGACTTGATATAATCTTTTTAGTATTTGCGACAAACCGAACACGTGTCCTAAAAATAAAAAAATTAGCTTGAAAGGACAGATTTCCTGTTGTGAAGGAATAAATTATATAAGTTTGAATAACTTAATAATTAGGTCTTATTTAAGAGAATTGATTAATCCAAATCAAAAAGAGCATTCTAAACTGAATGCTCTTTTTTATGCAATGAAAGGACATCTAGCTGTTATAGAATAATTCTTATTTTATGTTTTTCTGATTTTTTCAAGAACAAGTAATTATTTATAGTCATTTAGAGGTCGTCTTTACTCACTCAATTCAATAACTTTTTCGATGGCTCTGTCTTTGGTTTTCAACTCTAATAATAGACTGTTATAAAATTCTTTTGTGTCTCTTACATAGTCCAAATCATAGTTTGTAGGAATTCCTATCTTTTCATAGCTAATTCCATTTACGCTAAGATAAACTTCATTAGATAGTCCATATTCCCAGCCATTCGGTAACCTTTTGGAGAGTACGTCAGATAGTATTCCTTCTGTATTTGAACCAATTGTGATAACGTTTTCAATACTCTGTGATGCTAATACAAATATTTCACTTGCACTAGCTGTTTGAGGACTTGTTAGTATGTACAAACTTCCTTTGTAGTTTTTCCCATTTGGGCCAATGTAAATGTTTTGAGACTCTGTGAATCCATTTCCCGATCTTGCTTTTTTAGAAAAAGCCATTATTTTATTATTTGTAAAGTAGCTTAAAATTTCTAATCCGACTTGGTCAAATCCACCGCCATTAAAACGTACATCTATTATACAGGATTTAGTGTTTTTAATGTCATCATAGATAATTTCCATTTGCTCTTTAAAACTTACTAAAACATCTTTTGTGTAATTTACACTTTCGTCTGCTTTTTCCCAATATTCGTCAGCAAATTGCTCGGTTGTCAGGTCGTTAGAAATATTATAATTTGCCAAATCTTCAAAGTCATTAAATTGAATGTAACTAACGTTATCGTTTACAAGTCCCCAATTTATAAGTCCTTTATTGTATGTTTTATGCTCAGTAATATATTTTTGGTTTATAGCATAAATCACTTTTTTACGTAAGTCATCACTATCTTTATTATTTTCATCAATTTGACTCTCTAAAGATTCAGGTATTTCGATAGATGCGTGTCCATCGTTTAATTCTGAAATCATTTCATTAAGCACTTTGTAGAGTTCAAAATCCGTTGATTTTTTTGATAACTGCTTACGATACTTGCGCTTTATATATTTCCAGTCAATTGTCCTTAAATCAAAAAATGCGTAGTTTTCATTGAAGGTTTGCCATAATGCATCGAAATTTGATAAAGGGTTGTTTTTGTTTTTCGTACAAGGTTTTGCTTCTTGAGAGCGTATGAAATTGTATTTTGTAAAACCAACTTCTAGCTGCAAACTATCTTTTGTCAATTTGGTTAAGTTATAGAATTCTTCTAAATAAGCTACTGGTAATTTTGTGTTTAGGTTACATACACTCTCGTAGGTATCGTAGAGTGTTGCATGTTTTTTTGAAATCTTTAACTGTTGTCCGTAGCCAATTGAATTCCAGGTACCATAAAGTTGATTATCAATCTCTTGTTTTTGTCCATAAGAAGAATAGAATACGAGCAAAATGATTAGCAAAAAGCTCCAGTTTTTTAATTTCATTTTTTTTAGATTGACTTTAGCGGTATTGTATAACCGTCAGTTACGAATTAATATGAGTCAATTTTTGTTTAAGTACTGACGTTAGCAATTCCGAGTAGATTCGACTACGTCCGAATCCACTCGGAATTACGGTTATACATTTTCGGCAATAGTATTTTTTCTGATTATTTCATATAGTTTTTCCAAGTCAGATTCCACAATTTCACTCAAATCAAATTCAATACTATTTCCGTAAACAGTTTTTAAAATCAGTTTTTTGTTTATCAATTCAGATGATGTGATTTCTTTAAATTTTATATTTTTTCCTAAAAATGATTTAATTCGTATTAGCATTCCTCTACTGTTCCATTGAACGTAATTTTTATACCAAAACATCTGCGTACTAAATCCGAAAACAATTACGTATCCTAAAGCATTCAAATACTTATGTGCTTTTGGGTTCTCAAATTCAATAAAATTAAATGCTCCATTTATTATTAAAAATAATCCAACGAAAATCAGGGGTAATAAAAATCCAACGACTCTTTTTATTCAAATTTCCAAAGTGTATTCTTTTCATTTTCTTGCTATTGATTTAATTAACTGGTATACGTATAAAATCCCGACTAAAAACATAATTCCGCAAATCAAATATTCCGATTTTGAATAGTAATGGATTCCACCAATTACTCCAAAAGCAAACCATAATAAGTTTGTCAGAATTTCACTCTTATTCAATTCATTCTTTTTTTCGTCGTGTTCTGCCATATTATTGCAATGGTTTTGTGTATGATTAGTTGAGGGAAAGTATGCGAGTCATTTTCCGCCGTAGTCTAAAGTTAATTAATTCGAGTTAATTATAGCTTAGTT
>NZ_JAGSPD010000021.1 GCF_019203985.1 Winogradskyella luteola | reverse complement strand
TCCATTGAATACAAGAATCAACATAAAGAGAAATTAAATAGTCTAATATTTGACCTTTATGAATTGTCTTATAACGAAAAGCAAAGAATTAAAGATTCTTTAATTAAAAAAGCTACTGTAAAAAATTCATCTATCGGCAAATATCAGGAACAACTAAAATTAACCTTAAAGCCTTTTTTCAAAAACCCACTTAATCAGGACTTTTATCATTACAAAGATTTCAGTTTATTAGTTTTTGATGTGTTCTTAAATAGTTCAGAAAAGAACAGTCAAACCTCAAAGAAAGTTTCAAAATATACACTTAATGAAATTTTTAAGAATGATGTTACGGAGAACTTCTTAGCCTCTCAAGAAATGATTTATGGTGAAGATTGTATTTATATACTCAAAAAGGATGATAATACAAACTGGACTGAAACAAAAGCATTTGAAGATGGTCGTGAAATCCTAAAAAGATTGCTGAATGGATAGAGAGTATATAATTATTCCAAAAACAAAACAATTGCCATTCAACAGAACTCTAATTAATGAACTAGATGACAGTTTCTGGTTAGATCAAGTATTTCATCATATTTTAAAGTTCTACAAAAACCATGATAGTTCAGAGTTAAAAAATGAAATAACTGACGAAAGCAACAAAGAATATCCGAAAATTGAAAATCGCATTGCAAGATATATAAGGAGGTATTTGAGAAATAATGTTGAATTCGAAGCGATATTTGATGTAAACGGAGAAAGCGAAGCTAATACCGAAGTGGAAGGGTACTACGATATTAAAATATCAAACACATTTTGGAAGAATAAAAATTACTTTCCGTTTGAGTGTAAGAATCTAATTCTCAATTCCAAAAAAAAACACACCAACAAATACGTTTACTATAAATTAAATAAAAACAAATATGATGGAGGTGCATATCGTTATTTCAATGGAAAGTATGCACAGCTTCAAGATTTTGGTGGAATGCTAGGCTTCGTTCTGAATGATGATTTACAGGACATAAAGAATAAAATAATTGAGAAGCTAAAAATTAAGTTTGATACAAGTCCAAGCGGAGACTTAATCGATAAAAACGGTATAGAGTATGATGGCATTTCAGGTAATAATTTTACTTTTTCAAGCACTCACTATCGAAATGGCACAAAATTCAAGCTTTTCCATATCTTATTTCCTCTTAATTAGAGGATCAATGTGATAATTATGTATATTTAATTTTCACTAATCTAAAATAAGGTAATTTAAAATTTTCTACCTTTGTAATTGATTATGAAACAAGTATTCCATAAAATAATGTCCGTTTTGATGGCTTTTGTAGTGCTGTTCTCTACATTGTCATTTACTATTAATATGCATTATTGTGGAGATACTTTAGTTGAAACTGCCGTATTTCAAAAAGCAAAAGGTTGCGGTATGGAAATGCAGAACCCTTCATCGGAAGGTTGTTCTATGACTAAAAAGAATTGTTGTAATGATGAACAAATCGTCATGGATGGTCAAGACGAGTTAAAAATTTCTTTTGACAGCCTTACCTTTGAGCAACAGCAATTTATAGTAACGTTTATTTACTCTTACATCAACCTTTTTGAAGACTATGATGAAGATATTAATTCTTTTAGAGAATACAAACCACCACTCGTCGTCAGGCAAATCTACAAGATTGACGAGTCCTATTTAATTTGATTTTTAAACATTAGACTATGTTGTCCTATGGCTTTATGTCGTGAGGATAATTTGCTGTATTCGGTGTTTTCACAACACCAATGTCTAATTGTTTAATCATCAAACCTCATGCTAAATAAAAGCATCAAATTTTTAATAGAAAACAAACTTGTAGCTGTTTTGCTTCTCATCCTATTCATTGGATGGGGAATTGTCCATGCACCTTTTAACTGGAACACTGGCTTTTTACCCAATAATCCTGTGGCAGTAGATGCCATACCTGATATTGGTGAAAACCAACAAATTGTGTTTACCAAATGGGAAGGTCGTTCGCCACAGGATATTGAAGACCAAATCACCTATCCATTAACAACGTCTTTATTAGGCATTTCAGGAGTTAAAACCATCCGCAGTTCATCTATGTTTGGGTTTTCAAGCATCTATATCATCTTTGAAGAAGATGTTGACTTCTACTGGAGCAGAAGCAGAATCCTTGAAAAACTCAACTCATTACCAAGTAACTTATTACCTGATGATGTCAACCCATCGTTAGGTTCTGATGCCACAGGATTAGGTCAAATATTTTGGTACACATTAGAAGGACGAGATAAAGATGGCAATGTAACAGGTGGTTGGGACTTACATGAATTAAGAAGCATTCAAGACTACTATGTCAAATATGCTCTGTCATCAGCAAGTGGTGTTTCTGAAGTAGCTTCAATTGGTGGTTATGTGCAGGAGTACCTAGTTGATGTGAACCCTGAATTGATGAGACAATATAATATAGGCTTACATCATATTGTAAAGGCAGTCAAGGAGAGTAATAAAGATATTGGAGCACAAACCATTGAAATAAACCAAGCTGAATATTTGGTAAGAGGCTTAGGCTATATTAAGTCTATCTCCGATATAGAAAATGCAGTCGTTACTTCCGAAGATTTTACTGCTATCAAAATAAAGGATATTGCAAAAGTATCTCTTGCACCAAAAGAAAGGCGTGGCATATTGGATAAGGAAGGAGCAGAAGTCGTTGGAGGTGTCGTGGTTTCGAGGTATGGAGCAAATCCGATGGAAGTTATAAATAATGTTAAGGATAAAATCAACGAATTAAGCTCTGGTTTACCTACTAAAGAACTAAAGGATGGGCGAATCTCTCAATTGACCATAGTTCCATTTTATGACAGAACAGAACTTATTAAAGAGACATTAGGAACGCTCAATGAAGCCTTAACTTTAGAAATACTTATTACTATTTTGGTTATTATCATCATGGTATTTAATCTTCGAGCGTCTATACTGATTTCTGGGCTTTTACCTGTGGCAGTTCTTATGGTGTTCATTGCAATGAAAGCATTTAGTGTAGATGCCAATATTGTTGCTCTTTCAGGAATTGCAATTGCTATTGGAACAATGGTAGATGTTGGTGTCATACTATCTGAAAATATAATTAGGCATTTAGACGAAAATCAAGACAAATTACCAATCAACACCGTTGTCTACAATGCAACATCAGAAGTTTCAGGGGCAATACTAACTGCTGTATTAACTACAATCATCAGTTTTATTCCTGTGTTCACAATGATTGGTGCAGAAGGTAAATTATTCAGACCATTAGCATTTACAAAGACATTTGCACTAACAGCTTCCATTATTGTAGCCTTGTTCCTAATTCCACCGTTTGCTTCATTTTTATTTCAGAAAAGAAGTATCAAAAAGGTTTCAAAATATATTATCAATGGTGCTTTAATACTATTTGGATTAATAGCTATTATTTATGGTTATTGGCTTGGTCTGATTCTTATTGGATTTGGAATTACAGCAATTCTGAAATCTGAAAATAGAATATCTGAAAATCAAGCAAACTACATCAATATTGTCATTTCAGCTTTAGCAATCGTATTTCTATTGGCTGAATATTGGCGACCATTAGGTGTTGGTAACAGTATCTTTTGTAATCTCATATTCGTAGGTCTTATTTGTTTTGGATTATTGGGAATCTTCACAGTCTTTAGAAGATATTATACACGCATTCTCAAATGGGCTTTAGCAAATAAAATCTTGTCCCTTTCAATTCCGACAGTCATTGTTATTTGTGGGTTTCTGATTATGCAAAACACAGGCAAAGAGTTTATGCCATCTTTAAATGAAGGTTCTTTTCTACTGATGCCAACCTCATTACCACACGCAGGAGTCGAAGAAAACAAACGTGTATTACAGCAATTAGACATGGCTGTGGCAAGTATTCCTGAAATTGAAACGGTTGTTGGAAAAGCAGGACGTGTTGAATCAGCCTTAGACCCTGCACCGTTATCCATGTATGAAAACCTTATTCAGTATAAGCCTGAATATATGCTCAATAGCGATGGAAAACGCCAACGCTACAAAGTTGATGAGAACGGTTTTTTTGAACTTAAAAATGGAACGATAATAAGTAATCCAAATAATGCAGATAAAGCTGTTAGAATGCCTAAAATTACTTCTAAAGAGTTAATTGAAGATAATGATGGGGAGCTTTACAGAAATTGGAGACCTGAAATCAAATCTGCTGATGATATATGGCAGGAAATTGTTAGAGTTACCAAGTTACCAGGTGTTACCTCTGCACCAAAATTACAGCCAATAGAAACTCGATTGGTTATGCTACAAACAGGTATGAGAGCACCAATGGGAATCAAGGTCAAAGGTCAAGACCTAAAGCAAATTGAAGATTTTGGTATTCAATTGGAAAACATATTAAAACAAGTAGAAGGTGTTAAGACCGAAGCTGTTTTTGCGGATAGGATTGTTGGTAAGCCCTATCTCTTAATTGATATTGATAGAGAGAAGATAGCACGTTACGGTATCTCAATCCAAGATGTGCAAGATGTACTCAAAGTAGCAGTTGGTGGTATGGTACTAACTGAAACAGTTGAGGGTCGAGAACGTTATGGTGTACGTGTCCGCTATCCAAGAGAATTGAGGGCAAATCCAAATGAGTTGAAGAATATCTATGTGCCTGTCGAAAAAGGCAATCCAGTTCCATTAGGCGAATTGGTTGACATTAGATATGAGCAAGGAGCACAAGTCATAAAAAGTGAGGACACCTTCTTAATCGGTTACGTTTTATTCGATAAGCTAAATGACTATGCAGAAGTTGGTGTTGTTGAGAATGCACAAGCTTTGATAAAATCAAAAATCGATTCAGGAGAATTGGTTGTTCCAAAAGGCATTAGTTATCAATTTACAGGAACGTATGAAAACCAAATCAGAGCGGAGAAAACACTTTCAGTAGTTGTGCCATTGGCTTTAATTATCATATTTCTGATTCTATATTTTCAATTCCGTTCAGTTTCCACATCCTTAATGGTATTTACAGGAATTGCAGTAGCCTTTGCAGGTGGGTTCATAATGATTTGGCTCTACGGTCAGGATTGGTTTTTGAACATCAATGTCTTTGGCGAGAACCTACGAGATTTATTCCAGATGCACCCAATTAATTTGAGTGTCGCAGTTTGGGTTGGCTTTATTGCTTTATTCGGAATAGCGACTGATGATGGTGTGGTCATGGCGACCTATCTCACACAAACCTTTGATAGAAACACGCCTGAAACCAAACAGGAGATTAGAGCATCGGTTGTGGAAGCAGGAACAAAACGTATTCGTCCATGCTTAATGACCACAGCAACAACCATACTCGCTCTTTTACCTGTACTGACTTCAACAGGACGTGGAAGTGATATTATGATTCCTATGGCAATACCAAGTTTTGGTGGCATGGTCATCGCTCTAATAACTTTATTTGTAGTTCCTGTGCTATACAGTTGGAAACAAGAATTACAACTTAAAAAAGCATCAAAATGAAACAGATAAAAAACACTATGAAATTCGTCTTGGTTCTTAGCTTTTATTTTTTGGCTCTTTACGTAAATGCACAGCAATTAGATGTCTTGACCAATGAAGCATTGGCAAACAATCCTGAAATTCAATCTTTTGAATTAAAGTATCGAGTAGCTACCGAACGAGTAAATGAAGCCAAAACATTACCTAATACAGAATTTGGGGTAGGTTATTTTGTAAGTGAACCTGAAACTCGAACTGGAGCACAGCGTTTTAGGATTTCTGCAAAGCAAATGTTGCCTTCATTTGGAGCAATTACAGCAAGAGAGAATTATATCAGTTCCCTATCCGATGCTATTTATGAAGATATAGCCATTGCAAAAAGAAAGTTGGTAGCATCCGTATCACAATCTTATTACAGCCTATATGATTTAAAAGAGAAACAAGTTGTTTTAGATGAAAATATGGCTTTGCTAAAAACCTATGAGGAGTTGGCGTTAACCTCTGTAGAAGTAGGTAAAGCTTCAGCAGTAGATGTTCTACGATTACAGATGAGACAAAATGAATTAGAGCAGTTAAAACAAATTTTGGAACAAGAGTATTTGGCTGAACTGACCAAGTTCAATAAACTTCTAAATAGGGATAAAAGTACCGAAGTCCTTCTTCCAAATGAATTAATAATTCCAAATGCTAACGACCTCATTGATACTGAAAATTTGGGACTTCATCCTGAATTATTGAAGTATGATAAACTCTATGCGTCCATAGAGCAATCAGAATTATTAAATCAAAAAGAAGGCAATCCGATGTTAGGTTTTGGATTGGATTACATCGCAGTTTCAGAACGTCCGAATATGGATTTTAGCGATAATGGAAAGGACATTGTTATGCCAATGGTAAGCCTATCAATTCCTATTTTCAATAATAAATTCAAATCCAAGTCCAAGCAAAATGAATTAAAGCAACAGGAGGTTTTAGCTCAAAAGGAAAGTAGTTTAAACACTTTGGAAGCCTTACTTGATGAAGCCATCAAAAAGAGTGCTTCTGCAAGGATTAGTTACAACACCCAAATCAAAAATTTAAAACAAGCTAAAGATGCAGAAACTATTTTAGTGAAAAGCTACGAAACTGGAACGATTGATTTTAACGATGTTCTGGACATTCAAGAATTACAGTTAAAATTTCAAATGAGTCAAATAGAAGCGGTTAGAAGCTATTACTTACAAAGAACCATAATCAATTATTTAACCAATAATTAAAAATCGATTACAGATGAAACATACATATAAAATTACAGGAATGACCTGTGGCAATTGCAAGGCAACTGTTCAGGATAGTTTGCGCCAAGTTGAAGACGTTTTCAATGTAGAAGTGAGTCTCGAAAACCAAGAGGCTACAATTACTATGGATAAACATGTAGAACTCGGAAAACTTGAAGAGGCACTACCTTCAAAATATACGATTTCTCAAAAAGAAGAAAAGAACGTGTTTGCTTCAACAAATGCTACAAGCTTTCAGCAAGAAGAAGAGAAAACCAAACTACAACAACTAAAACCACTATTGCTTATCATATTTTATATAACTGTTGCAAGTATTTTATTGCATTATAAAAATTGGAACTGGAATGATTTTATGCTTGACTTTATGGGCTTGTTCTATATCGTGTTTAGCTTCTTTAAGATATTAGACCTAAAAGGATTTCCAGAGTCCTTTAAAATGTACGACCCATTAGCAAAGCAAGTTCATGCATACGGTTGGATTTATCCTTTTATAGAAACTGCTTTAGGGCTCATGTTCTTAATGCGTTTTCAAGTAAACATAGCTTTAGTTATTACACTTATTGTATTAGGGATTACAACCATTGGAGTTACAAAAACATTATTGGATAAAAAGTCCATCCGATGTGCTTGTTTGGGAACAGCCCTAAAATTACCAATGACAGAAGCCACTTTTATAGAGAATGCCATTATGATTGTAATGGCAAGTTTAATGTTAATCTTTTAAATCAAAAATTTATGGAAAATCACAACAAAATGAAGAAATCAAACTATAAAAAATTCGGTCTAATGATGTTGGTATCATTTGTAATGATGTATGCCATCATGTTTTTAAATGTATTTGAGTTAGACCATGTGATGTTAAGCACAACAAGAACTTACATGACTTTACTCATGGTTGCACCAATGGCAATTTCTATGCTTTTATTTATGTGGAACATGTACAAAAACACAAAAGTTAATTTCATAATCATTGGTGCTTCGATAGTTATATTTTTTGGATGTCTTTATGGACTACGAACGCAAAAACCGATTGGAGATATTCAATGGATGAAAGCTATGATTCCTCATCATTCTTCAGCTATTCTTACGAGTTCTAATGCGAATTTTGAAGATGCTGAAGTACAAAAACTAGCAACTGACATTATAAAAGCACAGGAAAAAGAAATTGCCGAAATGAAAGCAATGATTAAACGTCTTGAAAATGAAAACAAATAAAGTACTTATTTACTTCGGACTATTAGCAATTGGATTGCTTTTAGGATGGTTGTTATTCGGTGGCTCTTCAAATGAGAATACCAAACATGACCATAATGAGATTTCCGAAGCAGAGCAAATGTGGACATGTTCTATGCATCCACAGATTATGCAACCTGAATCAGGTGATTGCCCTATTTGCGGAATGGATTTAATCCCTGCCGAAACAAGTTCTAGTGGGTTAAACCCAAATGAGTTTAGGTTAACAGAAAATGCTTTGGCATTGGCTAATATCCAAACATCTGTAGTTGGAAACTCTACAACTGGTGATACAACAATTAAGTTATCAGGTAAGATTGCTGAAAATGAGAATGCTAATGTTGTTCAGGCAAGTTACTTCTCAGGACGTATAGAGCGTTTAAATATCAGTTCTATTGGAGAGGAAGTCCGCAAAGGTCAATTATTGGCGACTATCTACTCGCCTGAATTATTCTCTGCACAACAAGAACTCATTACAGCTTCATCTATTAAAGATACACAACCTGAATTATACAAAGCAGTACGCAATAAATTGAAGCTATGGAAAATTTCCGATAGTCAGATTAATCAAATTGAAGCATCAGGGCAAGTACAACAAAACTTCCCTATCTATGCCACAGTTTCTGGTACAGTTTCAGAAAAATTGGTTGAACAAGGTGACTATGTAAAACAAGGTCAAGCTTTACTAAAAATCACTAACCTAAATACGGTTTGGGCACTATTTGATATCTATGAAAATCAAATTGGATTACTTAAAAAAGGACAAGATATTTTGGTAACAACTAATGCTTATCCCAATAAGGAATATAAGGCAAAAGTTGATTTTATAGACCCAACAATGAATGCTTCGACACGAACAGTAAAACTACGAGTAGTACTTAACAATTCGGATGGAAAGTTCAAAACTGGAATGTTTGTAGAAGGGGATATTGAAAATACTAATATAAATGACGAGCAAACTTTGACCATACCAACTTCTGCTGTTTTATGGACTGGAAAACGTTCTGTTGTGTATCTGAAAACAAATCCAAATGAACCAGTTTTTGAAATGCAAGAAGTAACATTAGGAAAGCAATTAGGCAATTATTATGAAGTTACCAAAGGATTGAAGGATGGCGATGAAATTGTAACAAATGGCACATTTACAGTCGATGCTTCTGCACAGCTTCAAGGCAAAAAGTCTATGATGAATAAGGAAGGTGGTAAAACCACGACTGGACATGAAGGTCATAATATGAAAACATCACCAGAACAAATTGACTTTAATGTCAACGTAGAGCAATCTTTTCAATCAGTCATAAATGCCTACTTAGAACTTAAAAATGCTCTCATCCAATCTGATGTGGCTTTGGCTTCCAAAAAAAGTGAAACGTTCAGAAAGGTGTTAGAAGAGATTCCAGTCAAACTAAGAGAACAAACGCATAGTTATTGGTCTATGCTTCATAAAACTTCAAAAGGAATCAATGAAAATGTAAATCTGGAACATCAGAGGAAACAATTTCAAATTCTTTCAGACAACCTAATAACTATGGTAAAAAGCTTTGATGACCTTGATAATACCTTGTATGTTCAGTTTTGTCCAATGGCAGACAATAACAAAGGTGCATATTGGCTAAGTAAAGAAGAGAAGATTTTGAACCCGTATTTCGGAGATGCCATGCTAACCTGCGGAGAAGTAAAACAAGTAATAGAATAATTGATAATAATTAAATTTTTTAAAAATGAAGAAAGTGATTTTAAGTGTAGCTGTAATTATAGCTATGGGGTTTACAAGTTGTAAAAATGAAACAAAAAAAGAAACAGAAACAAACACAACTGAAGTCTCAAAAGAAATGGCGATGACAGATTTATCTTTTGGGGTAAGGGGGAATTGTGGTCTGTGTAAAAGTACAATTGAAAAAGCAGCAAATAATGTAGATGGAGTGGCTAGTGCAAATTGGGATAAAGACAAGAAGAAAATTGATGTATCATTCGATAGTTCCAAAACAGATGAAATGGCAATTCACAATGCCATAGCTGAATCTGGTTATGATACTGAAAAAGTAGCAGGAAGCGAGAAAGCTTATGAGAGTTTACCTGATTGCTGTAAATATGACCACGATATGGAAATGAATCATTCTGGAGACGTAAAAGCTGATGACCATTCTGACCATGATTATTAGAATTGCAGTTTTCTAAATTTAAAGAGCCTCGTATTGAGGCTTTTTTATTTGACTAAAAGAATGTAAGAATGATATATTTCTATTATATATGTCGAATGACAAAGTACCTACTTTCAATTTACCCTACCCCTATCTTCTTTAGGGGGAATACCCCACCAAATTTTAGAAGATTTGATTAGATGATAATATATTTCACTAGGAGTCACAAAGAATAAAATTTTTTATGATATATAAAATATTCTATGATTTTTAAATTAAAAGTTTCAGTTTGAGTTTCACTATTTACGTAAAACAAAAAAGCATCCCAATTTTCAAAAAGAAAAAAGGAAAGCTTTCCATCGGTTCAACTACGTAAACCACCCCATTTTACTGGGGACAAAACAACTTCTTATGATTGCAAAAAAAAGCCCTAATTTCTTAGAGCTTTATTTTTTGCAATTTTAGCGGTCTGGACGGGCGCACTCTTGCAACACGTCTATATATCTTCAAACACTCATATGTACGAGTATTGTATGTTTTAGAACTGTTGCAAATATATAAACACTTATACACATTTACAAACATTGTACTGTTTTTGTTACTTAATAATTTTAGACTAAAATTATTATTAATGTTTAATTCGAAAGAAGTGCATTTAAATCATATAGAAGATAATAATCACAGCCTTTTGGAAAAGATTTAATATTATATTGGTTGGCAGAAGCATAACAAATCTGAACAACTTCATTATCGATTCCGACCATAGCCACACCTAATGTAGAGACTTTATTATTCAAAGGAGAAATTACAACATTGTATTCACTATTGTACTTATCAATTAATTCATTAATAGTGTTCTTAGTTTCAATAACATCTAAACAAGAAAACTCAAAATTTTCTAGAATAGAAGATTTGTATTCATTGGCTATATAGTCGTATTTAACTTCTGCTTTTGCACTCAAATCTGAATTAATCGAGTCTGTTTGTGATGGCTTACCTAAAAGAATTGCGTTAGGTTCAAAAGAGTCAATAATTTCCTGTGTTCTCTCGTTTTCAAAACCATTAAGAATAATTAATAACAATTTTTTAGAAGGAGAGTGTAGTCCAGAATAACCAAATACTGATCTAATTTGTCTAATTCCTTTTGTAAGCCATTCTGGATAATGATTTGCAGGAGTATATGCTAATGTAACATCGACAGAATTTATAAATTGCTCTAAAGATAATACTCTGATCAAAATTAAAAGTACTTCTTTAGTAAAAGTGGTTACATCAATTAAAACCTTAGACTTGACAGATTGTCCAATAAAATCATTTAAAAAGTTATAGAACAGGTCAAATGTATCAATCGGTTCATTTTTAGGATATACAATGGTTTCAAGATTTGTTATATTGGCTCTGATTAAGTTAATGTTTTCATCAGCAACACTGTAAGTCTCATTTAGATGAAAGGCGACTGCTCTTTTAATAAGTGAAGAGTTTAGTGAAAGACCTAATAAAGTTGACCTATCCTCAAAACCAGAAGAACATATGAATAAATCAATTTCACCTAAATGTTCTGATATTTCTTGTTTATTTTTCTTCATCATATCTATTCTAGCTCATCAAATAATGACACTTGTGTATAACCTGTATCTTCCTTGGAATCAAAATATTTTGTAGATTCCTTTACAAATTTTTGAGGCTCCGTTAACGAAAGTTTAAGCATACTACTATTCATAAATTTATAACCCTTAAAACCAGTAGGATCTAATTTAAAGAATGGTGCTAAAGTTCTACTTAATATATATAATTTACTCCTTCCAGTACCTTGTTTATTACCAATAGAACTTTGATGTAAGTATCCGTAACTTATTGCTAGTTCAATTATTTCTTTCAATTCTTTATCAGGCATATCATTTAAAGCAACTGAAAAAACAACTCTTTCAGTTCTATCAGAAACAAATATTTTACTAAACATACCACCAAGTCCTTCTAATAAATTATACAATTTATCAGCTTTACTTAGTTTCTCATTACCATTAACATCCCCATGTTCCTCAAAAATCTTTTTGAATTCATCCTCTAGAAATTTTGTGGAAAATTTCACTATTTCTTCGTTTTGAATACTATGAGGAATAAATTCGATTTGATCAGAAGAACTACCTTTTTGAGTTTCATATTCAGAAAACATTCTTGATGCTGGTTCTAAAAAGTATCTAATTATTCCTGATGAAATGTTTACTAAATTATCAAAACCAGCATAGCTATACGTAGCACCTGACCTGTGTTTTCTTAGATATTTAACATACTCTGAAGTAGCGTATCTTCGAGCAGCATCTTTTCCAGCATAGGGTTTATCTGGATTTGTATGCTCTTTTTCAATTTTGTCATAAAACTCTTTAATTTTTGCTGCTTGTTCCTCATCCTGAGGAAAAAATAGCTCAGACTCAATTTCTTTTTTAAGGTACTTCTTTATTCTTTTACTAACAATACTCTCTATTCTGTTATAATATTTTTTGTTTGAAGATGTATAAATCGTTGTAATGTTTATTTGAGAATAGTCGTGGGGAAAATCAATTGTTTTGTTAGTTATAGTTTTGAAGCTTTTATAGTCTAGCTGTGTTGATATTTTTAAACTTACTTCAGCCGAATTTCTATAGGATACCCATGTATTTAATATTCTTGTTTGAATTGTATTTAAGTAACCTGCATCATCAATTAATAAAAAAATAGGTTTTTCACGTGGCATGAACGATAGCTTTCCTAATCCTAATAAAATTGGATATAAAAAATCCAAGTAATTACATAAAGCCCCTTGATATTCGGCTGTGCTATTCGGTGATGTTGCAACGCTTGTACAATACCTCTTGCAGCTAAGAAGCATTCTTTCAAGAATTTTAATAATTTTATTAATATAACCTATGCTAGATTCTTCTTTTGTTTTGTAACTAGAAATATCTTCTCCTGTAATCTCAACATACCATAAAAAAACATCATTATAAAACTCTTCAAAATCAGCAATATAAGAACTCAAATCATAAGCTTTAAGATCCTTAAAACACTTTATTGCTATATACGTAGTTAAAAGGTGTTCATTTATAAATGTGTTAGAATTGTTTTTTAATCTACCTAATTCAGGATAATTTATGTCAGTCAACTTGATAGGAATATAAAGGGAAAAATAATCCAATTCATTTAAATTGCAGTTTTTGTCTAACATTTGGCAATCAGGCATCATATAACGAAACATCATACTTTTACCAGATCCCCTAGGACCATTTAAAAAAGTATGAAACACCTCTTTAACCTGTCCAAAGTCCGTAAATACGTCGACAAATAACTCATGTATTTCACCTGCTTTCAAATCTTCAGGTGTTTTAACTTCAAATGGATTCATTCACTTTATCTTTTGTTATCAAATTACACACATAATCACCATCAATTTTATTACCATTCTCATATAATGCTTCATTGTTAGTGAAAATTATTTTTTTGTTAATACTAGGGTATATACTATCCCTCAATTCATAAGCTAACTGCTTAAAATTTTGATCATTACTTTTTGAGTATAAATTAATATTTACCTTTACTGAATTTATACGACACTTTTCTGGCAAAAACCTACTACAATATAAACTTTCTGTGAATGTCTTAAAAGTTCTATCATAAACCTCATCAAGCAAAAATTTCTCAATTATCCCGTCTTTGGTCTGTACTTGATACTTTTTTATTAATACTTCATCGGAAATATAAAATTTCAATTTCAATTCATTTCCATTTATCTTAACACTCTGTAGGCTTGCTGAATACAAATGATAAATTATACTTGTTGGGACCATTTCATCAATGTCAAGAAGAAAGTTAGATGCACGTGTTTGATCTTCTGACAATTCATCTCCTAAACGTAATAATGCGGCTAAGAATTGCGGTCTAATAGTTTTATGAGAAATATCGTCATCAATTGGTAGTTTTCCGATTGGATCATCTTTACCTCCATGAGCCTTGGCAATATTGGAAATAGTTTGCCTCTCTCCTGAACTTAAAATTTTACCATTATCAAATTTAGTCAATAATTCAGCACCTTTTCTCGCATGTTCTTTTCTTGATGCAATCAAATGTCCAGTATCATGTAACTGAATTGCAACCAATAAAATAAATAATTCGTAAGGAGAAATATAAAATTTATTGCTTTCCTCCTTTACAAAAGATACGTTTAAATTATTTAACAACCACGAAACTCTCTGTATTACCATCCTAATGTGGTCAACACCATGGTCATTGTAATAACCTTCTTTTTCAATCTCTAAAATTTTAGTCTTTATTTCCGGATGTACCTCTTTATCAAATTTATCTTTAAAATCTTCATAAATTCTAACATAATTGTTATCAAGAGGAAACCCTCTCAAATCATCATTAAACTTTAAAAATTCTGATTCTATACTTTCGTTGTATTCTATATCCACTGATTAATCTTTACTTTCTTTATTTAACTTGATTATCTGTTCAAAAATTGACTTTGCCAATAATGGTGGAACAGCATTTCCGATTTGTTGTTGGATATGCATCAAACTACCTTTAAATATAAAATCATCTGGAAAGCTTTGAATCCTGGCTGCTTCTCTAACAGATAACCCCCTATTTTCAATTGGATGAATTAGCATATTCTTACGATAATTGGCAATTACTACCGAGGGTCTATTTAAGTGTAAGCGTCTATATATACCACTGTGACACTTCGAAGTATCGGAATAATTACTCATTAATTCTTGAGGTATCGATTTCCAATTTTTACCCATAGGAACATGTTTATATCTTTCAACCACATAGTCTTGATTTTTAGAAACAAAGTTTTGTTTTGAATACTTAGAACCATTTCTCATCAATCTAGCGAAATCACTACAACGTCCCTTTTTATAAGGGAGTTCATAAATACTCTCCCCGTTACCAAGCGAGGGCAAATCACTAATTGCTTGTTTAACACTAACCTTAATTTCACTTTTTTCAGGGAACTCAAAATTAACACCAAGCCTATTACCTACCATAAAAAACCTATTTCTACTCTGAGGAACACCGTAATCAGAAGCTGTAAGCACTTCATGTGATATAGTATATCCAAGTTTTATGAACTCCTTTTTCAACTGATTTAAAACAGCTCCTTTTTGAAATGAAACAAACCCTTCAACATTTTCAAATACAAACCATTTTGGATTGCTTTCTTCAACTAATCTTATAAATTCTTTAAATAAAGAATTATTTATGTTCTTTGTATTTCTAGTTTTTGTGTTAGAAACTGAAAAACCTTGACAAGGCGGCCCTCCAAACAAAACAAAAGGTTCTTTCTGATGTTCTTTAATTTTAAATTCTCTGACATCAGAACAAATAACCTCAGCATTAGGATGATTATGTTCAAATGTATCTGCTGCTTGTCTATTATTTTCTATAGCTAAATCAATTCTAATACCAGCTTTCATAGCTCCAATGCTCATTCCGCCTGCTCCACTAAAGATATCAATTGCGTTTTTCATAGAATAGAATATAACATTTTTTTGTTAATTTATATAAAAAGGACAAGCCATCAGTTAAACTGATAGCTTGTTCCTTAACTCTTTTTTATTCAATTTATAAATATAATAAAGCTATTTAACATTCTTATTATTTTTTAGAATAAGTTCAATATTTTTGTCTTGAAAAGTACTAATTGCATTATTAATATTATTCTCAAAGTAATCGAAGTAATTATTTTCGATCATTAAATTAGCTATAACTTCTTCGGTTGGATAAGCTTTAACATTCGGTTTTGTTACCGTAGCAATGAAGAAATCGTAATCATCAATCTTATTATCCCAAGTAATATTTAAAACTCCACCGCTATTTATGATAGGCACTTCATCTCCAATTTTGTATTGTTGGGGATCAAAACCTCTGCTATAATTCTCACTCCAAGTATTCAGCAAATTTTTTAGCTCATCATTCTTAAAATGCTTTGGATTAATAACAATCCCTACACAACCCCATCCCCAATTTAATCTATTAAAGTCTTTCACTTTATTACGCTCTGCATCTATCATAAATTTAGACTCTTCTATAATCCGTTCTATTGATAATCTATCATTTAAAAATGGGACAAAAACTGCACGTCCAATATCATTTTTAGAATTACATTTGGAAGACAAAACCATTGTATAAGTATCATATCTGGATTCAGAAATTCTACCATATCTAATTGGTGCCTTAATATTAACTCTATTAGTGATTCTTAAACTTTCTCTTCTCCATTTTGATCTTATTTCTGATCTCTCCCATAACAAAGAACCAACTATTAGAACTCCTCCTTTATAAACCATACTAAATTGTAATTTGACAGTTAAAAACTAATTTTAATTCTAGGTTTTTTTACAAAATCAATCACTTTTTTAACTGCTTTTTTACCCTCATTTATAACATTACTAGGGGTTTCACCTAGTGCCTTACCAGGATTATTTTTAATTTTCTCCATCTCTTTACTAACACTATTCAACACTTTTGTTGTCTCATTATTCTTTCCCATAGTCTTCTCTGCAAATCTTGTAATTTCTTTCATTGCATCAACTGAAACATCATCAATTATGGTAGTTTCGTTAATAATCCCCCCTAATTTATCTAACATTTTAACAATATCATTATTATCACCCGGTCCATTAACAATGTCGTTCCATCCATTGGTTATGAATTTAATAATTTCATTATTGGGTCCGAATTCAAGATCCCCCAAGTGTACCTTTACTCTATCTGAATCTGGACAAGACTTTTTATTTCCTGAATAATAGTTTGCAATTAATTTGCTATAATCTGTTTGCTCTTTTTCAATAGTGTCAATTAAACTAATATCATTAGTCTTGAGTATCGAAGGATTAAAAGATATAAAAAGACCTTCTTTGCTAACATCTAAATCCTTTGGTTTTATAGTGTATACTAAATAGTCATAATCTAATTCGATTTCAAAGTCTTCAGACGTATTATCAAAATCTGCTTGACTAACAGATCTATAATCACTCAAAATTGCCACAGGTTCTATGAAATCGTTTCCTATAAGCTGTTGAAATGTTATTCCTATTTTCGGCACTTTTGTCCATCCTGATTTCCATGCCCATTTACCATCGGTTTCAACTTTTAAATCTATAGCCGCGCATGAAATATCTGGTTTTAAGAGTAAAAAATTTCTATTATTAATATTCTCATAGGAAAATTTAAATTTTGTATTAACAGTTTTATCAGTACTTCCATCTAACTTAACAGTAATCCCAGCCATATCAACACCACCCATTACTCTCGGACCAATAAATGCACGGATACTTGCTGATATATTAGCAGAAACATTTAAATTAGCTGCAATTCCTTCATCAACCACCCATTGTTGATTTAAGTCGTTTATTCGTATTTGTCCAGTAATAGCATCATCCTTAGTTAAATGCACATATAGCCCAACAAGTCCCAAAATCTCATTACTTGAATACTTCTGTGCTAAATACCCATTAACTTTAGTACTATTTATATTTACACTTGTAATTTTATTATCTACTTGACTATGCTGTTTTGAACCTATTAGACCTATATAATCTTGAAATATTTTCTTATTAATATATATAAAACTATACTCAAAACTAACATCTAAATTAGCTACTAAGTTTTTTAGATTATTACTCAGCTTTTTATTTAAATTTTTCAGTTCAGAAGCCGTCACATCAGGTTTTATCGGTGGCATAATTGCACTGCTTTCTGGTTTATCTGTATATCTAGCTGAGAGCAATATTCCTTTTGAGCTAAATAATGGTGAGTTTAATGAAATATATTTTTTAAATACTTTTTCTTGGGTATTGTATTTCAAATCATAATACCAATTTTCTTCCTTGTCAGAATAAACTCTTTCAGTTTTGTTATTTTCAACAAGCTCAAAAGATTGGTCAGTAGAATTTCCAATTAGAATTGATGTAGAAATAGGTTCGTTATTTATGTATGTTATTAAATCTGCCAATTGTTGAGACCTTTTTTTTGATAAACCAATTTTCAGCCCAAGAAAGAATGCCTTAGGTTTTAAATGAAGAGGTATTAGTTTAAGCTCTACCATATCAGAATCACCCTTATCATTTTTAGCAATTTTAGAAACCGTAACTTGTGATAGCAACTCTAAGCTAGCCTTCTTTTTACCCTTGGAATTGAATGCTTCTAATCTAATTAAAGCTGACATAAACCCATCTTCAGAAATCAACTCTACATCAGCAATATTAATTTTCCAGTTTTCAAAATACCCATGCTTTCTATACTTTAGATTAGTCCCTTTAAGAGTACTAATACTTTCTGATATAGCTTCATTTGACAGAAAAAAACTTAAATCTTCAGAATAAGGGAATCCTGATTTATTAATTGTTAATAATGATAAATTTAAGCTTTCCCATTTTGCTAATTCCCTTTCTTTAAATACAAATTCTTCGATGCCCTTGCAGCTAATTAGACATAACGCAATTAATAAAGTAATAACTAACCTTTTCATACTATATTGATTTTTTAGTCATTTACATCTTGAAAACATTCTGCTTATTATTAAACAATTCTTAAGCATACAAGTTTAAAAGTGAAATGACTCACAATTAAAAATTTGCCATTAATTATATAGGGATAGGAAGAATACTATTAAACACCTAATAGTCAATCAAATATAATTAATTAATCTTATAAATGAAATAATTAATTAATAATGTCCTAATAGGACTGCTAAACATTTATGGAAATCCCAGCGAAATTGCGTGATAAGATATTAAGTCCTTTAATACAGTAACGGAAATAGTACTGTTTATATTAAAAATAGCTCCCTAATTCTACTTATTTTTGTGCCGCCTGCCTATCTGAAAGAAGCATGCTAGATACTAACTTTCAAATGTCCCTTGCTTACTTGAAAAAGAACCGTTAACAGTAGAACTACAAGCAGTATATTTTAAATAACGAAATTAGTAATCGCTTGCCAACATAAGCATGCAGTAGTTGTCTAACTTAGAAAAGTAATCACTTTTTATCATTTGCATACTTAGATTATCTACAAATAATAGTTCACAGTCTTGTTCTATAGAATAAAACGATTGTATATAATCAATACCCTTATGCTGTTTCACCATGTCCTGAGTGAATGTATAGATTTCTAATATTTCGTCTAGGGTAAGGCAAGTATTTACGTTTTGGGTGACGTAGAATGTTCCATTGAAATGATAATCACCTTCGCTTTCTTGTAGTTTATACTCTAAATTGTTTTTAAAAGTGTACTGACTTACTAGACATCCTAATTCTTCTTTAGTATAACTTAAATGATTGGCAATATCAATATTGGTGTATTTGAGTTGTTTTAATTGCAAATACACATTATAGTCTGCAATTTCTTTTTGCTGTGGCGTTTCCTTATATAAATCCATGGTAAAAGTTTTGGGTAACCTTCACCATTTTCACCCAAAAAAGATAACTGTTGCTTATCTTTTTCAATAAGCTGATCTTTATGTCCCGGAGCAATAATGACTTGCAAGTTAGCTTTTACAGAGGTTATGTCGTATTTCTTTTGTGTCTAAATACAATGTTGTATTTATTGAAGTTTCTTTGAGTGCCTTCCTCTTTAAAAAAAGACACTGAAAGTAAACTTATTTTTTTAAGTCATACACAAGTAATTCGGAAGCATTAATTCCATTTATAGTACCAAATTGATAATACAGTGTGTATTTTCCAGATTTATAATTTTTAAGTTGTTCTGTAATTCTCTGTTTGATTTCTGGACTCAAATTTTTATTAGATAATATTTCGAAAGGTCTGTTATTTCTGTGTTTTACATCAACAGAACCAAAAGTTAAATCATAATCTAGCTTCATCATTAACTCTCTATTTAATTGATATGTTCTTCCATTATATTGTTTTTGAATAAAAGGTAGTTTAAACATTATGTCATAAATATAAGCTGGTCTGTACAGAATGGATGAGTCTAAAGATTTTACTTTACACTTTGATATTTTAGAATTTGATTTAGCGTAAAAACGAACTTGATAACTCGTTTTAAGAACGTCAAAAGACCTACTTGATTTTTTGTCAATAAAGTCCCTTAAGTCATTTTTAGCTTGCTCAATAACTGAGTTAATAATTTTAGGTTTTATTCTATTAACAAAACTACTGTCATAGTCTTCTACATTGAAATAATCGAATAGTAAGGATTTACGTTTATCACTAACGGACTCTCGATTGTCTGTATCTATCAAGTACTGTAGCTTACGTTTTTCAACTTCATTAATAACTCTATCAGAAAACGAATTGGCATTAAATTTTTTGTAAATAACCGAAGCATTTCCATCTATTAATTCAATTGTTCTATAATGTAGATAGTCATTAGTAAAGTAAAGGTTTTCAATTTTATTATTATGATATTTATCATCAAAGATTTGTTGTAAATAGTCGGTTTTTAGTGAAGGAAATTGAACTATATTATAAGAGTAGTATCCATCAATCATAACGTAGCTTTCAACAACATCTAAATTGATATTTAAGTCATAATATAGTTGATTGGTTTTATAAACAACAAGTTCTTTTATCTCACCATTATAGAACCGTTTTTCCATTTGCCAATCAGATCTGTTATTTACCAAATGAGTTAAGAAGTATAGTGTTTCAGAAGACTGCTGTCCAATCTTAATTTGAGAATGACAAAGGCTTGAAATAAAAATTAAAGCAATTACTAAAAAATGTTTCATTGAGATCAGTATTACTCTACCAGTCCCAAATAGAAGATTTATAAAACGAAAAAGCGTGGAACTGTAGCCCTACGCCCTTAAAGTACCGCCAAGCACTCATCCGACAAATAGGAACAGCCCACGCCGTAGCGTGAGCG
>NZ_JAGSPD010000020.1 GCF_019203985.1 Winogradskyella luteola | reverse complement strand
ACTCATGTTAAAAGATTGAGCAGAAAAACGATTTGCTTTTCAAAAAATGAAAAGTATCTTGAAGCTCATTTAAGAATCTATTTTTGGGGATAGTAGTTCTGAATTAAAGATTCTTAATAAAATTAAACGTTCTTTAAAAATACTGCAATAAAAGCAGGAAACAGCTTTGATTTTTTAGTGAAACAGCAAAAAAATCATCTTAGGCTACTATCCCTTCGGCTTAAAACATAAAGGGTATAATGACGTGGTCTCTGCTAATGTGAACCCCGTGGCGAGCAGGTTTAAGTATAACGGCAAGGAACTTGAAGAGGCATTGGGTTATGATATGCATGAATATGAAGCGAGGCACTATGACGCAGCATTGGGTAGATTTGTAACTATTGATCCTCTCGCAGAAGATTATTCATTTCAATCGACCTATGCTTATGCGGTTAACGACCCGATTAGATTTATAGATAAATTAGGTATGGGGCCTGCTGACCATTACTATGATGAAGATGGCAATTATCTAGGTTCAGATAATAGAGCTACGGATAACAAAAGAGCTATTTCTCGTGCAGATTATTATGATGTCATAACTCAAGATACAACCCAAGAAGATAAATACATGCAACTTGATAGTAAAAGTAAAATAATAGAAAATAAAATAACGTCTGCTCAGGTAAATGATTTGTGGGAAAATAGTAATGCTGAAGTTCCAATAGGTGGAACAGATGCTGATGGAAATGTTAGAAAGGAGCAAGCAGGACTTATAGTCTTTGATTTTGAAAATGCTGAAATTAGAATGAATGTCCAACCAGATGATGGTAATAATTTCAAATCTTCGGATAACTTTGTTGGACGTGTTGACGGTAAACCTACATCAAAAGGAACTTTAATTGTAGGTCAGATACATACCCATCCTAATAATTCTGGTGATGGTGGACTTTCTTTTCATAGAGATCCCACTACAAGTGGCGCAACTGGTGATAGAAGTTTTAGTAATAGATTAGGTGGTATTCCAGTGTTTCAATTGGATACTAATTTTCTTGATGTTGAAAATGGTTCTAGTGCTAGTTCTGTAAATAATCTTAGAACTAATAGACAAGCCAGATCTGGAAGTTTTAATTTGGGGTACGAAGCGTTGAATCAATTAAACAAAATAAAATTATGAAATACTTATTAGTACTTTTTATTCTTTCTTTTATTTCATGTAAAAGTCAAGACATAACTACTCAAGATTATAAAATTATTTTTAGTGAAGAAGTAAAAGAAGATCTATTGAAGAATATTTCTAAAACCAATAAAAATTATATTCTTCTTTCGAAGAATACTGATAAAAAGCTTTATGAAATTCAATTAAGGGATTGTAAAAACTGTTATTTTGAAGAATTAATTGATGAATCAAAAGAGATTATTAATCTGGATTCTAAAGTTAATGTGTCTATAATAAACGAAAGTTCAATAAAAAACTATGAGTCTGATGAGGAAGTTGTAATAAGAACTGGTGGCAGTTATATTATAGAGGTTGATTACAAGGGTAACATAATAAAGAGTTATATCGGTGACTAGGTAATGTAGTAAACTGGTGCTTTTGAAAAAGCAGAAAATTTGATATTGACTATCAATAGATTATAAAAAGAATAAGTTCTCAATTGAGGGTTCTGTCGCATCTAATACTACTAATTTAAGGAAATTATATCTTTGGTATAAAACATCATGTTCAAAGGCCATTGTTTTCCAAAATCAATTATTATCCAAGCCGTATATTTCAAATTTAGATTTGGATTGAGCTATCGTGAAATTGAAGAACTGATGTCAATCAGAGGTGCTAAAGTAAACCACGCCACCATCCAACGTTGGGTATTTAAGTTTACACCCTTACTGGAAAAAGAATTTAGAAAACGAAGGAAAGCTGTTGGGAAACGATGGCGAATGGATGAGACCTATATTAAAGTAAAAGGAAAATGGTGCTATTTATATAGAGCAGTTGATAAGCAGGGGAATACTATTGATTTTCTGTTGACCAATAGAAGAAAACGGATGAGTGCCCAATCGTTCCTTATCAAAGCTATTGAAAATAATGGAAAACCCGAACTGATTAATATAGATGAGAGTGGCTCTAACAAGCATGCCATTAGAATCTATAACAAACGCTCATTTTCTAAGATTCAAATTAGGCAACGTAAGTACTTGAACAACATTGTTGAACAGGACCATCGCTTTGTAAAGAAACGAATAGTGAGATGCTTGGGGTTTAAAGAATTTGAATCCGCCAAAAGAACTTTGTCCGGTATTGAAATGGTGCATATGATTAAGAAAGATCAATTGATTTCTAATAGAAAATCTATGTTTAAATCATTCTATGCTTTAGCTGGCTAGAACATTATTTAACAACTATATTAGATCTAAATTTATTAGATGCTACAGATACGAATAAAATGGACATAAAAATTAGGAAATGGCAACTATCGGATATTGAAAATCTTGTTCAATATGCTAATAATAAAAAGATTTCGGACAATTTAGCTGATGCTTTTCCTTTTCCCTGTTCAAAAAATTTTGGATTGGAATTTATAAAGAGAGTATCAAATGAGGAGCCGACAAAAATTTTTGCAATAACGTCTGAAAATAATGCTATTGGTTCGATTGGAATATTTCCTGACCAGGATATTTATAGAAAAAATGCAGCTATTGCATATTGGATAGCTGAACCATATTGGGGAAAAGGAATTGCGACATCTGCAATTGAAAAAATTTTGAGATATGGATTTGACAAACTTGGACTGACAAGAATTTACGCCAAACCATTTGGAACGAATATTGGTTCACAACGTGTTCTGGAAAAAATAGGATTTGAATTAGAAGCGACAATCCCAAAAGCTGTATTTAAAAACAATGTGTATTTAGATGAAAAAATATATGGAAAAAGAAAAACTACGCACAATTCTGGTATAGGTTTCTATACAAGACAAAATTAATTTTTAATTACAATTTTCCCACAGTTGATTTCATAGTTATTAAGTTTATAAATAAGTTCATCTTTCTGTAATTCAAATCCTGCTCTTATTGTTCCGTTTACACCTTTGTCCGAGATTACAACCGAATAGAAAAGATAAGAGCTATTTGGTTCAATTACTGTTTTCAATTTAGAGGTTTTATTTATGTTTTCGTCAAGGAAACTTATTATATCCAATCCGTAATTCGGTAATTTCTCTTTCTCAAGTGTCATTTCGTCATTTGGTATGAACAATTTGAAGTTTATGTTAGGTTCTGAAGGGATAGCAAATAAATTAGCTGAAAAATCAATTTCTAATTCCAAATTAGAAGATGCTTTATTAGTAATACAAGTCCAAAATGTTACGTAAACGTATTCTTTTCCGTTTGTTGTTGTAAATCGTTGTCCGCCTTTGGGATAACTATTCTGAATGGTAATACCTTTGTTAATTTCATTATCATACTCAAATTCGGTATGAAAACTTTGTCCCATTATAGTATTACAGAGCAGAAAAAGGGTGAAAAAGATATTAAATTTCATTGGTCTGTTTGTTTTTTGGCTTACGCACAATGGTCTCGGCTATGATTTCGTTGCGGTCAGAAAATCATTAGATTTTCAACCGTAGAAATCAAGCTGGTTTAAAGTTAGTTATTTTGTTTTAGTTCATTGTTGTAAAACGTTTTTAGTTCAGAAGATAAACTATTTTTAAGGAAACTGAAGGCATATACTTATCTATGAAATAATCATTGTCATCCAAACTTAATGACATTAAATTTGAACCATTTACCTCTACGGTTTGACCATTTAACTCTTTTAAAAAGTCTCTTGGTTGTCTGAAAGATATCATTTCGTAGGTAAGCGCAAGTTGCACATTTTCGCCGAAAGTGTACCCAAGTCCTAATCCACCATCTAATTTCTGATTGAATAATCCTGCTCCGCCTAATGCAGAGTTAAATGTAACTAAATTGATAGTTGTTACTATCGAAAGTCCACTTGGAACAAAGTAAGGGTCTCCAACAGGATTTCCACTTCCATCAAGTTTACGATAATAACTTCCTCCTCCTAACCATTTACTCAGAATTGGAAATGAGAGAGTCGTCGATAGAAGGAAAGAAGTTTTAGATGTATTTTGTAAAGTCAGAGTAGTATCAATCGGTGATATTCTTGCGTCTACCAATTCATCAAATGTCTGGTTAAAACCAAAAGAAACTCCAAATTTTATTCCTTTCTTTTTAATATTTCCAAGTTGTTCAGCATCATCTTTGGAAATTTCTTTTGTTCCTTCTATTTGTCCGTAAGAAACAGTAAAACAAAATAAAAGAAGTAATAGTAAACTTTTTTTCATAATTATAGTATTTAGATTGGTCAATTTCGTATTAATTAAATTAGCTGGCAATACCTATTTCTGGGTATTTTCAAATGTTTTACAACGGTCTTGTATATGAAAAGTAGCGGATTTTAAGTACTAACTTTTCGGTTTGACAATGACCTCTAATTTTCTTTGATTTAAGCACTTAACCCGCTATTTTTTATATACGTTGTTGCCAGTATTGCTTTTTTGAATCGTATCGTTTTTCTGATTTTCTATCCGCTCTCTTAAAATCAAATTTTGTTCTTTCAAAGCTTTAATATATTCTTTGAACTCTTTAATTTCAATGGGATTTTCAATTTTTATTTCTTCTGGTTTTGAATTGATGAACAATAATGAAGCACATAAAAAAACAACTAATATTGATGTGAAAATATTACCAAACCTAAATGAGTTGTAAGCTGTAATCAGATTTGTAGCTTTTACATTGTTAATGGCAATATTGTCATTGATTGTTAATAGAGAATCTTTTATCTCCATTTTTAAAAATTTCTTGATGCTAATTTCTTGCTGACTTAAAACAGAATTTGGTGAATTCTTACCATAATTGAATTTCTTAACATTAAAATTCTTTAATGCATTATTTATAGTAAGAATGTAAAATAGATAAGCAAGGGCCAAAACAATTATAAATAGAATTTTGAGAATAAGACTAAAATCTAAAACCTTGTCTATAATAAATGGGATGAACAAACTTAATAAAGAGAATATCAATCCAGTTTGTGCAATTAACTGTGACGTTTTATTTTCAATTACATTTAATCTGTTGTTTTCTTCATTTTCAATCTCTTTTAAATATGCTTTATGTAATTCTAATTTCTTCTCTCTAGAGTTAGTATAATCATTGATGTTGTAATTATATGGCTTTTGAAATTCTAGCTTTTTGAAAAGTCCAAATGACTGAAAGAGTAATTTAAGTTTTGTCATTTTCTAAAAATTTAATTATTTCATCAGACATTTCTTGTCCAGTCTGCATTTCAATCCAAGCCCATTGACCGTTTGGATTTATTTCTAAAAACACGTATTCATCTTTCGGTGTTTTAATTATGTCGATTGCACCAAATTTAATATTTAACTCTTGCAAAAGTGATACACATTTGTCAGATATGTCTTTTGGAATGTCAACAATATTAAATTCAAGTTTTTCTTTTCTCCAATCATTTTTCGTGTTTTCATTTGATTGAGAATAAACTGAAGAAGCAAAAACTTTATTATCAATTACTGTTACACGAATTTCGTAATCTTTCTTTACGTTTTCTTGAAATATACAAGGATTGATATCGAATTCATCAATTGAATCTATAAGTTTTTGACTAACCGAATTTGTAAAAATAAAAGCAACATAATTGTTATAATTAATCCTTGTATGAGCTAAAGGTTTAATAATAATGTCCTTGTTGTTTTTATTATAAAATTCTTTGATTTTTTCTTTTTCGTTGGTTATGATTGTTTGAGGAATATTAAAACCAATTTTTTTTGCAATTTTTAGTTGAAGAGCTTTGTTTTCAGCGTTATAAACAAATTTAGGTTCGCTTAACCATTTTGCATTTATTGTTGCAAAAATGTTCTTGAGAAGCGAATCATATTCGGTAAGGATATAATGTTTTTCTTCTTGTTTTAAGTTGTTTATATCTGGGAATTTAGTTCGTCTGAACCAAACAGACTTGAAGTTATTTACTCCGTCAAAAGAGAAAGTAAAATCATTGTTGAAATCAAAGCTATAATTCGTGTTTATTAAATCTTCGCAATTAAGTCTTTTGTATTGAATTCCTTTTTTGTTTAATTTATTAACTACAAAATCGACTGTATAGTCTTGTTTATGTGTAATTATTAGAATCATTTAATATCTTCATCAGAATCCACAGCTTCAGAAGATTCCGTAAGTGTCGACGTTCCCATAAGCTGAATTAAACTATGAATATTTGCGTCGCTATCAGTGGCTTCCATTTCAGTATAAGTTCGAGTAGCAGTATCCATTCGAAAATCAGCGTCAGAATCTGATGCTTCTCCTCCAGTTTTTGTAAATGTTTCTGTTTCCATATTCAGAGAATCAATAGCAGGTAATTTTGTCGTTTTATCTACACTTAAATTCAATTCATTATCATACTCGATAATGGAATAATCAAACTCGCTTTCCGTTGGTTTTTCTAAAAATTCAAATGTTATTGGTTTCATAGGTTTTTGTTTTTCCGCATTACTGGCAACAACCAAATATACGTATTGCTGTTATCTTCATTTTAATTATGGTGGTCATCCAAAATTACCTTGGTTATATAAATATATGAAATTCGGATAGTTTGCATGCAATTATGTACAATAACATTTTTTGCAAAGCGAGTGTTGTGCTGTTGACCTAAAACATTGCTGAACAGTTCCAGCTTATCCTATTTCCAACAATCCAATCACACTTCCAATATGACCAGGGCACCAAACAGTTTCGTCTTTATCACGTAGCGAGGTCGCTATATTATGAACAAATAGACATTGAAAGTCATTGAAGTTAGAGATTGGTAGCCGCTTAAATGAAGTAAAATGGCACTTTATTTCTAGAGGCTGGCCAAACCCCAAGGGACTTAAACGATGCCATCGTTCAACCTGTGCATTTGCTCTATTGGATCTGTCCATACCTTTTTCCCGTTGACCATAAGCTGTATGGGCGTGGCATTGACCGCCCCCGATTCACGCCTGATGTCCGTTTCCGAAGGGGTGCCATATCCATCCCCAAAACGTGACTTAAATATATAGATGAAGTCGTTTATCCTTCCCGTTGCGCTCCTGTTGTTGTTAGTCCCGTAAAACATTATCCCGTCGGTCAGCCCCAGTGCCTTTTCCATCGACGGGGAAAGGTCGATCCCGTCGTGCCGCAATTGCTCGAGCAGCCTGCCGGCGAACAGTTCACCGATCCTCCCCAGATACTGTTTGTCCACACCGATCAAGAAGATCGAATAGTGCGTCCTTGCGTGCACGAACACTATGCTCTTTCTTCTGTTGATGGTGAACAGGTGTGCGTTCCAGTCCGAAACTTTCAGTGCAAGGGAATCTTCTGGAAGGTTACCGTCCACATCCACAATGTAGTCGGTCAGCTTTTTTGAACAGAATACCCTCATAGCGTTGGGTGCTTTAATATTGGTGCCATGTAGATCTCAAATAACAACGGTTTTGTGCTCGCCGCATCATGCAACAAAATAATAAAAACACGTTTTGTCCACCGTGCTTCGAGCCACTAAAATTACATGTTTTTGTCCAAACGTACGTGCCATGCCACAGGACATTGCACCGGTGCAGAAAAAAACATCCCCTTGAAGGGGATGCCGTATTAAATTGTTTCGTCCAAAGTTGCCGGTCAGTTGCCCTTTGGTGGCCTGGTCACCTTCCGTTCCTTTTTCCCAACGGGCTTAGGTCTTTGTTCTCCCGCAACTTCGGATACGGACTTTTCGGCAACGAGCCTGTCCTGTTTTTCCTCCTTGCTCCACTTCTCGGTCACATAGGAAATGATGAACAGTTCGTTACCGATCAGTTCCAATAACTCTCGGTTCTCCATTTCCGCCAGGTTATGTTCCTTGGGAACGGTGCCACCGAATTTCTTCTTCAGGATCTCTATGAGCTCCTTTCTTGAAAAGTGGAACACAAGGTTCCTGCCCATAGGGCTTTCCGTCTCTTTTTCCAGTGCCCGGTTTCTCAGAGCCGTGGCAAAATGTTTCATCAGTTGTTTTTTGTTGTCATCCATAGTTTTTGAATTTTTAATTGTGATCTATTGAATTGTTCTGTCCTTACCAGAAGTTCCAACTGTTCATTGGCCTCTTGGTAGGTTTCGTAAAAGGTCTTCGGTTCTTTGCAGTAGTGCTCAAAGGCACCGGGCTCAAGGGCGACGAGGATAACGTATACGCGTACCATGTCTACGGTCTTTTGTAGCGGTACAGTACGTGCAGTTCCCCTGGACTGAACACCCCGTCGGCATAGAGCTGCTGCATCACCGCCGTTGCCTCCTCCTCTTTGCTGAAATAGAAGTTGGGGTGCGAGGTCACGGTGTCCACGTCCTTTTGGGACACATCGCTGCCGTAGATGCCGTACATCTTCATCAGCTTTCTGGACTTAATCAAGAGTAATTTGTAGTTACTACGGTCATAACTATCCCAATCCTCAATGGGTTTACTGGCTAAATAGTGGGTATGTAGTCCCAATTGAGATAATACTTCCCATATTTCTTCACTACTTATTTTTTGCTGTTTAACCTCACAATGGTTCTTTATGGTCCGGCACAAGTGCTCATAGTCCTTGGACTTTGCTTTCTTGGTCACTAGTTCTATTTCTTCTTTAGTCCACCCTTCTTTTTTTGCTTGGTGCACGAACAGTCCGAGGATGACAAAAGAGTTCACGTCGTAACTGGACAGGTCAAGATTGACCGTCTTATTAATGGTTCTTTTCATATGTAATTGTTTTAATATTTATTTGTTATGTCTTGCTCTCGCTAAGCGGATAGTTGGCCGTAAGCACTTCTGTCTTTCTGCCCCTTGGTTTAGAGCCTTCAGCTTTTCTAGCTGATAGCGGTCTGTCAAAACTCTTGGTGTGCCATCCGAATTCCTTGGTATACAGTTCAAGTACATCAACAAATGGGTAGATGAAGTTAAAAGTGGTGATGCAGAGAATCATGAAAGTAGAGCGGCAGTATATTACTGGAAACATATTTTTGGTTTGGACGGGTTTACAAGATATGCACAAGGGGAACCACCAAATAATCTGCTTAACTATGGTTATGCAATTTTAAGAGCAATTACCGCTAGAGCGCTAATAGGGTCAGGTATGCTGCCAACAGTTGGAATATTTCATAGAAATAAATACAATGCATTTTGTTTAGCTGATGATATTATGGAGCCTTACCGCATTTATGTTGATGTATTGGTAAATGAAATTATACAATCTGGTGATTCTTACCATGATCTAGACACTGAACTTAAAACACAATTGCTTCAATTACCTGTAATGGATGTAAACATAGACGGAAAGAAAAGCCCCTTAATGGTTGCCATGAGTAGAACAACTAATTCGTTACATGAGTGTTTTATGGGGATCAGTAGAAAATTATTATATCCCATATTTGAGTAGTCATGTATGGAAAAAGATTATTACTCCAGATTAAATCAATATAGAAGTATGTGGGTTTTAGTATTTTTCGACCTTCCGACCGAAACACAAAAAGATAGAAAAGCGGCAGCTAACTTTCGTAAAAAACTTTTGAAAGATGGATTTACAATGTTTCAGTTCTCCATCTATATGAGGTTCTGTGCCAGTAGGGAAAATTCTGAAGTACACACTAAACGTGTTAAACAAAGTTTACCAGAATATGGCAAAGTGGGGATATTACAAATTACTGATAAACAGTTTGGAATGATTAAACTATTCTATGGCCAAAAACCAGCGGAATTGGAAAAACCCGCTCAACAGTTAGAGTTGTTTTAAATAATCCTAATTTTTTCGATTCTAAAGAACAACTTAACATGCAGTATATCAGTTTTTTAAATCTAAATATACTGCGAATGCTAAGTAAAAATACAATTCTGAAAGCAATTCACAACTGAGTTGCTACTAACCTATATGTTTTGGCATCCATGATAATGATGCGCTTTCTATTGCTTTTTGACGTAATGTCTTTTTCTGTTTTCTTGTCAGAGGTGTATCCGTTACCAAATCCCTTACCTCGCTTTTTAAACCAGGCTCTTTGTCCAACATGAACTGTATTAATTCTATTGATTTGCTCATTTAATCTTACTTTTTAGCTCACCTTCTTAAAACCAATACCATATGTTTGGCTTAATTAGTTTGCCTTTTATCTTATGTTTTCCAACTTTAGCCCTATAGATGTTACGCGTTATAGTTTTATAATTTTATCTAATCGAGAATCTACCAATACGATCCACCATTTGGATACCAAAACTGCGAATACTAAGTAAAAATATAAAAATGATTCTATAAAATTTCAAAAACTATCTAACTTTTTTTGTTGGATCTTGATGTGTGTTAAATACTGAATACACAAATATTTCTGACTGTGTATGTTCGTAGATAATCACATAGGGAAATCGCTTAAGGGCCAATTCTCTGTACACAGGTTTACGCTTTATTGGGAATAAAGCATTGGCTTGTTTTAAAGTTTTGAAATAACCATCTAAATAATTATAGAATTCTTTTCCCAGTCCAGATTGCTTAGATTCGTACCAATCAATGGCCTCTTCAATTTCAATAAGAGCTTCAGGTTCAATCGTAAGTTTAGAAGCCATACTTAGCTTTAAGTCTGCCTTTAACCTCTTCCCAGCTTTTTCCTTTTGTTTGTCCCGATAATCTTTTTTCACGCCTAGATTCAACTATTTTATAATGGTCTTCTGAAACGACAGAATCAGATTCAATGGTAGTAATAGAATCAAAGATACCATCTAAAGCCAAAAGTTTTGAATCATCTTGAATAAATAAGTTAAATTGTTCTATTAATTTTTCTCTTAATTCTAATGCTCCCATGATACTTAGTATTATAACTTATAATATTTGCTATGTGTATACTCAAAGATACACTATAAGTACAATTTTTAAGCCAAAATTGTATAAAAATACAATATATATACAATATGCTAATGATTTTTATCTAAGGAAAACCCTCAGAAATTCTAAGTAAAAACCCTAGGTCAAAATCCATCAAAACTGTATCTTTATTAATAGCAAATATGTTCTTTGGAATAGGTGGCTTTAAGTATGAGTTACTGCTGGGAAAAGTGCAAAAGCCCTCAAAAATCATGGGTAGCTGTTATCCCTTTGGCCTGAAGCACAAGGGGTACAATGACGTGGTCTCCGCCAATGTGAACTCCGTGGCGAGCAGGTTTATGTTCGGCGGAAAGGAATTCAACGACGAGCTTGGATTGGATTGGTACGATGTTTCCGCAAGGAATTATGACCCGGCTTTAGGGCGTTGGATGAACCTCGATCCTTTGGCTGAGCAGATGCGAAGGCATAGTCCCTACAATTATGCATTTGATAATCCCATTTACTTTATGGATCCAGATGGCATGGCACCTGTGGGTTGCCCAGATGGTAATTGTGATGATTACGCAGTAAACGAAGATACTGTAGTTAATACAAATGATAATGAAGTTATTGTTGGTGAAAACGTTACAAATGATTTGGGTGAAATAAATATAGGCTCAGTTATCACTAATAGTGCGCAAGGAGCACACACAGTAGAATCAGATGGCAAATATAGATTCTATGGTTTTAGAGTTAAAGGCTCCGAAGAAAGTGGTGACTTCAAAGGAAGTTTTGATTTATCAGGCTTTAGTGCTGGATATGATGCCTCAGACGCAAATCTTCTTTTAGGTGAAGCACATGGTGACGCTAGTGTACATAGCCTCAAGCTTCAAGCCTCAGGACAATATAAAGATATTGAAGTGGATGCTGAAGCGGCTTTATTTGAAGCATATGCTGATGGTGATTTGGAAATATATTCAAATCCTAATGGCAAAGAAGGTTTTGAAGCTGGTGGGTCAGTTGGTGTTTCAGCTATCTCACTAGACTTTAATCCAAGTTTCCCAATTCCATTTACAAATTTAAGATTTACTCTTAATTCAGGGGGGTCTTTGGGAACAGCCAATATTGGTGGAAGAGCAGCTGGAACTTATGACAATGAAACAGGTGATTTTGAGGCTACAGCTATGATTCAAGCAGGATTTGGGCCTGGCTTTAAAATAGGAGGTACAATAACAAATAGAAAACAAGAAATAAATACAAACAAGAAAAGGTAATCTTTAATTATGAAATATGTATATGTACTGTTTTTTGTAATATTAAATTTTTTGCTTTACAGTGTCGTAATGAAGAAGAAACTTATTAGCAATAATGTTAAAATAGTTTTGGGTTTTATTATTGCACTTATTATCATTCTTCACTTGTTAGAGCAATTAAAACTATCAGATGGTGATTTATTTTTAATAACTTGATATATACTTCAGTTATGTTACTAATGCTATTATTCAGTAAGAACTATTCAAATCTTATTATAAAATTTATTAGCAAAGGTAAGAGTCACTTTGCAATTAAAATTTTTAATTTTGTCATGAACTATGTATTTCCTATTTCGATAACCTTACGTCAAATTGAATTAATTATAAAAGATTAAAGCATGAAGTTTATAAAATTAATTCTCTTATTTACAATAATATTAAGCTGTCAAAATAATAAAATTGATTTAGATAGAGAGAATTTTGAATTGACTTATCCAAGTTATTTAAGCTTGGACGAGAGTGGTGAAGAGGGTACAATTTTCTACTTATATGACAATAAAGAAAATGATATTTTTACTGCAAATTTCAATCTGGTGTCGATTAAAAAAAAATCGATGACTTTTTTAGAATTAACTCAACAAATAGAAAAAGAAACTAAAAATTATGGGAGACTCATTAGTAGCGAAGAGATGAGAGTTGTTGGCCAAAACTTTTTTCGAATAGTAATGGAGACTGAAGAAAATAATGTTGTATTAAAATCTATTCAACATTTTTATCCCAAAGGTGAATCCATTTATATTTTAACATTCTTATCTGAAAAGAACTACTTTGACAAACATTACAATAAAATAGATGAAGTTATGATGAGTTTTAGATTAAAATAGGTATCGGGGGTAGTGTAGTAAACTGGTGCTTTTGAAAAAGGCATGAAATCGGATATTGATAATCAATAGATTATAAAATAATAAGCTTTCGAAAGAGGGCTTATTATCGTTCTTTGAAATAGTAAAAGTTTGATAGATGTTGTTAAATAAGGATTCTCTATCCTTACGTGTAGTAAATTGGTGCTTGATTATTTTTACAGATATGAAATGTAAAAACTGTAATCAGTCAAGTTGTATCAAAAAAGGAAAAAGAAATGGTGAACAACGTTATTATTGTAAAAACTGTCAATGTAGTTTTCAATTAAAATATACCTACAAAGCTTACAATTCTAATACCAATGAATTAATCAGAAGTCTATTAAAAGAAGGCTGTGGTATTAGAAGTATTTCGAGAATCGTAAATATTTCATCTAAAACAGTTCTTTCAAGACTATTAAGAATTAGTAATCAAATTAAATCACCATATTTCAATAAGCTAGGCTGTAAATTCGAAGTTGATGAAATGTGGACATATATAAATAATAAAGATAACTTTACTTGGATTACGTATGCTATAGAAAGAGAAACAAAACAAGTCATTGATTTCTTTGTGGGTAGCAAATCAAAAGAAAATATTAAGCCATTAATCGATAAACTTTTACTACTGGAACCCACAAAGATTTACACGGATAGGTTAAATATTTACCCAAGTTTAATTCCAAAAGAGATCCATAAACGTTTTCAGTATTGTACGAATATTATAGAGAGACATAACCTAACACTCAGAACTCATGTTAAAAGATTGAGCAGAAAAACGATTTGCTTTTCAAAAAATGAAAAGTATCTTGAAGCTCATTGGTAGTGTAGTAAACTGGTGCTTTTGAAAAAAGCATAAAATCACATACTGATAATCAATAGATTATAAAATAATAAGCTCTCGAAAGAGGGCTTGTTATCGTTCTTTGAAATAACGAAAGTTTGTTAGAGGTCATCAAACAAGGATTCCTTATCCTTACGTGTAGTAAATTGGTGCTTGATTATTTTTACAGATATGAAATGGAGTTGTTACATTTACTCGGACACAAGATTTAAGGATGTTTGTTGCTAAATAAATATCTTAAAAAAATGAAAAAACGAGTTTACAGTAAAGAATTTAAAGCGCAAACGGTTCGGTTAAGTTATCAAAGGGATAACATAAAAGAACTAGCCGATGAATTAGGTATAGCTGTTCAGCGCATCTATAAATGGCGAAGAGCTGCAAAAAACACCTTAAGTCCAAAACCAGAAAAAACAGTAAAAGAAGATTCTATTGAAATCAAGAGGTTACAAAAAGCACTTAGAGAGAAAGAATTAGAACTTGATATATTAAAAAAAGCCGTTCACATCTTTTCAATAGGAAATAAATGTCGATATGCTTCTATAAATTGATAGACTTCCCATCGTTTTTGGAAAAGATGTGAACGGCTTTTTTTAATATATCAAGTTCTAATTCTTTTTCTTTGAGTGCCTTGCGCAGTCGTTTTATCTCAACATCTTCTTGCTTGGCTTGTTGGATTTTTGGGTTGGAGGCATCTTTTGCTGCTCTTCGCCACTTATAAATTCTTTGAACTGCCACTCCTAATTCGTCAGCTAATTCCTTGATGTTATCTCGCTGATAACTTAACCGAACTGATTGATCTTTGAATTCTTTACTGTAAACTCGTTTTTTCATCTGTTAAAAATATTTGTTTTTAACAACAAACACCCTTAATTTTTATGTCCGAGTAAATGTAACAACTCCATTTATTAGATGCGACAGAACCAAGAAGTTCTAACACATATTAATATAACACACCTTTATATTGCTTGATTGTTTTTGATTCTTACTGTACCAAATTTGTCTCTTTCACATTCTATAGCTTGATAATTAAATGATTTTACTTTCTGTATCGGAAATTAATCTAAAACGCTCGTTACGTGTTTGTATTATTGTTCTTGAAAAACATTATTGGTAAAATCCAATGAATATAATTAAAAGAGGAAATTAAACCTAATTCAAATACTTTCTTTTGTATTGGTCTTGATACATCTATCAGCTCAACCATTTAGCTTTAGATCTTCGAGCATTCATTTCAGCAATATTAATAATTGAGATACCTTCAGGGCATTCTACTTCACAAGCACCGGTAAACGTACAACTTCCAAATCCTTCAAGTTCCATTTGCTTGGTCATTTCCAATACACGTTTTGAGGCTTCAGGTTTTCCCTGGGGTAGGCTATTGAGGTGATTGATTTTTGCGGCGGTAAATAATGAGGCAGAAGCATTTTTACAAGTTGCTACACAAGCACCACAACCAATACAAGCAGCGACATCCATAGCTTTATCTGCGACTTCTCTTCCTATAAGAATAGCGTTAGCTTCTGCTGCCGTACCTGTTTTGGCACTTATAAAAGCACCTTGCTCTATAATCCTATCAAAGGCAGAACGATCTACTATTAGATCCTTAATTACAGGAAACGAAGCTGCTAACCAAGGTTCGACAACAATAGTATCTCCATCATTAAAACTACGCATGTGCAATTGACAGGTGGTTATATTGTCGTGAGGACCATGAGCTCTCCCATTAATAAATACACCACATTGACCACAAATGCCTTCTCTACAATCATATTCAAAAGCTATAACATTTTCATTTTTAAGCACTAACAATTCATTTAAATGATCTAATGCTTCTAAAAAAGACATATCTTCAGTTAAACCATCAACTTCATATGTTTTTATTTCTCCTTTATCTTTTGGCCCTTCTTGTCTCCATATTTTAAATGTTACTTTCATATTGTATTACTTATAATTTCTAACTGAAGGTTTTACAAATTCAAATTCCAGAGTCTCTTTGTGTAATTTAAAACTACCATTGTCATATTGCCAAGCAGATACATACGAATACTCATTGTCTTTACGCAAAGCTTCACCATCTTCAGTTTGAAACTCTTCTCTAAAATGAGCACCACAAGATTCTTCTCGTTGTAAAGCATCTGTACACATCAAAATACTCAGTTCAATAAAATCTGCTAGACGTAAGGCTTTTTCTAATTCAGTATTCATTTCTTTTTCGTGACCTGTAATTTTCACATCACTCCAAAACTGATTTTTTATCTCTTTGATTTGTTCTATTGCTCTTTCTAAACCCAATTTATTTCGACTCATGGCACATTCCTGCCACATAATTTTGCCTAAATTTCTGTGGAAATGGTCAACCGTTTTTGTGCCATTGATAGCTAGAATTCGCTCTATATGTTTTTTTGTTTCTTTTTCTGCTTTCTCAAATTTAGGATGATCTGTATTGGGATGATCTGTTTGTATTTCGGAAGCTAAGTAGTTGTTGATTGTATTTGGTAATATAAAATAGCCATCAATACTGGCTTGCAACAAGGAGTTGGCACCCAATCGATTGGCTCCATGGTCTGAGAAATTACATTCCCCAATAGCGTACAAACCTTGTATGGTAGTCATTAATTCATAGTCCACCCATAATCCACCCATTGAGAAATGTGCTGCAGGTGAGATTTTCATAGGTTCTTTATAGGCATCTACTCCTGTGATTTTTTTGTACATGGTAAATAAATTGCCATAACGATCTTTTATAGTTTTTAACCCAAATCTCTCAATGGCAAATTTAAAATCTAGATATACTGCATTTTTTAGTTTTCCAACACCAAAACCAGCATCTATACGTTCTTTTGCTGCACGAGATGCGATATCGCGTGGTGCTAAATTTCCAAAACTTGGATACCGTCGTTCTAGGTAATAATCGCGCTCATCTTCGGGTATTTCATTTGCTCTGCGGGTATCTCTTTTTTGCTTAGGAACCCAAATGCGTCCATCATTGCGAAGTGATTCAGACATTAAAGTCAGTTTGGACTGAGTTTCACTAGATTGTGGTAATGCTGTTGGGTGAATCTGCGTAAAGCTCGGTGCGGCAAATAAAGCCCCTTTTTTATGTGCTTTCCAAATGGCACTACCATTACAACCAATGGCCAAAGTTGATAACCTAAAGACACGAGAATACCCTCCAGTAGCTAAGACAACGGCATCGGCTGCAAAACGTTTTAAATCACCATTTACCAAATCTCTAACAATAATACCCTTAGCTTTTCCGTCGATAACAACCAAGTCTAACATTTCACTTCTCGGAAACATCTCTACTTTTTTTGCACGCACCATTTTATACAACTGAGAATAAGCTGCCAAGAGTAATTGCTGTCCTGTTTGGCCACGGGCATAAAATGTACGCTGTACTTGCACACCACCAAAACTTCGATTAACCAATGTACCTCCATATTCTCTAGCAAAAGGAACTCCTTGTTGTACAAAATGGTCAATGAGTGGAGCAGATAATTCCGCTAATCTATATGTGTTGGCTTCACGCGATCTATAGTCTCCTCCTTTTAATGTGTCGTAAAACATACGGTATACACTATCACCGTCGTGCTGATAGTTCTTTGCGGCATTTATACCTCCTTGAGCCGCTACAGAATGTGCACGTCTGGCAGAATCTTGGTAACAGAAACATTTTACGTCATAACCCAATTCAGCTAGAGTAGAGGCAGCACCAGCACCAGATAAACCTGATCCTACGACAATGATACTAAGTTTTTTCTTATTGGCAGGGTTTATAAGCTGAGAGTTAACTTGATAGTTACGCCATTTATCTTCGAGTTTTCCTTTTGGGATTTTTGAATCTAATTTCATCTTCTGGTTATTTGAAATAAACAATAAAAGGAATAATTCCAAAACCAAAACCCATTACTATGGCATAGAATAAAGCTATTTTAGCTAAAATAGTTAATCCTTTTTTATGATAAAAACCTAAGGTCTTGAAAGCACTTTTCAAACCGTGATGTAAGTGTAATGCCAACGGAATGGAAATTAAAGTGTAGAAAATAACAAAGTAGATATTTTGAAATAGAGTATGAGTCACTTCATATACATCCTTGTTTCCCATGGCATCCAAACCTACTTCTTCTCCTATTCCAAGCTTAATACGCGCCCAAAAATTTGCCAGATGCACAATGATGAAAAGTAATATTATTACGCCGATTAATCCCATGTTCTGTGATGTCCAACTACTGTTCTCATTTGATTTGTTAATAACATATTTTTGAGGTTTGGCTTTACGATTTTTGAGAGTTATTAATAGGGCATAAAATACATGCAGGATAATAGATAAGTATAAAACATAAGCTATTACTTTTATTATAGTACTTTCCCGTAAAGTGGTTGAATATGAATTATATAAATCTCTGGCTATTGTTTCAGGTAATAGTAAGATACAATTTGCTGATAGGTGTACAATTAAAAACAGACACAAAAAGAGACCTGTCAATGCAATGATTGATTTTTTCAAAAACATATCAGTTCAATACAATTATATAAGCGGGATTCATGACTTAGCTAATTTTAGCTTATAAATTAGAAACAAGTTACCAAAGGTAATTTTTTAAGTGACACTATTCGTGTAATATGATTAGAGGAATAGGACTGTTAAATGTTTGTTTTAGAGTAACACTATCTGAAAATAAACGATCAATGTAATCTTTTTTACCACGTATAAGGCATAATAATCTGGCATTATTTTTTATTAAATAGTCATTTATATCCTTGTTAATATTTCCTGATCCATAAATATGGGAAACCTTAGCATCTAAAGATTTAACTTCTTTTAATGCTTCGCTTAATTCCAGTGATTGTTTTTCGGCAACCTGTAAAATCTCAATTCTACTATTATTGATCTTAGCTAATTGATGTAGTGGCTCTAAATTAACGGATTTTAAAAGTTCAATATCATTAACAGCAAATACAATTGTATTGATGTGTTTATTTGTATATGCTGTAGGTATAACAATAACGGGTATTTTAGTTTTGGCAATAACGCCACCAGCGACACTTCCCAAGAAAACTTCTTTGAGGCCACTGGCACCTTTAGTGCCCATTATAATATAATCGTAATTCTCATTCTTACCTAAAGTTACAATGGACTGAACAGGATAGTTCTTAGCTAACTGAATTTTTAAATGCACTTTATAATCTTTTACTTTTTCTACTAATGCGTTCAGCTTTTCTTTAGCATCTTTTATAAGAAATCCGTCAATGGATTTCATTAAAAGGGCAGTAGACTGAGTACCGTAAATATGCAATAGTGTTATCTCTACAGCTGATGAACCAAAAAGACTACATGCAAAAAGTAAAGCGTTTTCTGAAGTTTCTGAGAAGTCAACTGGTACAAGGATTTTTTTCATTACCTATAAATTTGAAATTATTCATGAAATGTACAAACCAATTCTTTAGAGAAACTTTAGAAAAGGACATTACACTGCAATCAAATGTGAATAATCTTAAATCAAAAAATACTTAAATCCTTATCATCAGACTCTTACAGATTTTAAAATATAAAAGATGAAGATTAGGTATCTCAATCTATATTATCTTAAGTTTCTCTAAAGATTTTCGTTCTAATTTCAGGCATTAATTAGTGAGGTAATTTGATAATAAAAATTAACCGCAATCAAAACTCATAATTATTCATAATCAAAAAAATATAGATAAAAATGTCTCTATGAAACTACTTGATAATATTTTATTAGCTCAGGATTTTAGTAAATCCTCCAACGATGTCTTACATACAGCTATTGACTTGGCTAAGGTTTTTAAATCTAAAATCACCCCCATACATGTCGTATCCGAATATATTGAAAATGATAAAACAAGGCAATTGCTAAATGAAGCTACAGTTGAAAGACTTAGAGAAACACTTAATGAAATAAAAAGTGCAAGTGTCGAAACTGGTGAAGCAATACTGGAATCAGGTTCACCTCTAGATGCTATTGTTCGTGCCGCTGTTGATATAAATGCCAATCTCATTGTAGTTGGTGATGGTACTAGTGAAAGCACAGATAATAAAAATTTTAGACTGGGCACAACTACGGAAAGAATTATTCAAAAAAGTGATAAGCCCGTTTTTGTGGTAAAAGAAAATATGCCGCTAAACATTCAGCAAATACTTTGTCCCGTTGATTTTTCGGCAGCTTCAAAACGTGCTTTGAGCAATGCAATCATTATGGCAAGAAAATTTAGGGCAGAACTAACTATACTTTCAGTTTCCGAATTACAAGAGACTTTATGGTTTTCTTCAGACCAGGCTAAAGAAGAAGAGGGTAGAGCCAGAAGCCTAAAGCATAAAAAACAGTTTGATGATTTTTTAGAGGAATTTAGCCTAACAGGACTCAATTGGGTAAAAGAAACTCCCAAAGGTAAACCTGCCGAAGAAATTTTAAGCGCCATTTCCAGAAAAATGGTAGACTTATTGGTAATGGGTACTAATGGTAGAACAGGCCTAAACCGATTAATAATGGGCAGTGTCACCGAAAAGGTCATTAGAGAAGTCCCTTGTTCATTCTTAACCTTAAAATCTGAAGATGCCTTTAGCTTACAATTGGAAACCAATATTAAAGATATAGAACAGCGGTACGAAAGTGGTATCCAGCTTATGGATGACGGTTTTTATGAAGAAGCGATAAGCCAGTTTAAAGCTTGTTTAGGTGTCAATAATATGCATATTCCAGCCTATTTGGAAATTGCAAAGGTTTATGAAAAACTTAATGACTTGGAAAAAGCTAAGCTTTACAGAGATCAAGGCATACAAATTAAAGAGAAAATTTGGTACAGTAAAATTGAAGATGAAGTACGTAAGCTACGTGGAAGCTGATAAACTTTAAAGTATGCAAAAGGCAAAAGGAAAAGTAGTGAGTGTTAATGAGTCGCTAGTAGGTGTTGTATGCACCGAAGGAGCCATAATGAATGGTGAAGTGGCTTACATTCAAATCGAAGATGGTAAACGGCTTAAATCAGAAGTTATTGATGTAAAGCCAAATAATATGGCATATTTACAAGTGTTTGAAGATACCAGTTGGATGAAAGTTGGAGATTTGGTTGAATTTACAGGACTTCCATTAGCTGTAAAACTAGGGCCTGGAATATTGGGCTCTGTTACGGACGGTCTTCAAAACCCGCTTTACGAGTTAGCAAAGATTGAATGGTTTTTAGAAAGAGGTCTTGAGGTAGATCCGTTGGATGAAAATCAAAAATGGTATTTTATACCAAAAGTAACTAAAGGAGATATGGTTACTGGAGGTTCAATTTTGGGCAGTGTACCTGAAAAGATTTTTGAACACAAGATTTTTGTCCCTTTTTCACTTTATGGCAATTATACTATAGACCAAGTAGTAAAAGAAGGTGATTATACGATTGACGATATCATTGCTGTAATTAGTGATTCCCAAGGAAATACAACAGAGCTAAAAATGGCCTTTGAATGGCCAGTAAAAACAGCGATGCCGTTTTACAAAAGATCAGTGCCAGAACGCTCTATGCCTACAGGAATTCGTATTCTCGATGCGCTTTTTCCTATAGCCTATGGAGGTACAGCTTGTAATCCAGGGCCTTTCGGAGCAGGGAAGACCGTATTGCAACATAGCTTAGCGCGACATTCACAAGCTGATGTAGTAATTATTGCTGCTTGTGGTGAACGCGCAGGTGAAGCTGTAGAGGTGTTTAAGGATTTTCCTGAGCTTATAGATCCCAGAACCGGAAAATCATTAATGGATCGTACCTATATCGTTGGTAATACCTCATCTATGCCTGTGGCTGCACGTGAAGCTTCGGTATATTTGGCAACAACGGTAGGGGAGTATTACAGAAAACAAGGGCTTAATGTTCTTATTTTGGCAGATTCTACTTCTAGATGGGCACAGGCCTTGAGAGAAACGTCGGGTAGAAAAGAAGAAATACCTGGACCTGAAGCTTTTCCGATGTATATTTCTACACTGATTTCAGCATTTTATGACCGTGCAGGAGTTGAAATTCTTTCTGATGGAATTGTGGGATCACTTAGTATCATTGGTACAGTATCTCCTGCAGGTGGAAATTTTGATGAACCTGTTACCCAAGCCACACTTTTAAGTACTGGCGCATTTTGGGGTTTATCAAGAGCATTGTCCGATGCTAGAAAATATCCGGCCATAGATCGTGTAGATAGTAATTCTAAATACCCTTCGTTGCTTCATCAAGATGAAGTTACTTTCTTGCTGCAATTACTTCGAGATGGCAAAACCATAGCGTCCAATATCCTTCTAATGGGAGAAAAAGGTATCACTGACGAAGCTTATATACGTTACCAAAAGGCTGAATTACTTGATGCAGTTTTCTTACAACAAAATAGCTTTCACGAGGTAGATGGTGTCACTGACCCCAATAGATTGCGCACAATGTTCAATATGGTAAAAGATATTATAGATGCACCTGTAAGCATTACTGGTAAAGCAGAAATTCGCTCTCATTTTAATTTTATCCGCCAGGCTTTCCTCGATTGGAATTATCTAAAAGCGGATACTGAGGCTTTCGACAAACAAAAAGCAAAACTAATAACCTTGGTCAATAAGAAATCTTATGCTACAGAAAACGTATGATAATATAGATAATATTGGTCGTGCTATTTTGTCTGTTAAGGCAAGAGATGTACATAATAAAGAACTTGCCGAAATAATTTACCCTAACGGAAAAAAGACTTTTGCACAGGTTATAGCTCTCAATGGTGAGGATGTGACATTACAGCTGTTTGGTGGTGGCTTTGGTGTTTCAACAGATTGTAAAGTACGTTTTTTGGGAAAACCTTTGCAAGTCGGTTTTTCTGAAGATATGCTAGGAAGAGTATACTCGGGCAATGGTCAACCCATTGATGGTGGACCTGAATTGCTTTCTGATATGGTAAGGGCAGCCGGACCATCAATAAATCCTGTAAAAAGGCTTATTCCCAAAGAAATGATACGTACGGGAGTACCAATGATAGATGTGTTTAACACCTTAGTGCGTTCACAGAAAATACCAATTTTTGCTAAAGCTGGTGAACCTTACAATCGTCTGTTGGCTAATATTGCTACACAAACCGATGCCGATGTCATCATCATTGGTGGAGTAGGGCTTAAATATGATGAGTTCCATTATTTTAGGCAACAAATCGAAGAAGCTGGTAGCAAAAGTAAAACCATCATGTTTGTTCACACCCACAGAGATTCTATTGTTGAAGGACTTATGGTGCCCGACTTGGCTTTGGCAGTCGCTGAGCAATTTGCCTTACAAGGTAAGAATGTTTTTGTACTGCTGTCGGATATGACCCAATGGTCAGACTATTTACGTCAAGTGGCCAACGCCCAAGACCAGATTCCTGCAAATCAGGGCTATCCTGGAGATTTATACTCACAATTGGCAAGTCGCTATGAAAAAGCCGCTGATATTGATGGCGCAGGTAGCTTAACTATTCTTGGGGTAACGACCATGGATGATGTTACCCATCCTGTACCAGATAACACGGGTTATATTACCGAAGGTCAATTCTACATGAAAGATGGTTATCTGGAACTCTTTGGTTCATTAAGCAGATTAAAGCAGCAAGTCAATGACAAAACACGTGCAGATCATAGAAGCATCATGAATGCTATGGCACGATTGCTTTCAGAAGCAGAAGAACGGGTTAAGGCTCAAAAGTTCGGATCGGTTAAAGATGATTATTCTTTAAGACTTTTAGATTACAGGGAGACGTTTAAAAGGGAATTGATGGATCCTTTTCGTTATCTCAAACTAGAAGATGCCTTGGATCTTTGCTGGGATATTTTGTCTCAGCATTTTAAAAAAGAAGAAGTGGGTTTGTCTTCAGAACTTATTGAAAATTATTGGCCTGAAAAAGGAAAGTTTAAAATTTTAAGAGAGGTGAACCATGAGTGAAAATACCTTAGATAAACTAATAACTAAACTAAAATTGGAAGCTATAGATGCTGCTGAGAGTGAAGCCAATGATACCATTGAAAGTGCCAAAACAAAGGCACGAAGTATCTTAAGTGAAGCCCAAGCAAAAAGTGATGAGCTTATAGAAACAGCTGAGATAGAAGCTAAAACTATAATCATTAAAGCTGAGGGAGCCCTAAAACAGGCTGCAAGAGACCTTTCTTTATCGTTGCGCAATGATTTGTTAAATCTATTAGGGAATGTTCTTGATAAAGAAGTAAAAATCACCTTTACGGCAGATTTAATGGAAACGGCAGTTTTAAAAGTGGTTGAAAATATTGGTAGTGGAGTAGCACTAAAACTACCAAAAGGTTTAGAAAAAAATGTAGCCAATCAAATTCAAAAACGACTTCAGGAATCATCCGATATCACTTCTGTGACTTCAGATAATAGTTTAGTCAATGCCTTTTCCATAACCAAAATAGACGAAGGATGGAGTTACGATATTTCACCAGAAGAAATCTCTAACCTTTTGAAAAAATACCTCAGTCAAAAATGGGTTTATATACTTAATACAGATTCTTAGAAATGATAAGTGGGAATCTGGAATATATAATCAGTAGCTTGCCTTATTTGTCATTTAATGACACAAAGGAATATCGTAACCATGTGCTTTCTATCTTAGAAAAATATTACGGTACCTCGGTTAATGAGCATCACTTAATAAACACTCTAGACCAAGAAGCATCCAAGTTTTTAGCACCTAAAGCCTATCATTTATTTAAACAAATCAATCTTAGTGATATCCACAAGGAGATCTTTCAGCAGAGTAGCAATAAGTTTTTGTCTGAATTTTCAAAATTTGTTTTTAGACTTAAAACTGACCTTTTGGAGTTGAGACGCTCCCGAAAAAATGAGCCAGAATCAACCTTGTCTAAAAGCGATCTATGGGGTAGTATACCACAATCACCTCTTGAAGCCGAAATACATCTCATAAAATTACAATGGGACTATCTTGAGGAATGCTCTATTGGACATTACGCTGACTATTCAGCTTTAGTAATTTATAAACTGAAGTTTCTACTGTTACTGCGCTGGTGGAGTTTTGATCAGAAAAAGGGTTTTGACAATTTTATAACAATTTCAAAATTGGCGGAATATGGCGGATAAAATCTTAATGAACAAAAACACGTTGGCCCTTTTAAAAACGGAGCTCAAGGAATATAAAACAGCGCTGCCAGTTTTTGAAATGAAAGAACAGCAATTGAAGGAATCGGTACAGATGGTAGAACATTCCATAGAGCGTTTATCTCAGTCTATTGAGACCACTAATACAGCTACAAAACGATGGGCGGCAGTTATGGCAGAAAACACTGTTGATTTGGCTCAGATTGTACAGATAGAAAAAGTTATAACTAAAAAGAAGGAAATTGCAGGTGTTACTATTGAAGTATTTAAGGATATTATTTTCAACAATGCTGAAATAGACCTTTTTAATACACCTCTTTGGGTAGATAGTGCCGTAATTGCAATTCAAGATCAAAAGACAGATTATGCACTTATAAAAATTGAAAAACGGAATCTAGAACGACTGCACGAAGAGCTTGCCGAAGCACGTCGGATGAAAAATGCATTAAAAGAGGTCTTTATCCCAGAGGCTAAAGAGTTCATCAGAAAAATTGAAATTTATTTAGGTGATGTAGAGCGCTTGGCTATAGGCTGTGCAAAGTTGGTAAAAAAGAAAAAACAGAATAAAAAAGCAATAGTATGATTGTAAGAATGAAAGAAGTATTGCTTTTTACCACTTTAGCTTCTGTAGATGAAACTATAGATCAACTTGGGCGGTTGGGTGTTGTGGATGTTGTAAAAATTGATTCGGTAGTAAATAAAACAGCAGAAAGACGTGCGGCAGCAGTACATCAAACAGAAAGTGCTATTTCTTTACTTAAATCACATGGGATTAAGGCAAAAAAACCTTCAAATTACACAAAATACACAGCAAGTAACCCTAAGCAACTTGTAGATCGTATTCTTATGACAGAAACAATTAAAGAAAAATCTAAAGCTAAACTCGAAGAACTCAATCAGCAGTTACATTGGTACAAAACTTGGGGAGAAAACATTAATATTAGAGATTTAAAACATTTAAGAAAAAAAGGCATATATCTTCATCTGTACTTATTGGGTGATAACCAAGTGTCACGATTAAATACAAAACATAATATCATCGTACTTGGTAAATACAAAACTAAAATTCCTGTCGTTTTAGTCTCTAAATCCGATTCCGATAAATTACAATTTAAAGCGGAAGAACTACCCAGTCTCCCACATACGCTTGTTAAAGAGCAAATTATTCGTAAAAAAAGACAACTGGCTGAGGTTGAACATTTTTTGGAAGATCAAGTTGAGAACATAGAATGGCTAGAGGATTATCGCAATTTTCTAACAGATCAATTGGAAATGGAGAGGACTTCCCAGGGTATGGCAACTATTGAAGATAGAATTAAATACCTTAAAGGCTATATTCCTGTAAATGTAATAGATGATTTTAAAGATGTGGCTGAAAAAAACCATTGGGGTTATCACATTTCAGAACCAGAAAAACCCGAAAATGTACCAGTCTATATTAAAAACCCTAAATGGATAGGGATTATAAATCCTGTGATGAAATTTATAGATATTATTCCAGGCTACAAGGAAGTGGATGTATCTATTTATTTTTTGGTAGCCTTTGCACTTTTCTTTGCTATGCTTGTGGGTGATGCAGGCTATGGAGCTATTTTTTTATTGCTGACCCTATTGTTTCGTAAAAAATTGTCAAAACAGGTCTGTGTGTTAATTTATGTATTAAGTGGTGGTACTATAATTTGGGGAGTATTGAGCGGTACCTATTTTGGGTCAGAGTACATCACAAATCTTTCTTTTTTAAACAGCATGGTGATTCCGGAAATTTCAAGTTTCGGTGTGGATAACATGGCTTTTATGATGCATTTTTCGTTTTTAATTGGTGCCATTCACCTCACCATTGCTCATGGAATTAGGGTTGTTCAGTTCATTAATTCTATAAAAGCACTAAGCGAAGTGGGGTGGATTATCTTAATATGGGGACTTTTCTTAATCACTGAGCAATTGGTGCTCGGTAAACCTATGCCAGAATGGGCGATATGGTTATTTGTAGGAGGAGCAACTTTGGTGGCTTTGTTTTCGGTTGAGAGTAAAAATTTCTTCAAAAGTATGCTGGTTTCTTTGGCAAATTTACCGCTTAGCCTTATAAGTGGTTTTTCAGACATTGTATCATACGTAAGACTTTTTGCAGTAGGAATGGCAACGGCAGCAGTAGCATCGAGCTTTAATAATATGATACTTCCAGAAGGATTTTCTGGTTTAGGAATTCTGGATTTAATAATGGCCGCGATTGCATTACTTCTTGGACATGGCCTTAATATTGCGCTTGCCTTAATGGCGGTAATGGTACATGGCATCCGTTTGAATATGTTGGAATTCGCAGGGCATTTGGGGGTGCAATTCTCGGGTGAAGCCTACAAACCTTTTAAACTAATCAACTCTAGAAAAAAATTCACAGTACAGGATTATGAATCGATTTAAACAATTAATTAAACAATAAACTCATTAAAATAATAGAACTATGTTATATATGGCAATTATCAAAGCATTAACTGAAGGATTGGGCGATATGGGCATGTCCTTGGGTATTGCATCAATAGGATCTGCAATTGGTACAGGAATAGCGGGAATGGCCGCCATTGGTGCCTGGAAGAAAATGATTATTAACGGGCAAAAAGCTGCCACGGCGATTCTTATTTTTGTCGGTGCACCACTTTCACAAGTAATTTACGGTATGATTTTAAAAAATGCAATTGCCGATGCCAATCTAGCACCTGAGTCTTACTTATGGCAAATTATAATTGGTCTCGTTGCTGGTGCTGCAATGGCAGGTTCGGCAATTTTTCAAGGAAAAACAGGTGCGCGAGCGTGTGATGCTATTGCTTCTGGTGCTAATGATACTGCTAAATATATTATGGTAATTGGGATTGTTGAAACCGTAGCCTTATTTGTTATGATATTCACTATGACAGGCTTACCGACAGGTTAATGCCAAGATAAGTTAATTGTCATTTTTAGTTTTTTAAGACCACTCTTAATCTTTAAATTTGTTAAAGAGTCCACGACAGGTTTATTGACAGTGTACATATTTTCAAAATTTAAATTGTTATCAATTGAAAAAATGAATAAATCATACCGTTTATGAAAATACTCGTCATAGAAGATAATACCGAGTTATTGCATGATATAAAGAATTTTTTAGAAGAGGAAGGTAATATTTGCGAAATAGCATCCGATTATAAATCGGCTTACATGAAGGTAGTTATTTTTCCATACGATATTCTGCTCATAGATATTACACTGCCAGATGGTAATGGCCTTGATATTATAAAAGCGGTAAAAAAAGAAAACATCGATGTGGGCATCATTATCATTTCGGCGAAAAATGCAGTAGGGGATAAAATACTTGGACTGGAAATAGGAGCGGACGATTATTTAACCAAACCTTTTTATCTGGTAGAACTCAACGCAAGGATCAAAGCACTTTACAGAAGAAAAGTCCATAGGGGAAGCAAAGAAGTCCTTTTTAATGAAATTAGAATAAAGCCAGAAACTCATGAGGTTTTTGTCAATAACAATCCGATGAACCTCACTAAAAAAGAATTCGATATCATCCACTTTTTTGTTGCTAATAGAGATAGGCTTTTAACCAAAGAGGCGATAGCTGAGCACCTATGGGGAGATCAAATAGAAATTATGGATTCTTTTAACTTTATCTATACGCATTTGGCCAATTTAAGAAAGAAAATTACCAAATTGGGAGGTAGAGACTATATTAAATCCATCTACAGTGTGGGTTACAAATACACGGACAAGGAATGAAATTAGTAACAAAAACCAATAGGTACTATCTTATATTTTTTATATTTCTTTTTCCGCTTATGATTGCGGTAGACTATTACCTCATTAAGTATGTTGTAAATAAGGAAGTGGATGAAATATTGCATCATGAAGCTGAGCGCATAAGTTTTGAGCTTAAGGAAAAAGGAGTATTACCTCAATCTAAATATGTGTTCGATACGATTTCGGTCGGCAAAGATTATCAAGTTCCAAATGAGTTTAGAGATACTTTGGTATATGAGGCCTATGCAGATAAACAAATCCCTTACCGAACGTACAAATTTACAGCTATCAATGGTTCCCAAAGAGTAAAGATTTCCCTCAGGCACGTGCTTTTAGAAATAAATGAATTGATCTTTTGGCTTTTTGCAACCACATCATTAATTATTTTGGTTTTGGTCATTGGTCTTTATGTTATAAACCAAGGCATTTACAAATGGGCTTGGAAACCTTTTTTCGAAAACCTGTCAAAACTCAAAAGTTATGATATTTCTAAAAAGAATCCGGTCTTGCTCGAAAGGTCTAACATTACAGAGTTTAAAGAGTTTAATCAGGTTGTTATCACGTTGATGGATCAGGTGAAAAAAGATTTTCAAAACTTAAGGGAATTCAACGAAAATATTTCCCACGAAATACAAACCCCACTAGCAATTATAAGAAATAAAATTATCCTTTTGTTAGAAAGCCAAAATCTTGATGATAAGGAACGCCAATGGGTACAGGTCGTTTATCAAGAAGCCAACAAATTATCAAAAATAGGAAAGTCATTAACTTTAATTTCAAGAATAGAGAATCAAGAATTTATCCGACAGGACCTTGTAGACATTCACACCATAGTTGATAATATCATCAATAATATGGAAGAAATAATCAGGTTCAAAAACTTGGTTTTAAAAGTAAAGCTTATCCCTGTTAAGATAAAATGCGATTTAATTTTGGCAAACATACTTTTTACCAACCTTATTAAAAATGCCGTGCAACACAATTACGACGGTGGCTATATATCTATATTACTCGATGAAGAAAGATTTGAGATCACAAATTCAGGAGAGGTCTCACAAGTTGAAACGGAACAGTTATTTCATCGTTTTCAAAAAAGTGATACAACAACGGATTCCTTGGGTCTAGGTCTTTCCATTAATCAGAAAATATGTGAGCTGTACGGATTTCAACTCAACTACGATAGGCAAGGAGGTAAGCATACATTTACTTTATACTTTTAAATTATACCTTGTTTTTTTAGAATTCAAAAAAGAATTCAAAAAAGAATTTAAAAAACACATCTATAATTGTCATCCAGAGCGAAGCGAAGAATCCAAGCAATGGCAATGAATTAGCATCTTTAAGTTTAGCACATTACAATTGAGGCAAAATCTGTCAGTCTAGATTAGACTTTATCATTATAATTGGGTAAGATTTGTACCAAGGATCAAAATTTTATTCCAAATAGGTATCAAGAATCATAGTTTTAAAATGAAAGCATAAGATTTTAAATATCTGCTTATCATTCAGAACACAGTGAGGAATCTAAGAATACACTTCAATGGTCTTTTAGAACGCAACAAAGAATCTAGATGTGTACTTTAAATCGTCATTCAGAGCGAAGCGAAGGATCTAGACTAACAGCTAAACCCTACCAAAAAGAATCACTAATCTAATATGATTCTTAATCCAAGCGATATTAAAATGCAAAAAAGATTAAAACGTCAAAAACGATTAAACAAATTATATACTCCTTTAAAAGTATAAAACATACCGTTAACATAA
>NZ_JAGSPD010000002.1 GCF_019203985.1 Winogradskyella luteola | reverse complement strand
GGGCAACGAGAGCTTTACCGCGGGCAGCGGCACGTCCTCCGAAGGGGATTCCTCCATTGCCATGGGGACTTCGAACACCATCGGTGCCGACGGCGACAGTGCCGTGGCCCTGGGGAGCGGTAACGGGATAACGGCAGTAGGCGCAGTAGCACTGGGGACCAACAACACGGTGTCCGGAACGGGAGGGTTTGCAGGTGGCAGCAACAATATAGTTTTGGGATTTAATGCAACAGCTTTGGGATTAGGCTTACGTGCTAACTCTTATGCAGAGACTGTTATTGGTTATAATAGCTCAAATTATGTACCTTCAAGTACAACAAGTGCAGTGGGAACGGATCGTTTATTTGTGGTTGCCAATAATACATTGGGTAATGCAATGACATTATTAAAAAATGGCCGTTTGGGTTTATCTAGAATTCCAATTACAAATATTTTAGAAGTAGAAGGTAATGCTTCAAAGAATGCTGCAGGTGATTGGTTAGCTAATAGTGACCGACGTCTAAAGAAAAATATTAAAACATTTACAGAGTATGATGCTTTACATAAGCTATTGCAAATGCGTGGTGTGACTTACGAATGGAATGACAAACAGACGGGAACCAATAGGCCAAAAGGTCAACAATATGGTTTTGTGGCTCAAGAACTTATGGAAGTTTTTCCAGAAAATGTAGTATTAGACAACCAAGGCTTTTACCAAACGGCTTATGGAACCTATGATGCTTTATATGTACAGTCAATTAAGGCTTTACACAATAAAATTGAAATTTTAGAACAAGAAAACAAAGTACTCAAAACTAAGCTTGAAGAGTTGTATGAGATGGTAAAAGCAAATGCAAGTAATTAGAAATTATCAAAGCATCTGAAAGCTGTCATTCTGGATTAAATAAAGAATCTTTTGTAAAAAAATGAATGAACTTCTTCGTTGTGTGTCCGAATGACAGCTATACACTATACTTTCAGATTATTATATACTTATTGAATAGGAATATAAAACTCCGTCTTTAATTTCTCTTCGGCTACTCGGTCTGGATGACTGATGTACTTTTCTCTACAAGGGGCATCTCTCAATTCGTATTCAGTGTTGAGTAACCACTCGTTAAACATATAGTCATAGACTTCTGCAAAATACTTGTAACTTCCTTGGTATAAGAACACAGCGAACTTCCCGCCTTTAAGTACCTTAATGCCAATGTCACCATTGGGTTTGGCATCTTTATGAATGATGAGACAAGCATCATAACGTGTTTTTTCTAGATCCGTTACATTTGGATCATCGTACGGTAAGCCAATATGTTTAATGCCCTTGGTAAGTAGTTTTTGTGCTTTTACCTCTGCCCAAAGCTTTTGCCATGCTGATGCATAATCTAATTTTTGATATGCGCCATGCATGGTGTAATACAAACACTTTTGATCTTCTAGGTCTAAAATTTTTGGTTTTTTAATGTTTAATTCTTTAGTCTTCATGATGTTCTGTTTTTTTATTATGAATTCTTTTTTGCTACGGTGTACACTTGGGGATATTCCAAAGTGATTTTTAAATGCCTTGGATAGGGAAGATGGTGTTTCAAAACCCACACTATACGCAATATCTTCAATGGAGTTATCTGTATAGCGAATCATTTTAGCGGCAGTTTCCAAACGTGTTCTACCAATGTAAGCACCTAGAGGTTCTCCGAGCATAGCACGTGTGATACGGTGAAAGTGGTAGGGTGAAAAATGCGACAACTCTGCTAAACGTGCAATATCAATCTTAGTATCTAAATGGTTATGGATATAATCTACAACACGATTAAGATTTTGCTGATAATAATGCTTTGTTTTTGGTTGCTCTGCCATGTGGTATTGGTTCTATGAAGACAAAATTAAATATAGTGGTTGGCTATTACTTTTCCAATCTTGCTATGTTGATTGAAAAATACGTAACGTTACGTATAGTAAAGGAACATTTTTTGGTTTAAATTTATAGTGCCGAACACAGTCGGGTTTATCTAATTGTTGTAACTAATCTATAGAAAATATGAACTACCTTTTAAACTATCTATTCTTAATCATCCCTTTTGTTTGTATATCCCAAACTGAAATAATTATTACGGGTGGAAATCAATTGGATATTCAAAATGCTATAACTGATTTTAATAATTCTAGCAATGGGTATGGAACCATAAGTATCAAGGGGGATGTTTTAATTCAGCAAAATATTGATATTCCTTCAAAAGTCACACTTAAATTTTTTGATGGAAATAAGTTCGTAGTTAGTAATGGGATTTCTTTAAACATTAGAGGTCATATAAAAAAAATAATTAATCAAATTTTTGAAACAGCAGAATTAAATCACAGTATAAAAATATATAATCAACCCGTACATCCAGAATGGTTTGGACAATGCTCTTATCAAAGCACATCAGGAGGAAATCTTCAAGATGATATTCAAATACAAAAATCTATCAATTCTTTAGAAGATGGCGGAAAATTAATATTTGTAGGCAATAAGTATTTAATAAATAATGAAATTGATATTGACATACCATCGGTTAAATTAATTGGAAAAGGTTCTTATTCGTCAGGGAGTATTATTTCATCTGATTTGATAGCTACAAACGATAGCATCCCAAGTATATTCAATATAAAAAAATACGGATTAATAATTGAAAATTTAAATTTCACAAAGCAAACTACAACTAATAAAGGGGTTAATGCCACTGGCAAAGCCTTAAATTTTGTTCGAGCTAATAAATCCAAAGATTTAGATGCATGGGTTTACAATTGTAGATTTTCTCATTTCAAATATTGTATTTATGGTGAAGGTGCGAATCTTAAGATTACAGATAACCTTTTTGCTAGCTCTTATATAGGGGTCATTATTCGCGAGGCACAACTAGATGTGTCTAATTCTGCTCAAACCAGAGGACATATAATAGAAAGAAACAGATTTCATTCAATTGGAAGCTATTTAAGTGACTCAACATTGAATGGCTCTACATGTGTAAAAATAAGTCATATTGATGGTGTAAGTTTACCATCATTACCAGAGGAAGCATTTACTGTTCGAGGTTATTATAATCAAATTAGTAATAATTATGCTGATGATTGTAAAACATTTTTTGAAGGAAATGTCGATAGAACCAAAATAAATAATAATACAATTCTGTTCTCTGGGGGAACAGCAATTAAAGCTTTTGGTGGTTACATGGGAGTAATAAGCAATAATTTAATTGATGGTTCGTTTACTTGGAATGCTAATAAACTATATCCTTTTCTTGAAACTGATACTGAAGGGTTATATGCTTTTCCTAATGGACATGGAATCCATGTGAATTTTGCTCACTTCATGACAATACACAATAATCAAATTCTAAACAAAAGGTTTCATGGAATTTATATTGAAAGGTCAAAGAATTCATCAATTCAGTCTAATACAATAATGAATTTTAATCGACATAGATTTATTAAACGTTCAGGGGAAAACCCTATAGTTAATGATGGAAGAATCTATGACGGTATTCATATTGAAAAAGTTCAAGACAATGATCCTTTTACGGACGACAAATACAATACTCAAAACATTGTCACAAATAATACTATTTCAATTCCACACAATAAGATCGAAGGTAATTTTGGGATTTATGTTGGTGATGGTGATGATTCTGGTTTTGTAAAAAATAATTTTATTACTTCTACTCGGTTAATTCAGGCTATAAAAATTGAACAATAAAATAAAAATTGACCATGTATTGACTTTTAGTAAATTAATTGTTTTTGGTTGCTCTGCCATGTGGTATTGGTTCTATGAAGACAAAATTAAAGATAGTAGTTGGCTATTACTTTTCCAATCTTGCTATGTTGATTGAAAAATACGTAATGTTACATATTGACTTTATGCTTTTATCACTATAAATTCGCTTATATTTACTGAATTTTTATGCTGAGCTTATCAGCTTTGCTTTAGTATCATCCTGTATAAGGCATTAAAATAGGACTTAGTACCACAAGCTGTACATTTTTGAAAACAATATCTAAACAAAAGAAATTGAATGAACGAATTGGTAGAACAAAACGAATCGTTAAAAGAAATTCATTGCATATTTAATAGTGCCGAGCCTAAAATAATTGGAATAGTATACAGGATTATTAATGAAGAAAATCCAAACTATACTTGGGAAATCAGTCACTATTGTAGATTGAACAATGAAAAGGATTGCTATATACCTTCCGTACCTAACAGAGATTCATTAGAGGATACAGAACACGAATTAATGACTTATATGAAAAGGTTTGAAAAGGCTGTAGACTGGACAGAGAATAAAAAATTTTGACTTCAACAAAAAAAAACAGAAATTTATATTCTACTGAATAAGTATATCTTACCAATTGTAACAAATCACAAAACTTTGCTACCTATAAGTAAACAGGTTTAACTTAAAAAAAGAAAAGATATGATTCAGTTTAAAGGAGCTTTAGTCTTAGGAGCAATGATTTGGGCTGGTGTTGCCGTTTTATTGGCACCAAAAAAAGGAAGTGTAACAAGGGACAAGCTTAAAAAAGAAGGCAAAGATGTAAAAGATAAAATTACCCAAGACTTTAAAGAAGTTAAGGACGATTTATCCAAGGCAGCAGCATCGGGAAAAGATAAATTTAAAGAAGACTTAAAAGACTTTGCTTCTAAAACAAGTTATAAAACAGAACAAGCGATTACGTTTTTAGAGAAGCAATTGGCAATTCTTAAGGAGAAGAACAAAACACTTCAGCAAACAAGCTAAATTTCAATATCGTTCAGAGTGAAAGCAATGACTGTCAACATATAACAAATTGAGTTCTTCAGTGATTGTTTTGTTTCTGGATGATGCTTAGTTATTTTTTATGGTGTTTTGCAGGTTTGTCTTTATACTTGGCCATTCCTCTTTTAAAATTCCATAGCAACATGTACTGCGTTTAAAACCATCTTTCATAAGGGTATCTTTACGTAAGATACCTTCTAGTGTTGCGCCTAATTTTTCAACAGCGCGTCTCGATTTATTATTACGCTCATCAATTCTAAATTCTACTTTTTCAAAACCTAAAGTTTCAAACGTATATTGTAGCATCAAAAACTTCATATTAGCATTCAACCCTGTACCTTGAAAACTATGTCCTATCCATGTCCAACCAATGTGCAATACTTTATTTTTCCAATTAATGAGGCCAAATCTTGTAGAGCCAGCATAGGATTCTTTCTTTTTGTCGTAAACTATAAATGGAATTATGGTTTTATGATAATACCCATCAACAGCAACTTGTACGTAAGACCTTAATTTTTCTGGTGTAGAAATATCGGAAGGTGAATAGAAGATGAGATCTTTTTCTTTAGCCACAGTTTCTAAATGACTGTAATTGCTGAGATCTAATAAACTTAATTTTACGCTTTCGTTTTCTAGGGTAGGAGCTTTCATGTTGTGTAAAGGCATCTTTTTAATTAAACCAATTCATTTATGTAATCTACATTAACCACGTGCTTTCCTTCAAATGGGAGAATGCTCACTCTATTGCCAAATAAGTCCTTAACTCTTAACGATTCTTGCTCTATGCGAGTTTCATCTAAGTATTCGTCTTTGGTACCATAGATTAATTTTACTTTGGTGTTTTTTGATAAATATTTAAAATCTTCGGATGTTAATTCTTTTGGGATTCCGCCAGAATGTAAGACCAACTGAGAGCATTGCAATCGGCGTTTTGCCATGTAGCGCATTGCAACACTAACACCTTGGGAGTAACCTAATATAATGAAGTTTAGATCTTTCGGAATTTGCTCTGCATCAAAAATGGCATCAAAATAGTTGAGGATATTTTGCATTCCGACTTCGGTTTCATCTTTAGTTAACCAATTGGCACCGACATGCATTTTTGGCTGAATGTAGTACTTGCTCGGGGCTTGCGGTGCAATGATATAATTGTCTTTAGAATCTAAATCTTTAAAATATCTCAAAAAATAACGACTGAGATACCCCATACCATGGCAAACAAACCAAACTGTTTTGGTATCTGCTGTAAGCTTGTTTAAAGTTGAATAAGAATTAGTGGACTGGTAGCCAATCTGTTGCTCAGTAGACTTCATCTATTTAAATTTTGTAATAAACTGTTTTATCATTTAATTATGCCAGTTGGTATTGATTATGGTTTACCAAGTATTCATTATGGGTTTTCATATATTCGATATTTAAATCGAAAACCATAAATCGTTTATCGTAAATCAAAGAATGAGTATCTTTGCTTTCGACTATAAAAATACTGTATTTCTATGCAACAATCTAAAGAAGAATTTCTGGCCAAAGTTAATGCTGTGAGTAAAAATACGCTGATGGAGACCTTGGACATAGAAATGATAGATTATGGTGATGCTTTTTTGGTGGCAAGAATGCCGGTAACACCAAAAGTGCATCAACCAGACGGTGTTTTGCACGGAGGTGCGACAGCAGCTTTAGCAGAAAGTGTGGGTAGTTTTGCATCCCACATTTTTACAGATATTGAAAATTACTTTGTTAGAGGATTAGAGATTACGGCCAATCACCTTAAAAGTGTAAAGGATGGCTATGTTTATGCTAAGGCTACGTTTTTGCATAAAGGCCGCACCACACAATTGTTAGATATTAGAATTACCGATGAAGCAGATAATCTCGTCTCTATTTGTCGTCTGTCGACCATTTCATTACCCAAAAAGAAGTAATGGATGACAACTATTAATTCATTATTTGAAGCTCTAGAAAATCAGTACAAAAATCAATTGCCATTTGTAGTTTATAGTAGGCCTATTAATTCTGTTATTAAATGCTGGTTGCAAGAAGATGACATACTGCATACAACTTCTAGTTTTACTGAAAGCGGATTTGTATTTGCACCATTTAACTTAGATAATGACAGTATTTTATTTCCTCAAGATTCCTGTAAACATCACACATTAGAGATCAATCACCTTAAAACTGCTAGTAATTATGTTGAAATTGAAGTAGATGAAACCAATAGTGACAATCATATTAAGCTTGTTAACAAGGGAATTGAGCACATAAAAAATAAAGCTTTAGAAAAAGTTGTATTGTCTCGGCAAGTTGAAAAAAAATTGAGTAGTGATAAACCTTTGGAAACTTTTAAAAGGCTATTTAATACCTATAAAAATGCAATGGTCTATTGTTGGTATCATCCTAAAGTGGGGCTGTGGTTAGGTGCCACACCAGAATTATTATTTAAAGTAGAAGGAAAACGTTTAACTACGATTTCATTGGCAGGTACTCAACCTTATTCTGAAAATTCTGATGTACAATGGACGCATAAAGAATACGAAGAACAACAAATAGTTACAGATTATATTACAGATCAAATAGCACCTTATACAAGCCAAGTAAATGTTTCGAATGTAGAGACCGTAAGAGCAGGAAATTTGCTTCATCTTAAAACATATATTACCAGCCTTATAAAAGATACTTCTAGCTTAAAATCAATAATAGAAGCATTACATCCTACACCAGCGGTTTGTGGTTTTCCGAAACAAGAAGCAAAAGATTTTATTCTCAAAAATGAAAACTATAACCGTGAATACTATACAGGTTTTTTGGGAGAGCTGAATTTAAAACAGATAAGATCGAGAAACACAAATGCTCGTAATGTAGAAAACAATGCCTACGCTACAGTAAAAACTGCATCTAACTTTTACGTTAACCTGCGTTGTACACAGATAAAAGAAAGCAAAGCATTGATTTATGTTGGTGGTGGAATTACTAAAGATTCCAATCCCGAAAAAGAGTGGGAAGAAACCGTAAATAAAACCAAAACTATAGTTAACGTTTTAAGTTAAAACGAAGAGATTTCTTATTTTTACAGTTTGATGAATTACTCTAAAATTCCCTTATCCCAAACGGTAACCACCTTATGCAAAACGCATAACGTGAAGCATATTGTTATTTCACCTGGTAGTAGAAATGCACCATTGACTATAGGTTTTACTCACGATGATTATTTTGAATGTTATAGTATTGTAGATGAGCGTTGCGCCGCTTTTTTTGCTCTAGGTATTGCGCAGCAAATACAAAAACCTGTTGCCGTTATTTGTACCTCCGGAAGTGCGTTATTAAACTATTATCCTGCAATATCTGAAGCCTATTATAGCAATATACCTTTAGTTGTACTATCGGCAGATCGACCAAAGCACTTAGTAGGCATAGGTGATGGACAGACCATAAAGCAAAAAAATGTTTATGGTGAGCATGTGCTATATAGCGCCAATCTTAAGTTAGATTTAAGAGAAGGAAAGTATAAGAATGAAGAAGAGTTACCTATTTTTAAAAGTATAGAACATAAATTAGAGCTCTTTTTGGGATTGCAAAAAGATATTCAAACTTATAATGAATCTGAAATCCATGAGGCTTTAACAATATCTCGTTTAAAAATGGGACCTGTACATATCAATATTCCATTCGATGAGCCATTGTATGAAACAGTTGATGAATTATCGATTGCACCAAAACCTTATGTACTTAAGAGTAATATTGAAAAAGTAGATGAATTTGAAATAAAGAGTCTACTGGAAGTTTGGCAAAACGCCAAGCGGAAAATGATTTTAGTAGGTGTGCTTCAGCCCAATTCCGTTGAAGTAGAATGGTTACAGCAAATAGCTGATGACGATAGTATTTTGGTGTTTACGGAGACGACTTCAAATTTACATCATCCCGATTTTTTTCCGGGGATAGATAAAATTATTGCGCCTCTAAACGAAGATGAGTTTCAACAACTTCAACCCAATATTTTATTAACATTTGGGGGATTGGTAATTTCCAAAAAGATAAAAGCGTTTCTACGGCAATATAAGCCAAATTATCACTGGCATATTGGCCTACATAAAGCAAACGATACATTTTTCTGTCTAAATGAGCATATAAGATTATCTCCAAATACGTTTTTCAGTACTTTTTTGCCACTTGTAGAATACTATACTAAGAGCGATTATAAAACCTCTTGGTTAACCGTAAGACAAAAACGACGAAAGCTACATGATGCGTATTTAAAAACGGTTCCTTTTTCAGATTTTACGGTATTTAATTCAATACTAAAGAGCATACCAAAACAAAGCCAGTTGCAAGTTGGTAATAGTTCGGCCATAAGATATACACAGCTGTTTCAGTTAAGAAAAGATATTGACGTTTTTTGCAATAGGGGCACAAGCGGTATCGATGGTAGTACAAGTACAGCTATTGGTGCAGCTGTAGCTTCAAAAAAACGAACCACTTTTGTTACGGGAGATTTAAGTTTTTTCTATGATAGCAATGCGCTGTGGAACAATTATATACCAAAGAATTTTAGGATAATAGTTATTAATAATAATGGAGGAGGAATTTTTAGAATTTTACCAGGTCATAAAAATACCGATAATTTTGATGCGTATTTTGAAACCAAACATTGTCTAACCGCTGAGCAATTATGTAATATGTATGGGTTTAACTATGTGAAAGCAGATGATGAGACCAGTCTAAAAGATAAACTCGAAACATTTTACGGAGCATCAAAACAACCTAGGCTGTTAGAGGTTTTTACACCTTCAACCATAAACGATAAAGTGCTATTAGATTATTTTACTTTCATAAAATAAATTTTAGGTTAAATAGTGTTAAGAAGTGACTAATCAACTTTTAACGTGTCTAAAAAATACTTACCTTAGTGAGATAATATAAATAAACTTAAAACAAATTATTAAAATGAGTAAAAGAGATGAATTAATCGCAAAGTATGCGGCAGATTTAAAAGATAAATGTGGCGTTAACGCTGACATGGATTTATTGACTAAAGTTACTGTAGGTTTAGGACCTTCAATTTATAATGCAGATTCATCAACAGTATCTGGTTCTGATGAAAAAGAATTAGCTACTGTAAAGAACAACTTTTTAATAAAAAAATTAGGATTAAGCGATGGTGCTGATTTAGATAAAGGTATAACTTCTGTTATGGATACTTATGGTCAATCTAACAGAAACAAATATAGAGCAGTTGTCTATTATTTATTGGTAAAGCATTTTAATAAAGAATCTGTGTATTAGCAGACTTATTTCAAAAAGTATTAAAGCGTTATAATTTTGTTATAGCGCTTTTCTTTTGTTTTAAATTACTATTTGCTGATAGATGAAATAAATTTCAGTATCTCACTAATATCAATACCTTTGTATTATGATACATTTAGGCGAATACAATACACTCGAAATTTTAAGAGATACAGAACCAGGTTTGTTTTTGGGCGATGGAGAAGAGGGTGAAGTTTTGTTGCCCAACCGTTATGTACCTGAAGTATTTGAAATAGGTGATAAGATTGACGTATTTGTATACTTAGATAACGAAGAACGACCAGTAGCAACAACAGATCAACCTTACATAAAAAAAGGGGATTTTGCTTTGTTGCGTTGCAATCAAGTAACAAAATTTGGAGCTTTCTTAGATTGGGGCTTGGTAAAAGAACTATTCTGTCCATTTAAAGAGCAAGCCTTTAAAATGAAAGCTGGTGGCTGGTATTTGGTACATTGTTATTTAGATGAAGAAACTGAGCGTTTAGTGGCTTCGAGCAAAACCAATCACTTTTTAGACAACAAAGAGTTGACCGTTGCTCAGTTTGATGAGGTTGATTTAATAGTTTCGCACCCTTCTGACATCGGAATGAATGTTATTGTCAATAAAAAGCATTTAGGTTTGGTGTTTAAAGATGACATATACAGGGACATTAGTGTTGGTGACCGATTGAAAGGTATTGTAAAAAAAGTACGTCACGATAACAAGCTGGATATATCTCTTAATCAAATAGGCTATAGAAATATAGAACCCAATGCGGAGCTTATAATAAACAGTTTAAAAGATAATAACGGCTTTATTCCTTTGCATGACAAATCGAGCCCAGAAGACATAAAGGAACAGCTTCAAATGAGTAAGAAGAGCTTTAAAAGGGCAATTGGGTCACTTTATAAGGATAGACAAATAGACATAAAGGAAGACGGCATTTACCTTAAATAACGTGAGTTCGACATAAGATTCTTGTATCTTATAATTTAAAGTACTGTTATTCAAATAGTTGAAATCGTCACTTCGAGTGTTTTTTGACCTAAAAGAGAAAAATGTATCGAGAAGTTCTTTTTTGAATAATTCTCGATACAATTTCTTCGTTCCTCAGAAATCACTCGAAGTGACAATCAGTATTTTACATCCTAGATGTTCTATTATTGTATCGAACTCACGTTAAATAGATATTAGACTTTATGCGAAAGCGATTCTTCGATCCAAGTTACCGCTGAGTCTATTTCTTTAAAAACAGACCTGTTAAACGTAAAGAAGTGATTTTCAATTTCAAAGACACGTTCTGTTATGGTATTATATACTACAACAGCGTAAGCTTTTAAGTTTGGGAAATTAGCATTAAACTTAGAAGCATCTGTTAAATTTATAGAATAGGAATTTACTCTATTTGCAATAAATCCAAAAGGCCTGTCTTCGAAGTAAACTTTTATAATCTCTGAGACCTCATTGAAATTATCAAAAGTAATATCAATACCTTCTTTAAAATCTGTGATAATGTAATTGTCAAAAAGATATACACTCCCTAAATTTGTTTTAAGGAGCGTATGATCTTTATTGTTAAGGTTAGGGCTATTAATCATTATATAATTTTACAAGGGGTTGCAAATATATTATGCTTGCATAATAAAATCAAATAAAAATAACTCGCATTGCATTATTATTAATTCCTTATTTTTGCAGTCAAAATAATGAGAAATATGAGTCATATAGATTGGAAAGTTGCCAAATCTTATGAAGATATAACATATCATAAATGCAACGGAGTTGCAAGAATAGCATTCAATCGTCCAAATGTAAGAAATGCCTTTCGTCCAAAAACAACTTCAGAACTTTACAATGCATTTTATGATGCCAATGAGGATGTAAATATCGGTGTTGTGTTATTAAGCGCAGAAGGACCATCGACAAAAGATGGAGTTTGGAGTTTTTGTTCTGGTGGTGACCAAAAGGCTAGAGGACACCAAGGTTACGTAGGTGAAGATGGTTACCATAGATTAAATATTTTAGAAGTACAGCGTCTCATCCGTTTTATGCCAAAAGCAGTAATAGCTGTTGTGCCTGGATGGGCAGTTGGTGGTGGCCACAGTTTGCACGTGGTTTGTGATTTAACTTTGGCCAGTAAAGAACATGCCATTTTTAAGCAAACTGATGCTGACGTTACAAGTTTTGATGGTGGTTATGGTTCTGCGTATCTAGCAAAAATGGTTGGTCAGAAAAAAGCACGAGAAATATTCTTTTTAGGACGTAATTATTCTGCTCAAGAAGCTTACGAAATGGGAATGGTCAATGCTGTTATACCTCATGCCGAATTAGAGACTACAGCCTATCAATGGGCGCAAGAGATATTAGCTAAATCACCAACGTCAATAAAGATGTTAAAGTTTGCCATGAACCTTACAGACGATGGTATGGTTGGTCAACAGGTCTTTGCTGGTGAAGCCACACGATTAGCTTATATGACAGAAGAAGCAAAAGAAGGAAGAGACGCTTTCTTAGAGAAAAGGAAACCTAACTTTCCTAAGAAATGGATACCCTAATCTAATTAATTTGCATGAAAGAAATTAAACCATGGCTAGCTGCCATGCGCCTCAGAACTTTACCACTTTCCGTTTCTGGTATAATTGTAGGAACTTGTTTTTCTTACTATAATGGTCATTTTAGTTGGTGGGTTTTAATATTGGCGATATTAACAACAATTAGCCTACAAATACTTTCCAACTTAGCAAACGACTATGGAGATAGTATCAATGGAGCCGATAATGATGAGCGTGTAGGACCAAGACGTGCTGTGCAAAGTGGTGAGATAACACCAGATGAGATGCTGGATGCCATAAAATTTAATATTATTGTAGTCATTATTTTAACCTTATCTCTTATTTGGGCTGCTTTTGGATCCACTAATTTCCTTTTTTTATTACTGTTTATATTCCTCGGAGGTATTTCGGTATATGCAGCATTAAACTATACCATGGGAGATTCGCCTTATGGTTATAGAGCTTTGGGTGATGTCTTTGTATTTGTGTTCTTTGGACTCGTAAGTACTATCGGAAGTTATTTGTTGTATTTGCACAAAATCGATCACGTGGTGGTACTTCCTGCTATAGCTTTGGGTTTATTAAGTGTGGGTGTACTTAATTTAAATAATATGCGAGATCTAGATGCTGATGCTAAAGTTGGTAAAATAACTCTTGCCGTAAAGTTAGGTGCTAAAAGAGTAAAGAAATATCATTTCTTTCTTATCATTGGTGCTATGGTCATTACTGTAATATTTTCAATTTTATATTATGTGAAACCTTTTAACTTTATGTATTTATTGGCTTTTATCCCGTTGATTAGTCATTTAAGGAAAATTAAGGTGGCCAAAACACCAGATGATTTTGATAGTCAATTAAAAGTATTGGCATTATCTACATTTCTCTTTTCATTCTTGTTAGGTATTGGCTATATTTTATATTAATTTTAGAGGCAGATTATCTCTAAAGAAAATATAAATGAAAATTACGTTCTACGGTCATGCCAGTCTAGGTATTCAAATTGAGAATAGCCATATTCTTGTTGATCCATTTATCTCTGCAAATGAGAAAGCTTCACACATAAATATCGAAAGTTTAAAAGCCGATTATATTTTGGTAACTCATGCGCATCAAGATCATATCTTGGATGTAGAAGCCATTGCAAAACGAACGGGAGCTGTTATTATTTCTAATTATGAAATCGTAACACATTACCAAAACTTAGGATTAGAAGGTCATCCTATGAATCATGGTGGTTCTTGGAACTTTGAATTTGGTAAATTAAAGTACGTTAATGCAATACATACATCTTCTTTTCCTGATAGGAGTTATGGTGGACAGCCTGGAGGTTTTGTGTTGCAAGCCGACAAGACTATATATATCGCAGGAGATACAGCACTGACATACGATATGAAATTAATCGGTAAACAATTTGATTTAGATCTGGCCATTTTGCCAATTGGCGATAATTTTACAATGGGAGTGGATGATGCCATACAAGCAAGTAAATTTGTAGATTGCGATAGGGTTTTGGGGTATCACTATGATACTTTTGGCTATATAGAAATTGATAAGGTGCAAGCTAAGGCTAAGTTCGATTCTAAGTTAAAATCATTAAAACTTTTGGATATCGGAGAAGGTATGGAGATTTAATAATATAATATGAAAGCAACACCAGAGCACAACGAGCGTGTAGCCAAAATGACATTTGCGTCGGTTTACCCGCACTACATCAATAAAGTTGAGAAAAAAGGGAGAACAAAAGAAGAGTTGCTTCAAGTAATTGAATGGCTTACAGGTTTCGACGAAAACAAACTACAAGAGCTTATAGATAATAAAGCTACATTCGAAACTTTTTTTAAGGAAGCGAAATTAAACCCCAATGCCAATCAAATTAAAGGTGTTATATGTGGCTATCGTATTGAAGATCTCGAAAATCCCTTAACCCAAAAAGTAAGGTATTTGGATAAGTTGGTAGATGAATTGGCAAAAGGTCGTAAAATGGAAAAAATACTTCGTAGTTAAAGTTGGTTTTTCGTATCTTAATAGGTACCGTTTTCAAATCTTCTCATCTAACCACTCTTGTCTTAAATCATCACTGATTTTACCTGTACCATCATGTTTCCACCCTGGTGGTTTAACTAAATATTGAAATCGATCTTTTAATGATTTTTTTCCTGTAAAAGCATCTTTAAACATATACCACCATTCAATAAAAGCAATCTTTATAGGGTTAAAGGTTTTAATATTTTTTACCAAACCATAATTTACTTTTTCATCTTTAAGTTCGGGCTGAAAAGTGCCAAACCATTTGTCCCAAATAATTAAAATACCTGCATGGTTGCGATCTAGATAAATAGGATTACTGCCATGATGAACACGATGATGGGAAGGTGTATTAAAAACAGCTTCAAACCAACTGGGCATTTTGTTTATAGCTTCTGTGTGAATCCAAAATTGATATAAGAGACTAATGGACATTTGTAATAAAATCATAGCAGGATGAAACCCAAGTAGAGGTAGCCATAACCAAAAAATAAAAGTATAAAAACCACCAGACCAAGTTTGTCTTAATGCAGTACTTAGATTATAATGCTCAGAAGAATGATGCACCACATGCGAAGCCCAAAATAAACGACATTCATGAGAAATACGATGAAACCAATAATATGAAAAGTCATCAGCAAAAAACAACACTATAAATGACCACCAAGCTACAGGAATTTCAAAAATTTTAAAATTGTCATAGATCCAAAAGAATGTCAGTAAAACCAATGCTTTACTAGCAAAACCTAAAATTACGTTTCCCAATCCCATTGCGATTGAAGAAAAAGCATCTTTGGCTTCATAAGTTTTAATGTGCCGTTTTATGGTCACATATAATTCTAGCAACATGGCCAAAATAAAAAATGGAATGGCGTAAAGTATGATGTTAGGGAAGTCTGGCATTTATTGTCTAGTTAAAGGTTAATACCCTGTAATTTTATTTACTTTATATTTTGAGAATTTATGTCATTTCAATAGAACAACGAACGTAATGTGCTGAGCTTGTTGAGGTGAGTGATGAGGAACCCCATTAATTATAAGATTTACTCTTCTTGCCTCATTCAGAATGACAAACTAACTTTCAAAAATCTTTTCTCTAAAGCATGAATTTTAAACTTAAAGTGATTTTTTTTCTTTAAAAATAGGATTTTTTCACGGATATAAATGGAAATTTTAACACGTTAATTTATAGTTAAATTTTCAAAATAATAATTTAAAATGAAAGTATTACTATTATATTTGCAATCAAAATATTCATACATGAAACTAAGACTTTTTGTTGTTGCTTTCCTTTTTATATTCGGTACAATTAATGCTCAAGTAGACGAATCCCAAACAGGTGCATGGTTTATGTACTTCTATAATCATCAATTTAAAGATAGTCAATGGGGAATTCAAGGGGATTTTCAATATCGTGATTGGCAAGGTATAGGTGATATGGAGCAACTTATGCTAAGATCTGGGTTAACATTCACACCCAAAGATTCTGGTGTAATGTTCACGCTTGGATATGCAAATATTACTACGGGGCAATTTGGTGATGGTGATGATACTTTTGTTGAAAATCGTATCTATCAAGAAGCCTTAATTCCACAGAAGTTAGGCAATAGATTCTATTTGACACATCGTTTTAGGTACGAACAACGTTTTGTGGAAAATCAGGATTTTAGAACACGTTACCGCTACAACCTCTTTTTAAATGTGCCTTTAAACTCTAAGGAGTTGAGTCCAAAAGCCTATTATATAGCTTTGTATAATGAATTATTCATTAACGGCCAACAAGATATCGGTGATGGAGGAGAAGTAGAGTTGTTTGATAGAAACCGGACCTATCTAGGTTTGGGATATGTTTTAAACTCTAAAATTCGATTTCAGCTAGGTTGGATGAATCAAAAGACGGATAACTGGGGAAAAGGTCAATGGCAAATAAGTATGCATCATAATTTTTAAAAAACATTAAACTTTAAATATATACACATGAAAAAGAAACTTAAACATTTTGTAGTAGTATTATTGGTTATGGTAAGCTATGCTTGCAACGAAAAAACAAACGGGTCCGAATCAAATGCAGAGAAAATAGAATCTGACAGTATAATAGAACAAAACCCAATAAAGAGTATTTTAACAGCAGAAGAGCAAGCAGATATGAGTCCAGATGAGATTATTGGACGACTAAAGAAAGGGAATGAGAATTTTGTAAGTAATAATCTTACCAGAAGAGATCACTCTGCACAGCGGCGTATGGCAATGATCGGTCAGTATCCTAAGGCGATAGTACTCTCTTGTGTAGATAGTAGAGTGCCAGTTGAAGATGTGTTTGATTTAGGTATAGGTGATATTTTCGTAGCACGTGTGGCTGGTAACATAGAAAATAAGGATATAGTTGGTTCTATGGAGTTTGCAACTGCTGTTGCTGGATCTAAAGTTGTAATAGTTATGGGACATACATCGTGTGGAGCTGTGAAACATGCTATCGATAATACTGATGCAGCTTCTATGGAAATGTATTCGCTTCAAGATTTATTAGATGAAATAAAACCATCTATGATATCTGTAGAAGCCAACGGCGAAGTATCTTCTAAAAATACGGATTTTACCAACAAAGTGATTTCTAATAATGCGCTTAAAACTGTTGACGATATCAGAAAGCGATCACCGAAAATGGCAGAGTTAGAGAAAAAAGGTGCTATTAAGATTGTAGCTGCTGTTTATGACATGACTACAGGTAAAGTGAAATTTATGTAGATGATTTCATCTATTATTTACAAGATGCCCATAATGGGCTTTCGTAGATTAATTAATAATTCAGGCATCATACTTTTTGGTGCCTGATTTTTATAGTAAAGAAAAGATAATTAATCCCATATGCTTATTTTTGATGATTGATGAAAGCAAGTTATCATAAATACATTCTCAAATTTAAACAGCCAAGTGGAACATCAAGAGGTGTCATGACCACTAAGGAAACGTGGTTTATTCAATTAAAAAAAGATGGTAAAATTGGGATAGGGGAATGTGGAATCCTAAGAGGCTTGTCTATTGATGATAGGCCAGATTATGAAAACAAGCTAAAATGGGTTTGTGAAAATATTAATTTGGGTTTAGATAAGTTAGTCGGTGAGCTTATTGAACTGCCAAGTATTCAATTTGGAGTGGAGATGGCTTTTAGATCCTTAGAAAGTAATACGCCATTTTTACTCTACCCTTCTGCATTTACCAAAGGATTTGACAACATACCTATTAACGGATTGGTTTGGATGGGTGACGAAGCTTTTATGCGAAAGCAAGTCAAAGAAAAGATCGCGGCTGGTTTTGATTGCATAAAACTAAAGATTGGAGCCATAGATTTTCAAACGGAATTAAGTATTTTAAAATCCATCCGAAAGGAATTTTCAATAAATGATATTGAACTTAGAGTAGATGCCAATGGAGCGTTTTCTCCTTATGAAGCATTAGAAAGACTAAAACGACTTTCAGATTATCAGTTGCATTCTATCGAGCAACCCATAAAGCCGAAACAATATGAAGCTATGGCAAAACTTTGTGAACTCACACCGTTACCAATTGCACTAGATGAAGAATTGATTGGGGTTTTTAAAATTAAAGACAAACAAAGCATATTGGAAACCATAAAGCCACAATACATCATTTTAAAACCAAGTTTGGTTGGTGGGTTTCAAGAAAGTCAAGAATGGATTGGTTTAGCGGAAAATCAGAATATAAAATGGTGGATTACAAGTGCGCTAGAAAGTAATATTGGTCTCAATGCCATTGCACAATGGACTTATACTTTAAAGAACATACTACCTCAAGGTTTGGGTACGGGGAGTTTATTTGTCAATAATTTTGATTCGCCATTAAGGGTAAAAAATGGTACTTTGCACTACGATTTAACACAACATTGGAATTTTAATCTATAACAATGAATTACATACAACAAGCTTATAAAGGACAGCGCGATTTATGGATGTTTATTTTAACGACATTTTTAGTGGCTGGTATTTTCCTTGCCAATTTTGTAATCTATTTAATTAGCGACCCAGCTGATTTACAACTAGCCATGGATATGATGAAAAACTGGCCAGCAAACCTCTCTTTAATTATTAATTTGGCGCCATTTGTATTTTTATTACTGCTCTTATTTATATTGGTACGATATGTACATCAACGTAGTATTTTGTCCCTAACTACGGCACGACCAAAGGTAGATTATAAGCGTATTTTGTTCTCTTTTTTAATGGTATGTACATTTACATTGGTAACCTTTTTCATAGGCTATTCAATAGATTCATCAGAATTGGTTTTTCAATTTGATGCTAAAAAGTTTGCCATATTGTTTCTTATCAGTATTATCTTATTCCCATTTCAAATTAGTTTAGAAGAGTACTTGTTTAGAGGTTATTTAATGCAGCATATAGGTGTTATGGTAAAGAATAAATGGTTTCCACTAATACTGACTTCTGTCTTATTTGGTATTGCCCATGCTGCCAATCCAGAAGTTGGAGCAGTAGGTTTTTGGAAAATGATGATTTTCTATGTCGGCACAGGGTTATTATTGGGCATCATGACCTTAATGGACGATGGTTTGGAGCTCGCTCTAGGTTTTCATTTAGGCAATAACTTGTTAGCATCTCTATTGGTAACTGCAGATTGGACAGCATTACAGACCGATGCCATTTTTAAGAGTACAGCTGACCCATCCATGAGTTTACTTTCAGAAATCTTAATGCCTGTATTAATAATATATCCAATTATGCTGTTGATTTTATCCAAAAAATATAACTGGAAAAACTGGCAAGACCGTTTATTCGGCAAAGTTACCGAGCCACCAAAAGAGGATTATAAAATTATTGAATAGATGACACCAGAGTACAACAAGGTACATAACCGTTTTAAGTATAACGGAATACATTTTAATCATGAAGATTTAAAGGAAGTTGCTTATAGTCTTATTAAAGAAGGTGAGGCTTACGAAAAGGTTACGGGAAATTTTTTGACAGATTGGTTAAGCGACAAAGATTACCTTATTGTAAATACGTCTGGTTCTACAGGTCAACCCAAATCCATTAAGCTAAAAAAACAGGCCATGGTAAACTCGGCTATCGCTACAGGGGACTTTTTTGGCTTAGAACCCGGTAACTCCGCATTACATTGTTTGCCCAGTCATTATATAGCAGGTAAAATGATGTTTGTACGTGCTTTGGTCTTAGGTTTAGAATTAGACTTTGTTGAGCCAAGTTCGCAACCCATTTTCGATTATAAAACACACTACGATTTTTGTGCAATGGTGCCTTTACAATTAAAGTATACCATTAATTACGTACAGAACATTAAAACTATTATTGTTGGTGGTTCCATGGTGACAAAACCTTTGCTTGAAAAAATTTCCAATAGTAGTTCAAGATTTTTTGAAACCTACGGAATGACGGAAACCGTAACGCATGTCGCGGTAAAACAACTGCAATCTCTAGCTAATAATGGAGAAACGCACTTTAAAGCACTGCCAAATGTTACTTTTAGTAAAGATGAAAGGGATTGCTTAATTATCAGTGCACCAAACCTTGTAGAAGAAGATTTAGTGACTAACGACATAGTGGATTTAAAATCTGAAACCAGTTTTAAGCTGCTTGGTCGTTACGATAATGTCATTAACTCTGGTGGGGTAAAGCTCTTTCCGGAACAAATTGAAGAAAAACTTCAGCCCATAATAAAAGAACGCTATATCGTTGCCGGAGAAGCTGATGATACACTTGGTGAAAGATTAATTCTCATTATCGAAAACCCTTCTGAATCTGTAGATGGTATTTTGTCTAAACTTCAGAAATTAAAAACCTTGGATACTTTTGAAGTTCCCAAACATATCTATACCATCGATAAGTTTAAGGTGACCAATACAGGGAAAATTCAACGTAGCGAAACCTTAAAAGCAGTTCTTGGATAGTTAACTCATTCAGAGAATAACTTCACTCATTACCGATTTTATATTTCAGGTAAGGCGTATAATTTTATATCAACTTTAAACGCCAAACCGATGAAAACGCTATTCACATTCATACTTGTAGTATTAACATTTGTATGTCATACACAAGAAAGAAACGTAGAAACTGAATCTGTAACTCTAGATGACCTCATTACGTTTGTCGTGGAACATTACAGTATTAAAACAGATTCTACCAAAACAAAGAACATCACATTTTTGATTGAAACCTATGCCGATGATTTTAATACGGAAGATAAGGTGATTCTAAAACAAGCTTTTAAGTTATTGTCAAATCGCGTTACCGAAAAGGATCAAATAAGTATTGTTGTTTATTCTGATTTAAACGGAATTGCACTAAGCCAAGTCAAAGCAACAGATATTAAGTCTTTACTTTATGTTATTGAACATCTTAAATCGAGCATAAAAACACTCGAAGATAACGGTATTGAAATTGCTTATAAGTTCGCAGAGGAAAACTTTGTTGAAGGTACAGAAAACTCAGTGGTGATGGTACGTATTCCTGACCGCAAGCCAGAAGTAGCCAAAACTGAAGCAACAAATACCATTACAACAACTAAAAAGAAAAGTAATGCTGTGGTATTGACCGCCATTGCACTATTGCCAGAGTTGATTTCTGTTATTAAGGATTAATAAATAAAAGACTGTTAATAGTAACATTACGGAAAAATTAATTTCCAAGATTTCTATCAGGTTGGCGACGTTGATCGTATTTTAGATCTTTTAGTAGGTTTGATTTAATACCAATAAAGAAGTTCCAAGATGTATTGATTCCAATAGGAACCCAAGAAAAATTCATACGCCAACTCAATAAATCACGTTCAAATCGCAATTGGGTTTGCGTGACTCCTTGGTTTAGAAAATCGTAACCAGAAGATATACCAACGCTCCAACGGGGAGATAGATCTACATCTCCAGAAAACATTAATGAGTGCGAACTTATTTCATCTTGCCGTCTGGTATTGCTGTAATTGGCTGCATACGCCAATCGTAAACTCCAAGGGATTTTATAGTTATAGAACTCGTTATTGTTTTCTTCTTTGCTTTTATCACGATCATTATCACCTAAACGTTCATTTGCAAAATCTTGGGACACCCCAAAAAGATCATCGGTTCTTGCATTGGCATTTGCTGCACGTCGTTTTTCTTCTTCGTCTTCATTATCATCTTCAGGTTTACCTGAAAAAGTATCATTGGATAATGAATAACTGATATTTAGATTGGCAGATGTCAATCTAAACAGGCTTCCTCCGTTGTTGACGTTAAATGTATTAATGATGTTGTTATTACTGTCTAAGGCGTAAGGGTTAAGCGTCATGCCAAAGTTGATATTCATTTTGTTATTAAGAATCTGGGTGCCACCAGAAACACGTAACGGACTCCAGTTTAGAGAATCTGCTGCAAGATCATAGGAAGTAGCAAAATTGAGGTTACTTAATAACATTACTTTTTCGGGTTCTGTTTCGGTAGAATCTTTAGCACGGACTTTGGCTTCAAAATTATTGCCTAAAGAAAGCCCAATGTTACTTGAGTATCTATTAGCGGGAGAACCAAATAGTGAGTTTTCAAAACGAGTAAATTCTACTTGGTCTGTTGTGTTACCATCGGCATCTATAACATCGTAGGTTTCGTAATATTGATCAAAAGCAGGAGTGACACTATAACTAATAGTAGGTCGCATAACATGTCTTATAGCTTGTATTTTTGGATTTTTGTCTTTCTTCTTAAAGTTGTACATACCATATAGAGTTGTACCGATACTTGCACCAAAATTGTAGGTTAAAAAACGGTCAAAGCCATTGATGTCTATACTTACCTCCTCTTGGTTGGTTTGATCCCAAAAACGTCTAACGGTTTTGAGTGTCCAAGATTCTTCAAAATTAGCATTGGCACTAACACTAAAATGGTTAAATACTTTAAAGTTGGTGGTTACGGGAATACTGTGTCGCATGCCTGCTTTGGCATCATCAAACATTTCACTTTTGCCAAATAACGAATCGGTAGTGTTAATACGGTATTCTCCTCTAGTATTCAACTGAAAGTTAATATTTTGTATCGCTCCTCTTTTGGCTCCAGATTTTGGCGCAAAAGGAAAAACTCTACTCATCGAAGCCTGTAAGGTCGGTAAGGTTAAATTTATAGCTTCGGTATTGGTATTTTGGTTGTGGGTAGCCGTAAGGTTTAAATTAACTTGTGGCTCGCCTTGAAAAGTTTTAGAATAGGAAACCGAAGATGCTAATGTATTTGTAAGCGCATTGTTTAGATTGACCTGATTAATGGATTGTTGAAAGAACCGACTACTACCCAAGTTAACCGAAGCAGAAAATCTCGAATTTGGATTTGCCTTTGCATCCTGATTGTGAGACCATCTTATGTTATAGATAGTTCGTTGGTTAAAGTCCGGGAAACCACGTTCACTATTCAATAAATTCTCGTACCTAAATGCTAGATTACCTCTAAACTTATAGCGGACTGCATAATTGCTTTCTACACGTAAGCCGTAACTTCCGTTGGTATAATAATCACCCAAAACCGCCAAATCTACATAATCATTAATGGCAAAATAGTAACCTCCGTTCTGTAAAAAATAACCCCTATCGTTTCCTGTATCTTCACCAAAAGAGGGGAAAATAATACCAGAGGTCTGTTTTTTGGACATTGGAAAGTAAGCAAACGGAATTGCTATTGGTGTGGGCACATCATAGATGTACATCTGGCTCATTCCGGTAACGATTTTTTTATCAGGTACAATTTTGGCCCTATTCATTAGGATGTAATATTCCGGGTCATCCAAATTTTCTGAAGTGGTAAACTTTCCTCTATATATAAAATATACTGAATCATTTTCACGTTTTGTGCGCTCAGCAATTACAGTTCCACCACTTTGCTCAGTCACGGAATTAAAAATCAGTGCTTTTCGAGAATCTGTGTTAAAAATAATGGAGTCAGGTTCTATAACATTAGCACCTTGTGTAAAGACGGGTTTTTGAGTATAACCTGTGGAGTCTTTTATACGACCTGCATATACCAAATTTTTGCTATAATCAATTACAATAACTCCAGCTGTAATTTCCATACCATCATATAGTACCTTAGCCTCGTTATAAAGACGAATTCTCTGTTTTCTTTGATTTACTGAAACATAATCTTTGGCAGTATAGGTCACCGTGCCCTTTAAAAACTCATCTTTCTTTAGAGAGTCTTGCTCGGTGGAATCTACCACCACAGTATTTTTTGGTTGTCCTAATAACGAATCAATAGGGATGCTAATCTTATCCTTAACAACAACTGTAGTATCATTTTTTTTCTCAGCAGGAATTTCGTTGTTGTTTTTTGGTAATTCTTGTGCAAAGCTAAAAGTGTTGATAAACACTGTAAAACTCAAGGCAAAAAGTATGTGTAAGCTATTTGTACGCAATCCTTTTAAATGTATTTTTGTAAAAGTATGGCTCGGTTTTTGAAACGCCAAAAGTACAGTTATTTTTTTGTGATTATATTAATATGGCACTAAAGTTTAAAAATACTGTTTTACTAACAATAACGTGTAATAATAAGAGTCTATAAACCGTTAGATTACATATGCAAACGAGGCTAAAATATATAATAGTATTCCTAATTCTCACATTTATCACTTCTTTAACATCATTTGCTTCATTACAAGCACAAGAAGATCAGTTTGTGGTGGTATTAGACGCAGGTCATGGAGGGCATGACCATGGTAATTTAGGAAATGGCTATAAAGAAAAAAATATAGCCCTTAATGTTACACTTGAAGTAGGTAAGGCTTTAGAGAAAAATAAAGATATAAAAGTTATTTACACACGTAAAACAGATGTGTTTGTAGAACTACACGAGCGGGCAAATATTGCTAATAAAGCAGATGCGGACCTGTTTGTATCTATTCATTGTAACGCCCATCATTCGCAAGCTTCTGGTACTGAAACTTTTGTGCTGGGAGAAAAAAATACTGAACGAAATTTTGAATTTATTAAGCGTGAAAATGAAGTTATTTTTTTAGAAGATAATTACGAAGAACACTATGAAGGTTTCAATCCGAGCTCGCCAGAATCAAGTATAGCCATGACTATTGAACAGGAAGTTTATGTCGAACAGAGCATTATTCTTGCTCGTAAAATTGAAGACAATTTTATTAATAAAGCTAAGCGGAAAAGTAGAGGCTTAAAACAAGCTAGTTTGCTTGTTATTAGAAACACATATATGCCTAGTGTTTTAGTTGAAGTTGGTTTTTTAACAAATAATAGAGAAGGTGCATATCTTAATACAAAAGCTGGGCAGTCTAAAATGGCAAAAGCTATCAAGGATGCGATTCTTTCTTATAAAAAAGAACTTGATCAAAATGTTGGTAGTAATATAACTGGTGTTGATTCTGAAATTACAGAAACCCTTGAGAATATACCCCTAATTTATGAAGATGTCACTTTCAAAGTACAGATAGCCGCGAGTTCAAGAGATTTAGAACCTAAACCCTATAATTTTAAAGGATTATCTAATCTGAGTAAAGAAAAGGTAGGCCAGCTTTATAAATATTATTACGGAAGCACTTCAAATCTAGAAAAGGCAAGGCGACTTCAGGATGAAGCTAAGCAAAAAGGTTATACCACTAGCTTTGTAGTGGGTTATAAAGACGGAAAACAAATTGATATATCGAAGCTCTGAAAACTACCACTAATTAGAAACATTATTAATATATTTATTGCTAATTTTGTTTTTAATCAAAGCTTAGCCCATTGAAAATCTCTAGAGAAGTTAAAACAGCCATACTCGTACTATCTGGTATCGCACTTTTTATATATTTAATGTCATTCTTAATGGGTGAAAACCTATTCGACAATTCCAAAACATATTATACCGAATTCGACTATAATGCATTAAGCCCATCATCAGCGGTGACTATTAATGGTAATAGAGTTGGTAAAGTTGAAGACATTAAATATGATTTTGAAACTGGTAAAACCAAAGTTTCTTTTTCGGTGACACCGAAACTAAAATTTTCTAAAAATAGTGTTATTCGTTTATACGAAACTGGCTTAATGGGTGGCAATGCATTGGCTATTATAAATGCCGATGATGGAGAACTAGCTGAGACTGGCGATTTTATTTCGTCAGAAGTAAAACCTGGACTTATAACGTCCTTAAAAGGTAATTTTTCAGATATAAGTTCAGATTTAGACAGTACTATTAGATCTGCCGATACATTAATGACCAACCTTAATGCTTTGGTTGTAGATGAAACTGAAACAGGTTTAAAAAGTACTATTGCAGAATTGAATTCTACTTTAAAATCATTTAAAAATCTTTCCTATTCTATACAAGGCGTTATTAAAGAAAATGATACTAAAATTGCTTCGGTGCTCGATAATTTTGAAAAAACCAGCAAGGATTTAAGTGAGCTTTCAGCAGAATTGAAGGAAGTAAATTTGTCTAAAACTGTAGATAACCTTAATAAAACCCTTACAGGTATTCAAGACATAATGTCTAGTATTGATAATAGTGAAGGAACAATAGGAAAGCTTCTTAATGACGACGGACTTTACAATAATCTTGAAGCTGCCTCTAAAGAAATGGAAGAATTGTTATTGGACATTAAACTGCACCCAGCGCGATACAGACGAATTCTTTCTAAAAAAGAGATTCCTTATAAACCACCAACCGAAGACCAAAAAAACTAGACCATTTTTAATATGGAATATTTACCAAACATTCTTTTTACCATTATCCTCGTTTTGGGTATTGGCTATTTTGTTAGAAATATTAAAAAATTAATCAGAAACATTAAACTAGGCCAAGAAGTCGATGTTAGCGATAATAAATCCGAGCGTTGGAAAAATATGGCGCGCATAGCCCTTGGACAAAGCAAAATGGTAAAGCGACCAATTTCTGGTTTTCTCCATGTTATCGTTTATGTTGGTTTTATAATCATCAATATTGAAGTTTTAGAAATTATCATTGATGGTTTGTTTGGGACACATCGTATAGGTTTAAAAGTATTGCCAAAATCTGTTTATGGGTTTTTAATTGGTTCTTTTGAAATACTTGCAGTATTGGTTCTGGTCTCTGTTATTGTATTTTGGCTACGAAGAAATGTTATAAAAATAAAGCGGTTCTTAAGTTCTGAAATGAAGGGTTGGCCAAAGAATGATGGTAATATCATTCTGTATTTTGAAGTTGTGCTGATGTGTTTATTTTTGGTAATGAATGCAACGGATACATCTTTTCAAGCTATCAGTTCAGGTAATATCATCAGTCAATTTATAGCACCTTGGTTCGAAGGTCTATCAGCAGAAACACTTCATATCGTTGAACGCACCGCATGGTGGTTGCATATTGTTGGTATATTAATTTTCTTAAACTATTTATATTTCTCTAAGCATTTACATATTCTTTTAGCGTTTCCGAACACTTATTTTGGAAGCTTAGATCCAAAAGGAAAGGTTAACAACCTCGAAGCAGTTACTGCCGAAGTAAAATTGATGATGGATCCAAACGCAGATCCTTTTGCAGCAGCACCAGAAGGAACAGAAGATGAGGTGCCAGCGAAGTTTGGTGCTAGTGATGTTATGGATCTTAATCAAGTTCAATTACTAAGCGCTTATACTTGTACAGAATGTGGGCGCTGTACATCAGCTTGTCCTGCTAATCTTACCGGTAAGAAACTATCTCCTCGTAAGATAATGATGGACACGAGAGATCGCTTGGAAGAAGTTGGTAAAAACATTGATGCTAATAACGGTAAGTTTAAAGATGATGGCAAGCAGCTTCTCGGTGATTATATAACTAACGAAGAACTTTGGGCATGTACAACCTGCAATGCTTGTGTAGAAGAATGTCCCGTTAGTATTAATCCATTATCAATTATTTTAGATATGCGTCGCTATTTGGTGATGGAGCAAAGTGCTGCACCAATGGAATTGAATAATATGATGACCAATATAGAAAACAACGGAGCACCTTGGCCGTATAATCAAATGGACAGATTGAATTGGAAAGATGAGTAATATTATATTCAAAAGTTATATTGACATAAAACTTTTGAACTCTAAACTTTTAAACTTAAAGGATGAGCGAGCAACTTAAAGTGCCAACAATGGCAGAGTATATGGCAGAAGGTAAGCAACCAGAAATCTTATTTTGGGTGGGTTCTGCCGGTAGTTACGACGATAGAGCAAAGAAAATAACAAAGGCTTTCGTTAAAATATTGAATAAAGCCAATGTAGATTTTGCAGTTCTAGGAACAGAAGAAAGCAATACTGGTGATCTGGCAAAGCGTGCTGGTAATGAGTTTTTATTTCAGATGCAAGCTGTTATGAATATTGAAGTGCTTAATGCTTACGAAGTAAAACGGATTGTAACTTGCGACCCGCATTCCTTTAATTGTATTAAAAACGAATACCCAAGTTTAGGTGGTAATTACGATGTAGTTCATCACACACAGTTTATAAGGGAATTAATAAGCTCTGGACGTTTAACTTTAGAAGGCAACACTTATAAAGGTAAACGTATTACATTTCATGATCCATGTTATCTAGGTCGTGCCAATAGTGAATATGAAGCACCTAGAGATGTACTAAAACAAACCAAAGCTAATTTAGTAGAAATGAAACGCAATAAAAGTACGGCATTATGTTGTGGAGCCGGCGGAGCACAAATGTTTAAAGAACCCGAAAAAGGAGATAAGGACATTAATATATTGAGAACCGAAGATGCTTTAGAAACAAAGCCAGATATTATAGCAACGGGTTGTCCGTATTGTAATACTATGATGACCGATGGTATTAAAGCCAAAGGAAAAGAAAATGAAATTTCGGTTATGGATATTGCCGAATTAATCGCTAACACATAGAATTAAATGCGTAAAATTATTTTAATAGCCATAGTATTGGCCATTGGCAATAGCCTAAATGCTCAGAAAAAATCGAAAAAAGAGGCTGTAGACCTTATGGCAGAAGATACCTGCGAGTGTATCGCCAAAAAAAAGTTAAAAGCTTCAGATAGTACGGAAGAAAAAGAAATGGCTCTTGGACTTTGCCTCATTACAAGCTTTAACGAACATAAGGGCAAATCTAAATACTATAAGAACAAATCCTTAAATGATATAGAAGAGATTGGTCAAGACGTTGGTGAAATGATGGCAACTATGTGTGCAGATGATTTTCTATCAATCTTTTCTTCGGAAGAATTAGTGGATATCATTGATGATGATGAAGATGATATTAACGGTTTTGCCAATTCTAAAGAAAATGACCTCTCTATAGAAGTAGAATTGGTGTCCATGAATAATGATGCCATATCTTATATCAATGCCAAGGACGATTTTGATAAAAACCATATTTTCTTAATAACCGAAGAGTTTGAAGGTTACGATTTACTCAAGAAATCTAATTTTGGTAAATCTTTTAATATCACTTTTAAAGAAATAGAATTATTCGATTTAAGTGAAAAGCAGTACATCACCAAAAAAGTAATAACTAAGATAGAAGCACTTTAATGCTAGTAGAATTTGATACTTTACCAGAAGAATCCAGAGTATGGATCTATCAAGCTAATCGTTCGTTTTCTGATGATGAAATATCAGAATTGAATTCAAAAATTAAAACTTTTATTAAAGCTTGGACTGCTCACGGAAAAGATTTACAAGCTGGCTATAAGATTGTTTACAAGCGTTTTATTGTTATAGCTTTAAACCAAAACTTAAATAACGCAACAGGATGTTCAATAGATGCTTCAGTACACTTTATACAAGAGTTAGAAAAAGCCTATGATGTAGACCTAATGGATAAAATGAATGTATCCTTTAAACAAGGTGAATTTGTGGCATATAAACCGTTAATTGATTTCAAAAAAATGGCAAAAAACAGATCGGTATCAAAAAATACTATAGTTTTTAATAATCTTGTTACCAATATTGCGGAGTTTAAAGAAAATTGGGAAGTGCCAGCGAGCGAGAGTTGGCACAGCCGTTTTATTAAATAGCTACTTCACATTACGAATTTTGTAGATAATTCAATTTATTTTTATAAAATTCTCAGTCTTAATAATTTTTATTTTTCGGAAAGAATATTGACTTTTACTGCGTATTGAAATTAAAAACTGCAAAAGTGGAAACAGATATTTTCTTATTGAATATTTCAGGACAGGATAAACCTGGTTTGACTTCTGGTTTAACTAGTGTTTTGGCTGAGTATGACGCTAAGATATTAGATATTGGTCAAGCTAATATTCATGATACTTTGTCTTTAGGTATTATGTTTGAAATAAAATCAGGGAAAAAATCAGCTGCAGTGTTAAAGGATTTATTGTTTAAGTCTTACGAGTTGGGCATTACGGCAAAATTCTCACCAATTTCTTTAGATGATTACGAACACTGGGTGAGCTTACAGGGGAAAGACCGTTATATCGTTACTATTTTAGGCGAAAAATTAAAAGCAGAACAGATTTCTGAAGTCACCAAAATCATTTCAGAAAAAAATCTAAATATAGATTCTATAAAGCGTCTAACTGGGAGAACATCTTTAGTCAAAACTGAAGAATATCCAAGAGCTTCAATACAATTATCAATTCGAGGAAAGCTGAATGATAAATCTGAATTCACTTCAAAATTCATGGAAATTTCAAGAGAATTAGATGTAGATATTGCCTTTCAGGAAGATAGTATGTTTAGAAGAAACCGACGACTGGTCTGTTTCGATATGGATTCCACATTAATACAAACCGAAGTCATAGATGAACTTGCAGAACGTGCAGGTGTTGGTGAAGAAGTGAGAGCTATTACTGAGTCTGCGATGCAAGGTGAGCTAGATTTTAATGAAAGTTTTAAGAAGCGAATGAAACTTTTAGAAGGTCTAAGCGAAGATGTGTTGCAAGATGTTGCGGAGAAACTTCCAATAACTAAAGGCGCCAGACGTTTAATAGATACATTGCATTATTACGGTTATAAAACCGCAATTCTCTCTGGTGGATTTACATATTTTGGACATTATCTTCAAGAGAAATTGGATATAGATTTTGTTTATGCCAATCAACTCGAGATTAAAGATGGTACTTTAACGGGAAACTACATTGGTGATATTGTCAATGGAAATAAAAAAGCGGAATATCTTCAAAAACTTGCTGACGATATGGATATTGATATTGCCCAAACCATTGCAGTGGGTGATGGTGCCAATGATTTAGAAATGCTTAATTTGGCTGGTCTCGGTATAGCTTTCCATGCCAAGCCAAAAGTTAAGGATAACGCTCAAAACTCAATATCGAGCATTGGTTTAGATGGTGTTCTGTATTTACTGGGCTATCACGATAGGCACATAGATTTGGTGACTTAGCCGTTTGTAAAACTGTTAATTATACGGTTTATAAAAGTATCATAAAGTCTTTTTACTTCTTATTAATTATGCTATTTTGGCATAGTATTCGTTACATATCAAAAAAACGATAAAAGATTTTATATGCGCTACCTGTCCCTTATTATATTATGTTTTTGTGTTCAAATAAACTTTTCGCAAGAACTCATTAATAACCCTTTACTTTCCGAAGATCCTATTGAACAACAAAAGTGGGTTGATAGTATTTATAGTGCTATGTCTATAAAAGAACGTATAGGACAGCTCTATATGGTTCAGGTAATGTCTAAACACAGCGATAAAGTCAATAATGAAATCGTAGACTTGATAAAAAACCATCATATTGGGGGTGTTATTTATTCCAATGGTGGTCCTTACAGGCAAGCAAAGCTGAACAATCAATTACAGGCTGCGTCTAAGATCCCTTTATTGGTTGGTATGGATGCAGAATGGGGATTGAGCATGCGATTAGATTCTACTTATGCTTTTCCTTGGAATATGACATTGGGGGCAATATCGGATAATAGTTTGGTTGAACAAACGGGAAGGCAAATAGGTGAGCACTGTAAGCGTTTGGGTGTACATTTTAATTTTGCACCTGTTGTAGATATTAATACCAATCCTAAGAACCCTATTATTGGCAACCGTTCTTTTGGTGAGGACAGAGATAATGTTACAGCCAAAGGTTTAGCATTTATGAAAGGGATGCAAAGTGCTGGAGTATTGGCAAACGCTAAACATTTTCCTGGTCATGGAGATACCGAAGATGATTCGCATAAAACCCTGCCAACAGTTTCTTTTAGTGAAGAACGTATTGATTCTATCGAACTATACCCATATAGACAACTTATAAAGGAAGGTTTATCAAGTGTAATGGTGGCACATCTCAATGTACCAAGTCTAGAAAAGAGAAGAGGATTCCCATCTTCGTTATCTAAGCATATTGTTACCGATATGCTCAAAAAAGAGCTAGACTTTAAAGGGTTAATATTCACTGATGCACTAACCATGAAAGGAGCTGCAGATTATGTGGAAAAAGGTGTCGATGGTATTACTCCAAAAAATTTGACAACAGGAGGAGAAATAGATTTAATGGCATTTATGGCAGGAAATGATGTTATGCTCATGTCTGAAAATCCAAAAAAGGGTATTGCAAAATTCGTTGAAGCATATAATGAAGGTATTATTACTGAAGAGCGTTTGGCGCATTCCGTAAAGAAGATTTTAATGGCAAAATACAAGGTGGGATTAGACAACTATTCGCCAATAGGTTTATATGACCTATCCAAAGATTTAAATCGTATTAAAGATGACTTGCTTTACGAAAACTTAATGGAGAGTGCAATTACTGTTTTAAAGAATGCAAAATCATTATTGCCATTAAGGGATTTAGAAACTAAAAAAATGGCTTATGTATCATTAGGAACTGATGATGGCTCTGTTTTTCTCAGCGAGTTGAAAAAATACACAAAAGTTCACGAAATAAAAGCTGATAAGTTAGATGACCTTATTTCTAAACTTCAAAATTATAATACTGTTGTTGTTGGTTTTCATAAACCTAATGGTAACCCGTGGGAAAAGTTTAAATTCTCTCAGCGCGAAATGGCTTGGCTCTATGAGATTGCCAGAACCAATACTGTTGTTTTAGATGTATTTGCCAGACCTTATGCTTTAAACGATTTATTATCCATTGAGAATATTGAAGGAATTGTAATGAGCTACCAAAACAGTAGAATAGCCCAAGAGAAATCGGCACAGCTTATTTTTGGAGCTATTGGCGCTAAAGGTAAATTGCCGGTAACTACTGGACAGTTTTTTCCTTTAGGAACAGGCGAGGCCTATAATCCTTTGATGAGCTTAAGTTATGGGCTACCAGAGCGAGTAGGTGTTGACTCAAAACTTTTAAACAGAATAGATTCCATCGCAAATTACGCCATAGATAAAAAAATGACACCCGGCATTCAGTTACTAGTGGCCAGAAAGGGCAAAGTTATCTATAACAAGAACTTTGGCTATCATACCTATTCAAAAAAGAATAAAGTCGATTTTGATGATATCTACGATGTAGCTTCACTTACAAAGATATTGGCAACCCTTCCTGTTATAATGGAGTTAGAGCAACAAGGATCCTTGTCTTTAAATTCTAAGCTCGGAACATTGCTTCCTGAGTATAAAAAGACCAATAAGAAAAACATCACTTTAAAGAAAATGTTATCACATTATGCACAATTAAAACCATGGATACCATTTTACTATGCAACTTTAGATTCAGTAACCAAAAAACCGGACACTAAATACTACAGGAGTAAGCGAACAGATAACTTTAATGTAGAGGTTACCAATACGCTGTTTATGCGAAATGATTATCAAGATTCTATACAAGAGATTATAAAAGAAAGTGAATTGTTGTCTCGCTTGCGTTACCGTTACAGTGATTTACCTTATTATATATTGAAGAATTATTTAGAAGGCTTTTATGATAAATCCTTAGATGAGATCACTCAAGATCGTTACTATAAATCCTTGGGAGCAAATTACACTACTTACAATCCACGAAAAAAATTCAGTTTAAAGGATATCGTACCAACCGAAGTGGATAACTATTATAGATATAAAAAAGTACATGGCTATGTGCATGATATGGGAGCGGCAATGCAAGGTGGCATAGGTGGTCATGCCGGTATTTTTAGTAATGCAAATGATGTTGCCAAGATTATGCAAATGTACTTGCAAAAAGGGTTTTATGGAGGAAAGCGTTATTTTAAAAACGAAACTCTAGAGAAGTTTACAAAATGTCACTATTGCCATGCTGATAATAGAAGAGGTGTGGGATTTGATAAACCCCAATTAGGTGAAGAAGGTCCAACATGTGGCTGTATATCCATGACCAGTTTCGGTCACTCAGGTTTTACAGGAACTTACGCATGGGCAGATCCAGAAGAAGAAATCCTCTATATTTTCCTAGCTAACAGAACGTATCCTGAAGCTGGTAAGAACTTGTTGTTACGGGAGAATATCAGAACAGAAATTCAGCGCCTAATTTATGAAGCGATTATTGAATAATAGTAGTGCTAAGGGTTGTAAGTTAAAAAGGACTTAAAGTTAATATTCAATCCTTTAAAACCTCTAACTTTATAAATTGAATTCAGAATAAAAGATTAAAAAAACTTTATCACTTTTAAATATTTATAATTCATAAATGAAAATAGGAATCGTTTGTTATCCAACATTTGGTGGAAGTGGAGTAGTTGCCACGGAATTAGGTTTAGAGCTTTCTAAACGTGGTCATGAGATTCACTTTATAACTTACAGTCAGCCAGTAAGACTAGAGTTGTTAAGTAACAATTTGCACTTTCACGAAGTACACGTACCAGAATACCCTTTATTTCATTATCAGCCTTACGAATTGGCATTGTCAAGTAAATTAGTGGATATGGTGAAGTTGCACGATATCCAGTTATTGCACGTGCATTACGCCATACCTCATGCTTATGCCGCATACATGGCACAGCAAATGTTGTTAGACGAAGGTATACATGTGCCAATAGTTACAACCTTGCATGGTACGGATATTACTTTAGTTGGAAGTCATCCGTTTTATAAACCCGCAGTAACATTCAGTATTAATAAATCAGATGCAGTGACTTCAGTTTCAGATAGCTTAAAGAAGGATACGATGCGTCTTTTTAATATTGAAAAAGATATCCATGTTGTTCCAAATTTTATAGACCTAGAGAAATATCAACACAGTTTTACAGATTGCCAACGCGAAATGATGGCAAATGAAGACGAACGTATCATTACCCATATTAGTAATATGCGTGAGGTAAAACAAATACCAGACGTTATCAAGATCTTTTATAACATTCAGAAGGAAATCCCTGCTAAATTGATGATGGTAGGTGAAGGGCCAGAAAAAGAATCAGCTGAACGTTTAACAAGAGAACTGGGAATCTCAGATAGAGTCGTGTTTTTTGGTAACAGTAGCGAGATAGATAGAATTCTTTGTTTTAGTGATTTGTTCTTACTACCTTCTCAAACCGAAAGTTTCGGATTAGCTGCTTTAGAAGCTATGGCGAGTGGTGTGCCTGTTATATCTACAAACACTGGAGGTTTGCCAGAAGTTAATGAAGATGGTTTTTCTGGTTATTTAAGCGATGTCAATGCGGTTAAAGACATGTCAGCTAATGCTATTAAGATTTTAAAGAATATTGAGATGCTAAATCAGTTTAAGGTCAATGCCAAAGTTCAATCCCAAAAATTCGATTTACATAGCATAGTTCCCATGTACGAAGCCATTTATAAAGAGACCTTGAAGAATTTTCTAGTCATTAATTAAACCATACGGCATAACGTTCTCTTCGTAATTCTAAAGCAATTTGCTTTTCTGCAATTAAGGCTTCTTCCCTCGAAAAGAAAGGATCGATGTGATTGTAAAGACTAGGTCGTAAATACAATCCATATTTTTCTACAATGTTTGAGGATAGTTTATGACCCTTCTTGTTCCTGTAGCCCGTTTTGTGTTGCAAAAAGCGTTCTTTGGGAGTTTTACTTGTCATGCCAACGTAAAGGCATTGAAGTACACCATTAAACTGTGGGTTGGCAACTCTAAATTTTGTATTTTCCGTATACACGCGTTTTGACAACTCAACAACATAAATGCGATATAGTGTTTTGGGCATTTTAATCTAAAATAAATCTATTGCACTTCTTCAGGTATTCTGTGTGCGATTAAATCTAAATATAGTAAACTTCTTTTGAATTAAAATCAGGAATTATAAGGTAGTTTTATTAGAACCAAATACAAAATAGCGAAATGTTTTAATCCTTTTTTGTTTTCTGTTTTTTAGGCTTTTCCACTATTGTTATTGCTGCAATTAAATCTTTGGTGTCCATGTCTTTTAAATCTTCATCCGCATAGAAAGCAGCAAGCTTATCTTTGTTGTAATTATAGATTTTCCAGCGTTTAAACTGATATTCTAAAGCAGTGAAATTCTCTACCCAATCACCAGAATTTAAATATGTGGTTTTACCATTTTTATTTTCCTTCACCAGCATTTTTGGCTGGTGTATATGACCGCAAACTACATAATCGTAACCATTTTCTATAGCTAAATCTGTAGCGACTTGCTCAAAGTCATGGATGTATTTTAAAGCACCTTTAACGCTATTTTTTATTTTCTTCGAAAGCGAATAACGCTCTTTACCCAATTTTTCTAAGCACCAATTGACAAAACTGTTTAACAAAATCAATAAATCATAACCATGACCTCCCAGTTTTGCCAACCATTTGGCATTTTGTATGGAAATATCGAACACATCACCATGAAAAAACCAAGCTTTTTTTCCATCGAGATTTAAAACCAATTTATTTACAATCGAGATATTACCAATCTCTGTATCTGTAAATTTGCGTAGCATTTCGTCATGGTTTCCTGTAATGTAAACGACTTCGGTACCATTGGCAGCAAAATCCATTATTTTTTTAATAATGCTGAGGTGAGATTTCGGAAAGTACCGTTTTTTAAATTGCCAAATATCAACAATATCCCCGTTAAGAATAAGTTTTTTTGGTTCAATGCTGTTGAGGTAAGTCAATAGCTGTTTGGCATGGCAACCATAAGTACCTAGGTGCACATCAGAGATTACTGCTATTTCGACTTTCCGTTTTAGATTCAATACTATTAAAAATCAATTTTTTACAAATAACAACAACTCATATTAACAAGATGTCAAGGCACAATTAATTAACCATAAGGAAAATGTTAAGCTAACGTTACGAGAGTTGTCTCGTTAAATATTGATTTTGGTTCGCAAAAATCCCATTGCGATTTTTGTTTCTGTGATAATACAATTACATTAGCGTAAAATAAGTTTTAATGGCAGGAAATTCCTTCGGAAAATTGTTTAAGCTCACCACTTTTGGTGAATCTCATGGAAAGGCTATTGGTGGAATTATAGATGGTTGTCCTTCAGGTTTAAAATTAAATATCGAAGCCATTCAAAATGAATTAAATAGGCGTAAACCTGGACAATCTAAAATTGTTACGCAACGTAAAGAACCTGATACTGTGGAATTCTTATCAGGTATTTTTGAAGGACAAACTACAGGAACTCCAATAGGTTTTGTAATTCATAATACCAATCAAAAATCCAAAGACTATTCGCATATAAAGGATGTTTATCGCCCTAGCCATGCCGATTATACTTACGATAAAAAGTATGGTGTACGCGATTACAGGGGAGGAGGAAGAAGCTCTGCACGTGAAACTGCTTGTCGTGTTGTGGCAGGAGCGATTGCAAAGCAGTTTTTAACAACTATTAAAATTAATGCGTTTACCTCTTCTGTTGGCGATATTTTTATTGATAAACCCTATCAAGATTTAGATTTCTCTAAGATAGAATCTAATGTTATTCGTTGTCCTGATGAAGCTTCGGCAGAAAAAATGATAGCAAAAGTACAAGAGGTGAAAAAGCAAGGCGATACTATTGGCGGTACAATAACTTGCGTATTGCAAAACGTACCTGTTGGATTGGGAGAACCAGTTTTTGATAAACTACACGCAGAACTAGGTAAAGCAATGTTGTCTATAAATGCTGTAAAAGGCTTTGAATATGGTAGTGGTTTTTGTGGTGCTAAAATGAAAGGCAGCGAACACAACGATCAATTTAACGAAAATGGCACTACAAAGACTAATTTATCTGGTGGTGTACAAGGTGGTATTTCTAATGGTATGGATATTTACTTTAGAGTGGCATTTAAACCTGTAGCAACGACACTTCAAAAACAAGACACCATAAATAGTAAAGGCGAAACTGTAGAAATGCAAGGAAAGGGAAGACACGATCCTTGTGTAGTGCCAAGGGCGGTGCCGATTGTTGAAGCTATGGCTGCTTTGGTTTTGGCGGATTACACACTCCTTCGATGGCAAGAGTCTAGAGATTGGTAGTAGTTCCTATATGTCACATTGAGCTTGTGCTTTAGCGAGTTTATTGAACTGTCGAAGAGAGAGTGGTAATCTAAGAGTAAATTGATTTTAACTAAACAAAACTCCCTTTCCTTGGGAAAGGGTTACGGATAGGAATGAAAAAACTAGCATTACACTGGAAGATTATTATAGGAATGGTACTCGGTATCATTTTTGGATTTATAATGAATTCCGTAAGTGGTCAACAATTTGTAACGGACTGGATAGCTCCCTTTGGCACCATATTTATCAATCTCCTAAAATTGATTGCAGTGCCTTTGATATTGGCTTCTTTGATTAAAGGTATTTCTGATTTAAAAGACATTTCAAAAATCAGGGATATGGGTTTACGCACAATTTCAATTTATATAGGAACAACTTTGGTGGCCATTATAATTGGACTTTCAATAGTAAATTTGGTCAAACCAGGGACTGGGATGCCACAAGAGACTATTGAAAAAATAAAAATGAAATACGAAAATGATGCTGGAGTCACTGATAAATTAGCAAAAGCAAGTGCTCAGAAAGATGCTGGTCCGTTACAGGCTTTAGTAGATATATTTCCGAGCAATATATTTCAGGCTATGGGAGAAGCCAAAATGCTTCAGGTGATTTTCTTTGCACTTTTTGTCGGGATTTGTTTGTTGCTCATTGGAGAGAAGCAAGCTAAGCCTATGATTGATATTTTTGATTCGCTCAACGAAGTCGTCATGAAGATGGTAGATCTCATTATGTTGTTTGCTCCTTATGCAGTTTTCGCATTAATGGCAAATGTGATTATTGCATTTGATGATACCGAAATTCTGTTGAAACTGTTGCAGTATGCGCTGTGTGTAGTCGGAGGTCTTTTGCTAATGATCGGGTTTTACTTAATTTTGATTAAAGTATTCACTAAAAAATCACCGTTTTGGTTTTTAAATAAAATCAGTCCTGCACAGCTATTGGCTTTTTCAACCAGTAGTAGTGCGGCAACATTGCCTGTAACTATGGAGCGTGTAGAAGAGCATTTGGGTGTAGATAAAGAAGTCTCAGGTTTTGTGCTGCCAGTTGGGGCTACAGTAAATATGGATGGTACGAGTTTATATCAAGGTATAGCAGCTGTATTTATCATGCAAGTCATATGGCCAGAAGGATTAACATTTACCAATCAATTAGTAATTGTGTTAACGGCTTTATTGGCTTCAATAGGAAGTGCAGCAGTGCCGAGTGCAGGTATGGTAATGCTTGTGATTGTGTTAGAATCTATTGGTTTTCCTGCAGAATTATTACCGATAGGTTTGGCTTTAATTTTTGCTGTCGATAGACCTTTGGATATGTGCAGAACAGTAGTTAATGTTACAGGAGATGCTACAGTTTCTATGATGGTGGCTAAATCTTTGGACAAGCTTCATGATAATCCTAAGCCCAAAGAATGGGATGACAATTACGATGAGGTAAAATAAGCAGTGAACAAGTTCATTTAAGCTTTGAGAATCACTTATTCTGGGTTTGTCTCAGAATATTATCACTTTTCAGTAGTTTTGTATCGTAAAGTATTTGCTTATTTTTACTTAGAAAGAATTTCTTAATCAACTAAAAGATATTTAGATGAATATTTGCTTTATAATGTATCCTTGGGAAGATATAGACCCGGAAAACGATACAAGTCTGGCCTTAATAAAAGAATGTGCAAAGCGAGATCACGGTGTAGCTATGTGTACGCCTGCTAATCTTACCATTAGGGATAGCGTTACCAATGCATTTTGTAACGTCATTGGCAGAATGGATAAAGTACCTTCTACGCTAAAATCGTTTTATAATAAAGTAAAACTTAGAGAAGAAATGCTTCCATTGGCAGGGTTTGATGCTATATTCTTTAGAGCCAATCCGCCTTTAGACCCTTTGATGCTTAATTTTTTAGATTCAGTAAAGGATGATGTTTTTATCGTTAATTCTTTACAGGGTATGCGAGAGGCCAATAATAAATTGTATACAGCAGCTTTTGGCGATGCGCACAGCAATATTATTCCGAATACTCACGTATCTAAAAACAAAAAGTATTTAGTGCAGCAGATTAAAGAATCAAAAGCTGATAAAATGATACTAAAACCTCTAAACGGTTTTGGTGGTTCGGGTGTAATTCTTATTGAAAAATCGGCCATGAATAATATTAACTCACTGTTAGATTTCTATATTTCAACTGGAGATGGAGGATCTAATTATGTCATTTTGCAAGATTATATAGAAGGAGCAGACCAAGGCGATGTTAGGATTTTGTTGTTGAATGGCGAGCCTGTAGGAGCGATGAAGCGTATACCAGGTTCTGATGATCATCGTTCTAATGTGTCAGCTGGTGGTAGTATTGCCAAGCATACGCTGACAAAAGCAGAAAGAGCTTTGTGTAAGCAAATAGGGCCTAAATTGGTAAAAGATGGACTATACTTTGTAGGTATAGATGTTATTGGCGGAAAGTTGGTAGAAGTCAATGTGATGTCTCCTGGTGGAATTACATACATCAACAAAGTCTATAAAAATAAACGAAGAGTTGAAGAAAAAGTTATTGACTTTTTAGAAAGCAAGGTCATTGACCAGTTACAAGCTTTTGATAGACGTGCTCGATTACGTAAAGCTGTTGATGAAGCATAATTGGTATTAAATGAATCTTTTCAATTCAAAAAAAAGACTATTTAAAGTAATCATTTTAATAGTTTTAATTGTCGTTTGTTTTGGAGTAGTAAAATCTAAAGCATTCAATGATTGTTACAGTACATACCAATGGGAAAAGAACAGGATATCCAACCAAAATCTACAGGTATATTCTGAATTGGATGCATTGAAGATCGGCGATTATATTCAATTTGAAAATATAGAAGGATTTAAAGCTAAAAAAACATACAACTGCGCAAGAGTTATCGAAATTGCAAACGATTCTGTAACCATAGTTCCTTTTAATTTTATGACAAGTATAAAACTAAAGGATATAGACCGTCATTTTTCTCGGGAGAAAGAAAAGCTAAAAGTCGTTAAACTAAGCCGTAAGGATTTAGCAGATGGTGTATGTGATAACTATATTCCGTTAATTGGCTTTACATTTTGCGGAATACAACTTTTAGATTCAGAGGAAAAGCTAAGATTATCAAGCATTAATAATGCTAATGAACCTATAATTAGATTTTCTGATTTAGATGTTAAAGATTCCGGTAAGTTCTACATGTCGTTCTATAATGTAGGACAACCAATTTATATGCAAAATATAAAAGCATCACATAACACCATTAGTTTTTTCCAAAAGCACAAATTTCCCTATTTTATCGGTAAAAAAGACTCTAGAAACAGTCATTTTGCGGTAGCTGGAAATGGTTGGGATAAAAGCTTAGACATATCGATAGAATTTACTGTAAAGGTAGATACTTTAAGTAGCAAAATATATACTTATAGGTTATCAACCCAAGGAGAATCAACAAATAAGTTTGAACATATATATTAAACCCTAATGTTATAATAATGAAATCAATCGACTGGACCAAAGACGAGTTGTTGGCTTATATCTTATTGTTTGCGGCTAATGCAGACTTTAAGGAAACTGCCAATGAGCAAAAACTAATTTTATCTAAAGTAGATATTGACACATTCCTTGATATAAAGGAAGAATTTGAAAACGACAACGATTATCAAGGCCTAAAAAAGATAATGACTAGTTTAGAGCAACACCATTACGGAAAAGATGACATAGATATTCTTATCGAAGATATTAAGGTGTTATTTTTTGTGGATGACGAATACACGGTTCTTGAGCAAAATATGCTGTTGGCATTAAAACGGTTATTTAAAGCAGTATAATGGATCGACTTTCAGTTCAACAAATCATATCTAAAATAGAAAACGAGGAAACGTTTTCTGCGGTTTCAGAAGATTATGCATTTACACTTAAAATAAGTAAATATGTACCTTATGCCTGTGGTGCTGTGCATGATGGTCATCAGTTTCGAAAAGACCTATGGAACAATTGCTTACATTCTGAATATGACAGATGGTACGAGGAAGACCCGGAAACTAAGAGTATGGTGATTTCGCACCCTATTGTAATTGCAGGATGTGACTCTCGTTTTGAATACGACCTTAATCGCGATCCTGAGAATGCCGTTTTTGATACCGCTTGGGGAAAGCAACTTTGGAAAAATCCTTTACCAAAGAAGGAAAAAGAAAAAAGTTTACAAAAGCACACTAACTTTTATAAAGTTGTGAACGCTTTAATTGCTAAGCTTGAAGAAAAATTTGGTGTATGCATCGTTTACGATATGCACAGCTACAATTGGCAACGTTGGGATAGGGAAGTACCTACTTGGAATTTAGGGACTACCAATATTGATAATGAACGTTTTGGAGTACAAGTTGAAACCTGGAGACAAGCTTTGGCGGGTATCCAATTGCCACATGGCATTAAACAAACTGCTAAGGTTAATGACACTTTTCAAGGCAATGGATATTTCCTAAAATATATTACCAACAACTTTAAGAACACCTTAGTTTTGGCAACCGAAATAGCAAAAGTATACTGCGATGAATATAAGCAGATAAATTATCCAGAAGTGGTAGCCGCTGTTGAAAAACAATTACAAACACTTTTGCCAAAGCATGCTAACGAATTTTACAATACCTTTAAAGAATAATGTCCCAAATTAAAACAACGGAAGAGTTTCAAGATTTATTTGATATCGATTCCAATCTTAACCGATTAGTGAGAAATATTGAACTGCTTAATTATATCAATCCATTAAATATAGCTTCAGAAAAGAAAAAATTCTTTGCTTCAAAATATAATTACGAGCCAGCATTTAAATATAAAAAAGTACGATTCAACGGGTATAAGTTGCATCGTTTGTTTTTTTCGCAACGTTTGGAACGCATAGAAGATGAAGATATACGGCAGTTGTATGAAGACATTATCTATGAATATTCGGGTTTAATTGAGTGTGTAGAGACAATTGGTCAAGGCAGAAAATTTTACTTTAATAGTTTAAAGAGCTTTGGTACACCAACTGAAAAGGATATTGAAAATGCGAAGTTTATTTTTCGTTTTGATGACTCTGAATTTGATGAAGAAATGCTTCCTATGTACAATGCCAGTGAGGCCAAAGATTATTTTGAAGAATTTTCTAAACGTTACAGTTTTAAATATAACATAAAGATATCCAATAATCTTTCTGCAGCAGCCATGGTGCTTAATAATATACAAACTTTGGTGCTCAAAAAGAGCCATAAGTATAGCTTAAATCAACTAAAAGTACTTACGAATCACGAGATTGGCGTACACATGGTCACGACATTTAATGCCTTGGATCAACCCCTAAATATATTTTCTAATGGATTGCCAAATAACGTTGAGACACAAGAAGGTTTAGCTGTTTATGCCGAATTTATGAGTGGTTGTTTAACCATTGAGCGTTTAAAAGAGTTGGCATTTAGGGTCATTGCGGTAGATAGCCTAAATAAAGGTTACAGTTTTTCTGATACGTTTCATTTATTGCACAATCAGCATAAACTGAATAGAGATAAGGCTTTTGGAATTACACTTAGAGTCCATAGAGGAGGTGGTTTTACAAAAGATCATTTGTACCTAAGAGGCTTACGCAACATATACAAATACGCCAAAGCAAAATATGATTTAGGTATATTGCTCACAGGAAAAGTAAGTCAGGAATATATACCAACAATAAAAAAATTACAAGATTTGGGATTAGCATTTGAGCCAACATATTTTACAGATGCTTATGATACCAATGATAACACCAACCCGAATTTAGATTTTATCTTGAAGAGTTTAAAGTAAATATGCCAATGAACTCATTAGGTGTTTAGACTTCAATTTTAGAGTAAAAACCCCAAAGCTAAATGTTTCCGTTTATCATTAGCTGACACCATAGAAGAGGTTAGACAAGTCTCTTTATAGAATTTAACTCGTTCCCAACTAACAGAAGCTAGGGTTAAATTAACATCATTTTGCTTTGAGGTTCAGAATTACTAAGCTTAAAAACCATTAACTTAAAAATAAGCTTAAATCTAAGGTACTACAATTGTTTCAACAAAAAAACCAATACTGAGTGTACTGGTTTTTTTGGATAAGTAAACGTGATGTTTTAATAAGTTAAAGGTTAACCCGTTTTCCTTTTGGATATTTTACGGAATATGAGTGCTCAACCTTATCGGTTTCACCTGGTTCTAAATTAAAAACCCATTTCAGAATACCTTTTTCCTTATCATATTCTGAGGTGCCAGTTTCAATATCATCGAGTTTAATAGATTTATTTTGAGTAATGGGAACTCTATCCATAAGTGTTAATTGAATTTTTGATTGTTTGTTGTTTCTAAGTTCAACTTCAAAACCTTTGTAAACAACTTTATTGTTTCCAATAAATGTGGTTTTCTTAAAGTCATTACGTTGTGTGCGTTTTACAATGATATTCGGATCCACTCCAAGAGAAATTGTTAAACTATCTGTAGTTGCTCCTGGATTTATATTTGTTTTACCAGAATAACTACCTTCAAAATATACATTGGCTTCTGCAGGTAACAGATTATACTGTTCCCAGTTACCGATTTTTGCAGTTAAGAATACATTTTCGTTTAAAACAGGTGCTGTAAAGTACTCGTAATTTGCTGGTACACTGAACCTGTCCACTTCAATAACGGTTACATCACCATCGGACGGTATGCTATATGTTTTATCGATTTTAAAGTTGGTATTTGTTATTCCTGTTTCAATTATATTGCCATTAAACGTATAGTTTATGGGTTCTACGTAAGGCTGTTCTTCAAAATCATCCTCATCTATCATTTGCTGTACTGCGTTGGTGCCGTTAAGTTTCTCTTTTTTGATGCCATAAGCAACTACAACAACCTCTTCTAATGTATTATTTTCATCTAGCGCTACATTCATTGTACTGGAGTGAATAGGGAGCTCTTCGGTTTTCATACCTACATAAGAAAATATTAATGTGTTACCAGTAGAAGTTTTTAAGGTGTAACGCCCATCAAAATCTGTTTGTACACCATTAGAAGTCCCTTTTTCAATAATGTTAGCACCAGGCAAAGGTAACCCATCGCTCGAAGTTGTTACGACACCAGTAACCGTCTTTACCAACGGATTATATTTATAATTATAATTTCTTGTGGCACGCTGCGATTGGTAATTACTATATGCACTAACAAAGTTTAAGTATTTAGGGTTAACTATTGGTTTTTCATTGTTGGTATTTGGGTCTCCAGTAGAGAGTACTAGATTTACACCATTCCAATCGCAACCAGAATTTTGATAAACGTGCGCTTTGTATTCTAAGTTTATTGGTTCATTGATTTTATCGGCTTTTAAATCGTAAATAGGAAACCATCCGGCATTTTCTATATTGTAACTTATTTTTAGGTCTAAACCTATTGGTTTGTCACTGTTTAGTTTTAGGGTTATTTCTCCGGTTTGCACTTTTTCATCAACATTAAATTCTACGAGTTGTTGCTTTATATTTACTTGTTTTTTTTCATAACTTTCAATCATACGATTAGATTTGTGAATCGCCATTTTTAGCTCGGTAATTCTTTCTCTGTAGTAGGTGGCAAAAGTTTTTAACTGCTCTAGACTTACCACTTTAGTTGCATTGCCAAGTTTTTTATTACTTTGAATAAGGCTCACTTCTTCATTATAGCCAGAAATTGAATCGTATTGATTTTGAATTTTACCTTTAAGTACTTTTAGTTCGTCTTTTAAAGCTGTGATGGAGTCATTCTGCTTTTGTTTAGACAAATAATTTATGCCATAGTTAATAGATAGTATAGAAGCTTTTTTTAGCCCAGAAATTTGTATGCTACTTTCTTCAATATGAGGTGACAAAGCATTAAATGTAAATTCTGAAGTACCAGATTTTAAACTTACGCGAGCTGTTCGGTTGATTTCTGCACCATCGAGATAGACAGTTACATTTGTAATTTTACTTTCTGTTTGGGCACTTATCCATTGTATACTCAAAAGAAAGTATAGAAGTTTTAATACGTTTTTCATAATAGCTTAGAGTTTTAGTTTTATCAAAACTATTATGGTGTATATAAACTCAAAACTTAAAATGAGTATACGATTGAATATAAAAGGTAAACCCTACGTTTCAATTAGCGAGCTTTGAACTTTTGATGCTCCTTATGGATATTATTTGCACTTTTAACTTTTAAAACAATTATAAATGGACTTATATCGATTTTTTTTATGTAGTAGTAGATGGTACTTTATTTTTGAACAAACAAAACCATGTGCTATTAACCAATTCGTTATCATCCCTCTATACGAATTGAATTTTGTTTAAGTTAAATTAGTTTTAAGTAAGTTGTTAATTTAAGAAGCCTTTTAGAATGGATACTAAAAGGCTTTTTTTATTCAAGAAACTTAGATTTTAATTCTGGTGTTGGTATCATGCACGCATCTTTTTTGCCGTACCATTTGTAGCGATTTTTGGCCACGTAGTCATATACCCAATTGCGTATCAATTTAGGTACAATGAAAAATACAGCCATTAGTTTAGTTGGGAAACTTAGCTGCTTTGCTACTTGCAGCGCTGCACTAGATTTGTGATATATCTTTCTTTCTTTAGGTTTATAAAGTATAATTGAGTCTGTTTTAGCAGTGTCTATGTTAAACTCATTAATGATTGACTCACCAATTTCGCTCTGTAACGGAGCAAATAGAAACGCATTATTTGTATCGCGCTTTATAACATATAAAACACTGCTGTTGCATAAGTTACAAACACCATCAAACAGAATTAATTGCTTATCTTTTGGTATGTTATCTATCACAATGCAAAGATAAGCCTTATGCTTATAGTGTATTTAAAAATTGCGTTAAATACTCTTCTTTGCTTAACACCAATTTTTTCTTTAAGCGGTATTTGGATTTTAATACGCTATCCGGTAGTACATTGAGCATTGATGCAATTTCTTTAGTAGATAGATTCATACGTAAAAACGGGGCCAGTCGGATTTCAAGTATTTTTTAGAAAACAAAAAAATCAAGATAACTTTAGCTTAAAGCAGTATAATTTAAGGTTATTTATTTTTAGCCTCAACCAATTCTAATAAATCCAAATTTACGTTAGTCGTGAAAACGCCATAGTTTACTATGGCTTTTCCTTTTTCTATATTGTCAATACTACCAACGGCTTTACCATCGTACATCCTAACACGATCGCCAACTTTTAACACAGGTTTTGGTTTTTCGACAACAACTTCCTTCTTTTTTGCAGCTTTTTTCTTTTTACGGATCACTGCAACTTTCTTTTCAGCCTCTGCTTTCACCTGTTTTTCTTTCGCTTTTTCAGCACGCTTCTGTTTGGTTGAAAGCTTTTTGCGTTTGGAATTCTCAATCTGTACCAACCGAAATAATTCTGCCATTAACTCACGCTTCTTTTTATTATTCTGAAATTTTTCAGCTAAGTCATTAACTTTCTGGCCTAGATATATTAAGCGTTGATTAGTATCGTACAATTCTTGAAAGCTTTCCAATTTCTTTTGGATTTTAGCATTGGTTTCTTCAAGTTTTTCGGCCTCAGAAAGTTTCTTTTTTTCATTAGCTTTTAAAGATTGCTCAGTGCGTTCTAGTTTACTGCGTTCTTTTTGGAGCTTGGCAATAGTAGCATCAAAACGTACTTTGCCACGTTCAATCTTCTTTTTAGATTTATTGATTAAACTATATGGAATGCCATTTTTCTGAGCCACTTCGAACGTAAAAGAGCTACCTGCTTGTCCCGTAACCAATTTGTACATGGGTTCCAAACTTCGCTCGTTAAACAACATATTTGCGTTTTGCATGTGTGGTAACTCGTTGGCCAATAATTTTAGGTTGGAGTAGTGGGTTGTAATAATTCCGAAGGCTTTTCTATCGTAGAAAACTTCAAGAAAAGTTTCAGCCAATGCACCACCAAGCTCAGGATCACTACCGGTTCCAAATTCATCAATTAAGAATAAGGTTTTAGAGTTGCACTTTTTTAAGAAATAGTTCATTTGTTTTAAGCGATAGCTATACGTACTTAAATGATTTTCTATAGATTGATTGTCGCCAATGTCACTCAAAACCCTTTCAAATAAACAAACTTTACTACGCTCATGTACAGGAATCAACATAGCACTTTGTAGCATTACCTGTAATAAACCAACAGTTTTTAGGGTAATACTTTTTCCACCTGCATTTGGTCCCGAAATTACGATGATTCGGTTCTCTTCATTTAGTCCAATAGTTTGCGGAAACGTTTTTTCTCCTTTTTCTTTATTGGTTAAATAGAGCAGTGGGTGATATGCATCTTTTATAAAAATGTGTCGCTCGTTGGATATTTCTGGTAGAATGGCTTCCATACTGCGAGCATATTTTGCCTTAGCGGCAATAACATCAATTTTGGTTAGAAATGTTTGATAGTCATTTAAAAGGGGTAAGAACAAACGAACAAAATCTGTAAGCTCTTTAAGGATTTTAATAACTTCTTCTTTTTCTTCGTACTCTAAGTTATTGAGTTCTCGGGTGTGTTGTAGTGTAGTTTCTGGCTCTATATAAACAATACTGCCAGTTTTGCTGCCGCCCATTATAGCACCTTTAACTTTACGACGGTACATGGCTTTAACCGCTAGTACGCGTCTGTTGTCTACCACAGATTCTCTAATGTCATCTAAATAATCTAGACCATGATATCGATTTAAGGCCGAAGAAAAACTACTGTTTATTTTCCCTTTTAGCTTGTTTATTTCACGTCTCAATTCCTCTAGTTGTGGAGAAGCGTTATCTTTTATATCACCAAAACGATCCACAACATTGTCTATTTGTTCGATTATGGCTGTAGTTATTTCTATATACTTACTGTATTGTTGCAGTTTTGGGTAGTAGTCTTTAAACTTTTCTAAGAACTTAACAATACTGTTGGCCGTAAGCGAAATACTTACCAATTTCTGAAGACTGGAAATTTCTAGATATGTGCTTTCAATATTTAAAAGTTTGAGTTCTTTTGAGATGGGTTCAAAACCATGATTAGGTATTCTATTTTCATTGTCAAATGAAGAATGATATTCATTGACATAATCCAATTCTCGAATAAGCTGAGCTTCAACTTCAATAGGGCGTGTGGCTAAGGAAGCCTCTTTTCCCAAAGCTGTAATAGTATACTCGCTAATTTGTTCTAAAACCGTATAAAACTCTAAGTCTTTTAAGGTTTTTTCATGAATTCGTATCATGGAATGTTATAACTTCTAAAGTTGCAAATTTAGGTTAAATAATATGATATGACCAACGACAATAAATCCTTATTTTTGATGTAAAATCTATGGTATGAATGTAGACATACATCAGAGTTGGAAACCTTACCTTCAGGCTGAATTCGACAAGCCTTATTTTAAGGATTTAGTTGAATTTGTAAAAATGGAATACACAACACATAAGTGCTTTCCAAAAGGATCTGATATTTTTAATGCTTTTAATCATTGTTCTTTTGATGATGTTAAAGTCGTCATCATAGGTCAAGATCCATATCACGGAATGGGTCAGGCAAATGGATTATGCTTCTCTGTTAGTGATGGTATAGCTCATCCACCTTCACTTATTAATATTTTTAAAGAGCTTGAGCAAGATTTAGGTTTTCCTTATCCTAAAAGTGGAAATCTAATACCATGGGCAGATCAAGGTGTACTGTTATTAAATGCTACATTAACTGTGAGAGCCCATCAAGCTGGTAGTCATCAAAACAAGGGCTGGGAGCAATTTACCGATGCTGTCATTCAAATTATTAGTCAAAAAAAACAAAACGTAGTGTTTTTACTTTGGGGTGGATTTGCCAAAAAGAAAAAGAAACTTATAAACACGGCTATTCATTCTATTTTAGAAACAGGTCATCCATCTCCGCTGAGTGCAAATAGAGGTTACTGGTTTGGCAATAAACATTTTAGTAAAACTAACTCCCTGTTGCAGCAAGTTGGCGTGTCCGTAATCGAGTGGCAGCTAAAGTAGTTGTCGTAGGTTTTTGATTGCGTATCACAGTTGGTTTTTTATTCTCAGCTTTTTTAGGAGTTTTATTGCAACTAAAAATTAGCAATAAAAAGTTAACACAGACCAAAAAAGACAAAATCAAGGTAATGGTTATAATCATAAATTTGTTCTTAATAGTGTTGTTAATAGCTAAGACTTGGTTAAAACAAATGTAACTAAAAATTTGAAATAGTGAAAGTTATAAACATAAACTGTAAGATTTAACTTTAAATGTTTTAAGAAGAATTAACACGCTTTATCAATATTTACTGGTACTTTGGCGTTTTTTGTACCCTAAAAAAAAATGAGAAAATCACATTTAAAATGTTAATTAATGACTGTTTTACCAATCGATTTCTTGACTAAAGGATGTGAGTTAAGTCTTTATAACTAATTTTTTTTGGAATGATATTTAAGTCAAAAAGTTGTTTTTGCACATTTTCAATTGTCTTTTTATCAATTATATCTTGTGACCATTCTGTGAGTGAAAGCCACTCCTGTACATCTTCTAATTCTTGTTCGTAGCGATTTGCAATTGTTCTGTCAATACTTGGTATGGATTTAAATTCTGTAGTTGTTTGGTTGATAATTTGTAGAATAGTTATTAAATCATTGTTATTGTTCTCAATGAACTCTTCTCGCACTGCAATAACAAAGCAAGGCCATGGTGAAGGGCAATTATCTATTCTTCTAAAGGTACCATCATCAACTAAAGGTTTTGTAGTGAATTTCTCCCACATAAAATAGTCTGCATCACCATCTGTAAGACCTTTTACGGCACCATCAAGATTTTTAATAACCTCAAAGTTGAGATCTTTTTCTAAATTCCAATCATGATTTTTTGCATTGATGTACGCCATTAAATGTGAGCCAGAACCATAACGACTTATCGCTGCTCTAGTCCCTTTAATGTCTTCAATAGTTTTAAATTTTGAATCTTTAGCAACATGGATTCCCCATATCAAAGGAGTCTCGACAAAAGTTTGAACTATTTTTGAGGGGTTGCCAGCTATTATATCCTTAACGATACCTTCAGTAAGAATTACTGCCATATCTATGTCTCCAGAGCGTAAACCTTTACACATTTCTCCGGTACCACCATAGTAGTCATGCCAACGTAGATTTATATCTTCGGCTTTATATTCACCATTTTTAAGGGTTAAATACCAAGCCAAATTAAAATGCTCTGGTACACCACCTATATTTACTTTTTTCATTTATGCTGAATTTGCTTGTACTGAACTTGTTTCAGTATTTATTTCGCTTCTTGAGCTTAGCATTATATTCTAAATATTAACAATACGTTCTAAAGCATATACTATAAGTTTCTCTACTGTTTTCTTTGGATCTTTACTAAAATCGCCTGTAGCTCTATTGGCAATAATGGCATTTAGAGACAAAGCTTCATGACCCAGTAATTTTGAAAGACCATAAATAACTGAGGTTTCCATTTCAAAATTTGTAATTCTAAAACCTCTATAACTAAAAGAATCTAGCTTAGCGTTTAAACCAGCGTCGTGAAGAGGAAGTCGTAATACTCGACCTTGTGGGCCGTAAAACCCACCAGCTGTTCCCGTCATACCTTTAAATATCTTATCGCTTTCAAAATACTTTTCTAAGTACTTACTGTTGTTGATAATTATTGGTCGTGCTTTATTCTCATCCCAACGAGTATGTCTAATAAACTCATCTTCAATCTCAGGGTTACTTATACCATCAATCTGATAAAAATGCAACATACCATTTACATCAAGCCCATGTGTACTTGCTAAAAAAGCATCTACAGGAATGTCTGCTTGTAAGGATCCAGAGGTTCCTATTCTAATAATATTAAGGCTTGTTAGCTCTGTTTTTGGTCGGCGTGTTTTTAAATCAATATTAACGAGTGCATCGAGTTCATTAAGAACAATATCAATATTGTCTGGTCCAATTCCTGTAGAAAGCACTGTAATTCTTCGGTCTTTGTAATAACCGGTTTGGGTTTTAAATTCACGCTTTTGAGTACTAAACTCAACGCTGTCAAAATGCTTCGTTATTTTCTCTACACGATCTTGATCTCCTACGAAAATTATGGTATCAGAAATGTCCTCTGGTTTTAAATTTAAATGATAAACACTACCATCTGGATTCAATATTAACTCTGAATTTTTAATTGACATGTAATACGGTCTTTACAAGTTTATTTTGATCTATGCTAAATTGAAAGCCCAAGCGGTCAACACCTCCATAGACCATATTATTTTTTATTTCTGAAGCAAAATTATATTGCCTTAAAAGCGCTTCATGACCTTTTCTGTTGAGCTTAATACCTGTTTCGGTTTTATCTAAGAATATGGATAATTTATCAATGATTCGTCGCAATTGCGTATCGCCAAAACCATAATATCCTTGATAATTGAGACTGTAACCTAAAAGGTGGTGTATAGATTTTATTTGATGATCTCTAACCAATCTTAAAATATTGTCTTCTAATACACTAAGTCCACTTTTTTGATGCGGAAAGCGTTTTAGATGCGCTTTAAGACAGTTGCTCATGTACTTAAAGTTAGACTCAGTAACAATGTAAGGCTTAAGAATATTATGATCTTTACCGCAATATGTTCTCCAAAGCGTTGTAGCCAATTCCTTATCGTCCTTAGTTAGCAAAGTTCTTTCATGGTAATGTTCCATGAGTTGCTCGGAGGACAATTCACAGAGTCCTTTTAAGTTTTTCTCTCCTTCAACACGGCCACTACAAATCAAATAAAGTGGTTTGCTGATATTTTTCTGATGTAAAAGATTGATGATACCTATAAGATTGATGTGGCAAAACAAATCGTACTCAAACCAAAGGTGAATTTCTGAATATTTTTCAGCTTCATCTAGTTTTGATAATTCACTTTTAAGTTCTTCGCTGTTAACTTCAATATTATAATATTCTTTGAGAAACTTCCGTCGTATTTCAAAAAATTTGTCTGATGCTATGGCAGGAATCGTTGGCCCTTCGCAAAGCATTTCTTGCCAAGTCAGTATATCTTCCGTAAAATCTAACTCTCTTAAATAATCGGTTAAAGCATTGCCATTGGTAATATGAAGAATTTGTTTTGTCATAAATTAACCACCAACACGTTTTACATTGAATCCTTTTTCTTTTAGCATTTCCATAATTTTATCACGGTAATCCCCTTGAATAATAATCTTATCGTCTTTAAAACTACCTCCAACACTAAGTTTGGTCTTTAACTCTTTTGCTAATTTTTTAAAGTCTTCTGTTGCACCATTGTAACCTTCTAGAATGGTTATGGGCTTTCCTTTTCGTTTTTCGTATTTACAAACAATGGGTTCATCTTGAAGCCAAATGCCATTTTTAACTTTTTGTGAATCATTTGTAGATTCATCTGATACATGATCTGGAAATAAATTCTTTAACTGGTCTTGTAAATCCATTGTTTTTAATTTTCAATTGCAGTTCGCAGTCGCAGTTTGCCATTAAAAGGCTTAAAACTGAGACAGAGACTAACTACTTCTTAATAAGTCCCAGTTCAATAAGACGTTGATTTAAAAATTCTCCTGCAGTGATGTCTTCAAACTGTTTTGGATTATCCTTATCCATACAACTCTCCAAAACATCTAATTTCATTTCACTTATTGGGTGCATAAAAAACGGAATAGAGTAGCGCGATGTTCCCCAAAGCTCACGAGGCGGATTTACAACACGGTGTATTGTAGATTTTAATTTGTTATTGGTATGTCGCGATAGCATATCACCAACGTTAATCATAAGTTCGTCTGGTTCTGCAATAGCATCTAACCATTCACCATCGTGCCGCTGTACTTGCAAGCCACGACCTTGAGCTCCCATTAAAAGTGTAATTAAATTAATATCACCATGTGCAGCTGCTCTAACAGCATTTTTAGGTTCTTGGGTAATAGGCGGATAATGGATAGGTCTTAAAATTGAATTTCCATTATGGATATAATTATCAAAATAGGTTTCTTCTAAATCTAAATGAAGTGCTAGAGCCCGCAAAACATATTTAGCTGTTTTTTCTAACATCTGGTAGGTTTGCTTTCCCACCTTATTAAATTCGGGAAGCTCATTAACTTCAACATTTTCTGGATATTCTTTTCTGCGTTCTTCATCATCTTCTACATACTGACCAAAATGCCAAAACTCTTTTAAATCTCCTTCTTTTTTTCCTTTGGCACTTTCTTTACCAAAAGATACATAACCACGCTGACCACCTATGCCAGGAATTTCATAACTTTCTTTAATCTCTAAAGGTAAATTGAAAAAATTCTTAACCTCACCATATAATTTATCTACCAATTCATCATCTAAAAAATGCCCTTTTAATGCAACAAAACCAATATCTTGGTATGCTTTGCCTATTTCATTGATGAATTTTTGTTTTCTATTTGGGTCATCTGAAAGGAAATCCTTTAAATCTACACTAGGTATTCTATCCATTGGAGTTTTCGTTTAAATTTTAATCAATATACAAAAGTAACGAAAATAGTGTTAAAAAATTGGATAGTAATTTTTGATAACTTGACCGCAAACACTGCAATTTTGATACATTTTTATTTACATTTGAAGTATTACTTAATAAGAACTTATGCCTACCATAACCAAAAGCAATATCGATTACGATAAGAAAGATCTCAACGATAAGACACTTTTAAAGTTGTACTATAACATGTTGAAGCCTCGACTCATTGAAGAGAAGATGCTCATTTTATTACGCCAGGGGAAAATATCCAAATGGTTTTCTGGTATTGGCCAAGAAGCGATTTCTGTTGGTGTTACTATGGCACTAAAACCTAGCGAGTACATTCTGCCGATGCATAGAAATTTAGGGGTTTTTACTACGCGAGAAATTCCTTTACATCGTTTGTTTTGTCAATGGCAAGGAAAAGCTAGTGGTTTTACTAAAGGTAGAGATCGTTCATTTCACTTTGGTACACAAGAGTATAATATTGTAGGTATGATTTCACACTTGGGCCCACAGCTTGGTGTAGCAGATGGTATTGCTTTAGCTAATTTATTGAAGAAAAATGGACAGGTGACTGCTGTTTTTACAGGTGAAGGGGGAACGAGCGAGGGCGATTTTCATGAAGCCTTAAATGTTGCCTCTGTATGGCAATTGCCAGTAATTTTCTGTATTGAGAATAATGGTTACGGTCTATCCACGCCAACAAGCGAGCAGTATAATTGCAAGCATTTGGCGGATAGGGGAAAAGGCTATGGTATAGAATCTTTTATTTTAGATGGAAACGATATTATAGAGACCTATTCTAAAGTTAAAAAATTAGTAGAAAGCGTGAGAAAGCGACCTAGACCAATTTTAATTGAGTTTAAAACCTTTAGGCGTCGCGGGCATGAAGAAGCTAGTGGTACTAAATATATTCCTAAAGCTTTAATGGAAGAATGGGAAGCCAAAGACCCAATCGAAAACTTTAGAAGTTATCTGTTCAGCAAAAAGATATTATCTGCTGAAGTTGATGAAAAATATGTTGCAGAAATCAAGGCAGAAATTGACTCGTCTTTGGAATCCGCTTATGCTGAAGATGATATCACACCTAATCCGACTACGGAATTAAATGATGTTTACAAACCATTTGACTATCAAGAAATACATCCAAGCTCAGAAACAAAAGAATTACGATTGATTGATGCAATTTCTGAAGGATTAAAACAGTCTATGGAAAGGCACAAAGACTTGGTAATTATGGGACAGGATATTGCTGAGTATGGTGGTGTCTTTAAAATCACAGAAGGTTTTGTAGAACAATTTGGCAGAGACAGAGTACGTAATACACCAATTTGTGAATCTGCAATTGTCGAAGCTGGTATGGGCTTGTCTATAGCAGGTATGAAAGCTGTTGTAGAAATGCAATTTGCAGATTTTGTTAGCTCTGGTTTTAATCCTATAGTCAATTACTTAGCTAAGTCTTATTATCGTTGGGAACAACATGCGGATGTGGTTGTGAGAATGCCATGTGGGGCAGGTGTTGCAGCTGGTCCTTTTCATTCACAAACCAATGAAGCTTGGTTTACCAAAACACCGGGCTTAAAAGTAGTATACCCAGCGTTCCCGTATGATGCCAAAGGTTTACTGGCAACTGCTGTCAATGACCCTAATCCTGTACTGTTCTTTGAGCATAAAGCTTTATACAGAAGCATTAGGCAAGAGGTGCCAACAGATTATTACACCTTACCTTTTGGTATAGCTGCACTTTTAAAAGAAGGTGAAAGCGTAACAATCATAACCTATGGAGCTGGAGTTCATTGGGCCTTAGAGACCATAGAGAATAATGCAGACATATCTGCTGACTTAATAGATTTACGTACTCTACAACCTTTAGATAAGGATGCTATTTATAATTCAGTTAAGAAAACAGGTAAAGCTATCATTTTACAAGAAGATTCTTTATTTGGAGGCATAGCAAGTGATATTTCAGCTATGCTTATGGAAGATTGTTTTGAATATTTGGATGCGCCAGTAAAACGTGTGGCGAGTATGGAAACACCTATTCCGTTTATTGGACAATTAGAAGATCAGTATTTAGCTAAAGGAAAGTTTGAAGACGCTTTAAGGGAATTACTGAACTATTAATATGTACTTATCTAACAGTAAGTTATTTAGCTGAAAAAATATCAGTATTTCTGAAAAATTTTCAGTTGTTTTCAATTGGCATTTATTTTGCATTTTCATAAGTAAATTAATGTTTAATTTAAATTTTAAAACTTATGAATAATTTAATTCCGACTGTAAAGAATGGTAGTGAAAGAAATTCTAATCTAGGTTTTAGATCACTACCGAGTTTATCATCTTGGATGGATGATATGATTAACAAAAGCTTTGGTAACGAATTCGTTTCAAATTTTAATACTGGTATCACTTTACCGGCAGTTAATGTATTGGACAACGCAGAAGATTATATTGTAGAAATGGCTTTGCCAGGTTTAAAAAAATCTGATTTCGATATCAGTTTAGATAATCAAATGTTATCAATTTCTGCTGAGCGAAGCACAGAGCATAAGGATACTGACGAAAACTATACAAGACGCGAGTTTGGTTATTCGTCTTTCAAACGTACATTTTCATTGCCAGAAACTGTAGAAACTGATAAGATTAAAGCCAAATATGAAGATGGTTTGTTAAAAGTTCTATTGCCAAAACGTGATGAAGCAAAACAGAAACCTTTAAAACAAATTAAAGTCTCCTAATTACTATAATTTCATGCATTAATAAGCCAGTTTTATACTGGCTTTTTTTATTGGAATAAAAGCGCTTAACTAAGATTAAATAAAAATAGAATTAAAATTCAATCGTTTTCGTGTATTTTATCGATGTTAAATGAATTTCGCCGAATAATAATCGGCGAAATTCATTTTATTATAAATAATGAAGTAAAGATTGTAATTTACCATACTTTTTAATTACGTAACCTTTAAAAAACCATGAAAAGAATTTTACAATCTACTTTTTTCCTTTTGACCTTTGCAGTTTTTGGTCAAACAATACCCGAAAATGTAAAGCCACCAAGTTGGAATAAAGACAACTTAAAAAGCGTAAAACCATTTAAGCTACCTGGTTTTGATCTTAAAAAGCTACAAGACGAAGATAAGATCAATGACCAAAATAAATCCAAGCCTTGGAGATTTGGTCACGATATTTACGTAGATCATAATTTTAATGATGTAGGTAAATGGACCACTTTTGAAAACGGAGACAAGATTTGGAGAATGTCCTATACGTCTAAAAATGCTCAGACTTTGAATTTTATGTTCGATGTATTTAAGATACCTGTGGGAGCTAAACTCTACGTCTATAATAACGATAAAACAGATTTGTTACGACCATTCACACACCATAACAATAATCCTGAAGAAGTTCTTGGTACCTGGTTGGTGCAAGGCGACACAGCTTGGATTGAATACTATCAACCTGCTGGTGTTGTAGGAAACGCTAAAATAACTGTTGGGTCTGTGATTCACGGATACCGAACAGCAGAAACTTATCAAAAAGCCTTAAATGATTCTGGAGCTTGTAACCACGATGTTGACTGTGATATTACACCAACGGGAGCAGATCCTTTTGAGATAAATACCAGAAAAGAAGAGGTTAAAAAATCTGTAGGTATGCTTGTGAGCGGCGGTGGGTTTTGTTCTGGTACTTTAGTTAATAATACCAGTAATGATGGTACACCTTATTTTTTAACAGCAAATCACTGCGGTGGAGGTGAAGCCGGATGGGCATTCAGATTTAACTGGAGAAGTCCTAATCCATCATGTGGTACAAATACAAATAGCACCAACGGTACATTTAACCAGACCGTAAGTGGTGCAACCTTGAGGGCAGCGAGTTCTCAATCAGATATGGAATTAGTACAAATTAATGATGTTACATTTTTTAACAATAATCCCGATGTAGTCTGGGCAGGATGGAACAGATCGACTACAGATGTACCGGTTATAAACTTTGGAATCCATCACCCTAGAGGAGATATACAAAAAGTATGTAGAGAAGATGATGGCGCTTACAGAACTGTAGTACCTTTTAATGGGAACAATAATACCCAAATGTGGTTTATAGATCAATGGGAATTAGGTGTTACCGAACCAGCTTCATCAGGTTCTGGTTTATTTAATGAAAACGGTCACCTAATAGGTATGTTATCTGGTGGATCTGCCGCATGTTCTGGAACTAACAATAATGGTGGTGTTGATTTTTATGGTCGTTTTGGAGTAGCTTGGGATTTTGGTAGTTCTACGTCTACAAGATTAAGAGAATGGTTAGATCCTACAAATTCTGGTGCGACGGTATTGGGTCAATTTCCACCTGTGGAAACTTTTGATATCGATGCAACCGTGAATGCTGGTTCTGGTAATAGTACCACATTATGTAATGAAGATTTTACACCTCAAGTAACTTTAGTAAATGCTGGTAATTTAGCTTTAACCTCTGCAACTATAAATTATAACTTGGATTTTGGTACAAGTACAACGATCAATTGGACAGGTAATCTGGCTAGTGGGGCTAGCGTTGTTGTAGATATGCCAACTTACAGCAATATCAGCCTAGGTGGACACACATTTACAATTAGTGTATCTAACCCCAATGGTACAACAGATGAAAACACACAAAATGATACGTCTGTTTTTGACTTTAATGTACCACCTTCTTATTCAACAGCATCGGTTATTTTTAATCTTTTAACCGATGATTATGGAGATGAGACATCATGGACATTAACTAATGAATCTGGCACTATTGTAGACTCGGGTCCATTATTCCCTTATAACGATGATCAATCCTACCAAGAAACAATTACTATTCCTAGTTTTGACGAATGTTACACATTTACAATTTTGGATACTGAGGGTGATGGTATTTGTTGCGGAATTTTTGGTGATGGAAATTATAACTTACAAGATGAAGATGGTAATATCATCATTAGCGGTGGACAGTTTACTGATAGTGAATCTGTAACGTTCAACGTACAAGACCCATTGAGTATTGAAGAATATGGGTTAGACGATTTGGTAGAATTATTCCCAAATCCTGTTGCCGATAAATTAAACATTGTGCTCAATGATATTAATGAAAATGTAGATTTTCAAGTCTTTAATACATTAGGTCAACTTGTTAGAAGAGGAAATTTGGCAGCAAATAGTACACATACAGTTAATATGTCTCAATTACAGGGAGGAATTTATTTTGTTAAGTTATCTACTGCATCTCGATCGCTCACTAAAAAAGTGGTAAAGAAATAGATTTACAAATTATTTAAATCAAGAAGCCCATTTTCATTAGAAAATGGGCTTCTTGATTTAACACAACACTTAGCTGAGTTTAATAGTTTCTAAGTCATCATCTAAACTATTAGATGTATTGACGATTTTAGATAAGGTTCTCATAGGTGTTCGATTTTTGATTGATATGCCGAATTTAGTTCAGCATAGATTGATGAATTACGTTATTATCTGTAACGTCTTTTACTGTTCCAAGTAAAACTTTTTGTTTCTGTTGATGTACTTGATAATTGATTGTTGTTTAAAGTTCTCATGATTTTTCGTTTTTTAATTGATTTATATCTAATAGACGATGAATGGATTAAAATGTTACAGTACTTTGTATAGCATAGTAGTTATTTAACAGTTTTTAACTATTTAGTGTATCTTTAATCTGTGAGAAGCCATTGTGCATTTTCAGTTCATTTTAAAGTAAAGTGTCAGTTTGAGTGATTTTGAGGAACGAAAAATCGTATCGAAAACTAATTTTTAAGTCAAAATTCTTTTTCTCGATACAAATTTCACTCATTTTAATCGTAAAATTTACTCGAATTGACGAATTTTATTAAAAAACACAATGGGTTGTGAGAGTAAGAATTTATATTTTATTGATTATTGCAGTATTTACTTTTAATTGTAAATCAAAAGTAGAGACACATTGTGTTTCAAAAGCCTTTGAAGTGACAGCAACGGCCTATAATTCATTGGCATACCAGACCAGTTCTAACCCTAATATAACTGCTTTTGGTGATAGTCTAAAACCGGGACTTAGATATATTGCAGTATCTAGAGATTTGCTAGATTCTGGTCTGGTGCATAATGCTAAAGTGAAAATACAAGGCTTTGACAGTTTATTTACAGTTAAAGATAAAATGAATAGACGCTGGCGAAAGCGAATAGATATTTATATGGGCATCAATGTTAAAAAGGCAAAGAAATGGGGCAAAAGAAGGGTGCAGATTGAATACTGTATTCCAATAAAAGATACTAGCCCTTAATCACGTTTTACCATAACTTCAGAAACTATAAAAGGATATGCTTCTTTTACAATTTTAAATTCCGCATCAGTGATTTGTGCTGGTGCTTTATTGAATTTTTCTTTTATGTAACGTGTCCTTAAATCGTAAAAAGCTTTGGTAATCTCATCTTGTACAGAAATAAACAAATGATACTTTGTTAACGCATCATGATGCAAAGAAATAACAGCTTCACTTGGATGATCTGAAGATTCAGATGATTTATTACCATTACAATAATCACAATCCGATAGGCCGTTATTATCTACAAATGCCTTTACGATTTGCTGAATATCTTCAAGCTCAACAACTTCATCTTCAATAAAAATTTCCTGATTACTGTTTAAACTAATCCTTAGCAAATTTCTTTCTTTAATGTCTTTAATACATTCATTGATATCAGGACAATCACTGGGTAATTGCCTTAATATGCCTTTGTCGGCAGAAATAGTCGTAGTTACCAAAAAGAAGATGAGTAACAGAAAGGCAATGTCTGCCATAGATCCTGCGTTGACCGTCGCAGAATATCTTCGAATAGATTTCATAATATAAATTTTAAAATGTTAATGCTTTCTTAAGCACAATAACAGTACCAATCTTGTTAAAGGTTATTAACAATTCATTACAAAAACACTTACAATATGCTATTTTTGCAAAATTAACCTTGGAGGAAACAATTATATGTCAACAGGCACAATTAAGGAAAATGTAACTGAGAAAAGGCTCTACGATTATCAAATTAAGGATCTCAATCGTATTTTTGATGTGATACAAGATGAGTCTGATGATTTTAATCTATTGTATCAACTGCCTACTGGAGGTGGTAAGACGGTTATTTTTTCAGAAATTGTTAGACGTTACATAGAGAAGCACAAAAAAAAAGTAGTGATTCTTACGCACAGAATTGAATTATGTAAGCAAACCTCTAATGTGCTTTCTGGATTTAAGGTTAAAAATAAAGTTATTAATAGCAAGGTAAAAACTTTACCGGACCAAGACACATACGAGTGTTTTGTTGCTATGGTGGAAACGTTGAACAACCGATTGTCTGATAAGGATTTTGAGCTTAAAAACGTTGGCTTGGTCATCATTGACGAAGCGCACTACAATTCTTTTAGAAAACTTTTTAAATTTTTTGAACATTGTTTTATTCTCGGTGTTACTGCCACACCACTAAGTAGTAATATTAAGTTACCAATGAAAGATAACTATGATAAGTTGATTGTTGGTGATGATATTTCTACCTTAATTAAAAATGGATTTTTAGCCAATGCAGATGTGTATCATTACGATGTAGGACTAACCACTTTAAAGATTGGTATCAATGGCGACTACACTGTGAAGTCTTCCGAGGCTTTATATACTAATAGTCTAATGCAGACCAAATTACTATCTGCATATGAGGAATTGGCAAAAGGGAAGAAAACCTTGATATTTAATAACGGTATATATACGTCCAAAGAGGTGTATTATACGTTTAAGAAAGCGGGTTATAACGTACGACATTTAGATAATACAGCGGGTAAGCAAGAACGAAGAGATATTTTAGAATGGTTTAAGACCACACCAGATGCAGTACTAACTTCTGTGAGTATTCTAACAACAGGTTTTGATGAGCCTTCTGTGGAATCTATTATTTTGAATAGAGCGACTCGATCCCTGACTTTATATTTTCAAATGATTGGTCGTGGCAGTCGTATTTATAAGAATAGGTCAATATTTCAGGTTATTGACTTAGGAAATAATGTAGCACGTTTCGGGCCATGGAACCAACCAGTAGATTGGCAACATATTTTTAAGTACCCAGATCTTTATTTAGAGAACATAGTTGATGATGAATCCCTTGAGCGTGATTTTGTTTACGTAATGCCAGATACTTTAAGGGAAAAATTCAAGAATTCGGAGACTCTGGATTTTGATGTTAAAGCACAATATAAAGATGTAGTAGGTTCTGGTAAAAAATCATTTACTGTTATAGAGCGTTCCATTGCGCAACATTCTAAAATGTGTATTGAAAACAGTGAGGATGTTTACGATGCAAGAGATTTAACAAAACTACTTCAAGATGAAATTGCCTATCGTATAAAGCAGTATTGTTATTGTATTATGAACAGCACCCAAAATTACAAAGATTGGTTATTTGAAGAATACAACCGTAAATTGCGCATTAGTTTTAATGGTAAGTTTTAACGTTTTTTTGTAAGGTATTACAATTTTATACGTTTATTTTGAAGTAGGTATGGTTTTTGTACCACAAGATTAGAAACAAAAACGCATCTCAAATACAAGTGAAAGCTTTTAAGCACATATTACTCTTATTCTGTATGTTATGTTGTACCGTTGTTTTTTCTCAAGAAAAAAAGGTAAAAGACAAAGAGAATAAATCTATCCGAATTCCTGCTGAGCCATCTAAGATTAAAAAAGATTCCATACCAGTAAAGATTAAAGTAGCTCCAAAACTTGATAATAACGAAAATAAGAACAGTGGAGACTCCAAAAAGGAAGAAAAGAAAAAATTTGTAATTAAAGATTCTGAAAAGCCGTTTTCTATGACGGATAAGGATGGACTAAAAAGCCCCGGTGAGATTTTCGAAAAACGTTGGAATAAAGAGCTTGAAAAAGGTGGTATAATTAGAACCATGTCTGATCAGTTTCTTGGTGAACACAACGTTGACACTAAGTTTGTAAATATTATTTGTCGCGATCATGAATATGTCGATGGCGATCGTGTGCGGATTTATGTAAATGATGTTGTTGTAAAACAAAACTTATACCTTACCAATAGCTATAGACGTGTAGAGGTAAATTTAGTACAAGGCAAAAACACTGTTGAAATCGAAGCTTTGAATCAAGGAGATTCAGGCCCAAATACAGCAGAATTTTTAGTTTACGACGATAAGGGAAAGCTCATTTCTTCAAAGGAATGGAATTTACTCACAGGTGTAAAGGCTATCATAGTCTTTAATAATGAAAAGGTAGTTATAAAAGAAAAATCATCTAAAGATGAAAATTCAACTGATGAAGCCTCAAATAATTAATAACCTGAGTTTCTAATATTAATGAGCTAATTTTAAATAACTTATACTATATACCAGAAAGGTTTTTTGATACCTTGTAGGTGTCAATTATATTCGAAATACCCATATTACAAGTTAAAAAAACCGTAGGATTTTCTTATTTAATATTACACATTGACAATCAATCAACTACAGAGAAATATCAATAGGGTTAAAGTTAATAGGTAGTACTTCACCTGGTTTCATAGACCTTAATTTATAATTACCTATACGTATTCTCACCAATCGTAAAGTAGGAAAACCAAGTTTTGCTGTCATTTTTCTAACCTGTCTAAATTTCCCCTCAGTCAATGTGATGCTAAGCCAAGAAGTTGGGCCATGTTTTTTATCTCGTACAAAGCGATTGATAATATGTGAAGTATCATTTAGGATATGAGCGCTACATTTTTTTGTGGTATATGGCTTTCCATTAACAGAGATTTCTATGCCATTTTTTAATACCTCTATATCAGATTTGGTGATTATACCATCAACCATAACATGATATTCCTTTTCAATTTTAGAACTCGTTATATGGTGACTAAATTTACCGTTAGTAGTTAATAACAATAATCCCTCAGACTTTTCATCAAGTCTACCGACTGCCATAATTCCTTCAGGAAAATTATAAAATTCATTTAAGAGTTTTTTATTTCTCCGTTTGTTTTGGTTATTCACAAATTGGCTTAGATAACCATAAGGTTTGTATATTTTATAATAACTATGCATTACGTTATCTAAATTGTCAGCCATTTTGTGTTCAATAGTATGTAAAAATAAAAAAGCGCATAATCTTTATAGAGTATACGCTTCAATAAAGTATGTATTACTATTTTATAATAAGTTTTTGAACACGTTTTTTATTCCCATTGGTTACCAGTTCAGCAATATATATGCCAGCACTTAAATGGTCTACATTTATCACTTGTCTTGTACTATGTAAGTCTAATTTATTTACTATCAAAGCACGACCATTAATGTCATAGAGTTTAAAATTGGTTTTGCCTTGCAATTGTCCAAGAATAACTATAGCTTTTTCTTTTTCAAGACTGAAAATACTCAAGTCTTCTAGAGCAGAAGCTGGTGTACTGAGCGATTGATTCTGAAACCTTAGATAAAAACGACCTGTACCTGTTAAATCACTCATTGCGGTAAAGCTATATGTATTTGTGTTCAATAAGGTATAAGTATTGTTTAAATTATCTTCTAGATAGACGTTTATAGAAGAAGGTATATCTGTTTCAGAAATACTAATAGTTACGTTTTGGCCCTGCAATGCATTTAACCCAAGAGGAATAGTAACATCATTGATGGCATTGCTATTTAAGCTTTGGATGGCAAAAGCAGTATTGGAGCTATTATCTACTAAGTTTGAATATATTGAAAATTCTGGGACATTTCCATTAAATAGAGACGCATCATAACCAGTGTCTAAACCAAGGGATGCATTATCATTAAAATAAAAATCCGTACTGTAATCAGAGGTGCCAGAATTAGCCAATAATTTTAAGTACCCATGATGAGGAGACGATGATGATCTACCTTGAATAAAATCATCACTATTTCCAGAAACTCTCATGTTAGGTGTAAAGGTTATTGAACCACCTCCTGTTTTACTTTTTACAAAAAATGCCTGACCAGGTGCAATGAGTTCAATTTCATTTTCATCATCTATTTTAGCTTGGTTCCAAATAGTCCAACCATTTGAAGCATCACCATCATAACCATAAATGGATTGATATGTAGCAATGTCTAATTCATCCTTATTGAGATTAAAAAACAGATCAAAATCTATATATGAGGTGTATGGGTTTCCTATTAAATTCCAACCGTTAAAAGAGGTGCCAAGTGTTGTCAAAGCTACGTTGACATTACCAGTTTCAATTTCCCCAGTAAAAGTTAGGGTAGTGCCATAAGTACTGTCCTCAGAACTGTCTCTTGCGACACGATAACCTACCCCAGAACTTATTACAGAGCCATTATTAGCAGTAGTATCATAAATCTCGTAGCTACTTGCGGGCTCATTAAAAGGACCGAATAATTTTTGAGATGTATTGCCAGGGTTTTCAAATAGGTTTGGATTATTTGTCGCAAAATCCCCGAATGTCTCACCCATAACAGGTGAGGCAATTAAATCATTTCCAGTAATACCATTATAGGCATTGACATGGCGCTTATATTTAATACTTCCTGTAGTGGTTCCGTTAATTATAAGGCTAGAATACTTATTAGAGATTGAATTGAGTATAACCTCGCCATTAACAGTCAAATTACCATTTATGGTTAGGCTTCCACCTTCCAAAATTTCTATACTTGCATTAGAATGTACTTCATAATCATTATCAATTACAACATGCTCATCTATACCAACAAGTAAATCACTACAGTTTTCTGGTGCAGAAAATAATGCCCCGTTGCTTCTGTAAAGTGTGTCATATCCATCAGTAAATTCTGCAATGACTTCTACATCGTTACTATCAGAATCTAACCCTGTCAGCGTTATGGTTTGTGGACTTGCTGTGATTGGAAACGTTTGGCCATTTACAACCAAAGCCCCAGTAGCAGGAGGATTGGTATAGCTCACAGTCAATTCTTGGCTGTAATAATTATTCATAGTGTCACAGCTTGTCTGTTGACCGACCACGATGTTATCAATAGTTGTAGGATTATTAAATGGCTTAAACTGCAAGAGTGAAGCTTTAGGTTCTGTACTTAAATCTCCGGTACCACTATTTGTAGTTTCACCACCACGACCTCTTAAATGAATGTGTACTAAATCGTTGACCCCATCGCTGTATAATTGTAATCTCACAGCTTCTGCATATATTGGAGGTTGGTTGGTGCCGTCCCATTCATAAATACCAGAATCTATCCAACCACCTGTACCTTCTTCAATAATTATCCAAGCCCCTTCTCTTAAATAGCTAACACGCCATAATGTATTTGGCTGTGGTTGGTTTGGATAAGTACCGCCAAACGTAATATAGTTAACAAATTTTGGTTCTGTCCAATCCGTTCTCCAATAGAATCCATTGTCAATATCTACAGTTCCTAAGTTTACTCCGTAAAATTCACCATATTCACCAAACTGTGTTATAACTTTATAATTACCTGCCAAAGGATCGTACAAAATATCTAGAGGTGTTCCTCTACCATCACCTTGGGCTACAGAACCACTAAGTTGAGCAGATGGAAGGAGTGCTAAATTAATTAATGGATTAGGATTGTTAATTGTATCTGTACTAATAGGTTCGAGCTGATTGATCCACTGTTCTACAAGATCTACAGCTGGTTGATCTATAATTGTTTTTGAGATGGGAGGCATCATTACCGATACATCGACACTATTCATCCTGTGAAATAATATAGATTTTGATGCATCACCAGGAAAAACGATTTCTTCATTTGGGTCAATACCTAAAGGAGTCAGGATTCCACTTGTTAATAACTCGGTAGCTTCTAATGTATTATAAACTCTTAAATCATAATTGGTTCTTATGCTATTGTCACGTCTATGGCAATAGGCACAATTTAGGTCTAAATAGGATCTTGCCTTTTCATCTAAAGAAGCATTAGAATCCTGTAGCGATTTATTGGTGTAAATATCTGGTGTATCAGAATCAGTTATAGATTCGTTGATTACACCCAAATGGCTCAGAGTTACTAATTGATTAGCCGTTATGCCAGTTTCATTATAGGTATAATCTGTATTTAGATATCTGGATTTTAAACCAAGCCCACCTTTATTTGCATGGTTATGACAATTTATACAGTCTGAATTAGAAGGGAAGTGCCAAGTTTGTGTTCTTGTACCTCCGCCTGTAGTAGCAATGTCTACAGGCTCATCCAAACTTGAAGCTTGCAGTACAGCATCAGTTTCATTCTCATTCCAGTTGTAGGTTAAGAAATACATTTCCCCGTTTTCATCTACAACAGAGACTCGGGTTTCAATTTTCTTTGTAATGGACGGATTGTTATCATCTACCCGTAAATCAAAATGCTTAACGATCACAGTACCAGCAGGAAATTCCCAATCTCCATATTCAGAATAATTTATCTGTTCAGCTGCACCACTATGCACGCCATCGTTATTTGGCACAGCTATCCATCGTTTTTTTAAGGCACCATCAGACCAAAACGATTCATAGAGTTCGTAAGGTACATAGCCATCGATTATATCTAATGTTGATAAGTCTGAGAAAATTCCAGTTTGTGAAAGAAGTTGCGGAGCAGGTCCGTAATCTACATCGTCATCAATGAGTTTATATATGTTTGTACTAAACCCTAATCTTAGGATAAAAAGCTCTTTATCATAATCTTGACCAAAAGAAATAATGTCTTCAGGTAAGAAAGTACCAATTTGCTCGTAATCACCCGAACTTATATCCACAGAAAAGATTTCGTCACCACCTCCATAGTCAGCACAAATGTATTTTCCGTAGAGTTCTGGTATGCCAGTACCTCTATAAACAAATCCTCCTGTTATAGAATTAACAATATCGTGACCAAAGTCAACTAGTGGCTCTGTGTGATCCATCCCGTTTAACAGACCAGAATAACAGCCAGGACCTGTAATGTTGCCTTCAAACAATGGCCAGCCAAAATTAGAATTAACATCTAAAACATTAACTTCTTCACGATTATTAAGGCCAACATCTCCAATGTAGAATGTGCCTGTTTGGCTATCCTTTGTCATTCTAAATGGGTTTCTAAGTCCTATACCATAATATTCTTCAAAGAAGTCGCCGGGTGCATATACATCATTCGGATCAGTAGTAGTTAAATTAGGCTGCCCGTATATGTTTGTTGTTGAACCTGGTGTTGTATCCGAAAACGGATTGTCATTTGGTATCCAATATTCTAAACCTGTAATCTCACCAGGAAAACCAGCATCATCGGGTTTGATTCTTGCGGGCGGATGGCTCTTTGTTGGGTCTTTATCTACATCAAGCCTTAAGACTCCCCCAGCCAAGTTATTCTCAATATCCTGTGCTCGTTTCCACGAAGCCATATCTCCTGTGGTTAGGTACAGAAAACCATCATCACCAAAATCCAAACCACCACCGTAATGCGTAGTGCCGTACATTCTATTTTTCAATAAAATAGTTCTTGAATTTGCAACTACGCTCATAGTGGTAGTGTCACCAATCTCAAATCGTTCTAAGATCAAATAGTTGCCTTGATACTCATTGTCACTGTAAGAACAACCTTGCCCCGTGTACTGCCCAAAGCCAGGAAGATCTTGCCCATTACTATTTTTTGTTGCGTAATATATGTAGATGTAATTCTTTTCGTCTATCGGGGCACCAAAATCGGGATGTATGGTCAAGCCCAAAAAACCACCATCTGATACTAATCCAACCTCATTGGATAAGTCGAGTAGGAGGTTCTTGTTCGTTGTAGCCTCATCATTATTAAACCAAAACATCTTGCCATCTAACTGTCCTACTATTATTTTATTTTGATTGGGGATAGGATTAAACGTTATTGGGTAGAAAAACTCAAGGTTTGGAAACGCAACTCTATAAGTAGCATCTAAATCATCGTCAATGGCTTGTGGAAAAACACCGTTAGAATAAGGAGCTATAGTTTTTGCAGACGATAAACCTGATCCTGAAAAGTAGGGGAAGGCGGCTAATAAAAATAGTGAAGTCAGTAGAATAGAGACAATTTTAAGTGTCTTAGATTTGGTATTTATGTATGTCATAAAACTTCCAATAGGTTGTTTGGAAATATTAAATTTCATAAGATTTAAATTGAATAAATTAATAGCTAAGTAAATGTAGCTTATTCAACTATGAAGCAAACAAAATTTTCGACGAGAATGCATTAAATCGGTTGAAGTTGATTTTCATAACTTTAGCAAGAAGTAAATACTTGAATATGTTTACTTTACACAAATGTTAAAACACGTTGAAGTTATGCAATTAGTCTATTGAATAGCATAAAAATACAATTTAATTTCACCGAGAAATAATATATAAAAGGAAGTGTAAAATTACTGTTAATCAATCTACCTGATTTATAGGGATAAGGATTGTGTAATCTATATTGAAATTTGTCAAATAGCTTAGTAAAGTAATCATTTAATTTTAGAAATACTGCTTTACCTTGCCCCAAATTGTTTTAGGTTTAATCATAAATTCTTCTTCAAGTTCTTCCATAGTTTTGTCAGCATAATTAATTTTATTAAACATTTTTGCTCGTATAAGATATATTGAAGGAAAGACAATTGCCATAATTGGAAGAAACCAAATTATATCAGCGACATCTAAATATCTTGCATCAAAATTTAAAGCTGTTATGCATTGAAAAGAGAACATTGTTATTGGGACTAGGAGTGCATGATACCACCAATGACGACATGTAAAAAACCAAATAAAGGATAATAATAGGGGTACCATTTTCATTGCCAAAATCCACATTGCGGCATTAGCACTTTGATACTCTATACTTTTATATGTGCCAAATATAGTGTCCCATTCTTGGGTATCTGGGACATATTCATATAGATAAAACAAAAAGGGAGTACCTGCTACAAGTGATGCAACAATACTCCCTAATAAAATCTTCCGATTATAGTTTTTCTTATCCGTTTGGCGGCGGCTTAAGTTTTCTTTTGTCAACTTGTGTAGTAGTCTGTCCATCTAAGTCAATAATGTTAGTTGCCTGTACAGTAAATAACATCCCACCAAAGATAGCAATTGCTAATACTAATTTTTTAGTTTTCATAATTTAAGGGATTTAATTAATTAATTACTACAAAAGTATAGCGCACACGTAGTTTGCGAAAATCAATTAGTGTTAAAACCCTAGAAATTTTGAAGTTTCAATTACGGTTTTTCCGTAATTTCATACTCTTTCGGTAAAATGTTAGTGAAATTTATCTAAAATTTCGGTTCTGTCATAGCGTTATCTTCGGTTAAAAGTTTATTGTTTATAGTTAATTTGAGGGATCTTGTATTCTTGTCAATCTTAGTTATCGTAAGTGTTTGAGCGTCATTTAATAAATCAGAAATGCGCTCTGGCCATTCTATAAAAAGCCAATGATTACTTGATAAATAGTCTTCTATACCAAAATTATAGGCTTCATCTATAGATTCTATTCTATAAAAATCGAAATGATAGATTTTGTCTTCAGGTAAAGTGTATTCATTAACTATAGAAAAGGTTGGGCTAGTAGCAATATCACTACTTCCCATAGCTTTTAACAGTGCACTAATAAAAGTGGTTTTTCCTGTTCCCATGGCACCATCAAAAAGTAGGGTTTTAGATTCTAAATGCTCCAAAACCTTAGTTGCAATGGCATCAATGTCTTTTAAGTGGTATGTTAGGGCAATAGTTTTCACTGTAACCTATTGTAAAATAGACGACAATGTTAACAATAAATATTGAGAAATCCTAGAAAAAAGTGTATTTCATCGGATTTTTTTGCTTTTAGAAGATATTTGTTTATAGGGAATTATAGTAATAGAAAAACCTATTTAGGATCTAAAACCACAAAAGGGATAATCATCTCCTCTAAAGACACTCCTCCATGTTGGTAAGTATTCCTGTAGTAACTTACATAATGGTTAAAGTTATTGGGATAAGCCAAAAACAAATCCCCTTTAGCAAATATAAAAGAGCTGCTCATACTTAATGCTGGCAAATGTATGGACTTTGGATTTTTAACCGCTAGTACGTCTTTGTCTTGGTACGTTAAGCTTCTACCCGTTTTATAGCGTAAATTTAAGCTTGTATCTCTGTCACCAATGACTTTAGATGGAGCTTTTACGTTTATGGTACCGTGATCTGTGGTTAATATAAGCTTAAAACCCAATTGTTGTGATAGCTGAATCATTTCTAATAAAGGCGAATTCTTAAACCAACTAAGGGTTAATGAGCGGTATGCTTTATCGTTGGAGGCCAATTCCTTTACGACCTCCATTTCTGTTTTGGAATGAGAGAGCATATCCACAAAATTATATACCACAACATTTAAGTCGTTATCTTTTAGCGATCTAAAATTATCGACCAACTTTCTGCCAGATTTTAAATTGGTAATCTTATAATATTCATATTTAATGTGGTTTAAGCCCAATCGTTTTAATTGCTCTCTTAGAAAATCATCTTCGTGCATGTTTTTACCACCTTCATCGGTATCGTTTTTCCAGTATTGGGGATACAGTTTTTCCATATCCGAAGGCATTAAGCCAGAAAAAATTGCATTACGCGCATATTGAGTAGCAGTTGGCAAAATGCTGTAAAATGAAAGCTCCGATACCTTCTTATAGTAGTTATTGACAATAGGTTCAAAAGCTTTCCACTGGTCATAACGCAGATTGTCTATAACCACTAATAGTGTAGGTTGCTTATCACTTAATTCTGGTACCACTTTATCCTTAAAAAGTGTGTGCGACATAACCGGTGCATCGGCGTTTGGCTGAAACCAGTCTTCGTAATTTTTCTCAATAAATTTACCAAACTGCATATTGGCCTCTGTTTTTTGAGATTCTAAAATATCAGTCATTCCAACATCTTCAATATCTTCGAGCTGTAATTCCCAGTAAATTAGTTTTTGATATAGATCTTTCCATTCTTCAAAGGAATTAACCATAGACAAATCCATAGCGATTTTTCTAAATTCCTGCTGATAATTTGACGTGGTTTTCTCAGATACCAAACGCGAGTGATCTAGGTTTTTCTTCAGACTCAATAATATCTGATTGGGATTTACAGGTTTAATCAAATAATCTGCAATTTTGTTACCGATAGCTTCCTCCATAATATATTCCTCTTCACTTTTAGTAATCATCACAATAGGAAGATTTGCCCTTCTTTCCTTAATTTCATTAAGGGTTTCAAGACCGGTGAGTCCAGGCATGTTTTCATCTAAAAAAACAATATCAAAATTTGTGTCATTAATAATCTCAAGTGCTTCAGTACCACTTTGGCAAGTTGTGACCTTATATTGTTTTTGCTCTAAAAAAAGAATATGTGGTTTTAATAAATCAATTTCATCGTCAACCCAGAGAATATTTATGTTGTTCATGTATATTTGTTTTCTAATTAATGAATTTTTAGTTTGAAGTCCAATAATAAACTTAAAATATTTAACGATCCAATTTACGGATTTATTACGATTCCCAATTCGTTGATTTTCGAACTTATTCAGCATAAATACTTTCAGAGATTGCGTAGAATTAGCCAAATGGGTTTATCCTATTTAGTATATCCTGGTGCACACCACACACGATTTCATCATGCTTTGGGAAGTATGCATTTGATGCAAAAAGCGATTAATATACTTCGTTTTAAGGGAGTTACAATTTCTAAGGAAGAAGAAGATGGCTTGTTGGTTGCTATTTTATTGCACGATATTGGTCATGGTCCTTTTTCTCATGCTATGGAGCATAGTATTGTAAATGGTATTTCTCATGAGGAAATTTCATTGAAATTTATGGAAATTCTCAATGCAGAGTTTAACGGAAGTTTAACGTTAGCAATTTCAATTTTTAAAGGTGAATACTCTCGTAAGTTTATGTGTCAACTCATTTCCAGTCAAATAGACATGGATAGGGCAGATTACCTAAAACGCGACAGTTTTTATACAGGTGTAGCTGAAGGTAATATTAACAGTGAACGTTTAATAACCATGCTCAATGTTATAGACGATCAGTTGGTAGTCGAAGAAAAAGGGATTTACAGTGTAGAAAAATTCTTGGTAGCAAGACGTTTTATGTATTGGCAGGTTTACTTACATAAAACGGGTGTGGTTGCAGAACAGCTGTTGATGCGAATTTTAAAACGTGCCAAAGAGCTTGTTGAGTTAGGGAATACGTTAAATTGTAGCAAAGCACTACTATTTTTCTTAAAGTCTGATGTTAATAGACAAGGTTTTAATGCTGAAACCTTAGCCATTTTTGCACAATTAGATGATTATGATATTGTAGCTGCAATGAAAGATTGGCAAAACCATGAGGACTTTGTGCTACAAAATCTTTGTCAAATGATTCTCAATAGAGATTTGTTGAAAATAAAGATAAAGAATAAACCCATTAAAACTTCAGAACTGGTTACACATTCTAATGCCTTGATGGGCAAATACAATATATCTAAGGCCGAAGCTGGTTATTTTGTGTTTTATGATGAAATAACTAATGTAGCTTATCATAATAAAAAAGCACCCATAAATATTTTGCTGAAGTCTGGGAAAATAAAAACTATCGTAAAAGCATCGGACCAACTCAACCTAAAAACATTGGGTAAACCCATTACTAAATATTATATGTGCTATCCTAAAAAGCAAATGTGATGCTTTTTTTTTACTTTTGCGGAAACCAACCGACATATTAAAATCAATTAATTGAAATTTACAGCAGAACAAATCGCAGGTATTTTAGAAGGTACAGTTGACGGCGACCCTAATATTGAAGTTTTTAAACTTGCAAAAATAGAGGAGGGCACAAAAGGTTCGCTAACGTTTTTAGCTAACCCAAAGTATAAACCTTACATCTATACGACTCAAGCCTCCATTACTATTGTGGGCTCTGATTTCGAACCCGAAGAAGCATTAACAACTACATTGATTAAGGTTGAAGATGCCTATGGAGCATTTACAAAACTATTGGAATATTACAATCAAATTAAGTTAAACAAATCTGGTGTGGAACAGCCAAGTTTTGTTTCAGACTCTGCTAAAATTGGTAATGATATATATATAGGTGCTTTCACCTATGTTGGTGACAATGTAAAGATTGGTAACAATGTAAAAATTTTTCCTAATTCTTATATAGGTGATAATGTAACGATAGGAGATAATAGTATAGTGTTTTCTGGTGGTAAGGTTTATTCAGATTGTGTAATTGGAAATAATTGTGTTATTAATTCTGGTGCTATTATCGGAGCTGATGGTTTTGGGTTTGCACCAAACGAAAAAGGGGAATATTCTAAAGTACCCCAAATAGGTAACGTTATTTTAGAAGATAATGTTGATATAGGGGCAGGTACAACCATAGATAGAGCCACATTAGGTTCTACGATTATTAGAAAAGGTGTAAAGCTAGATAATCAAATACAGATTGCACACAATGTAGAGATAGGTAAAAATACAGTGATAGCAGCACAAACTGGTGTTGCAGGTTCTACTAAAATTGGCGAAAATTGTCAAATAGGTGGGCAAGTTGGTATCGTAGGCCATATAACTATTGGAAATAATGTAAGAATACAAGCGCAATCTGGTATAGGTCGTCATGTAAAAGATAACGAAGTATTGCAAGGCTCACCAGCTCTAACATATGGTGACTACAATAAATCTTACGTGTATTTTAAAAACTTACCTAAGATTGTAAAAAATATTAATGAAATTGAAAAAAAATTAAATGGCGATAGTTAAAACAGAAGCAAAACAAAAGACCATTGAAAAAGAAGTTACCCTAAAAGGTGTTGGGCTCCATACAGGTGCAGATGTAACGTTGGTGTTTAAGCCGGGTGCTGAAAATTCAGGGTTTCTATTTGAACGTGTAGACTTAGAAGGCCACCCAAAAATTGAAGCTGATGCAAACTATGTCACCAACACACAACGTGGTACATGCTTAGAAAAAAATGGAGTGACTATTCAAACTTGCGAGCACGTTTTGGCTGCTTTGGTCGGTCTGGATATTGATAATGCAGTAATAGAATTAAATGCTTCCGAGCCACCTATTATGGATGGTTCTTCAAAGTTTTTTGTTGAAGCTTTAGAAAAAGCAGGAATCGTAGAGCAAGATGCGGTAAGAGAAGAGTATATCGTAAAGGAAGTAGTTTCTTATTCTGATGAAGCTTCTGGCAGTGAAATTATTTTAATGCCATCCAACGCTTACCAAGTTACTACAATGGTAGATTTTGGCACCAAAGTACTTGGCACACAAAATGCAACCATGACTGCTGTTTCAGAATTTAAAACTGAAATTGCAGATGCCAGAACTTTCAGTTTTCTACACGAAATTGAAATGCTTCTCGAAAACGGTCTAATAAAAGGAGGCGATTTAAACAATGCTATTGTATATGTGGATAAAGAATTATCACCAAATACCATGGAAAAATTAAGAGTGGCCTTTAAAAAAGACAACATAGCGGTTAAGCCTAACGGTATTTTAGATAATTTAACCTTACATCATCCCAATGAAGCTGCACGTCACAAACTACTGGATGTGGTTGGCGATTTAGCACTAATTGGTACAAGAATAAGAGGTAAGGTGATTGCCAACAAACCAGGACATTTTGTTAACACCCAGTTTGCAAAAAAGATGTCTAAGATTATAAAAAATGAAAGACGTAATAATGTGCCTCAAATTGATTTGAATTCAAAACCTTTGATGGATGTAAACCAAATCATGAATATGTTACCGCATAGACAACCGTTTTTGCTGTTGGATAAAGTTTTTGAGCTCACAGACAATTATGTAATAGGAATGAAAAATGTCACCATGAACGAAGAATTCTTCAAAGGACATTTTCCTGGTCAACCTGTTATGCCTGGTGTTTTAATCGTCGAAGCTATGGCGCAAACTGGTGGCATATTGGTGTTGAGTACCGTTCCAGATCCTGAAAATTATTTAACATTCTTCATGAAAATGGATAATGTAAAATTTAAGCAAAAAGTAATGCCTGGAGATACACTTATTTTTAAATGCTCATTAATAACACCAATTAGAAGAGGTATATGCCACATGCAAGGCTATGCTTATGCCAACGGTAAATTATGTGCAGAAGCCGAGCTTATGGCGCAAATTTCAAAAGTAAAATAGAATGAACAGAGCGAATCTAGAGTTTTTATTAGTTTCAGATAAGCTGATAGGCGAACACACTTTTACCTATTTGTCAAAAATAAAATCACGAAAATGAACCAACCCTTAGCATACGTACATCCTGGGGCTAAAATTGCCAAGAATGTAGTTATAGAACCTTTCACTACTATTCACAACAATGTAAAAATTGGTGAAGGTACATGGATTGGAAGCAATGTTACTATTATGGAAGGTGCCCGCATCGGAAAGAATTGTAATATTTTCCCCGGAGCCGTCATTTCAGCCGTTCCACAAGATTTAAAATATAACGATGAAGATACCACTGTAGAAATTGGCAATAACGTTACCATTAGAGAATGTGTTACCATCAACAGAGGTACAACCGATAAAATGAAAACTGTTATTGGAGATAATTGTTTGATAATGGCATACTGCCATATTGCTCATGATTGTTTCGTTGGCAACAATTGTATTTTCTCTAACAATAGCACATTAGCAGGTCATATAACCGTTGGGGATTATGTGGTTTTGGCAGGTATGACCGCTGTGCATCAATTCTGTTCAATAGGAAATCATGCATTTGTAACTGGTGGTTCTTTGGTACGAAAGGATGTACCTCCTTATGTAAAAGCAGCTCGTGAACCATTGTCTTATGTGGGAATTAACTCTGTCGGTTTAAGACGTAGAGGATTCACAACAGAAAAAATCAGGGAAATTCAGCATATATTCAGAATATTATATCAAAAGAATTATAACAATACACAAGCTTCGGAAATTATTGAAGCTGAAATGGAAGCTACTCCTGAGCGCGATGAGATTCTTCAGTTTATTAAGAACTCACATCGTGGTATTATGAAAGGCTACTTCAAATCGAATTGATTTTAGAAAAAAGAGCATAAAAAAAACCCAAGGCTAAAAACCAAAGTGTTTACGCTTCTTCCTTTTGGGAAAACGGAAGATGGGAAATAAATAACTAAACAAACGACTTAACAGCATTATGGCAAGTACATCAGATATTAGAAACGGATTATGCATTAGATATAACCACGATATTTATAAAATCATTGAATTCCTTCATGTAAAACCAGGGAAAGGCCCAGCTTTTGTAAGAACAAAATTAAAAAGCGTAACTACTGGAAAAGTAATTGATAACACCTTTTCCGCAGGTCATAAAATTGAAGATGTTAGAGTAGAGACCCATAAATTTCAATATCTATATAACGATGGCGAGTTTTATCATTTTATGAATGAAGCCGACTATACACAAATTAGATTACTGGAATCTGCGTTAGATAGACCCGACTTAATGAAAGAAGGAGAAATAGTAACCATACAGATTAACTCTGAAGATAATATGCCTTTATCTGTAGATATGCCGGCAACCGTTATATTAGAAGTTACAGCAACAGAACCAGGTGTAAAAGGCAATACGGCAACAAATGCTACAAAACCTGCAACGGTAGAAACTGGAGCATCTGTAAATGTTCCGTTATTTATCAATGAAGGTGATAAAATTAAGGTTGAAACCGAAAAAGGGACTTACAAAGAGCGTATTAAGGAATAATTGTCATTCCTGACTATGCAGAAATTTTATATAATAAATTAGATCATTTGAAATTTCCAAGACCACACACTTTAAAAGAGATTGCCGGTTTAATTGATACCGAATATATCGGCGATGATGATTTTCCAGTTTTGGGCATCAACGAAATTCATGTTGTTGAAGCTGGCGATATTGTATTTGTCGACCATCCGAAATATTATGATAAAGCTTTAGAATCTGCTGCAACCATTGTTCTTATTAATAAAGAAGTGGATTGTCCAGAAGGTAAAGCACTCTTAATTTCAGATGACCCATTTAGAGATTTCAATAAGTTAACGCTTCACTTCAAACCTTTTAAATCTTCAAATGTTGCTATTGCGACTGATGCAGAAATTGGTGAAGGCACCATAATTCAACCTAACTGTTTTATTGGTAATAATGTAACCATTGGTAAAAATTGTGTTATTCATCCTAATGTTAGCATTTATGATGATACCGTAATTGGAGACAACGTTACTGTTCACGCAGGAACAGTTTTAGGAGCAAGTGCTTTCTATTACAAAAACCGACCAGAGGGTTACGATCAATTACTATCTGGTGGTCGTGTAATTATTGAGGATAATGTAGATATAGGAGCAGCTTGCACAATAGATAGAGGTGTTACTGGTGATACGACTATTGGGGAAGGGTCTAAATTAGATAACCAAATACAGATTGGACACGATACGGTTTTGGGCAAAAAATGTTTGATAGCCTCGCAAACAGGAATTGCGGGTTGTGTCGTTGTTGAAGATAATGTTACCATTTGGGGACAAGTTGGTGTAAAAAGTGGCATTACCATTTCTAAAGGCACAGTTCTATATGCACAATCTGGTTTGGGGCATACAACAGAAGAAGGTAAAACCTATTTTGGTTCTCCGGCTCAAGAAGCAAGAGCCTTTTTTAAAGATAGAGCCTATGTTAAGAAAATACCTGAAATACTTAAAAAACTAAAAGATTTATAAATGTCAGCTAAAGAAATTGTTAAAGCATTTTATAATTCTGATTTGGCGAACGACCCAACTGTGGTTCCGAGATTTTACCATAAGGAATGTGAATTGCATTGGAGCAGTAGTCAAGGATTTATGCATTTAGATTACGATGCTATTGTGGATTTTTTTGAGGGCACGAGAAAATCTTATACCAATCTCAGATTTGAATTCACACATTTTATAGAAGCAGACTCTAAAGTATTTACCAGACATACATTGTTTGCCAATACTATTGAAAATCCAGATAATGAAACGGTTTTAGCACATTTTTCAACGATTTGGGAAGTAAAGGATAACAAATTATACAGAGGTTACGAGATTAGTCAACAAGCAGATGAGAGTGATGCGGAAAGTATGGCGTCTTATGCTGAAAGAAAAATATAAAAAGAGGTCGTAATTGCACTTCAAAACACTTATTTTTGCACAACTAAATTTACAAAACTTAAAAACAACAATATCAAATGAGCGTTTTAGTTAATAAAAATTCAAACATCATCGTACAAGGATTTACTGGTAGTGAAGGTACATTTCATGCTGGTCAAATGATTGAATACGGAACCAATGTTGTAGGAGGTGTAACTCCGGGAAAAGGTGGTCAGACACATTTAGACAGACCTGTTTTTAACACGGTTTCTGAAGCTGTTGAAAAAGTAGGTGCTGACACAACCATTATTTTTGTGCCGCCAGCATTTGCTGCTGATGCGATTATGGAAGCTGCTGATGCAGGTATAAAAGTCATCATAACCATTACAGAAGGAATTCCCGTAGCAGACATGATTAAAGCTGCAGATTATATTAAAGATAGAGATTGTCGTTTGGTAGGTCCTAACTGTCCGGGTGTAATAACACCAGGTGAAGCTAAAGTTGGTATTATGCCAGGTTTTGTCTTTAAACGAGGTAAAGTAGGTATAGTTTCTAAATCTGGAACATTAACTTACGAGGCGGCAGATCAAGTTGTAAAACAAGGTTTGGGTATAACAACAGCAATTGGTATTGGTGGAGATCCAATAATAGGAACCACAACTAAAGAAGCTGTTGAGTTATTGATTAATGACCCAGAAACAGAAGCCGTTGTAATGATTGGTGAAATTGGTGGTCAATTAGAAGCTGATGCTGCAAATTGGTATAAAGAGAGTGGAAGTAAAAAGCCGGTAGTAGGTTTTATTGCTGGTGAAACTGCTCCCGCAGGTCGTACTATGGGGCATGCTGGCGCTATTGTTGGCGGTAGTGATGATACTGCGCAAGCTAAAAAGAAAATAATGAGAGCATGCGGAATTCACGTTGTGGATTCACCAGCAGAAATAGGCAAGAAAGTGGCGGAAGTAATTAGCTAAAATTCTGTTAAAATATATCTAATTTATACACGTTATAAATCCATTGACTTTATTTTGGTCAATGGATTTTTTTATTCACTATAATCAACTCATATGAGACTTACTAAATTTTACACATTAATCATTGCATTAGTATGCTTTTCGGCTTGTAAAGACAATAGTTCAAAGCAAGAATATGCAATCAATTCAGAAACAGATGCTAATGGCTTTACTTATGAAACCGTTAACAATGACCCAACAGGTTTGCGCCTATATACTTTAGACAACGGTCTAAAAGTTTATTTGGGCAAAAACGAAGAGGAACCAAAAATTCAAACCTTAATTGCCGTTAGAGCAGGTTCTACATACGATCCAGCAGATAATACTGGTTTAGCCCATTATTTAGAGCACATGGTTTTTAAAGGAACTGACGAAATCGGAACTACAGATTATGAAACAGAATCTAAGTTTTTAAAGCAAATCTCTGATTTGTACGAAGCGCACAAAAAAGAGCAAGATCCTGAGGCAAAAAAAGCAATCTATAAACAAATAGATTCAGTATCTCTAGAGGCATCTAAAATTGCTATAGCAAACGAGTATGATAAAATGGTAAATTCTCTTGGAACTGAAGGTACAAATGCATTTACTTCCAATGAACAAACAGTTTACGTAGGTAAGATTCCGTCCAACGAATTGGATAAATGGCTAATGGTAGAAAGTGAGCGTTTCAGTCAATTGGTGCTTCGTTTGTTCCATACAGAAATTGAAGCTGTTTACGAAGAATTCAACAGAGGGCAGGATAACGACGGACGCAAGCAATACTATGCAACTTTACAAGGACTTTATCCAACACATCCTTACGGTACGCAATCTACAATTGGTGTTTCTGAGCATCTAAAGAACCCTTCAATGGAAGCTATAAATGCTTATTTTGATAAATACTACGTGCCAAATAATATGGCAGTAATCTTAGTTGGTGACTTAGACTTCGATGAGACCATTAAAAAGGTAAATGATGCCTTTGGCGATTATAAAGAGAAAGAGCTTATGCACCCTACTTTTCCAGAGTTAGAGCCTATTACAGAACCTGTAAAAAAGGAAGTTTACGGACCAACGGCAGAATCAGTTTATGTTGCATTTAGATCAAAAGGAAAAGGCTCGGATCAGGAAGTGATGTTAACTTTAGTAGATTACATGCTTGCAAATTCCCAAGCCGGTTTAATAGATTTAAACCTCAACCAAAAACAGATGGTTCAGCAAGCGTCTTCGTTTACCAATTTTAATAACGATTATGGTTTCCACTTGCTTTATGGAAGACCAAAAGCGGATCAAACTTTAGATGACGTTAGAGACTTGCTTTTGGAGCAGATAGAAAAAGTGAAAAAAGGTGAATTTGAAGATTGGCTGTTAGATGCTGTGGTCAACGATTTACGTTTATCTCAAATACGCCAGTACGAGAATGCTTCATCTACAGCTTATGCCTATTTAGAGGCCTTCATAGGGTTTCAGGATTGGAAGGACAGAGTTGTAATGTTGGATGAAATGAAAAAAATCACCAAGGATCAAGTGGTGAAATTCGCCAACGAATTTTACGGTAATAACTATGTAGAGGTTCATAAAATAAAAGGTGAGGACAAGTCCATAGTAAAGGTAGAAAACCCAGGAATTACCCCGATTGAACTCAATAGAGATAAAGAATCGGATTTCTTAAAGACATTTAACTCTAAGACATCACCAGATCTAAAGCCTCAGTTTATAGACTACAAAACAGCAATAAAAGAGGTGGAAATGGATAATGGAGTGAAAGTCTCTTATGTGGATAATCCCAATAATGATATTTTTAACTTGAATATTATTTTCGATATGGGTCAGGACAACGATCGGATGGTGTCATTGGCCGCTGGTTATTTGGATTATTTAGGCACGGACAAGTATTCACCAGAAGAATTAAAACAAGAGTTTTATAAATTGGGTATTAGTACTAATTTCTTTTCATCGAGTGACAAAACCTATGTTGGGATTTCGGGCTTAAAAGAAAATTTGGACGCTGGCTTGGCTTTGTTGGAAAACCTTTGGGATAACGCGCAGCCAAATCAAGATACCTATAATAAATATGTTGAAAGTATTTTAAAAGGAAGAGAAGATGGCAAGACCCAAAAGGGAAATATCTTTTGGAATGGTTTAATGAGCTATGCCCAATATGGTGAAAACTCAAGATTACGCAACATATATTCAGAGGCTGAGTTAAAGAAAATTAACCCTGAAGAATTGGTGAGTACAATTAAGGAACTACGTAACTATAAGCAGCGTGTATTTTATTATGGTAATGATATTGATGCAGCTGTAGCTTCCTTAGAAAAAAACCATACTGTGCCAGAAAACTTTTTGGATTATCCAGAGAAAACGGAATACGTTAATTTAGAAACAGGAGGCAATGTTTATTTTGTGGATTATGATATGGTGCAAAGTGAAATTATGTTATTATCAAAAGGCGATACTTTCGATCCCAAGAAAATGGCAGCTTCGCGTTTATTCAACACCTATTTCGGAAGTGGGCTGTCATCCATAGTCTTTCAAGAGATTAGAGAGTCTAAATCGTTGGCGTATTCAGCCTTTTCTAGCTACCGAAACGCAAGCGAAGTGGGGAAACCCGATTATACAATGGCGTATGTTGGTACACAAGCCAATAAATTGGAGCAAGCGGTTGATGCTATGATGGAGTTGATGACAAATATGCCAGAAGCTGAAGATCAGTTTAATCAGGCAAAAGAAGCGACTTTAAAGAAAATTGCTGCACAACGTATAACTAAGTCTAATATTTTCTGGACTTATGAAGGTTTAAAGAAAAGAGGTATTACCAATGACAATCGTGAGGAGATGTATAATACCATTAAGAACATGACCTTAGAGGATTTAAAAACGTTTTTTAACGAAAACATTAGTGGTAAATCATATAATGTCATGGTAATCGGAAACAAAAAAGATATGGACTTTGAAGCTTTAAGCACCTTGGGAGAGATCAAAGAACTCGACATCGATTACTTGTTTAACTATAACCAAGAGGAAGACGTTAAGCTTTAATCAATTTATATTTTTTTACATTCCTTGATTAGAGGTTATGATAAAATGTAAACCTCATAGTTTGTTTAACATGAATTATGAGGTTTTTTTATTTCGTACAATTTGTAATTGGTATATTTGAAATTCAAGAGAAATACGTATCAGATTGATTGTTTTCGAGATTTATCAATATGATATTTCAATAACTTAAATGAACCAACCATAAATATTATGAAATTATTAGAAGGAAAAACAGCGATTATAACAGGTGCAAGCCGAGGTATAGGAAAAGGCATTGCTGAGGTTTTTGCAGAGCATGGTGCCAATGTGGCGTTTACGTACAGTTCTTCTGTCGATGCAGCCAAAGCTTTGGAGGCAGATTTAAATTCTAAAGGTATAAAAGCTGTGGGTTACCAGAGCAATGCAGCAAGTTTTGATGAAGCTCAAAAATTGGCTGAAGACGTACTGGCCGATTTTGGTTCAATAGATATTTTGATAAATAATGCTGGTATTACTAAGGATAACCTCTTAATGCGAATGGGAGAAGCCGATTTTGATAAAGTTATTGAAGTGAACCTAAAATCTGTTTTTAATATGACAAAAGCTGTACAGCGAACCATGTTAAAGCAACGCAAGGGCTCAATCATTAATATGAGTTCTGTGGTTGGAGTTAAAGGAAATGCTGGACAGACCAATTATGCAGCTTCGAAGGCAGGAATTATTGGATTTTCAAAATCTGTGGCATTAGAGTTAGGTTCTAGAAATATTAGAAGCAACGTCATTGCACCAGGGTTTATAGAAACTGAAATGACAGCGAAACTCGATGAAGAAACGGTTAAAGGTTGGAGAGCTGCTATTCCATTAAAACGCGGTGGCTCACCAGAAGACATTGCTAATGCATGTGTCTTCTTGGCAAGTGATTTAAGTGCCTATGTTACGGGACAGACACTTAATGTTGATGGAGGTATGTTGACTTAATAAATTTCTGTGTAGGCAGGAATTTCTTTAAAATTAGAATAAGATTTAATGGGTTCTGAAACTCTATTATATATTATCATTGCTGGAGTAGCAGCGCTTTTATTAGCGCTGTTTCAGTACTTGTACAAATCGAAAGTAAAGTCTAATCTTAGATACTTACTTACAGCGTTAAGAACTGTTTCAATTTTTGGAATATTATTATTGCTCATCAATCCAAAGTTTGAATCTAAAACATATTATGAAGAAAAACCAACTTTGGTAGTTGCGGTAGATAATTCAGAATCTGTTTCTTATTTAAAACAAGACGAGAATGTAAGTTCGGTTTTAAACACTATAGCATCTAATTCAGAATTAAATGAACGCTTCAATATTGAAAAGTATAGCTTTGGCAAGTCCGTCAATAGTTTAGATAGTCTAAGCTTTGGTGAACATCAATCTAATATTTCCAAAGCCTTAAAGCAATTTGGTGAAGTCTATGCGAATCAAACGGCTCCGATTATTATAATAAGTGATGGCAATCAAACCTACGGATCAGATTATAGTTATATCACAAAATCTGTGAAACAACCAATTTATCCAATTATTTTAGGGGACTCAACAGTGTATTCAGATTTAAGTATTAAACAGCTCAACGTTAATCGCTATGTATACTTAAAGAATAAGTTTCCTGTAGAGGTTATTGCTAATTACAATGGATCAGAAACCGTAAAAACTGAACTGAAAATTTGGTCTGGTAATTCGGTTGTGTACAGAAAATCGATTCAATTTAATAGTTCTAAAACTTCAGAAATTGTTTCTACGGCTTTATCGGCTAATAGTGTTGGTGTAAAAACCTATCGTGTAGAATTAACACCTCTTGCGAACGAAAAGAACACAGTCAATAATTCTAAAAACTTTGGAGTAGAGGTTATTGACCAAAAAACAAATATTGCCTTAGTTTCAGAACGCTTACATCCAGATTTAGGTGCTTTAAAAAAGGCGATAGAGAGTAATGAGCAACGTAGTGTTTCAATCTTAAAACCTAAAGATTATTTGAGTAAAATAAATGATTTTCAGTTAGTTATTTTATATCAACCTAATAATAGCTTCAACACTGTTTTAAATGAAGTCTATAAGCAAAAATTAAATTCAATACTAATAACCGGTAATACAACAAACTGGAGTTTATTGAATAATTCCCAATCGTATTTTAGGCAAACCATAACCAACCAAACAGAAGATTTTCAGCCTAATCTAAACAGAAATTATAGCATATTCATTATTGATAATCTCAATTTTGAAGATTATCCACCTTTGCAATCCGAATTCGGATCTATAGAATTTTTAGTGCCAAATGATGTTATTCTCACTAAAGCTGTAAATGAAATCGATACTAATCAGCCCATGCTTTCAACTTTTGAGGTTGATAATACAAAGCATGCACTACTTAGTGGTGAGGGTATTTGGAGATGGAGAGCACAGGCCTATTTAGATGCAGAGCGTTTTAATAATTTTGATAATTTTATTGGAAAATTGGTGCAATATTTAAGTACAAACAAAAAACGTAATCGCATTAATATTGATTACAAATCGTTTTATAATGGTAACGATGATGTTATAATCACAGCACAATATTTCAATAAAAATTTTGAATTTGATAGTTCAGCAGCATTAACCATCATTTTAAAAAATAAGGATGATGATAGTGTTAAGGAAGTGCCACTTTTGCTAAATAAAGGTAGTTATAGTGTTGATTTAAGTGGTGTTTCATCAGGCTCGTATGATTTCACCATAAAGCATAATACGGAATCCATTGCTGCCTCTGGTAGCTTTGAAGTGTTGGAGTATAACGTAGAACAACAATTCTTAAATGCTGATGTTGATAAATTAGAATCTATTGCGAATGCAAGTTCGGGAAAAGCTTTTTTTAGCACTGAGCATAATGATTTGATAGCGAACCTTCTCTCTGATAATAGATATGCAACCATTCAAAAAAGCACTAAAAATATCGTACCTTTGATAGATTGGAAATACCTACTCGGATTAATAGCAATAAGTCTATTTATAGAGTGGTTTATCAGAAAATATAACGGATTAATTTAAAACATAAAGAAATGGAAAAATTGCCAAAAATTGGGTTGCCAATATTAATTGGGATTGTATTATTAATTATATTAATAGCCAAATCTGCTGTGACCATTGGTCCTGGTGAGGGAGGCGTAATATTTGAACGTTTTGGTGATGGTATAAACACCGATAAAACTTATGGTGAAGGATTTCATATAGTCGCTCCTTGGAACGAAATGATAGTTAGAAAAGTAAGACAACAGTCGATTTCTGATAAAATGAATGTGTTATCTGTAAATGGTTTAGAAGTTAAAGTTAACGGAACTATTTGGTACGAACCAGAATACAGTAACCTTGGAAACCTCATTAAAACTAAAGGCGAAGACTATGAGCACGAATTACTAGATCCTGCTATAAATGCTGCTGCAAGAAGTGTGGTCGGTCGCTATACTCCTGAGCAATTATATTCTAGTAAAAGAGATGTTATTGAACAAGAAATCTTAGATGAAGTTACAAAGCTTTTAGATGGTCAGTTTTTAACAGTAAAACGTGTTTTAGTAGAAGATGTTCAATTACCACCAACAATTAAAGGAGCAATTGAACGTAAATTAAAGCAAGAGCAAGAATCTTTAGAATACGAGTTTAGATTAGTTACTGCAGATAAAGAAGCTCAAAAACAACGTATTGAAGCTCAAGGTAAAGCAGACGCAAATAGGATTTTGAGTGCTTCATTAACGGATAAAATTCTTCAAGATAAAGGTATTGAAGCGACAAATAAATTAGCGGAATCACCTAATAGTAAGATAGTTATAATTGGTTCTGGTGAAAGCGGAATGCCAATTATTTTAGGTAATCAATAATTTTTTTGTTAAACACTTGGAATTGTAATTTTATTTTCTGAAACTTTGTTCAGAACAAAATAGAAATGAATTTTATTCAATTACATCATCATTTTCACATAATCGCTCAAGCGAGGTGATGATGTATTGATTAATTTTCAACATAATATATTAAAACCCGTTTGAGAATATCAAATGGGTTTTTTTATTGAGCTCATGATATTTTCAGACCAACTAAAATTAGAAATGAGTAAATTAAAAATTGCTGTTCAGAAATCTGGTCGTCTTCACGATGATTCCATGAAAATCTTAAAAGAAATCGGAATATCAGTAGATAATGGTAAAGACCAATTAAAAGCATCCGCTAGAAATTTTCCGTTAGAAGTGTTCTATTTACGTAATGGAGATATACCTCAATACTTAAGAGATGGTGTTGTTGATGCCGCTATTATCGGAGAAAATGTGCTTATTGAAAAAGGTGATGATATCAACATAGTTGAAAAACTTGGATTTTCAAAATGTAGAGTCTCTATTGCTGTGCCCAAAGCTTCCAAAGTCAAATCATTAAAGGATTTAGAGCAAAAGCGTATAGCAACATCATATCCAAACACTGTAAACTATTTTTTAGATCTAGCAGGCATTAAGGCAAACCTCCATATCATTAATGGCTCTGTTGAAATTGCCCCTAACATTGGTTTGGCTGATGGAATATGCGATATAGTCTCTAGCGGAAGTACATTGTTTAAAAACGGGTTAAAAGAAATTGAAGTTCTCTTAAAGTCTGAAGCTGTATTGGCAACCTCACCGAGAATTTCTGCTGAAAATCAAACAATTATCAATAAAATTCAATTTCGTTTAAAGTCTGTTTTAAAAGGAAGGGAAAACAAGTACGTGTTGTTGAATGCGCCAAATGAAAAACTAGATAGGATTGTTGAAATATTACCAGGAATGAACTCGCCGACTATTTTACCATTGGTTCAAAAAGGCTGGAGTTCACTACACTCAGTAATAAATAAAAATGATTTTTGGAATGTCATAGATGAGCTTAAAGCAAGTGGAGCAGAAGGAATTCTTGTTTGTCCAATAGAGAATATGGTCCTATAAATTCCTGCAAAAGTAGGAATCTCATAATTAATTGAACTGAACTTAGTCTTTATAAATGAAAACATACATAAACCCAGATAGATCCGATTGGAAGACTTTATTGCAACGACCTACTCAGACCGTTGATGATATTGAATCAATCGTTAATGATATTTTTGCGAGTGTTAAAACTGATGGTGATAGAGCTATAAAGTCATACACATCAAAATTTGACAAAGTAAAACTGGATTCTTTTGTAGTTACAGATGAAGAAATAAAAGAAGCGTCAAAAGTTGTATCGGAAGACTTAAAGCAAGCTATTCAATTGGCAAAATCAAATATTGATGCATTTCATAGAGCCCAAAGAACAAGTCGAGTTCAAGTAACTACTATGGATGGGGTAGAATGCTGGCAAGAAAAAAGACCTATTCAAAAAGTAGGTTTGTATATACCTAGTGGAACAGCACCTTTATTTTCTACTGTTTTAATGCTAACTGTTCCTGCTAATATAGCAGGTTGTAAAGAAGTTGTTTTGTGCTCACCACCAAATCGCAAAGGCAAAATCGCCAATGAAATTTTGTATACAGCACAGCTTTGTGGCGTTACCAAAATTATAAAAGTAGGTGGTATTCAAGCTATAGCGGGCTTAACTTTTGGTACAGAATCAATTCCGCAAGTCTATAAAATATTCGGGCCGGGAAACCAATTTGTTACGGTTGCAAAGCAATTGGCTACTAAGTATGGTGTTGCTATAGATATGCCTGCTGGCCCAAGTGAATTATTGATTATGGCTGATGATTCTGCAAATCCAGTATATGTGGCGTCAGATTTATTGAGTCAGGCAGAGCATGGCTCGGATAGTCAAGTGATTTTAATAACGACTTCAAGATCATTTGCTAAAAAGGTAGATGCTGAAATTTCTGCCCAACTGGAAGTATTGCCGAGAAAAGATATGGCTGTTGATGCTATCAATAACTCTAAATCAATTGTTGTAGATAATTTTGAAACCGCTCTAACATTAATTGATGAATATGGTCCAGAACACTTTATTGTGGCTACTAAAAATAACGATTACTTTGTAGATAATATCGGTAATGCAGGTTCAGTATTTATAGGTAATTATACGCCAGAAAGTGCTGGGGATTATGCTTCTGGAACAAATCATACCTTACCAACAAACGGGTTTTCAAAAGCTTATTCTGGTGTGAATTTAGATAGCTTTCAGAAGAGTATAACCTTCCAAAAAATATCTCAAAAGGGAATTAAAAACATTGGCCCAGCAATTGAATTAATGGCTGAAGCTGAAGGATTGCAAGCTCACAAAAATGCAGTGTCATTGAGGTTGAGTGATTTAAAGAAATAGTTTGTTATACAGAAACAGAAAAATGAAAGAGTTTAATTTAAATAATCTCATTAGAGATAATATTAAAAATATCAAGCCTTATTCTTCAGCAAGGGATGAGTATAAAGATATGTCTTTGGATATGGTCTTTATGGACGCTAATGAGAATCCATTTCAGACCGATGTGAATCGATATCCCGATCCGCAACAGACCAAGGTTAAGGAGCGATTAGCAGAAGTTAAGGGAGTTTCAACATCTCAAATCCTTTTAGGGAATGGTAGTGATGAGGTCTTAGATTTATTGTTTAGAGCATTTTGCGAACCTAAGGACGATAATGTTATTATTCTGCCGCCAACTTATGGTATGTATTCGGTCTTGGCAGATTTAAACGCTATTGATATTATTTCGGTAGAATTGGATACAAATTTTGAACCTAAAGTTTCAGAAATTCTATCGGCACAGAATAGTAATTCAAAAATCTTGTTTTTGTGCTCCCCAAATAATCCTACAGCCAATAGTTTTAATAGGAATAAAGTTGTAGAATTAATTAATGGATTTAACGGAATAGTAGTTATTGACGAAGCTTATATTGATTTTTCAAATCAAGAAAGTTGGCTCATTGGACTGAATGAGTTTCCGAATTTAATCGTGACTCAAACTTTGTCAAAGGCTTACGGTTTGGCAGGGATTCGACTAGGCATTTGTTATGCTTCAGAATTCATAATTTCAATATTAAATAAAATTAAGCCGCCTTACAACATCAATCAACTAACTCAAGATAAAGCACTTATTCGCTTAAATTCACTCAACGAAGTCAGCCAACAAATAAGTTCAATTTTGAAGGAAAGAGAAGTGCTAGGTTCTAAGATATGTAATATTTCTTTTATAGAAACCACGTATCCATCTGATGCCAATTTCATTTTGGCAAAAGTGGATAATGCTAATTTGCGTTACAATCAGTTAATTAAAAAAGGTATTGTGGTTAGAAATAGAACAACACAACCTTTATGTGGAAATTGTCTAAGATTTACAGTAGGGACTAAAGGCGAAAATGAAAAATTAATTATGGCATTAAAAGAATTAAACTGAGGTTGTCATTCCGCATTTGATGCGGAATCCACTTTAAACCAAAAATAATATAGATTCCTGCCAGAGTAGGAACAACAAGAAAGATGAAAAAACCAGTACTATTCATAGACAGAGACGGAACACTAATAAGAGAACCAGCAGACGAGCAAATCGATTCGTTTAAAAAGTTAGAGTTTTATCCAAAAGTATTCCAATACCTAAGCAAAATTGCCAAAGAATTGAATTTTGAAATTGTGATGGTCACCAATCAAGACGGATTGGGTACAGATGTTTATCCAGAAAACACCTTTTGGCCAGTTCATAATTTTGTAGTCAAAACCTTTAAACACGAAGGCGTTGTTTTTAAAGAGCAATTTATCGACAGAACATTTGCTAAAAATAATGCACCAACACGCAAGCCTAATACAGGACTATTAACAAAGTATTTTTCTGAAGATTATGATTTGGTTAATTCATTTGTCATTGGTGATCGTTTAACTGATGTGGAATTGGCAAAAAACTTGGGTGCAAAAGGGATTTTTATTAACGACAACACCAATCTCGGTACAGACGAAATTACAGTTAGCAAAAATGAATTAGAAGCGCACATTGCATTAGAAACTAATGATTGGGAAACCATTTATAGATTTCTAAAAACTACTGAACGTATTGGGTTTATTGAGCGTGACACAAATGAAACCAAGATTAAGATTGACCTTAACCTAGATGGAACAGGAAAGAGCAATATAGATACTGGCATTGCTTTTTTTGACCACATGTTAGATCAGATAGCACGTCATGGCCAGATTGATTTAAACATTAAAGTAGAGGGCGATTTAGAAGTCGATGAGCATCATACTATTGAAGACACAGCAATTGCTTTAGGGGAAGTCTTTGCAAAAACCTTAGGAAATAAACTTGGTATTGAGCGTTATGGATTCTGCCTGCCAATGGACGACTGTTTAGCTCAAGTAGCGATTGACTTTGGTGGTCGAAACTGGTTGGTTTGGGATGCTGAATTTAATCGCGAAATGATTGGTAAAATGCCAACTGAGATGTTCTATCACTTCTTCAAATCCTTTACAGACGGGGCAAAATGTAACTTAAATGTTAAAGTTGAAGGTGTTAATGAACACCATAAAATTGAAGCTATTTTCAAAGCTTTTGCTAAGGCAATTAAAATGGCTATAAAGCAAAATGTCGATAAAATGATTTTACCATCAACAAAAGGAATGTTGTAAATGTCATTCCGAAAGAATGAAACGATGAGGAATCTAAATGACAAAGAATTAAAAAATAAAAGTGAATTTAAAAATTGTAAACTACGGTGCGGGTAATATAAAGAGCATTCAATTTGCTTTTCAACGCTTGGGCTATAATGCTCAATTATCTAATAATGCTGATGAGATAATTAATGCCGAAAAGGTGATTTTTCCAGGTGTAGGAGAAGCAAGTTCAGCAATGAAAATGCTTAAAGAGACTGGTCTCGATTTGCTTATACCAAAATTGAGCCAACCTGTTTTGGGTATTTGCTTAGGCATGCAATTAATGTGCAACTATACAGAAGAAGGTGATACCAAAGGACTTGGTATTTTCAAGACGAACGTGAAACGCTTTTCTAATGGTGTAAAAGTACCACAAATGGGCTGGAACACTGTTGAGAATTTAAAATCAGATTTGTTCAAAAACATTAACGAAAAAGATTATATGTATTTGATACATAGTTATTATGCAGAAAATTGCGAAGAAGCTATCGCTACTTCAGATTATGAAATAGAATATGCTTCGGCATTGGAAAACGGCAATTTTTACGGAGTACAATTTCATCCTGAGAAAAGTGGAACGACAGGCGAGCAGTTGTTGAAAAATTTTCTTGAGCTTTAATTTGAAATAAAATGCAACACTGAGCTTTCCTGTACTGAGTGTGGTCGAAGCGTTTCAATAAAAATAGAATAGTAATTAAAAGATTCCCACTTTCGAGGTAAAGATTATGAGAATAATACCAGCAATAGATATTATAAATGGCCAATGTGTGCGTCTAACAAAAGGCGATTATGACACAAAAAAAGTATACAATGAAAACCCTGTAGAAGTTGCTAAGACTTTTGAAGGATCAGGGATTGAATATTTGCATGTTGTTGACCTAGATGGTGCTAAAGCGAGCCATATCGTTAACTATAAGGTTTTGGAAGCTATAGCTACAAATACCAATTTGAAAATAGATTTTGGAGGTGGATTAAAGTCTGATGAAGATTTAAAAATTGCATTCAATTCAGGAGCCAACCAAATCACAGGAGGAAGTATTGCAGTAAAAAACCCTCAGGTTTTTGAAAACTGGATTTCTAAGTTTGGTCCCAACAAGATAATCCTTGGTGCAGATTGTAACAACGAAAAAATAGCGATTTCGGGTTGGCAGGAGGAAAGTGATTTAGAAGTGATTTCTTTTATAAAAGAGTATCAGTCAAAAGGTATTGATTATGTTATTTGTACAGATATTTCCAAAGATGGTATGCTAGAAGGTCCTTCTTTAGATTTGTATAAACGTATTTTAAATGAATGTTATTCAGAGCAAGTAGAGGAATCTCTTCATTTAATTGCTTCAGGTGGTATCTCAAAATATGAAGAGTTACCTCAATTGGCAGAACTAGGTTGCGAAGGCGTAATAATAGGTAAAGCTATATATGAAAATAGAATTAGCTTAAAACAATTAGAAAACTTTATAATTAATAATTAATTCAAAGAGTATTCCTGCAAAGGCAGAAATGACAAAAAAAATATGTTAACAAAACGAATTGTTCCTTGTTTGGATATAAAAGACGGTCGAACCGTAAAAGGTGTCAACTTTGTAGATTTGCGCGATGCTGGTGATCCTGTTGTTCTTGCCAAGCAATACGCAGATTTAGGTGCAGATGAATTGGTCTTTTTAGATATTTCTGCAACACAAGAGAAACGAAAAACCATGCACGACATGGTTTTAAAGGTCGCTGAGCAAGTTAATATTCCGTTTACTGTAGGTGGTGGGATCTCTTCCGTGGAGGATGTTGATGATTTATTGCATTGTGGTGCAGACAAAGTCTCTATAAACTCGTCAGCTGTTAAGCGTCCTGTGTTAATTAATGAACTATCAGAAAAGTTTGGCAGCCAATGTGTTGTCGTTGCTGTTGATGCTAAAAAAATTGGAGGTGAATGGTTTGTACATTTGGCTGGTGGTACTATTCCAACAGAGATTAAATTATTTGAATGGGCAAAAGAAATCGAAGAACGTGGAGCAGGTGAAATTTTATTTACTTCCATGAATCATGATGGAACAAAAGCAGGATTTGCAAATGAAGCTTTGGCAAAACTCTCTGAGTTGGTTAATATTCCGATAATTGCTTCAGGCGGAGCAGGAACGATTCAGCACTTTGCAGATACATTTAAGAAAGGAAAAGCTGATGCGGCCTTGGCTGCAAGTGTTTTTCATTTTGGTGAAATTGCGATCATAGATTTGAAGAAAGAATTAAAGAGGCAGGGAATTTCTGTGAGACTATAAATAATATGTCGCTTCGAGTGATTCTGGGATACGAAGAATTATATAGAGAAGTCATAAAAAAGCTCTCGATACATTTCATTGTCACTACCGATGAAGTAGGAATCTCAACAAAATAAAGATAGGTTAATACGATTCTGCATTAAGTGTGGAATGACAAATAGGTTTATAATGAACATAAATTTCAATAAAAATGCAGACGGATTAGTGCCAGCAATAATTCAAGATGCTGCTACTAAAAATGTTTTAATGCTTGGTTACATGAATGAAAAAGCATTAGAAAAAACAAAGTTATCTGGATTGGTGACATTCTTTAGTAGAACAAAGAATAGACTATGGACTAAAGGTGAAGAAAGCGGTAATGTGTTAAAGCTTGTAGACATGAAACTAGATTGTGATAATGACACACTTTTAATTTCTGTAAACCCAGTTGGCCCAACATGTCATAAAGGGGCAGACACATGCTGGAATGAACCTAATATTCAATCCTTCGGATTTCTTTCAAGCTTAGAAGATGTAATTACATCAAGGATTAAAAACGCAGATGTCCAAAACTCTTACGTAGCTTCGCTTTTTGAAAAAGGTATTAATAAAGTGGCTCAAAAAGTAGGTGAGGAAGCTGTTGAAGTTGTCATTGAGGCCAAAGATAATAATGACGACTTGTTCTTAGAAGAAAGTGCAGATTTGTTATTTCATTATTTAATTTTATTGCAGACCAAAGGTTTTGAGCTTAACGATGTAGTCAATGTCCTAAAGATTAGGGAAAAGTAATTATATTGCCAGCACATTTAAAACACACTTTTATTGATGTTCGATAAACGCTTCTATTATCTCATAAAAATTCAATATTTGGGGTATCGTTTTCATGGTTGGCAAAAGCAACCAGATGTAAAAACGATCCACCTAATGATTGATAGAACTTTAAAGTACATTCTTGGAGATATTCGTTTTAAAACTTTAGGATCTGGCAGAACGGATGCGATGGTTTCTGCCAATGAAGCGGCTTTGGAGCTGTTTATTTATAATGAACCTATCATAAATTTTGAAGATTTTTTAGAGCTATTCAATCACAACTTGCCACAAGACATAAGGGCGTTATCTATTGAAGAAGTGGATAAGGATTTCAATATCATCCAAGATTCTAAATTAAAGGAATACCATTATGTGTTTTCTCAAGGACAAAAGAATCATCCATTTTGCGCTCCAATTTTAGCTACAATTTTAGAGCCTTTAAATGTTGAGTTGATGAAAGAAGGCGCAAAGTTATTTCAGGGCACTCATAATTTTAAGACCTATTGTTACAAAGCCACAGATAAGGGAGAGTATGTGAGAACTATAGAATCTTCCGAAATTGTAGACAATACAATTTACACAGCAAATTTCTTTCCTGAAACATCATATGTGTTCAAAGTTAAGGGCAAAGGTTTTATGCGAAATCAAATCCGTTTAATCTTTGGTTGTTTAATTAAATTGGGTAGAGGTGAAATCACATTAGAGTATATCAGGAATACTTTAAAAGAAGATAGCGTAGAAGTAATGGACTATATTGCACCAGCTTCGGGTCTAATTTTACATGCTTTGGATTTTGAACAAAAAAAAGGCATTAGATAATTGTTCTAACACCTTTTTTAAGATTGGTTGGTTAATTTTTAATTGATCCAGCCTTTTTTTGCAGAATGGTTAGAAAACCAAACTAAAAATCCAGCAAAAACAATAATTATGTAGGCCATTATTGTGTTAGCACTAAAGTCTACACCATTTAAATCGGCAATAAACAAAAAATAGAGCATCTGTATCGTGGCGGCAATAAAAGATATTACCAAAAGTAATTTAGCAACCTTCTTTCTGAATAACAGAAGCAAGCAACCTATGGCACCAGAAAATACCGCAATGGCAAACAATGCCGTATACCACGTAGGGAGATTGTTCATTACTTCGAGTTGTTCTGTTGTGTAAGCCTCAGTGTAAGCACTGGTTTTATAAGCCTGACTTAAATAACCATGCACTCCCATTCCGTTCCAAATAAGTGCAACCACACTTACAATCCAAAACCAAACAGGTGGTTTGTTTGAAGAATTTGTCATAATAAAGTTGATTTAATTTAGTTAGTTTTTAGCAGAATTAACTGCTCTTTAGACTAACAATTTATAAAAAAAATGAATACATCCTTACGTATTGGTAAATTGTGATGTAATAAAAAAGGCGAAAACTAAGTTTTCGCCTTTATAAATTTCATTTATTTATAGTTAATCTACTACATGTAATTTTGGTTCTTTATCTACAAATTTCCCGTTTATAGATTCACCTAATATGATGACTTCTTTAGAACGTTCGTACATTTTTATTGCACGGTGCATCTGTAGTTTGGTGCCACTATAAAGTTTTACACCTGATTTTGAACCCTTGTTTCGGATTTCTATATAGAATCCATCTTTTAGTTTCGTTGGTCTTGTTGCTGGTCTACCCATAAAATTAGTGTGTGTTTTAAAAGTTGTGCATTATACTGAAAATTCTGTCAACACGCAAGTTTATTTTTAACTATTCTAAACTAAAATATTAACACGTTAAAATTATTTAACATCTGAGGTTTCTGTTAACATAATTTTATGTTAATGTCCGTACGATGTCGTTAAACCCTGTTAAGTCACTTGACAAAATTGCTTATAGATATATATTAGATAATAGACAAATAGAAAATTAACCATTAAAATTAGAACAATAGTTATGAGTTACTTAAATATTAAAGACGAAAAATTATTACCAACTGTTGTAGAGCTGAACACTTTATTAGCAGACTATCACATTTATTATCAAAACCTTAGAAATTTCCATTGGAATATTTTAGGAGAAAATTTCTTTGAATTACATGAAAAATTTGAAGAATTATATACTGATGCCAGAGTAAAAATAGATGAAATCGCAGAACGTATTTTAACCTTGCGCTATCACCCGATGAGTAATCTAAAGGATTATCTTAGAACCGCATCAATCGATGAAGCCGCTTCAAAATTAACAGATAAAGAAATGGTAAACATAGTATTGGATAATCATTCTAACCTTTTGAAGCAAATGTCTAAAGTTATAAATAAGGCAGAAAAGGCAAATGATGAAGGTACCATAGATTTGATTGGAGCTTACATTAGAGAGTTGGAAAAAAGTAGTTGGATGTTAGATGCATTTTCAAAAGAAACCGCATCGCAATTAAATGAGACAATTTTAGAAGCATAAGCGTTAAGCTAATTCTAAAATAAAAGTTTAATTGGTAAAAATATTAATTATGAAAGAACAATTTAGTGAAGCCTTTGGTAATCTAGTAAACAAATTACAAGGCTGGTTTAATACAACCATAGAATATATACCTAATTTTATATTGGCGATTGGAGTTATGGTAGCATCATATTTTGCTGCCAAATACGTAAGAAAGCTAGTGAATAAGTTAGTATCTAAAAAAGTTGAGCAAGATTCAATATCCAACGCTATATCAAGAGTAACTGCAGTTGTAGTTGTTGCTCTAGGCCTTTTTATGGCTTTAGGAGTTATGAATCTTGGTAAAGCTTTAACATCGCTATTGGCAGGCGCAGGTGTTGTTGGTTTAGCTATAGGTTTAGCTTTACAAGGCACATTGGCAAACACTTTTGCTGGATTGCTATTGTCATTTAGAAAGAAAATTAGAATAGGTGACTGGGTAGAAACTACCGGATTTTCTGGTGAAGTTATGGATATTAACTTAAAAGATTTTACACTCAAGGAAGCAGATAATAATATTGTTATCATTCCCAATAAAACTATTTTGAACAATCCACTTAAAAATTATTCGCTCACCACAAAAATGCGGGTATTTTTAGAATGCGGAGTAGGCTATGAGTCCGACTTGGAGAAAGTGGAGCAATTGACCAAATCCGTTATTGCCAATACTTTTGACCAAGTAAAATCTGAAGATGAAGTAGAATTCTACTATACCGAATTTGGCGGCAGTTCAATAAATTACTTATGTCGTTTTTGGATTGATGCAGAAAGCATGCTAGAAAAGCTAAATGCCAAAACTAAAGCCATTATTGAAATTAAGAAAGCTTATGATAAAGAAGGTATTAATATTCCTTTTCCAATCAGAACTTTACAATTTGATAATAAGCTCAATGTTAAAGCGCCAGATATCCAAGAAGTGTTTTCAGATAATTAAAATAATACAGTTCTACTCTTATAAGTTTTATTGCTAATGCGTTAAGACTTATAGGATAAGAGCAAAGTAATGCGCAATATCATTCCGATATTTGTATCGAAGGGTTTTGATAGTCAAAATCTTATAATTATTAATCATTAAAAAGCTAAAATATTATGTTACGTTGGACAATCACTTTTGTAATAATCGCAATAATTGCCGGGATCTTAGGATTTGGTGGAATAGCCGGAGGAGCAGCTACTATAGCTAAAGTATGCTTTTTCTTATTTCTAATATTATTTGTAATCTCTCTCTTTAGAGGCTCGACAAGAAAGGTCTAGATTCAAGAGATTAAAACAATACAATTACTAACCATTAAAAATTATAACAATGAAAAAACTCACATATTTATTTATAGCCCTGTTTAGTCTAAGTTTAATGACAACAAGTTGTAGAGAAGAAAAATCTACAGGAGATAAAATTGAGGAAGCTGTTGATGATGCAGGGGATGCAGTAGAAGATGCTGCAGACGATGTAGAAGATGCAATTGATAATTAATAAATAAAAAAATATGAAAAAGTTCACATACATTTTTCTTGCACTGTTTAGCTTGAGTATTATAGTATCAAGCTGTAGAGAAGAAAAAACAGCAGACGAAAAAGTCGAAGAAGCATTAGATGAAATTAGTGAAGAATTAGAAGATGCTAGTGATGATGTAAAAGATGCTGCTGAAGATCTAAAAGATGAAATAGAAGAGGTTAAAGAAGAAAGTGGAAATAACGGTTAAAAGTTATCCATACTAGCTCTAATCCAAATTAATTAAAATAAAAAACAAAACATTATGAAATATAAAGTATTCGCATTGGCACTTGTAGCATTTATAGGTGTACAAGCACAAGAAGAAAACAAAGATAAGATTGTAGAAACCAAAACAAGAATCATTAACGTCATGGAAGATGGTGAAATGATACAGAAAAAAGTTATGGTTAAAACAACCAAGGAGCAAGAGATTAAAACTGACCCTAATTATAAGGGAACTATTGATGCACCAAGGGTTTTTCCAGCAACGAAAGTTTCAAAAGTAATTTACATAGACAACGACGACGACCCGTTTTATGATAAGGAAACCAGAGTAACTTACTATAAAAAAGACGGAATGACTTATAATTTCAATCCGACAAATTCAGGATTCGAAATTGTGGATAGCAAAACCAATAAAACAATTGGAAATGCAAGATTCTCAGCAAATTCCGAAGTCTACATTTTAGATTCCAAAGATTATTCGGGTATTGGATATTTTGACAACAATATGTTTGTCGTAGAGTATTATGACGATGAAGGTACGCTGATCATTGAAAAATTTAATGATAGCAAACTGTAATTTGTATAAGTTTAATATTTTAAAAGCCATCAATTACGATGGCTTTTTTTATTTTTATGCAAATCTTAAAATTTATGAGCACTACGATCCCAAAAGAAACTCTTACATTTTTCAAAAAACTGGCTGAGAATAACGACAGAGATTGGTTTAATGAACACAAACCAGAATTTAAAGCTATCGAAGCTAAAGTAAAAAGTGCTTATAATCACTTAGGTGAATTAATGAATGCTCACGATCAAATAGAGAAAATTAAAATCTTTAGAATTTATAGAGATGTTAGGTTTTCTAAAAATAAGTTACCGTACAAAACACATTTTGGTGGTTCGTTTGCTAGGAAAAAACCAGAACTAAGAGGCGGCTATTATTTACATATTCAACCTAATAATGAATCTTTTATAGCTACAGGATTTTGGGAGCCCAATAAAGAAGACCTTTTTAGAATACGTAAAGAGTTTGAAATGAACGATAGTGAAATGCGAAACATTTTAAATAATAAAACTTTTAAAACGACTTGGGGTGGATTTGTCGGTGATAAATTGAAAACTGCACCTAAAGGATTTGATAAAGAACATCCTGCTATAGATTTAATACGCAGGAAGCAATTTATCTTCACTAAGAAATATACAGATAAGGAAGTCGTTGCAGATGATTTTCTTAAAAATGTAAACGACGCATTCAAAGCAATTAGACCTTACTTTAATTACATGAGCGACGTGCTTACAACTAATCTCAATGGTGAATCTTTATTATAGTATAAAAGCCGAACGTTATGTTCGGCCTTTTTAAATATTGAGAAATACTTAGACCTGACTCAAGCCACCATCAACTTCTAATTCTACACCATTAATATATGATGCATCGTCCGAAGCCAAAAATAATGCTGCATTGGCGATTTCTTCAGACTTACCAAAACGACCTAACGGTACAGATTCTGCAAATCCTTTACCCATTTCCTCAACAACATCTTCTGGCAATCCCATTTTACCATAAATAGGAGTATCAATTGGTCCTGGAGCAATAGAATTAACTCTAATTCCTCTAGATTTAACTTCAGAGGTCAATACTCTGGCATAAGCTCTTAATGCTCCTTTACTTGCTGAGTATATACCTAAACCATCAAATCCTTTTTTATGGACAATAGAATTGGTAAATAATATAGTGCCACCATCATTAATATGTGGTAACGCCTCTTTTATTGCTATAATTGGGCCTTTTACATTAATATCAAATATTTCATTGTAGTGTTCAGCCGTAATATCCGTTGTTGGAGTAGGTGGAGCAATGCCGGCATTTAGAAATAAGATGTCAATATTACCATAATGATTTGTAGTTTGTTCAATGAGGTTTTTATTGTCCTCATCTTTCGAAACGTCTGCTACAACTGTAATAAAATCTCCGTCTAATTCTTTGGCGACTTCATCTAGAGCTTCTTTTCGTCTTCCAGACAATACTACTTTTGCACCTTCTTTTAGGTATAATTTTGCTGTTGCTAAACCTATACCACTGTTAGCGCCTGTTATTACTGCTACTTTGTTTTTTAATTTAGTCATGATGTGTGTTTTTATTTGAAACAATCGTTTCAAATTAGATTAAAAAAATTATTTTAAATTTTGCAAAGTTGTTTGGATTAAACCTTGCAATTGATTTTTGTCATTCACTAAAATACTTGTCATTCTAAATCCTTGCATTGAAGAAAATAAATACAAAGCGTATGCCTCCTTGGATTTATTTTTGTTAATACTTTTATCTTTCTGACCTTTTTCAATTAAATCTTCTAAAAGCTGTAATGTTCCTTTTTGGTTGTTCAACAAAAATTTGTGAATTGCAATATCTTGATTGGCCATTTCAGACTTGCAATTTATAATCAAACAGCCTTTGTTAGTATTATCGCTCAGTGATTCTTTTAGATAAATATTAAATAACGATTTAATTGCGTTAATTGGACTGTTGGATTCTAATAAAAGTTTAGAAATAATACGTTGGTATTTGTTTTCATATACCTTTAAACACGTTACATATAGGTTTTGCTTACTTTTAAAAGAATTGTAGATACTCGATCTGTTAAGACCTGTCGCATCCACTAAATCTTGCATTGAAGTAGCATTGTAACCTTTAGTATGGAATACTTCCGTAGCTTGTTTTAGCACGTCTTCTCTATTAAAAACTTCAGTCTTTGGCATTTTATTTGAAATGAACGTTTCAAAATTATACAATTATAAAGTACATCAATGTTAAAACTTTAATAAAATTTGAAATCAACTTAAATGGCCTTTAATATCTGTGGTTTGGTAAATAGCTGAATACTATTGATAAGGCGTTCCTTCACAATATTCATCATACGTTTATTTAAAGCAGAAGAATTTTGAATATAAAGCTCATATTCTTCAATAGTAAACTGGCCGATAATCATACCTTTAACCGAGTTTCTAAATTTCATGTCTTTATGAATCGCATTATCAATATAAGCCAACTGCTTTGGCAATGTTAATTCATAGAACACATTCTTTCTTTTGGAAATGTAATTTTTAAAAACAGCAATACATAAATTGTGCTGCATTTTTATAATTGGGCGTAGTGTTTTGTTCTGAAATAACTCCTCAGAACTCATGGTATCATAAATTTTTGCAGAAGTAATAACTGGTCTAATGGATAGTAGATCTTCAGTGCGTGTCGTCATGGTTAAGCGATTAAGGATTAATTCGGAATTAAATTTAGACAATACACCATAGCGTTTCATTGAAGCTCAAATATGTTGTTAACGGTCTTATTAACATTAGCGAAACCAAATATTAATAAGGACTTTCAATAAACTCAATATTGTAAGTTGAATTGGAGATACTGGTTGCAGTCGAAATGCATTTAAAAATCAAGTGCTCTAACTATCGATTGTGCTCAAAATGGCAAATGTAAGGACTTTTTAGACGGTTTCCTTTCGATTGATTACTTCATGTTGTTGGTCTTTTCCACCAACATACTTATCTTTGGTTAAAACAAAAATACATGAAATTCGGAAGCGTAGACAACCCTGAAGCTATAGATTTTACCTTACCACCAGATCATCCAGATACCATTAAGGTATTACATAAAAGCCCTAGCGATACGACCAATGTTTTTGTTGGCTGTGCAAAATGGAACAGAGCTGATTTAAAAGGCTTTTACCCAAGAGGGACTAAGGACGAATTAGAGTATTATTCGCGCCAATTTAATTCCATAGAATTAAATGCAACGTTTTACAGGATTTTTCCACCCGAACAGTTTGCAAAATGGTATAATAAAACACCAGATAACTTTCGGTTTTTTCCAAAGTTAAATCAAGAAATTAGCCATTGGAAACGTTTAAATGATGATATTAATCCTGTTGTGGATAATTATCTTAACAGTGCCATTAATCTAAAAGAAAAACTGGGCTGTATATTTTTACAGATGCACAGCAATTTTGCACCAAAAGATTTTGATCGTGTGATAAATTTTGCTGAAAGTTGGCCAAAAGAAATTCCGCTTGCTGTTGAATTTAGGCATACGGACTGGTACAATGACAAAACGATTGCAGAAGATTTATACCAACTTTTAGAAGAAAATAATATCTCTAACATAATAGTAGATAGTGCTGGAAGACGTGATATTATGCACATGCGTTTAACCAATTCTAGAGCTTTTGTGCGTTATGTTGGTGCTAATCATCAAAGTGATTATACACGTTTAGAGGATTGGGTAGAGCGTTTAAAACACTGGCAGAACAATGGTATAAAAGACATCAACTTCTTTGTACACCAAAATATTGAAAAGGAGTCTCCTTTGCTTTCGGCTTATTTGATAAAGCAATTAAATACTGAATTGGGTACAGACTTGAAAATTCCTAATGAAGATTTACAACAAAAACTATTATAACAACTAACAGCAAATAACTAAAGACATAAACATTAGATGAGATTCCACACTAGAAAATGGGTAAAACCCGAAGATTTAAATCCAAATGGTACACTTTTCGGAGGTCAATTATTAGCTTGGATTGATGAAGAAGCTGCGCTATATACCATCATTCAACTTGAAAACTCTAAAATCGTCACAAAATACATATCTGAAATTAACTTTATGGCATCAGCCAAAAAAGGCGATATTGTAGAGATTGGTATTGAAGTGACCAAGTTTGGCAAATCATCTATTACCATGAAGTGTGAGGCCAGAAACAAAATGACCAGAGAAACAATTCTTACCGTAGATAATATTATAATGGTAAATCTTGGTCCTGATGGTAAACCAAAACCGCATGGTAAAACCGAAGTGGAGTTTGTAAAGGATAGATTAGAGGAAAAATAAATTTGTACATTTGGTTAACTGAAAAAATTAATCATATGAAAAAAATTACTCTATTAATTACCTGTTTTTTATTTGTTTATATCACAAATGCTCAAGTTGTCTTTCAAGATGACTTTAGTGATTTAACAATCAACCAACCATTAAATGGACAAAGTGGTTGGTCTAATGATACCTCAATGGGAGGAACTGGGTCATCAATTGGTGGTGGGCCTTTATCTCCAATTGTAGGCTTTCCATTGTCGTATACCGATTATGGAAGTTCACCAAACAGTCTTTTTGCAGATAATACTCAAGAAACCGATGGTGTGGGGCACATATTTGATTCAGCAGTAACTTCTGGAACATTCTATGTTAGTTTTGTAATCAACGTATCTAGCGCACCTTCATCGACAGGAACTGTTCGCGATGTTATACGTGTAATGAGTGGATCGAGCTTCTCTACAACATTAAGGCTTTGGGTTGAGCAATCTGGAGGTACTGGTTTTAATTTTGGAATTAAAACTGGGGATCCCTCAAATAATGGTGCGACTACCGCTAGTGAATATGACTATGATACAGATCATCTTGTGGTCTTAAAGTATACGATTAATCCAAACTCGGATGATGATCAATTGGACTTGTTTGTTGATCCAGATTATATTAATGGAGAACCAGGTACAGCTACATTATCTGCACCCTTACCAATGTTTGAGGCTTCAACAAGTGTAGATCGTATGGCTTTTCCTTGGAACGCAACACCTTCAAATAGATTTGGTGGTCATATCGGATTGCCTAGTGTTGCTGTAAATTGGGAGAGTTTAAATTTATCAATTAATGATTTTAGGGAACCTTCAATTACTATGAATTATTTAACATCAACAAAGAATTTATCATTTGGTTCAACTATAAACGGTGAACTTAATGTATATTCTATTGATGGGAAACGCATATTAAATACAAATATGGTTGATACAAATAGTATTGATTTGTCCAGTCTAAAGACCGGTTTGTACTTTGCGAAGACAGTTTTACAATCTGGGCAAACAGAAACATTAAAGTTTATTGTAAAATAGCACTATTTTTATTCCGTACCACAGGCTAATTGGAATTAACAATTAGCCTTTTTTAGTTGGACTTAAGGTTGAAGTTTGTAGGGTATTCAAATATTTCTAAATCAAAAAACGTTACGGAAGCCAAAACATGGTCGAAAATATCTCCCATAATATACTCGTAATTCTGCCAACGAATATCGCTACTAAACGCATATATTTCCATGGGAATACCCTGAGGAGTTGGCTCTAGCTGTCGTACCATTAATGTCATGTCTTTATTAATGGCAGAGTGATTTTCCATATAATTTTGAAGGTACTTCCTAAAGACACCAAAGTTGGTTAGATTTCTACCGTTGATTAAAACGGACTTATCAATTTCATTATCAATATTGTATTTTTTGATTTCATTGGAGCGACTTTCTAAATAACTTGAAACCAATTCAATGTTTTTAAAGCGTTTTACATCAGAATCATCCAAAAATTTTATAGATGATGCTTTAATAATGACAGAGCGTTTAATGCGTCTTCCGCCAGAATTGGACATGCCTCGCCAGTTCTTAAAGGAATCCGAAATTAGAGCGTAAGTCGGTATGGTCGTTATGGTCTTATCCCAATTCTGTACTTTAACCGTCGCTAACGTAATTTCGATTACATCTCCATCTGCACCAAACTTTTCAAACGAAATCCAGTCACCAATACGCACCATATCGTTTACAGCGACTTGTATACTAGCTACAAAGCCCAAAATACTATCTTTAAACACTAAAACTATAATTGCAGAAGCTGCACCTAACGAGGTAGCGAATTTCCAAAATGTAATACCAGTCATTATGGCGAATATTGAAAAAATACCCAAAAGCCAAGCAAAGATCATAAATACCTGTAAATAGCTATGAATAGGCTTATCCTTATATCTCGGCAGAGTTTTTAAATAATCTCTTATAGAATGGAAAAAACTTCTTAAAATGCGGAGTGTGAGAAGTATTGCAATAACTTTTAACGTCTTTTCTATGATATCTTCTGCATAATCAAAATCAGAAAAAACTTGGGGCACAAATTCAATCAACAATATCAAAGGAATAATATGCGCAACATTTCTGGGTAACTTGTTCTGTATAAGAATATCGTCAAAGCTGCTTTTGGTACGTTTGGCGATTCCGGCAGAAAATCGCCAAAGTAAACGCTTAGTGATAAAGTCTACAATGAACGCAATTACCATTAATGCCAATAAAAGCGCAAGCATATTAAGATACTCTGCTGTAGTTTCAGAAACACCTTGCTCTACAAGTAAATCGTATATATAATGCCTTATATTAAACATGAGACTTTTTTAAATATTTTTTATCGATATAAAATGTACCGAAAGGTATCACTGAAGCTATCAACACAACCCATAAGGTTCTTGTTGCCCATTTCATATCCTTACTTATCAAAACCGCTATCACTACATAAGCCATAAATAAAATGCCGTGTGGCATACCAAGCATTTTTACATACTGAGGATCATCACCAAAATACTTTATAGGTGTAGCAATAAATAACAAAAGAATATACGACACTCCTTCTAATAGAGCAACAATTCTAAATGTAGGAAGCATTTTAGACATAAAACTATTTTTTGCAAAAGTACTTTAGAATTAAGGAATAGCCATACGATTTTAACAGCTTTTAAAGGTTACGCACAAATTATTTTTGGAGTATATTGAAAGAATAAATGTTATCTTAGACCCAAAATAAATATTAGTAACAAATGAAACATCCGTTCTTTAGTTTCTGAGTGATACTGAAAAGACACTTTAGATGTTCCATTTGACTTTAAAAAAAACAATAAAAATTTGCAAATGAAATATTTAATTATACTAATACTGCTATTCAGTTTTTCGGCGACAAACCTTGTCAGTGCCCAATCTAAAGAAACACAAAAAGAGCAATTTCAGTCCACCTACAATGCTATGAAAGCTTTAGTGAAAGCAAAAGAATTTAAATATGTAGGTGAGGTTGTTTTTAAAGCTGATAAAAGACAAATGTTAGATAGTACAACGAATATACTAACGGTAAATCAAGCCTACAGCTCTGGAAGTTTATCTACATTAGATTCTATAACTAAAGGAATCCAGGTTGATGGTGAAATTTCAAATTATATAATTGATTTTAATGATGATTCACAGCAAATATCAGTTCAGTTTAGTGTAAATAATATGGAGATATATATCGATATAAAACCAAACGGAAATGCCTTTTTAACTGTTAAAGGTACTGTTAATAAGATTACACAGCGAGGAAAGTTGAAAAGCATATAAAATTAATTGTATCTTTGCCATAAGTTTATTGAAGATAACTACACTTATAGTCTTATCCTGAGATTATTTTTAGGTTGAAATTTATTCATTGTTAATTAAAGTTAACTTGTCTGCATTATCAATATTTTCATAAGCATCAGTATTAATTTTAAAACAACGAAGTGGGTAGATCACAACAGACATTTAGCAAAAGCGAAAAAGAAAAAAAAAGATTAAAGAAAAAAGAGGATAAACGTAAGAAGATGGAAGCGCGTAAGCTCGAAAAAGAAGAAAATGGTTCAGCGGGTATCCCTATGGCTTATGTAGACCATAACGGAAACCTTACAGATACACCACCAGACCCTTCAATGAAGATTAAGGTTAAAGCTAAGAATATTGTTCTTGGTATTCCTCAAAAGGAAGATAACGATGAGGAATTTGACCCAATTAGAAAAGGTAAAGTTTCGTTCTACGATAGCTCAAAAGGATTTGGTTTTATCATCGATACAGAAACTAACGAAAAGCATTTTACCCATGTTAGTGGTATCATTGATGAAATTATGGAAAACGACAAAGTCACTTTCGAGCTTGAAAAAGGTCAACGTGGCATGAATGCTGTTAAAGTGAAAAAAGCCTAAAAGAGGATCTCTAATATTATATAATTATACTATGCCATTATCATAATGATAGTGGCATTTTTTATTTTATTACTTTTAAGTAATATGTCTAAATATAATAATGATAAAGCTTTTACGGATTATGTACATAAAAGTCTCGCTCTACCTATAATTTACAAACCTTTACAATGGACTGAAGTCCAATTACGAAAAGATTACGCCAAATATATTGATATGATGGATGGCATAGACTACGTTTTTAGAAATGGTAATGCAATTATGAGTGTACAAGAACGGTTCAGAGAATCCAAGTATAAGGATTATTCAGATTTTACGATTAGATATCGCAGAGACAACAATACGCTTAAAGAACGTCACGAATCTGAGTATTATAAAATGAAAGCACATTATTTTACTTATGGAATCATTAATAGTTCAAAACACAAAGTTGAAAATTCTACAGACTTCATTAAATATGCAATAATCAACCTAAAAAAGGTTTACGAAAAACTGGATTCAAAAGCCATCTTTGTTTCAGATAATAGAAAGAACACATGTGAGATTGTAGATGGAAATCGAATTGAATGCCCTGTGAAGTACAACACCGATGGCTCTTCATCTTTTTTTCCAATTGATATAGCATATTTAATACAACTTTGGGGCAAAGACATGATTGTAGCTCAAAAAGGCTTCTATTAAGCCAAAATTTAACTTTATTTTGCTATTAAATTTTCTGCATTTTTTATAGCTTCACGTGCTATGTCAAAAGAAAAGCAACTCATTAAATTTACTAAGAAAGGTATCTATTGTCCACAGGGTAAATTTTATTTAGATCCGTGGTACCCTGTTGATTATGCTGTAATTTCCCATGGACACGCAGATCATGCACGCTGGGGAATGAAACGCTATTTATGTCAACACAACTCTAAGCCCATACTGCAACATCGTATAGGTAGAGATATTAAAATTGAAAGTGTTGCCTACAACAAATCCATAACTATTAATGATGTTAAAGTGAGCTTTCACCCTGCAGGTCATGTTATTGGTTCTGCACAAATTAGATTAGAATATCAAGGCTATATTGTTGTTTTTTCAGGAGATTATAAAACGCAGCCTGATTTTATAAGTACACCTTTTGAATCTGTAAAGTGTCATACCTTCATTACAGAAAGTACATTCGGATTACCAATATATAAGTGGAAATCAGAAAAAGAACTTCAGAATCAATTACAGCACTGGGTAAAAACCAATCAAGCCAATCATAGAACTTCAGTTTTTTTAGGTTACTCTTTGGGCAAAGCGCAACGTTTAATGTCGCTTTTAGAGGAAACTGATGATATTTTTGTGCATCGCGCTATCCATAATTTAAACGAGGCTATTTCAAATTCGGGACTACAATTACCAGAAACCCAATTGTGGTCAGCAGATTTAGATAAAAAAGAACTTCAGAATAAGATTATAATTGCGCCGCCTGCACTTTTGGGATCAAGGATGTTAAAACGTGTGCCAAATGCTGCAACAGCAATTTGCTCAGGTTGGATGCAGATTCGTGGTAATAGGCGTTGGCAAGCTGTAGATGCTGGCTTTACGGTAAGTGACCATGCAGATTGGGATGGTTTAATTATGGCAGTTAAGGCTTCAGAAGCTGAGCAGGTTTATGTTACACATGGTTCGCAAGCGGTATTTTCAAAATATTTAAACGAAATAGGTATTAAAGCCGATGAGCTAAAAACTGAATATGGAGAAGATGCAATGGCTGAAGCGGAACAAGAATCTGAAACTCTTATCCAATAATGAAGCAATTTTCAGAATTAATCAGTGCCATAGAAATCACTAATAAAACTAATGCTAAAATTGCTGCTTTAGTTGATTATTTTAAGACTGCACCAGAAAAAGACAAACTTTGGCTCATTGCATTATTCACAGGAAAAAGACCATCGCGACCTGTAAAAACTACCTTAATGAAGCAATGGTGTATGGAGCTTACTGAACTGCCAGAATGGTTATTTCTTGAAAGTTATAGCACCGTCGGAGATTTAGGTGAGACCATAGCACTTTTATTGCCTAAACCAACACATCAGTTAGATTTATCATTAAACGAATGGATGACAGAGCTCAAAGCTTTAAAGCCAAAATCTGATTCAGAAAAGAAAGCTTTTGTATTGGAAGCATGGTCAGGACTTCATCAACAAGAGCGACTTATTTTCAATAAGCTCATTGGTGGGAGCTTTAGAATTGGTGTTTCCAAAAAAACTTTAGTGAACTCCCTAGCTAAGTTAACCAATATAGATGCCAATCAACTTATGCACAGTATTATTGGTAAGTGGGATATCGATACCATTTCTTTTGAAGAATTAATTAATGGATCACATATTAATTACGATAATTCCAAGCCATATCCATTTTGTCTGGCTTATGCATTAGAGAAAAATCTACCTGAACTTGGTAAGGCAAACGATTGGATGGTTGAGCAAAAATGGGATGGCATCAGAGGGCAAATTGTAAAGCGCAATAATGAAATTTACATCTGGTCGAGAGGAGAAGAACTGGTAACGACCCAATTTCCTGAGTTGGTAGAAGCTGTGTCCAATTTTAAAGACGATTTTGTAATTGATGGTGAAATTTTAGCGATGAAAGACAGTGCTGTTTTACTTTTTAACGATCTTCAAAAACGTCTCAATCGTAAGAGTGTAACTAAAAAATTGCTCGAGGATGTACCTATAGGCTTCTATGCGTATGATATATTAGAATTTAACGGAGAGGATATCAGATCACAATCTTTTGAAGAGAGGCGAACGCTTTTAGAAAAAATATTCAATTCAGTAGTATTGCCAGAACAGTTAAAGCTATCATTTTTAGTTGAATTTACAGAATGGGAAGAACTCCATGCCATCAGGGAAAATTCAAGAGCTATAAATAGTGAAGGCTTAATGCTTAAACAGAAAGTATCTCCTTATCACACAGGTCGGAAAAAAGGAGATTGGTGGAAATGGAAAGTAGACCCTTTAACCATTGATGCTGTTATGATTTATGCCCAAAAGGGTAGTGGTCGTCGAAGTTCTAAATACACGGATTATACATTTGCCGTAAAAAAAGAGGACGCATTGGTCACTGTAGCAAAGGCATATTCTGGATTAACAGACAAAGAAATTACTGAGATTTCGCGCTGGGTAAATAAAAATGCAATAGAAAAATTTGGACCGGTGCGTACGGTAAAGCCAGAACTTGTTTTCGAAATTGCTTTCGAAGGCATTGCACTAAGCAACAGACATAAATCTGGTGTTGCATTACGTTTTCCCAGAATTTCCAGATGGAGGCGCGATAAACCCGTAGAAGAAATAGATACCATTGAAACTGTAAAACAATTAATCACAGCACCTTGAGTTCATTTAAAAACAGCGAAGGTTTACGAATTATTAATAGTTGGATGGCAGAGAAAGCACAAGCACCTTTTCCATTTCAGATGCAGACCTGGCAACGTTATGCCAATGGTTATAGTGGTATGGTTGTGGCACCAACGGGTTTCGGTAAAACATTTTCTGTGTTTTTGGCAGTGGTTATCGATTATCTTAATCATCCAGAAAAGTATCCCAAAGGGTTAAAATTGTTATGGATTAGTCCTTTGAGGTCTTTAGCAAAAGATTTGGCAAAAGCTATGACCGAAGCTGTGGAAGACATTGGGCTGGATTGGTCAGTACAAGTGAGAAATGGCGATACCCCAACAGCAATAAGACGTAAGCAAGAGAGGTTAATGCCAGATGTATTGTTGACCACCCCAGAAACGATGCATGTAATGTTTTCTCAAAAGAAAAGTTCTAAATTTTTTAAAAGTGTAAAATGTGTTGCTATAGATGAATGGCACGAGTTGTTAGGTAACAAAAGAGGTGTTTTAACTGAATTAGCAATTTCTCAACTGCGCCAATATTCTAAGAAACTTCAAATCTGGGGAATTACGGCAACTATTGGCAATTTGGAAGAGGCAAAAAATGTATTGCTACCTTATTCAGATATTAAGGTCACACAAATTAAAGCCAGACAAAAAAAGAAAATTGATATTATTTCAGTATTACCGAATGAAATTGAAGTTTTGCCCTGGGCTGGTCATTTAGGTGGTAAAATGGTTGATAAAATTCTACCTATCATTAAAGCGAATACCACAACGTTAATTTTCACAAATACAAGAGGTCAAGCTGAATTATGGTATCAATTATTGCTCACTGCAAATTCCGAATTAGCGGGTTTATTGGCTATCCATCACGGTTCCATAGATAAAAAATTGCGCAATTGGATTGAAGATAATATTTCCAATGGCTATCTTAAGGCAGTAGTTTGTACGTCGTCATTAGATTTAGGCGTCGATTTTAAACCCGTAGATTGTGTTATTCAGATTGGGTCTGCCAAAGGTATAGCAAGGTTTATGCAACGCGCAGGTCGCAGTGGCCATTCACCTTATGAACGTTCTAAGATTTATTTTATACCAACACATTCTTTGGAATTGGTTGAGGTTTCGGCTTTAAAAGAAGCAGTAAAACAACAACAGATCGAAACTAGAGATCCTATGGTTTTAACCTATGATGTATTGGTGCAATTTATGGTTACACTTGCTGTTGGCGAAGGATTTGATTCTAATAAGTTGTTTAAACAAGTTAAAGAAACGCATGTGTTTAGTTATCTTACTGAAGATGATTGGAGATGGTGTGTACATTTTATTACTAAAGGAGGAAAAACATTAAGCTCCTATGAGGAATTTCATAAAGTGATAAAAGATGATAATGGCTTGTACAAAGTAAAAAGCCGGCGTATTAGTATGTTGCATCGTATGAATATTGGAGCAATTGTTAGTGAAGCCATGTTGATGGTAAAGTTCTTTTCTGGCGGTTATATTGGCATGATTGAAGAATTCTTTATTTCTAAATTAAAACCAGGTGATAGTTTTATTTTGGCTGGTCGTGTTTTAGAATTGGTACATATAAAAGATATGAAAGTCTTAGTGCGTCGCAGTAAGGCTAAAAAAGCTGTAACACCAAGTTGGTTGGGTGGCCGATTGCCATTGACCTCACATTTAAGTCATTTTATGCGATTGAAGTTATCTGATGCTCTAGAACCTGGGCGTTTGGAGAAAGAGCTACGGTTTCTAAATCCTCTGATTTCTAAACAAGATGAACATTCCCATATCCCAAAAGCAGATGAATTCTTAATAGAACTTATAGAAACCAAAGATGGTCATCATCTTTTTATGTATCCGTTTGAAGGCCGTTTGGTACACGAAGTGTTTTCTGCATTAATAGCTTATAGAATTAGTAAATTAAAACCTTTAACGTTTACAATAGCTATGAACGATTATGGTTTTGAGCTGTTGAGTGATCAGCCCATTCCAATTTCAGAAGAAAATGTAAAGCAATTATTGAGTCGAGATAACTTAATGAATGATGTAGTGGCAAGTATAAACGCCTCAGAAATGGCATCACGAAAGTTTAGGGATATTGCAGTTATTGCAGGTTTGGTAGTGCAATCGCAGCCTGGAACTCGAAAAAATAATAAAAGTTTACAATCCTCATCTGGATTGATATTTAGAGTTCTAGAAGATTATGAACCAGAAAACTTGTTGCTAAGACAAGCTTATACAGAAGTGTTTAATCAACAGTTGGAAGAGGCCAGATTACAATCTGCTTTTGAGCGTATCGCTAAAAGCAAAATTATAATAAAACACGCAAAATCGTTTACACCATTGAGTTTTCCGCTAAAAGTTGATAGTCTTCGTGGTACAATGAGTAACGAAAATTTAGATAAGCGAATTCAAAGAATTAAAGCACAAGCTCTTAAAGTTGATTAAGTGCAAATAGCAAAACAACATATAAATTTTAAAAATGAAGACTTAGTGTTAACAAATCATCGTGCTATATATTGGGAAAAAGAAAATACCCTCATTTTATCTGATTTGCACATTGGTAAAACTGCACATTTTAGAAAGCATGGTATTCCCGTACCAGATGATATATTTCAAAAGGATTTAGAGCGGTTAAAAATACTGATAAATCATTTTAAGGCTAAGACATTATTAATTGTTGGCGATTTATTTCATGCTGAAGCTAATATAGATTTTAATACGTTTAAGTTTTGGTTAGCACAGTTTGAAGATTTACAAATTCACCTTATTAAAGGTAATCACGATAGGGTTTCTAAGCACCTAATAACTGATTTTAATATTAAGCTCGAAACTGAAGTTAAAATAAATGAATTGACATTTGTCCATGAACATTTAAAAGTTCATAGCAATAGCTTCACCATTTCTGGACATACGCATCCTGGGGTTATGTTAAAGGGAAAAGGTAAACAACGTCTTAAATTACCATGTTATCAAGTTACTAAAAACCAGATTGTACTGCCTGCATTTAGCTTGTTTACAGGGCTAAATACACGCTCAAAACCTAAGGACGCCATCAGCTATGCGTTTACCGAAACGTCAATTTTTAAATTTTAGAACACATAATAATAATCTTATCGTTAGTTTCGTTTGTGGTAAAAAACAAATAGACATTTCCACCATCCTTAATTTTTAGTTTTTTTCTAATATCACTTACAGATAAAGGAAAGTTTCGTGTCGTTACATTGGCCTTATTAATACCTTCTTTTGCAAACACTTTCTTGTTAAAAGCTATAGTTTTTTCAATTTTAAAACGTCTTCCTGGAAAATCCAATAGCTGGTCAGAAGTATATAAATGAGAGTGTTTGTGTAGTTTAGAAATCTTTAATTGATTGCCAATAGAATTAAACGCACCAGCTTTAAGTAAGGCAGCATTGGGTTCGTATAAATAGGTAAGTGGCTCTGAATAGTTTACTTTAGCATTAGACTCTTCATCGAAAAGAAATTCAAATACTTGCTTACTGAATTTTAAAATGTTTGTAGTCCTAATTTTAAAGTCCAAATTAGAATTGCGCTCTAAAATCCAAAGTAATTCTTTTACCTCATTATTTACCGCTATAACATGTAATGTTTTTACATGCTTTAAATCAGTCTTTGTAGCTTTAATATCTAACAATGGGGATGTTTTTATCATTATATGCTTGGCATACTTTACAAACAACCCTTGAAATGTTTTTACATTTGGTGTACAATCAGATAGTAAAAACACTTTTTTCTTAGTGTCATCTCGTCGAGAAGGATCGATATAAATCCAATCGAATTCTTTATCGATACATTTTAAAGCATCAATTCCATTTTCGTTAAAGCATTCGATATTGGAAACATTTAAGGCTTTGTAATTATGCTTTACAATTTGTGATAATTCAGTATTTATCTCACAATAAATTGTTGTCTCAGTGCGTTTTGAAAAAAAATAGGCGTCTACACCAAAACCACCAGTTAAATCGATTAACGATTTCCCTATAACCAAATTGGCTTTATATTCTGCAGTAACTTCAGAAGAGGTTTGCTCAATATTTAACCTGTTAGGATAGTAAATGTTCTTGGCATTAAACCATGTTGGTAGTTTTTTTTCGCAAGATTTCTTAGCTTCAATTTGCTCAACTATGTCTTTAGGGTTTACATCATCAAAAGGAATTCCTTTTAATAACAAACTCGCGATATCAGTGTTGAGATTGGAGTTTATAAATTCTTGAATTTCAATATTTAAAATTGAAGTATTCAAATGCAGATTATAAATCTTTTGTGAGTTTGCCAACGACCTTATACTCTGATAGAAATTCTTTTAGAATTACTTTAATTGCGGTATAAGCCGGTACAGCTACAATCATACCTACAATACCGAATAAAATACCAGCAATAATAATTACTAAAAAGATTTCTAAAGGATGGGATTTTACACTTTTTGAAAATATAAATGGCTGGCTAAAGAAATTATCCACTAATTGAGCGATGATAAAACCTATCATTACATAGGTAGTTTTTGGCAAAATGACTTCACTAAAGCTTTCTCCTAAATTACTGGACATGCTTAATAATAGCATTAAAAAACCACTAATTAATGGCCCAACATATGGTACAAGGTTCAGTAATGCACATAAAAATGCAATGACTACGGCATTGTCTATTCCAAAGATGAGAAGCACGATAGTGTAAATGACAAATAGAATTAATATTTGAAAAATTAAACCTACAAAGTAGCGCGATAATAGATCTTTTATTTTAGCGAAAGAGCGTTTGGTGCGTGTTTCGTTTCCACTAGGTATAAAGGTCATAATACCATCTTCAAATAAGCGGCTATCTTTAAGAAAGAAAAAAGAGATGAACAAAACCGAAAATAGCCCCATACTAAAACTACCAAAACCAGTGATTAGACCATTGAAGAAGTTGGGAATTAATGAGAAATCCAATTCCGATAATAGGTTTGAATCTTTTATGGATTGTTCTACATCAATGTTTTTCAATTCGAAATAAGTTAGAATCTCATTGTATAGATTTTCAACATTGATTTCTAGCTGTTTAAGATCAACAAGTGATAATTTCTGACCCTGATCTGCTATCAATGGGATAAACATACTAATCAATCCCAATAATAAAATTACAAACACAACCATAGTGACCACAACAGCGACTGTATTATTAAATCTTAATTTACGTCTTAAAAACAAGATGATTGGTCTTCCAATTAACGAGATTACTGCGGCAATGGCAATGTAAACAATAACGGATTGTATTTTGTAAAGGAAGAAGAGTACTGATGCTATGGCAAGTAAAATCCCTAACGCTCTTAAAATACCGTTTGCTATTATTTTTGAATTCATGGTTTAAATATAAACTAATTTTTGGTTTAAGAGTTGAGTTGTTTTGTAAGTTCGTATAACGTGATACCTGTGGCTTGCACTACGTTCATACTACTATTATTACCATACATATTAATATGTAAAATGGCATCACAATGTTTAAGAATAGCTTCAGATACACCAAAATTTTCATCACCAAGAATCAATACTATGGGGCGATTTGTATTGAGTTTAAAATTATTAAGCTCTATACTGTTCTCTGTAATTTCTAGGGCGATTAGATAATTGTCGTCTGCTTTTAATTTTTCTATAACCGTATAGATTTCAGTTTCAATTCTGTGTTTTACATAGTTTTCAGTAGAGCGCGATGTTTTGGTCATGCGTTTTCCCAATGGAACGTGGTTGCCACAGAAAATGATTTCTTCAACACCAAAAGCATCAGCAATACGAAATAGGCTTCCAATATTTGGAGCGTTACTTATATTATCGCAAATCAAAGTTATGGGATGCGTTTGCTTTTTAAAGTTCGAAGTGTAGTGTGTGAGTTGCAAGTCGATTTTTAGATATATGAATTACAATTTATGATTCATTAACCATAAAACCATTAATTGGTAAAGGCATACTTAACAATATTAGCTCCCATTTTTAGAGCTTTTTCGCGTATTTCTTCTGGATCATTGTGTACTTCCTGATCTTCCCAGCCATCACCTAAGTCACTCTCAAAAGTAAAAAGTAATACGAGTCTTCCTTCGTGAAAAATACCAAAAGCTTGTGGTGCTTTGCCATCGTGCTCATGTATTTTTGGTAAACCGTTAGGAAAACTGTATGCCGAATTAAAAATTTTGTGATCTTTTGGGATTTCTTTCAATTCGTTGTTCGGAAACACTTTTTTGAGCTCTTTGGTAATGTAGGGTTCCATACCATAGTTATCATCAATATGAAGAAAACCACCAGATATTAAATAGTTTCTTAGATTTTTGGCATCGTCATCGTCAAAGAAAACATTACCATGACCTGTCATGTGCAATAAAGGAAACTGAAAAATATCAGTACTACCAACTTCTACCGTTTGAATGTTTTCATTGATGTTGGTATCAATATTATCATTACAATATTTCACCAAATTTGGCATTGCTGTTGGATTACTGTACCAATCGCCTCCACCTTTATATTTTAGTATTGCAACATCTTGAGAAAAAAGTAAACACGTAAAAAAGGTTAAGTATAATGTGATTAAGTATTTCATGCATTATTCATTGGTAAATGCTACGGAGTGACAAGCAACTATTGCAGCAGTTTCAGTCCGTAAGCGTGTATCACCCAAAGTTACAGGAATATAGTTATCAGCCAAAGCCATTTTAATTTCTTTAACGCTAAAGTCTCCTTCAGGGCCAATTAAAATGGTACAATTCTCGTTTGCTTTGAGTTGCGACTTTAAAGATTTTTTATCGATGTCCTCACAATGTGCTATAAATTTTTGATAAGTAACATCTTGATTTACAAAATCTTTAAAGGAAACCGGTGGATTGAGTTTTGGCAAATAACATTGTAAAGATTGTTTCATGGCGGATTGAATAATCTTTTCAAAACGTTCTAGTTTTACGACTTTGCGCTCACTATTATCACAGATTATGGGCGTAATTTCTTCAATACCAATTTCTGTTGCCTTTTCTAAAAACCACTCATAACGATCATTCATTTTAGTTGGGGCAACGGCTAAGTGTAGACTGTAATTCCGTTTGGATTTTAAATTCTGTGATAAGATCTTAACAGTACAATGCTTTATGTCGGTCAGAGTCAATTCGGCCTTAAATAGCCAACCTTTTCCATTGGTAATATAAAATTGGTCACCTACTGTTTTGCGGAGCACTTTTACGATGTGCCGACTTTCATCTTTATTAAAGTTAAACGTTGTATCGTTTTCGGTTATATTTGGGTTGTAGAATAGTTGCATTACTCAACAGCTTCAGTATATTTTAAAACCGTTATTTCTTCAATGGGTTTGGCATCAAAAGTTTTTAAAACAATGTAAGACCAATTTTTGTCAGCAATATCTAAGGTGAAAATGTCGTTGGTGTTATGCTGTTTTACAGCGTCTTCAAATTCTGGATGCATTTGCCCTTCGGGAAACCAGCCCAAATCACCACCACGTTTTGCATTGAGATCCATAGAATGCAATTTAGCTAGTGCGTCAAATTTATACCCATCACTGTATTGTCCCAGTATTTTGTTTCTTTTGTCATTAATTTCCTCTAGTGTCATTTTGCTCCCATCAAAATAAATATAGCTTACCCTGTAGTGTGTTACTTTATTTTTGTCAATAACCTTATAATATGTTTTTTTGTAATCTGTCTTTACGACTTGTTTCCCACCTTTTACAAGTTTAAAAAGATCGTCAGCTAAACGTGTTTTGTGCTTTTCTTTATTAAAGGTAAAGAGTTTACTCTTATTCGCTTTTTTATGCGCTTTTGCAAATGTTTTGGCTTCTTCTGCGGTGCTTATGGAATCTAGTTCTTGTTCTAAGGTTTCTTGGGAAAAACCGATTATTGGAAAAACTAATAACAGTACAAAAAGTTGTTTCATTTTTATTTCGAGATTGATTGTATCACAAAACAACTAATTTTTAGTTTTAAATTGAAGAAATACAGTTTTGCTTATCAACAGATGTTTTAACAATCATATCTTCAACCGAGCCGTAGCCATAACATCAAAATACGAAAAATCTTTTTTCAAATACTTTAAATAACCAACAATAGCAATCATAGCTGCGTTGTCTGTTGTGTATTCAAATTTTGGAATATAGGTGGTCCAGCCATGTTTGTTTTCGGCATCCTTTAGTGCTTTTCTAATTCCCGAATTCGCAGAAACGCCTCCGCCAATAGCAATATGCTTTATACCGGTTTGTTTTACGGCGAGTTTCAGTTTATCCATTAAAATACCAATAATTGTATACTGAATTGAGGCACAAATATCATTAAGATTTTCTTCAACAAAATTAGGATTGGCTTTGGTTTCTCGTTGTACAAAGTAGAGGATTCCGGTTTTTAATCCTGAAAAACTAAATTTAAGACCATCAACTTTGGGCTTGGTAAATTTATAAGCTTTAGGGTTTCCCAATTGTGCACGTCGGTCAATTTCTGGGCCTGCAGGATAGCCCAGCCCTAATACTTTTCCGCTTTTGTCGTAGGCTTCACCAACAGCATCGTCAATGGTTTCGCCTAAAACTTCCATTTCAAAATGATGGCTCACCTTTACAATTTGAGTATGTCCGCCAGAAATGGTCAGGGCCAAAAATGGGAATAGCGGCTTTTTGTGATTATCTTCATCAATAAAATGCGCAAGAATGTGCGCTTGCATATGGTTAACATCAATTAATGGAATACCTAAACCATAAGCTAAGGATTTAGCAAACGAAGTGCCAACAAGAAGTGAACCCATTAGACCTGGTCCACGGGTAAAGGCAATTGCGCTCAATTGTTCTTTGGTAATGTTAGCTTTTTCCAGTGCTTGATGAACCACGGGAACTATGTTTTGCTGATGCGCCCTAGAGGCTAACTCGGGCACAACACCACCATATTCCGCATGTATTCTTTGATCCGCTACAACATTGCTTAAAATTCTATCGTTACATAATACAGCAGCCGAAGTATCATCGCAAGAGGATTCAATTCCGAGAATATAAATATTTTCTTTTTCCATAGTCGATGATGGCACTATAATTGTTAATTTTACAGTATATAATCCAATACCTTACGCAACAACGTATTATTACATGCAAAGGTAATGAAGATTTCATCAATTCTTAAGCGTAAATCTTATCAAAAGAGTACTCAAAATAATAAGTAAAATAGTGGGCATATTTTTGCTGCTCTTCCTTATTGTTTTTTTAATTCTTGGTATTCCTGCCGTACAAACCAAACTTGGTAAATATGCTACAAAGCGACTCAATGAAGATTTTAAAACCGACATTAATATCGGTAAGGTTGGTCTTCAGCTTAATGGAGATATAGAACTTAAGGAAATCCTTATCAGAGATTATAAAAAGGATACGCTTATTGCCATTGGCGAGTTAAACAGTTCTATTGTTAGTTTTAATAATCTTTATAATAGCAAGCTGAACTTTGGTGATATTGATATTGAAGACTTAGTTTTTAACCTTAAAACCTATAAAGGTGAAGAGGATACAAATCTAGACGTTTTTGTTGCTAAGTTCGATGATGATAACCCAAGACAAGGGCCGAGCAAATTCTTATTCTCTTCGAGTGATCTATCCATAGAAAATGGAACTTTTAGGTTGATTGATGAAAACTTAGAAATACCAAAAGTGTTTGAGTTTAGTAATTTAAATGCCAATACAACTAATTTCTTAATTGACGGGCCAGATGTAAGTTCGCGAATCAATAAGTTCAGTTTTACGGATAGTAGGGGTATTGCTATAGAAAACCTTATGGCAAATTTTGAATACACATTGGACCATATGAATTTTGGTGACCTAAATATAAAAACCAAGGGTTCTGAACTAAAAGGAGATTTAAGATTTGATTATAAGCGCGAAGATTTAAAGGATTTTACAAATAAGGTAAATGTGACTGCTAGTTTTAGGGACTCTGAAGTATCGTTAACTGAACTTAATGTATTCTTTGACGAATTTGGCATCAACCAACGTGCAAGTCTAAATGCTGATTTATCTGGCACTTTAAACAATCTGGAGGCAAAAAACCTAAATGTTAGTACAACGAGAAACACAAGAATTATTGGTGATATTACCTTTAAGAACTTATTTAATAAAGAAGGTGATAGTTTTGCCTTAAATGGTAGATTTCAAAATTTAGCATCTAATTACAATGACCTTGTAGCTTTGCTTCCAAATATTCTTGGCAAGTCTATTCCAACAGTATTATCTAAAGTTGGTAATTTTAAAATTAGCGGAACATCTTATATTACTGCAAAACGCATTGATGCAGATATAGAAATTGATACTGATTTGGGATTTGTAAAATCTGACTTAGAGCTTACCGAGATTGATGATATTGATAATGCCAGTTACATCGGTAATATTTTTTTTAATGAATTCAATATTGGTGAGTTAATTGAAGATCCCAAGGTTAAATATGTGTCGGCCAATGTCGATGTCGATGGCAAAGGCTTTACCTTAGATAACCTGCGAACCGATGTAAAAGGTGATGTGTATAGTTTGGAATATAACGACTACACTTACGAAGGCATCAATGTTTCAGGAGATTTAGGTAATAAAATTTTTAATGGAAAATTAAACGCTGATGATCCAAATCTTAAAATAGACTTTAATGGCTTGGTGGATTACGCAGAAGAAGAAAAGAAATTCGATTTTAAAGCAAATGTTGGGTATGCCAACCTTAAAGTTTTAAATTTTGTAACCCGAGATAGTATATCAGAATTCAGAGGCTTGGTTAGTATGACCGCAACAGGTTCAACTTTTGATAATGCCAGTGGAGCTGTAAATATTAAAAATACCACCTATAAAAATCAAGATAGTGATTATGAGTTTCAGGATTTTGACATTGTATCTTCTTTCAATGGAAATGAGCGTACAATTTCTGTGAATTCACCCGACATTATCAATGGTAAGGTTACAGGGCAATTTAAAACCAAGGATATTTTAAAATTGGTTGAGAATTCTATTGGAAGTATTTATACCAATTACATACCCAATGAAGTGGAAGAAGGCCAGTATATGAATTTTAAGTTCAACATTTACAATAAAATTGCTGCTGTATTTTATAAAGATCTAACCTTGGCAAGTAACACCTTTATCGAAGGTCGTATCGAAACCAACGAAAAAGACTTTGAACTTACATTCAATTCGCCAGAAATTAGGTTTCAAGAGTATTTTGTGAATAATATCAATGTCACCATCGATAATAGGAACCCTGTTTACAACACGTTTATTGAAATAGATAGCTTAAGTGCTGGTGTTTATAATGCTTCAGATTTTAGTCTTATCAATGTTACTAAAAGAGATACGTTGCTAATTAAATCTGAGTTTAAAGGTGGTGTCGGTAATAAGGATGAATTTAACCTCAATCTATTTTATACTATAGATGAAGCCAATAAATCTATCGTTGGCTTTAGAAAATCTGATATTTTATTCAAGGGTTATGACTGGTTTATCAATTCTGAGAAAAACACTTTCAATAAAATACGTTTTGATAGGCAATTTAAGGCTTTCGATATTTTTCCTATTACCATAAATCAAGGAGATGAAGAGATCGAAATCTCTGGCAACATTAGTGATAAAGCCAATAAGAATTTGAAAGTTGATTTTAAGGATGTACAATTGGTGAAAATTACGCCTCGCATAGATAGTTTAGCATTAAAGGGAGTCGTTAGTGGTAAAGTAGATATTATACAAACCAATGGAGTGTATTTGCCAAAATCTAACATAGAGGTTAGTAATCTTTTTGTGAATGATTATGATTTAGGAAACTTAACGGCCAAGTTAGAAGGCAATAATTCAATCACAAATTACAAGGTAGATGTATCACTCATTAATGATAACTTAACCTCTTTATTGGCAAAGGGTAACATAGATGTCGCAGAGCGTAACCCAAAAATTAACTTAGATGTTGCTTTTGAAGAATTTTTGCTAGATCCTTTAAATCCCTTAGGTGAGGGAGTTATTAGTAATATAAGAGGGCTGGTTTCTGGTAATGCTAAGGTAACAGGCAGCCTTAAAAAGCCAAGTATAGATGGAGAGTTGTTACTAGATAGAGCAGGCTTGTCCATTCCATATCTCAATGTGGATTATGGTTTTGATTTTGACTCAAAAGTAACACTCCGCGATCAACGCTTTATTTTCAATAACGTTGCCATGACAGATTCTAAATATTTCTCGCAAGGAAGATTGAATGGCTATATAGAACACAATAATTTTTCAGATTGGAAATTAGGCTTAGACCTCTCCACAAGTCGTCTTTTAGTATTAAATACAGAAGAATCTGAAGACGAACTGTATTATGGTACAGGATTTATATCCGGAACTGCAAAAATCAACGGGCCAACCGACCAGTTGGTTATTAAGGTAGAAGATGGAAGAACTGAATCTGGTACAGAGTTCTTTATCCCTCTTAATGATTCAGAAAGTTTTGGAGACAATTCTTTTATCCATTTCTTAACTCGAGAAGAAAAAGAAGCCAGAATAAATGGAGAAATACAAGAGCAGATAGCAGTAAAAGGTTTGGTCTTAGACTTTGATTTAAATGTAAATCAAAATGCTACTATAGAAATTGTAATAGACAAAGAATCTGGTAGCACTATAAAAGGAAGAGGTGAGGGTAACTTAAATTTTTTAATAAATACCAAAGGTACTTTTAATATGTGGGGAGATTTTTCCGTATTTGAAGGAACTTACAATTTTAAGTATCGAGGACTCGTAGAAAAACGATTTGATGTAGAGCAGGGCAGTAGTATTGTATGGGAGGGAAACCCTTTGAAAGCACAAATAGACATAAAAGCAGTTTATAAAGGTTTGGCCAATCCGTCTGTTTTATTGGACAATCCAATAAACCAAAGTATACCTGTTGAAGTAGAGATACAACTTACAGGTCAATTAGAACAACCAGATCCAGAGTTTAATTTTAGATTTCCAACTGTAACGTCCACTGTAAAGTCGGAGCTAGATTATAGATTGTCTTCAAAGGATGAGCGCGATAATCAAGCACTGATTTTTTTAGCTACTGGTGGTTTTGCAAGTGGAGTTAGTGGGCTCGACTTTAATGGAACAATTGCAGAGCGTCTCTCAGGAATAGTTAATAATCTTTTGGGCGGTGATAGCGAAGACCTACGAGTAGGCGTGGATTTAGAATTAGGTCAAGATACCCCAGAATTACAAACCAATAGTAGAGTAGGTTTAACATTACAAACTAAATTATCAGATAAAATTTTGATAAACGGTAAGGTTGGTGTCCCTTTTGGTACAGCGCAACAAACTACCATCACTGGCGATGTACAGATTGACTGGCTGCTCAATGATGATGGAACACTTCGTGCCAAGGTATTTAATCGAGAAAATACAATTAGAAACTTTGGTGAGGAAATCGGCTATACTCAAGGAGTGGGATTATCCTATAATGTAGAGTTCAATGATTTTAAAGAATTACTTGATATTGTATTTTCAGGAAAAAACAAGAAAGATAAAAAGGTTGAAAAAGAAGAAGAAAACAAAGACGAAGAGGAAGATAGTTTTATGCCAGAATATATGTCAATGAAAAAGAAAAAGACAAAATCTAAGTCTTAAAAATCACATCATTTTTTATTTTATTAAAATATTTATTAACGAAAACGTTTGAATTGATTATTGGTCAGTTATTTTATGACAATAGTCACATTTAACTGTGTATTGTTTATTAATTTTACTGTAAAGAATTCAAAAAAATGCTACATACAATAAAAAAAATAGGTGTAATGACTTCTGGAGGCGATTCTCCGGGAATGAATGCCGCTGTTAGATCTGTTGTTAGAACCTGTGCTTTTCACGATATAGAATGTTATGGAATTTACAGAGGTTATGAAGGTATGATAGATGGCGATTTTGAAAAGATGGATGCGCGTAGCGTAAAAGGTATCATCAATAAAGGTGGTACAATTTTAAAATCAGCGCGTTCACAAGAATTTAGAACTAAAGAAGGAAGAGCTAAAGCGCACGAACAATTAAAAAAAGCAGGTATTGATGCTTTTGTAGTTGTTGGAGGAGATGGAAGTTTTACTGGAGCCATGATATTTAATCAAGAGTTTGGTTTCCCTGTAATGGGTATTCCCGGCACAATAGATAACGATATTTTTGGTACAACGCATACACTTGGTTATGATACAGCTTTAAATACAGTTGTAGAAGCTATAGATAAGATTAGAGATACCGCAAGTTCGCATAACCGTTTGTTTTTTATTGAAGTAATGGGGCGTGATGTGGGGCATATTGCTCTAAATGTTGGTGTCGGTGCTGGTGCTGAAGAGATTTTAATTCCTGAGGAAGATTTGGGTCTAGATCGTTTGTTGGAATCATTAAGACGTAGTAAGCAATCAGGTAAATCTTCGAGCATAGTCGTTGTTGCTGAAGGTGATAAAATTGGTAAAAACGTATTTGAATTAGCAGACTATGTAGAAGAAAATATGACAGAATATGAAGTGCGAGTATCTGTTTTAGGTCACATGCAACGTGGAGGTTCGCCATCTTGTTTCGATCGGGTTTTGGCAAGTAGAATGGGAGTTAAAGCCGTAGAAAGCCTAATTATAGGAAAAAGCAATTACATGGTAGGGCTTAAAAACGACATCATGGATTTAACACCATTTGACCAAGCTGTCAAAGGAAAGTCAAAAATAAATATGGAACTCTTAAGAGTTTCGGACATAATGTCCATATGAAAGATAACACTTAAATTAAACTAAGAAAAAAATGTCAAATTTAAAATTAGGAATCAACGGATTCGGTAGAATAGGTAGAATAGTATTTAGAGCTACGGTAAAACGTCCAGATGTAGATGTTGTTGCTATAAATGATTTATTAGATGTAGAGCATCTAGCATATTTATTAAAGTATGATTCAGTACATGGTCGTTTCGATGGTACTGTAGAAGTTAAAGATGGTCACTTGGTTGTAGATGGCAAAACAATCCGTGTAACTGCTGAGCGCGACCCTAAAAACTTAAAATGGGACGAAGTTGGCACTGATGTAGTTGCTGAATGTACAGGTATTTTTACAACATTGGAAACGGCACAATACCATATTGATGCTGGCGCCAAAAAAGTAGCAATCTCTGCACCTAGTAAGGATGCTCCTATGTTTGTTATGGGTGTTAATGATGATGAATTAACAAGTGATCATAAAATAGTTTCTAACGCATCTTGTACAACAAACTGTTTGGCACCAGTCGCTAAGGTTTTAGATGATAATTTTGGTATAGAAGAAGCTCTAATGACAACGATTCATGCATCTACTGCAACGCAATTAACAGTTGATGGGCCATCACGTAAAAATTATAGATTAGGGCGTTCAGCTTTAAATAATATTATCCCTTCGACTACTGGAGCAGCAAAAGCTGTTGGTAAGGTTATTCCAAAATTAAACGGAAAATTAACAGGTATGGCATTTAGAGTGCCAACTGCAGATGTTTCTGTTGTGGATTTAACGGTAAGAACCAAAAACGAAACGTCTTTAGAAGAGATTAAGGCAGCATTCAAAAAAGCCTCTGAAGGTTCCATGAAAGGAGTATTGGGCTATACGGAAGAGGCAGTCGTCTCTCAGGATTTTGTTAGCGACGCGCGTACAAGTATTTTTGATGCAAGTGCAGGTATTGAGCTTAATTCAAAATTCTTCAAAGTTGTATCTTGGTACGATAATGAATTTGCTTACTCTAATAAGTTGGTAGATTTAGCACAGAAGATTAATAGTTTATAATATTATTCATCATTAATTCAGAAATTCCGTAGGATTATGAATTAATCATACCTACGGAATTTTTAATTTTTATTACTATGATTTTAATTACAGATGGCGGTTCTACAAAATGCGATTGGATTGCAATTGACGAAAAAGGAAATCTCGCTACCCAAAAAATTAGGACTAAAGGCTTAAATCCTGCAATACTCAGTGAGAAAAAGCTAGATAAAATTATACGAAAGAGTGATGAACTCTTAGCGATGAGTAACGAAGTAACCCATGTGTTTTTCTATGGTGCAGGATGTGGAACTGAAAATCCTAGACTTATACTAAAAACCATCTTAGAAGACATTTTCACCAATGCAAAAGTCGAAGTTCAAGAAGATACTATGGCGGCTGTAAGAGCATGTATCGACACTAACGACGAAGCAGCAGTAGTGTGTATAATGGGTACAGGATCTAATTGTTGTTATTTTGATGGTGAAAAACTCCATCAACGAGTACTGAGTTTGGGATATACCTTAATGGACGAAGCCAGTGGTAATTATTACGGTAAGGAATTGATTCGAGATTATTACTTTGATGTAATGCCTCATTATTTAAAGTTGGCATTTGATCATAAATATGATTTAGAAGCTGATTACATAAAATATAATCTGTATAAACAACCCAATCCCAATGCATATTTGGCAAATTTTGCAGAATTCATGTTTTTGAATAAAGATTCAGATTATATTAAAGATTTAATTAAACGAGGGCTGCGAAAATTTACTGAGCATATGATTCTTCAGTTTAAAGAAGAATTGAGTACAGGGATTCCGGTTCATTTTGCAGGATCTATAGCTTATTTTTCACAAGAAGAAATTAAGGAAATTGCAGCAGAGTATAATTACAAGGTAGGTAACTTTGTAAGACGACCAATAGATGGTTTGGTTGAGTATCACGTTAAAAATTTATAAATGGAAATTGCAATTATTGCTCATGATGGAAAAAAAGCTGAGATGGTTCAGTTTTTAAATGCGCATAGCGATATACTACATCAGAAACAAATTTCCCTGGTTTCTACTGGTACAACAGGTGAAAAAGTTTTAAAAGCTGGCTTTAAAGTTAATGCACTTCTTTCTGGGCCACTTGGAGGTGATGCACAAATAGCTTCTAGAGTTGCAGAAGGTAAATGTAATATGGTGTTATTTTTTAGGGATCCTTTAGATCGTCATCCTCATGAACCAGATGTTTTAATGTTAATGAGACTTTGTGATGTGCATGATGTGCCTTTAGCGACAAATCCAGCAACTGCAGAATTATTAATTAAAGCAGTTTAGCCCACTGTTCATTTCATGTTAATAAATCTCAATTTTGCTATTGTAAAACTTATATTTTGGTTATATCTTTGCGTAAGTAAAAATTAAACGTAATTATGTTCGAATTTGATCAGTATTTAGGATTTTTAGCTTTTTTAACCATACTAACTATTGGGTTTTGGTTAATGATATTCCTTTTAACATTTGTTATTCCTTACTGGGTCTTTGGTTCGGCAATAGAGCGTTTTAAGGAGATTAGAGAAGAGAAGAAAGCTAAGCGTGAAAATACATCGCACTAAGTTTTAAAATATAAAATTTAAAGAGCACATTTTGTGCTCTTTTTTTATGCCTAATTATTAGATGTAATCTAATTCACATGATTCTTCTGAACCTGCCTATAAAACAAAAATGAAGCGACTAAACCCACAAATGTAAATAGTCCCATTACGCCAAAAGCATGTTGTAAACCAATAGCACCTTTATTTGCATCTAAAAAATAACCCATTAACAAACCTGCAAAAATATCTGGTGTATAACCAACTATAGAAATAAAACCAACAGCAGTTCCTGTTACTGCTAATGGAATTTTCGCTTCTTCAAGTGTGGCAAAATATAATACTCGAGCTGAATATACTCCTAATGCCATTGTTCCTATGGAGAGAATAAAAAGAAGTGTTGTAGAATCATCAATAATACCTAAATAAAAAATTAAGCTTGTAATCGTCATTAATAAGAAACCTATAACAATCCATAAAGAGGCTTTTGTTCTATCTGCCAATATACCAATAACAATACCAATAACGGGTCTTATGTAAAGTAGATAAGTGCCAACTTTAGCAGCCTCAATTTTATTGTAATTCATAACCTGTTCGGCATATTTACTAAAAAGGTCCGTCATTTTATAGCCATAGTACGCACAAAGAATAATAATCATGAGTAGCCAAACGGCTTTAAATTTTACAACTGATTTAAGGTTCTCTAAGGTCAATAATTTTGAAGGTTTATCAGAATCTACAGTTTCAGTTTCAGAGAATTTTAAAAAGAAAAAAACAATGAAACCTATACACATTACAGCAATAGAGGTATAGGTGATGACTTGTTTAAAAGCTATACGACGCTCTTCAATTGATGTAAGTTCAACCTCTTTTGTAATAAATAATGAAAAGATAACCACTCCTGCTGAGCCAAAAAGAGCTGCGACAAGACCGCGGCCACCATCCAAAAATCCAAAGGCTATGCCTTGTTTATTAGATCCTCCCCAAATTCTTGTGGCTTTTATCATTGCTGCCCAAAACAGAAAAATAGTTGTAAAACCCCAAAAACCGTAAAGTATATGAAGATTATAAAGTGTAGGATATGTCGCTAAGTAGAATCCACCTGAAGCTGTTAAAATTAGCGCAACTGACATTAATACGTTGGGTTTAAACTTGTCTGCTAGCGGTCCGCCAAAAAGATAAGATACTAAAGCCACAGTACCATAAGCTGCAAAACAACTTCCTATTTCAGTATCGGTAATAGAAAACGATTCTAGAAAAGTAGTTCTAAAAATGCGCTGTAAAACAAAGGGTAAAATAAAAACAGCCTCTGCGGCTAATATCAATAATAGTATTACATATAAAGGTCGTTTTTTATTTACAGTGTCTTGTTGCATATTATACTTGCAACACACCTAAGTTAAAAGGTTTCTCAATAGGTGAGTGGTCAGCCGCTTCAATACCCATACTAATCCATGTTCTAGTATCCAATGGATCTATAACTGCATCTGTCCAAAGTCTTGCAGCGGCATAGTAAGGTGATACTTGATTATCATATCTAGACTTAATCTTATTGAATAGTTCCTCTTCTTTCTCTTTGGTTATTGTTTCCCCTTTCTTTTTAAGAGAGGCCGTTTCTATTTGCAATAGAACCTTAGCTGCAGATTTACCACTCATAACGGCAAGTTCAGCACTTGGCCAAGCAGCGATCAATCTTGGGTCATAAGCTTTTCCGCACATGGCATAATTGCCTGCACCATAGCTATTGCCAATAACGATTGTAAATTTTGGCACAACAGAATTACTAACTGCATTTACCATTTTAGCACCATCTTTAATAATGCCACTATGCTCAGATTTGCTACCAACCATAAAGCCTGTTACATCTTGTAAAAACACCAATGGTATTTTCTTTTGGTTGCAATTGGCAATAAATCGCGTCGCTTTATCCGCTGAATCGTTATATATTACTCCACCAAACTGCATTTCACTAGGCTTGGTTTTTGCTCCAGTAGTTTTTACAATATGACGTTGGTTGGCAACAATACCAACAGCCCAACCATCAATCCTGGCATAAGCTGTAATAATGGTTTTGCCATAGCCTTCCTTGTATTCTTCAAATTCAGAATTGTCGACCAAACGTTTTATAATGTCTTTCATATCGTATTGGTCAGCTCTACTCTTTGGTAAAATACCATAAATATCTTCAGGGTTTTCTGTAGGCTTTTTTGAAGCTATGCGATTAAAACCAGCTTTGTCATAATCACCAATTTTATCAATTATGTTTTTAATTTTATCTAGAGCATCTTTATCGTCTTTAGCCTTATAATCCGTTACACCAGAAATTTCACAATGTGTAGTGGCTCCGCCTAAGGTTTCATTATCTATGGTTTCACCAATAGCTGCCTTTACCAAATAGCTGCCTGCCAGGAAAATGCTACCAGTTTTATCAACAATAAGTGCTTCATCACTCATAATGGGCAAATAAGCTCCACCTGCAACACAACTGCCCATTACTGCAGCAATCTGTGTAATTCCCATACTACTCATTACTGCATTGTTTCTAAAGATGCGTCCAAAATGTTCTTTATCAGGGAAGATTTCATCTTGCATAGGTAGAAAAACACCAGCACTATCAACAAGATATATAATAGGGAGTCTGTTTTCTATGGCAATTTCTTGAGCACGGAGGTTTTTCTTTCCTGTTATAGGAAACCAGGCTCCAGCCTTTACTGTAGCATCATTGGCAACAACAATACACTGTTTGCCTTTTACATAACCAATTTTTACGACCACTCCGCCTGATGGACAACCACCATACTGCTCGTACATATCTTCACCTGCAAAAGCACCAATCTCAATAGATTTGGCTTTTGGATCCAATAGGTAATCTACACGCTCTCTGGCTGTCATTTTACCTTTGCTGTGGTGCTTGTCAATACTTTTTTGCCCACCACCAAGTTTTACTTTTGTTAAGCGTTTTTTTAGTGCTGATACTAAGAGTTTATTGTGGTCTTCGTTTTTATTGAATTTTATATCCATATGAATTGCCCAGAAATTGGGTATCTTTAAAATTAGTAATTTTCAAATTTGATTTCCACGAATTTACAAAACCAATCGATGTATAAAAAGTGAATACTTTGTTAAAATACATAACACGGAAATATATTCCTTGGAATATAAATATTTTTATTATATATTTGTACTATAAAATTAATCGTATATATAAATGAAAAAAATAATAGCACTTGCAGGAAGTAATAGTAGCACTTCTATAAACAAACAATTGGCAACCTATGCGGCATCATTGGTCGACGGAGTAGAAGTTAAAGTTTTAGATTTAAATAATTATGAAATGCCTATCTATAGCTCGGACAGAGAAAAAGAATCGGGCTATCCAAAAGAAGCTCTGGCTTTTGTAGATGAAATTAGAAACGCTAATGGCATTATCATTTCTTTAGCTGAATATAATGGTGCTTATTCTGGTGCTTTTAAGAATATCTTTGATTGGGCGAGTAGAGTAGAACAAAAAACCTTTTTGGGAAAATCAATGTTGCTTATGGCAACTTCACCAGGCCAAAGAGGTGGGCTTTCGGTTTTAGGGATAGCTTCAGACCGTTTTCCAAGGCACGAAGCCAATATTGTCGGTAAGTTCTCATTACCTGGTTTTCATAAAAATTTTGAAAATGGAAAAATTATTAATGAAGAATTGAACAATGAATTGTTAGAAGAAGTAAAACAATTTAAAGCAAGCTTATAAATATGGAAATTCAACAAAACGACAACGAAAAGAAAGGAGAATTCTTTTATGAAGTAGACGGAAAAAAGCTTGGGTTAATGACTTATAGCCATGCTGGTGCTGATAAAATAATAATTGACCATACAGAGGTTGATGAATCTCTTAAAGGACAAGGTGTAGGCTATAAATTAGTAGAAGCTTCTGTAATTTACGCCAGAGAAAACAATCTTAAAATTATGCCGCTTTGCCCTTTCGCCAATGCAGTTTTTAAGAAGCGAAGTGAATATAATGATGTAAGATTTTAATATGGGTGATTTAGCAAAAGATATCAATTCAAAGTTTGAGAACAATAAAATAAAGGCATTGCTTAATATTGTTTACACGGCCAACTGGATCAACAGTTGCCAAAACGAATTCTTTAAGGTATATGGAATTAGCCCTCAACAATACAATATTTTGAGGATATTACGCGGTGCTGGTGAGCCATTAAAAGTTCAAACTATAAAAGACAGAATGTTAGAACGTTCACCTAATGCCACCAGGTTAATGGATAAACTTTGTGCTAAAAATTATATAGAGCGTTTACCGTCTGAGCATGACAGGCGCGTGGTAAAGATTGCTATAACCCAAGAAGGTAAGGACTTGTTAGATTCAATACCTAAAAATTTAAATAAAGAATTGCTAAAAAACCTAAACGAAGAAGAAGCAGAACAATTAAGTGATTTATTAGATAAGATGCGCTAGTCGTATTTTTTTAACTAAATATTTTCCATGGAAAATATTTTAAATAAAAGGAAAATTAAAATGAAATTAAATTCAATAAAAAGAGTAGGACGAAGTGATTTCGTTAATATGGGGCCAATACGTTTGCGTCAACCATTGCCAACGCAAGGTATAGATATGATAGACCCGTTTATTCTATTACATCACTACGGTCCTTATGAAATTAATGAAAAAAGTAATCCATTCGATTTAGGACCTCATCCTCATAGAGGTTTTGAGCCTATAACCTTTTTAGTACAAGGGGAACAATTACATCGAGATTCGCTAGGTAATGAAAGTGTCGTTGAAGCAGGCGATGTACAATGGACTACAGCTGGTCGCGGAATTATCCATGCTGAAGGTCCAACAAAGAAATTTGTTAGTCGAGGTGGAACTATAGAAGGAATTCAATTATGGTTAAACCTTCCAGCTGAAAAGAAGATGATGCAACCCAACTATCAGCATGCAAAGTATAAAGATTTTAGAGTTGTTAATTCTGAAGATGGTAATGTAGAAACAAGAATTATTTCTGGCGAATTAAACAATACCTATGGGAGGATAGCAACTCAGACGTCTGTAAATACTTTCATTATAAAGACCAAAGCGGGTGGACTAGAGTCTATTTCATTTTCTAATTCACATCAAAGTTTATTATATCTATTAAAAGGTAAAGTAAAGATTAACGGAGAGACGACTTTAGAGTTAGATAAAAATCAACTTATTCAGTTTAATCAGGATGGAGATGGTTTTACAATTGAAGCTTCATCGGATAGCTTATTGTTGTTTCTATCTGGCGATCCGTTTAATGAACCTGTAGCGACCTATGGTCCTTATGTAATGAATAATCAAACAGAATTAATGGAAGCAATGCGAGATTACCAAATGGGTAAAATGGGATTTCTTCCAGCAAGTTAATGATTGCTAAATTGAGTGCAGTCAAAGTTAATTATAAGTAAAAATTTAAATTAAGTATAACAAGTTTTCCCATTTTATTGGGAATATAAATTAAAACAAAATATTATGAAAACTATAATTCACAAAGCAGATACAAGAGGTTATGCAGATCACGGTTGGTTAAAATCACACCATACATTCAGTTTTGCTGGCTATCAAAACCCAGAGCGAATGAGTTTTGGTATGTTACGCGTTTTAAATGATGATGTGGTACAACCTAAAATGGGATTTGGTACTCATCCGCACCAAAATATGGAAATCATTTCAATTCCACTAAAAGGCGCATTGTCACATAAAGATAGTATGGGAAATAAGCGTGCTATTGAAGTTGGTGAAGTACAGGTGATGAGTGCAGGAACAGGCCTAACACATTCTGAATTTAATGACAGTAAAACCGATGAAGTTAATTTTCTTCAATTATGGATTCTTCCAGAAGAAAAGAGTGTAGAACCTAATTATGAGCAAAAGCGATTTTCTGATGAAGGAAAACGAAATAAAATTCAGACTGTTGTTGCACCTAAAGATAAATTAGAAGGTGATGCTTTACCGATTAGTCAACAAGCTTATATATACAGAACTCATTTAGATGTTGATAAGTCAATAGATATAAACCCTAAATCTAAAAATAACGGCATCTATGTTTTTGTTGCTGATGGTGAGGTAGATGTAGAAAGTAATTCTTTAACTAAAAGAGATGCCATAGGGGTTTCAGAAACAGATCGAGTATCAATTAAATCTACTGCCAATTCAGAATTGATAATCATTGAAGTTCCAATGAACTAGATTAACAACAATTGGTTAATAGCAGAAAAAGCATTCTAATTTTAGAATGCTTTTTTAGTTTATTTCACGATATTTGTTTTTAACTAACGATCTAAAACTAAGAATACGATTATGGCGATGAATAAAAATACAGTATTAGCTTGGGCTACGGTTCTCATGTTGATAATGGGGGTGATACTAATATTAATGGGTGCATATAAATACGATGATGTTGCAGGCTGGGGTTTTGCAACGGTAGGGTTTGGCTTTTTTGCTATTGCTTGGGTGTTTAACGCTTTAAAAGGGAGAGTTTAAAAATCATTATTGTTTCTACTTTTACTGTACCCTAATAGATTAATATAAAAAATTCAAGACTAAATACTTTTTACTAAAGACTAATTACTACATGAGTGACGATAAACAAATAATTTTTTCAATGTCTGGTGTTACCAAGACATTTCAATCAGCCAATACACCAGTTTTAAAAAACATCTACTTAAGCTTCTTTTATGGTGCTAAGATAGGAATCTTAGGTCTTAACGGATCAGGTAAATCAACACTTTTAAAGATTATCGCAGGTGTTGATAAGAATTACCAAGGTGACGTGGTGTTTAAACCTGGTTATACTGTTGGTTATTTAGAACAAGAACCTCAGTTAGACGATAATAAAACCGTAATGGAAGTTGTGCGAGAAGGTGCTGCAGAAACAGTTGCCATACTCGATGAATACAACAGTATTAATGATCAGTTTGGTTTAGAAGAGGTTTATAGTGATCCGGATAAGATGGAAAAACTTATGAATCGTCAAGCTGAATTACAAGATCAAATTGATGCAACCAATGCATGGGAACTTGACACTAAGCTTGAAATAGCCATGGATGCTTTGCGTACACCAGATGGAGACAAAAAGATTGGTGTATTATCCGGAGGAGAGCGTCGTCGTGTAGCATTATGCCGTTTACTGCTTAAAGAACCAGACGTATTACTATTAGATGAGCCAACCAACCATTTAGATGCTGAGTCTGTTCATTGGCTAGAGCATCATTTGGCACAATATAAAGGCACAGTCATCGCTGTAACCCACGATAGGTACTTCTTGGATAATGTGGCAGGTTGGATACTAGAACTCGATAGAGGAGAAGGTATACCGTGGAAAGGCAATTATTCGTCTTGGTTAGATCAAAAATCTAAACGTTTGGCACAAGAAAGCAAATCGGCATCTAAGCGTCAGAAAACATTAGAGCGTGAATTGGAATGGGTGAGGCAAGGTGCTAAAGGACGGCAAACGAAACAAAAGGCGCGTTTAAAGAATTACGATAAATTGATGAGTCAAGATCAAAAACAACTTGACGAAAAACTTGAAATATACATACCAAATGGACCGCGTTTAGGAACAAACGTAATTGAAGCCATTGGTGTAGCCAAAGGTTATGATGATAAATTATTATATGATGACTTAAATTTTAATCTTCCACAAGCAGGTATTGTTGGTGTTATTGGTCCCAACGGAGCTGGTAAAACGACAATTTTTAGAATGATAATGGGAGAGGAAACTCCTGATAAAGGAGAATTTAGAGTAGGTGAAACTGCCGAGATTGCATACGTAGACCAAAAGCATTCAAATATTGATCCCGAAAAATCGATATGGCAGAATTTTAGTGACGAGCAAGAACTGGTGATGATGGGTGGAAGACAAGTTAACTCTAGAGCGTATTTAAGTCGATTTAATTTCTCAGGAAGCGAACAGAATAAAAAAGTAAAGCTATTATCAGGTGGGGAGCGTAACCGTTTGCACTTGGCAATGACACTTAAAGAAGAAGGTAATGTGTTACTTTTAGATGAGCCTACTAATGATTTAGATGTCAATACACTACGAGCACTAGAAGAAGGCTTGGAAAACTTTGCAGGTTGTGCTGTAGTGATTAGTCACGATAGATGGTTTTTAGATAGAATCTGTACGCATATATTAGCTTTTGAAGGTGATAGTCAAGTGTATTTCTTCGAAGGTGGCTTTAGCGATTATGAAGAAAATAAGAAAAAACGTTTAGGTGGTGATTTAATACCAAAACGTATAAAATATAAAAAGTTAGTAAGATAAAGCTTAGATAGCTGTACAAAAAAAGCCTGCTTTTGCAGGCTTTTTTTGTTTTACTATTTAATTATTAATTGTCAACATCATAAAGATGACTACTGGTAAAATCCTTATAGGAATCATCAGCATCACGAAACGCATTTGTCTCCATTAATTTTTTGTTTTCAGCTTTCAATTTATACATCTTAATTATAGCATGAATAATGAAAACAAGGAATATTGAAGCAACAGCTATTAAAATGATGGTAAGTTGCTCTGTAGTCACAACTAAAGCCTTGAAAAGCATATTGTTAAGCATGATCGGAATAGTTAGATTTGGGTTCTACTGGGCTAATATAGTAAAAAATCCTAATCTAAATGCTTAATTTTAAATTATTTAGAATATTGTTTTCAACAATTTTACCGATGAAAGGGAGGTATAATGCTACGAAACGCACTATTCTAGGCTAGGGAACATGGTTTTTTAACTTGTTAACAATGTAAAAATTTAACATATTTATTCATTAATACCAGTCTAATAGTTTAACATTAATTGAGTCATTTCCCTTAACGACAATTTTCTTAAACTTATTTACATCACTCATACCATCAGATCCTCTGTAATGGTAGGGGTAAACAGTTTTAGGCTTAAATTCTAGGACAGCGTTTGCGGCACTTTCAACAGTCATGGTCCAGGGTAAGTTCATACAAACAAAAGCTTTATCGATATGTTTTAGATTTCTCATTTCAGCAATATCTTCAGTATCACCAGAAATATAGATACGTTCTGTTTTAATATCCAATACATAGCCATTACCTCTTCCTTTTGTGTGATACTGCAAAGCCTCCTCTCTTAAGTTGTACATCGGAATAGCCTCAATCTTCATATCACCATGCATATAAGTATCTCCATTATTTAAGGTGATTATGGTTTTACTTATGGTACTTGGGATTTTATCGGTTACTGCTTTAGGTCCAATTAGTGTTGTGGTATTGAGATTTAATGACTCTAGGGTGTTTTTGCTTAAATGATCTCCGTGAATGTCTGTAACCAAAACCAATGTTGGCGCTTTTTGATTCTTAAAGGCTTTTAAACCACCTGTGGGGTCTATGTATATAACATCATTCTCAGTTTCGAGAATTAATGTGCCATGAGTAATAGGAATGACGTTTACAGACTCGTCAGTAACGACTTCTCCTTCTTTTTCGATAATGGCTGTATTTTCTTTTTCCTTTTTACAGCAAAGTACAGTCACTACAAGCAATAAGATCAATGCAGATTTTATGGATTTCATTTTTTTGATTTTCTATAAAGGTATTCAACATTTGGTTAGATATAAAATATTGTAACATTTTTATTACAAATGCTACATATAATTTGCAGGTAAAGCTTTTATAGTCTTAAAAAATTACCGAAATTGCTTATCCGAAAAATTGTTCAACTAAATAACACTAAACAATATGTCTGATGATTTTGATTTATTAGAAACTAATTCACAAGAAAAAGCTGAAAAAGTAGATGTAAACTGGGGTAAAGCCATAGACCAAATGAAGTCTAAGCTTGCTCAAGAGGATGATCCAGAAAGTCGTCAGAAAATTTTAAATGCCACATTAGATAATGTTGTGGACATGGCAGAGAAAGATAGAACGACACTTCTTGATGCCATTAAGGATTTAACCGACTATCAAGATGAAGTTGGTATTATGTTCGAAGGCTTTTCAGCACTTAATGCGGCAGAGCAAAAAATCATAGATGATGCTGTAAAACGTCTAGAACGTGCAAAAGTTGAGCTAGAAGATGCTAAAAATAAACCAGACACTTGGTGGAATAATCTCTGGGGACGTAAAGGAAAGATCAGAGATGCCGAGCAAGAATTAGCTACAGCTCAAAAGCAACGTGATGGAGCAGACAATAAAGCTAAGGCCATGTTTCAGCAACGTATAGAGACTGCAGATGTACAAACCTTGCTAAACGAATTGTCTTTTAAAAGTCAGGCTGCTATTAAACGATTAAAAGATAGGGAGCTTGAAATTAAAGAGGTTGAAGAGAGTCTTAAAACGGCTATTGTAGAAGCGAGTAACAACCACACAAAAGCGTTACAGAAGAAAAAAGAAGTAGAAGCAAAGCTTGAAGAGCAATATGCTCTGTTAAAACAAGCACGCCAAGCTTTAGAAGAAGTTGCAGACAAGCAGTCTACCGAATATTCTGAAGCTTTGGAAAAAGTAACACAATTAGAACAGAAGGTTGAAGAGCTAGAAGGTCTTAAAAATGCCTACACCACTTTAGCGGCTTCAAAAGATAGTTTTGTGCATAAACATAACTTAACGATTAAGGTATTGACCTCTTTGAGAAGTAATTTACAGACCCACCGTGCTAAATTAAAATCAGACACGGACGAGCGTCTAAAATATTACGATGGTTATGTGGTAGCTTTAAAAGCACGTACAGATCAAGAGTTTGCTGCAATATTAGAACATTTGGGTGTTAAAACAGACGAGCATATTGGAGAAACACTTGCCGCGATGCATACAGCTAGCGCCAAAGCGCGTCAGGAGATGATGGATAACATACCAGTTCATGAAAAAGTGATGCAAGGTGTATATGGAAGTTATGCTGAAGCTTTAAAAGATATCCGATCTAAAGATGCAGAAATTCAGAAAAACTTTGCAGACCGTTATGGCATTGACATGAAAGAGATTTTTGATGAGTACTATAAAGCAGATCCTAATGCTCCATCAAATGGTGGTGAACCTGTTGGCGAGCCAAAACCAGAGGTTAATGAGGATGATTTACTTGGATAGTAATGAGTATAAAGTAACAAGTCATTAGTTTTAAGTTTCTAATATAGCTTGTTCACTTTACACTTCGTACTTAATACTTGTTACTAAAAAATGATTGTTACACCATTAGATTCAGCAGTATTAGACTCTAAAGAGCAATATGTATTCTATCACAAGATGATAGATTTTACACTCAAAGAGTTAATTACTGCTGTACAACAGAAGCAAATACTAAATCAACAAGAAATACTATTGTTTAAGCAATATACCGATTTGTTGTTGTACTCTATTGAGGCTATGCGTGTAAAGTATATGTATGATGATGAAGATAACATGAAAGTTGATCTAACAGATTCTAGCTTTCCAAATTATCTTGAGTTTCGTTATCTTTTTAATGATTTGGAATTAAGAGAAGAATTCTTGAGTAAACTTACGGATATTGATGTTTTAAAAGATGAATTCTTAGATACGTTGATGCGTAAAAAGCAACCAATTTCCAAACGAAAATTATTTCAAGCTTCATCTATTGTTTACTATACATCGGCTAAAAAAGAATACATTTTTAATCGTTTTGTACAGGGAAAAATAATTCCTGCACCAAAAGGTTCACCTGCAGCGCATTTAGTGAGTTGGAGTTTCTATGATGTAACACACAACAGACCGTTTATATGTTATTTGTATTTTAACTATGATGGTAGAGATGTGCAAGATTATAAAGATGAAATTTATACGGTTTTAAAAAACACCTCTGACCGAGAAATGGCTTTAGATACTATGGGTTATGCCATAGACAAACGTTTGCCAAAAGTTTTACCAAAGCTGATAAAACGTATTGATTTAGGGCCAATTCATAATATTTTTGCAAAAGATGAAAATGAAGTAACACATGCCATATTAGATGGTGTAGCTAAGAAAATAATTCCATTGGAATCTTACGCTATATCACTCAAAATGGACGAACTCACTTCTAAAAGTGAATTTAAAGAAGGTAGCTTTTTTAGTAAGCAAACCTTTCAAAAATGGGATAATACTTTTAGGCAGCGTTATATTTTTGCGCCACATCGTATTATACAGCTGTTGCACAACAAAACACCAGAAATTATGAATAAGTTGGCTATTCCGCCTGTTCAGGTCTCTAATTTAAAAATTAAGGATTAAAATTTATTATGAAAAACAAACTAAAGTTTTACGCACTTTTGCTCTGGATACCCATTGTTTTTGGTTGTTCAAATGATGATGATAATAGTTCGTCAAATAACACAACGGCCATTAATCTTGTAACTGGTATGAATGCAAAATCAGGTGTGAATAATATTTTTAGGTTGGGCAATCCAAACGTAAGAATGCCAATCGGCCTATCTTCAGTAGCTATAATAGCCTACCCCAATCCCGTAATTAGTGCTCTAACTATAGAGATTTCGCAGACCAATGAAGTTATGACCGATGTTTGGTTAGTTAATGCAAATGCTCAGCAAATTTATCAGGATATCGATTTTGACGAAATCCTAAATGAGAACACTTATACGGTAAACGAAATTTCCCAAGCTTCTGTGCTAGCTTTTAATGACCTGTCAAATACCAATATTACTTTAAATCTAGATGGTTTTAATACAGGCTACTATCGGGTATTCATTAAAACTAACCAAAGCTTATACTGGGATAATATTTATATAGACAACAATGGAACGGATATAACCGAGTTTTTCGAATCTTGGGAATAAGTCTATTCTTTCAATATAATTACATAAATCTAAATGCAACACAATTCTACCTTTCCTATTAAACAAAATGAACTCGATATGCTTCGTGATGAAGCGACATCCTATTTAAAATCTATACAATGGGAACAAAGCCAACGTGCGAAGAATAAAGACAGTAATGGTAAAGATGAATCTATTTTGTTGTATTTATCTAGGGCAAATAATGGGAGCAATGTTTCTGTCACTTCGGTATCTAAAACTATTTTGGCTCTAAAAAAACGTTTGCTACCTGAGTCGGTGGCAATTCCTATTCATTTGAATCACACGTTATATGCAGTTCAAGAAGGTTTAACTTTGGGTATTTGGGTTAAGGATAGCTACTATGATGCATCGGGATTATCTACCTTGTACGAAAACAGATCTGCGTTAGATAGCACAGGAAAACGCGAATATGAAAGTAAAATGCAAACCGCAACAGCATTTATGTTGTTTGCAACTGCCTACAAAATATTACATGACTTAAAACCACATGCATCAGATGATTTATCTGTAATGAAACAAAAGTTTGCAGGTATTCCTGAGGTATCATTTATGTCACCATTAAAAGGTATTTCTTGTCAATTATTTTATTACGATAAATATTTAGGTCACCCAGATATTATTAAATCAGATAAGGATGTTACTGACTTCACGGTTGTTTATTTTGAAGCTTTGATTGATGAAATACAATTACGTAAAAGCACACTTGAATACACAGAAACGATAGAGGACAGAACTTATAAACTAGAAAATTCAGATTTTACAGTTGATGGTTGGAATAACGTGTTCGCGGGTACAGCTGTTAGTGTAGAGTTCAATAAGGTTAAGTTTGAACAAATCGTAGGAAACAAGGATGCCAAACACTTTGCGAGACGTTTAACCGAACGCATCTTAAGCTATGATTTTGAAGTCCAAAAAAACCCATTTCAAGAATTGGGAGGTTTTATGCCTGTATTTATGGGCTATGGAATTCCGGGTACAGGTAAAAGTATGCTTATAGCCGCAATTGCTACACGACTTAAAGAGTATAGTGAAAATTTAGAGATTCCATTTTTGTTTCACCCTATGCCAGATACCATTGTAAGTACGTTTCAAGGTGGTTCTGCGGAAAAAATGGTAGAGTGGATGAAACCATTACAAGACCCAACACGCTTAATTTTTGCACCAATAGATGATGCTGAAAACAATCTCCAAGAACGAACAGCACAAGGGGTTTCAGCTGGTGTAAAAGAGGTTATAGGTGTGTTTTTAAGATATACCGAAGGTGCTTATGCCGTTAATTATGGTAATAGTTCTATTGGTTTGTTTACCAATTTACCAGAAATGCTAGATAAAGCTGTAATTTCTCGTGTACAAGGACGCTTTAAGATTGATGGAGCACGTAACGAAAAAGATTTTGTAGATCAAGATTATTTGTGGTGGAAAAAACTTGAAAATACCATGCCAGAGTTTATTAATATGAGCAATCCTGATAATTACAACTATTTGGATGCACAACAAGTGGCTAAAAATTTAGGTGAAATTTTAGATAAGGTAGATAAACCAACTGAAGAGCGTGTTCTTGATACTTTTGAAAGAGTATCGACGAAGTACAAAGATAACGAACATATGTTCTATGCACATTTGTATACGGAGATTCAGAAGATATTTCCATTCTTTTCATCTCGTGATGTGCGTAATATTCAGAAAGCAGTTTCACTTAGGTTAACAGATTTTGATTTAGAACAAGATTGGTTCGAAAACCCTGAAGTGTATTTCAAAAAAGATTACGACACTAAATATGGGATGTTACAAGAATTGATGCGTGCTAATATGAAAGGACTCGATTTTAGCGACATAAGACGGCAAGAAGTTGTACGCTATTTAGATAATGTGGCAACCATAGCGGATACAGACTTTAAGCGTAAAGTAGATGCAAGGATTGATCAATTGAATATTGAGACTGAAGCGAGAGAGCAGTTTGGAAATCGTGATTAGCTCTGATGAAAAATTTAAAAAACATAGAACATATCAATCTTTCTAATGCTTGGGCAAAATTAAATAGAATTGACTATGATTTTAAGTTCAAAAATGGTGAATGGAAACGCTTATCTCGCGAAACCTATAATCGTGGAAATGGTGCAGCAATATTGTTGTACAATAAAGAGAAAGGGACTGTTATTTTAACGAAACAGTTTAGAATGCCCATATATGAAAATGATAAAAATGATAGTATGTCAATCGAAGCTTGTGCAGGCGCTATTGATAAAGATGATACACCATTAGAAACCATTATAAGAGAGACAGAAGAGGAAGTGGGTTACAGCATTAGTGATGCAAAACACGTATTAACAGCTTATACGTCACCAGGTGCATTAACAGAAAAGATGTACTTATTTGTAACTGAATATAGAGACACAATGAAAATCAATGATGGTGGTGGATTAGACAGCGAAGATGAAGAAATAGAAATTTTAGAGATTCCTTTTTATACAGCTATACAAATGGTACAAAATGAGGAGATTATTGATGCAAAAACTATAATGCTTTTGCAATATGCCCTAATTAATAAATTGGTAAAATAATTTTCATTCCGATAGAGTGAGAAACAGGTGATAAGGAATCTCATTGAACAAAGTTTTTGAATTATTAAGATTACCGCCTTTGCGACAATAAAATGGACAAACTAAAACAAGCAAATCTATACAGAAGCGAACTTATCCCCGTAAGTGGCAAGTTAGTAGAGCGTTATAATAAGTGCCTGAAAACTTTAGGATTTAAGCAAACAAAGCTTAAGTCGTTTTCCATTGATGGAGTAGGTTGGAGTCCCGAGGTTGCTGAGGAGAAAAAAGACGTTCAGTATCTTAATCACGGTGATGCCAATCCTCATGGTATTATTATTTCTCCATTGCAAAAAGGAAAACCTGTGTATTTGCCGTTCCATTCTTTTGATAGGGAAATGATGCAGCATATTTTTAGAACCCATGGTAGAAAGATTAATGACATTACCAGAGATTCTGCAATATGTATCGATTTCGATCAGGATATAGATGTATTTTACGAACCGCTAGATATATTAAAATATGATGATGTTAGCATTACATTCAGGCTTATAGATAATCTAGGAGAAAAGCAAAAGGAACAATTACGATTGGTCGATAAATTTAGAACAGGCAATAATTTTATAGACGAAAATATTCATCAGGAATTATTAGACTCAGCTAAAACTTATGGCGATTTACGTAATAGGGATTTAAATTTACATCCATTGCATTTCACCACAGGTTCTTTTTATACACGTGCTTTTGATGGAGTATATTTATTAAGGGATTTTATAAAACCGATTGTGGTTTTTGAAAGTAAAGAAGCTTATAAAGAAGCAATAAAAGATACTGTTCACGATGTGTTGATCTATCATATATCACAACCAGAGCTAGTACATAAACTCAAAGATCATATCATCATAGAATGCGATTTAGAGTATATGGTAAAAACACCAAATTATGAACGTATTAAAAAGTTTGAACTATACCGGTCGCTAAAGGAAACCGAACACCCAATCAAAGAAATTCTGAATAGTAAACCATTGTTTAAAAGCTATTTGAATAAAATCGATATTAAGGCACGTAAACAAGTTATGGGAGTAGAGTTATATCTCGATAAGCTTGAACGAAGCAATGCATATAAAATTGAAGATATGGTGGACCAATCTATGTATTTTGCTCTGCATCATCCACATTCATCACTCTCAGCAGAGCATCGTGATTTAATTCATAAGCTTTTGGTCAACATCTCACCAAAAGATGTGTTGTTTTTGTATTGGTATGATAAAGAACAGTTTTATAACAGTTATGATACTTGGGACGATTCCTTTAGGGATTGGGTAATAGAAACGATTAGTAACAATATTTAAGAAATTTAGACTAATTTTATAGTTGACCGTTATTTCGTACTGTTATACTGAACTTAGTCTAAGTAGAATATGGAATTTAAAAGAACAGTAAATAGTAAAATATTAATTAAGTTGGTTTGTGCTTCAAACGCTGTACCAACTTATAATTTATAAGCACCATGGGATTAGGACCAGATATTATAATTTTTATAACAGCCATATTATTTGGAATTTTCCTGTATTGGAGAGAATCCAATGGCAATGGCGCTTATCGGTTTGTCAATAAAATGATGAATAGCAAAGAGCTTCAGATGAGTGCAGATAATCCAAAGGGCTTTATCTATAAACAACCCTTCATACCAAGGTTGTTGTTCATTGTCTTTTTTCTTTTAGTGATCGGATTGATATTACAATTTTTAACACCTATTGAAGTATTTACCAACTATTTTGCTCTATCTGGCTTTGCAACATTTGCTACAGGAACGCTAATTGGTACATACCTAGCTAATTTTGTTATTAAAACTACAGAAGTTGTAGAGGAAAAGAGTGATTCTATTGGTGATATGGTTGAAGGTGCCGTAGAAAAGGGAAAAGATTTTATTGAAGATTTAAAAAATAAAGACAACAAGGCCGTTGAAGTAGCTAAAGAGGAAATAAAAAATGACCCAGAACCAGAGGTAGATAAAAAATCTGCACGAGATAGATTGAAGGATAAGGGATTGATGTAATTTGGGGTGTCATTCTGAATTTACTTCAGGATGTCATCTAATATTTGTCATTCCGCACTTGATGCGGAATCCACATTAAGCTAATATAACATTCAAGATTCTGAACCAAGTTCAGAATGACAAAAAGCAAAACATGATTAAAAACTATTGGAATAAAGGCCCAAAGCAAAAACGAATTACAATTTTCGTAGCATTATTGTTACTTATTATACTATTCTTTTTTAGAGACGATTACCAACCTGTTCTACTATTCATAAGAAAATACATTTTTGTAATTCTAATAAGCCTTTTGGTATTAATATTGGGCTTAAGGAAATTTAGAAAAACAGCGAGCACAGGAGGTCGACTTGGTATTTTAGGTTTATTAATTGTGTTTTTCGGACTTTTATATTTTTTAGGTTGGAATCAAGGTTTATATGACTACATGAAAACCTATAACGTGTTTAACAGCCTTAATAAAGTTGAAATTGACGAATTGCCGCTAACACAGAATGAACGCATTCAGCCCTTACGAAATATATTCTCAATGGCTAACGAAAGTGTCGGTGAGACTAAGGATGTTTCGCTACCGCATTTGGTAAGAATTGGTACAGAGAATAAATGGACCATGGCCATCCAACCTAGCGAAAAATATATAATGCAACGCATTAGCGATAATACTGAAGAGATTTTTGCTGTAAGCAGTACAACACCATTTCCTAGATTTTCTAATGAAAACCGAATAGATGTAACCTTTTCAATTGGCGAATCTCTAAAGTTTAGCAGAAACACTTATAATGCTGTTGTGCAACGTTTCAACCCATGGATGTTGTTTAATTATGAGCCAAGCGATACCTTTTACATGAAGAATGATCAAGGTGCTTGGGTACAAGTGGTAAGCCTCATAAAGTGGAAAGGCTTTTTCTTTCCATATCCATCGTTTGGAGGCGTTATGATTATTGATAACGGCGAGCACGATATAAACGATTATTTTGAGCGTGTTGCTATTGGTAAGGGCACTTTTGTAAGCCCAGATGAGATTAAAAATTACCCGTTTTTAAATAAGCAAAACACCTTAGCGGAAGAAGTATCGCAACTTCAAGCAGAATCCTTAAAGTTTTTAGGCGGATTTAGCGATCCTTTACCTTGGAATATGGAGACTGCGGTTAAAATCCCGTTAATGCCAAAAGACCAGAATCAACAACCATACGTTACGGATTTTGATTTCGCAGGCAGTAATTCCGATGCATATAGTGGTTTATATCATTGGTTTGGATTAGAGCCCGTAGGAAATGAACGTACCAGTTTAAGCTACAGTGTATTTGTACCTGCAGACGGAACAGATCGATTATATTATTACGATCATGCCACTAAAAAACAAGGCTATGCAGGCGTATCTGCCATGCCGCTAAAAGTCAAGGAATCTCGTAAAGAATACGATTGGAATGCCAGTACACCAGTAGAATTTAGACCATGCATAAAGGATATTGCCGGTAGAAAACGTATGTTTTTCTTGGGTACAATTTCTTCAATAAGTTCAGAAAATGTACAACAATTCGATGGGTCTGCTACACCAGATTTGGTACTGATAGATAGTGAATACCGCGATGTGGTTTGGATAGACGTTAAGCATCCTAGCTCATGGGATGAAGCAGTTTATAATCAGTTGAATGAAGCTTGGAGATCTGAGGAAGGTATTGGGTATTATTATAATGAGCAACCAAAAGATGAAGATATCATTGAACAGGTTTTAGATTCACTTAAAACTATTCCTAAAGTAGAAGATAACTCTGAACAAATTGAAGCCTTACAAAGACAAATCGATTCTTTAAAAGCTGTAGGGAATTAATATGAAAGTCGGTAATAGTATTCTTTTTAGATTAATACTTTTCGTAATCATTACCTCTTGCGCTTCTGAGAAGTTTGAACTTCCTGAAAATGCCCCTAAATTACTTACTAATGATTCATCCAAAACCTGGATGCTCGCCAAGCGTTATAACGATGGCTATCGTATGAACATGGGGGATTGTTTTCTTTCTTATCGCATAACCTATAATTCTGATGGAACAACCGTTGATAATAATTATCAAAATGAAAATTGTGGCGAATCCCTTGAAGCCAACTGGACGTTCTATACTAATGATGATGGAGCTTACATTAAATTAAAAGGTGAAAAAGTAAAAGTATTACTCAAACAAGAGAAGGATTACAAGTTTTTTAAGATTGAAGCATTATCTGATACACTATTGGTAGTAAGCTTTAAGCATAAACAATTTGGAAATAAAGAGCGTACTGTAAAAGACTATCTAGTACCTGAAGATGCTATTGTTAAAGATAGAAATTATCACAATTAGAAATGTTGAATAACGGAAATACAAGTCGTATAAATTATCTTTACGATATTTTATATTTCGTTTACGATTGTTTTATATTTATAAACGTTTAAATCAAAACAAATTATGAATTCAAAATTTTACGATTTTAAATATTTAAAAGGGGATTTAACAGGTGGTTTAGTTGCTGGTGTGGTAGCCTTACCTTTGGCCTTAGCTTTTGGTGTACAATCTGGTTTAGGTGCCATAGCTGGACTTTATGGAGCTATAGCTGTTGGTATTTTTGCTGCAATTTTCGGAGGGACAGCTACACAAGCAAGTGGGCCAACAGGACCTATGACAGTCGTTTCAGCGGCTTTGGTTGCTGCCGCTATTGAGTTTACAGGTAGTCTAGAAACTGCAATGCCAATAATTATTTTAACCTTTCTATTTGGTGGTATTTTTCAAATTGTATTTGGGTTTCTCAACATTGCCAATTACGTAAAGTATTTTCCGTATCCCGTAGTTTCTGGTTTTATGAGTGGTGTCGGACTTATTATTGTAATTCTTCAAATCTTTCCATTTGTAGGGTTGGGATCTGCAAAATCTACATGGTTGGTTATGCAAGATTTACCACGTTTATTTACTGATTTTAACTGGCAAGCTCTAACATTGGGTTTATTAACGGTTTTAATTTATTATGTGTTTCCTTATATAACTAAAGCAATTCCAAGCGCTTTGGTGGCGTTGGTAGTTGCATCTATAGCTGGATATTTTCTAAACTGGGATGTGCCTATTATTGGAGAAATACCATCGGGATTGCCTTCTTTAAAAGTCGATGGTTTTTTCTCAATAGACTCTAGTGCTTATGTTTTAATTGGTGAATACGCTACAATTTTGGCCATTTTAGGATCCATAGATTCTTTATTGACTTCTGTTATTGCGGACAACATGACCAAGACAAAGCATAACAGTAACCGTGAGCTTATCGGACAAGGTATAGGTAATACCATATCAGCAATTTTTGGGGGAATTCCTGGTGCAGGTGCTACAAAAGGAACGGTTGTAAATATCAATGCTGGTGGACGTACAAGAGTTTCAGGAACTATACACGGTTTGTTTTTATTAGCTGTTTTACTCGGTTTGGGTAAGTTGGCGGGTTATATTCCGTTATCGGTTTTAGCAGGATTGTTAATTCCTATTGGATTTAAAATTGTAGATACCAAAGGCTTAAAACATTTATTTGCAGTACCTAGAGCAGACGCTATTGTTCTAATATTGGTATTGCTGATGACTACTTTTGGTAGCTTAATACAAGCCGTTGGTATTGGTTTGTTGTTGGCATCATTACTATTTATGAAGCGATCAAGTGATATTGGAGAAGAAGGCATGAAAGTTGGCACTTTAGCAGGTTTTGATGGAGAAAAACCATGGCAAGATGAAGTTGAGTTTTATAACTCCTACAAAGATAAAGTCTATATAAAGCACTTATATGGACCGTTGTTTTTTGGATTTACCTCTCACTTTCAGAATGAAATAAAAAATATTCCAGAGCAAATCAAAGCTTTAATCATTCGTATGGATCGCGTACCATATATAGATCAATCGGGCTTGTATGCTTTAGAAAATGCCGTTATGGATTTAGAGAAGAAAGGTGTTCAGGTTTTATTAACCGCTGTACAAGAGCAACCTAAAGACAAGCTCATTTCAATAGATATTGTACCGGATTTAATATCTGAAGCTCATATTTTTGATAATATACAAGAGGCTTTCGATTATTTAAAAACGACTCTTAAGATTTAATTTTTGTAACTTTTTGATTGGCAAACTACTTATATTGTAATAAATATAAAAGCTTAAAATTCTAACAACATCTTTATATCAGAACGTTTATAAGGACTATTTTGTTCGAGTTCCAATTCTTTAAAACCATACTTTCTATATAAATAGATAGCATTTTCTAATTCGGTATTAGAGTAGAGCAGTAGTCCTTTTAATTGTTGTGCCTTACCAAAATCTATACAATGTTGTAACAATTTCTGACCTATTTTTTGCCCACGTTCTTCAGGTAGAACAGCCATTTTTGTGAGTTCTAAAATGCCGCTTTCTTCCGTAGGCATTAAAGCAACGGTACCAACAATAGTTTCGTTCTTTAAAGCGAAGAATATATGGCCACCTTTATCTATTATGTATTTATCTGGCTGGCTTAAGACTTCTTCATCGTAAGGTTCCACATAAAAATGGGTTTTCAGCCATTCAATATTTAAATTATAAAACGCATTTTTATACTCGGTTTTATAATCAATTAGTGTTAATGAACCCTTCATGCTAGAATGCATATTATTTAAAATCAGCTGGCTAAAATCGGTTTGATTAAAAGTATCTTCCAATTGATTTACGTGATCTAGTAGCGTATCAGATTTATATATTGTCACTTGCTTTATTGTCTTTTCTATAGCATTCCATATAGGCTTAATGGTACGCAATAAATTTTCGCCTTTATGAGTTAAAAGAATAGTTTTTTTTCGTTTATCAATTTTATCACTGCACTGTGTTACATATCCTTTTTTGTTTAATTTGTTTACAAACTGTGTTATTGCTGGCTGTGTAAATTTTAGTTGCTCAACCAGCTCCGTATTTGTTATGCCATCATAGTTGCTAATTGTCTTAAAAATAGGGAATAGGTAAGGATCAAAATCAATGTTGTAAGTATCATAGACAATTTGCGTTTCGCGCATCATATAGTCACTAATTCTTTTCAATCTCGATCCAATGCCCAAATAGCCATAACCTCTTAATGAATCCATAATAATAAACATTTATATAAGTACTTATGTAAATATAATATAAATGAAATAATTTTAAGCCTATCTTACTCAATTTTTTTCTGCTTTAATAAAATCAGTGATGAGATAGGTAATGAACTTTCCGACCTTGGTTTTTGTCTTTTTTGTTGGTGCAGCTTCACAAATGTGAAGGTAACTTGCATTTTTATGCTTTCCTAAATAGTTTACAAACTGTCGTGCTTGTTTTGTATTGAAACCACTTGGTGTCATAGCACTGCTTGGTATATTTTCAACAGCATCACAATCTATTTCTATACCAAAATTTGTACCTGAAACATGATTTAATGCTGCCTCTAGTTCAGTATTAAAATCTAATTCATTTCTAACATCCAATGCTTCGTAGGTATTATGCTTTATATGTTTTACCTTTTTTAATGTTTTAAGCAATTTTTCTGAAGTATAGTTTTCATGCAAACCAAAAATGAAATAATTTTCCAAAAAGCCTTCAGCATAGGCATAACTGAAACCATTTCCGCTGTGTCTACCTTCTTCTGGCCTAAAATCGGTATGCGCATCAAAATTTACAACATTAACTTTATTATTGGTACTTAACGCTAGGCCTTTTATATTTCCGTAAGCATTATTGTGTCCGCCACCAATGATTATTGGTGTTTTTCCTGCTCTAACAATAGAAGATACTATATAGGCGACATCTTTATCTATGGTTTCAACCAATTTTCGGGCTTTGGAAATCACTTTTTTGGTAGGCTTCTGTGTTGTGATATCACGTTCCTTTTTATAATCTAAATGACCCAAAATGAGAACACGTTTTGCTTTCGTGAAACGATTACTTTGTATGTTTAACAAAATTTTAAGTGTAGCCTCCCAAGCTTTATAAGTGCCTGTTTTCCCGTAATTTGCATAAACTCCAATATCTTCGGAAATACCAAAAATTACATAGTCAACATCTAAATCAACAATGTCATCGTATATGTTAGTGAGGTTAGATAATAACTGAATATGTTCTCCGAATTTTGATTCTCCTTTACGAGGCTTTAAAAGTGTATCGCGGTCTTTTGAAGTAAATAATGTGAGATTTTCCATTTGGAGTTGATGTTTAGCAAAATAAAAGTACAGTTTTATTTAATTATAATGACCCTTAAATTAGATTTTAAAAACTAGAATTAACAATAACTTAAAACAAAAGATTTATGGAAAGTTCGCAAAAAACAAGTACAGGATTAAAAGTAGGATTAGGAATTTTATTGGTTTTATTTTTGGTAACAGCATTTTATGCTTCTAAACTTTACACAGACAAAAAAGAAACCGAAAAAACACTTGTAACAGAAAAGCAACAAGTGATGAACGACTTAAACAATATGGCAATGCAATACGATGAAGCCATTGCTGAGAGCGAAATCAAAAATCAAGATTTAATAGCCGCAAGAGACCGTATACAAGGTTTAATGGATTCTCTTAAAGTCTCTCAAAATAGTGTAAATAGCTTATGGAGATATAAAAAGAAGTTCTTGGCTTTACAAGAAGAAATGGATGTGCTAATGGTAGAAAATGACAAGCTAAAAGTGGAAAACGAATACTTGGCATCATCTTTAGATAGCACTCAAGTACAATTAGCAGAGCGTACTATATTTACAGACTCTCTTTTAGTACAAAACACAGAATTGGCTAATGTTGTAGAAGATGCTGCAGCTTTACAAACTGTTGGACTTGTAGGTATGGGAGTAATTGAGAGAAGAAACGGAAGACAAATACCAACAGAGCGTGCAAGTAGAAGTGATAAAGTTAAGGTTTGCTTTACTGTAGCAAAAAATACATTGACTGAGGCTGGAGATAAGGAATTGTATGTACAGGTAATCGATCCTAAAAATAATGTACTTGGATCTAATGATCAGATTGAGTTTGAAGACCAAGTATTGAATTATAGTTTAATAAGCCGTTTTAATTACGAAAATAGAAACCTTGCTATTTGTGAGTACATATCTCAGGATAAGGATTCTAAGTTTGAAAAAGGACGTTATAAAGTAAACGTATTTAACGATAAAGCATTGATTTCGTCTTCAGAATTCGTTCTGAAATAAGAATTGATAATTTGATTGATTGATAGTTAAATCCGGAAGTTTTCTTCCGGATTTTTTATGTCCTTTAATTGCCCATTGATAATGACCTGTTCAACAGGATTGTGGGCAAAAGCATACGGAATTTGGCTGTAATGGTTTAGAGGTTTTGTAATGATGAGATTGGCTTTTTTCCCTCTAGTTATGCTACCATACATATTGCTAATTCCCATAGCATAAGCTCCGTTTATGGTTGCTGCATTAATAGCTTCTTCAGGAGTCATTTTTAATTTAACACAAGCAGCGCTTACCACAAAATTCATGTTACCACTTGGGGCAGAGCCAGGATTGTAGTCAGTGGCAATTGCTAATGGTAATCCAGCATCTATAAGTTTTCTGGCTGGTGTATAGGGGATACTTAAAAAATATGAACAACCAGGTAACGCTACAGGAATGGTATTGCTTCCTTTTAAAGCTTCAATATCAGCTTCGTTCAATTCTTCGAGATGATCTACTGAGAGCGCATCATATTTTACGCTCAATGCCACACCACCGAGAACATTAAATTGGTTAACGTGTGTTTTTGGTTTTAGCTTATATTGTTTTCCAGCTTTTAGAATAGCCTCAGTATCCTTAATATCAAAATAACCCTCTTCACAAAATACATCGATGTAATGAGCAATGTTCAATGCTACTGCTTTTGGTATTAAATCTTTAGTAATGTATTCAATATAATCTTGTTTCTTATCTCTGTAAGCCTTGGGAATGGCATGAGCAGCCAAAAGAGTAGGAGTTATCTTAGCTAAGCTCTCTTGTTTAATTCGTTTTATAACGCGTAGCATTTTTAATTCTGCTTCAACCGTTAAACCGTAACCTGTTTTAATTTCAAACGCTCCAGTTCCCATTTTTATGAGCTCATCTAATCTATTCATGGATTGTTCGTATAAATCTTCTTCAGCTGTTTCTTGAAGTAATTTGGCAGAGTTTAAAATACCACCTCCTTTATTTGCGATTTCTGTATAAGTCAGCCCATTAATACGATCTACAAACTCAGATGTTCTATCACCAGCATAAACAATATGTGTGTGGGAATCGCACCAAGAAGGCAAAACAATTTTTCCTGTGGCATCAATGACAGTTTCTGCTTCAATACCTTCACAGTCTTTCATTTCACCAAACTCAATTATAGTGTCATGTTCAACATATAAGTAGGCATTTTCCAATACGGGCAGCGTCTTCATGGCTTCACCCTTAACAATAGTGACATTAGAGTCGTGAACTTGCAATAACTGCTTAATATTAGTAATAAGAATAGACATGTTGTTGGCTTTTTGTAAAGTTCTCTATTTTTTTTGAATAAAAAAAACGCTAGACAAAATGACTAGCGTTAAGGATATTACTATTGATTTAGAATATTATTCTTTTATAAATTTTGAAGCAAATGTACTATTTATATTTATGGTGTAAAGCCCATTTGCCAAACCTGAAACATCAAGTAGCTCATCGGTGTTATGCGATTGCTTCAAAATACGTTTTCCTTGTAGATCGAAGATTGAAACCTTAATAGTTGAGCTAGTAAAACCTTCAAAATTTAATACATCTTTTGTCGGGTTAGGAAATATCTTTATACTACTAAAATCTAAATTATCTACATCTAAGGTTTCAAATAAATTTTCAAAATAATTTAAATCATCCTCATTGTATGCACAACTCGCTATATCCATATCTCCATCATCGTCAAAGTCATTTACTGAATAAACAAAAGCTTGACTTTGTGTAGCATCTATAACCGTCTCACCATCAAAACTTCCTGAGCCGTTGTTTTTAAACCAAACTAAATCATTACCGCCACCAGAAGTGCCACTGCTAAGGATAATATCGTTTACACCATCTTCATCAATATCTATAAATTGGGCAACAGAAGGATTGGTGATGGTTGTGGTAAACGTTGTTTCAGTAAAACCAGAGCCATTATCTTCGTACCAAAATAAGTTGCCAGGTGTGTTACCACAAAAAGCACCACATGATACTTCGGTGGCTAGGATATCTAAATTTGAGTCTCCATCCAAATCTTCGAAAGTGGCATTGAAAATCCCTTTTTTACCTGTTGCTACTGAGGTAGCATCTTTGGTAAAAGTAGCTGTTCCACTTGGAACCAAGTTATTTCTAAATATCTCTATAACATCTGTAGCGTAGTTTGCAGTTGCAATTACTGCATCTAAATCTCCATCGCTATCTATATCTTTCATATTAATAACCGCTGGCGAATTAAGCGTTAGGTCTATACTAACAGCAGATCCAAAAACTCCAGAACCATTATTTGGAAACCAAATAACTTCGCTACCGACCAAAGATGTTACAGCGATATCAATTGTGGCATCACCATCTATAGTACCAGCAAAAACACCACTCATACCATCATAAACATCAGTAATTAACTGTTCTGCACCAAAAGTGCCATTGCCATCATTTTCAAACCAAACCAGTTTAGAATTTTGACCATAACCTGCTGCATAATTTCCAAAGCCTACAGCTAAAATATCCAAATCCCCATCCGTATTTAAATCAATTAATTTCAATCCAACAACATTAACTATAGTATTGGCCACGGCAGTTTGCTTTACAAATGTTCCATCACCATTTCCTTTGTACCATACAATGATATTATCTTCATCTGTACCCACTAGAATATCTAAGTTGGAATCTCCGTCTATTAAACCTGAGGCAATGGTGTAAGGGTTATTGCCAGTATCGGCGTCAACAGTATTTTTTGCAGACCAAACAGTTTGCGATTTTACGGTTGCTGTTGTGTAAATTATTAATAATAAGATAAGTAAAGTTCTTTTCATATGAGGGATTTTAGAATTTTATGTGTAAAATATGTTGTTTTCAGGGTATTCACATTATTTCAAACTACCAACCATGTCTTCAGGCTTTACCCATTCGTCATAATCTTCTTCAGAAACATAACCCAAATTAATGGCTTCTTCTTTTAAAGTTGTTCCGTTTTTATGTGCAGTATTTGCAATTTCAGCAGCTTTATAATAACCAATTTTTGTATTTAATGCCGTTACTAGCATTAAAGAGTTATTTAATAATTCCTTAATTACAGCATGATTTGGCTCTATACCTTGTGCACAGTTTTCGTCAAAACTCACACATGCATCTCCGATTAATTGCGCAGATTGTAAAATATTGGCTGCCATTATTGGCTTAAACACATTAAGCTCATAATGACCTTGAGTACCAGCAATAGTAATAGCAACATCATTACCCATAACTTGAGCACATACCATAGTCAACGCTTCACATTGCGTAGGGTTTACTTTTCCTGGCATAATAGAACTTCCCGGCTCGTTAGCAGGTATGATAATCTCACCTATACCAGAGCGTGGTCCAGAAGCCATCATCCTAATATCATTGGCTATCTTATTAAGGGATACAGCTATTTGCTTTAAAGCACCGTGGGTTTCTACAATAGCATCATGTGCTGCCAATGCTTCGAATTTATTTTCTGCGGTTACAAATGGCAACCCTGTAAACTCTGCAATGTATTTTGCTACTAAAATATCATAGCCTTCTGGTGTATTTAATCCTGTTCCTACAGCAGTACCACCTAAAGCGAGTTCACTGAGATGTGCTAAAGTACTTTCTAGGGCTTTTAATCCATGATCTAATTGCGATACATAACCCGAAAATTCCTGACCCAATGTCAAAGGAGTAGCATCCATAAGATGTGTGCGTCCAATTTTTACCACATCTTTAAAGGCAATTGATTTATTGTGGAGTGTATTTCTTAATTGTATAACACCAGGAATTGTAGTCTCTAAAACCTTTTTATATGCTGCAATATGCATTCCTGTCGGAAACGTATCATTAGATGATTGCGATTTATTCACATCATCATTGGGTTGAATGGTCTTTTCTCCTTCACCGATAACACCTCCGGCAATTTGATGCGCTCTGTTGGCAATTACTTCATTGACATTCATATTGCTTTGTGTTCCAGAACCCGTTTGCCAAATCACCAATGGAAATTGGTCATCATGTTTTCCATCTAAAATCTCATCACAAACCTGTGCAATTAAATCGCGTTTTTCTTTATCTAAAACCCCAAGTTCACAATTGGTATATGCTGCAGCTTTTTTTAGATAGGCAAAACCATAGACAACTTCCAATGGCATTGATGCTGGTGTACCTATTTTAAAATTATTACGAGAACGTTCTGTTTGTGCTCCCCAGAGCTTATCAGCAGGAACGCGAACTTCGCCCATAGTGTCTTTTTCTATTCTGTAAGTCATAAAACAAGAGTATTTTGATTGCAAAATTACAGCTTTTGAGAATTTTATTTAAGAATTCCAATCCTTTTATTTTAATGTGACCTACCCGTTATGCATTTTGAGTAGAAAATCTGATTGTACGTCAGTTCGAGTAATTTTGAGGTACGAAAAATTATTAGGTCTTGAAAAATGAATAATTCTTTCGCATTAGACTTTCTGGATTTGCAATATTGTAAGGGTTTCACTCCTATTATATTTCAATTTTAATTTTTCGAAAACGATATAGTTAATAAAATTAACTGATTTACACCTATTTAGAACCTAATTATTTATTTTGGTTGATTAAAATACTATAATTTTGCTCGTTCGAAACTATAACTAACTAAAATAAAACAATTGAAAGAAGAACATTTTAAATGGTATTCGCCAACATTGAGTAGGGATATTGAGATGCTTGTATTTGGTCACACGGGTTATCCTGTTATTTTGTTTCCCACTACAATGGGTAAACATAACGAATGTAGGGATATGGGACTTGTAGAGTCTGCTAGATGGTTTGTTGAGCAAGGCATCGTTCAGATTTACTGTCCAGATGGTATTAACGAGCTAAGTTGGTACAACAAGAATATTCACCCATCAATGCGTGTTAAAAATCATGTTGTTTATGATGAGTTTATAATGAATGAGTTGGTCAATAAAATTTGTAGCGAAAAAGGATTGCAGAAAGTTGCTATGGCTGGACCAAGTTTTGGGGGCTATCAAGCCGCAAATTTTGCGTTTAGACACCCAGAACGTGTAAGCCATATGTACAGCATGAGCGGTTCATTTGATATTAAATCTTTTATGGATGGTTATTATGACGATAATGTGTTTTTTAATAACCCAGTAGATTTTATGCCCGATGCCAACCACCCAGACTTATGGAATATGAAGATTGTTCTTGGAGTAGGTGAATGGGACATATGCCTAGACGCTAACAAAAGAATGGCAGCTATATTAACCAATAAAAATATACCTTTTTGGTACGATGAGCGTAAGTGGGCTGAACACGATTGGCCATTATGGAATCAGATGTTTCCGCATTATTTATCAAAATTATAATAACTTAGAGATTAATCTAAAACAACTAATGAATTGAAAGCATGAAAAAAATTGGAATACTATTCGGTCAAGAGGACACTTTCCCTTGGGCATTTATCGATAGGGTAAACGAAAAAATAAAAGCGCAGGGTATAAAAAATATGATGGCAGAAGCTGTATCTATTGATACTGTAGAGCAAGCAAAATCAGATGAGTACACTGTAATAATTGATAGAATTTCACAAGATGTACCATTCTATAGAGCTTATCTTAAAAATGCAGCCATTACAGGTACAGCGGTAATTAATAACCCATTTTGGTGGAGTGCTGATGAGAAATTTTTCAATAATGCTTTAGCAGAAAAAATAGGTGTGCCAGTACCAAAGACATTTATTTTGCCAACATCTCACAGACCGCCAGACACTGATGAAAACTCATTTAGAAACATGAAATTTCCATTTGATTGGGAAAAAATGTTTAGTACCATAGGATTTCCGGCATACATGAAACCCCACGACGGTGGAGGCTGGAAAAGTGTTTATCGTGTAGACAATCCCGAAGATTTGTGGGCAAAACATTCAGAAACGGAGCATTTGGTAATGATGTTGCAAGAGGAAATTCAGTTTACAGAATACTTTAGGTGTTATGTTTTGGGTACGGATAAGGTACACATTATGCAATACGAGCCTAGAAACCCACACCACCTTCGATATGTAATTGACGGCCCAGAAGTTGATAAAAAGTTACTCAATTTAGTGGAAAATTATTGTATAAAACTAAATAAGGCTTTAGGTTACGATTTTAATACTGTGGAATTTGCCGTACGAGACGGAGTACCATATGCTATTGATTTTTGTAATCCAGCACCAGATGCAGATATACATTCTGTAGGGCAGGAAAATTTCGATTGGATTGTAGAAAATGCAGCGGATATGGCCATTGCAAAGGCAAAGCAGTACAAAAAAGGGCAAATGAATTTAACTTGGGGAACTTTTGTAAAAGACCAAATAGCTGCACCAAAAGCACCAACAAGTAAAACTGTATCAAAAATTAAAAAGGTTGCTGTTAAGAAGGCACCAGTAAAGAAAGCTGCGACTAAAACGGCATCAAATAAAAAGGCTACAGCTACCAAAACTGTTGCGAAGAAAACAGTAGCTAAAAAAACACCTGCTAAATCAGCGGTAACCAAAAAGAAAACTACTCCTAAAAGAAAAACTTCTAAGAAGTAGATATATTAGAGACCTGATTAGCTTATTCTAGTCAGGTTGAATTTAAACCTTTTTAATATGAAGTTTACATTAGGTATTGAAGAAGAGTATCAGGTCATAGATCCAGAAACTAGAGAGCTCGTTTCGCACGATCAGCAAATTGTTGCAGAAGCATCCAAGGTCTTGGGTGAGCAGGTTAAGGCTGAGATGCATCAAGCCGTTGTAGAAGTTGGTACTAACATTTGTGAGGATATCACTGATGCTAGGCAACAGATTAAACACCTAAGAAAATCAATATCTGCTATAGCTAACGATTTGGGTTTTAATATTGCAGCTGCTGGTACGCATCCCTTTTCAAAATGGGAAACACAACTGCTAACACCAAACCCACGTTACGATCAAATCATCAATGAGCTACAGGACACTGCACGTTCAAATTTAATTTTTGGGCTTCATGTACATGTAGGTATTGCAGATAAGGATTTAGCGCTTCATATTACAAATGCTATGCGTTATTTTTTACCGCATTTGTACGCACTATCTACCAATTCACCGTTTTGGGAAGGTAGAAATACAGGGTTTAAATCTTACAGATCCAAGGTTTTTGATAAATTTCCGAGAACAGGCATTCCTGGTATTTTTGATAATTATGCGCAATACCAAAATTACGTTGATACTTTAGTAAAGACCAATTGTATTGATAACCCTAAGAAAATTTGGTGGGACATTAGAATACATCCTGTATTTCCAACGTTAGAGGTCAGAATTTGCGATGTTCCAATGACTTATGAGGAAACCTTGAGTATTGCGGCATTAATTCAAGCATTGGTGGCCAAGCTTTATAAATTAAAATGTCAAAATCTTAACTTCATAACTTATCATAGGGCGCTCATTAACGAGAATAAATGGAGAGCGTGCCGTTATGGAATAGATGGTAAAATGATTGATTTTGGTAAACAGATTGAAGTTGATACTAAAGTTTTAATGGAAGAATTACTAGACTTTATTGATGATGTAGTGGATGAACTAGGCTCTAAAAAAGAAGTTGAAAATGTACGAAACATGATGAAAATGGGTACGGGAGCCGATCGCCAGTTGGCAATATACGAACACGCACAAGACCTCAAAAAAGTTGTGGATTACATAGCAGAACAAACCATAACAGACCTTTAAGACCTGCAATTATTTATGACAAAGACCAAACTGAAATTAGCCATCTTAGACATGAACAACAACGAGCCCAATCAAGGTTTACGTTGTATAAGAGAGATTGTTGAGACTTTTAGTGCAGATACTTCCTTTAAAATATTTGACGTGAGGGCAAAGGGTGAAATTCCTGATACGTCATACGATATATATATTTCCAGTGGTGGACCAGGAAGTCCGTTAGAAGAAGGTGAGTGGAGGAAGCCGTACTTAGATTTAATTCAAGAGCTGTGGAATATCAATAAAACCAAAACAGTACAAAAGAAACATGTATTTTTTATTTGTTATTCGTTTCAAGTCATCTGTGATTATTTTGAATTGGGCGAAATAAAGCCGAGACGAAGCACATCTTTTGGTATTTTACAGGTTCACCAAACTAAAAAAGGGCATAACGATCTTATATTTGAAGGACTTAATGATCCATTTTATGCTGTAGATTCTAGAGATTGGCAGCTTGTTCAGCCTAAACTCACTGTCTTTAAAACTCACGGGGCTACTATTTTGAGTTTAGAAAAAATTCGAACACACGTAGAATTAGAGCGTGCCATTATGGCTGTACGTTTTTCTGATGAATTTGTGGGTACTCAGTTTCATCCCGAAGCAGATCCTGTAAGTATGGAAGCGTTTTTTAAGCTCGAAGAAAATAAAAGGGTAGTCATTGAAAGTTTCGGTGAGAAAAAATATAATCAAATGATGGATAGAGTAGATGATCCCGATAAGCTCATCATGACATACAATACCATACTTCCAAAATTTATCACCAATGCCATAACGGATATTAAGCAACCAGTAATGTCTTAAAAACGATGATAAAGAGCAATAGAAAAGTCTATAATGATAATTTTACCGAAGAAAAGTACAAGGCATTATTAAATGAAATTAATAGTGAATTTGACTATAAGGTAAGGTTTAAGATTGCTGAAACACCAGTATTTATCCCTAAAGCACTCAGAAATAAATTGGTTGATGCCTGTAGTGAAATCATTGATGTCATCAATCAGCCTAATTTCAGCGAACTGACACAAAATGCGTTTTTTGATAGTGATACTATTGTTCCTAATGAAGTTGGTCCACCAAAATTTATTCAATTGGATTTTGGGATTTGCAAAAATGACCAAGGAGAATTAGTTCCAAAACTGATTGAACTTCAGGGATTCCCGTCACTATATTTTTTTCAAGAACTTTTAGGTCGCATGTATAGGAAACACTTTGGAGATGCCATTCCTGAAAACTATTCACAACACCTCAATGGCATGAGTACTGAAGAATATATTGATTTACTTAGAACGGAAATCGTTGGAGATACAGACCCTAAACAGGTAATTTTATTAGAAGTTGAACCCGATGAGCAAGCTACGGCTATCGATTTTTATGCTACTGAAGCCATTTTGGGTATTAAAATATTGTGTATTACCGATCTGATTAAGAAAGGTAAGCAGTTATTTTATAAAGATGATAAAGGCAATGAAATTAAAATTTTAAAAATATACAATCGTATTATTTTTGATGAGTTGCATCAACGAAAAGATTTGGATGGTCAATTCAGGTTTCAAGATGAAGTAGATGTAGAATGGATTGGTCATCCTAACTGGTTTTTTAGAATCAGTAAGTATACAATGCCATTTTTAAAAGGTGATTATGTACCAAAATCCTATCATTTGGATAAGCTGAAAACAATTCCTGAAGATTTAGAGAATTATGTTTTAAAACCTTTATTTTCTTTTGCGGGTTCTGGAGTTTACATCAATGTTACTCCAAATATTATTGAAAGTATAGCAGATAAATCTAATTATCTACTACAAGAAAAAGTAGCTTACGCACCAATTATAGAGACTATGGATGTACCTGCTAAGTGCGAAGTACGTATGATGATGGTACACAACAGTAAAACCAATAAAATAGAAATTGCAAGCAACCTAATTCGCCTAAGCAAAGGGGAAATGGTTGGGGTTAAATACAATAAGGATAAAACTTGGGTTGGTGGTAGTACTGGTTTTTTTGAGGGTTGAAGCTTATTCCGATTTATGTGGTGCAGGCAAACTTGCATGAAACTCTTTCCCTATACGTTCTGTGTAATTATCTAGCAATTCTAAAACGCGCTCGCTAGAATCAGACACTACAATGAGTCCAATATGCCATGCTTTGTTCATTCTCCATACAATTTCCCTGTCGGTAAAGCTCGATGTATCTGGGTACTCAAACCTACTGAGCGAAACCACAATGCCCGCATATGTATTGTTAACCTTTGGCAACTTATAAGTTACTTTTCTCAAATTGGCAACTTCTACGTTGGCCCATTCTGACCAAAGATTTACACCAGATGCGTATTCTACCATTTCAGCCAAGTTAGCACCACCAACTCGCGAGGAGGTTTCTAAAAAGAATAACTCTCCGGTAGATTTAGATTGAATAAATTCAGTATGAGAAGCACCGAATAGCATACCAAAAGCCTTCATTACATCCTTGTTCATTTTCTGTAAGGCTTTCTCAATTTTAGATCCAATTTCGCAAGTGGCTGATCTAAATATGCCTCCACCGTGAGCCACTTCAAAAGGAGTATCCAAATATTTGCTCACTCTAGAAAAAGCAACTTTACCATCAACATTAAGACCATCAACATGATATACGTCACCAGGGGCAAATTTTTCTACCAAATAGCCATCACGTTCATCACCTAGGGAATGAACAACTTCCCATAGTTCGTCCTTACTGTGTATTTTTTTTATGCCCGTAGCAGATGCTTCCATACGCGGCTTTATTAACCATGGCGGACTTACACGATCGGCATAATCATTAATAGTTTGGTCATTAAATAGATCTGAAAATTCTGGCACATTAACACCTTCATCTTTTGCTTTCATTCGCATTGCCAATTTATCTCTAAAATAATGTGCGGTTGTGCGTCCCATTCCTGGCATTCTAAAATGTTCTCGTAACAAGGCTACTTTTTCAACATCAAAATCATCTAAAGCAACAAACCTATCAAACTTTATAGAACGAAACTTATAAGCAATACCTTTTGCAACGTCATCTTGGTTCCATTCTTCAATATAAAATGTTTCATCTATAGCTTCCCAAGGCCATGGCTCGTGCTCTAGCTTTTTCTTTGTTAAAAGAAATACATTATTGCCATCTGCTTTACAGCTTTTTAAAAAATCTGCTCCTTTAAAATATGTACAAATACAAAGAAAATTTAAGGGTTGTTTAGCCATGGTTTTAGTTTTGTAGTTATTCATTTTAGCATTTAAGTGTATTTTGTAGACTGAAAGTACAAAAACTTATATTATTTAGACTCCAGAGTTTTAATAAATTCTAAAAACAACTGTATTCCATAGCCTGAAGAACTTTTCATTTTAGCATAAGGTGAATCTCCGAATGACACACCTGCTATATCCAAGTGCATCCAATTTTCATGATTATCAGTAAATGCTTCTAAAAATTTTGCGGCATTAATAGCACCTGCTATGGGCTTACCACTAAAATTTCTAATGTCAGCTATATCGCTATGCAAATCACTTTCAAAATCTTCGAATAATGGTAAGGGCCAAACACGTTCATTAACTTTATAGCCAATCTCAGAAAATGTTTGCGCCATCTCTTTGTTGTGTGTAAACATTCCAGCAGCAGAGTAGCCCAATGTTCTTACCACACTTCCAGTTAAAGTGGCAATATCGATAAGATACTTTGGTTTAATGTTTTTAACAGCATAGCTTAACCCATCGGACATCACTAAACGTCCTTCTGCATCGGTATCAATAATTTCTATGGTTTTGCCCGAATATGATTCTATGACATCTCCAGGTCGATAACTTGCTGCATCTACTGCGTTCTCTGCAGAGCAAACAATTCCTGTTACATTAACATTAAGGTGTAGTTTGGCTATAAGTTCTATAATACCCAAAACTACAGCAGCCCCACCCATATCACTTTTCATGTAATGTAGATTGGTAGAAGGTTTTATAGATAAACCACCAGAATCGAAGGTTATACCTTTGCCAACCAAGACCAAATCCACGTCTTTATCAGTTCTGCCTTTATATTCGTTAAAAATTACTACAGGCTTGTTTACACTTCCTTTTCCTACTGCAAGTACAGCTTTGAATCCTTGTGATTCTAATTCTTTTTCATCCAGAACCGTACATTTATAGTTTGCACTTTTGGCTGAATCATCAGACCATTTTGCCAAAAACTCTGGTGTTTTAATGTTTGGTGGAGCATCAACTAATGCTTTTATTCTATTTATGGTTTGCCCAATAAGTTCTCCTTCGTTTAGTACAGCATCAATATTTGCAGATGTACAGATGGAAACAGCACTTGTAAAAGCCTTAGCTTTAGTAGATTTATACTCTCCAATTTCATATTGCGCCAATTGTAAACCAATAATAGCTTTACGGATTTGTTGATCATTTAAATCATTAGCATAAATTTGTATGGATTTATCCCAATTTTTTTGGGTATCTACACAAAGTTTTCTAAATGCTTCTTCGAGTTTTGCATCATGTTTATCTTCGCCGAGTCCCAAAAGGTAAATACGATTTCCGTTTTTTCCATAGAGTAGTAGATGCTCAGAAAAACTGCCATCAAAATCTGGATTGGCAATTGGTAATATGTCTTTAACGGTTTTGAGATTATTCTTCCTTATTGGTACTATATAATCTTTGGAAGTGTCTAACTGTTGTTTTTGGTTAAATGTCATAATTGTATCAATTAAAAATAGAGCCATTTTACGGCCAACGGAAACTCTTCACGCCAATGTACTTCAGCATGACTACCTTGTTCATTAATAGAAAAATGAAAATCGATATTGTAGCCTTTCACCATTTTTTCTTTAATGATTCCGCCAAGTTTTGTTGCGTTAGGCAAGTGTTCTATACTTTCCTTTCCACCAGCATAAAGATAAATCTTTGATTCTGCTAAAGGCTTAAATGATTTCGTATGGTTAAAAACAGTTTTTGAAATCCATAAGCTAGGTGAAAAAATCATCATTTTACCAAATATACCTGGATTTTTAAGCCCTGCATGCAAACTAATTAAGCCACCCATAGAACTACCACCAATACCTGTGTTTTCAAAATCGGTCAATGTTCTGTAATGGCTATTGATGTATGGTATTAGTTTTTCTATCATAAATTGAATATAGAAATTACCTTTACCTTCTCCAAAGCGTGGATGGTAATAGGGCAAGTACTCATTAATACGCTCTTTTTCACCATGATCTACTGCAATGATGATAAGGTCACCATGGCCTTCTTTTGCTAACTTTGCCATAGATTTATCAATGGCCCAATCACCGTAAGGTGCTAACGGATTGAATAAATTTTGACCGTCTTGTAAATACAGTACGGGATAACGTTTTTCGGTTTCGTAGTAATTATGGGGTAATACTGCTGAAATTTTTCGGGTAGCATTAAGATGTGGAATTTCGTAGGCTTCTTCTAAAACTTCTATTATTGGATTAAACTCCATCACTGTCATTGATTAATTTTTTAGGGTTGACGAAAATACTGATTTAAGAAATTAAAAACCATTAGTGTTACTAAAACTTTTTAAAAGCTAAGTAGTAAGTTGTTGACTTTATCTGTTTAGAACTTTTTGTCTTCTACCTTACCAAATTTATGGACAATATTTTTATCATATTCCAAAAAAATAACTCTGTTTTTTACAGATTCTACATTGATTTTCAGCGATATTAAGTATATTTTGCTTGCTGTTTTCAGAATAAAATTAACTAACTCAACCAATTATGATGGGAAAGAAAATCAACTTCATTGTCCTAACGATCATTGTATTATTTATTGCCTTTACTGCAACTAACTATCAAGAATTAACGTCTAGTATAGATAAAGCCGATACAGCATGGATGCTTGTAGCTAGTGCTTTTGTTTTACTGATGACACCAGGTTTATCCTTTTTTTATGGAGGAATGATCAATAAGAAGAACGTAATATCTACAATGCTTCAAAGTTTTGTTGCCTTAGGCGTCATCAGTGTGCTTTGGGTATTGGTTGGGTTTAGTTTGGCTTTTGGTGATAGTATTGGTGGAATTATTGGTAATCCGTTAACGTACCTTAATTTTAAAAACGTGGGTGTGGAGCCTAATCCTGATTTTTCTGGTTCTATTCCCTTTTTGTTATATGCACTGTTTCAATTAAAATTTGCCATAATAACTCCTGCATTGATTACAGGAAGCTTTGCGGGACGTATTCGCTTTAGGAGCTATATTTTGTTTATGGTACTTTTCAGTTTGTTGATCTATAGTCCATTAGCGCATATGACATGGCATCCTGATGGTTTGTTTAGAAATTGGGGAGTTCTTGATTTTGCAGGAGGAACTGTGGTGCATATGTCAGCAGGTTTTGCTGCACTTGCTGGAGCATTGTATTTGGGGAAACGAAGAGTTGCTGAAGAAACACATGCTAATGTACCCTATGTTATTCTTGGTACAGGTTTGCTTTGGTTTGGTTGGTTTGGGTTTAATGCCGGTTCGGCCTTAGGCGCTAATGGAGATGCTGTTATTGCATTTGCTAATACTAATATTGCATCAGCTACAGCTATGATTGCATGGTTGTTTTACGAACGTTTTATGGGACGAAAGATGTCTGCTGTGGGGGCTTGTATCGGTGCTGTTGTTGGTTTAGTAGCTATTACGCCAGCTGCTGGTTTTGTAAATATTGGGCAATCGGTAGTTATTGGTTTTGTGGCTTCCATTGTCTCTAATTGGATGATTCATTTAAAAAATAAATCGGGTATAGACGATACTTTAGATGTGTTTCCAAGCCACGGTATTGGTGGTGTTGTAGGTATGTTGTTAACGGCCGTGTTTGCAGCTAATGTTGGTTTGGTTTACGGGGAAACAGAAACATTTTATTATCACATTATAGCCTTGTTTGTAACAGCTATTTTTACGTTTGGTGGAAGTTATTTACTCTTTGAAATTGTAGATGTATTGCTAAAAATGCGTGTACGGGAAGATCAAGAAGAACGTGGTTTGGACCTAAGTCAGCATGGTGAACAAATAGAGTAGATTTTATATTGTAATTAAAACTTATATCCAAATTTAAACCCTAATGAGAAATTGAAATCATTACCTTCATTAATACCTTCTATATTATTTCGCCTAAAATCGTAATGACTATCCTCATCTAGAAGAAAATCTGTATCTGGGTTATAATTTCTGTTTGGGTTTTTAAGTGTTCTAATCCTTATGCCAAAACCAGAATATAAGTCTATGTAAAGTCTTTTGCCTATAGGATAGTTTAAACCGTATTTAATATTGAAAATATCAATTGATTTTTGAACTACTAAAGTTTCATCAACAGTATATCTTATATCGTCTATTTTTCTCGAAAACCTTATATCGTCATTAAATTGATATCTTAAAAAACGAGCTTCAACACCTATGTATTCATTAACCCGTGGGTTGTTTGATATACTAATTAAATTATAATATTTAAGTTCGTACCTAAAAGCTCTTCCTTTGTCTTCAACAAGCTGTAATTTTGGGTTTCTACCACTTCCCAATCTTTTTGTATAAACCGTACCGTATTCTGCACTGAAACTCATCTTGTTCGTAAAAAAATATTCTGCACCTATCGTTAACATGGGTTGTGAAAAAATATCTATAGCTTTTAGAGGTGTTGTGTATATAAAGACATCATTTTTTTTAAACAAAAGTGGCTTCTTTCTAGGCATATAAAACCTATTATTGATGCTATCAATATCAAAATATAAGTTTTTTTTATAAGTAAACCTTTTGTGATTGGTTAGATCTACTAAAAATCCAGCACCAAAAGTGTACGGTAAAAACAAATTTAATGCGATTGTACCAGAAGTTTTTTTGCGTAATGCAAAATTATTAGAAATACTGTCATTAGATACTATAAGCCTTAGTGAGTCTTTAGATCGTTTAGGGAAAATTTTAATGCTTTCATTCTTAACAAAATGCGTTTTTCCATTAAGACTAACCTTTGTGCCATGAGGTGCATGTATTTTTACTTTAGTTGTTTTTTTGTTTAAAACAGTGGCGCAGGAATTCAGCAACAAGAAAAGGCTAAGCAAAAAACATAGCTTACGCATAGTTGGCTTTTAGTTTAGATGCAAAATGTTGTAAAAGGTTGCGTATAAATTTATAGTATTTTACCATCTACCATGGTCAACTTTCGATCTGCCATTTCAGCGAGTTCTTGATTATGGGTAACGATTACAAAGGTTTGTTTAAACTCGTCTCTTAGTTTAAAAAACAAATTGTGAAGCTGTTCTGCGGACTCACTATCTAAATTTCCAGACGGTTCATCTGCAAAGATAATTTTTGGCTGATTTATCAAAGCCCTGGCCACTGCAACGCGTTGTTGTTCGCCACCAGACATACTATTGGGTTTGTGGTGTATACGTTCTTTGAGACCTAAATAATCTAACAATTCCTTGGCGTGTTTTTCGGCTTTAGATTTTGGTGTGTTACCAATAAAAGCAGGAATACAAACATTTTCTAAGGCTGTAAATTCTGGTAATAACTGATGAAACTGAAAGATAAAACCAATATATTTATTCCTGAATTTTGCTAAATCTTTATCATTTAAAGCTGTTATGGATTGGTCGTTGATAATGAGTTCTGTATGGGATTTAGAATCTGGTGTGTCTAAAGTGCCTAAAATTTGAAGAAGCGTTGTTTTGCCTGCTCCAGAAGCACCAACAATAGATATAACTTCACTTTCAGAAATGGTAATATCAACTCCCTTTAATACCCGAAGCGAACTGTAAGATTTATGAATGTTTTTAGCCTTAATCATATGGTTAGCGAAAATACTATTTTAATACGATTATTACATCATAATTTAAGGAACCGTATAAAATGGCCTCACATTATTTAACGTATTAACCTGTCTGCCTTTGGTCTTGTTCTTTTTTTTAAATAGAGACTTCACGTTATTAAAATCAATGAAATATTGTATGCGCAGAGAAAAAATATTTTGCATGGGCTCTCGAAATAATAAATCTAAACTTTCAGAAAAACCATCATCAGCATTTTCATCAAAATTAAAAATCTGATTTCTGTAAAGTGCTGTTAAAAAGCTTCCCGGTGCAAATTGCCATGAATAACTCAAATCCACGTTCCATGTGCTAAAGTTAATATTCGGATCTTCTTCAAGATTATCTAAATTAAACCCTGATTCTTTGGTTAAACGTCCGTTGTCCAATAAAGTAAACAATTCATAATCATAATTTACTGTGTCCCAATAGTGTCTAAACGTTAACCCCAAAGTATGAAACGGATTAAATGTATAGTTACCCGAAAGACTATTAGTAATGATTTGTCTGTTACGCTCGCCAAGAATAGGTTCGTCATCAATTTCGGTAGCATAACCACGGTCACCATTTCTAAAGTCGAAACTAAAACCGTAAATTAATAATAACTTATCAGAAACCCTGACACGAGGTTCGATTTCAAAATCATAACGGAATAAGTCTCGACCATCTTCAAAAAGCGTTGAAATGTTGGCGTTTCCGTCTATTGCAAAAACACGATTGTAGTTAGAGGATACCCAACCACCAGTGCTTACGAAATTTTCAAAAATAAAAGGACGTCCATCTCTGGATTCAAAAAAATCATATTGTTTACCAGGTTCAATATTTAAACGAAACCCATAGGCATCTAGTTTTTTGGTAAAAGCACGGTAACCACCTCCAAAGTTAAAACGCGAAAAAGTATCTGGATTTACCAATCTCCTGTAATTTGTAAAAAAGTTGAAGCGATAACTGTTTAATTTTCCTGAAGGTTCAAAGGTTTCATAAGATAAATCAGCCCCAAAATCGTTTCTATTATTTCTGAAGTTTAGACCAAGATCATTAATTTCATATTTAGTATCTGCAAATCTATGATCGAAACTATAGCGAAAATTGCCTGCCACTTTCCCAACAAACATAAAACTACTAAAGCCTGTCTCACTAGGTTCGTTTTGATAATTGACATTGCTCATCCGCAATTCAGTATCAAATCTAAAGGTGTTCTTTTTGTTAACAAGGTTGGCAACAAGTGCGGTGGCATTACCATCCCTAAATTCACCTTCACGTATTACATTGGTATTGATAAGGCTAATAGCAGAATTTCCACCAAATTGCTTGTCAACGACCAAAATATTGTAATTGGCAAAAGGTTCTACGATTTCTTGGCGAGACTCACCAGTATCTGTGTTTCTAATGGTTGCAAATGTTTTTTCAGTGATAGCGTTAAATATGCCAAGTCCCCAACCATTTTTGGTTCTTCCTGAAACTTTTACGGCGTTTAAAACTTTTACTTCATTTGGTACATCTGCCTCCTCATTTTCTGCCAATTCCAGTTCTCTGGCAGGTGCGCCTCCAACACGCCTCGAAAAGAATAGCCCTCCTTTTGAAAATAGATCAACTCCCTCCGTGAAAAACTGGCGTTGTTCAGCAAAAGTCTGTTCAAAAGGACCAAGATTGAGAACAAGATTATCAAAACCAGCTTGGCTGAAGTCTGGTATGAGTGTTGCGTCTAAAGTGAAATTATCAGTGATACCATACTTTACATCCATTCCCAAAGTCAATGATGTTTCCGTGTCCCCATCAAAATTATCGAGTATTGCAGTGGTGAAGGGATAAAAAATTAAGCGTGTTGGTGGCTTTAGACCACTAAGTCCATGAAGTTCTCCATGGTATAAACCAAAATTACCTTTTGTTGGGTCTACTGGACTCCATGTGTATTGTTCTCGGTTACGTCTAAATTGCCTGCTAAACTGTAAGCCCCAAATTGGGTTTTCCTCCTCAGCGAAGCGTAGGGTTCTATAGGGTATTTCAATCTCTACCGTCCAACCATCATCTTGTAGCTTTACAGCACTTTGCCAAACGGCATTCCAGCTAAAATCTTCACCTATACTTGGATTTGCTATGGCATCTGCTTGTTGCCCAGAACTAAATACGAAAAAATTTGTATCATTTTGCGAATCATTGTTGGGATTAATAATCACGGAGAAAAAGTCGGTCTGACCAAAATTATCACGATTTACCAATTGTTTCATTATAAGATTTGGATCGTCATAAAGATACGCTGCCACATATATTGCTTTGTCGTCATAAGTGATTTTTACTTCGGTGCGCTTGTTTTTTGGGAGAGTTTTACCAATTATAGGCCTAAACGAGATAAAGTCTGTTGCTATATCTGCATTTTGCCATACTTGTTCATCAAGAATGCCATCGATTTTTGGCTTTTTATCGGTACGCTTTATATTTAGTATTTTTTTATCAGCGGTATGTACAGTATTTTCCTGTGCTAGAGTAAAATTGTGTAAACAAAGAACAAGTAGTATAATTATAGAACGGATGTTCATAAGAAATGATTGATGATTACTTAAGTTCTTGCAATAAAGAAGGATTATTGAATAGTTGATGTACTTATAAAGTACAAATCTACATTCTCGCGTTGAGCATTGCTCTTAATTAAAAGTTAAAAAGATTTCAGGTATATAGGTGGATAGTAGACGAACTGTCAGCAATAGTGGTTTGGAATGCTTATTGCTTAACTCATTATACATAAATTGAAATTTCAGGATGCATCAAGGAGATTCTGAAATAAATTGAGGATTAAATGAAAAAATACCAAAAACTTATATTAAGTCTTTTGTTTGACGCTATTGGTTATGTGTCTTTTATTATACCGGGAATAGGCGAGTTTTCGGATATTGTATGGGCACCAGTATCGGCTTGGTTAATGACAAAGCTGTACAAAGGAAAAATGGGTAAAATTGCCGGTGTGGTTACTTTTGTTGAAGAAATTTTACCTGTAGCGGATGTTATACCAACATTTACAATAATGTGGTTGTATACTTATGTTTTTACTAAAAATACAATACAAAAAAAGGCTACTTGATAAAAGCAGCCTTTTATAAAACACTTGGTTGTTATTTTATTGAATACTTACTCCTGTAAATATGATGTTAACATCTGTAGAACCACCAGTTTGTGTCCCAAACTCGTTAGTGTCATCAACAGATTCTGACTCATGGAACAATTGTAAAGTAATACTACCTGTACTAGCTGTATTGGCTACCCATGTGGTTCTAAATCCAAGGTTGTTGCCATCAGGTCTAACGACGTCATTAGCAGATCTTGAGAACGTCATATCCAACCCATTAATAGCATATATAAAGAAGTGCTCATCTGGCTCGTCTACTGTAACTTCTTCAGTGATATCCTCATTTTCAATAGAGTTAAATAAGTCTACGGTTGCCGTGTAAGTAGCACCAGCAGTAAAAGGGCCACTAACGTTTTGTGTGGGCACAGTAGGTCCGTCATCACCATCAGGGTCAATACTTTCTATGGTAACCGTGTCGTTAGCGTCATTAATGTTAACAAATTCTAACGTAACATTAGTGATTACTTCTTCTTCATTAGGTTGTCCGCCATCGTCGTCGTCAGAGCACGATGCTAAAAGTGCTAAACCTAAAAATGCACTTGCAAATAATCGAGTGGTTTTCATAAAATTAAAATTTAAATAATTGATTTTCATTGTTTTAAAATTTGAGTTATTAATATTCATGTTTATTATAGTTTAAAAATTAAGTTGTAATTGTATTGTTATATTTCTTCCTAAATCATCTGCAAAAAACCGTAAGCGGTTGAGATAATTTCTGTATGATGTGTTGAGTATGTTGTTTACCCCAAGCGCAACATTTAAATCGGTAGTTTCGTTAAAACTAAAAGTAGCCTCACTGTAAAAATGAAATAGATTGTATGCAGGTGGAGGAGTGCTTACGTCTAAAAGAACAGTTTCTCCGGTAGTTGGGTTTACAGTTTCAAAATCAAAATCCGGAAATTCGTTCTGTTCGAAAACCCATTCCGATTTTAAACTCACTGAAAAATTATACCAATCATTGTTTGTATATGTTATACCGTTTAAAGTGCTAAATGCAGGTATGTCTATTAATGGTGAGTCCTCAGTAGTATCGTAACCTTTTATAAATGATGTCTTGTTAAGCCAGCTAAAATTCTGGGTAATATTATATTGAGATGAGACGTCTAATCCAAATAGCGTGGCATTGGTCTGTTCGTACTGCCATACAGGAAACGCACCTCTATTGCTTTGCTGAACACCGGAGGGTCTTAAATACATATAATCATTTACAACATTGTAAAATGTTTCGAAAACCCCATGAAATTTTGAATTTTGATAACTATAGGTTACCGAAAGCCTGTTGGCTATTTCTGGATTAAATCTTAAATCCCCCAATTCTATTCTTGCTGCAGAATGATGCAGACCGTCACTAAATAATTCAGCAGGGTTAGGCGGTCTACTTGCAAGGTTATAGTTAGCCAATAAATAGCTGGTTTCATTTATATTATAACGTATGCCAGTAGCTGCGGATATATTATGATAATTAAAAACAGGGTTTGTAAATACATCGGAACCAAAATCTCCAGGAATAACAAAATCCGCAAAATCTACATCATAACCACGTTCTTCCCAGCGTGTTCTTCTATAATACTTTTTAGCATCAACTCTGTTGAAGTCATAACGAATACCAGCATCTAGTAATACATTATCACTCAATTGCCATTCTGAAGTTACATAAGTACCAAAATCGTATTTTTGATAGTTAGGAATTAATCGCCTAACCCCCGTGTTTGGCGCATCGTTCTCTTGATAGCGTGTTAAAATCCCGAAGTTTATCTTTCTATCCAAGTTAGAATCTAAATTTACATCAGCTAGCAATGTGTGCGTTTGCAGAGTTAAATCCAAAGCAGCCCTTTCATTAAGTTCACCACGTCTAATATCAAACTCTAAACGGTTGTTATTTTGATAGTCGTATTGTAGGCTTACTTTACCAAAATTTTTAAAACGCTTATAATAATTTGTTTTTAATAGATGATGTTTAACTTTTTGCCTCGGGTTAGTAATATCATAATCAAAGTTCCTTATAATTGATGGTCTAGGTGAGTTTATAGCCGTAATTAGATCGTTAACATTACCAATATGTGAAGCACTTAAAATACCAATTTCATTATCGATAAAACTATAATATACTTCAAATCCAGATTCAAATTGTCTTTTTCCAGCTCTAACTGAAAAACTATGGGATTTAACACCGGTATTGTTGAGATTATAGTCGGGTGTTTCAAAATCACCATTTTGTTTTAAGGTTCCTTGAATACTTGCAAACCAACCAGACTTATAGTTTTTATATAATGACGATGTTAAATTGTATCCACGTCCATTGGTTTGTCCGCCAATGATAGTACGACCATAAAGTGTATCTCTGCGAATAATTCTATTAGGTTTAATTACAATAACTCCGCCAATAGCATCTCCACCATACGCTAATGCACCAGAGCCTTTAATAACAGAAATTTGACTAGCACTATTGATATCTATATTAGGCGCATGTTCTATTCCCCATTCCTGATCTTGAAGGCGTACGTTATTATTTAGAATTAATAATCTACTACTGTGCAAACCGTTAATCATTGGTTTTACAATGGTATTTCCTGTATTGATTGATGATACACCAGATACTTCTTTTAAGGCATCACCAAGGCTTAATGATGAATACCTTCGTAAGGTATTTGATTTTATAACTGTTTCTTGAGCAGTTTTTGTTTCCTTTCTAGATGCATTAGTAGAAACAGAAACCTCATCGAGTTCCTCTACATGATGTTCAATCAAGATTTTTTTAAAAGTATCTCCATCAACATCATAACTTACAGTTTTGGTTTCGCAACCCACATGAGATATGGTTAACGTTAGGGTACCAGAACATAGACTTTCAATTTTGAATTTACCATCAAAATCCGAAATTAAATACTTATCAAGTTCTTTGATGAATATTGTAGCGGATTCAATTGGTGATCCATCATGAAAATCATTTAATTCTCCTAAAAAAGTATAGCTGCAATCTTGGCTGTAACCATAGCAAGAATATGCCATAATTAGACCAATAATTAATCGTGTCATTTAAATCATTTCGTTAATAAAAATAGTGCATATGAGACTATACTAACGATGGTGGCCCTCTAAGGTGCCTAGTTAAATGCTGATGATTATTTAAAGAAATATAATATGATAATGATTGTGACGCACATAAAAATGAAAAACTTTCGTCGTAATCATAAACTAAAAAGTATTGATTTTTTGTAAGCTTAAATTTATAGAAATCGCAATCTAAATCGGTCTCGTGGAAATGGGTGTATCCATTATTGTCATTCTTACAAACCTCATGCTTGTGATGATTAAGCGCATGTAGCAATTTTACAGCAGAAGGCATTAAGACCACTAGCGTTAACACTATGGCCATAACCCTTAAAAATGACGTTATGATTGTTTTTGTTTTCAATCTACAAATCGCTTTAGACCAAATCGTCTTAGCATTTTCTTTTCAAATTCCCAGAAAAATCTAAACTGACCAAAAAGCCACCCAAATGTTACCAATAGAATTTGATAGAAAATTAGTCCAATGATAATAAATAATATCCAATATAGAGTAGGATTTAAGTTTTCTTTAGTTATTCCGATAAGTTTCATAATTGGCCTTCCGACATAAAGCGAAGAAGACCCTGTTACAGCAAATACCATAAACACACGGATCATTTCCCATCTGTAGTCTAGAATCCATTTGTTTTCTAGTTTTTTGAAAACAAAAAGTGTGAGTTTAAGCAGTAAAAAAAACACTACGATTGAAGCAAAAATCACAAACACTATTGCATAGTTTTTAAAAAAGGCACTCGCAATTTTATATGCAGAATATCCTAAAATAAGCAAACCTAAAAAGGGAAATAACAACTGCCAATTGTGTTGTATTTCCCAATGTGTTTTAAATTTCTCCATAGCACTTTTTAAAGTGCTGCAAATTTACATTAAATTCTTGGAACAAATGATGTTAATCGCTGGTTGTATTTTAGTTGAAAATACACAAAGTAATTATATAGTTTATAGTTTACATCGTACCCATAATCAGTACGTGTATCATAGTCTATACGTAGTTCATAAAGATTTGGATCGTAAACGCTAGGTTGCATATTTCTTTGATTCCATGATTGTACTAAAAGTACATTTCTAGCTTCTAGCCATTGTTGAGAGTAATGTCCCCTGGGTCTAGCAGTACCAACTAGCCAAGCATTAAAGCCAGGTTCAATAATAATAATTTCGTAATCTGTTTCGTCACTACTAATTGAAACGGTATCATTATCAACTAGATTACTGTCGTTTCCATTATTTATGGTCTGATTACTGTTGTAAGATTTGCAACTTGCAATTAAGGCGATAAGAATAAGAATGGGTATAACCTTTTTCATAATTTTAAAGATATTAAAAATTTGTGAGTATTGTTTTTATTCAATTTGAATTTAACATTACAAACATCAGTAATATCTAGCCCATTTTAAACCATAAATTAGTAATCATAATTATAGGGTTAGTAAATGGGTGCTTTCGGCAAGTTTGAAACAAAAAAAGCAGTTTTAAAAATAACTGCTTTTTATACGTAATAGGGTAAACTTTATTTTCCGAATAAGCCTCCTAGAAGCCCACCAAGTCCGCCTTTTTTATTTGATCCGCCTAATATCATGCCAGCAACATCATCAACAACGCTTCCGTCACCATCAGCATCCAATATTTTTTCTAAGAAACTTTGTTCTTGTTTTGTGTCGTTTCCACCTAGTAATCCACCAAGTAATCCTCCCAAGTCACTTTGAGAAGATACGTTTTTTTCACGAGCTTGTTTTCCTAAAACACCCATTAGTATTGGTGCGGCTACCTTTAAGATGTTAGCAACGGAACCCATATCCAAGCCCGATTTTTCACCTATAACTTTTTCGACACCTTGACGTCTTTGACCTAACACATGGCCAAGAATCTTATCTCCATCAGTTTTTACTTCTTCATCAACTCCTCCGCCAAATAAACCACCTAGATTGTCTAAAATACTTCCGTCATGTTTGTTGCTTAGAGCTCCCATAAGTCCTTGCGCACCTTCAGGAGTAGAAGCATTACGTTCCATAGCTTTCATTAGTACTGGCAGAGCCATTGTTAGCACACTGCTTGTTTTGCTTTGGTCTGTTCCTGTAGAACCTGAAACACCATTTACTATGGTCTTTCCTAAGTCGCTGTTTAATAAGTCTAAAATTCCTTCCATTTCGTTATATAATAATTAGGGATTAATAATTTCTTCCTATAAGATACAAAAAAAGTCCTTATAGTTAATAGGACTCATTTTGTTTATTTAGGTCACATTTATTAATTAACCAAGGATTTTAATAATCTGCTGTGCCAGTTCCGTGCCAATTCTATCTTGTGCTTCATTGGTCGCAGCGCCTGTATGAGGTGTTAAGGACAATGCAGGATTCATTAATAATTGCACTTCAGGCTTCGGTTCTTTTTCAAAAACATCTAATGCAGCTCTTGCAACCTTACCGCTTTCGATAGCTTTTACAAGTGCTACTTCATTAACCACGCCACCTCGAGCTGCATTAGCTATGATGACTCCATCTTTCATTTGGCCAAACTCTTTTTCATCAATTACATAATCCTTTTGGGCCGGTACATGTAGTGTTAAAAAATCAGCTTGTTTTAAAACGTCTTCTTTTGAGATGGTTTCAATTTCAAAATTTACTTTTTGTCCATCAAAAAACTCTAATTCAAGATTTGCCTTTTCCATAAATGGATCGTAGGCTAAAACTTTCATTCCAGCTCCAATAGCAACCTTAGCTGTAGCTTGACCGATACGTCCAAATCCAAGGACACCAAGTGTTTTGCCTTTTAACTCTGTACCTTTAGCATAGGCTTTCTTTAAACCTTTAAAGTTAGCATCTCCTTCTAAGGGCATATCGCGGTTAGAATTGTGTAAAAAACGTGCCAAGCCATAGAAATGACCAAACACCAATTCTGCAACCGAATGTGACGATGCTGCCGGTGTGTTGATAACATGTAAACCTTTGCTGCGTGCATATTCTACATCGATATTATCCATCCCAACACCACCACGACCAATAACTTTAAGGCTAGGGCAATTGTCAATGATGTTCTTTCTAACTTTTGTTGCGCTTCTTACCAATAGAACAGAAATCTCATTGTCATTGATATAGTTTTCTAATTGCTCTTGTGCAACTGTTGTTGTGATAACTTCATATCCAGCAGCTTCTAATGCTTTAATTCCACTTTGTGAAACTCCGTCGTTTGCTAATACTTTCATTGAAAATTTTAATTTTCATTTCCGTTGAAACGGAAATCTTTTGTTTATGATTTTTTAGCTTGAGTAAACACTGCAAATTGCAATTGATTACTACAAACTTATTTTTTATGCTTTACTCTCTAAATCGCTCATCACTTCAACCAACACCTTTACACTATCTAAAGACAAGGCATTGTACATAGATGCTCTGTAACCACCAACACTTCTATGACCGTTTAAGCCATTGATACCAGCTTCCTTCCACATGGCATCAAAAGTTTCCTTAAGATTTTCGTTTTCTAAGGTGAAAGTGGCATTCATGTTAGAACGATCTTCTTTTACGGAATAACCTTTAAATAATGGGTTTAAATCTATTTCAGAATAAATTAATCGTGCTTTCTTTTCATTTTCCTCTTCAATAGCTTTAATACCACCTAAGTCTTTTAGCCATTGCATGGTTAGCATCGATACATATACTGCAAATACTGGTGGTGTGTTAAACATACTGCCTTTACCGATGTGTACTTTATAGTCCATCATTGATGGAATTTTACGAGATACTTTTCCCAATATATCTTCCTTAACGATAACTAGAGTAGTACCAGCTGGCCCCATATTTTTTTGAGCTCCAGCATAAATAAGATCAAATTGTGTAAAATCTAACTGACGCGAAAAAATATCACTGCTCATATCACATACCATCGGAATTGGCGATTCTGGAAAACGCTTCATTTGTGTTCCGAAAATGGTATTGTTAGATGTACAGTGAAAATAATCGTAATCCTCAGAAATATCGTATCCCTTAGGGATATAGTTGAAGTTGGCACTTTTTGAAGATGCTACTTCGTAAATATCATCATAAATTTTAGCTTCTTTAATGGCTTTATCACTCCAGGTTCCTGTATTTAAATAACCCGCTCTTTTTTCCAAAAGGTTTAAAGCCACCATTAAAAACTGTGTGCTTGCTCCTCCTTGTAGAAATAAGGCTTTATAACCTTTACCTTCTAAGCCTAGCAGCTCTAAAGCTAATGCTCTGGCATTTTCCATCACATCAACAAATGGTTTGCTACGATGCGAAATCTCTATAAGTGATAAGCCTTGGTCAAAATCCAAAAGGGCTTCAGAGGCTTTTTGCATTACTGATTTTGGTAGTACACAAGGCCCTGCGCTAAAATTATGTTTTTTCATTTTATCCTGAATTTATTTCAGGATCTCATAAAAAACCCTGAACAGTCATTTTTTAAACAGCTACAAAGGTGCTAATTAATTGGTGATTAAACATTAATAAATTGATAATTTTTAGGTCAAATTTTTAACAAGAAATCAACAGTATCTACATTATCTGCATAATCCCAAAGTTGTGGCTTTTGGGTTTCGCCAAAGGCAATTTCATTTTCTGAAAGATTATGAGCCACTACACATTGTATTTTATCATCATCTGCTTTTAGTTTCTGCTCTAAAGCTTCTATTGAATTATAGGTTTCATAAAATATCGTGGCAATAGGCGAGGCATAGCTTTGATCTTCTTTTACCATTAAAAAACCATTTTCAAGCATTTCAAACTCGCTCATTAAATAAACAGCTTTGTTATAGTCGTAATTGTTGGCATATTTGGCTTGATGTATAATAGGATGCCATTTGTAGACAGCACTAAAAAAAGCATCAAAATTATAGCTTTCTGGTACAAATAGTTTTGATACATTTCTACAGCCCAGGCCATAATATCTAAAAATATCTTCGGATAAAGCTTCGAGTTGTTCAGGAGTTTCATCACCAGTTAGTACAGCCACCGAATTTCGGTTCTTTCTTATTATAGATGGTTTGTCTTTAAAATAATATTCAAAATAGCGTGCTGTATTATCGCTGCCAGTGGCTATCACGGCATCAAAACCTTCGAGCTTTTCTTCAGTGAATGTAATCTTTCCTTTAAACCCTGGCTCAACAACTTCTAAATACTTTGCTAAAAAGGGGAGAAGGTGCTTATCGTTTGAGGATTGTTTTACTAAAACCTTATGACCCGAAATGAGCACAGATAGAAAATCATGAAAACCAACCAGAGGAATATTACCAGCCATGATTATGGCTATTTTCTGAGGATTTAAACTATTGAAGTTATACTTTTTAACCCACTTGTTAATAGTTCTATCTGCCAGTGCTTTATGCCAAGACTCTAAACTAAAAAGTATATTGTTTTCTGTAAACCAGCCATTATGTGCTTTTGCCAATTTAATTTGATGCTTAAATCCATCAAAAAACAAATCATTGGCCTCTATGTCATTTTTTTTAGTAATACCATCTGTAGTAAACTGACCTAAAAAAGTGCCTAATTTTATAAAAGCGTTAATTCTTTGTTGTAAATCCATTCCCTATTTGGTAAAACGCCAATTTGGCTCTATTTTTGTAATCCTATCTGCCAATAGGCAGGTGCAAAATTAAGCAATAAAAAGAAGAATTACTATGGCAATTATAATCACAGACGAATGTATTAATTGTGGAGCTTGTGAGCCAGAATGCCCAAATACTGCCATTTACGAAGGTGCTGACGATTGGCGTTATGCCGATGGTACCAGTTTAAAAGGAAAAGTAGTTTTGCCTAATGGTAAAGAAGTTGACGCAGACGAAACACAAAAACCTATAAGCGATGAAGTTTATTATATCGCACCAGACAAATGTACCGAATGTATGGGCTTTCATGAAGAGCCACAGTGCGCAGCAGTCTGCCCTGTAGATTGTTGTGTCCCAGACGAAGATGTTGTAGAAACCGAAGAAGAGTTATTGGGTAAACAACGCTTTATGCATCCTGAGGATTAGACACTAAACATCATTTAGACATATAAACCCTAAGCTTTTGCTTGGGATTTTTTTTAACAACTAAGCTAAATAAATTAAAGTCTTTCAATCGCTTTCTTTAAAATGTTTTTGATGTACAGTTTTAAGCTTTCTGGCTCAATAACCTCAGCATAATCTGCAAAAGTAATATACCATCTCGAAAACCAATCCTTGACATTGGTAGTCATAAATGTCATTTCTACTTGCTTATCTAGCGTTTTTTTAGAAACAAATCCATGTGCTTCTTTTGAGTTGTTTATATATCTAACTACAGATTTATCAACACGAATAACAACTTTAGTCTTCTCTATAGTATTGGTCTTATTTAAATAATTTTCTATACTTCCATGAGTTTTGGTAAATGGGATATATGTTCTTTTGATATCAAGCATTCTATCGGTTCTAAATTGACGATAGTCTTCTCTGTAATGACAATAACCATATAAATACCAATTATTTTTTTCGTGATACAGTCCAACGGGTTCAACAAAACGTTCCGATGGATATTCACTTTGCATGGAATGATATTTTAAAAAGAACTGCTTACTTTCAGCAATACTTTCAAAAAGAATTTCTAAAGCATTAGGTAGGTTCTGGTTAAACAGTTTCTGAGTAGAATTCACTGTAATTTGAGAATCTAAAGCAGAAATCCAATCTTTTTCACGACCTCTTAAAACTGATTTTATCTTTAGCATTGCAGATTCGTGATAATTTCCAAGTGATTTATCTACGTACTTTTGCATCAGTTTTTCGGCAGCAACAAAACTACTGGCTTCTTCTCGCGTAAACATAACAGGTGGTAAACGATAACCTTCCATTATAGAATAGCCAACACCAGTTTCACTGATAATAGGCACTCCAGATGCTTCTAATGTTCTTACATCTCTGTAAATGGTTCGTAAACTCACATTAAATCTATCGGCTAATTCTTGAGCCTTGATAATGCGTTTAGATTGTAATTGTATTAGTATGGAAACAATACGGTCGAATCGTTTAATAGTGTCTGTACTCATAATGGCATAGCATATCTCCCAAAGATAGGACTTCAAATAAAAGTGTGATTTGAAATAGGTTTTTAATTTAATCATAATGACTCATCCATTAGAAGAACCTTGGTCTTTAAGTGATGCTCTCAATTATTTCATAAAGAAAGACCATAATGATGACAACCTATTGTCAGTAGTTAACAAGCTTCACTTAATTATTACGTAACATATTGATATGAAGTAATTTAAAATTTATTTGATTATTCATAATCACTACTGACATAAGGCTGTCACAACCAGTAAATACATTTGCAGTAATACTAATTTTAAAATTAATGAATATGGAAACTACAACAAACCGAACTTACCCACAAATCATTAGCCCGTCATCACTTCTAGAGCATTGGCAAGGTCATAGACGTGTAACCCGACGTGTTATAGAAGCCTTTCCTGAAGATGCTTTTTTTAATCATACCATTGGAGGTATGCGTGCTTTTTCTAAAATGGTTATGGAGCTTTTAGCTATTGCAGAACCAGGACTTAAAGAAATTGTAAATGGCAAACCCGAAGTTTTTGATGAAGAATTTAAGCATGATAATACTAAAGCTACATTTCTAAAACTATGGGACGATTCTACAGAAGCTATAAACACTTATTGGACACAAATTAAGCTAGAGCAATTTCAGGAAACAGTGACTTTGTTTGGACAGTATGAAGGAACTGTTTATTCACAGATTTTATACTTTATTGATAATGAGATTCATCATAGGGCTCAAGCTTATGTGTATTTGCGATCTTTGGGTATAGAGCCACCATTGTTTTATGTACGCGATTAATAAATTACAGATGAGATCACAATTAAACAATACGGTATTAGTCTTTAAGACTTCAGTTGAAAATAATAAGGATATTAGTAGGTTACAACCAATTTTAAATACAGTAATGACCAAAAATGATTTTTGGAATTTTGATCTAGAAGACTGTGATAATATCCTTAGAATAGAAACAAACCATCTACAGCCAGAATCTGTTTTGGGATTATTAGGTATGCATGGATTTTATTGTGAAGAACTTCGCTAAACATACTCTTATTTAGATAAACCCAAGGTTATTAGCTTTGGGTTTTTTGTAAATATAATATTGACTAGATATTATAATAAGCCATTAAGTAAAATAACAAATCACATTCAATTTTTTCAAAAACCTTTTAGCTTAAATTATTCAGCAAATTAACTACATTTGCACTCGCAAAAAAGTCTAATTAAAATGAGATTCCTGCTTTCGCAGGAAATAAATATGAAAGCTGGAATTGTAGGATTACCAAACGTAGGAAAATCAACCTTATTTAACTGTTTATCTAATGCCAAAGCGCAAAGTGCCAACTTTCCGTTTTGTACCATAGAACCTAATATTGGTGTGGTAAATGTACCAGATCCAAGATTGGCTAAGCTAGAAGAATTGGTCAATCCAGAGAAAGTGATTCCTGCAACGGTAGAGATTGTTGATATTGCTGGTTTGGTAAAAGGTGCGAGTAAGGGTGAAGGTTTAGGGAATCAGTTCTTGGCCAATATAAGGGAAACCGATGCAATTCTGCATGTCTTGCGTTGTTTTGACAATGACAACATTGTCCATGTAGATGGTTCTATAGATCCGATTAGGGACAAGGAAACCATCGATATGGAATTGCAGTTAAAAGACTTGGAAACGGCAGAGAAGAAATTAGACAAAGTGAAGCGTGCTGCAAAAACAGGTAATAAGGAAGCGCAGAAGGAAGCGTCTGTTTTACTTAAGATTAAAGAAGGTTTAGAATCTGGGGTTTCTGTTAGGGCTTTAGAATTTTCGGATGAAGATTATGCAGAATATGTAAAACCATCACAATTTATTACCGATAAGCCTGTAATGTATGTGTGCAATGTTGATGAAAGTGCAGCTACAACGGGTAATGCTTATGTAGAAAAAGTAAAAGATTCCGTTAAGGACGAAAACGCAGAAGTATTGGTTTTAGCCGTAGGAACAGAAGCAGATATTAATGAATTGGATGATTATGAAGAACGCCAAATGTTTCTTCAAGATATAGGTTTAGAAGAACCAGGTTCCGCAAAGCTTATTCGTTCGGCTTACAAGCTTTTAAATCAACAAACCTATTTTACAGCTGGCGTAAAAGAAGTAAGGGCTTGGACCGTTACTATTGGAGCAACGGCTCCACAAGCGGCAGGAGTGATTCATACTGATTTTGAAAAAGGCTTCATTAGAGCAGAAGTGATAGGTTACGACGACTATGTGCAATACGGCAGCGAAAGCAAAGTTAAAGAAGCTGGTAAAATGCGTGTTGAAGGAAAGAACTATATAGTAAAGGATGGTGATGTAATGCATTTCTTGTTCAACGTGTAAATACTTTTAAAATATGTAGCTTAGTTTCAATTTAAATAAGTTGAGATGAAAAAGTACCTTCTCTTTTTTTTAGTTTTCCCTAGTTTAATTTCGGGTCAAATCAATGAGAGTGATTCATTAAACATCAAGGCCAACTTATCTTTAACAGGCTTATGGCAAGATGGCAATGTCGAAACCTTAATTTTTAGAGGCCGAACGGATTTTAGTGTTAAGCCTTGGAAAAAATGGGTGTATAAAAACACAAATTCTTATGTCTATCAAGAATTCGGAAAAGAAAAAGCGGATTCAGATTTTTTAAGCCTTAACTTTTTGTATTTCAACCCTGAGCAGAGACTTTACCCGCAGGTATTGGGCTTTGTAAGTACCAATTTCCGTAGGGAAATAGAATTTCGATATCTGTTTGGTGCTGGTGCTACATATCAAATTATTAAACAGAAAAAGCATTGGCTTAAAGCATCGTTGACTTTTGAATATGAGGAAACCGATTTTAAAAGCAGTGTGTTTAACAATGCGGATTTCAATGGTAGCAAAACCATAAATACATTTAGAGGTACGCTTTGGGTCAGTGGTAAGTACGAATTGTTTAAGAAAAAGGTGGTGCTGAAACACGAAAGCTACTTTCAGCCTTCCTTATCTCAAAGTGATAATTACCGTTGGCGAGCAGACTTGAGCGCAGAATTTCCCTTGTGGAAGTTTCTGAGTTTTAAGATTAATTATCTTCAGATGTACGAGAGTATTGTGATTCAAGATCAAAAAGAGGAAGATCAGTTTTTAACGTTTGGTTTTACGCTTAAAAGCTTTTAGTTAACGGTATTAGGAATTACAGTTGTAAGTACGTATGTATTTTGCTTCATAACTTGTTAATTACTTTACCATAACCATATTTCATTTTTTAAGGTATAGTATTATATTAGCATTCTATCAAAATTTTCGTCCTAATTTCTATGGCAGAACAGACTAACTATACTGAAGCTAATATTCGCTCACTCGATTGGAAAGAACATATCAGAATGCGACCTGGTATGTACATCGGAAAATTGGGTGATGGCTCGTCTCCAGATGATGGTATTTACATTCTCTTAAAAGAAGTGCTCGATAACTCTATCGATGAGTTTGTTATGGGTGCTGGTAAAATCATTGAAATTTCTATACAGGGAGAACGTGTTATTGTGCGCGATTATGGTCGTGGTATTCCCCTTGGTAAAGTTGTGGATGTAGTATCTAAGATGAATACCGGTGGAAAGTATGATTCGAAAGCCTTTAAAAAGTCCGTTGGTCTTAATGGTGTTGGTACCAAAGCGGTAAATGCCTTATCAAATTATTTTAGAGTAGAATCGACCAGGGACGGTAAATCTGCCTCAGCTGAGTTTGAACAAGGAAATCTCACCAACGAGGAACTATTAGATGAAACCAGCCGACGAAAAGGAACAAAGGTCACTTTTATTCCAGATGATACTATCTTTAAAAATTACAAGTATCGTAACGAGTATGTTATAAAAATGCTGAAAAACTATGTATATCTCAATCCTGGATTGACCATAGTTTTCAATGGAGAAAAGTACTTTAGTGAAAATGGATTAAAAGATCTTTTATCCGAAAATATTAGCGAAACCGATTTACTGTATCCTATAATTCATCTTAGAGGAGATGATATAGAAGTAGCATTGACGCACAGTAAAACACAATATAGCGAAGAGTATCATTCGTTTGTAAACGGACAAAATACAACGCAAGGCGGAACACATCTTGCAGCATTTAGAGAAGGTATTGTAAAAACCATCAGAGAATTCTACGGTAAAAATTACGATGCGTCAGATATTAGAAAGTCTATTGTTTCTGCAATTGCCATAAAAGTAATGGAACCCGTTTTTGAAAGTCAGACAAAAACCAAATTAGGTTCTACGGACATGGGAGGCGATTTGCCCACCGTAAGGACTTATATCAATGATTTTGTAAAAACGTATTTAGACAACTATCTACATAAAAATCCGGATACGGCAGAAAAGATTCAGCGTAAAATTCTTCAGGCTGAACGTGAGCGTAAGGAACTATCAGGAATAAGAAAGTTAGCTAAGGATAGAGCAAAAAAGGCAAGTCTTCACAATAAAAAATTACGTGATTGTAGAGTGCATTTTGGCGATACCAAGAACGAAAGAAATCTTGAAACCACTTTGTTTATTACCGAGGGTGATTCGGCTTCTGGTAGTATAACAAAATCTCGTGATGTTAATACACAAGCGGTTTTTAGCCTAAAAGGAAAACCATTGAACAGTTATGGGTTAAGCAAAAAGATTGTTTATGAAAATGAGGAATTCAACCTATTGCAAGCTGCTTTAAATATTGAAGAATCTCTCGAAGATTTAAGATATAATAATGTGGTTATTGCTACAGATGCCGATGTAGATGGCATGCATATTCGATTATTGCTGATTACGTTTTTCTTGCAATTCTTCCCTGAAGTTATAAAAGAAGGCCACTTGTATATACTTCAAACGCCATTGTTTAGAGTGCGTAATAAGAAAGAAACAATTTACTGTTATTCTGACGAGGAACGTGTTAAAGCTATAGAAAAACTAAAGCCAAAGCCAGAGATTACGAGATTTAAAGGTTTGGGTGAAATCTCGCCAGATGAGTTTAAGCATTTTATTGGTGAAGATATACGTTTAGATCCTGTGATGTTAGATAAAGATATGTCTATTGAAGAGTTGCTGTCTTTCTATATGGGTAAAAACACACCGACCAGACAAGAATTCATTATTGAAAATCTTAAGGTTGAACTAGATGTCATAGAAGACGCAGTATGAGAACCGACAACAGAAAAGTAAAAAACACAGTTGTTTCTATCTATTTTCTATTGATAGTCTTTGCCATATTATTGGCGACTGTATTTAAATCATTAGAGTTTTTTTCAGATAGTACGTTCTTTGTGTTTCTGGGATTCTTTGTGTTATTGGTTATATTTCATTCCATTGCTGGTTATTTCGAATATGATAGTGATGGTGCCAAAATCATTATACTCAACAAAGGGCTAATCCTAACAGAATATGTCAATTACAGGGAAAACAAGATCGAATTTACTAGACAGCAATTGGTTGGATTTAAGATAAGAAATTACATTTTTTATAAGTCTTTGGTGGTTTTGGTTAAGACTTATGATGGAAAAAAAATAAAAGAACGCTTTAATGTTACGCTTCTAAAACCAAAGAAGTTAAAGTACGTAAAGCAATCACTTAGTAAAACAGTAAAAGCAAACAGAAAGCTTAAACAAGGATAGATGGCAGAAGAACATGACGAAATTTTAAATGAAGACAACAGTAACCAGGAAACCATTACCAAGGTTACAGGAATGTATAAAGATTGGTTTTTAGATTACGCTTCTTATGTAATCTTAGAACGTGCTGTGCCAGCCATAGAAGATGGCTTTAAGCCAGTGCAGCGCCGTATTATGCATTCTATGAAAGATTTAGACGATGGCCGTTACAATAAGGTAGCAAATATTGTTGGGCACACCATGCAATACCATCCTCATGGAGATGCCAGTATCGCCGATGCCATGGTACAGATTGGTCAAAAAGATTTATTGATTGATACTCAGGGAAACTGGGGAAATATATTAACGGGTGATCGAGCGGCAGCATCTCGTTATATTGAAGCACGCTTGTCTAAGTTTGCTTTAGATGTCGTTTACAATCCAAAAATAACAGAATGGCAAGCCTCATACGATGGCAGACGAAAAGAACCAATCAATTTGCCAGTAATGTTTCCGTTACTTTTGGCACAAGGAGGAGAAGGTATTGCTGTAGGTCTGTCGACTAAGATTTTACCGCATAATTTCATTGAACTTATCGATGCTTCTGTAAAACACTTAAAAGGGAAACGATATACTATATTTCCTGATTTTCCAACAGCTGGTATAGCTGACATTACCAATTATAATGATGGTTTACGTGGCGGAAAAGTAAGGGTAAGAGCCAAAATTGCCCAACATGATAAAAATACACTTGCCATTACCGAAATTCCTTTTGGCACTACAACATCGTCATTAATCGATTCTATTTTAAAGGCTAATGATAAAGGTAAAATCAAGGTTAAAAAAATAGAAGATAACACAGCTGCAGAAGTAGAGATATTAATTCACTTACCTTCGGGATTATCACCAGACAAAACTATTGATGCGCTTTATGCATTTACAAATTGCGAAACGTCAATTTCACCTCTAGGGTGTGTCATTGAGGATAACAAGCCATTTTTTGTAGGTGTTTCTGAAATGTTGCGCCGTTCTACAGATAACACGGTTCAACTTTTAAAGCAAGAGTTAGAAATAAAATTAGGTGAGTTTGAAGAACAATGGCATTTTGCTTCACTAGAGCGTATTTTTATAGAAAATAGGATTTACCGCGATATTGAAGAGGAAGAAACTTGGGAAGGTGTAATCAAAGCTATTGACAAAGGACTTCAACCCCATGTTAAGCACTTGAAGCGTAAGGTTACTGAGGATGATATTGTTAGGTTGACGGAGATAAGGATTAAGCGTATTTCAAAATTCGATATAGATAAGGCTCAGCAAAAGATTGATGCTTTAGAAGATCAAATTGCTGAGGTTAAGCATCACCTTGCCAATCTTATTGAATATGCCATTGCATATTTTGAAAGACTTAAAAAAGATTACGGAGAAGGTAAAGAACGCAAAACAGAGCTTCGTGTTTTTGAAGACGTAGATGCTACCAAAGTTGTTATTCGTAATACAAAACTTTATGTTAATAGGGAAGAAGGCTTTATTGGAACTTCTTTACGAAGAGATGAATATGTTTGCGATTGTAGTGATATAGATGATATTATCGTCTTTACCAAAGAAGGTAAAATGATGGTAACTAAAGTAGATTCTAAAACCTTTATCGGTAAGAATATTATCCATGTGGCTGTATTTAAGAAAAAGGATAAGCGTACCATTTATAATATGATTTATCGCGATGGTAAAAAAGGGCCATCCTACGTAAAGCGTTTTGCCGTGACGAGTATTACGAGAGACAGGGAGTACGATTTAACCAATGGAGATAAAGGTTCGGTAGTTTGGTATTTCTCAGCCAATCCAAATGGTGAAGCTGAAGTTGTTACGGTATTGTTACGCCAGGTCGGAAGCATAAAAAAATTAAAATGGGATCTCGATTTTGCTGATATTCTTATAAAAGGCAGAACTTCAAAAGGGAATTTGGTTACAAAATATTCCGTTAAGCGCATAGAGCTCAAAGAAAAAGGCGTGTCTACTTTAAAACCTCGTAAAATCTGGTTTGATGATGCGGTTCAGCGACTTAACGTTGATGAGCGTGGAGAGCTAATTGGTGAGTTTAGGGGAGAAGATCGACTTTTGGTTATTACACAATCTGGAATTGCAAAAACCATTATACCAGAATTGACGACGCATTTCGATAGCGATATGATTGTGCTAGAAAAGTGGATACCTAAAAAGCCTATTTCGGCTATTTATTACGATGGAGAAAAGGAGCGTTACTACGTTAAACGTTTTTTAATTGAGCAAGAAGGTAAAGAAGAATCCTTTATTTCTGATCATCCCGATTCGCAATTAGAAATTGTTGCCACGCATTGGAGACCAATGGCAGAAGTGGAGTTTACCAAAGAACGCGGTAAGGATAGAAAGCCAAATATGGAAGTGAACCTAGAAGAGTTCATAGCAATAAAAGGAATTAACGCATTAGGTAACCAATTGACCAAAGATAAAATCAACCAAGTGAGTTTGTTAGCTCCATTGCCTTACAAAGCTCCAGAAGAAGTGCATGCAGACGAGTTGGAAGTAGTTGATGAGCAAACAGTTTCGGTAGATTTAGAAGTCTCTAAAGATTTAGGGCAAAACGAGAAACCAAAAGAGAGTCCGTCATCAAATAAAGATGATGATGAGAATTTAGATATTGATGATACAGGTCAGGTGACTTTGTTTTAATAAAAAACTATAATTGTACCCGCCGTTATACATTTTAAGTGGAAAAATCCGATAATACGTCAGTTCGAATGGTTTTGAGGACGAAAATTCGTATCGAGACTATTATATTAGTAAAATCACGAATTACATCAAATACACAACAGTTTGAACTATAATTTTATCGCCACTAAAGTTTCTTTTTGGTTTTATGATTCAAAAACTCCACAAACAAGGAGAATGCTATAGCGAAATAGAGATATCCTTTTGGAATAGCGCCTACAGATTTTCCTAAAAACTCTGTATGAGATAAATGCGCTGCTTCAGTAATAAGCATAAAACCAATAAGAATTAAAAACGCCAAGCCTAAGATTTGCATACTGGGATTGCGGTCTATAAACTTGCGTATTGGATTGGCAAACCCAATCATAACCGCAATGGAAATCATAACTGCAATGATCATAAGTACCAATGTATAGTTATTATTTGGATGCAAACCATTGGTCATACCTACGGCTGTGAGTATAGAATCTACAGAAAAAATAAAATCGATAATCAAAATTTGGGTAATGGCCTGTGATAGTGATTTTATAACTTTGGATTTTACGCCATCTTCATCATAAGATGGGCTCTCTACTTTTTCTCTTATTTCAGAAGTACTTTTATAAATCAAAAATAGACCACCCATAAATAGAATAATTGCCTGCCAGCTAATAGCTACAGTTAACCAATTCAATTCAACAGTATAGAAAGGTTCACTTAGTCCCACCAAAAACGAAACAAAGAACAAAAGAACAATACGCTGCACCATGGCCAATAGAAGACCAATATTGGTAGCCTTGTTACGTTGCTCTTTGGGAAGTTTATTTGCGGCAATGGATATAAATACAATATTATCGATGCCAAGGATAATTTCTAAAAACGTTAGTGTAATCAATGCCATTATAGCATCAGAGGTCAATAAAAAGTCTAACATGATATTCAGTTTATCTTATGGGCGACACCTTTTTCTATGCGTTGCGGTAGGTTGGGTTTATCTACCGCCAGTTTATATTCAAATGTGTATGAAGATGCACCGGTAGTCGACAAGATTTTCATATGGATGGCTTCTTTTTCAGCATTGGTTTTTGGATTTAGCTTTTTGAGGATAAACTCACAATCATTTATCCAGCGTACAGAAGAGGTGTCTGTTGTGTTTTCGTAATAATCAATATTCAAAGTCTCTGTACGGATAAATCTTCCAGTTTTTTCAATACCGTCAATAGTGTAGTTAAACTTAAACTTACCAGTTTTAAATTCGCTGCAGTTACGCTCTACATCGTAGCAGCCAAAGGCTATCATTAATAGTGGAAATAAAAAAAAACGTTTCATTCTTAGTCTTTGTACAAAGGTAATGAATAGCGAAATTAAATTTAAGGCTTGTAGCTTTTAAAAGTTCCATCCTTGTAAAAAATAACAATCTTTTCAATATCTGAATTTATTTCTGATTGATTTGAGGTTGTGTCTTGAGTTGTATCTGTAAAATTTGAACTTGGTGATTCTGAAATTTGGTTGGCTTTAGGAAAACTGCCTTTTCCATTCAATAACCAATACAATTCAACTTCGGGATAGGAGTGAAGTACTTTCATTACAAAATCTAAACTGGGCTTATTTCTTCCGGAGAGAATGTGAGAAATACTAGAGCGTTGCACACCAATTTTTTCGGCAAAACCTGAAGCAGTTTCATCGTAAAAATCAATGACTTTTTGTAATCGTTCTATAAATTCAGTAGTGTTGACCATTGTAAACTCACTATTATCTATAAATAACGATACAAATGTAAACAATAGTATTTAAATACGTTTATAGTTTGAATAAATAATCTTATTAATTTAAATTAAAAGTTTGATTTTAGTACATAAATATCTGATATTAAAATAATTAAATTCAATATATATTATGTGTTAAATTTTTAGCAATAGAACTAACGTTTTGTAATGATGAGTCGTGTTAAATTGTATAATATTGTAACATTTTTATCGATTTTTATTGTTTACAATTGTAAAAACACAAATGATTACATTTGTAATCAATTAATTTTTTAATGAAATCCGAACATTTAAATAGTCTATATTCTTTAGTAAAAAACCCAAAATTATTTGGGCGTTATATCACCAATTCTGATATCGAAAAATGTCTAGCTAAGTATCCTGATTCTATAATTTCTACTATTGGTTATTCTGTGGAACAAAGACCAATTTATAGTTTAAAATTTGGTACGGGACCAAAGAAAATATTATTGTGGTCCCAAATGCACGGCAATGAATCTACAACTACAAAAGCCTTGTTTGATTGCTTTAATCTCTTTTTCACCAATAATGCGATTCCCAATCTTATTTTGGAGACTTGTACTTTATTGGTAATTCCTATTTTAAATCCAGATGGTGCTGAACGCTATATGCGTTTAAATGCTAATGGCGTAGATTTAAACAGAGATGCCCAAGACCTATCACAGCCAGAAAGTAAATTGCTTAGAGCGGTTTTTGATGACTTTCAACCTGACTTCTGCTTCAATCTACATGGCCAACGAACGATATATAATGTAGCCACGAGCAATGTGCCTGCTACGTTGTCCTTTTTATCACCTGCACAAGATAAAGAACGGTCATTAACACCGAATAGAAAATTGGCTATGTCCATCATTTCAAAAATTAATGATTTGATGCAAACTGTAATACCAGATGGTATAGGGCGTTATGACGATGGTTTTAACCTCAATTGTGTTGGTGATACATTTCAGAATCTTGGAGTGCCAACACTATTGTACGAAACAGGTCATTTCACAAATGATTATAAACGAGAAGAGGTAAGACGCTATGCATTTATGGCCATTTTAAAAGGTTTGTATACTATAGCTGAAGGTGTTGGCGAATCTGGTTATAAAGATTATTTTAACATACCTGAAAACGGCAAATTATTTTACGACATCATCATACGGAACGCAAGGCTTAAAGAAAATGAAGATATTGTAACTGACATTGCAATACTGTATAAAGAAACATTATTTGATGGTAAAATTGAGTTTGTACCTATTGTGGAAGTCATTTCAAATTTTGAAGGTTATTTTGGGCATCGCGAAATTGATGCCAAAGGAAATTTACTTATTACATCGGAAAAATCTGAACTAAAAGTTACTAACGAAATCGATTTCGTAGTGATAAATAATGAAAAAATCGCACTAAAACCTTTAAATAATTAAATTTTGATGCATATTTCTTAAATAAAATGTCTTAATTTTGCATTATCACTAATAATAATTGATTTATGGGAAAGTTTAAGTTAGACGAGATAGACCACCAAATTCTTGATATGCTTATTGATAATACGCGTATTCCATTTACAGATATTGCAAAAAAATTACTGATTTCTGCAGGTACAGTTCATGTAAGGGTTAAAAAAATGGAAGAGGCCGGTATCATTAAAGGGTCATCCTTAACTTTAGATTATAAAAAGTTAGGCTATTCATTTATAGCCTATGTTGGTGTTTTTCTTCAGAATACATCACAGACCAAATTTGTATTAGAGCGTATTACCCAGATTCCCTATGTAACGGTTGCGCATATTACAACAGGAAAATTCAATATTTTCTGTAAAATAAGAGCGCAAGATACCATGCATGCCAAGGACATCATTTTTATGTTAGATGATATTGAAGGCGTTTATAGAACAGAAACGATGATATCTCTAGAGGAAAGCATCAACGATAAAAAGCGATTAATGCATACTATTTTCAACGAACTTTAATGTAAAATTTATATAAAGACTATTTTAAAGCTCTTAGTTATTTCTTCTAAGAGCTTTTTTATTAAATTACATCAATGATTTCAGACCAACTCCATTCAACAGAATACAATCCTTATTACAAGCCTTATATCGATAATGCAGCTGATATAGATATTGTAAAAGGACTAAAATATAATCTTGATACGAATATAGAATTCTACTCAAAAATACCTTTACTTAAACATAGCTACGCTTATGCAGAAGGTAAATGGACAATTAAAGACATCCTTTTACATATTGTAGATACAGAACGTATTTTTGCCTATAGGGCATTGCGCATCGCCAGAAAAGATAAAACACCTTTAGCAGGTTTTGAACAAGATGATTATGTAGCAAACGGAAATACTAAAAGTAGGAATTTAGAAAATCTTTTAAGTGAATACAAGACGGTACGACAGTGTACAATTGCACTTTTTGAAAGCTTTGAAGCAAATCAATTAGAATTTATAGGTGAGGCTAGTGGTTCACCCATATCGGTTAGGGCAATTGGCTACATTATTACTGGCCACGAAAACCATCATAACCAAGTAATAACTGAACGTTATCTTTAAGTTAGGCTATTATAATACATAAAAGCTTCGACAATCAATTCATTAGTAACCTGACAATCAATTTTTGGTTGACCGATGGCTTCTAATAGTACAAATTTTACGATACCATGACTATTCTTTTTATCATGTTTTAAGAGATCAATAATTATCTTCTGGTCGTTTTTATCAATCTCTACTTTCGAAAACGTTTTTAAGATACCTTCGGTTATCTCTTTTAGCTCTTGATCTGATAAACTTTCGGATTTATTGGATATAAAACTTTCTAAAATCATTCCAATAGCAATGGCTTCACCATGCAATAAAGGTGTTTTATCTGCATTGCCCAAAAAATAACTTTCTATGGCATGGCCGAGTGTGTGCCCGAAATTAAGAATCTTTCTTAAACCTTGTTCCTTAGGATCTTCAGTAACTACCTTGTTTTTTATGATAACAGAATCGTATATAAGACCGTCTAATTCTGAAATGTCCAAATTTTCAAAATCAATCAAGCTTTTCCAATAGTTCTTATCATAGATTAAGCCATGTTTAAGCATTTCGGCATAACCAGAAACCATTTGATTAGGAGGCAATGTTTCTAAAAAGGAAGTGTCAATCAATACCATGCTGGCCTCACTGACAATTCCAATTTGATTTTTCAACACTCCCAGATCAACTCCTGTTTTTCCGCCTACAGACGCATCAACCATTGCTAATAATGATGTTGGTATATTAATATAGTCTATGCCTCTCATGTACGTGCTTGCCACAAAACCACCCAAGTCCGTAACGACGCCTCCGCCTAAATTGATGAGTAAGCTCTTACGATCTGCATTGTACTCAGATAGGGCTTCCCATACGCCTGTACAAATATCGATGGTCTTATGATCTTCACCTTCGGGCATCTCCATAACTTCAACTATAATATCACCAGACTCTAATTGCGCTAAGAAATTAGGTAGGCAAAAGTTATGGGTATTTGTATCTACAAGAACGAATATAATTGAAGGGTTGGTTTGCTTTATATAAGCATTTAACTCCTTGTAAACCTTGGTGTTAAAGTGAACTACGGAATTTTTGGTTGTTATCGAAGTCATATATTAATTGAGCCAAAATTTGAGCTGTTAAAATTACTGCCTTTTTTTAGAAAAAAGTAAGCTAAGGTTTAAATATATTTGTAATTATATATTTCCCATCAAATGATAAACTACTCACTCTTTGAAGACACCGGCACTGCGTTTGCCTTAAAATCTGATTCTGAATTAGAACGTGCCTATTTTTTGTTCAAAATGATTTCCTCACAGCCTTTGGTACGTATTGGTACAGCCGCAACTAATTTTGCGCTCAAAGCCAATTTACCGGTTGAAGGTTTAATTCGTTCTACGGTTTTTGACCATTTTTGTGGTGGAGTTAGTGAAGAAGATTGTTTGCATGTTATTGACAAGCTATATACAAAAGGTGTAAGTTCTGTATTGGATTATTCTGTAGAGGGTAAGGAAACAAAAGATCAGTTTGATAATGCACTAAAGAAGATATTGAAGATTATTCGATTTTGTGATGAGAGAGAAGCTATGCCAATCGTAGTCTTTAAACCTACTGGTTTTGGACGCTTTTATCTGTACCAAAAAAAGACTGAGGGTATTGAGTTTACTCAGGAAGAACAAGAAGAATGGGATAGAATTGTTGGAAGATTTGATGCCGTTTGCAAACTCGCAAAAGAGAAAGATGTCGAGGTTTTAATTGACGGAGAGGAAAGTTGGATGCAAGATGCAGCAGACGACTTGGTTGAAGATATGATGCGTCGCTATAATAAAGATAAAACCATAGTTTACAATACGTTGCAGACCTATCGATGGGATCGCTTAGATTACCTAAAGAAACTACATCAACGTGCCAATAATGGTGGGTTTAAAATAGGAATGAAAATTGTGAGAGGTGCCTATATGGAAAAGGAGCGCGAAAGGGCAGAGGATAAAGGCTATCCATCACCAATATGTGAAAACAAAAAAGCGACTGACGATAACTTCAACAACACATTAAAATATATTTTAGAAAACCTTAGTGATATTTCTGTTTTCATTGGAACGCATAATGAGGAAAGCTGCTATCTGGCAATGGAACTCATGGAAAAATTTAATGTCAACAAAAAAGATAATAATGTATGGTTTGGACAATTATACGGTATGAGCGACCATATTAGTTATAATTTGGCAGCTGCAGGCTACAATGTGGCTAAGTATATTCCCTTTGGACCGGTAAAAGATGTGATGCCATATTTAATAAGAAGGGCAGAGGAGAATACTTCTGTTGCTGGGCAAACCAATAGAGAACTTTCTTTATTGAAATCTGAAAAAAGGCGAAGAAAACTATAAATGCCTCATCTGTAAGACAAGGCATTTTTTTTATTTTAGATTTTTGAATCTTGAATTAAGAAAATTGATACCACTTCTTTTTCTTATTTGGGTTATTCCCATAGCCGTAACCATAGCCATAACCTTTCTTTCCGTGTTTAACGCCATTTAATAGCATTGTCATATTTGGTAATCGCTTCTCGTCGTATAACGTTTTAGCAACATGCACAAGCTGTCTTTTATCAACACCATCCGCACTGACAACATATATAAACATGTCTGCATATTTAGAAATCAGCAAGGTGTCGCTTACCAAACCAACGGCAGAAGTATCTGCAATGATATAATCATATTTCTTTTCAAAATGCTTAAAAAGTTCCTCAACTCTATCGCTCATCAATAATTCTGATGGATTAGGTGGAATAGTACCAGATGGTATGATATCGAAGAAACTATTGTCCTTTTGCTTCATTACTATATCTTGAGGTTTAACAGAGTTGTCCGCTAAGAAATCTGTCAGTCCTTTTTTAGGCTTTTCCTTTATATCCAAATAATCCAAAATTTTTGGAACCCTGATATCCATTTCTATTAATAAAACAGATTTGTTGGAATAGGAAATTGAAGTTGCCAAATTAGTGCTTGTGTGGGATTTGCCTTCTTGCGCCTTTGTAGATGTAACAAATAGTTTTTTAGCTCTACCGCTAACACCTTTGAGCATAAAATCTACATTAGATCTTACGATTCTAAACGCTTCAGCTCTAGGTGAATAATCCGCTTTTTTTACCAGCTTCATCTTTTTAGGCGATTTTGGAATATCACCCAAATATGGTATATCTAATATATTTACCAAATCGTCTTTTCTATAAAGTTTAGTATCCAGTAAATCGGACACATAAATTAGACCTAAAGGAATCATGAGGCCAAAAATAAACGATGCCAAATATGTAATTGTTTTATTTGGAGCAACAGGTTTGTACGACGAATATGCGCTGTCCACAATTTTAGCACTTGGTTGGTACATGCCAAGTCTAATGGCAGATTCCTCACGTTTTTCTAATAAGTACAAGTAAAGCGATTCCTTAATATCTTGTTGCCTTTGGATACCTCTAAATTTTCTTGCCTTTGATGGTGCCGCATAAAGTTGTCCGCTGATTCTATTGCTTTCGGAATTTAAGTTGTTTAATGTCAATTCTGATGTTTTCTTTATACTGCTTAATGAGCTTTCAAGATTATTTTTTAACGCATCGATCTGATTATTTAATTGAACAACCGTAGGGTTTTTTGCGGTAGAGGTTTTTAGTAGCTTATCTCTTTTTGCCACTAAATCATTATGACTTTTAATGATCTGAGCCGTATTAGAGTCGCCAATACCAACATTAGCAGGTAGCATATCACTAATTTTATTTTCATCATTCATTTCTTCCTGTAAATAAGAAATCATTTGAATATTAGTGGCTGTGGTAGAAATCTGCTGTTCTAGTTGCTTCTTGGCTTGTAAGTTTAGATTGGTCTGTGAGCCCAGATCCGTAAGATTATTTTGTTGCTGTATCTGCTGTGCGTTAGATTCTACTTCTCCCAATTCTTCTTGTACTTGCTCCAAACGTTTATTAATAAATTCTGAAGTTACTCTCACAACCTCTTCCTTATCGTGTAAGACATCATTGTTATATTCAATAATGAGTTGATCTAAGAAATCGACAGCTTTTTGTGCGACAGTTTCTTTTAACTCTAATTCGACAACACTAGAACCTTTTTCGGTAAAAGCACTCACGCTTTTTTGATAATGGCTTACAAGTTTTACAACAGGAGTAATTGTAATTTTAAGATTACTGCCTTTTCTAGGAGCATGAGAGCCTACATTGGGTACAACAACAATACCTCCATAACTTGTTTCGATTTTGTCTCCAAACGCATAAACTTTACCTTCAGACTCATCTCTGTCTATAAATGATTTGCCATCATCTTTAAACAAGATAAATTCTGTATCCGATTTAATTTTTAGATAAAGATTTGCTTTTGTATTATGTATAACGGAGTCGCTTTCAAAAAAACTTACACTCACAGGCGGGTTAACATATAGTTCTTTTTCCTTTATTTTGCCCTGTTCAAAAACTCTAATGTTTAAGTTTAGCATTTTGATGATGTTCGCCATCAAAGTACGCGATTTTATAATCTGAATTTCATCCTTAATCTTATCTGTACCACCAGAGAATAAGCCTTCACTATTTATTTCTTCAATACTAGGTAATTTATTGGCTTGCTTTTCATCTCTTATTTTAATAGTTGCCGTAGCCTTGTATTCATATGTTGTATATCGCAAATAAGTAAAGCCTAATGCAATAGCTAAAACAACACAAAGCACTATCCATTTCCAATAGGAAAGGAAAAGCTCTATTCTTTGTTTTATATCTGCAGTTACTGAATTTGGTTTAGATTCCATGAAGAATATGAATATGAAATTTTATCTTACTAAGAATACAGCTATAACAGTTGTTAGTGTACCAATAGCAGAGATTAATACTGAATTATTTTGGTTGTACGTAGATGAGCGAATCTTGGCATTGTTTGGCTCAACGTATATAACATCATTTTGTTGTAAATAGTATACTGGTGAGTTAACAACATTGACGGTGGTAAGATCCATTTTGGCATATTTCTTTTTTCCATCAACCTCTCTTATTAGCATCACATTTTTACGTTTTCCAAAAATGGTTAAATCATCTGCTAAGCCCAATGCTTCTAAAACTGTGATTCTCTCGTCTTGTATGGTGAATGTACCAGGATTTCTCACCTCTCCTAAAATCGTTACGGTAAAGTTTGCTAACCTCACATTTACAATAGGATTGGTTACATATTCGCTTATCTTTTCGGTTAGCATATCTGTGAGTTCTGTTCTGGTCAATCCAGCAATTTGTAAAGTTCCTAACACAGGAAACTCAATATTACCATCGTAATCCACTAAATATGTTTGTTGTTGCATTCCGCCTCTGGCAGAAACAATATCCGTATTACCACCTTGTACCAATGCTAAATTAAATGGTCTTACCGTATCTGGGTCTAAAGCAGCGACATTGATCGTTAAAATATCGTCTGGTTTATAAACTAATTGTTTGGGTTCGGACATTAAAACACCACTTTCTAAAGGCTCATCCTGAAAGTAAACAATATTTTTACGTGAGCCACAAGAGGATAACATAAAAATGGCTAACAATGGAATAAAAAGGTTACGAGTTTTCATTTGTAGTTTTTTGGTATAGTTTATAATTAGGGTTATTTCTTTGTATCCAATACTTCGTATGTGGAATTATTAGAAATATATTCTGGTATTAGTTTTTTTATTAATGACACTATTTCTAATGGCTGCGTTAAGGTATTGATGTTTGTAAGCGTATTTATTTGTTTTTCCACAGCGTCAATATCTACATGTCTTGATTTTGCGATCATTATTTTTTCGTGATACGTTTTTTTAGTGTTCTCTCCATCAGCCAATAGTTCTTCATAGATTTTTTCCCCAGGTCTTAATCCGGTAATTTTAATATCTATATCTTCAGGGTAACGCAAACCAGAAAGTACAATCATGTTTGTGGCCAAATTGAAAATTTTGATAGGCTCTCCCATATCAAAAACAAATATCTCACCACCGTTACCCATAGCCGCTGCTTCTAATACTAATTGGCATGCTTCGGGAATTGTCATAAAATAACGCGTTATCTCTCTGTGCGTTACGGTTAAAGGACCGCCTTTTTCTATCTGGTTTTTAAATAGCGGAATTACAGAACCATTAGAACCTAACACATTACCAAACCTTGTGGTGATGAATTTAGTATGTCCTTTGCCTTTAAGACAAGTGACGTAAAGTTCTGCAATTCGTTTGGTTGCACCCATAACATTAGTTGGGTTTACGGCTTTATCCGTTGAGATCAAAACAAACTTATCTACACTATGCTTCACTGCAATATCAGCTACATTTTTAGTACCGCCTATATTTACACTAACAGCTTCAAATGGATTATTTTCCATTAATGGTACATGCTTATAAGCTGCGGCATGGAAAATTATCTTTGGCTTGTATAGGTTAAATATTTGATCGATTCTAGATTTATTTCTTACGTCAGCAACAATAGCATCTATATTGGTTAGACCTTGTTGTCTAAATTCTTGCTGAATATCATACAATGCGGATTCAGCATTATCCACAAGAATTAACTTTTTATAATTGTACAAGCTGACCTTTCTACATATTTCACTACCAATAGAACCAGCAGCTCCGGTAATTAAAATAACCTTATTATCGTACTGATCTTCTAAATCTGGATTTTTAATATTGATTGGATCTCTGCCCAAGAGGTCTTCTATTTTCACCTCTTTTATTTGACCTACGCTTAAATCTCCATCTATCCAACTTTGTACAGGAGGTACTATTTTTACCTTAAGCTCTAAGGCGAATAAACTTCCTGTTATTTGTAATAGTCGTGTGGGGTCGATATTCTGAATGGAGATAATAACATATTCTACATTATTCTTCTTAATAAATGCTTCATTAATCTCATCAATGCTGTAAACCTTAAGTAGGTTTATTTTTTTGCCTATTTTACGTTCGTCATCATCAATAAAACCAACAACCTCAATGCCACTTTTGGTATCGTTTTGGATGGCATCATAGGTAAGCATACCAGAATTACCAGCTCCAAAAATCAACACATTGGAAATTGTATTAAAATCTTGCGTAATTTGATTGTAAAGTGATTTTATAAATAATTTTGCTCCAATTAAAAATAGTATATTGAGCAACAAGTGTATATATATAATAGAGCCAGAAATATCAAACAGGTTATTATCACCCAAAAATTTTCTGCTCAAAAATGTACAGCAAATAAGAATCGTAGCTAAAATATTAGCCCCAATAATGACATTGACTATATCCTTAAATCCAGTAAACCTAACAACACCTTTGTAAGATCCTACAGCGATTAAACTAATTGCAGCCGCTAAGGCCACATATGGTGTTTGTTTTAAGGCCGTAAAAAAATCGAAATCTACCTTAAAGTTGAATCGAATTAAAAATGCCAGAAAAAAAGTGGCTATAACAATACATACGTCAAATAATAGTACTAACCATTTAGAGGCGTACCGTTGAGATATTCTATTTAGAAACTCCACTAACATACTGCAAAATACGTATTTATGGCAGAAATTACTCTATCCAATTGCTCATTAGTAAGATTCGATCCGCTAGGAAGACAAAGTCCTCTTTCAAATAAATCATCTGAAACACCATTTAGGTATCTAGGTGCATTTTTGAAAACAGGTTGCTGATGCATTGGCTTCCATAAAGGTCTCGATTCAATATTTTCTTTTTCTAAAGCCAACCTCAAACCTTCTCTCGTAGTCTTAGAATCTAATAATATAGTAGATAACCAGCGATTTGAGAAATGGCCTTCTGGTTCATTTAAAAATGTAATTTTATTATTGCTTGAAAATGTCTTTTTATACAGTTCGTGATTAGACCGACGCTTTGTTACATGGCTATCTAAAATTGTCATTTGTCCACGGCCAATACCTGCAACGATATTAGACATTCTGTAATTATAACCTATATGCGAGTGTTGGTAATGTGGTGCATCATCCCTGGCTTGAGTAGCTAAAAAAACAGCTTTTTCTTTGTGCTCTTCAGTTCTGGTTACCAAAGCACCACCACCAGATGTAGTTATAATTTTATTACCATTGAATGAGAGTATTGAAAGATCACCAAAAGTGCCACAATTTTGTCCATTATAGTGACTTCCCAATGACTCTGCACTATCTTCAATTACTGGTATGTTGTATTCTTTGGCGATTTTGTGAATTTCGTTGACTTTGTATGGCATGCCATATAAGTGTACTGGTATGATTGCTTTTGGTATTTTGCCTTTTTCAATCCTATCCTTAATAGCAGTCTCTAATTGCTCTGGACACATATTCCATGTGTCTTTTTCACTATCCACAAAAACGGGAGTAGCTCCTTGATACACAATTGGATTTGCTGATGCCGAAAACGTTTTGCTCTGGCAAACAACCTCATCACCATTGGTAACACCTAATAAAATAAGGCTTAAGTGCAGGGCAGAAGTACCAGATGCCAATGCGGCAACATATCGGTCTTCATTAAGATAAGATTGTAAATCATTCTCAAAGCCATTGACATTTGGCCCTAATGGTGCAACCCAATTAGCTTCAAAAGCTTGTTTTATGTAAGTCTCTTCAACACCACTCATATGAGGTGACGATAACCATATTTTAGGTTTCATAAGCAAAAATTGTTAAGTAATTGATATTACTTTCTCAATTTCATGTCTTAGAGGGATTTGGGACACGATCTAAAAATCGGTTAAATATGCGTTAATAAAGTGGGACTGCCCAAATAAAGACGATAAAAGGCAGATATTTACGTTGTTGATTGTGAGTGAGATTAAATGTTTATACCAAGCTGTTTTAAGTTTGTTTATTAAATAATCTGTTTGTTTAAATTCAATAATACAACACTGCTGTTGACCCATTTGAAGCCATACTTAACTCTATTGGGTAGCCAAAGTATTTTTAGAATAGTTTAATTGATGTTTCAACCAATTAATATGCTTTATATAGGAACAATTCTAAATAGTTGACCAACAAAATTATATTTGTTTTTCATTACATTATCAATATTATTTTGCCCTTAACTAAATAAGATGAACATTTTAATTACTTCTGCAGGAAGACGTGTGTCATTGGTTAGATCTTTTCAAAAAGAGCTAAAGAAATTTTTCCCCGAGTCTAAAGTATTTGCTTCTGATTCTACACCTAAACTCTCTGCAGCTTGCCAGATAGCTGACCATTATTTTGAAGTTCCAAGATTGAATGAAGATTTATATTTTGAAGAATTTATAAGTCTATGTCAGCAACACAACATAAAACTTATTATACCAACTATTGACACGGAGCTACTTCAATTAGCACAAAATAAAGTACGTTTAGAAGAAAAAGGTGTCTCGGTTGTTATCTCCTCGATAGACTTTATCACAAAATGCCGTGACAAAAGGTCTATACATAGCTTCTTTGAAACTAAAGGGTTGAGGGTCGCAAAAGAGTATGGGAAAGATAATTACTCTCTTCCTATGTTTATTAAGCCTTATGACGGTAGCAGAAGTGTTGATACTTATGTAATAAATAAAAAGAGTGAATTAACGGACTATCATTTTGAAAATGAAAAACTGATGTTTTTGGAATACTTAGATCATAATGAGTTTACTGAGTTTACCTGTGATTTGTATTATGATAAAAACAATAAATTAAAATGTGCTGTGCCAAGAAAACGTTTAGAGGTCAGGGATGGTGAAGTATACAAGGCATTAACACAAAACAATATATTGGTTAAATATATAAGACAACATCTTCTACACATAGACGGAGCTGTTGGCTGTATTACGGCTCAATTTTTTCTGCATAATAATGACGAATCCAAAATCTATGCTATTGAAATAAATCCTAGATTTGGTGGTGGTTTTCCTTTGTCTTACTTAGCTGGCGCTAATTTTCCCAAATGGATTATTGAAGAATATTTGTTAGAAAATAATATTGAAGACAAATTTAACTCTTGGGAAAGCGATTTGCTTATGATTAGATATGATGATGAAATTTTAGTGCATGGATATAAAGGTTAATACTAATACAGTCGTTGTTTTTGATCTCGATGACACACTTTATAATGAGTTAGATTTTTTAAAATCAGCTTACCAGTATATTGCACAAAAACTTGAGGTAAAAAATCACAAGTCCTTGTATATTAATATGTTTTCATTATATCGTAACAATAAAAATGTCTTTAAGCTTTTAAGTTCAGAATATAATGTTGAGATACAATTGTTAATCGATATGTATCGAAACCATATTCCCAATATTGAATTGTTTGAAGGTGCTATGGAAATGATTAATTCTGTTAAGGCTAAACAGGGTAAAATAGGAATTATAACTGATGGTAGATCTAAAACGCAAAGGGCAAAAATCAATGCTCTTGGCATTACTGATTTGGTCGATAAAGTAATAATATCGGAAGATATTGGTACGGAAAAACCAAATATTAATAACTTTAGAATTATTGAATCTGAATTTCCAAATTGCAATTATTGGTACATTGCAGATAACTTAAAGAAAGACTTCATTTCGCCTAACCAATTAGGATGGAATACTCTTGGCCTCATAGATAATGGAAAAAACATTCATTATGCTTCACACAAATATATGGATGTAGAGCATAAGCCTCTAGACTTCATTTTGAATTTAAGCGACATAAAAATCGTTTAAATATTCTTTGTTCCTGTAAATATTGGCATATCATCATTATCAGAATGATTAACATCCTTTCTACTAATGACCTTGTCTATAGTTTTAAAAATAATTCTTAAATCTAGTAAAAAAGACTGGTTATCAACATAGTAAACATCGTATTCAAATTTTTGTTCCCAACTTATAGTATTTCTTCCGTTTACTTGAGCCCATCCGGTAATACCAGGTGTAACCTCGTGCCTCCTGTTTTGTTCCTCAGTGTAAAGCGGCAAATACTTTGGCAAAAGTGGGCGAGGACCAACTAAACTCATATCACCTTTTAAAATATTAAACAGTTGCGGAATTTCGTCTAAAGAATATTTTCTGCAAAAATCACCAATCTTTGTGATGCGATGTACTACGGGTAAAAGGTTACCTTCACTATCGGTTTTATCATTCATGGTCTTTAACTTAATGATAGTGAATAGTTTTCCGTTTTTGCCAGTTCTGGTTTGATAGAAAAAAGGCTTGCCTTTATTTGCTATGGCCAATATCACTATGAGCGTAAGTAATATTGGAGACGCAATAATTATATTAATCAATGCTGCGAAAAAATCAGCTGTACGTTTTATTATATGGTAAAGTTTCATAATTCTAAATATTTAGTTTTCAAATATTTGAAAAATTAATTAAGGGCTTTATTTATAATCTCTATAAGGTCATTATTAATAATATTAACATCAAAACGTTCTTCGGCATATGTTCTACTATTAATTCCCATTTCCTTTATTTTATTAGGATTGGTGATAAAATATTCCATAGGTTTTATCAGTGCATCTAAGTTTTGTGGCTCAATTAAAAACCCATTTACACCTTCCTTAACAGCTTCTCTGCATCCTACAGAGTCTGTTGTGATAATTGGGTTCCCACATGCATTTGCCTCTAAAGTGGTTCTTGGAAGCCCTTCTCTATAATAGCTAGGCAATACAAAAATATCGGTTTTATGTAAATGCTCTTCAATATTAGATTGTTTTCCGTGAAAAATAATAACTCCTTCTTTGTGCAATTCGTCAAGTTCTTCGAGACTAATTGCTGAAGGTGATATTTCTGGAGCTCCAATGACATGAAATTCTGTCTGGGGATATTTTTTCTTTAAAATTTTTGCGGCTTCTGTATATAGCGCAACCCCTTTCTCTTTGATTAATCGGGCAATAAAAAGAAAACTTACCTTATCTGAGGCATTCTTTTCCTTAAATCTAAACTTCTTAAGATTAATGCCAGAACCACTAACAAAATCTACATTCTGTTCTTTGGAAATTACATTTCTATCTAAAAACAGCTGATAATCATCTCTATTCTGAAATACAATGGATCTGTTTTTTCTTATGGACAGTTTATATAGGGTTTCATTAAAACGTTGAAGTGTTCGCGCTTTTTTAGTTAACCCGGTAAATGTATAACCTAAACCAGTAATTAAAGAAACTACAGGTACTTTGCACATATTTGCTGCCATTGAGCCATAGATAACTGGTTTAACGGTATATGGAAAAACTAAATCTATTTTATTGTCCTTTATGATGGATTTTAACTCTTTTATGGATTTAAAATCCTTTAAAGGATTAAGACCTGTACGCTGCAAGTTAAATTCAATTGGGGTAGCACCAAGCTTCTTTATGTCTTGACTGTTTTTTTTAGCAAAACTTGGAGCTGCTGCAAATACTTCAAAACCACTATCAACAAGACTTTTTATAAAGTCGCCTCTAAATCTTATAAGAGAGCCATCGTAAGATGCTATAAGTAATATTCTTTTTTTGTCCATCTCGTTTTAATTCTGCTTGAGAAAATTATACTTGTACCACTTTTGAAAACAATAATACGACCATACCCTAAATGTACTGTCTTTCTTGCTGTCTAAATGATCTTTCACCAATTTTGTAATTATCTCTACGTTAAATATACCTTGTGCTTTAAGCATATCAGTATCTATGTAACTTTCTAGTTCTTTACGCAAACTTTGTCTTAACCAATCGCCAGTTGGGCTACCGAAACCACTTTTGCCTTTTTCTAAAAACTCATCAGGAAATTGATCTCTAAATGCTTCTTTTAAAATGTGTTTTTTGTTCCAGCCTTTCATTAAGTAGCTTTCTGGTAATGTATTGGTAAACTCCCAAATCTCTTTATTTAAAAATGGAGCTCTACACTCTAAAGATGTCATCATGCTGGTTCTATCTACTTTGGCAAGCATTCCGCCTTCTAAACTCAGAATTTTATCTACCAATCTAAAGTCGGTTAAGGTTTCGATCTTTTGTTTGCCGAGTACATCTTTGTATTCTTGAAAAAGATTGTTTTCAAAATACTCTGGCTTCATAATTTCCTTGAGTTGATTACTGGTGTTTGCTAAAGAAATAATGTCCCAATAGAAATCACCATCGTAGTCTATGGCATTTAATAATTTATTAATCTTAAAGTTTCTACCGCGTTTATCGTCTTTTTCAACAAGGTATTTATTGCTTAATCTCGATATAGTTTTGTGTATGCCTTTTGGTATCACTCCTGTATACCTCTTATTCATTATACCAATGTAATACTTGTTGTAACCACCAAAGACTTCGTCACCGCCATCGCCTGTTAACGCCACTGTGACGTGCTCTCTGGTTTTTTCTGATAATAGGTGAGTGGGTAGTGCAGCTGTATCAGAAAATGGTTCATCAAAATTGACTAATATATCGTGGATGTTATTCTTTAAATCGTCTTCATCAATAATAAATTCATGATGATTGCTCTTTATCATTTTAGCTACAACCCTAGATTTATCGGTCTCATCGTAAGATGCCTTTCTAAATCCTATAGAAAACGTATCTATTTTTTTATCTGTGGTTTGGGAAAGACAAAGTGAAATAATGGACGAATCCACTCCACCAGATAAAAACGTACCCAAGCCAACATCTGCAATAGATCTGCTGTCTACGCTATTATAAACCAACTCCTTGGTTTTTGCTTTGGCATCATCAAAAGAAATATCTATAGTATTTGGTTGAGGCTCGGCATTAATCTTATGTATTGTGGTTTGGTGAGATGCTAGATCGTATTCCATATAATGATTAGCTTCTAACTTATATATATTTTCATAGATTGTGTGCGGTGCAGGAATATACGTTAGTCTAAAATAGAGGTTCAAACCTTTTTTAGAAATGCTAGGTGTAAAATCAATAGTGTTGATAATTGATTTTAGTTCTGAAGCCCATATAAATTCCTTTTCTGTATGTGTGTAATACAATGGTTTTTCACCAAAGAAATCTCGCGCAATAAATAATTTGTTCTTTGTCTTATCATAAATGCTAAAGCCATACATACCATCTAGCCATTGAAACGACTCAACACCATACTTTTCGTAAGCTTTTAAAATAACTTCAGTATCACTCGATGTTTTAAAGCTAACACCTTCGGATTCTAGCTTAGCTTTTATGATTCTATAGTTATAGATTTCTCCATTAAAAACGATTACAATCTGCTTATCATCAGAAAAAATTGGTTGCTGACCAGAAGATAAATCTATAATAGATAAACGTCGCATTCCCATACCAACAGAGAATGTGTCGTTTTCTTCTGAAAACAACCCGTCTTCATCAGGGCCTCTGTGAATGATAAGATCATTCATACTATTAAGAATAGAGGTTATCTCATTCTTATTTCGGTTGGTCTTAGCTATTATGCCATTAATTCCACACATATGTTTGGTTAATTAACTTTCTATAAACTGTTTAAACTTAGCGTATATATTTTCTAAATTATATTGTGTTGCACGCTGTAAACTAAGCGCACTAAATTTTTCTCTTTCATTTGGATTGTTATGAAAATAATCCATAGCCTTGCTCAAGCCAATATGGTCATCATTATTAACGAGAAGCCCATATTTTCCTATGTAAAATTCGCCATCATTTATAGTAATCTCTTTATTCTCATTTAATAACTCCAAGGGACCCGAAAGACAATTGGACGAAATGCAAGGTAACCCAATTGCCATGGCTTCTAACAAAGCATTTGGAAAACCTTCGGTAAACGAACACAGCACAAAATAGTGGTTAGATAATAGGTGCTCATTTACATTTTTTACTTTACCACCAAGTACCACACTTTTTTCGAGATTGGCTTTACGAATTTCTTCTGAAAGGTAGTTTTCTAAATCACCACCACCGAGAATGGTAAAATCATAGTTTAAATTAGAAGCTTCAATAGCTCTAACAATCATAATTTGGTTTTTTCTTTTATTGAGCGTGCCAGCTGTTATGCCTTTTAGTTTTTCTGTATTTATATTAAGACTGGCGGGTTCAATGGTTTGCTGTGGTAATTCAATAGGATTGTATATAACTTCCATTGGAATTTTAATACCGAAATTATCTTTTAAATCATTATTGATGTGTACCGAGTTGGAAAACAATTTATGGCACTTATTATAAAAAATAGGGTAGAACAGTTTTGAAATATAAAATGAAAGTTTACTCGTTACATTGTCTGAAGGAAATCCTCTTTCACTGATAATAGTTTTTACTTTTTTATTGAAGGTTGAAACGATTCCGTTTATAAGATTTGGAAATGCAAGAAATGATATTGAGATACCAATCTTATTGCGTTTAACAAAGCGGTAATACTTAATGATATATCCAAACGTGTCTATAAACTTTAAATAAAATGCCCTGTCTGGCGGATTATCTGAAAGTATTTTTATTGCAATATCATCTGGAATGGGAAAATGTATAGAATTATGAAAAAGCACCAAAGTAACATTGTAATCCTTCCTTAGCTCTTTTAAAAGAAGACTTATAACCTTTTCTGCGCCACCACTACCCAGAGTAATACTAAGTATGGCTATATTTTTTTTGGTCTTTGGGGCCATTAATTTATTGTATTAAACTATTTGAAACAAAAGCAGTTGCTTAAAGGCAAATTAGCTTGAATCAATAATTTTCAATCGTAAGTTCAATAAAACTGAAATCTAGTAGGTAGATTTTTAGAGCTTGAAAATTATTGATTTTGTTTCTTGGCCAAATATAATGGTTACTAACTGTAACCATATATTTCTTCGATTTGTTGAGCATTTTTCGTGTTTAATAGCTCAAATGACTACTATTATTTAGTCTTTCTCAAATTTTCCCAACCTAAATCTTTAAAATTTGGACCCGATGTTGTCTCATTCAGTGTGATTCCGTTGTGCCCGCCATTGACTTCAATTATTTTAACCTTATTATATTTGTCTAAAATTATATCCCAACCTGTACATCTTACAAACGGTATTTGGCTGTGAGCTCTTTTAACTTCTGCTAGGCAATCGTTGAATGAGGGCAATTCTTTTCCTCCAAAAGCAAAATCATTACCAGGAAGTTGTTTCAACAATTTCCAATAATAGGTATAAGCTTCGTGACTGAGTTTACCCGTTTTAACATCAAAAGGAATATAGATTGCAGAACTTGACTTTATATATTCGTCATTTTCATTTCCAAATTTAAAAAAACCAGTTCTTGCCTGTGGTACTCCATTGTCATCGCACATAGATGTAATACGGATTGTAGCTACTGATGATGTGCTAAACTGCGAGAAAAAGGGATGTTGCTCAATAAATTTCTGAAAAACACCATTGCCCAGTTTTCTTATTTCGTTAGCATCAAAAGATTTTTCATTAAGTACATATATACCTTTTCCCTGACGCGAGTTTTCGAGTTTAAAAACGACTTTTTCATGTTGAGAGAAAAGTAATGTTTTTAATGCCTCGTCATTTAATACTTTGTAATCCGTGGTTAAAAAATACCTGTTGACATAGTAGCAGATATCTAAGGTGTCTTCCTCTTTTAACAGTTGGGTGATTACTGCATTTCGGTTACTGATTCTTCCGTATTCGCCATTTAGCTGGGGGAGAACAACTTCTCCGTAATAATTATCTGGAATCCAACCTTCTCTAAACTCTCTGGTATAAGTTGTATAGACGATTAGCCATTGTGCGTACCTCTCATGTCCAAATACATCTTTTGAATATTCTTTACACAGTTTAATATTCTTTGCATCGAGCTTTCCTTTTGCCGCTTCAATGTTTTTGAGATGCTTTCTTGCTGTATTGTTTTGTTCCTTATGAAAGGCATACCATCTGCCTTTTTCAAGAATGTTTTTGGTTGCATCGACAATTTTTCTCATAATTCTGTTGGTTTAAGTTGATAAATAAATAGGCTAATCAATCAATTATCTTTTTCTTAAAACCTCTATGAATAGATGTTCGTAATCCTTTATTATTTTGTTTTTATTAAATTTCTTGTATACAGATTCCCTAATCACTTCAGGATCCCAATCTTTGTTTTCCGAAAGTCTTTTTACAAATTCGTCTTGGTCTTCAACCAAATACCCGTTAATTCCGTTTTCTACGATTTCTTTAGTTCCTCCCGGAGAATTAAAAGCGACTACGGGCACACCAACGACACAACTTTCTAAAAGTGCGTTAGGAAAACCTTCGGAATATGAGCCTTGTAGAAACATATCGTGCTCAATTAGATGGTCGAATACCTGATCCGTAAATTTAATTAGGGTTACATTTTCTTCTAATCCAAATTCTTTTATTCTATTAACTACGCCATTATATAAAGGACCATCGCCTATAATTGTATAATGAAAAGGAATAGTAAGTTTTTTTAATACCTCAAGGATTCTCATTTGACCCTTTGTATGGCTTAATCTGCCAACCGTGATAAACTTTTTTATGCCACTTTTGTTGGTATTGGTTTTTATAATATCCGTTTGGGTGATTGGGTTGTTGATTATGCTAATAGCGTCACTATCTATATTGTGAAAATCTATTATACTTTGCTTCATGTCTACTGACTGGCAAATGAAATGGTCTAGTTGTCTTGTACCGTATGAAAAGTAATCGAAAAATGATTGAAAAAATGATTTCTTTACAGCATGGGCTTTATTGAGTATACTTGCATGTCTCCCGACAAAAATGATTTTTGGAAACACAATGGAAATTAAACCCATAACGGCATTTAAATGAGAAATTGAGCTGACTACAATCTGGGGCTTTTGTTTTTTTATTAAACGAGAAAGTGAGAAAACGCCTCTCATTACGCGTTTTTTGTTTAAATGTATTACAGGTATACCAGATACAGGATACTTGCTTTCCTTTTCTAAACCGATTACAACCAGTGTGACATCAAACTTTTCTTTATCTAAATTTTGCGAAACAAAAGACATGACTCTTTCTGCGCCACCTGCAAAAAGTGTTGGTAAAACGAAAAAGATTTTTATTTTATTATTCATCAAATTTCTTAATATTTAACTGCTTGCCAAATTTATAGTCCCATTCTTTTTGAAAAAACTTTTGAAGCCCAGATGCATGATGAAACGTTAACTCTCCAAAATATGTTTTACCACGAACCGAGTAGAAATCTACTCTTACATATATAAAGTCTTTGGCAATTTTTTCAGCAAGTTGTATCATTTCCTCTAGATTAGATGGTCTCTCAACATCATCGCCATTTGGTCTTCCCCAATTACAGGGCAATAGATTCCATTCTTTATCATATATATTTCTATATCTTTTATCACTATGCCTTCCCAAATCGACCATTATAAATGCTAGTTTACCATTAAAACAGTGCAGTTTAAAGTCTTCTGGTATGCTACCGTCACTATAGGTTAAAAGTTTTTCTACAACAATCCTTGGCTCAATATTTTTATATTGCCACTCTCGTGTAGAATAATAATGGTTTTCATTCATCAACCGTTTTAGTTTCTTTCTTACTTTTTTCCATTTAACCTTAGACTTGTCTCTTACAATGATACCTCCTGAGCTATTGTGATTTGTTTTTATAATAAACTCTGTATCTGGTAAGTTCTTCTTTTTTATATCTCTTGCGTCTTTCGTGTGAAAAAGCAAAGGAATTAAATACTCACCGCCAATAGTTCTTTCAATATAATCTCTAACTTTATATTTGTCTGCTACTTTTGTATGCAGTTCTTTCCTTTCATACAGCTTTAACCAATTAATTTTTTCGTTTAAGGTTAGTGGGTTATCTAAATCTATAGAATAACCCATGTGCTTTTTAAAACTGTTTTTAATAATAAACTTATCTGAAACCAATCTTAGTCCAAGCTCATATGCTTTATAAAATGGTTTTAACATTAAATAACCTAAGTCAGTTTCTCTATAGAAACCAGAAATTGCTTGTCTCATTTTTTTCATGTCTTTTTGTTTTGTTGTGCGCTGGGAAACAAAACAAAATTCATGATTTCTATATTAAGGGCTTGTTACTTTTTTATTAATTAAATGTTTAATATCCAATAATTTCCCGAATTCTTCATCGCATTCTTTTTGCCAAAATTTTCTAAATCCAGAGGATTGATGTAGGGTTAATTCACCAAAATAGGTTTTTCCTTTTACAGAATAAAAATCTACTCTCAAGTACACAAAATCTTCCGCTAGTTTTTCTGCCAAAGCTATCATTTCCTCTAAATTTTCTGGTCTCGGCAACTCTCTTCCGTTTGGCCTTCCCCAATTGCATGGCAAAAGATTCCAGTTAGTGTCGTATATATTTCTACCTCGTGTTGGTAAATGCCTATCTACATCTACACCGAAGAATTGTACCTTACCATGAAAACAATGTATTTTGTAATCATCAGGGAGGTTTCCGTCTTCCATATTTAACAATTCCTCTACAACAATCCTTGGTTCAATATTTTTGTACTGCCATTCTCTGGTACTGTAATAGTGATTGGACTTTAGGAGACGTTTAAACCGTTTTCTGGTTTGTACCCAATCTATAGCAGATTTATCCTTTACTACTACACCGCCAGAACTATCGTGATTACATTTTATAATATGATCTACATCTGGTAAGTTCTCAGGTCTAATATCTTCTGGGTCTTTGGTGTGATAGAGTAGTGGAATTAAATACTCCTCTCCAATCTTTTCTTCTACATAAGCCCTTACCTTATACTTGTCTGCTATGATAGTATGTATATCTTTCTTATGATTAACTTTTAGCCAATTGATTTTTTCATTTAGGGTTTTGGGATTGTTAAGATCTAGAGGGTAACCCATATGTTTTTTAAAACTATGTTTTACCAAAACATCGTCTGGTATCATTTTGAGTACAAACTCATATATTTTATAAATAGGCCTAATAATATAATATCCTATATCCGTACCATAAATATTTGATAGCCTTTTTCTCAAGCCTTTTTTTCTTAAATCAGTACTCATCGATTTAGGTTAGATGTGTTTTATTATTTTTTTAATATCAACGCTACCAATAGGTTTTGCGGGTACACCAGCAAGCGCTACATTTTCTTGCTCACAAGATTTATTGACCACGGCATTGGCACCGATAGCAATATTGTTGGCAATTGTAATAGTTCCATAAATTTTTGCACCTGGAGCTATATAGACGTTATCACCAATTTGTGGCGCACCACTTTCTCCACCAGAAGCGCCAATATTGACACAGGCATGCATTCTGCAATTACTGCCAACTTTTGTATTTCTATTTATTACAATTGTACCATAATGTACTATAGACAAGCCAGGGCCAAACACATTGATTGGTATTGAGAAGCCTAGCTTTAATGATATATTTTTAAACTTATACCTTAGATATAATACATAGAACTTATTCAGTCCTCTGTTTTTGCAATTGGTATAATATTCAAGTTTTCGCATGGTTTTTTGAAACTTCCAAATGTGGTTAGGGGAGAAGTAACTCATTATCTTACCTGCTAGACCATTGGATTTTATACCTAGTGCTTTTTTATCTTGATTTAAATAATCGTGATATTCTGTTTTAGAACTTATCATACTTCTAAAAGTTTTTCTTCTTCCTCTTCCTCTCCGTTATCCAGTTTAAATATTTGATACTGTATCCACATTGCTGCAAATGTCATGTAATAAAATGTGAAAAAATTATGATTGGCCAACAAAAATACAGCTAGCGAAATAGTTTGCATTATAAGATGTGGGGCTGGTTTAAAATATATAAAACTCTTAAAAAAGAGACGTGCTACATATACCAAGAATAGTAAAAAAGGTATTATACCTGCTTCTCCAATTATCATTAAATACGTGTTATGAACTCCCATGGAATTGATTTTCCCAGAAAATGTACCATAACCGTTACCAATTAAGGGTGCATCCAATATTTGATCGTAAAACTTTGCCCATGTTTCTGTTCTAGAATCTTCACTGATTTCTTCACTGGATACTTTATTTTCGCTACTTACTATATTTTTAAGTTGTTCAAATCTTGGGTTGTTCAGTCCTACAACTTGATCGATAAATAACAATGCTGAAAAGATTAAAAAAGCAATACCAAAAATTCTAATATTTTTGATACTGACTTTTAATGAGATAACGTTTAGCAACAACCAAATGACTATAAATGTTCTTGAAAATGTTAATAACCCCATTAAAGTAAAGACAAATTGCCCAAATAATTTTAAAGTGCCATTCTTTAAACCATAAATTGATGAATAGCCATAAATACAGATAAAACCAGCTACATTGGCATTAAGGTAAAACCCGGCATATCTCCCATAGTCGTTTGTAAAGGACATCGCTTCAACACCAACACTCAATGCGCCTATTATAAAGAACACATATAACTCTGTAATGCTAACATGTTTTGTGAGTTCGTAGCCAGCAATAACAAAAATGAAATATTTAATTAATTCCATCATAAAAACCATTGGTGCGCCATAGAACTGTAAACTTCCTATAATAAAATACAATAGGGCAATAACTATTATCCACCAATTAGGTGCAGTTTTTTTCTCTAAAGCATAAAAAACAATCAGCATAAAAATAGTACCATAACTCAACATTCCACCTACACCGCCACCATATGCAAAGAGCCCAATTGAAGGCAAATTGAATATAACCAGTGCTAATGTTATGTACTTTATAATTTTCATGCTAATGGTATCACTACTTCACGATTCATGTTTTAAATTCATTTTATATGTTTGTTAATCAATGCTTCCCATTGTGCTACAACTTTTTCACTTGTATAAGCTTCTGTGGTTTGTTTTGCATTGTGTGAGAACTTAGTTTGTAATTCTTCACCGTTTATCAACTGTGATAATTTAGCTGTTAATGCTTGTTGGTCATTTACAGGAATTAAAAAGCCATTTTTGCCATCTTTTATTAAATCCGATGGGCCAAAGTTACAATCCGTTGAAATACATGGCAAACCAAAGTGCATCGCTTCTAAAAGTGCGTTGGGAAACCCTTCGGTTTTTGATGTGAAAACAAAAATTGAGGCTTCGTTGTAATATCTATCTATATCCTTTACTTTAGATATAATTTCTATACGATCTGATAAATTATATTGTTTGATAAGTTTGGTCAATTCTTGTTTTTTATTGCCATCCCCAATAATTTTTGCTTTCCAATCTTTTGGATTAATAGTGTGAAAAGCTGTGATTAATTCATCATGGCATTTGTTTTTATCGAGTCGTCCTACAGATAAAATTATCTTTTCCTGTTTTGTGTCGACATTTCGTAATTTAGACAGATCAGACGAAATAGGATTTGGTAATATAGTAATTTTGTTAGGCCTTATTTTTTTCTCATATAGTTTTTTTATACCCTTAGTTTGAAGTACTAACGAGTCAGCTTTTGGATAAACGAATTTCCTCAGTATTTCCCACAATTTTGGAACATCCTCAACCAAAGGATTATTGCGTTCACTTATAATAGAAGGGATGCCATTTAATTTTGCGGCAAGTACTGTTAATATATTTGCTGAAGTTATAAACCCAATAAGAATATCTACGCCTTCTTGTTTAGAAATTTTCGAAATGCGTTTTGTTAAGCTATAATTTAGCTTTAGTGAATCTAACGCAGACTTTGGTTTTTCAATGTTTTCTCTGCAATGAACTACTTTAACTCTGTTGTCTAAAGTATAAAACGGTGTAGATTTTGAAAATGTAATTATGGTAACATCAAATCTTTCGATAAGCGAATTGCTTAGTGTAGATATAACACGTTCTGCACCACCAGATGATAATGTGCCGACAACAAATCCTATGTTCTTTTTATGGCTCATTTTGAATTATCCAGTGAATTTTTTGATTACTAAATCCTTCATTCTGAAAACAAACACTTTAAACCCTTTTATAAATATAAACATTAGCGTGCCATAGATTATGGTAACTATGCTTGTAATTATAGCGGCATAAATAATCCAGTTAATCAAATTTGAAGATCTTCTATCATAGACAACATAATCAGCAACGAAGCTTACTAAAAGCACAGAAACACAAAATACTACAGCTAATGGCAATACACCTTGCCAGTATAACCATACATTCTTTTTAAATCCGTGTTTGTAAAGAAAATAAGGTTTCCAAATAACAACCATTAAAATAAGGCTGATAAGCGTACCTAGTATAATACCGTCAATTCCCCAAAAACTTCCACAAATTAGAGAAATGGCTAGATTTAGAATAGCTTCTGTCGCAGCTGCCCAAGTGTCGGAATACAAACCATAGGCATTTTTAAACCGTTCTACAGTAGAACTAATTTGGAAGATAAAAAAGTTCGCCACCATTAACAATAACGTTGTTTTTGCTAAGATATATTCTTCACCTAGCCAAAGTGTTATAAATGGTTCCATGGAAAAATACATAATCAGTCCAAAAAAGCCAGCAATAAAAAATTGCACCGCCATAAGTTCCCAAAATACCTTTTTAATGTTCTGTTGATTGTCTTCGGCAATTAAATTGCCAACTGCAGAGCCTGTACCAGCAAATGCCATTTTTACCAAGCCACCAAGTTTAGTGAAAATGAGTTGATAGTTACCAAAAAAGGCTACACTTTCTAAGCTTACCAAAGCAAAAACTAGAATATTGTCCGTTCCGTTTTTTACAAACGAACCCATTTTGTGTACAAAAACCTGCTTTATCTTTTTAATAATATCTGGATACTCCTTTATAATTTCTGCTTTCTCGGTAGAATTAATAATAAGCCAAGGATATTCTTTTTTTATTTTTTGTCTCACAACAACACTATATATAATACTAAAGACGAGTTCAAGAGCAATATAAATATAGAAGTCCTTTAAATATACAGCTACAAAAGCTTGTAAAATAACTCGTATGATATTTAAAGTTTGAAAATAGCCTTGGATAATGTAGCCTTTTTGATCCGCACCAAGCAAGCTCTGATGGTAATTGGCAAAATAACTGAGTAATGTAGAAGATAGAAGCGTGTAAAACACAAAATAGACCAAAGCCAAGGTAAAGGATGTATCATCAAAAATTAAAGGAAAAAAGAGCGATACGATAACGCCAATACCGATAATAAAGTAGCCTATTCGTTTATAAAGTACTCCAAGTAATGCAATGATCTTGTTGATCTCTTTATGGTTTTCATCAAAAATGGGTTTGTATAAAGTAAAACCAATAGCTGTACCAATGCCAAGTTCTGCCAAATTAAGAAATCCCAAGACACTTCTTAATGTCGTTTCTAAACCGATAAACTCATCTCCTAGATTGTCTAAAAATAATTTTCTAGAGAAAAACTGAACGAAAATGGAAGCAATGAAGAAGAATATTCCAACTTTTGCATTCTTTAAAGATTTCTTTACTCTAGACATCTATAAGTATTTTGCTACTCAATAGCATTACAGGTTTACAAGGATATAAATTTTACTTTATTTATAAAACTTCTATTCTTTTTAATTTTTACAGTGTAACTCTCTTACCATCAAGTATTAAAACAAATACTTTTTGGATTGTTCACCATTTCTAGAAATATCGTAATAAGGTTAAGGGAATTTTTTGTCTTCTTGTTAGTGTCTGCTGTATTAAATATTGACTGAAAACACGTTTTAGAATGCCTAAGGTTTGGATTATTCTTTTAATTCCGTTGGTTAAAAATAGCGATAAATCTAGTAAATTTGGTCAATGACAAAGATTATAAAACCAATGCACATCAAATATTTTTTTTGATAAAAAACAGTATTTCACGTCCAACATCAATTAATACGATTAAAAGTAGGTATTTTGCGTTCAATGAAAAACCCTTTATATATCAATTTCCTTTTCTTCATAGGCAATCTGAAGTATTATGCCATTATATTATGCGTTCCACTTTTATCGTTTGGGCAAAGTATAAAGGTATCTGCATACGGATTTAATACTGATGATAATAAAAAGTCTGTTTATAAAGCCATTAGAAATAATGATACTATTATTATAGATAAACAGGATAGCGAATGGTTGGTGTCTCCTTTAAAGTTTAGGAATTTAGAGAACAAGACTATAATTTTTGAAAAGGATGTTATTTTTAGGGCAAAACCCAATGCCTATGTTACCACGAGTGATTGTTTACTAAAGTTTATAAGCTGTAAAAATATTAATATTATAGGCAATGGTGCTTTGCTTACTATGAATAAAGAAGAGTATGTTGATGGAGAGTGGAGGATGGGACTTAGTTTTATGGGATGTAGCAATGTGGTAGTTGCTGATTTTACCATAGCCAATTCTGGTGGTGATGGCATATATATTGATGGTTATAAGGCGTTGCGTTATTCTGAAAATATTAGAATAAATAACGTTGTTTCTACAAACAACAAACGACAAGGTATAAGTATTATTAGTGCTAAGGATGTTTGGGTGAAAAATTCAGTATTTACAAAAACAAAAGGCACATTGCCAGAAGCGGGTTTAGATATAGAACCCGATAAAGATACGGATGTAGTAATTAATGTTAATTTTGAACATTGTTCTTTTACTAATAATTATCATTCGGGTATTGTGCTAGGTTTAGATAATTTAACAGATAAATCAGAGCCCGTTAGTATAAATTTTATAGATTGTTATTTAAGCATGAATCATGATATTTCTAATCGCTATCCTAAGGCAGAGATTATCGTGTCTTCTCGCCCCAACAATCCTGTGAAAGGTAAAGTAACATTTAATAATATCGTTGTTGATGGAAGTAAATGGGGTTTAATTTATTCAAGAAAGCCAAGTGATGCTTATCATACTTCGTTTAAAAATCTTAGCGCTATTAATATATGTCAACAAAAAGATAATATGAGTGTCATATATTTAGAAGTCCCAAACTATTTTAAGTCTTCAGGTCCCATAGGTGGATTTTCTTTTGAAAACACATATGTGAAATTCGATTCTAAATCGACTTTTTTTACAATTAGGGGTTCTAGTTTAGGGACGCTAAACGGTGTTAAAGACATAACAGGGCATATTATCCTTGAAGCTCCCAACCTCACTGAATTTAAACGTTACATAAAGTATAATCCCAATAAGAATATAAACTTTGATATCAACTATACGCTAAAGAACTAAGCAACTATAAGTTTATTATTTAAAACCAAATTCATCGTACCATTTACTTAATACAAAAAGCTTCCAGATGTTTGGTGTATGCTTGGCCTTGCCGCTCATATGTTCGTCTAAAAGCACCTTAAACTTTTTAACGTTTAGATTGGGGACTTTATTGAGAAAATCATCATTAAGAGCAGTCATAAATTCTTCTTTTAATTCATTTCGCATCCAATTACCAATAGGTACGGCAAAGCCTCTTTTGGGCTGGTTAAAAACATCCTCAGGAATATATTCTTTAAGTAAATCCCTTAGTATTTTTTTCTGTCTTCCTTTCTCATACCTAAAATGCATTGGAAGCGTTCTGGCATATTCCACAACTCTATAATCCAAAAATGGACTTCTAACTTCAACAGAATATGCCATACTCGCTCTGTCTACTTTAACGTTACTGTCGTTTTCTAGCCATAGTTTTATATTGAGATCAGCTGCTTTTTGTAAAAATATATCAGACCATTTTTTGTAGCCTTGATAATGTTTCATCCAACTCTGATTCTTTTTCTTTAACAATAGACCTTTTCTAGAAAAAATATTTTCAATAAAATCGTTTCTGGTTTTTGTTCCTAAAGCATTTTTAACCCTATGCGAGTTTATACCAAAAAGTTTTAGTAATGTTGGGTGAGACAATAACTTTCTAATAGGGTAGGGAATATCTATAATCTTTTTATTTCTAATTAAGGAATCAAAATATGGGTAACCTATAAAACTCTCATCACCACCATCACCAGATAGTGCAACGGTTACATAATGTTTTGTCACTTTATTAAGTAGCAACGAAGGCAATGCAGAGCTATCTGCAAAAGGCTCATCATATACTTCTGTAAGCTTTGGTATTAATTCTAAAATATCTTCAGGGCTACAAATTGTGGTTGTATGTTTGGAATTGATAATTTCAGCATATTGCTCGGCAATTTTACTTTCATCATACTTTGGGTCTTTAAAGCCTATTGAAAACGTATTGATTTGCGTTGGTGAAACTTTTGATGCCATACTTGAAACCAAGGCGGAATCTATGCCTCCAGACAAAAATGAGCCAATAGGCACATCGGATTGTAATCTTATTTTAACAGCATCAAGTAGAAGTTCATGCAGTTCTTTCTTAGCATCTTCATAAGATATATCTTTGATTTTTACATCTTTTAAGTTCCAGTATTCGTTAACTGTCAATTCATTGGTATTAAAATCCAATTCCATGTAATTTCCTGGAGGTAGCTTGTATATGTGCTCTGCTATTGTGTATGGACTTGGAACAAACATACAATCGAGGAATATGGATATAGCTTCTTCATTAATCTTTTTTCCTTTTAGCATTGGTCGTATTTGACTGCAAATTTCTATGTCGCTTCCGTTCCAGTAATAATAGAATGGTTTTACACCCATTCTATCCCTTGCGGAAAATAAGGTGTTGGTTGTGGTGTCATATATACTAAAAGCAAACATGCCATTTGCTTTGTCTAAAATTGACTTCCCCCAATGTTTGTATCCGATTAGAAGAACTTCGGTATCACTTTCTGTTTTAAACTCATAATTTAATGTAATGAGTTCTTCCTTTATATCTAAATAGTTATAGATCTCACCGTTAAAAACTATAGTTAGGTTTTCATAGGTCATTGGTTGGTTGGATCTTGGATCTAAATCTAATATGGACAAACGTAAATGACCAAAAGTGAGATTTTTAATTTTATCTATACCAGTAAAATCTGGACCTCTAAATGAAATTGAATCTAATTTTTCCTTTACAATTTTTTCTTCGAAAGGAATATTAGTTAAGTATATACCACACATGTAGTTAGTTTTTTGTAAAACAAAGGAATTTTCTTTTAATACCAATATGTTTTTTTTAAAAACCGTTTAAAGTACAAAGTCATCATGCTATATGCTGAATTTTCTTCAAGATTTAAGCTGTACTTTTCACCTTGTTTTGTAAAGATCTTCTTCAATATGTTAAAACTGTTATTTCAACATCTAAAACATGTATTTCACCGTATATAAAACTAAAATTGTTGATATAAATAGCCATGTATATAAACACTTACATTAATTGTATATAAAATATTACAATTAATTTCTTTTTGTCGAATAATAAAGTATTTAAACTTTTTATCGGATATTATTTATATATATTGCATAACCATAATTAAAACCTAACTAATAGTTATGAATGCCCCAAACTATCTAACTAAGATAATTCTTGGTATAACTTTTTTTTGTATAACATCACTTAATTTATTTGCGCAAATCCCTGCTTTTCCAGGTGCTGAAGGCTATGGAAAATACACTGTCGGTGGAAGAGGAGGTCAAGTCATTGAGGTAACTAATCTCAATGATAGTGGTCCTGGTTCTTTTAGAGCTGCATGTGAAGCTTCCGGACCAAGAGTGGTTATCTTTAAGGTTGGTGGAAGAATAGATATTACAGGCACTACAATAAAAATAACCGATCCTAATATCACAATTGCAGGTCAAACTGCTCCGGGCGGAGGTATTATGTTAACTCGAGAGACAATTGATAGACCTATCTTAGAGATTGACACAGACGAAGTTATTATAAGATATATAAGGTTTAGACGCTCTACATCTTACAGGAGTGGTAATAATGCAGATAACGTATGGGTTAATAGTGGTAATAATATTATTTTTGACCATTGCTCTTTTGCTTGGTCATCTGATGGTAACTTAGATATAGCAAATTATGACGGACAACCAGGAAGGCCTCCACAAGTAGAGCTATCTAATATCACTATTCAATATTGTATTTTTACAAATTCTTATGGTGGTAATAACAAAACGTTTTTAGTGTCAAGAGGACCAACAAATATAAGTTGGTTCAGAAATGCTTGGTTAAGTACCGCTACACGAAACCCTTCTGTTTCTACACCCGTTAATGAAGCACCTACGTGGGATTGTTATTATGAACATGTTAATAATTTTCATTACGATTACACAAATGGCCCTTCTTACAATAATAATGACCCAAGTGTTGATGCTGGTATTTATTATGTCAATGTGATTAAAAATTGGGCTAAAGAAAACGGAATTCCTTCACCTACAATTGAAAACACTAATATTTCAAGTAGACGTTGGTTGCGTGCAGCCACGGTTGGTAATGGTATGGAAATATATGTTGAAGATAATATAACACCATATAGACCAAATGATAGCTATGACCAATGGGAAATAGGACAAAATGGTGGTGGCCAGGCTAATAACAATGTTTTAATTCCAGATAACTTAAGAAGCTATACCTTAAATAATACGCCAATAATGACAGATAACGTGCCTTTGTGGGACGCAACTGATATTTGGAACAACTTGAGAACCCATGTTGGTGCATCGTTACCACAGAGAGATGCAGAAGATGCAAGAGCTGTTAACGACGTAGATACTGGTGGCAGTACTGAAGATAGGGTAAACAACGTGTTTCCAATAATCAGCAATGGAACTCCTTACATAGATACCGATACAGACGGCATGCCAGATTCTTGGGAAACTTCAGAATTCGGTAACTTAGGAAGTGATGGTATTATTGATACAGATGGTGATGGTTATACAGATTTAGAAGAGTTTCTTAATCAAACAGCAAACGGTCAAATTCCAGATGTACCAGCAGAAGGTGTTGAAATTACACCAAGTACTGCTACGTTAAATGTACCAGAAACGATAACATTATCAACTAATTTTACACCAAGTAGTACAACAAACCAAAGTGGTGTATGGATTTCAAGTGATCCATCAATCGCTACTGTAACCAATGGTTTGGTAACTTCTGTATCAGAGGGTAACGCTACAATTACATTTACCTCTAATGATGGAGGGTTTACTGATACTGCTGATATAACAGTAACAAATATTGTTATTCCGTTGACTTCAGTAACAATCGACCCGAATGTAATTACTCTAGAAGTTGGAGAAAACAGTCAACTTACCACAACTTTTGTTCCTACTGATACAACAGATACATTAGGTACTTGGGCCAGTAGTGATGAATCTATCGCAACTGTAGATGAAAATGGAAATATAACTGGTATTAGTGTTGGACAAGTTGATATAACATACACATCTAGTGTCGATACTATAACTGACAGTGCAACTGTTACTGTAATTGATACGTTTTATGGTACATATGAATTTTATAATGCCAATACAGACATAATGTTAATGAATATTACAGGAGATACTGATATTAACTTGGAAGGAGAAGGTAATGAAGTTAACTTTAGAAGTATTCCTGAAGGTGGGGATCAGAATGCACAAGTGGAGAGTGTACGAGTAGATTGGACAGGTCCAACATCTGGTACCTGGATAGAGAGCGGGCCAATATATGCAGGTTTACCTAATGGACATGTGGGTTTTAATTTTGAACCTTATGTTGTACAGGAAGGCACTTATAATTTTACTATTACTTATTACAGTCAAGACAATGGTTCTGGTAATGTAGTAGCTACAGACACATTTGCACTAACTTTTTTTTTCAGCTCACTACCTGTTGCAAATGCTGGTCCAGATCAAGATATTTGCGAGGGAGAAACCGCAACCTTAACTGCATCTGGTGGCCCAAATTTCTTATGGAACAATGGTGAAACTACAGCTTCAATAGATGTCAGTCCATTGGTTACAACAACGTATACAGTTTCAGTATCTGACAATGAAGGAAATATAGACGATGATAGCGTAACGGTTACTGTAAATGCTATTCCTGTCGCCAATGCTGGTGAAGACCAAACTATTTGTGATGGTGAGACCATAACTTTGACGGCTTCCGGTGGTGATTCTTATTTATGGAATACAGGTGAAACAACAGCTTCAATAGATGTCAGCCCAAGTACAGATACGGTTTATGATGTAGAAGTAATTTCAAATAACTGTTCGAGTACAGATACAGTTACTGTTTTTGTAAGTGAAGCACCAAATCTGACTGTTAGTGAAGACGTTGTACTTATAGAAGGGGAGTCTACTACGCTCAATGTCAGCGGTAGTGATAATTATACTTGGAGTACAAATGAAACAACAGCTTCCATCATAGTCTCACCTACAGTTACGACAACATATACAGTTACTTCTAATGGTAACAATGGTTGTTCCACTACTGAAAATATTTTAGTAACAGTAATTCCTGAAGTTGTTGCAGATGCTGGTGAGGATGCTACAATTTGTAGTGGTGAGAGTATTATGTTGAATGCTTCTGGAGGTGTTTCATACACATGGGATACAGGTGATACAGGTGCAAATCCAACAGTTAGTCCATCAGTAACAACTACATATACTGTAACTGTTGAAGATGCTTTTGGCAACTCAGACTCTGATAGTGTTACAATTACAGTGAACGATACACCTAATGTAACCGTAAGTAATAATATTACTATTGTAGAAGGTGAGTCGGTTACCTTAAACGCAGATGGAGCTACAACATATCAATGGAGTACAAGTGAAATTACAAGTTCTATAACGGTTAGTCCAACACAAACAACAACATATACCGTGACAGGAACATCGGATACGTGTTCAGCACAGGCACAAGTCACTGTAACCGTAGAACCCGTATTTGATGCTTCAGCTGGTCCTGATGAGCGTGTTTGTCAAAATGATAATTATGAGATTGTTTTAACGGCAAATGAAGGTGATAGTTATTTGTGGAATACGGGAGCAACTACGCAAAGTATAACTGTGAGTCCACTATCTACATCTACTTATACAGTTACAGTAACTCAAGGAATTCAAGAAGATACAGATGAGGTAACGGTATACGTAGATCCTAATCCAAATGTTGTAATAGTTAACGGTGATAGTGTAGATATTATGAGTGGTGATTTCATAACCTTATCTGCAACTGGCGCAAATACTTATGAATGGAACAATGGTGCAACACAACCTAATATTGCTGTTAGCCCTGCGATTACAACGACTTACGAAGTGAGAGGTTTTATTGGCGATTGCTATGACGAAAAACAGGTTACCGTAAACGTTATACCAGATGTTGAAGCTGACGCAGGTGATGATGTGGATATATGCTTAGGAGAATCAGCAACCTTAACAGCTAGTGGTGGAGATGAATATGTTTGGAGTACTGGTGAAACGACGCAAACCATTCTAGTATCTCCCAATGCAACAACCGAATATACCGTTACAGTATTTAATGCCTTAGATTTTGATGAGGACAGTGTAACTGTATTTGTCGATACTGACTGTGAGGACGATGTCGATCCTGTTGACCCAGATGAGGGTGAACCACTTGATTTTGATTTTTCTGTATTTCCAAATCCAGCTTCAGATTATGTAAATGTTAGACTTTCGGGTTCTACAGCTCTTTCAAGAATATATTTATACGACATTACTGGTAAGTTGATTCACTCTGAAATAATTTCAAATGAATACTTAAGTATATCAACTACAAGGCAAATAGATGTGAGTATGCTACATCCAGGAATGTACTATATTAGGATGGTAGATATACAACAAGAAATTTCTAAAAAATTAATGATTAGATAAATTAAGTTAGTTATTTTTATAGTGAGAACGGCACTAAAATGTTCAATAATATTGAAACTTTGGTGCCGTTAATTTTTGATATTATTTATATATATTAGACTTTATTGTCCTATAGATGAGTACTCAAAGCCTATCTTAGTCATTTCAGCTTTATCTAATATATTTCTACCGTCAAAAATAAATGCTGGTTTTTTCATGTTAGCATAAATCTTTTCCCAATCGTAAGTTTTAAATTCATCCCATTCTGTCATTATCGCAATAGCGTGTGCACCTTTAAGAGCTTCATAAGGGTCGCTATAAGTTGTTACGAGCTCCTTATTTTCAGCATCAGTACGTGTCTGTAGATAGTTTAAATCTGCATATACCTTTTTTGATGGAACTTTAGGGTCGTAAACTGCAATATTCGCTTGTTCGCTTAATAAATGATCTGCAACATAAATGGCAGCAGACTCACGTGTATCATTGGTATCCTTTTTAAAAGCCCAGCCAAGCATAGCAATTTTTTTTCCAGAAACCGTATTATATAATGTACTTATTAAGTTATCGGAAAAACGTCTTTTCTGATGATCGTTTAAAATGATAACTTGTTCCCAATAATCAGCAACAGCATTTAAACCGTAACTTCTTGCAATGTAAACAAGGTTTAAAATATCTTTTTGAAAACAAGAACCTCCAAAACCAATTGAAGCATTTAAAAATTTAGGGCCAATTCTAGAGTCCATACCAATGGCTCTCGCTACTTCATTAACATTAGCTTCTGTATGCTCGCACAATTCCGAAATCGCATTAATAGATGATATACGTTGTGCTAAAAATGCATTAGCGGTCAACTTTGATAATTCTGAAGACCAAACATTTGTTCTAAGAATTTTATCTTGCGATACCCAACTCCCATAGATGTTGGCTAAACTTTCAATAGCGGATTCGGATTCTCCACCAATTAATACGCGATCTGGATTTAATAAATCTTGAATCGCTGTACCTTCAGCCAAAAACTCTGGATTAGAAAGTATTTCAAACGTTACATCGCTTCCAGTATTATGTAAGATACTTTTTATGGCTTGAGCCGTTCTAACTGGTAATGTAGATTTTTCTACTACAATTTTATCAGTAGTGGCGACCTCAGCAATATTTCTTGCACAAAGCTCTACATACTTTAAATCTGCAGCCATACCTTTTCCTTTACCATAGGTTTTGGTCGGCGTGTTTACTGAAATGAAAATCATTTCAGATTCATTAATGGCTTTATCAATTTCTGTAGAAAAGAATAAGTTTTTTCCTCTGGTCTCTGCAACTATTTCCGCAAGTCCAGGTTCGTAGATAGGAAGTTTTGATACATCTTCATCGTTCCAAGCCGCAATACGCTCTTCATTTATATCTACTATAGTAACCTGTATATTAGGGTTTTTCTTTGCTATTACCGCCATAGTTGGTCCACCAACATAACCAGCACCAATGCAACATATTTTATTTATTTTCATTGTTTTAAGTTTATTTGACTTGGGTTAATTCCTTTTCTGGAACACAAATTTGAAAGAAGTATTCGGTTTCTTCTAAATTAATATATCAACGACGTGTTTTAACGATAAACTTCATTACACTATAAGAACCAGCACAATCTATCGTTATAATGCGGTTAATTTTTATAATAATCTTTATACCAATCTATAAAGGATTTTACGCCATTTTTAATTGACGTGTTTGGTCTGTAATCAAAATCCTTAATTAACTGATCTACATCTGCCCAAGTACGCTCTACATCTCCCGGTTGTATGGGAAGCATGTTCTTCTCAGCGGTTTTATCTAGATTAAATTCTATCTCTTTAATAAAATCAAGCAGTTTTACGGAATTATTATTACCAATATTATAAACCTTATAGAGTTCTTTATTATCTGTTCTTTCAGTTATTGGCTTTTCAATGATTCTTACTACACCTTCTACAATATCGTCAACATAGGTAAAATCACGCTCCATTTTTCCATGGTTAAACACCTTAATGGGTCTATCGTTTACGATGGCATCTGTAAACAAAAACATTGCCATGTCTGGTCTGCCCCAAGGGCCATAAACTGTAAAAAATCTTAAGCCTGTTGTGGGGATGTTAAACAAATGGCTATAGGTATGTGCCATGAGTTCATTACTTTTTTTGGTAGCAGCGTAAAGGCTTATGGGGTGATCTACATTATCCTCTGTAGAGAATGGAATTTTTTCGTTAAGTCCATAAACACTAGAGCTACTTGCATACACTAAATGTTTTATTGAGTTATGTCTACAACATTCCAATATGTTTAAAAAGCCAACTAAATTCGAATCAATATAAGTTTCGGGGTTTTCCAAGCTATATCTCACACCGGCTTGGGCTGCAAGGTTACAAACAATATCAAAACCTTCATTTTTAAATAATTTAGGAAGTGCATCTCTGTCTTCGAGATTCATTCTGACAAAAGTGAAATTATCATTTTCGCTTTTACAAACTTTATTGAACACTTCTGCATCATGTCTATCAATACCGAGCTCTCTTAATCTCGAAAATTTTAAGTTGACATCATAATAATCGTTAATATTATCTAACCCAACGACTTTGTGTCCCTTTTCCAAGAGTACTTTGGCTGTAAAAAAACCGATAAAACCTGCTGCTCCCGTTACTAATACTTTCATATTCTATTATTCATTAATAAAATTCGACATCAAAGATGAAAATTTATATTGAAGCCTCTAAATTTTCATCTAAAAATTTATGGATTAATCTTTTATATAATTTATGGTCAAAACCTTTGCGAGGGAATCACAATTCTTAACGGTAAGTTCTATGTCTTTATCTTTGTAGATATTATCAATATGATAAATTTTACAGGAGTCTAATTTTGTTTTACTTTTTGAAAAATCCACACTACCATATTTTACCAAGTTCAATACTGTGCTTGAATCTAATGCCTGATTTTTTATAAAAGAAGCTACATCTGAAGAGTAGACAAAGGGCTTGGAGCTAATGTTTTTTACAGTTCGGGCATTGGGGCCATAGTCACAAGATGCATCTTTTCCGTTTAAAAAAAACATAAGAATAATAAGACCTAAAGAAAAACCGCCTAGATAGTAAGCTAAGCGTTGCGTAAATTTCATAAAATATAATTTTTGAACAATAGATGCTAAAATATCAACAGATTGGCATCATTATAATCTAAACCATACCACTCGGCTACAGATTTATTGGTTAAAATACCGTGGTAAAAATACAACCCATTTTTTAATCCTCTATCAAAACGTAATGCATTTTCTAATCCGCCGTATTCTCCGATTTCTAACAAATATGGAGTAAAGATATTACTGATAGAAACTGATGCGGTTCTTGAATAGCGTGCAGGAATATTGGGTACGCAATAATGTGTTACACCATTGTAATCAAAGGTAGGATGGTCGTGTGTTGTTACCTCACTGGTTTCAAAGCAGCCACCCATATCAATACTAACGTCTATAATTACCGATCCGGGTTTCATGTGGTCTACCATAGTTTCTGTTACAACTATGGGCGAACGATTTGTGCCTCTTACAGCTCCAATGGCTACATCGCAACGTTTTAATGCTTTAAGAAGATTTTTTGGTTGCATTGTGGACGTATAAACTGTACGTCCTAAATTATTCTGAATACAGCGTAGTTTTGTAATGGAACTATCAAAAACCTTAACGTTGGCTCCAAGTCCAATTGCTGAACGTGCTGCAAATTCACCAACAGTGCCTGCGCCCAAAATTAAAACTTCTGTTGGCGGTACTCCGTTGATATTGCCCATCATTAAACCATTACCACCATTGACATTGGATAGTATTTCTGAAGCTATTAATATAGAGGCAGTTCCTGCAATTTCACTCAGTGAACGTACAGCGGGATAGGCACCGTCTTCATCTTTAATATACTCAAAAGCCAAAGCCGTAACTCGTTTTTTGGCCAAAGCTTCAAAATAGGCTTTGCTCTGTGTTTTTATTTGTAAAGCAGAAATTAATATAGTTTGTGGATTAATGAGTTTTATTTCATCTAGCGACGGCGGTTCTACCTTAAGAATAATAGGGCAGGAGTAGACTTTTGCTGTATCCTTAGAGACTTCTGCACCAGCTTCACTATAATCTTTATCTTTAAAATTGGCACCTTCGCCAGCACCAGATTCAAACAAAACACGATGTCCATTGGCAGTTAATGCAGAAACTGCATCTGGTGTTAAACACACCCTTTTTTCTTGAAAATGGGTTTCTTTGGGAATACCAATAAATAAGTCCCCTTTTTTCTTTAGAATTTCCAAGGTTTCTTCTTGTGGTAACAATTGTGCCTTGGTAAATGGTGATAAAGATTTACTCATTAAGCTAGTGAATTGGTAATGCGTCTGCAATATAGTAAAACACTATATACAGATACAGAATTAATGTTACTTTCAAATTACAAATATTTTTTGATTGTATAATAAAATGGGCTAGATATTTAATTAAGATTACATCTAGCCCATTTATAAATTAAAGTTGTAATACTAATTAATGACCAACTTTTTAATACGTTTTTCGTTAGTTTCTGAAACTAATTCTACAATATAAACACCTGCACTCAAATTAGAGACATCAATAGATTGTCTATTCTCATTTGTGTCTAGTGGCATAGAATTTATATTTCTACCATTTAAATCGTACAGATTAAAATTCGTTTCTGCAGATAATTGTCCACTAATAACAATAGTTTTATCTGTTGAATTAGTAAATATATTGAGCATTTCTAAAGGTTGTTCTACTGTACTAAGTGTAACAGCATTAAAACGTAAATAGAAGCGACCAGTACCCGAAATATTATTTGACGGTGTAAATGTATAATCTCCAGAGTTTAAAAGTACTACGGAATTAGCGACTACATCCTCTAAATATACATTCACTGTACTTGGCAGTGTAGATTCTAAAATACTAAAACTTAAAGTTTCATTAGCATTAGCATTAACACCTAAAGGGATAACAATGTTAGTTAAATCGTTAGTATTTAGTGACTGTAAGGCTATAGGTACACCAGTGTTATCTTGTACTAAATTAGAATAGATAGCAAAGTTTGGTGCGACTTCGTTCCAAATGGCTGCATCGTATCCTGGATCTAAGCCTAGGCTTGCATTATCGTTAAAGTAAAAATCCGTATGGTATGACTTATTATCTGTATTCGCTTTAAGTTTAAAATAGGTGAGGAGGTTAGAATTACGGCCAACTATAAAATCATCACTATTTCCTTTTCTTCTCATATTAGGCGTAAAGGCAATGTTTCCTGATGTTTCTGCATCGACAAAGAAACCTTGACCTGGGGCTATTACGGTACTGGCAGTTGTGGTTGCCAAATTATAAATAGTCCAACCATCTGTAGCAGAGCCATCATAACCGTATATTCCAACGGAATTTTCATCAATCAATCCAGAATTAGCCATATTATTTAAAAAGTCCTGAACGTTGAGGTAACTTGGATAAGGATTTCCTATAAGGTTCCAGTTACTTCCACCGCCAGCAATTATAGGCACATTAACCGAGCTTGTTTGTACAGAACCATCGAAAGTGTAAGTACTTCCATCTGTTGAACCAGATCTGTAACCAACCCCTGGAGTTAAAATGCTACTGTCATCTGAAGCGGAGTAATTTACAAAGGATACGGTAGATGTATCGAACGGACCAAATAAATATGCTAAGTTACCGCCTATATTACCTGATAAAATATTAAGGTTTGCCATTCTAAAATCCCCAAAAGTTTGCCCAGTTACTGGTGCGCTTATTAAGTCATTGTCTCCTGTTGTGGTATTGGGAGCTGCTGCATTATTTACATGGCGCATGTATAACACATTTCCTGTGCTGGTTCCTTCAACAATTAAACTAGAATACATACTCGATATGGATTCTAATTGTAAAGATCCGTTAGTGATTAAATTTCCTTTTACGGTTAAGCTAGAACCTTCTTCCACAATCACAGAGGCTCCACTATAAATTTCAAGATTATTGACTTCAACATCTTTTTCACCATCTATGGTGTAAATACCATCAGCAATAATAGTATTAATTGTACCGGAAGTGTCGTCTGGACCATCACTATATATCCAATCATCTCCACAATATAATATGGAACCAGATGGGACCGTTACGGCACAGCTGTTACCTGGATCTAAATACTGAATTAATGTTGCTTTTGGAGTAGTAGCGCTATCATCTCTATTATTTGATATACCTCCTCGTCCTCTCAAATGTATGCTTACCAAACTGTTTAAGCCATCACTATAAAGTTGTACTCTTAATGCATCAGCCTCAATAGGATTGGTATTTGCACCTCCCCATTCGTAGATACCACTATCTATCCAGCCACCTTGACCTTCTTCTAGGGTATTCCATACACCATCTGTTCTGTAACTAATTCTCCACATGGTATCTGGTTGAGGTTGGCTATCGTATGTACCACCAATAGTGATATAGTTGATATATTTAACATTTGGCCAATTTACTTGCCACTTCATGCCTTCATCAATATCTGGGACACCTAAGTTCTCATTAAAGTTAACTCCATACTCGTTCCAATCCGTCATAGTACGGTAATCGTCAATTGCAGGATCATATAATATTTCTTCTGGTATTCCCCTTCCTCCCGAAATAGAGCCTGTGACAGTGGCTTCTGCAAGCAATGCAAGATTTATACTATCATCTGGCATATTGTCTGGTATACCTCCATTGCTACATTCGCTTGGTGCCTCAAAAAGATGGTCTTCAGAAATAATACATGTAGGAAGCGCACTAAAATTTGCACTAACGTCCACATCTAAACCATCTGCCGTTAATCCAGTTAAGGTTACAGTTTGTGGGCTTGTACCTATAGAAAAGGATTGGCCATTAACGTCTAAAGTTCCTGTTCCTGGTGGATTTACGTGTGTAACAATTATATCTTGTGAATATGTATCGCTAATTTCATCACACGCATATGTTTGCCCAGCTTCTATACCTTTTAATGGACAATTAGAGTCATAAAGGACAATTAATTTCGGTGGTTCATTATCATTATATGAATTCGCAATTCGTTCGCCTGTACCAGATATTATGAATGTAATTGCATTTTCAAAAGCCCAAGCTGGTTGAGTGATAATTTCAGTAACGATATCCGTTAAGTCAGGTGTTCTTTGGTAAAAACCTTCATTGCCAACAGTTCCCCATTCTGGTATATCATTCCAAGGGACTGAATTTGTAGTTGGGGTACGAGATGAAATGTCATTGGTTGCAGTACTGAAAGTAGCACTACTTGGCGATAATTCTCCATGTATGGTTAGACTTGTTGGTGTTTGGATATCATCTCTTTCATCCACAGAAAATTGAATAAAAGCTCTGAAAATAGTTGCACTTTTTGGGATTTCAATATCATCAAAACGTACGCCAATTATTTGGTCTTCGTTATCGAAAACCAATTCTAAATCACTACTTGAAACGTTAACATCTCCACTAAGCGTATTTTCTTCAGCATCATCACTTGAAGCACTAACTTCAGTAACATAGGCTGTAGTGTTAATGCTGTCATAACCTACACAATTACACGAACCGTCCTCTTCATCATATATAGTATCTGGATCACTATCATCACATGGGCTATAGGCCACAGGACAGCTAATATCATTAGAATTGGATATCGTTACTACATCGCCAGTTGGTGGTGAGAATACATCTAAATTAGCTGGAAGCGTAAAAGGGTCTGTATTACTAACCTCACCAACTAAATCGGCATTATCAACTCTAATAGTTCGCAATTCAATTTTAGAGGTTTCTACAAAAATAAGCTTGAATTGATTAAAACTTCCCGAGTTTCTTGTCCAGCTTTTATCATCATTATTTGGTCTTAGTGGAGCTCCCCAGCATCCTTCACCAGTATATACGGTACCGTTGGTTTGGTCTATAACAAAGCCTTCATCATTGTTTGGTCCGGAAGAAGGCATTACTGGCCATGTTGTTTTTGCAGTATGCGAATCGCAATCTACAACCAAACGTACACTGTTATCATAAAACAACTGAGCCCATGAGTTATATATGACATAATTTTCATTTTTGCTGCCCGTATGCGGTCGCATAGGCTTGTGGTATTGTGCTGCTTTCCATGTCACCCCAGATGATGCGGCTAAATCATTTTGCAACCAAGTACGCTGGCTACCAAGTACCGAAATTTCTGTATTTAGCGTATAGGCTCTAAAGAGATTATCTCCAAAGGTAATAGCATAATAAGAGTCTACATTTGTATCAAACAAATCGTAAATTTCAGAACCATCTTCATGATTACCACGGGCAGGTATAATAGGAAACATTCTCCCATCGGAAGCTATTGTATCTTGCCAATCATCAAACCATTTAACCCATTCTATATCTGTACTGTCATCGGTCATGTCGCCAGCAAAAAGCACTCCATGTGGCTTTAATTTGCTTACTAACAAGTTAGCTGCGCGTCTTGGAGTTCTAAAATTCCTTGAGTCACCACCAGCTATAAAGGATAAGCGACTATTGTCATTTGGAGCTGTTCTAAACCAAAACCTTTGACTCGTTCCTTCACTATCGTTAATGACAAAGTAATAATTCGTATTTGGCGTTAATCCGGTTAATCGTGCAAATCTATTTTCCATACCTTTTGCAAGAATACCTCTGTCTACAGCTTTGGAAAAGGCATAAAGAGTATGGTCTACACCGTGGTCTATGGTATCATAATACACTACAGGGTTTGTTCCAGATATTTGATCCCAACCTATTGTCATTGTTGTAGCTGGGTCATCAACCAATATAATACGGTACCTATCATTGTTGGCGTAAGCACAACAGATAATAAAAAAGAATAGTTTTGTTAAAAGTAATTTCGTTTTCATCAGCGAGTAATTTTTCTTCTTTTATTTTTTTCTTCCATTAGCAACACTACAAGTGGCAACAAACCATGTGATAGTCTATATACAACCAAAAATAAACTGCCGTGGATCGTAGATGCTGCAAAATCTAAATTAAAGCCAGCTAGTAACCTAGCAAAAGCTGTTGCTAAACCCCAAAACACCATATACAACAACGCATACTTTGATATTTTAGGTATAAAAATTAAGACCGACATTACTATGTCCAAAACACCGGCCACATACAAAAATGTAGTCGCCTGAGGTTCTGTAACACCTAGAATCAATATGGTCATATCCACAAAGTATCCAGGTAAATATATCAGTCCCATAGCAAAAAGACCATGCGCAATAAACGTACATGCAATAGCTATTTTTAAGCCATTAATTATCTTTTTGTTATCTGTTATATCCTTTTTAAAGCTTAGCAATAATACTACTGGTGGCGAAAACTGTATGAATAATTCAAAAAACATTAAATATTCATAGTTTTTGTCCTTCACCATACAAATGCCAATTATTAGTAAAATTGCTAGTGCTAAACCAATTACTGTTTTCTTCAGCTTTTGGTAACCTATTTTATCCCAAAACAAGCTAATAATTGCAGCAAATAAAAATACGATGCTGCTTAATTTTGTTATGCCATCAATCCAGGCATTAACCTTTGGGCTGGTAACATAATCACCCCAAGAGTAATTAGTCAATCCTTCAACTACAGGAGTTAATAGACTCTCGTCCCATAGTATAGCTCTGAATGGAGCACCAAAAAAATATAACTGATAGGCTCTTCCCAAGAAAACTGAGAAGGCACATATTTTGATAAGCCATATTATTTTAAGTTTATTCATTTAGAGCATTTAAAACTAAATAATAATGGTCAAATACTTTTTTATATTCGATTAATTGAATATAAAATCCTATGAATTGGTAAATTCATATTATATTTTCGATTAAATACCTTAAAATGATTAATGTTTGGTGATGTAAAGTTTAAAGAAAATAATTAATGGCATAAACTTTTTTCGATCAGATTGAAAACGAGAATTGGAGGGAAGTTAGACCTCAATAAATACCGTCCCTCTTTTGCAAATGCAAATCCTCATTTTGTTAAAAAAAATAGCACTACATGATTGGTAGTGCTATTAAAATAAGTAATCGCTTAAAGTACTATATGCTTAGTACGACTTCAAATCCAATACCATCTGCAATGGCTCCATCTCGTAATTTACTATTGTAGTCAATGCCCCAACGTTGTCTGTCGATTTTAAACTTTGTCATCAACTGTTGTTTTTCGTAATCGATTTCAGCTCGGAAGTTAACAGGTAAAGTAACCTCTTTTATGGTAAGATCTGCAAAAACCTTCATATTGTTGTTATCTTGATACTCTACCTTTGTAATTGTGAGTTTTGCTGTTGGAAATTTATCAACAGCAAAAAAATCTTCATTTTTTAAATGATCGACGAGACTAGCGTTACCATCTTCATCATCAATATCTAGACAAATTATGGAATTCATATCAATGATGAATTCTCCTCCAGAAATTACATCATCTGTCTTTTCAAAAAAACCTTCCTTAAAGCTTATAGTGCCGTTATGGCCACCAAAATAGAACGAATATTCTCCGGACCATTTAATTTCACTTTTCGAAGTGTCTATTTTAAGTTTTTCTTGTGCATTGGTAAATACTACAGAAGCAATAGTAAATACAATAAATAATGTCAATTTTTTCATGATATATAATTTTTGATTAAATAAGGTGATAAAACTAGACTTGACGAGTTTAAAGAATGTCAAAAAAGTGCAAAAGAAGTGTCAAAGCCTTGCAAAATTCAATCAAAATAGCTGTTCTTTGTGCAACGATATGAAGTATAGATGCACCATTAAATTTCTGATAATTATTCTTTTTGCTGGCTTAGTATCATGTGATACTGAGCAAAGCAATTTCTCTGAACGTACAAAAATTGCCTTACGAGATGCTGGTAATAAGCTGTTATTGAGCCAAAGGGATTCTACATCCTTGATCTTACCTGTGAAGGAATTAGATTTTAATAAATTTAGGCTTACATTCAATCATCCGCTAGCTATAAATCCTGATCATCTCGTTACTTATGTAGATGCAAGTCTAAGGACTTTAAAGCTTCCAGAACATTATATAGTTGAGGTTGTGCAATGTAAAGACCGTGAGGTTGCTTATAGCTATCGAATGAGTGAAGTTTTAGAAAATACCATTGTACCTTGTATCGGTAGATATTTGCCAGAGGCATGTTATGAGATTGAGATATTTTTTGACAAAAATGAAAAGCCAAATTCTGAATCACGCTTCTTAACATGGTTTATCATTGGTATTTCATTGTTATTTCTACTGTTTTTAGGCTATAAAATAAAACTGAAAACAAAGACAAATGAAGTTTCCGAAAACTATGAAGCTATTGGTAGTTTCAAGTTTTATCCTGAACAGAATAAGTTGATTGAAGAAGCTGAAGAAATAGCCTTGTCTAAAAAGGAATGTGAGCTCTTGGCACTTTTTGTTGAACGACCTAATGAGGTTATAAAACGAGACGAGCTTACCAAAAAAGTTTGGGAAGACAATGGTGTTTTTGTTGGCAGAAGCTTAGACACCTATATCTCTAAATTGCGTAAAAAACTACATGCAGATACTTCTGTAAAGCTTATCAATATTCATGGGGTTGGGTATAAACTAGAGATTTATAACCTATAATAACTTTGGCTGGTTCCTTTTGTACAAGGACAATTACTGGCACTTTGCAATAAGTTGAGACCAATGGTAACGACATGTGTACCAGAATTGAAACCAGACAAATCGTTTAAGGTCAATTGGTATGAATAGGCGAAATACAGTTTATTGTGCAATATACCTGCCATCGGACCTAAATTCAAAGGATTAAAAAACTGGTCATTTAAAAAACGGTATGATGCTCCAATCCAATAGTAATCACCATTCCTGTTAAACTTTCTGTACTTAAAATTTAGATCTGTTGCAGAACGGTCATCACTATCAAAAAACTGAAAGAAAACTGAAGGCTCAAATTCTACATCCTTATTGTTCTTTGGGCTAAATACATAACCTGTATAAATCTGGTAGTTTAATAGAAGTGAAGGTTCTATACCACCTGTAAAATCAGCAATATCCTTAGATACTAAATTATTGGCATTAAAACTTAAATAATATTTATTCCATCTGTAGAGTATACCAGCATCGAAGTTATTGTTGTTAACTGCTCTATCCCCATTAATTGCAGGATCTAGAATTGGGATTTCATAAGTGGTATTAAAGTTTTCTATGTCTATTCTAAAATTATTAATGTTATAGGATAGTCCTAGGGATAAATACTGTTTGGACTTCCAATCTAAAATTAAGTGATGTGCAAATGATAACTTTAAACCTTTCTGGCGTGTGTTTCCATTTTTGTCATTATAAGCCGAAACACCAATACCAGATCGGTTAGAAATTCTAAAATCGGCATAAATGGATTGATTATCTGGTGCGTTCTTAATACCAACCCACTGGGTCAATCCATTTGCTCTAATTTTTAAGTTGTCGCCAATACCAGCAAAGGTAGGTGAGACCACAAAATCATTATCTGCCAGATACTGTGTCCAAACTGGTAAATTCAACTCCTGACTGTAGCTTTGTGTCACAGCTAGAAATAATATATATAGAATAATCTTTTTCATCATGGTTAGGGTTTAGTTTATTCAATTTGGGCTATCTGTATAGTGTAAAATGTCCGACAAACTCTTTGTTATAATTTGAATCATTGGTCTTTACAACAAACCAATAGTCACCTGTTGGCAATTCTTGGCCGTTATATCTGCCATCCCAAACTTCTCCAACACGGTATGTAGCCACTTTACGTCCGTAGCGATCAAAAATATCGAAGGTGAGGTTAGGGTAATTTTCTACACAACCAGGTGCCCAAGTATCGTATTCACCATCACCATTTGGTGTAAACCAATTTGGTATACATGGGCCAACAAACTCTAGCTCTATCTGTGCTTCGGCAATACAACCAGCACTATCGGTTACGGTTACTACATACAATCCGGTTTCTGTAATGATATAGTTGCTTACATTGCCATAGTTTTCGCCATTCATAGTGAATTCATATACGCCGGTACCACCAGAAGCATTAGCTATAATTTCATTAAGGTCTCCTTCAGTAAGTGTTAGGGTTATTGGTTCATAGCCATCAATGTCGAATAATTCTGTTCGCTGAATACAACCATTGGTATGTCTAACATCTATATAATGGCCTGTGCCTACAGGTACGTTTTCAAATACGTTACTAAGTTGATACGCACTGCCATCTAATGAATAATCAAACTGTGATAAATCTGTGTTGGACTCATCGATAGTTACCGTAACAATATTAGTTTGCGAGTTGTTTTCGCAGATATATTCGATTTCAACCTCTGGATTTATTACCACAGGTTCTGGGAACGTAATATTCCATTCAGACTCACAATCTTCAGCATCTCTAACATATACAATATGGTCACCACCCTCAAGGTTTGTAAAATCGAATACAGTTTGATTAGCGCCACCAGTAGTATATGGACCATCGTAACTATCTAGACTCACGCTATAGGGCAAGTTACCTCCTGAAATATCAATACTAAATTCACCATTACCGTCATTCTCGCATAGTTCTGGGAAGAATGAATCTGGTACAATTGTTAAAATAACAGGTTCTTGATCTAGTATAGTAAAGTTGAATGTTAGATAGCAACCCAGTTCATCTTGTACAATAAGATCATAATCACCAGGTGCTAAGTCTTCAAATATGTTAGTCTCAAAAAACTGATTCAACTGTGGGGAAATCGCATACTTAACAATACCTGTTCCGCCAGTAGCTGTAATTTCAACAGAGCCATTCTCATTTCCAGCACAAGTCACATCACTTACTGCTATGGTTGCATCTAATGGTGCTATTGGTTCCGTAATTGTTATTGGTGCAGAAGCTGTATCACAATCGCCACTTTCTACCATAACAATATAAGTACCAGCTAGAAGCTCAGTAAAGTAGCCAGGAGTATTTTGAGTTGCAGGAATTGTAGTTCCCGAACCATCTTGTAGGGTATAATTATAATTCCCCAATCCACCTTGTGCCGTAGCTAAGATTACCCCTGTATTGTCACCGGCACAATTAATAGTCGGACTGGTAGATTCTAAATTAATTACTAACTCAGGCAGTGGATCGACAGCAATATCGTTTGATGCATTAGAAATACAGCCATTGGCATCTCTGACGTAATATGTATATGTTCCTTCTGGAACTGAAAATGTTATGGATGATGCAAAATTTCCTAAAACACTTGCAAATGTACTTGAGTCACTGTATTCATAAGGTCCTGTTCCGCCAGAGGCGCTAAGTGTTAATGTAGATTCCGTTAAACAGGTTTGCGTTGTAGCTCTTACTAAATTAACATCAAGTGGAGTAGGATTGGCAATCACTATATCCAACGACGTCATTTCACAATCAAATCCATCAGTTATTGTAACAGAGTATGTTCCTGCACCTAAATCGTTAAACACATTAGATAGTTGAGGGCCAGATGAGCTTACCACTGGGGCAATCGTATTTAATGTATATACATAGTTAGAACCTTGTCCACCTGAAACCATATTAACAGTAATAGTTGCATCTTGATCTCCAAAACACGCTAACACAGTTGTGCTTGGTGTAAATGTCGCGGTAATTGGATTAGGCTCATCTAAGGTTATCGTTTCTGAAGTAATACAACCTTCAGTATCTCTTACGTTGACTGTATAAGTTCCTGCAGACAAATCTGTAAAAGTGTTATTTGTAGAATAGGCCGCTGTAGCATCTCCAGTTAATTCAAATTCATAACCTCCCCAACCGCCTTCGGCAATAGCAGTGATTGTTCCTTGGCTATTATCGCAAGTCACATTAGACGTTTCAGATAAGATTAGTGTCAATGCTTCTTGAGGTGAAGAAATTATAATGTTTGATGTATTTGAACAAAATGGAAATTCAGTTTCAGTAATTAAAACTGAGAATGTACCAGCTTCCATACCTGTTACAGTTAATGGGTTTGTAGATGTATTGGCATTGACAATACCAGTTACTGACGCTCCCAAATTATCAAACACTTCATAAGTATAAGATCCCGTATAATTTGTTATATTAATATCGAAAGCACCTGTGTTGTCACCAAAGCATGTTACTAATGTTGATGATAATGTAAATAATGGAAGTGTTGCTTCCGGTACAGATATAGTAACATCTGCTGTACAGGATGTTACGGTATCGGTAATTGTAACTGTATAAATTCCTGATGGTACTCCTGAAAATACAGTTCCACTTAAGCTCATTGAAGCAGGATTTGGTGCAATGCTATAGGTGTAAGAACCAGAACCTCCAGAGCCTGTTACTGTAATTTCTCCGTCGTCATTGTTACATGATGGCAGGGCTGTAGCATCAGCTATTACATCTATTGGGGCATTAATATCAACAGAAATTAAATTTCCACAACCATTCGCATCTTGAATCTCAATAGTATGCGTACCAGCAAATAGATTTGAAATCGTAAATGGTACTAATTGTGTTTGAAAAGCACCACCATCAATACTAAAACTATATGGTGCAGTACTCGGTGTGTCTAATGTAATATCAATTTCGTAGTTACCGTCAGTGATCTCACACGGATTGTTGACTACAGCGGAAATAACAGGTGAGTCATCCAAATCCACTACCACAACTGGGCTTGTAACAATACAGCCAAAAGCATCTAAGACATGAATATAATAACTGCCGGCATCTACATTGAATATACTTGCAGTATCCCATGCAGCATCAGTTACTAATGGAGTTGCAGGAGTTGTTGTAATTTGGTATTCATAAGGCGCAGTACCATTTTGACCAATAGCACTAATAACTCCTGAATTTGGATTACAATTTGCATTTTGATCTACAGAGACCGTCAAATCTAGTGCTACAGGTGACTCTAAAATCTCGAAAATTTGAGATGCTGATTCACATCCATTAAAAGACCCTGTACCATTTTCGGTAAATACAATGTAATATTGCCCAGGTTGAAGTGTTCCTGGATTTGGTGTTGTTACCGTTTCTGGAACTCCAAAAGTTACAGGTAAATTGGTTGGGCCATCCACTAATTGGTTATCAAATGCGGAATAGATAGCATAATCTACCGATGTAGTAGTGCTATCGAAGTTGTTAATAGTAAAGGTTACACTTCCGTCATCGGCACCCAAACAAGACACGTTGTTTGGATCTACAATAGATGTTAATGTCGAAGCAGGATCTATAGCCGCATCAGCAGACTTTACGTAATAACAATCTGTTACCAAATCATGTACGACAAAGGTGTATATCACGCCAGGTACAAGATTGGTGAACGTTCTTACATTACCTCCTGGTGTATCTGGCGGAAGATATGTTGATGTATAAGGAATGGTGTTGAATTCTAAAATTCCGAATTCATAACTACCACTACCAACGGCCGATATTGCTGTAACCTCTGCTGTACCACCTACAGTACAGTCTGGGACAGCAATATTGACATTGATATCTAAATCTGATGGAGGAGACGCTATTGTAATTTGCTGCGATAAGCTACATCCATTAGCATCAACAACGTTAATTGTATATATACCAAAATTGATAATATTAAAGGTATGGTCTTCATTTGATACTGCATTATAAGGATTACCTACAATAACATCGCCAAAATTATTCGAAATGAAATACGTAAATGGTACTGTGCCTCCTGAAACATTTTCAACAGTAATTGAACCTAATGAAGAACCTCCAGGGTTGTTACATGTAATATCTACTTTGCTTAAATCAAATGTAATTGGATCAGGCTGAGAAATTGTAATGGTTTCCGTTGTAGAACACGAATTGGCATCAGTTATAGTTATTGTATATGTTCCTGCGGGTAAACTTGAAGTTTGCGTACCATAATCCGTACCTGTGGTATTGTTAGTTACATTTATTGTAAATGGAGGAGTACCAACCGTATCGTCAATAGTTATATCTATTGCCCCATTAGCATCACCATTACATAAAATAGGCTGACTTTCTATAACGGTACTAAACGCAGGGGGCGCAATAGGGTTAACAGTTATTACAGATGATTCTGCTGTACAGCCATTTGAATCTGTAATTTGAAATTGATATGTGCCTGCAGTTGAGGTATTATACGTAAACGTAGCTGAAGTAGCACCTAATGATGAATAAGCCCCACCATTAATGGATACTGCATAGGTATAGGGTGCAGTACCTGTTATGGTACCTGTAAATTCGGCATCTGGTGTTGCCGTACAATCCAATCCTTCTGTTAATACTACATTTACTGTTGGAGTTGGAATTGGGTTTATTGTATAAGATTCACTATAAATACAATCATTTTCATCTCTTACTTGAAACGTATAGGTATCCGGAACTAACCCTGTAAATACATTAGATGTTTGGTATGGTGTTGCAGCTGAAGCTGGAGCAATAATCTGATATTCTATTGTACCTGTGCCTCCAACTACATTAGATATTGTCACATCGCTCGTCAATGCAGGACAAGTAATCGCTGTACTTGTAAACTCTAAATCTGATGGAGGATTTAAAGCTTCTATAACAATTTCGTTTGTGACAGCAGTACAATCATTGTCATCTCTGATAGTGATTGTATATGTACCTTGTGTTAAATCAGTAAACGTATTACCTGGCTGAAATGTTGTACCATCAATACTATATTCGTAAGGTGGATTGCCACCAATAACATTAATTACCGTAATCGTTCCATTGGTATTACAGGTAAAAGGAGCAGATAATTCGGCAGTTCCTGAAATAGCAGTGTTTTCAATAATTGTAACCGTTTGGGGATTGGTTGTACAAACTGATGCTCCTAATGTATATTGTAAAACCACATCATAATCTCCTGCTGTAAGTCCCGTAAATACATTTGAGTTGGTGTATGTGGATCCGCCATCAATACTGTATTCAATAGTGTTTCCGTTTGCATTGGTTACGTTAATTGTAATTGTACCCGTATCGCCAGTGCCACCACATAAAATATCCGTTGAGGTAATATTAAATTCTGGTTCAGGAATATCGTCTACGGTAATTGTTGTACTTGCGCTACAGTTGTTAGAATCTAAAACGGTTATATCAAATGTACCTGGCGCAGTAACCAAGATTTCTGGCACTGTTTGAAAATCTGTAGAACCGTTTATAAAATAAAAGTAGGGTGGAGTACCACCTTCTGGGTAAATAGTAATCTCCCCATCAGTACAGTTTAAAGGTATGGTTAAAGCTGCATTGACAGTTAGTAATGGTGGTTCAACTATAGTTATATCTTCAGAATATAAGCATCCATTTTCAGTTTCTACAGTTGCAGTATATGTTCCCGTATTTAAATTTTCAAAAATATAAGTGTTGTCTACAATTGGCCCGACGGCATTAACCAAAGTTCCACCTTCGCTAAGTGTAAATGTGTATTGCGGATCTACATCATTTGCTGCCAATTGAATACTTCCTTTATCACCAAAACACAAAGGCTGCGAAACCGTAGATGTTACTGTAAAGTCTCTATCTCTAATTAAAACATCAGGAACCGAGAAAATACACGGATTTGTTGGTACGCCAATTTGTCTTACAAACACGGAATATGTTCCTGGAGTTGTAACCGTAAATATATTACTTGTTTGGTAGTTTGTACCATCAATACTATATTCATAGCCTGATGGCACATCATTTACCGTAATGCTACCATTTGTTGTACAAATAATATCTGTTGCAACAACAGTTGGTACCAGTAGATTTTGGTAAACATTAAAATAGAATCTGTTAAAGCATCCGCCCGGATAGTTTATAGTTATTCTGAATTGGCCAGAGGTATCCGCCAAAAAATCAGATCCTGTTGTAACTTCATTCCAAACACAAGTATCATCTTCATTTGCACAATCTGGGTCAGAAACTGCCGCACAACTAGATTCGTCCAATTGCTCCCATATAATGGATATGCTATTGGCAATATTCGTTTCTATCAGTCTTGAATCATTAGCACCACATAAAAATATATTTGGCAATAGTTTTCCATCATTAGGGCAAGTGACAACTTCATCAGCATAGGGTATCACAGGATTCTCTACGTCACCACCAAAAAGCTCTACTTGGTATTGCTGTTCAATAGATTGACACGGAGCAATGGCATTGTTGAATGAGTAATACGTCCCAGTAGCATCAACTGTTATGGTTTGTGTGTTGCCTATTACTGGTGTTCCTGTCGGACTTGTTGACCAAGTATAAGAATCGTAACCATCTGCCGCAGTTAATTCAACTGTATCGCCACAGAGTATAATTTCCTCAATAAACTCACAATCCAAATCAGCTAAAAAGTTAGTAGCCTGTGGAGTAAACAAACAACCTGTATTACTATTTAAACTTGGGTCATCAGTGATTTGAAATGTAGGATTGAAAAAACCACTATAAGTAGCATAAGCCTGATTATTTATGATATTTGAGCATGCATCTGCTAATTCTCCGCAGGTATCAACGACTTGTACTTCAATTCTTATTTCGTATACCGGATCATTTTCTTCAACAAGAGAATTGTCGATGTCAAAAATAAGCTCGCGAGTTAAGGGATCATAACTATTTACTGTAACTCCGGGAGGTAATATTAGATCCGAAGGGTAATCAAAAATTATGTTTATTGGTAAAATATCTCTTATTTGAAAACTGGTAGCATTATCATTTCCTGTATTCTGAAAACCAATTACATAGTTTAACGCAGCTCCTAAATCTACAGTCTCACCTCCTATATTATTTCCCAAATCATCCTCTACAATTTTGGTAAGTACAATATTTGGTTCTATAATTTCCACAGCAAAAGCAAAGAAATAGGGGAAGTAAGTGTCACCACTGGTTTCTAATCTAATGGTGCCAGATGTAGCATCATTGGCAATAACCGAATTTCCTGGGTTGGGGATTGTAATAGTACCTGTATCAAACCCTAAAGTATTAGTACTGTTGGGGACTCTGTTATTAACAGGAGTGGCATCTAGGCGTGTAACCGAACTATTAAAAAAGTTAGCAACAGGTCGATCTGTAGTGGATAAGCTTACACCATTTAACCTTAGGCGATCTCCCAAAATAGGACTGTCTCCCTCAAGTGTTGCAAAAGCAAAATTTGCTCTAACAGGAGCAGGAGCGGGAACAGTTCTAAAACCATCAACAGGAATATCTAAATTTGGATTGTTACCAGGAACACTAATAGCACTAAAACCATCAAAACTTGTTATAGACTTTCCGGGAAGTGTAGGGTCTTCATATACAATAAAAAGAGACCATCCTGCAGATTGCCCTGTACCATTATAAGGATCGAAATTTGCTGTTTCCCCTAAACCAGAAGATACATTTGCGACTGTGTAAGTTCCTAGATCTGCACCAGAACCAAAACTCGTCACAATATTTGTTACATCGGCAAAGCAAGCATAAGAAAAACTATCGCCACCATCTACTGTAGTACCATCTGCATCGTATATTATGGTTCCAGTAATATCATTATAGCCACCAGATGGACCTCTTAACTTTACTTCAGTAATAGGTTCGTCTCCGGGATTTACGGCTCCCCAATATAAGCCTGCATAAATAATTCGGTAGCAATTTGGGTTGGAAATTTCTAAATCAGCGCTAGAAGAACTGAATGTGGTAGGATCTGCATCAATATCAATATATTGCATATTGACATTATGATTGTAAACGGTTCCGTCGTTAAAGGCATTGTTATCTGGGCCAAGAATGTTATTACCTATTAACACAATATCTCCTTTTAGATCCTGATTGAATCTTGGAGTGAATGGTACATAATTTTGCGCAGATGATACTAGACCAATACATATCATCAATGCAATAGTTAGAACTCTTGAAAAAGTAGGTTTTTTCATGATGTTTTGATTTACTTCCGCACTATGTCTTGTGGGGCAATGACATAGTGAAGAACGGCTTAACTTATTTTAATTTTCTATTTTCACGAGGGTCATGTTTACGTTATAAGGTTTGTCTCCTTTAGTTTCCATAATCTTATTTGCAGCATTAATACTGTCAAATTTGTTATAGTATATATAGTACTTACTGGTATTAACATCGTAGAAAAAATCTACATCTACACGTCCAGAAGCTACTACTTTGGTCACAAAATCATTTCGTTTCTTAATATCACTATGTACTGCAATAATTAGATAGTACCCACTTTCGGCATTCTTTACATTCTTTAAGATTTTAATATTATCATTTTGCTTTTCTCCGAAATCAAAATCTTCTGATGTATATGGAGTATCTGCAGGTCTTGTGGTACGTTTTATATTTTGCAACATAGCTCTATCTTGAGCGTATCTATCATCTTCGTTATTGTAAGCAGCACGCTTAATGCGCCTTCTTTTTTCGAATTCTGTGGCAACCCTAATGGCTTCTAGCTTAACTTCGAGATCTTCTTTTACTTTAATACTCTTAACCTGTTCTTCTGTAAGACGCTTAATTTTTTTCTTGTAGAAAAGGTTAACTTCATCAAGTTCTGTCGTTTTGATCCTGGTTCGTTGTTCGTACAATGATTTAAGCTCATCTATTTTTTCACTTCTTTCTTCAATAATATCATCTAAATCAGCTTTTATGGCATTTAACTTATTGTTTTCTGCCGTTACACTCTTAAATGGTCTAGGCTGAACCTTAACACCTTGTTCGCTAAGATCATTTTCTTCTTTTAAGTCTTTAAGATCTTTATTCTTAATTTCTACGATATCATCGAACTCTTTCAGTAATTCTTTTTGTTTAGTTTCTGTGCTATCCGCTTCTTTAGTAAGTTCTAGCATCGTCTTCCCTAATTCATCTTTAGGGTTTTCTATCAGTTCTTCTTTTGCTTTAGCATCATCTTTTGCCTTTTGTTCGGCGAGTAGTCTTGCGTTTTCCGCTGCTGCATCTTGCGCTTGTTTTTCTGCCAATTGTCTAGCTTCAGCTTCCTCACGTGCTTTTTGTTCAGCTAATTCCTTAGCTTTAGCTTCGGCTTCATCTTTAACCTTTTGCTCTGCAAGTAATTTTGCTTTTTCTTTGGCAGCTTCTCGTGCTTGTTCTTCTGCTAAAGCCTTTGCCTCAGCCTCTTCCTTGGCTTTTTGTTCTGCCAATTGTATTGCGCGTACTGCAGCTTCTTCCTTAGCTTTTTGATTGGCAAGTAACTGGGCTTTTGCTACAGCCTCTTCTTTTGCTAACTTCTCTGCTAAAGCCTTAGCCTTTGCTTCGGCTTCTTGTTTAGCCTTCTGTTCAGCTAATCGTTTCGCTTCAGCTTCTGCTTCGTCTTTTGCTTTTTTCTCAGCCAGTAATCTAGCTCTGTTCGCTGCTTTTTCTTTTGCTTCCGCTTCCGCTTTTTCCTTAGCTTCTTGCTCGGCTATGAGTTTTGCCTCAGCTTCCGCTTCTTTTCTAGCGCGTTCTTCAGCCAATTGTTTGACTTTAGCTTCGGCTTCTTGTTGTGCTTTTTCTTTTGCCTCGGCAAGTGCATTGGCTTCTGCCTCTTTTTGAGCTTTAAGCGCTGCTTCTTTATCTAACTCTGCTTGAGCTCTTCGTTCTGCGGCACGTTCCCTTATACCAGCAAGTTCTTCATCTGAAGCTTTAACAATAGGCTTTTTTCTTTTTTTTGTGAACAGTCCACTTACTTTTTCGTCTCCGCTATAGTCATATTTTTTTCTAGTGATAAATCGGTATGCCAATGTGATTTCGTGAGATGGTCCAAACTCAACCATTTCTCCTATAGCCTTTTCTACATTATATTCTAAAGCAATATTTTTTGTGATGTTTAATCCTAATCCACCTGAAACACCAAACCGACTATTATAACCAATTTGCAACCAAATTCCTCTTGGTACATTAAGTGAAGCCAATCCAGAAACAATGGTTTCATCTTCTCTAAACTCAGACATTAGTAATCCTGAAAATTTAGTTTTTTCAAAAAAACCTTGGCCATTAAAAAAACCTGTATGCATAACGTGTGCTTGAATACTTTGTCTTGGATCATCTTGAATCATTTCAGAAGTTTCAAAATTATAGAGCACAAGGTTGTTTATAGATACACCAAAATCGAGAAATCTTGTTCCGTAGTTTATCCCTGGGTTTACGGTTAATAAAAAGTTCTCTGGCACATTCTGTAATGAAGGGTCATCAAAATTTGTAACCACATTAGAGGTGTTGACACCACTCTTATAAGCACCAACATTAAGTCCAAAAGTAAGGTTGTTATCTTGTCTAAGTTTTACATTGTAGGCGAAATTTAGTAAACCGCCAAATGTTGTTAAGACTCCATAATTTTGTTGAAAAGCAGCCACACCAGCCCCAATATTTTCAGAAAAGCGTCCAGAAAAACTACCCACAAATGTTTCTGGCGCATTATCGAATTGTACCCATTCACGTTTATTATTAAAACTGATATATTTTTGTTGCTCTCTAACGAAAGTGAATGTTGGATTTATGGCAAAACGGTTAAAAACCAGAGAATTTCGTATTGGTAAATCAAAAGAAACCACACCATCATCTTCCTGCGACCAGACAAGCTGTATCGAGAAGCATAAAAATATGATGATAAGGAGGAGTGTTTTCATCTTATTTAATAATGGTTATTGATCCTTTTTTGGTTTTGCCATCTGAAGTAGTGATAATGTAATAAAACAGCTGGTTGACGCTAGTAAGGTTTAAATCGTCCTCTGGCCAGTTATTTTGATAATCCATAGTTTGAAAAACGACTTTTCCTTGCTCGTTTAGAATTACAATTTCTGTATTGGTACCGATTGTGTATTTTAAGGGTAGAACCCATGTGTCATTGGTAAAATCCCCATTTGGGCTAATAACATTTGGAATTTTGTCTACATCTGGAAAAGGATCTATACCTTGTTCAATTGAAAATTGGTAAGATCTTGAACCTTCACAACCTGTTGTTTCTGTAATAATAACTTCGTAATCACCAAATTCGACGGCATCAAAGGTATCACCAGTTACATCGATCATCAATTGGCCATTGTAAAACCAATTAAATTCTGGATTAATAGCCGTTGTGGTTACTATGACGTTTAATGTCTCACCTTCGAGCATGTTGTTGTTTTCACCAACATTGATGCTACTTTCAAAAAGCTCGCTTACCAGTTCTATAGAGCCAGAAGCAGAACAATCACCTAAATCTACAATAACGGAAAATGTACCAGACTCATCAGTTTGATACATTTGGTTGGTAGCATCTGGTATTTCATTTCCGTCCTTAAACCATTGGTAACTGTTACCGCCAATGGTGTTAAGCGTTGTTAAACCTTGCTCAGGACAATAGGGATTCCCTAAGCTTGAGAAAATTGTAGCATCGGCTTCTCCCGAAGCACTGGCCTCGCTTATCGTAACACGATTAGAAAATGAGCTCGATGTACAACTGCCATAATTTGTTTCAACAAAAAAAGTACCTTCTTCACTAACGGATAGAGTAGTGCCCTCAGCAACAAATACTGATGTTGTTGGGCCAGTTTCCCTATACCAATTGAATGTAAGCGAAGGGTAATTGAGCGGCGAATCATTATTGCCAGTCCCAGGATTATCTATAGTAAGTAAGTAACTTCCACCGATACAATAAGCCCCTGTAGATACCAGATTATTTATTGTAAATGGGGAATCCTGTAATTTATAGTAAGCAGCAAATGCAGCTGATGGCGAACTGGTCGCAGCAGGAGAACTGCTTTTAATACGAATTCTATAATTTTCGCCTGCAGTAGTTTCAGGAATTGAAAAGTTCAACGTGGCTGGTGAGCTTGTTACCGAACCAGGTGATGATGTATATATTATTGTTGAGTTTAAAAAATCTCCGTCAGCATCAGATAATTCTACAGAGAAAACATTAGTGGCATTTATTGCAGATTCTGGTGTAAATATAAATGATGTACTATAAGAATTGAAAGAATCACTTGCGCATGCTTGACTAAAACCAAGGTTAGGGGCACCAATAACCAACTGTGCATTCGCCCGATATTGCAAGGCAAAAGCCATGAGATAAATTCCAATAAGAATTATTTTTGGTTTAGTTAGGGTGAACATTTTATATGAATTGTAATTATTTAATCTATAAGCCTTTGGATATTTCTATTTTAATAAATAAATTAAATTTTTTGTTGTTGTGTATTAAACTTAATCGTCATTGTCATCATCATCGTCTATAAAATCATTAGATGCAATAATTCTATTTACCTGTAATCTAAAATCTGGATTTCTTGTACTTTTAGCATCAATAAACGTTTCGGCATCTGAGCCTCTAGAATATAAATTATCGAATGCTCTACTTCCGTACCAGCTTTCTAAATCATCGTTATTGGTGTGGCCACTTCTGTAAATATTTCCTTTGCAGTTGTTAAAATATGTTCTTGTAAATCGTATTTTTTCTAGATTTTCATTATTCAGAACAATTTCATTATCTAAAATTACTGCTGGATAAAAACCAGAAATCACACTTTTATTTATTGAAAAAGAAGTGTCTGCGCCAATGTATATAGCTTCTTGGACTAAGCCCACCTTTATATCTGACTTTATATCTTCAGAAATATTTACCAGTGTTAAATTCTCTGCATTTACAAACGTTTGCTTTTTAGTCGTGTCTGCTTCTTCCTTTATTTCATAAGATTTAACAACGAGGCAACGTGAGCCATCAGCACTAGAAATATATGGTGATCTTACAGCAAGTGAATTAATCAACTGGCACTGTGTACCATAATTGAACTCATAATCATTCCTGCTTGATCTATATGAAATTACACGTTCTAAAATCGGCGTTCCGCCTAAGATGTTAAATGAATTACCTGCGCAGTAGCTAACCATTACATTTTCAACTATGGTTTTATTACCTACACCGGCCAGTGTAAGACCATTGAAGTAGCCATAGCCTTTGGTTCTTTTGCCAGCAAATTCAATTCGAAGGTATCTTAAGATCCCTGAATCATTTTCAACATTATCGCCACCATAAGCAATACTTTCGGTGGACGATGATTTTAATCCGTAATTTAATGCAGATACTTGTCCAAAGATATTTAATGGTGCATCACCTAAAATAAACAGTCCGCCCCAATCACCTTGCTTTTTACTTCCTCTACTGGAAGTAAATACAATGGGATCGGTTTGTGTTCCTTTTGCAATGATTCTAGAACCATTGCTAATTGTAAGCGACCCTTTAGTTTTAAAGTCGCCCATAATTACTGTGCCAGGCTCTATGGTAAGTGTTGCATTATTTGTAATAAAGACATCACCTAATAGAAGATAGACATCTCTTTTTAGTAATCTGGTATCCTTAGAGATATTGCCACTTAAAATTTGCGTGGGTTCACCGTACTCGGTAGTACTTGGTTTAAATTCTGTCCAGGTATTTAACCAATTGTCGTAACCAATTATTCCTTTTTCTTGTTGAGCAAAGCAATTGCTTAGCACCAACAAGATTATAAGAGCGGTTTGAATAAGATTTTTCATAGTAGTTAATTCAATTATTTCAGGTTAAAAAATAGTTAGGTCTATGAGTATCAAACATAGGGATTCAACCTATGAAACACAAAAAATATCGACGAAATACATAATTTATTACAATAAAAATTATTTTTCCTACAAAATAAATATTTTTTAGCCCAAATTTTGCAGGTGTAATTAATGTACTGTAAATCAAATGCTTAACTTTAGGCAGTACTATTTAGGGTTAACCAAATGCATGGATAACTAAATATATATGCTCACAAGTCTATACTAATCCTCTTTAAAATCGTTGTAAGTGTGTAATGATTTTAATGTCGCTTCGTAGAATAAGATTGCTGCTATAAGATCGTTGGTATCAGAATACGGTAATATTTTTGTCTGAAACTCAACGGTACTATCAAAGTATTCCCCTGAAGCTTCTTTATTAGCTTCTAAAGCCTTTTTATTTTCCTTTGTTTCAGGAATCCCCAGGTTCTCCATCGTAATGCCTGGCTTAGTTGCAAAAGCAATGTTTGGAAGAATATTAACTATAACCTCAATACGTTCTATATAAAGATCTAATAGTTTCCCTTTAGTCATAGCATCTAATTGATCGCGGCTATGATATTTAGAGATGTTTACCTTACCTGTAATAATACTTTCAGAGTGGTTCTTTTTCTTTTTTACAATTTTTGTTTCTTGAGCATGCCCCATGCTCATCATTATGAAAAAAATTGCGCCAAATAAAGTAAGTTTAGTTTTCATGTTTTTGGTTTTAGATTTGGTCTAATGAAGACAAATCTATATAATTTTATATGAAAAACAACAAAATTTTAGCATTTTTCTTTAAAAAATTTTAACACTTTAAGTGCTAAAAAATTAGACAAACTGCGTAATTACTGGATTAAATGCGTATTTAATCGACGAAATACATCTTGCTATTTTTGCATTTTTTAATGGAAATTTTAACAAAATTTAGATGAAAATTTGTCCTAAAAATGAATTTCTGGATTGAGAAAAATGATTGTTCTTTCGTGAAAAATCGAATAGAACATGTATTGTGCTTAATTATGTAATCTTCAACATTACTAAATATTTTGATGTAAATGGTTAAGTTATTCGTCGAAGAATTTGGTTACTCTTTTCGTTTAGTCGTAAAAATCAGGACTTTATGAGATTTTTAAGGATTATGGGATTTTTTAGAAGAAATTTGACGGAATCCAAATCTTTTAAGCTCATGAAAAATCTTATTATAGCTTTCTGTTTAATATGTTTTTACAGTGCGATTAACCCAGTTTCTGCCCAGAACAGTCCTATACACGATAGAGATGAGGCTCTAATTAGCCATACAGACACTATTCCAGAATACAGATCTAAGACCAACAAGTTAAAATTAACAGGTATTGTTTATCAAAGTGATGGTATAACTCCTGCTAAGGATGTTATCATTTATATAGAACAAGCAGATGAAGACGGAGATTTCGATTTGAGGCGAGCAGGAGACGAACGCTATGTGTTACATAGAAGTTGGGTTAAGACGGATGCTGAAGGGAGATATACCATTCATACATTTGTGCCAGGTAACGATAGGCGTTATAATCAATTGCAACAAATATTTCCTTTGATTAAAGCACCTGCTATGCAAGAATATGAATTATATTCTTTTGTATTTGATGATGACCCGTTGTTGACTAAGCGTTGCAGAAAACGTTTGGCGAAAAAAAATCAAACGGATAGAATTCTAAAAACGAAAAAAGAAAACGGCATTCTTATAGCCCATAAAGATATTGTATTGTCTGAACCTGCTAAATAGATTTACAGACATAATAATCACAAAGCCTTGGATATGTTTTATTCAAGGTTTTTTTATGCTTATATATTTCATAAAAATTTTACCTTTAGCTATCCCTTAATAATTCCTTGTTATTGATTTTTGTTGACTGATACATTCCGATATTCAAAATAATGGTATTGGGGTAATCAATTTTTATTATATTATGAGTGACACAAAAAACACATTTCACCTTGGGTTAACTATGGCGGGAGCTGTTTCTGCCGGAGCCTACACAGCTGGGTTTATGGATTACATTCTTGAAGCTTTATCGAAATGGGAAAAGGCAAAGCAGGAAAACTCAAATCATAGCATTCCGAACCATAACGTCATCATTGATGCTATTGGTGGAGCTTCTGCAGGAGGCATGGTAAGTATGATTACCGCTTTGGCACTTACCGATGGTAATCTTAAGCCAGTTACTGAAGTTGCCCACACTAAAACCGGAAACATCCTTTATGACAGCTGGGTGTTTTTAGACGACGATGATAGTCTTTATAATGGGAGCAACAGCGGTGAAACCACTTTTAAGAAGATGTTGTCTAATTCTGATCTCGATGACAAAAAAGGAGCTCCGTCATTACTCAATTCTAAACCCATTGACAATATCGCCGAAAAGGTTTTTGAACAACTACCAGATAGTGCCAGTATAGATAATTTTCCGAGTTACATCTCTAAGGATTTACGAATATTACTGACCGTAACAAGTTTAAGACCATTGGACTATAAGGTTAAGTTAAGTCGAATTCAATCTAAGTTTCTCGATTCTACTCCTGGTCATCGTATTAGCAATCACGATATTGTTGCACATTTTAAGGTCAGCTATGATGAAACAAAAGATAAAGGAGAGTACTTGCCTTTTAGGCCATTGTCCCCAACTTTAGATGGTGCATCCAATAGAGATTTCTTAATTAAAGTGACTAAAGCTACAGGAGCGTTTCCTGTGGGATTGGCTCCTCGTTATTTTGATACTGAATTTCCTATGGACTATGTGCAAAACAACTTAAAGAAACGAAAAGCTTTTACTGCACATATGGATTTAGAGTTCGATAAGGACTTGGGCAATAGTTTTCAGTTTACTGCCGTAGATGGAGGAACGATAAATAACGAACCTTTCGATGAAGTTTTACGTTGTTTAGAGGACAATCATGGTCCAGAAGACGTTAACAATCCAAAATATGGAACCATACTTATAGACCCATTTCCAAATTTTGAAGATGAAATCATTAATCCGACACCGGATTATGAAAAAACCAGTATTATGGATATTGTGGGCAATTTGGTGCCAACGATATTAAATCAAGCTAGGAACAAACAAAGTGATACTTTTGGTTCTGGGGTATTCAAAATTATGGCCTTTCCGAGGAAACTAAAATTAGGTCAGGTTGATGAAGAAGTGGATCATCCACCATTGGCGACAGGAGGCATTGGGGGATTTGGGGGATTTTTGGACATAGAATTTAGAAAGCACGATTTCTTCTTAGGCCGTAAAAATGCCAGAAACTTTTTAAGAGGAGTGTTCTTTGCGGAGTGCAATCCGAAGGATAAGGATAATTTGTTTTATGGTGTGGACGATGCAGCCGTTGAGGCATTCAGTAGGGTAGTGGATGGAAAAACCTATATGCCCATTATACCAGATGTCAGTAAGTTAGATCCCAATGACGACCCAAACCCAACACGTTACCCTATACAAGAGTTCCCAAAGTTTGATGCCAAAGCCTTTAAAAAATTCGAAAAACCAATTAAAAATAGAGTAAAAGCCATTTTAAAAGCAGAGCTGAACTCAAAATTTTCAGGATTTTTTTGGTGGTTATCCCGTGGTCTGGTTATTGGTAAAGTATCTAGAAAACTGACCAAATGGGTTATGAACACTGTTGAAAAAGATTTGAGGAAACGTGGGATGTAGATTTCATTTGTTTTAATAATTTAATTTTTAGAGTTAAAAGTAGTCCTCTACGTCCTTTAGCTTTGTGAAATAATTAATTAAAAAACATATATTTTATGAAAGTTCAGCCTTATTTAGCCTTTAAAGGTGAATGCAAAAATGCACTTCAATTTTATAAATCTATATTAGGTGGTTCAATAATAAATGAGCAGACCTATGAAAATGCGAATGTTGATATTCCAGAACACTACCGCAATAAATTACAGCATGCAGAATTAAAAGGTAATGGTATGCACCTTTTAGCATACGACGCTTCACCAGATACACCATTGACCAACGGAACTAATATTAATATCAGTGTTGATTTGGAATCTAAGGAAAAAGCCCAAGAAGTTTTTTCTAAACTGAGTGAAGGAGGTACTGTACATACACCATTTCAGGATATGCCTTGGAATGCCTGCTACGGTAGATGTTCGGATCAATACAATGTTAGCTGGATGGTAAACTATAAAAAAGATAATTGATATAAAGACTTTGATTTGATTGATTGAGTCAATAGTTAGTGAAAAGAAGGTACGGCAATTTGTTGTGCCTTCTGTTTTGTTTTAATAAGCTAAGTTCTGCTGATATCATATTATGGTATATTACGTATGGAAATGGGTTACTTAAAGTTAGCTTGTTAATCATTCAACTCATACAATACAAAAAAGCACAACTATAAATGTTGTGCTTTGATCAGTACTATTAAATCTTGTTCAGTATTAAACAAAATCATCATCTTTGGTTTGTGACTTAGTTGTTGCCTCTTGATGGTGAAACGTTTTTTCTAAACCAGCAGAATCTACATCATAAAACTCTAAAAGTTCAGTATATCTTGTTATGTGGGCAATTCTATCGCCCTCCATTACAATGGCTCCGATAAAGGCTTTAGGGTTTTTGTTTATAATCTTTACTAAGCTTTCTTCAGAATAAGAATCTTTTTCATAAAATTCGTCAACCCGTTCGGTATTTAAAAAGCTCTTAAGACTTACTCCCAATCGTTTTGCCATATCGTGCCATTGGGTATCGGACGGCATGGATTTGGTAATATCAATGGGCAAAGTGTTCTTGTCTGATGCTTCTAAAAATGCCTCTAACTGATCGCCGAATTCCGAACCGCCAGCATAATAGCAATTAATAAGGTTGTGTTTTGTATTTGTAGCCATAATTTTAATTAATAAGATTTCATGGTTTCTTTTCGTTTCTGTAGCTGTCTTGTTAATTCGTTGATCGATTCATCAACGGCATTTTGAAACGTATTGTGGGACGACTCAGCAAATAGGCGAGGTCCTGGTGCGCTTAGTCTAATGCCACATTTCATTCCTGTGTCATCAGATGTTGTGTTTTCGGTTTTAAAAAACACATCGGCCCTAATTACAAAATCGAATCGTGTAAATAGGGTTTGCAGTTTATCTTTTGTATACTTTTCTAAAGTATCACTTGCGGTTACATCGTGATACTCAAAAATGACATTGTTATTTATATTGTCGTTACTCATAATTTGATTTTTTTTATTTTCCTAAATATAATTTCTAGACTCTAGTTGCTTTAACTTATATGCATTTAATATTAGTTGAAATGCTAGAGGATAATAAAATTACTTCCAAAAGCTTCTTCTACAAATACCCAAATACCTCAAAATTTTAATAACACCTAAAAGCTAGGCTTTGTGTATTTAGCAACAAATGTCCACAGGACATTCAACACTAAATAGTGTGCGCTGGCCAAGGGTTGGTAAATTATTCGCTAGATTTCTATTGTTTTAATAAAGAGCTCATGAATGCTGCGCATAGGATGTTTCTATTTGAAAACAAATAATAGTTACACTTATAACAGGCAGAAATAATTGGTTTTAATATTTAATTATCCACTGGATAATCAAATATTAAAAATGTCCTATAATGTACTAGCGTTATGTAAACATGGGCTTTATTCACAAGATTTCTATTTTAAACTAATGAGTTCACGAATCTCGCAAGCTCGATTTGGTTAAAAGCCCATGTTAAATAATAGGTCTCTTTATTTTTCTCTTCTCAGTTAATGGAACACTCTTTTTCTGCAAGGGTGGAGTAGTGGCGAAAATGTGTGTGGAATGATTTTAAATAGTCTAATATTCAAATATTTACGGTTTTCCGTATAAGCAACTTCTACAATTTTAGTATATTCGATTATTCCCTTAATTATTAGCAAAATAAATCAGCTATAGCATCTGCTATGGTCTAAGTTATTATGAATAATTATGAGATTATTATCAAAATCAAGATTTAAGCTTGGGCTTGAATGTCCAAATAAGCTTTACTATACTGGCAAAAAGGATTATGCTAACAAAAAAAATGAAAATCCTTTTTTGGAAGCATTAGCTAAAGGTGGTTTTCAAGTTGAGGAACTCGCAAGACTATATTATCCTGGTGGACATCTTTTAGAAGGTGAGGATTGGGATTATGAAAAACATTGGAATCAAACTAAAGAATTATTGAAAAATGAAAATGTCATTATTTATGAGGCTGCTTTTTTAGTTGACGGACTTTTTATTCGAACAGATATTCTTGTAAAAAAAGGAAATATAATCGAATTGATTGAGGTTAAATCAAAGTCATATGAACCAGATAATGAGAATATTTTCATAGGAAAAAGAGGAGGAATAGATAGCAAATGGAAATCTTATCTATTTGATGTAGCCTTTCAAAAACACGTTATACAACTCTGTTTTCCTGAATGGGAAATAAAGTCATTTATTATGATGGCAGATAAATCTAAAAAAGCCTCTATAGATGGTATAAACCAACTTTTCAGAATTACAAAATCAGCAGATAATAGAACTGGAGTAACAGTATTAGCAAAATCAAAAGATGAATTAGGAAATCCCATATTAGGAAAATTAGAAATAACAGACATTATAACTGGCATTGAAAGTGGAAAATATGCTTATGCTAACGGTATAACTTTTATTGACGCAATACAAGATTATAAAGAAACATATATTAATGATAAATATATGAATTCGGCGACCTCATATTCGGCATGTAATAAGTGTGAATTTAGAACTTCAGATGAGGATAAAAAACAAGGACTAAAATCTGGCTTTATTGAATGTTTTGAAAAGCAAAATAAATGGAATGATAAAGATTTTGAGAAAACTAATTTATTTGATATTAGTGGGATACACTGGACAAAATCAGTTAAATTATTTGAAAGCAATTTAATTTTTGCTGAAAGTTTGAATAAGGAAGATATAGGGTTTAAAGAAGGAGTTGGAAAACTATCAGATAGTGAAAGAGCTTGGATTCAGATAGAAAAAGCAATAAATCATGACGATTCTATTTATCTTGATAAAGATGGATTAAAGGAAGAAATGAATAAATGGGTGTTTCCTTTGCATTTTATTGATTTCGAAACTTGCACAGCAGCTTTACCATTTTCAAAAGACAGAAGGCCTTATGAGCAAATTGCTTTTCAATTTTCTCATCACACTTATTTGGAAAATGGTGAAATTGAGCATTCAACAGAATATATAAATAACGAAGCTGCTTATTTCCCTAATTTTGATTTTATCCGTGAACTAAAAAAAGCCCTTGAAAATGATAATGGTACTATTTTTAGATTTCACAACCACGAAAACACTATTTTAAATGCCATTTATTTCCAACTTTTGGAATCTGATGAAGCAGACAAAGATTCTTTAATTCAATTTATTGAAAGTATTTCTCATTCAAAAGAAAAGAGTTCTATAGAATGGCGAGGCAATAGAGATATGGTAGATCTTTGGGTTGTTGCGAAAAACTTTTATTTCAATCCATTGACAAATGGTTCGAATTCTTTAAAGGATTTGTTGCCTGCTGCCCTCAATAGTAGTGATTTTTTGAAAACCAAGTATTCACAACCAATTCATAAAATCTTATTAACCTCTACTAACTTCCCTACCAACTTTGTTTGGTTAAAGCAAGAAGAAGGGAAAGTTGTTAATCCTTACAAACGTCTTCCACCTGTATTTGACGATTGGACAGAGGTAGAAATAGAGAATTCTATTTCTGACATTAAAGATATTAATGATGGTGGAGCAGCATTAACAGCATACGGTAAGTTGCAGTATACAGATATGAAACAATCAGAAATTGAGCAAATTACTAATGCCTTGTTGAAATATTGTGAGTTAGACACTCTAGCTATGGTTATGGTATATGAACATTTTAAAGAATTAGTTCATGCCTAGTAATAAAAATGCATATATAAGACATCGATTTATTGATAGTCTGCTCAGGGATTATGATTACGTTAAGACGGACGAAATTATTGATAAGCTTTATGAAAGATATGATATTTCAGTTGCAACTAGAACTATCAATAAAGATATAAATGATATGAAAGTGGAATTGCATGCTCCAATAGAATATTCCAGTCAAAAAAGAGCATATTACTACCCAGATGATGTTGATGACATATTTCCAGCAATAGAGCTAAAAGATGAAGAACTGAATGCTTTATTATTTTATACTAATAATATTGCTCACTATAAGGATATAGGAATTTTTAAGGATTTCACCAATGCAATAGATAAAGTAATTGATGCAGTTAAGATTGAGGCAAGTCAACAAAAAGCTTCAAATAGAATAACCATTCAGCCCGAAAATTTTCCTAAATTTCAAGGAAGTGATTTAATCCCAGAAATTATTTCTGGTTACGATACTAATTTTAAATTCAATTTTGATTACAAAAGGCATAATTCTGAAGAAATAAAAAATCATACAGTAACACCAATTCTATTAAAGGAGTACGATCACCTGTGGTACTTAATAGGTAAAATAGAAGGAAAAGAATTTGTTACAATTTTTGCTCTCGATAGAATAATAAATTTTGAATTAACCAAAGATAACTGTGAAGAAATAACTGGTTTTGATTCTGATAAATATTTTAATCATGCTTTTGGAATTTCAGTTCCTGATGGAGAAGTAGAAGATGTTGTTTTGGAATTTGATTCTTGGAGAGGCAAATACTTAATTTCATCTCCTATTCATAAGTCTCAGCAATTAATTAAAGAAGAAAGCGATAAATTGATTTTTTCTTTCAAAGTGGTTCCCTTTCATGAATTACACTCCAAAATATTAAGTTATGGTAGCTCTGTAAAAGTTTTAGAACCAGAAAGTCTTCGTTTAAGAATCAAGGATATACTCAATAATGCACTTAAAAATTACTAAAATCTGACTATTTTTTATATGGCGCAAATAGAGTGCGTCATGTAGTTGTTTATTTGTATCGTAAAATAGTTTTAAATAACTATTGTAGAAAAAAGATAATTAAACATATATAAAGATGGCAAAACTTGCAAACTTTTTCATTTCAGGTGTTTGGAAAGATGTTAATGATAACATAACACACGTATTACTTCATAAAGTTAACGACGATAATTCTTTCAAATTTGGAGAGAAAACTGACGAACAAACAGTTATAAAATTGCTCAAGCAAAAATTCTTAATAAAAACTATAACCTGGGGATATCCAGATTGGTCAATTGGAGCAGAAGTAACCTATTTCTCTAATAATGGTCGAGAATTTCTGCGCACTGTAGCAAATGCAACGGTTAAAGATAATTTAGATAACTCAATAAATATGAAACCAATAAGAAGCTAATTATTATGGCAACAAAAAATGAAAAAATATTTGGCCTATTAATTGGTGGTTTTGCAGGCGGTATATATGCATATATTGAAAAGACTAAAAATAATAAAGAAAAGGTCTTGTTATTTGAAATTCTGCCAAGCGTATTTTTTGGTAGTACTTGTGGATATAGTCTAATGTATTTATTTGGAAGTCCTGACAACACTATTAATTACACTCATTTTTATAAAGGAAAACGTGTATATGAAGGAATTACTTATGCAGATAGATTTCAAAAACGTATGACAGAACATAGAAAAAATGGAAAGATTTTTAGTAGAGTAATAAAAGATAATCCAAAACCAAGAATCGAAGCTTTAAAACTTGAAAAAGAACGCATTATAAAGTATAAACCGATAAATAATATTCAATTCAATAAATAATAGATTATAATAATTAAAAGCAATTAAAATGGCAAGAACAAGTAAAAGAGGCAGAGATGCTGGAAGTGGTCAATTCATAAAAATTGAAGAAGCAAAGAGAAGACCAAAAACGACAACCATTGAGACAATTAAAGTGGGGCCAACGAAAAAAAGGAAAAAATAAGTCCTAGAATTATGAGAAAAAAGGTTTGGTATGAAATGCTACAGATAAAGTTCGGCGAAATTTACCTTTCCTTGTATTTAGATTTCCAGAAAGATTTAAAGCGATACATAAAAATAGCTACATTAATATTTTCTGGATCAGGAGTTTTTGGTTGGGCATTTTGGGAGCCATTGGCTTGGGTTGCATGTATTATTATAGCTGTGATTCAATTAATTGCTTTAATTGAAAATCAAATTGTAAGATCTGATTCAGAACTTGAAGAAATATCAGTATTAAGAAATATGTACCTTAAATATCTTACAAAATTAGAGGAACTTTGGTATGAATGCGATAATAATTCTAAAAAAGAAAAACGAATAAAGAAAGAGTTTTTCATGCTTAAGGACACAGATTTTGTTGCAATAGAAAAATTGGATGATAAATTAAACATCAAACATTGGAAAAAGCTTAAAAAGAAAGCAGATATAAGAACAAGAGAATATTTTAATAATTTTTAAATCAATAATTATGGCAAAAGAAAGAAATAGGTCACAAGCACCTAAACCCAAAACAACTCAAAGATCATCCGGTATTGTAAAAGGAAGTGTTCCTACGATGAGAAATCCACCACCTCCGCCACCAAAAAAATAAATAAACTATGTTTACAAATATAAAATGCCCAAAATGCGAAAGAGCCAACAATTTTGTATCAGAAGTGGTAGAGGTTAGAGATTATAATTTTAAATTGAGTGCTATTAAATGTGGTTCTTGTAATACTGTAGTTAGTTTTTTAGAATATTATAATAATGGTGCACTTCTTCAAAAGATTATAAAGTTTTTAAAAATAAGATAGACAATATGGAAAATACTGTCATTGATGCTTATCTAGGAATTATTAAGACCGAAATGATGGTGGAATCTTTAGAAACAGTCAGTAGAGGATATATTAAAGAAATTATTTTGAGAGCTGGTGGAAATGTTAATGATATTGATATTGTTCTCTAACATTCATCGGTTAAGGAAATTGATAATGATATGTTCTACCTTAAATAATAGCTTGTGAATAAGCAAAACAAAATAGTTGCTTTTGTCAAAACAGAACTAGAAAAATTCGGATTAAAATTAGCACCAAAACAGAGTGGAAGGGAAGGAGTCGATTTTCTTATAGGAACTAATGAAATTTTTCTACAATCATTAGATTTAGATACTATAGATCGTAGTGCTAAAATTGTAAAAAAAGACTTAGGAGAATTAAGAGATAATTTATTTCTTATTCTAGTTTTAACAATTGAAGAAGAATCTCGAATGATTTATATAATTCCGTCAAAGGATTTGTCGCAATCAGACAGCGATATCTTTATAAGTAACAATGTAAGTTTAATACCTAGTTTATTTGGTAAAACAATAGGTGAATGAAGCGTAAGATTTTAAGGAGCTAGTAATAAATATTCTTAAAAATTCTACCTTTTAATTGGATTCCAAAGCAATCTTAAGAAGTTCAAATGTTTCTTAAAATATAGCGTAAAGAACCGTAATTGTTTCCAAAATTATATACTATTTTAAAGAATTGATTGAGTATCAATTTTTAAAATACCTAATGAAGAATTTTTGTTTCTTTTGTTTCAAGACAAAAGATATTGAAACTTAAAAAAGCCAATTTGGAATTCTATATATAACAAGTGCATAGATTATTTAAAATCGATTATCCAGTGGATGATTGGTTTTAAATACAAATCCTTTAAATAATTATGCTCTTGTGGCAATCCACGAGACATGCGCAGCATTCACGAACACTTAAAACAATATTAAACTTGTGAGTAATCGTCTAAAATTTTTTATCATGTACATTTTGTCGTTTACGCGATTATGACTAAAAGCTAGGCTTTGTGTATTTAGCAACAAATGTCCGCAGGACATTCAACACTAAATAGTGTGCGCTGAACATTGGTTTTAATATTTAATCATCCACTGGATAATCAAATATTAAAAATGTCCTATAACTTACATTATGTAAAATAATACACAAACTAATCTCGTCCAAAATTCCCCTTTCACTATTCCACAATATCCACTGCAGTTAACATTCCCGAATAACGCATAAAGGTTTTATACGTTGGTGTTACAGTTACCATGGTATTTTCGTTTGGGTAGATCTCAATAATAACATCGTAGCTATCCGATCCATTCTTTATTTGTTCTGTACTAAACTCAAGAACCAGTTTGCCTTTCTTTTCGTTTACTTGTTTGGTATAGTTTTCTAGCTTACCGTCAAATTGTATACCAGCTTCATTTGCACCATAAGATCCACCATTTATGCGGCGTTCTCCAAAAAATGGCAGATAACCTTTCACGGAGTCTTTGCGTATCTCTATAAAATTACCATTTCCGGCTACATCAATTCTATTGGGATTGTTTCCTGCATTCTGTATCAATAAAGCATTTAGTACTTGTGTGGTTGCCAAAGTATTAAAAGGAAACGCAACTTTTACATCAATACGATACTCTTCTTGTTCAGACAGCTGCTCTAAAGCAAGCAAATCATTTGCTCTATTTTCAGCTTTATCAGCAGATTTGCATGTCCATAATAGACTTAAAATTCCAACCAATAGGAATAAATTTAGGCGATAATGTAAGATGCTTCTATTCATTAGAGAGCTAAATATACAACCTTAATTTACAAATAACAACCACATTAACAGTCTTTTATGACCTGTTCTAATATTAACGTAAATAAATAACGATGGTAAAGATTACCATCGTTAATACCAAACTGTTCAATTCTTACTTATCGGTATCGTCAGAAATATCTTTTTTGGAATTGATTTTCGCCAAAGGTTGAATTTGTGGCTTTATGGTCTTGTAAAGATTGAATTGTGGTTGGGTCAACACATTTCTAATTTCCATGCTCTCAGCTTTACGTAGATTATAGAGCAAGTCTAATTTTTGTCTACCTTTAAAGTTTTTATGAATAGTTTCCTCTCTAATTAAATACTCTTCAACTATTTTTTGAAATGGTACAAATTGGCTACCGTCCAACCCTATTTGGTCATCGTAAGCCTTAGTGATTTTTGTGGCGACATTTTCCAAGGCATCGTGATCCTTTTGCATTATAGGATCTTGTCCCGAAAGTTGAATTGTAAACAGTAATGCCAGTGCTAGTATAAGTGTTTTCATTGTTCTAAGATTTTATGATTCTATCTTTAATATATAAGAGTAGTATATACGAGTCAAATTTATTAAGAAATCTTAACGTCTTAGAGGCGGGTTTAACAATAAATTAAAACTTAATTTAAGAATATTTAAGTTTTTAAAAACAAGTGACTTACGAAAATTATTTTTCTGGTGGATAACCATGAATTTCTTCAAACTTCTCATCAAAATTTGCACGTAAATAAGAGTTGAGCTTCTTTTTATAATCGTCCTTTAACCATTTTAAAAAATTATAAGTGCTTTTACTGATGCACTTCGCATAGATTTCAATACGTTGATTAATATCATCTTTAAGCAATTTGGCTAAACCTAATGCATCATAGACATCTTCACTGTTCTCAATACAAATTTTGGCATGCTGTTCTATGGAACGCTCCAAAACCACCTTAGAAGATTCACCTTTGGCTACAGCATCTTTGTAGGTCTGCCTAATATCAAAATAGGTGTCTTCAGATTTAGAGAACTCTCCTTTAATTTCGTCAGCTAAATCGTGCTTAAAATTGGCTTCAATAGCTTCATCACTCTTAATACGGTCTGCATACCAATTTGGTGACTTAAAAATGAGCTGCCAATCCAAATCCGCTCCCCATGGCCCAAATCTATAAAGGTTATTACCTAGATCAATAATGGTGAATTTTGATTTATTGTTCAGTATACGAGAGCCTCTACCCACCATTTGGTAGTAGAGCGTCAAGGATTTTGTGGCTCTATTTAAGATAATGGTATCAATGGTTGGTTCGTCAAATCCTGTGGTTAAAATACTTACCGAAGTCAATATGGCATTTGGTGTTTCGTGAAACCAATCTAAAATTTGTCGGCGTTGCTTTTTGGTTGCGGTATTGTCTAAATGCATAATCGGCAAACCTGCCTCTCTAAAAGCATAATAGACACTAATAGATGTGTTGATACCATTATTGAAAATCAAGGCCTTCTTCCCTAGCGAATGCTTTTTATAAGCGTCTACTGTTTTTTGCAACATTGCCGGACTGGAGTATAAATCTTCTGAAGATTTTACGGTATAGTCCCCATTAGAACCAACTTCCAATGATGTTAAGCCCATATCGTAAGCGTAAGTTTCAGCTCTTGCCAAAAACTCGTTTTCAATTAGGTTCTCAATAGTCTCACCAGTAATCAACTCTTGGTAATTATCCTTCATTGGTAGTTCTTTGTTAGAACTCAACGGAGTTGCCGTAACTCCAAGAATAAAGGACTTTTCAAAAAACTTGAAAAGCTTGGTGAATGAGTTGTAATGTGCCTCATCGATAATCACTAAGCCCACATCAGAAATATCTAATTTGTCGTCATTCAACCTGTTGTTTAAAGTCTCTACCATGGCCACAAAACATGAATATTCAGCTTGGTCATCGAGATTTGCTTTACTGTTTACCACTTTATTGGTGACACCAAAACTGGTCAGCATTTTAGAAGTTTGATTGCACAACTCTATTCTGTGGGTCATTACCAAAACTTTCTTATTGTGATTTTTTAAGTACTGGCGCACCATCTCAGAGAAAATCACTGTTTTCCCACCTCCAGTTGGTAGCTGATATAATAAATGGTAATCGTCTGGAGCGGTATCAAACTTTTCGAAAATTTGGCTTATAGCACCTTGCTGATAGTCATATAATTCTTTATCGGTTTTCTTTTCTTGGATAGCTTGGTTGGTCTGAGACATATACTTGATTTCGAAACGTTTTATAAAAATGCAAATTTACAACAGTTTGCGCATAAAAAAAGCATCAAGATTAATTGATGCTACGACTGGATGAAATGGTTCGTTTAATTAATAATTTTGCCGTTGGCTTTAAACTCAACGTCTTTGTTCTTTCCTTTTCTCTTGAATTCGACATCATAAAATAAGCCTTTGGTTGCACTGTCAACTTTTTCAACTTCAGTGATTTCTTCATCATCAAATTTTTCTTTAATCACTTTTTTTATCGCTTCAGGCAAATCGTCCTCGTCAATACTGGTTTCAGTTTCCACCCAAGAACCATCAGCATTAAAATCTGCTCTATACTTTACACCATCTATTTTAAAATGTGCTTCGTAGTAACCCTGGTCGTCTTTATGCCAATCAGGATCATTTTCCCCGGGGTATTTTGCCTTAAAGGTTGTCTTAACAGCTTCTGGTGCTTGCGCTTTAATACTTTTATTACAAGCAAATACTAGCACAATGCAAATTAAATATATCTTTTTCATAGTAATTTTTATTAATTGATAACAAACTTACTTTTTACACCGTTAAGTATTTAACTGATACGATAGATTTTATAGTCTATTTGCTAAAATCTGAAAAAACTAATGTCGATATCGTTTTTAAATTTCAATAAATAATATTTGTGATATTTTTGCGTTGGTTTATTTTTATGCTTTTTTATTACTGATGAAATTATCCCTTTTTACTATTTTATCCATAGTCTTTACTATGTGTGTTTTTGCTCAACAAGATACTATTCAAAATTCTATAAAAATCACGATTCCTAAAACGGTTGAAAAGAGCCTGTTAATTGAAGAAATTGAAATTCCTATAGAAGGCAAAGACACAAAAAATAAACAAATTGTTGATATAAAGGCTGGTTATTGGGATACTACTGTTTATAACCCTTACAGAAATACAGTATCAGAATTTCCATTTGAAATAAAGTTTAAGGACAGCACCTACTCCTCTCCAGTTCAACACAAAAAAGTAATTACATCACGTTACGGTTGGCGTAAAGGTCGCCCACATAAAGGTATAGATATCGATTTGGTTACAGGTGATTCAGTAGTTTCCATGCTTGATGGCATAGTGCGCTTTGCCAGATATAGTCGTGGGCACGGTAAAACCGTAGTTGTACGCCATTATAATGGTATAGAAACCACTTATGCCCATTTGTCGCACATTGCTGTTAAAGCAAATGATACAATTTCTAAAGGACAATATTTAGGTAAAGGTGGCAATACAGGACGTTCAAGAGGAAGTCATTTGCATTTGGTAACAAGTTACAAAGGTGAATATATTCATCCTGAATACCTTTTTAATTTTGATGGTTCTAATAGTATACGCTCACAAAATATTTGGGTGACTCGCAAGTGGACCAGACCAAGTTACCACAGTTCTAAAAGTTTAGCAAAGTTGACACTTTTTGAAACCAAAGAAGCAGCTTTGGCAAGTCTGGAAAAACAACGAAAAGTCTATGTAGTTCGTAAGGGCGATACATTATCTCGAATTTCAAAAAGAAATAGAACAAGTATTGCTGCAATATGCAGAACCAATAAAATTAAGAAAACCTCTACGTTGAGAATTGGTCAAAAGTTGATACTTGAATTATAGTTTTTTAGTTGACTCTATCAGCTTCAATATAAAATCCCTGGATTTCTGTCGCTTAATATGCATTTCGTGCCGATAGGCTTCCAGTTTGGTCGCAAATTCTTTTGTGTAGACGATTTTCCAAGGGATACCATATTTAGTGGACTTGCTTCTCCCACCATTATGGCGTTTTAGCCTATCGTCCAAATCCGCACTGTGACCAATGTAGTATCGGTCCTTTGATTGTGAATATAAAATATAGGTACAGTACATAAGCTATTGAAAAACAAAAAAGCCCCACTATACAAGTGAAGCCTTTTGTGATGGCACTAGGATTCGAACCTAGGACCGTCCCGATAGGAAATCGGGATGCTCTATTCTCTCTGTAGCTCTATCAGCTTCAATATGAAATCCCTGGATTTCGGTCGCTTAATATGCATTTCGTGCTGATAGGCTTCCGGTTTGGTCGCAAATTCTTTTGTGTAGACGATTTTCCATGGGATACCATATTTAGTGGACTTGCTTCTCCCACCATTATGGCGTTTTAGCCTATCGTCCAAATCCGCACTGTGACCGATGTAGTATCGGTCCTTTGATTGTGAATATAAAATATAGGTACAGTACATAAGCTATTGAAAAACAAAAAAGCCCCACTATTACAAGTGAAGCCTTTTGTGATGGCACTAGGATTCGAACCTAGGACCGCCTGCTTAGAAGGCAGGTGCTCTATCCAGCTGAGCTATGCCACCTTTATGACTCAAACTGTGACCGTCCCGATAAAATCGGGATGCTCTATCCAGCTGAGCTATATTACAATTCAAGAGTTTAAAACCCTAAAAAGTCGGGGTGGCAGGATTCGAACCTGCGACCTCCGCGTCCCAAACGCGGCGCGATAACCGGGCTACGCTACACCCCGAAAACTGGTTATCTAATTTGCGGAGAGACCGGGATTCGAACCCGGGCAACACTTACGCGTTGACAGATTAGCAATCTGCTCCATTACCACTCTGGCACCTCTCCAAACAATACTTATAGAACGTTCTATGAAATTGTAAGCCTGTAGACAAATATATCTTTATCATTTAGGCGGGTGCAAATGTAACTTTTCATATTAAAGAACGCAACAATTTTTTTTAGTTTTTTGTAATAAAAGTGACTTTATTCTGGATACTCAATTCTAAGGTGGTAAATATTAGCTAACTTATGCTTTAAAACCTTCTTTATAGATTGAATTTCCTTAAAAGTAATGTTAGCATTTAAAAACTGACCACTTTCCATTTGCTTATTAACAATGTTTTCTACAAACTCATTAATTTTAGTTGTTGTGGGTTCTTTTAAACTTTTAGATGCTGCTTCTACACTGTCACACATCATTAAAATCGCAGTTTCCTTGCTGAACGGTTTTGGGCCAGGATATGAAAAATCATTAATGTCAACATCTTCATTTTCAGCTTTTTCTTTCATGTAAAAATAATATACTGAACTTGTTCCATGGTGCGTTCTTATAAAATCAATGACACGATCTGGAAGGTTATTTCGTTTGGCAATTTCAATACCGCTTAGCGTATGGTCAATTATTATTTTTGCACTCTCTAGATTAGATAACTCATCATGAGGATTAATGCCTGTACTTTGGTTTTCTGTGAAGTAAGTTGGGTTACTCATCTTACCGATATCATGATACAATGCTCCTACCCTAACCAACATCGAATTCGCACCTATCTCATTGGCTGACGCTTCTGCTAAATTGGCCACATTCAACGAGTGGTGGAATGTACCAGGTGCTTTATTGGAAAGTTCCTTTAAAAGTCTGGTATTGGTATCTGAAAGCTCTAAAAGCGATACGTCAGAAACTAAGCCAAATATCTTTTCATAAATATAAATTAAAGGTTGTACAAATAGTGTCGCTAATCCACACAGAATAAACAAACCAAATGTTTCCCATTTTAGACTCGTTATTTGCCCTTCATGAATTACAAAGAAAGCAAAATAAGCAATGATATAGATAAGTGTAATTTGTCCCACGGAAATAAATAAATTGGCACGTTTATATAATTCCGAAACAGTGAGAATAGTTACAATTCCTGCAATAATCTGCAGAAACATATATTCATAGCTATTTGGTACAATGAAGCCTAATAACAACACTGTAAGGACGTGGGCAAACAAGCCTAATCTTGCATCAAAAAATGCTTTTAAAACCAATGGTAAAATACACAATGGCACAACATATATGTATTGTGAATTATAATTAATAACCAATGTGGTCAATAAAATCATTAACCCGACATTGAAGAAAATAAAAGTAACTTTTGTATTGTTGAGAAAGACCACTATTCTGTATTTTCTTAGAAATAATAGAAGCATCAAAAGTGCTAAGGCAACTAATAATGTATAGGCAACAAGTACCCAATTGTAATTTGCTGTATTCCAAACTTGGGATTCGTATTCCGCTTTTAGAGAATTTAAAATATTGTACTCTTCATCCTTAACAACCTGCCCTTTTGATATGATTAACTGATCTTTTTCAATACTACCTCGTGTTTGTGAAATCTGAGAGAGCTCCTCTTCTAGTGTCTTTTGTGTTAAACTTTCATTGAGTGTTACATTTGGTTTTACGATATCAAAAAATAGTGATATCATTTTATTTCGTTTGTCTGAAGCTATAGAATTTGGAAGATGATTTTCTAGGAGTTGTCTTAGTTGGCTAATTTCAACCAAATCTCCATATAACAGCTCTTTTTCAATTGTATTGGACTCTACTAAGACAACGGATTTATCATTGGAATACGAATAGTCAGAATCTAGAACTCCATTGTTATAAAGTTTATCTATAAAGGTTTTACCTGACTTATATAGATTTGAATTTCGAACATTTAAGTAAAGCGTATCATTAAATATTTGATTGAATTTTTTTGCATAATCAGAAAGTGTATTATTACTAAGTTGTGTATTTACATCAAAGTAAACTGAAGCATTTTTTTCTGTTTCTGCCTGCTCTTTTTCTATCTCATCTTGCGCTTTTTTTATGGCAAAATTAAAAGGCGCATATAAATTTTCAGATTGCCATGGTTTTCCTTTTTCAAATGAATATCTGAATTTCCCTGTTTTTGGAAATAAGTAGACAATAAAAAGCGTGGTCACCAAAAACAGCAGTATTTTATATACTAGCGCATGATTTTTATACCATTTGTTCAGAAGTTCCTTCATATATAATCAAATGTAACAAATATTAGAATTTTACGTGGCTATATTCATTAATTCATTCTAAAATATCTTAAAAAATGATTAATTTCGCAGCAATTAATTTAAACACAAAAAGAATGAACAAGGACGTTGTAATCGTATCTGCAGTTAGAACACCGATAGGAAGTTTTTTAGGGAGTTTATCTAGCGTGCCTGCACCAAGATTAGGCGCAGCGGCTATTAAAGGCGCTTTAGATAAAATTAATCTAAAACCAGAATTAGTTCAAGAAGTCTTAATGGGGAATGTTGTACAAGCTGGTACAGGACAAGCACCAGCGAGACAAGCTGCGATATATGCCGGTATACCAGATACGGTTCCTTGTACTACGATAAATAAAGTTTGTGCGTCTGGTATGAAAGCTATTATGCAAGCCGCACAAGCCATTCAGTTGGGTGATGCTGAAATAGTTGTTGCAGGTGGCATGGAAAACATGAGCGCTATACCTCATTATTATCATGCTCGTAGTGCTACAAAATTTGGCCCAGCTACGCTTGAAGATGGTATGCAAAAAGATGGTTTGGTAGATGCTTACGATAAAAATGCCATGGGTGTCTGTGCAGATGCCTGTGCTGCTGAATATGAATTTAGCAGAGAAGATCAAGATAACTTTGCAATTCAATCTTACGAACGTTCAAAAGCAGCTTGGGATGCTGGCAAGTTTAATGATGAAGTTATTCCTGTTGAAGTTCCTCAACGTCGTGGCGATGCAATTGTTGTGGATAGAGACGAGGAATATACTAATGTGAAAATGGAAAAAATCCCTGCTTTGCGTCCTGCATTCACTAAAGAAGGTACTGTAACTGCGGCAAATGCTTCGACAATAAATGATGGAGCTGCGGCAATGGTATTGATGAGTCGAGAGAAAGCAAATGAATTAGGCCTATCCCCTATTGCGACTGTAAAGAGTTATGCCGATGCTGCACAAGAGCCGAAATGGTTTACTACTGCACCAGCTAAAGCTTTACCAAAGGCTCTAGCTAAAGCTAATATAGATTTAAATGATGTTGATTACTTTGAGTTTAATGAGGCATTTTCTGTTGTTGGTTTAGCCAATATGAAACTATTAGGATTAAATGATAGCAATGTTAACGTTAATGGCGGAGCTGTATCCTTGGGGCATCCGCTTGGATGTTCTGGTGCCAGAATCTTAGTGACATTAATTAATGTACTTCATCAAAATGATGCTAAAATTGGAGCCGCAGCTATCTGTAATGGCGGTGGTGGTGCTTCAGCTATGGTATTAGAGCGCGCTTAAAACTTATTTATGCAATACGGCATTTGTAATCTAGGAATTGTACCGATAAGATTAGAAGCTAACGATACCAGTGAAATGGTAACGCAAGCTTTGTATGGAGATCAGTTTAAGGTTTTGGAGCAGCGTAAAAAGTGGAGCCGTATTCGTTTTGCTTATGATAAGTATGAAGGTTGGATAGATAATAAGCAGTACAAAGAAATTGAAGAAGCTGATTATACAAATCTTTTAAAATCTAACGTTAACTTGTCCAAGGATTTGATTGAATATGTTTCGGATGATGCTGACAATTTATACCCAATTCCTATAGGATCAGATTTAAACGCGCTACAATTAATGAACCATAAGTTTGATGGTAATTGTATAACATCGAAGCATCTTAAATCTGAAATTGTAAAAACATCATTTCTATATCTCAATGCACCATATCTTTGGGGAGGAAAAACACCATTTGGCATCGACTGTTCTGGTTTTACACAAATGGTATACAAACTTAATGGATATAAGCTTTTAAGGGATGCTTCTGAGCAGGCTACACAAGGTATGCCTTTAAGTTTTATTGAAGAAAGTGAACCTGGTGATTTGGCATTTTTCGATAATGCCGAAGGCAATATCATTCATGTTGGCATTATAATGGAAGATAACTATATCATTCATGCGCATGGTAAAGTACGTATAGATCGATTAGATCATAGCGGTATCTATAATACAGATAAAAATGTACATACACATAGGCTTAGAGTCATAAAAAAAATCATATAAAAAAAAGCGACTTTTTTTAAAAGTCGCTTTTTGATTTATACATGATTAGGGATTATTAGTTACCACCAGATGAAGCTTCTAGTTGTTCTTTTTTAGCCTTTAAGCTCTTCACTTTTTCGGTATCTCCAATAACACTATAAATATTTATTAAGCTCGTTATTGTGTCCACTTTTTCCACTAAACTTAATGATTTTTCTAAATAAGGAATTGCATTTTTATATAATTGAATACGCTTTTCCTTTAACTCATCATAACGCTTATTGTCTGCTGAAGAATTACCCAAGCTATTCATCTCTTCAATAATTGCGGATTCTTCTGCTAAAGCGACAATAGCCAAATTGTTATATACTTCAATGTAATTTGGGTTTAGGACAAGTGCTTTTTCGTAGTATTTTTTAGCTTCTTCAGTGTTTCCAGCTTCAGAAGAAATAACACCTAAATTGAATAACAGTTCTGGGTTATTTGGGTCTTTTTCAACAGCTTCTTCCATAAGTGTTTTAAATTTTTCTTTATTACCCATTTTTAAATATACATTAGCCTCAGATAATAAAAGTCCTAAGTCATCTGGATTTTCCTCTCTGGCATCAGACATAGCTGCTAAAGCTTTTTCATCTTCTCCTTCTGATACATAAATAAGAGCAATATTTTTAACTATCTCTGCCTTTTTAGAAGTGCTCTTTTGATCTTTTGGATCAGCATGCGTTTTTAGTGTTTTAACTGCAAAATCTCTATTGGCTTTATCGCCAAATACTTCTTCTTCCCCACTTTCTAAATTAGTGGCTATATAGTTCATTTTAATGCCTGTGAAACCTAAATTTTTTAGTTTATTGTAATTTTTTAATGCAGTTTCATAATCATTATCGTTTACAGAATAAGACGCAGCATAATATAAGTATAGTGTATCTTTAGGCGACACTTTATACATAGTTTCAAAACGATTTACTGCTGATTTGAAATCTTTTCTCTCTATATCCTTGTTTGCTTTGTCCAAAAAATCTTTTAATAATCTGTCTTTCATGGCATTGACTTGCTCTGTATACTTAAGTTTACCTATAGAAGATTCCAAATCCTTTAACTCATCTATTGTAGCTATAGCTGTATTAATTTCAGCATTGTTACCAGCACCGTTTGCATATAATGCTTGTGCTTTTAAAAAGTAAAATTTTGCTTTGGTCTTATCGTCCATATTGCTCATTAATGCTTCTGCCGCAGCTACGGCAGATTTGGCATCAGAGAAATTATTATTCTTAAGTGCTTTTTCGATAGCTTTAACTTCGCTTTTTTGAGCAAAAGATACTGTTGCCACAGCAAAAACAAACACTAATGTTATCAATTTTTTCATTTTGTAATAAATAATTTTATTGTTAATTTTTAGTTTTCGGTTTCATTATTATCAATAGCCGTGCCATCTTCGTTAGGCTCTTGACTATCAGTTGTCTCTATGTCAATATCTTCGGTTTCATCTTCATCGTCTTTCATAACTTTAGCCACAGCTGCTATAGAATCATTACCTTTCAAGTTAATAAGTTTTACGCCTTGTGTGGCTCTACCCATAACGCGTAAATCTGCAACCTCCATACGTATGGCAATTCCAGATTTATTAATAATCATAAGATCATCATCATCGGTTACGTTCTTAATGGATACTAAGTTACCTGTTTTTTCTGTAATAGAAATAGTTTTTACTCCTTTTCCTCCTCTATTGGTAATTCTGTAATCTTCTAAGCTAGAGCGCTTTCCGTAGCCATTTTCTGAAACTACAAGGATATTACTGTCCATATCATCTACAGCAATCATACCAATTACTTCGTCAGTTTTTTCATCTTGAAGCCTAATACCTCTTACACCAGATGCGTTTCTGCCCATTGGTCTAGTTTTAGCTTCTTCAAAACGAATAGCCTTACCAGATTTTAATGCTAACATCACTTGACTTTCCCCAGTGGTAAGCTTGGCTTCTAATAATGTATCATCTTCTTTAATTGTAATTGCATTGATACCATTAGTTCGAGGTCTAGAATATTGTTCTAAAGATGTTTTCTTTACTTGCCCCTTCTTAGTCGCCATGATAACATAATGACTATTGATGTAATCTTCATCTTTAAGATCTTGAGTACAGATAAAGGCCATTACCTTATCGTCTTGCTCAATATTTATAAGATTTTGAATTGCTCTACCTTTTGAAGTTTTAGAGCCTTCTGGAATTTCGTAAACGCGCATCCAGAAACATTTTCCTTTTTGCGTAAAGAATAGCATATATTGGTGGTTAGTGCCCACAAATAAATGTTCTAAGAAATCCTCGTTACGTGTAGTAGATGCTTTTTGGCCTACTCCACCTCTATTCTGAGTTTTATATTCGGTAAGTGATGTACGCTTAATGTAACCTGCATGAGAAATAGTAATCACTACTTTTTCATCTGGTATCATATCTTCAATACTTAGGTCACCTCCTGCATATTCTATAACCGAACGACGCTCATCTCCATATTTATCTCTGACTACTTCTAGTTCTGATTTAATGATATCCATACGACGATCCTTCTTTTCTAGAATATCCTTAAGGTCTTCTATGGTTTTCATCAACTCTTCATACTCAGCACGTAATTTATCTTGCTCTAGTCCTGTTAATTGACGTAGACGCATCTCAACAATAGCCTTAGCTTGTAGCTCAGATAATTCAAAACGTTCAATTAACTTTGCTTTTGCTTCTTCTGCATTTGCAGACGCTCTAATTAGTGCAATTACTTCATCTATATTATCAGAGGCAATGATTAAACCTTCTAGGATATGAGCACGTTCTTCAGCTTTACGTAGTTCGTACTTGGTACGTCTTACAACTACATCGTGTCTATGCTCTACAAAATAATGGATGAGCTCTTTTAAATTAAGAAGTTGTGGTCGCCCATTGACTAATGCAATATTATTGACACTAAAAGACGATTGTAACGCTGTGTATTTATATAATTTATTAAGAACAATATTTGGAATAGCATCACGCTTCAATACATAGACGATACGCATTCCATTTCTATCCGACTCATCTCTAATGGTAGAAATTCCTTCAAGCTTTTTATCATTAACCAAGTCTGCAGTCTTTTTGATCATGTCTGCTTTATTCACTTGGTAAGGAATCTCATTTACAATAATGCACTCACGCCCGTTAACTTCTTCTATATTGGCCTTGCCACGCATTACTATACGTCCGCGACCTGTGTGGAAAGCTTCTTTAACACCATCGTATCCATATATGGTACCTCCTGTTGGAAAATCTGGAGCCTTTATATGCTGCATTAATTCATCAATCTCAATATCATTATTGTCGATATATGCGATTGTACCATTTACAACTTCAGTAAGATTGTGCGGAGGCATATTTGTTGCCATTCCGACCGCAATACCAGAAGCTCCATTGACCAACAGGCCAGGAATACGCGTCGGCAAAACAGTTGGTTCTTCTAGAGTGTCATCAAAATTAAGCTTATGATCTACAGTCTCTTTGTCTATATCTGCTAACATGTCTTCAGAAATCTTTCGCATACGTGCTTCTGTATATCGCATTGCTGCGGGGCTATCGCCATCTACAGAACCAAAGTTACCTTGGCCATCAATTAACATGTAACGTAAGCTCCATTCTTGAGCCATACGTACCATAGTGTCATAAACAGATGTATCACCATGTGGATGATACTTACCCAAAACTTCACCAACAATTCTTGCTGACTTTTTGTGTGCTGTATTTGCTCTAACACCCAGCTCATGCATACCATAAAGTACACGTCTATGCACTGGCTTTAAACCATCTCTTACATCTGGTAACGCACGTGACACAATGACTGACATTGAGTAGTCAATGTAAGCCGATTTCATTTCATCTTCAATGTTAATTGGAATGAGTTTTTCTCCTTCTGCCATATATAAAATAAATTAGTTTTTGTAGGTTTTCAAAACGTGCTAATATAACCAATTTAGTAGTGTTTATTGAGACTTTGAAAGCCTATTTTAGGAGTTTTTATTAACAATTTTTAATATCTTTTTCGTTAATAAGTATCCTAAATTTTACTTTGATTTAAAAAGGTTTTTTAGTCTATTCGTTTATCTATAATAATTAAGGTATAGTTTTTGACATATAGATAATATGTTTTTACTATTTTTAATGCAGAAAGGAGTTTACTATGGACGATAATTTTTCCCCAAGAGTTAAAGATGTTATAGCGTATAGCAAAGAAGAAGCCTTGCGTTTGGGTCATGATTTTATTGGTACCGAACATTTAATGTTGGGCCTTTTACGTGATGGAAACGGAAAGGCAATAGATATATTAAGTTCATTGGATGTAGATCTCAATCACTTAAGACGAAAAGTAGAGATTCTGAGTCCTGCCAATCCTAATATTACCACAACATCCAACGAAAAGAAAAACTTGCATTTAACCAGGCAAGCAGAACGTGCTTTAAAAACAACGTTTTTGGAAGCTAAACTGTTTCAAAGCACCTCAATAAATACCGCACATTTGTTATTGTGCATTTTAAGAAATGAAAATGATCCAACGACTAAGCTATTGAACAAACTTAAAGTGGATTATGATAACGTAAAAGAAGAATTTAAATCTATGATTACTAGCGACGATGATTACCTAGACGAACTAAAAGCAGAATCATTCTCTGATGACGATATTAATGATCAAGAAGATGACGCTAAGCAAAATCCGTTTGGAAGCGGCCAGTCTAGTAAAACGAATAAAAAGTCTAAGACACCTGTTTTAGACAACTTCGGTAGAGACCTAACCGTACTTGCCGAAGAAGGTAAATTAGATCCTGTAGTGGGTCGAGAAAAAGAAATACAACGTGTATCCCAAATTTTAAGTAGAAGAAAGAAAAATAACCCGCTTCTAATTGGAGAACCTGGTGTAGGTAAATCTGCCATTGCAGAAGGTCTTGCACTAAGAATTGTAAAACGTAAAGTATCTCGTACCCTATTCAATAAACGTGTTGTTACTCTTGATTTGGCAAGCTTAGTTGCCGGCACAAAATATAGAGGACAGTTTGAAGAACGTATGAAAGCTGTTATGAATGAGTTAGAAAAGAATGACGATATCATTCTTTTTATTGACGAGATTCATACTATTGTTGGTGCTGGTGGCGCAACTGGAAGCTTGGATGCCTCAAACATGTTTAAACCTGCACTTGCAAGAGGTGAAATACAATGTATTGGCGCTACAACTTTAGATGAATACAGACAGTACATTGAAAAAGATGGTGCTTTAGAGCGTCGTTTTCAAAAAGTAATAGTAGAGCCTACTACGGTTGAAGAGACAATAGAAATACTTAATAATATTAAGTCTAAATACGAAGAACATCATAATGTAGATTATACTGATGAAGCTATTAAGGCTTGTGTCAAATTAACAAATCGTTATATGACAGAACGTTTCTTACCAGACAAAGCTATTGATGCTTTGGATGAAGCTGGATCTCGTGTTCATATTACTAACATTGATGTCCCAAAACAGATACTTGAATTGGAGCAACAACTTGAAAAAGTTAAAGAAACCAAGAATAGTGTCGTTAAAAAGCAGAAATATGAGGAAGCAGCAAAGCTACGTGATGATGAAAAACGATTAGAAAAAGAGTTGGCTTCTGCTCAAGAGAAATGGGAAGAGGAAACAAAACAGCATCGCGAAATTGTTACTGAAGACAATGTAGCTGATGTGGTTTCAATGATGACTGGCATTCCAGTAAATAAAATTGCACAAACAGAGCTTAACAAATTAGCAAAGTTGCCAGAACTAATAAAAGGAAAAGTTATCGGTCAGGATAATGCTGTTGCGAAAGTTGTTAAAGCCATTCAGAGAAATAGAGCTGGACTAAAAGATCCTAACAAGCCAATTGGGTCATTTATTTTCCTAGGACAAACTGGTGTTGGTAAAACGCAATTAGCAAAGGTATTGGCAAGCGAATTGTTTGATAGCAATGAAGCGTTAGTACGAATTGATATGAGCGAATACATGGAAAAATTTGCCGTATCTAGACTTATTGGTGCACCTCCTGGCTATGTTGGTTATGAAGAAGGTGGGCAATTAACCGAAAAGATTAGACGCAAGCCCTATGCTGTTGTACTTTTAGATGAAATTGAAAAGGCTCACCCAGATGTCTTTAACATGTTATTACAAGTGTTGGATGATGGTTATTTAACAGATAGTTTAGGTCGTAAAATAGATTTTAGAAATACCATAATTATTATGACCTCTAATATTGGTGCTCGTAAATTGAAAGATTTTGGTACTGGTGTTGGCTTTGGTACATCCGCAAAAGAAGCCCAAGAAACAGACTATGCGAAAGCAGTCATTGAAAATGCACTTAAAAAAGCCTTCGCGCCTGAGTTTTTAAACAGGATAGATGATGTCATTGTTTTCAATACTCTAGAAAAAGAAGATATTAATAAAATCATTGATATTGAATTAGTTAAGCTTATCAGTAGAATTAAAGATTTAGGTTATAACTTAAAACTGACTGACAAGGCTAAAGACTATATAGCTGAAAAAGGATTCGACAGGCAATATGGTGCAAGACCACTCAATAGGGCTATTCAAAAATATGTTGAAGATGCACTTGCCGAAGAGATAATTAATGCTAAAATTCAGGAAGGAGATACCATTACTATAGATTTGGACACTAAAAGTGATGAGCTTAAGATTAAAATTAAAAGTTCGAGTAAGACAACAGAATCTTAAGTTATTTAAATAATTATAATTAAAAACTCTTTCCATATGAAAGAGTTTTTTTTATCTTAACGATTCATAAGAATTACATCATGAAAGAAACCCTAACTTTCGACTTTTGTGATATTACGATTTATGATAATTATCTCGTTGTTGTAATAAAAGAAGGCATAAATATAAAACCAAAGTACAATGATGTTTTGGTTGAAGTAGCAGATACATACTATCCAAATAAACCATTTGTATATATAACACATAGAATAAATTCTTATTCCGTAGATCCAAAAATCTATTACAAAATCGTTAAAATTAAAAATTTAAAAGGCTTTGCTGTAGTCTCCAATAATTACCAAGCCAAGATCAATGCACAGATAGAACAAAGATTTTTTACAAAACCTTTTGAAATATTCACTAATTTAAAGCATGCTTTTAAGTGGGCAGATGTACTTACAAAAAATGATGCGCTTTAATTTGTTAGTGCTTCTCTACTCCATAGTTATTTAAAAATAATTCTTCGACCTCTATATCTACATCATTTAAAAACTGGATCGAAGCTTCAATATCATCATGTAGCACTTGGTCTTCTTTTATAAATGGAACCACTTTTCTGTAATGTTCTAAAAACGATTCCAATAAAGGTGATGTTTTTAATGGTCTTCTAAATTCTAAAGCTTGTGAAGCATTCATCAATTCTATGGCAATGACACGTTCTACATTTTTAATTAATCTATAGGCTTGTGTTGCGGCATTAGCTCCCATACTCACATGATCTTCTTGGCCATTGCTAGAAACAATACTATCGATACTTGCTGGAGTCGCCAATTGTTTATTTGCACTTACAATACTTGCAGCTGTATATTGAGGAATCATAAAACCAGAATTCAACCCAGGATTGTCGACCAAAAATGCTGGCAATCCACGCAATCCTGAAACCAATTGAAATGTACGCCGTTCAGAAATGTTACCAATTTCTGCCATGGCAATTTTTAGATAATCCAACGCTAAGGCCAAAGGTTGACCATGAAAATTTCCACCAGAGATAATCAAATCCTCTTCATAAAAAATATTGGGGTTATCAGTAACAGCATTAATCTCAGTTAAAATCACTTTTTCCACAAAATCTAAGGTATCCTTGGTGGCTCCGTGCACTTGTGGTATACAACGGAAAGAATAGGGATCTTGCACATGCTCTTTCTGCCTTTCTATAAGTTCACTTCCTTTTAAGAGTTCATTAAAACGCTTTGCGACTTTTCTTTGTCCAGGATGAGGCCTTACTTCATGTACCAAATCATGAAAAGGATCTAAACGACCATCAAAAGCATCCAAGGAAATAGATGCTATAATATCTGCCATGTACGAAGTTTTATGAGACATTAGCAGCAAATAAACACCGTAAGCACTCATAAATTGTGTACCATTCAGCAAAGCTAAACCTTCTTTGGCTTCAAGTTTTATAGGTTGCCAATCAAACTTGTCCAAGAGCTCTGACGCTTCGTAATTTTTCCCATCATGCACAACACATCCTTTTCCCAATAGCGGTAAAGCCAAATGTGCCAAAGGAGCCAAGTCACCTGAAGCTCCTAAAGAACCTTGAGTATATACAAAAGGGAAGATGTCATTATTAAAAAAATCGATCAACCGGTTTACAGTATCTAATTGTACTCCACTATGTCCGTAACTCAGTGACTGAATCTTTAAAAGCAGCATCACTTTTACTACAGATTCTGGTACGCGGTCACCAGTGCCACAAGCATGGGACATTACTAAGTTTTCTTGAAGTTTAGTTAAATCCTTATTAGAAATTTTAGTATTGCAAAGTGACCCAAACCCTGTATTTATACCATAAATAGGCTTTTCATTTTTGGCAAGCTTATGGTCCAAATACGTTTTGCAAGCTTTTATTTTTTCAATCGAGGCATCAGAGAGTTTTAACTTTTTTTTGTCATTAAAAATATTGTATATCGTAACAATATCTAAGGCATCAGAAGAAATGATATGATAGTTATTCATAAAAACAATTATAATACTTCAAAAGTGAGAATATTTTTTGGTTTCACAACATATTGTTAATAATTCACCCTTCTTTGAATTTAAGATTTTCAATGTTTATTTTTGAAAGAGACCAAAACATTAAGTTATGAAACGTTTATTAATTATATGCATAGCAGTAACAATGTATACCTGTAAAGAAGAGCCAAAAATTGATTATGCTCTTTTTTCTGGTAAAGTTGAAAATCCAGCAGACAAAGTAATTACTGTCTATGATGGCAGAGAAAAGGTAAAAGAAATGGCTTTAAGGAAAGACGGAACTTTTGCTGACACACTCACAATTGAATCGGGTTACTATAGGCTAAGTCACGACAAGGAAAGCTCATCGATATACCTTTCTCCTGGCGATAATATTAATGTAACATTGAATTTTGAAGAATTTGATGAAAGCCTTACTTACTCTGGAAATGGAGCAGGAAACAGTAACTACCTTGCCAGAAAATATTTAGTTGAGGAAAAAGCCAATTTTGATGTTGCCAAAATATTTGCCTTGGAGGAAAATGAATTTATCTCCAAATTGGATGAGAGAAAAGCATCTAAAATGAAATTACTCAAAGAAGCTAAAGATGTAACGAAAGATTTTAGAGCTCTTGAAGAAAAAAATATTGAATACGATTATTTATCTAACCTCCAGAATTATCAATCATACCATTCTTATTTTTCCAAAAAAGAAGATTTTATGCCTTCTGATAATTTTATGAACTTAATTGAAACCGTTGATTATAACAACGAAGAAGACTATGATAAACTGAATAGCTACAAAAGATTAACACAAAGCTATTATTCAAATAAAATTAGTAATAGTGATAATCCGTCTGAGATTTTTAGAACATTAAATACCAAAGCCTTTCCTGATCTTAAAAAGGATCTTGCAAATAGCTTAATCTACAATATAAGTCCAAACAATATGTACAATGAAGCCTATTACAATGGATTAATGAATATGTCATCAGACGAAAAGTACAAAGAGAAGCTCAAAGCTAAGTATGATAAAGTAATGAAATTAGCTAAAGGAATGCTATCGCCAAAATTTGTTAAGTATGAAAACCATAAAGGGGGCACAACCTCCTTAGAAGATTTAAGAGGGAAATACGTTTATATAGATGTTTGGGCGACATGGTGTGGTCCTTGTATTAGGGAAATCCCATCACTTAAAGAAGTAGAAATACTATTTCATGATAAGAATATTGCTTTTGTAAGCACCTCTATCGATAAAGCTGAAAAACATAAAGAATGGGTAGAAATGGTTGAGGAAAAAGAGTTGGGAGGAATACAATTAATCGCAGATAAAGATTGGAACTCCCAATTTGTTCAAGACTATGCTATCGAGGGCATTCCACGATTTATATTAATTGATCCAGATGGTAATATTGTCGATGCAGATGCGCCAAGACCTTCAGACCCTAAGCTTATTGAAATGTTCAAAGAACTAAAAATTTAATATGCTTCTAGTAAAGCCTAAAAAGTCTTCTCTTTATGTGGAGGCTTTTTTTATTGAATTTATTAAAGAATGTTTACTTTTATCCTCGAAAAAAAATTATGATGAAAAGATTATTAATATTTAGTTTTATACTTATTCTATCTGCATGCAAAAAAGAACAGTCAAGGGATTATGCTACAGTTTCTGGAAAAATAGAAAATGCACACGAGAGTGATACGCTCATGATCTTTAACGAAAACGCATATAAAAAGATTATTAGAATAAAAGAAGATGGTACTTTTAAAGATACTCTAAAAATTAAAGAAGGAGATTATACGTTTAAGCACGGTAATGAATTTGGACAGATATATCTCAAAAATAACTTTGATTCTTCTCTTACATTTGATTATGACAATTTTTTGGAGACTACAACCTTTAAAGGAGATGGCTCGGATATTAATAATATGAATATGCAGTCCATACGTCTTGTAAATAAATATTTAAATAAAGAGCTGGCTGAATACGGTACAAAAGAAGATATTGATAAGGCAATTGAAAATTACAGGTCAGATTATTTGGCACTGACCAATGAATATGCTTATGTGGATTCTACTCATTTACATATAATGAACAATAGTAGAATAATGATAGAAGAACAGTTTAAATTTTTAGTGGCTCCAAGATTAGAAATACTTAAAGATTTCCCCAAAGGCAGTGCAGCACCTAAATTTATCAATTATGAGAATTTTGCCGGTGGTACCACATCGCTAGATGATCTAAAAGGTAAATACCTTTACATAGATATTTGGGCTACTTGGTGCCCACCGTGTATTAAAGAAATACCATCCTTAAAAAAGCTCGAAAAAGAATTTGAAGATAAAAATATTCAATTTGTCAGTATTTCAGTAGATGGCGGAAGAGGTTATGATGGAGATAAAGCTAAAGCTTATGAGGGTTGGAAAAAAATGGTTGCTGAAAAGGAATTAGGAGGAATACAATTAATCGCAGACAAAAGCATTAGATCAGATTTTATTTTAGACTTTAAAATCGATGGAATTCCTAGATTTATCCTGCTAGACCCTGACGGCAATATAGTTAGTCCAAACGCACCAAGCCCATCAAGTCCTAAATTGGTAAAACTATTTAATAGTTTGGATATCTAAAATCTAAAATGCCAATACAAATCACAAGAGTATTAAAGTCTTCATTTTTGAAGACTTTTTTATTGACCTTCATCTTCACTGTTTTTAGGTTGATCTTGCTCTGGTTGTTTAAACAAATCGATATAGGCTTCCCCAATAGTTTCAATAATATGACTGGCTATTAAGCTTTGATAACCATAATCCTCTAAAGAAATATCCGCAGATCTTCCATGCAGATATGCACCAAAAATTGTAGCAGCTAACGGTTCATAACCTTGTGCTATTAGACCAGAAATAATACCTGTTAAAACATCACCACTTCCTGCAGTTGCCATACCAGGATTGCCTGTTGTATTAATATATAATTTATCCCCAAAAACTGTAATTGAATTTGCACCTTTAATCAAAACTATAACACTATGCTTTTTTGAAAATGCTTTTGTTTTTTCCAACTTGTCAAAATCATCAGACCACTTCCCTATTAATCGCTCTAATTCTTTTGGATGTGGAGTTAAAATAGTGTGTTCTGGCAGAAGCCTTAGTAAGGTCTTCTTTTTTGATAGAATATTTAGACCATCAGCATCAATCACTAAAGGAACTTTGTTCTTTTTCAAAAAGATTTCTAATGCTTTTATGGTTTGATTAGCCGTGCCAAGGCCTACTCCAACTCCAATGATAGTTGGTTCAATATCAAAATTTATTGTGTTAATAAAATCAGTCTCATTATCAGTAATGACCATCGCTTCAGGCAAAGAGGTCTGAAGACTGTGGTAACCGCATTTTGGTACATAAGCTGTAACCAGGCCTGCTCCAGAACTTAAGGCTGCCCTACTCGCTAAATTCACAGCACCAATTTTCCCATAACTTCCGCCGAGTATCATAACATGTCCAAAATCTCCTTTATGCGAAAATTTTTCTCGGGTCTTATACAACGGTAAAACTTCAAACTTTGATATAAGCTCTACTTCAGTTTCGGTCTGCATTAAATAATCTCTATCAATTCCAATATCTAAAACCTCCCATTGTATGGTATATTTTGCTGTTTCTGGTAAAAAGAATACCAATTTTGGAGACTGAAAACTCAAAGTGTAACCAGCATATGCTACAGCATTTTCATCCTCTACCGCTCTATCCGTGTATAATCCTGATGGGATATCTATGGCCAAAGTAAATGCTTTTGACAACCGCCATCTTTCAAATAACTCTTTAACCCAATCATTTGGAGGACGATTCAATCCAATTCCAAAGACTGCATCAACGATAATATCTTTTTCTGCAATCGTAATTTCAGAAAAATCACCACTGCAACTTAACACTTTAGGCCAATCTTTAGTTACATTTTTTATGCGATCGTAATTAATTAAAAAATCCTTAGAACGCTTATCACTACAGTTAATAATGTAGGTTACAACATTATAACCATGTGTAATTAAATGTCTTGCCAACACCAAACCATCGCCTCCATTATTACCAATACCACAGAATACATGGATAGGTACTTGCGCACCTTGCATTCGTGCATGGATCCAATTGAAAATTTGAGTTCCTGCACGTTCCATTAAATCAGTAGATGCTATATTCTGGCGTTCAGTGGTCAATTTATCTCCTTCATATATCTGTACTTTAGAAAAAACTTTCATAAAATTACCTAACTATTTACAGCGAAAATTAGCTTCATCATTTATTTCGCAATTAATTTTTTTATTCTCGTAAAAATAATACATTTGAAATGTAATGAACAAAAAATAAACATAGCAGAAAATACTGTGATTAAAACCCATTCAATCTTTACTTCTACATGTTTTTTTATAACGACCCTTTGGGTTGTTTCATTATAGTTTTCCGTAATATTATCAGTCCATAAAAGACCATTGTCCATTTAAATTTATAGTATATGAAAGTTCTCAAGTTCGGTGGAACTTCAGTAGGTTCAGCCAAAAATATAAACAAAGTCATATCCATTTTAGAACAACAGTCGCAAGACTCTAAGCTGGCAGTTGTCGTATCTGCTGTTGGTGGCATTACAGACAATTTGTTGGATGCTGGTAATTTAGCTTGTTCAAAAGATGAAGCCTACCTGACTCATTATAATGCTATTGCTTCTACGCATAAAAAAGTTATTGAAAAACTCTTTGAAGATTTTAAAACCGATAAAAGCTCGCAAAAAAAGCATGACGAATTACAAAAAATAGTTTCAAAGAAGTTAGATGGGCTAAAAAAGCTTTTAGACGGAATCTATTTAATAAACGAACTTTCGCCAAAAACAAAAGATAAACTATTAAGTTATGGGGAGATGTTATCCTCAACCATAATTCAGAAGACACTAGCATCTCGAAACCTCGATGTCGTTTTAAAAAATTCACAAGAACTCATTACAACGGATTTAAATTTCAATAATGCCGCAGTAAATTTTGAGATAACCAATGCCAACATTAATACATTCTTTACTTCAAATGCTAATAAAATTGTTGTACTCCCTGGTTTTGTCTCTAAATCGTTAACAGGAGAGCTTACAACTTTGGGGCGTGGTGGTTCAGATTATACATCTGCAATTATAGCTGCAGCCACATCTGCAGAAGAGCTACAAATATGGACAGATGTTAGTGGTATGTTTACGGCTAATCCAAAATTGGTAAAACACGCTAAGCCAATCACAAACCTTACCTATCAAGAAGCCGTGGAACTTTCCCATTTTGGTGCTAAAGTACTGTACCCGCCAACTGTAATGCCCGTTTTAAGGAAACAAATTCCTATTGTGATAAAAAACACTCTACAACCAGATGCGGTTGGAACTACGGTTTCTAAAGAGCATAAACCCAATGGACAATCACCTGTTAAGGGAATTAGTAACATAGACCATGTTGCATTACTGACCTTACAAGGCAACGGAATGGTTGGTATTCCAGGTTTTAGCAAACGGTTGTTCGAGACCTTGGCGCAAGAGAAAATCAATATTATTTTAATCACACAATCCTCGTCCGAGCATTCTATTTGCTTCGGAATTTCAGAGCATAATGCTCTACAGGCCAAAACTGCTATCGATACTACTTTTGAGTACGAAATCGCGCTTAAAAAAATAGACCCAATAATCGTAGAAACTGATTTATCTATTATCGCAGTAGTAGGAGATAATATGAAAAGCCACCAAGGTATAAGTGGTAAAACCTTCAGTACTTTGGGAAAAAACAATGTAAATATTAGAGCCATTGCACAAGGAGCTTCAGAGCGTAATATTTCTGCTGTAATTCATAAAAACGACGTCAAAAAATCGCTTAATGCTTTGCATGAGCGCTTCTTTGAGGTCAAAACCAAACAAATCAACTTATTCATCACAGGTGTAGGTAATGTTGGAGAGCGCCTCATTGATCAAATTCAACAACAGCAATCATTCCTGAAAAAAAACCTACAGATTAGTCTACGCATTGTTGGCATGTCCAACTCTCGAAAAATGGTCTTTAAAGATGATGGAATTAATTTAGAAGATTGGGTTTCAGAATTTGATTTTGCTGAAAAGTCAAGTATTAATGGGTTTTACAAAAAGGCCGTAGAAATGAATCTTAGAAATAGTATTTTTGTTGATGTAACCGCCAGTGAACAAGTTGCTAACATCTATTCAGATTATTTAAAGCATAGTATAGCTGTTGTAGCTTGCAGTAAAATTGCATGCTCAAAAGATTATGAAACGTATAAAAACCTTCATGACTTATCAAAAAAATACAATACGCCTTTTCTTTACGAAACTAATGTTGGAGCAGCTTTGCCAATTATAAATACCTTAAATAATTTGGTGAGTTCTGGAGATAAGGTTACTAACATACAAGCCGTATTATCCGGTAGCTTAAACTTCGTTTTCAATAATTTTAGCGATAAGAATAATTTTCATGATACAGTTAAACGTGCCCAATTTGAAGGTTATACAGAGCCAGATCCCAGAATTGACCTTAGTGGAATTGATGTTGCCAGAAAGGTACTTATTTTAGCAAGGGAAAATGGAGCTGCTATGGAAATTGAAGATATTGAAGTAGAACCATTTTTAACCAAAGCCAATCTTGCAAGCACTTCCGTTGATGATTTTTATGAAACATTACAGCAAGATGAAGCCCATTTTCAAAAGCTGTATGCTTCTGCAGAGGCTAAGAATTGTCAACTAAAATATGTTGCGGAATACGATAATGGTAAAGCAAAAGTTGGGCTACAAGAAATCCCTGAGGGTCATCCATTTTTTAATTTGGAAGGTAAGGACAATATCGTGATGTTCTATACGCAACGCTACCCAAGACAACCATTAATTGTTAAAGGCGCTGGCGCTGGTGCAGATGTAACGGCTTCTGGTTTATTTGCGGATATTATACGAATTGCCAATAATTAGAATTTGCATTATGCTGTCTTACAAAAGATAACCGAAGTAAGTTAACATGAAAGAAATTAAAATATTTTCACCTGCAACCGTAGCAAATGTCGCTTGTGGTTTTGATGTGCTTGGTTTTTGTCTCGCTACTATTGGAGATGAAATGATTATAAGGCAAACAGATAAAAAAGGCATCAAAATTGTTAAAATTGAAGGCTATGACTTACCTTTTGAAGTTGAAAAAAATGTAGCAGGAGTTTCAGCCTTGGCTATGTATAACGATTTGAAACCCGATTGTGGTTTTGAAATTGAAATTTACAAGAAAATAAAACCAGGAAGTGGTATTGGTAGTAGCTCAGCAAGTGCTGCAGGTTCTGTTTTTGGCATGAATAGTTTACTAGGCAACCCACTAAATAAAACACAATTGACCAATTATGCCATGAAGGGAGAAGCTCTGGCAAGCCAATCAGAGCATGCTGATAATTTGGCTCCTGCAATTTTTGGAGGTTTTACATTGGTAAAGTCAACACATCCTTTACAAATTATAGAACTCCCCACTCCATCAGGATTATATGTCACTTTAATTCATCCGCAGATAGAAATAAAAACATCAGAATCTAGGGCTATTCTACCAAAAGACATTCCTCTTAAAAATGCCATAACACAATGGGCAAATGTTGGTAGTTTGGTACACGGTTTACACACCTCTAATTACGATTTAATTAAGGATTCCTTAAACGATGTAGTCATTGAACCCCATAGAAAACAACTGATCCCTCATTTTGATAACATAAAATCACATGCAATGGAAGCTGGTGCTTTGGGCTGTGCCATCTCGGGTTCTGGTCCTTCCATTTTTGTATTGAGTAAAGGAGAAGTGGTTGCTAAAACTGTTGAGCAAGCTCTGCGTAACGTGTATTCAGAAACTGGTGTTGCATTTGAGACTTATGTTTCCGAAATTAACACAGAGGGCATAAAAATATTAACATAACTGATATCTACCACACATCATAAATGAAATACTACTCACTAAATAAAAAAGCACCTAAAGCAACCTTTGAGGATGCCGTTGTAAGAGGTCTCGCACCGGATAAAGGTTTATATTTTCCTGAAAAGATTACTCCATTACCATCTTCATTTTTTGAAACTATTGAAGATAAGCCCAATACTGAAATTGCTTTTGAAGCCATAAAACAATTTATAGTACCTGAAATTCCTGAAGCCATATTAAAAACCATTGTAGAAGACACCTTGAATTTTGATTTCCCCATAGTTGAAATCAACAAAAATATTTCAACATTAGAGCTATTTCATGGGCCGACTATGGCATTCAAAGATGTAGGAGCTCGATTTATGGCACGATGTTTAGGGTATTTCAACAAAAAAAATCCTAATGAGGTGACCATTTTGGTTGCTACTTCCGGGGATACAGGCGGTGCAGTTGCCAATGGCTTTTTAGGAGTCAAAGGTGTAAATGTAGTTATTCTTTATCCAAGTGGAAAAGTGAGTAATATCCAAGAAAAACAACTCACAACCTTAGAGCAGAATATAACAGCTTTAGAGGTCGATGGTGTTTTTGATGATTGCCAAGACATGGTGAAACGTGCTTTTATGGATGAGGAATTGACCAGCAAAATGCAACTGACTTCTGCCAACTCTATAAACATTGCGCGTTGGTTACCACAACTCTTCTATTATATGTTTGCTTACAAACAGCTAAAACCGAAATATAAGGACATTGTATTTTCGGTGCCTAGCGGAAATTTTGGCAATATTTGTGCTGGTATGGTCGCTCAAAAAATGGGCTTGCCTGTAAAACATTTTATTGCAGCAAACAATGCAAACAATACGGTTGTTAATTACATGGAAACCCAGTCTTATAAACCAAAACCATCAGTACAGACCATTAGCAATGCTATGGATGTTGGCAACCCTAGTAATTTTATAAGAATCCAAGAATTGCACAACAATAATTTTGAAGCTTTAAAAGAAAACTTGTCGTCTTACAGTTATACCGATAGCGATACAAAAGCTGCACTTTTAGAGCTTTACAAAGACTACAATTACATTGCAGATCCGCATGGTGCTGTAGGTTATTTGGGTGCCAAAGCTTATTTAAATCAAAACAATGCACATGTAGTGTTTTTAGAAACTGCGCATCCAACCAAATTTTTGGACGTGGTTGAAAATGTGATCGAAAAAAGTGTACCACTTCCTTCACAAATTAAAGCAGTTATGGATAAAAAGAAAGTGGCAATTTCTATTGATTCATATGAGGAATTGAAAAAATTTCTATTGAAAAAGAAATGAAAAAAAATTCAATTTTTGAAACCCAAAGATTAATTTTAAGGCCTGTTAAAACTGAAGATGCCGCTTTTATTCTACAACTAATGAATACACCAAAGTGGATTCAGTTTATTGGAGATAGAAATGTAAAAACCGTTAAAGAAGCTGAGATTTATATTCAGGGAAAAGTATTTCCACAATTGGAAAAATACGGTTACACAAACAATGTCATCATAAGAAAAGAGGATGACACAAAGCTTGGCACGTGTGGCTTATATCATAGAGAAGACAGAGAAGATCCTGATATTGGCTTCGCATTTTTACCACAGTATGAAGGCAAAGGTTATGCTTCTGAAGCTTCGCATCAGCTTATGGTTACTGCAAAAGATGATTACGGACTAACTGAATTAAGCGCTTATACCTTAGAAGAAAACACATCTTCAAGACAATTACTTGAGCGTTTAGGCTTTAGTTTAAAGGGAATTGGTTCGCTACCAAATGACAATGCAGAACTGTTGCACTATCATCGTAAATTAGACTTTTAGAGCATTCGATAAACTCATCTTTTACATTTCATCCCCAAAAAACGTGGCTCACATAGTTTTTTAGTTACTAGATGAATAGATTGATACATTTATGCAGAATCCTGTATCCCAATTATGAAATCTATTTTATTAAGTGCCATTTTTTCAATGCTCTTTTCAGTAAGCATAGCGCAGCAGTTTATATTAGAAACAGGCTTGGATACTGCTCTAAGTGAAACTTCTGGGTTACTCTATATAAATAACACACTCATAACACATAATGATACAGCGTCTACTAATCAGTTGTTTGATGTAGATACGGAGACTGGTGCCGTAACCAGAACAGTAACTATTACAAATGCTTCAAATACTGATTGGGAAGATTTAACGCATGATGACACTTACATCTATATCGGTGATTTTGGAAACTACCAAGGTGACCGAACTAACTTAAAAGTTTATCGTATTACTATTGCAGATTATTTTGCAAGTAATTCTATTACAGCAGAAATTATAAATTTTAGTTATAGTAATCAAACCGATTTTACTACAAGTCCATTAGCTACAAATTTTGATGCAGAAGGTTTAATCCACTATAACAATACATTATATGTGTTCTCAAAAAATTGGCTTGATGGTAACACTAATATTTATGAGTTACCAAAAACACCTGGTACACATAGCATTTCTCTAGTCGACACCATTACTGCGCAAGGCTTAGTTTCTGGAGCGACATATAATCCGCTAGATGGCAGCATTTTTCTAACAGGCTATGATTCCAATGGCGCATTTTTAATTCAATTAAGTGGATATAGTTCAGGTTTATTTTCAAATGGATCTGTTGTAAAAACTTCTATTGCTGTTCCGACAAATTACTCACCGCAAATTGAAGGTATTATTCCTATTAATGCTACAGAATACTATGTATCTGCAGAGGAAATTTCGGGTAATGCTTCAGGTTTATATAGTTTTAACACCTCTACCTTAAGCATATCAGATGTTGACATAAAAGATGTTTCCTTTTATCCGAATCCTGCAAAAGGTTTAATCACTATAAATCGTAACGGTTTTGAAACAAAAATTTATTCAACCCTAGGCGAATTGGTTATGATATCTTCAAAAAAAGAGATTGATATTTCTAATTTGGCTCCTAATATCTATTTGGTGAAAATTGAAAGTAATACAACTGATTATTATACTATCAAGCGGTTGATTATCAAATAATTAATTAGATGTTTAAAGATTTAGCTAATTTTAGTCAAATGGCTTCTTCTAAGGTTATTAATGATTAAAAAAGATAGTGATGTTCTCTGTTTTGTCGTTCTAAACTCGTTTCAGAATCTGTACTATCCTAATATGCGAACCAACAGCTCTTTCAATAAGTCGCCTTGCGGTACAGCATTAGACCCTACACCTTTGCTCTTAACATCAAATTCACGTAGCAGGGCAATAACAGAACTGACTTTTTTCATCGGATAGTTTCGAGCAGCAGTTAAGTACTCATTTACAAAGTAAGGATTCACTCGTAATGCCGACGCCACGTTGCGTGGATTCTTATCGTGCATACCATGCAAATGCAATAACTGTGAAAAGAAGCTAAACAACAACGATACGGTCACTACCATTGGGTTGTCCTTTGGGTTATCCGCAAAGTATTTCGCAATTTTATGCGCCTTTACGACATTGCGTTCACCTACAGCTTTTCGCAATTCAAAATTATTGTAATCTTTACTTATACCAATATTCTCTTCAATATGTTCTGGAGTTATCTGTGTACCTTTTGGAAGTACAATTTTTAACTTATTGAGTTCGTTGTTTACCTTACTTAAGTCTGTTCCCAAAAATTCAACCAACATCTGTGCAGCTTTGGGAGAAATATCATAGCCCTGCCCTTTCAATACGTGTCTAATCCAGTCTGGCATTTGATTATCATAAAGCTTTTTACTATCAAAAACGACTCCCCCATTTTTGCTGATGGCTTTATATAAAGCTTTTCGTTTATCTAGCTTTTTATACTTATAGTTTATAACTAAAACTGTCGTTGGTTGGGGGTTTTCAGCATATGGAGTTAATTTCTCAATAGTTCTACTTAAATCCTGCGCTTCCTTAACAATAACCACTTGCCGTTCTGCCATCATAGGATAGCGTTTGGCATTGCTTACAATATCATCGATAGATACATCTCTACCATAAAGTACCATTTGGTTAAATCCTTTCTCAGCTTCATCCAAAACATTATCTTCAATAAAATCGGAAATCTTATCAATATAATACGCCTCCTCTCCCATTAAAAAATAAATAGGTTTAAGGTCTCCTTTTTTTATTGCTGAAACAAGTAGTTTTACGTCGTCCAATATCTTAATTTGTAAGTCAGTTAGAGCTTTAACCTTGGTCAGAGTATCGAGAACTTCTCGATAAAATTTTCCACGAAAATTACTCGAAATGACATTATAATTTTAATTTTGTGCAGTGCAAGAACTCAACTTTCCAAAGTTTGAATACCGTTTCAAAAGTACAGAAAATAAAGTTTCTATTTTTGATGTTATTCGGAAAAAATTCATCATTCTTCAACCCGAAGAATGGGTGCGTCAACATTGTATGCATTATCTTATCAATGAAAAAAAGTATCCTAAATCCCTAATTAACGTTGAGAAAGAACTGACCATTAATGGGTTAAAAAAGCGATATGATATTGTTGTTTTTAATTCTGATGGTAGCATTCACTTAATAGTTGAGTGCAAATCCTATTCGATAAACATAAATCAAGACACCTTTGATCAGATTGCACGCTATAATTTAGCATTAAAAGCTAATTACTTAATGGTAACCAATGGTTTAAATCATTATTATTGCCAAATGGATACTGAGAATGAATGCTATTCGTTTTTAAAAGATATTCCGAATTACACTAAACCATAAATGTTACAAACCAAGGACATAGCTGTTGTTATTTTAAATTGGAATGGTAAAGATCTGCTAGAGCAGTTTTTGCCATTAGTAATTAAACATTCAAATGATGCCAAAATCTATGTAGCTGATAATGCATCTACGGACAATTCCGTTGCTTTTGTTACTGAGCACTTTTCGACAGTGAAATTAATTCAGAATACTGAGAATGGTGGTTATGCCAAAGGCTATAATGATGCATTAAAAATAGTTGAAGAACCTCTACTCTGTTTGCTCAATAGTGATGTAGAAGTTACTCCGAATTGGTTACAGCCCATAGTTGAAGTATTTAATTCTGATAGTGATACAGCTATAATTCAGCCCAAGATTTTAGACTATAAAAATAAATCGCTTTTTGAATATGCTGGTGCAGCTGGTGGATTTATAGACAAGTATGGTTATCCCTTTTGTCGCGGTCGCATTTTTGATACGATTGAAAAAGATAACGGTCAGTACAACGATATTAAGACTATTTTCTGGGCTTCGGGTGCATGTTTTTTTATTAGAAATTCTGTTTTTAAAACGCTCAACGGTTTTGATGAAAGCTATTTTGCACATATGGAAGAAATTGATTTGTGTTGGCGTGCATTCAATAGTAATCATCAAGCTAAATATGTCGGAACTTCAACCGTTTATCACCTTGGTGGTGCCACATTAAATGATACAAATCCAAAAAAAGCATATCTCAATTTTAGAAATAGCTTATTCACATTGGTAAAAAACACGGATAAAAATGTTTTTATTAGAACTGTAATTAGGATGAAACTCGATGGTGTTGCAGCATTCCGGTTTTTGATGCAACTAAAACCACATTACTTTCTTGCGATACTTAGAGCGCACTTGTCCTTTTATAAAAAATTGGGGACTATTTTAAGGCAAAGAAAGCAACTTTCCAAACGCCCAAATTATTATAAAATCAATTCTATAGTATGGTCTTACTTTGTAAAAAAGAACAAGACATTTTAATTCTATTGGTTAAATTTTCTTTGAACGAGAAGTTATTCATATTTCAAAATACTTAAATTAATTTTCGACCAGTATGCTTTGTTTATAAAACTGTTAAAAGTTTTGTTAATCCATGTACACACACCTTATCTTTTCTATAATTTTGAATTGTTATAATTAGCAACTAAAAAATTCCATTCAAATTATGAAAAAACTAATGTTATTAAGCGTTTGCGCTATGCTATTACTGGCATCGTGTGTGTCGAAGAAAGAGTATGCAGCACTTGAAGCTAGACAACAAGAAACTCAAGACTTATTAAATAGTGCCACCGTAAAACTTAACAAGTGCCTTTCAGATGCTTCTGCGGCGAATGCCAGAGTAGAAACCATGAAAGATCAATTGGCAGATTTGCGTAAAGCCAATCAAGATTTGATTGATACTAAGGGTAATCTAACAACCTTAACACAAAAAGGTGCTGATAATCTCGAAAAATCTTTAGAGAGTTTAAAAGAAAAGGATTTAAAAATTTCACGTTTACAAGATGCCTTAAGCAAAAAAGATAGTGTTACACTTGCTTTGGTTTCTAGCTTAAAGAAAGAAGTTGGTATTAACGATCCAGATATTGAAGTTAACGTAGAAAAAGGCGTTGTTTTTATTTCTATTGCTGATAAGTTATTATTTAAAAGTGGAAGTTACAACGTTACCGATAGAGCTAAAGAAGTATTGGGTAAGGTTGCCACTGTTATCAATGGTAAGCCTAATTTTGAAGCCATGGTAGAATCTCACACTGACAATGTACCTTACAACAAACCACCATTACTTGATAATTGGGATTTGAGCGTAAAACGTGCCACATCTGTAGTACGTGTTTTGGAAAGTTTAGATGTAAACCCTCAAAAGTTAATTGCAGCTGGTCGTAGTTATCATGTACCTTTGGTTGAAAACGATACTGCAGCGAACAAGGCCAAAAATAGACGCACACGCATTATTGTACTTCCAAAAATCGATGAGTTTTATGAAATGATTGAAGAGGAAATGAAAAATCTTTCTGCGGAAAATTAATTTCTTTTGAACATTAAATATTTAGACCCAGTGCATTTGCATTGGGTTTTTTTATAAACTGTAGTTCACCACACTTTTGAAATAATTCTCTTAAATTTGGTGTAATATCCAACTCAAAATGAAAAAAATAATAAATACAGCAAAAGCACCAGCACCAATCGGTCCATACAATCAAGCAGTATTAACCAGAAACACACTTTACACCTCAGGACAAATTGCTTTACATCCTGAAACAATGGAACTGGTTATGGATACTATCGAAGTAGAAACCAAACAAGTTATGGAAAACATGAAAGCGGTCTTGGCAGCTGCAGACATGACCTTTGACAATGTGATTAAAACCTCTATTTTTATTAGCGACATGAATAATTTTTCAAAGATTAATGCTGTTTACGCTCAGTACTTTGATGAAGCTACAGCGCCAGCCAGAGAAACCGTTGAAGTCGCCAACTTACCTAAGTTTGTAAATGTTGAGATTAGTATGATTGCGGTCAAGTAGGTTGGTTTATTTTGTGTAAATTACATTTTGCCTTTGAAACTTAAACATTCAGAACTCAAAATCTTCCTAGACGAAAAAGTCCATCTTTACAATAACCCAAAGTTTATTGAGAGTGACCCAATACAAGTTCCTCATCAATTCTCAAAAAAAGAGGATATTGAAATTGCAGGATTTTTAACAGCAACCATAGCTTGGGGAAATCGTAAAAGCATTATTAAAAATGCCCATAGAATGATGGAGTTATTGGACCACTCCCCTTTTGAGTTTGTTATGCAGCACAAAGATTCAGATTTAGAGACTTTACAAGCCTTTGTACACCGTACGTTTAATGGCAACGACTTTACACAATTTATAAAGAGCTTGCAACATGTATATAATATTCATGGTGGATTAGAAGCCGTTTTTGCAAAATACGTAGAACACAATTCATTACAAAAAAGCATCCATGAGTTTAAAAAAGTATTTTTTGAAGTTCCACATTTAGAACGTACAAAAAAGCATGTGAGTGACCCCTTAAAAAACTCAGCAGCCAAACGTATTAATATGTATTTGCGTTGGATGGTACGCCACGATAATGCTGGTGTTGACTTTGGTATTTGGAAAAGCCTCTCTCCCGCCCAACTCAGTTGTCCACTAGATGTACATTCTGGCAACGTAGCCCGTAAATTAGGACTCTTAAAACGTAAACAGAACGATGGTAAAGCCTTAGCAGAACTAGACAAAAACTTACGCCAACTAGATATAAACGATCCTGTAAAATATGATTTTGCTTTATTTGGGTTAGGCATTTTTGAAGGATTTTAGTTTTGGTTGCTTATCTTTAAAATCTTAAACTAAGTTACCAGTCATCGCACTTAGACTGCGCTTATTGCAGCACTATACTATAAAATTTAATTTATGAAACTTCAAATTACACTCTTATTCTTACTAACATTCATTTTTAGCTTTTCACAAGATTTAAAAATTCCTGTTGACACGGCTTATGTTACAACAGGTTCAGTGACCATAAAAGGAAAACAAATCAACTATAAAGCGGAAACTGGTTTTCAACCGGTTTGGGATGCAGAAGGAAAAATGATAGCCTCGTTGTATTACACGTATTATAAACGGACTAACGATACTAAGGGTAATCAACGCCCAATCATTTATTCGTTTAATGGCGGACCAGGTTCTGCTTCGGTCTGGATGCATATTGCTTATACAGGTCCAAAAGTTCTTAAAATCGATGAAGAAGGTTATCCTGTACAACCTTATGGCATAAAAGACAATCCGAATTCCATTTTAGACGTTGCAGATATTGTATTTATTAACCCTGTAAACACAGGCTATTCCCGAAAAATTGCCAACAAAGATGGTAAGATGCCAGATGATAAACTGTTTTTTGGCGTGAATGCAGATATAAAATATTTAGCTGGTTGGATGAACACTTTTACGACGCGCCACAACCGTTGGGAGTCACCAAAATATATCATTGGAGAGAGTTATGGTGGCACGCGAGTAATGGGATTGTCACTAGAGCTTCAGAACAGTCAATGGATGTATCTTAATGGGGTAATTTTGGTTTCGCCAGCAGACTACAAAGTATTGCGTGTTGGCGGCCCGCTATCATCGAGTTTAAACTTACCATATTATACCGCCGCTGCTTGGTATCACAAAGCTTTGCCACCAAAGCTTCAGAATAAGGATTTATTAGAAATTTTGCCAGAAGCAGAAGATTTTGCAATCAATAAACTCATGCCAGCAATTGCTAAAGGTGGTTTTATTTCTGATACTGAAAAACAATTCATAGCAGGGCAAATGAGCTACTATTCTGGGTTGTCCAAAAAGGTGATTCTTCAAATGAATTTAGATGTTCCGAATCGTTTCTTTTGGAAAGAATTATTAAGAAATAAGACAGGTGAAACTATTGGAAGATTAGACTCAAGATATATTGGCTTAGATAAAGTTGAAACGGGTTCAAGCCCAGATTACAGTGCAGAACTAACGTCTTGGCTACATAGTTTTACACCAGCTATTAATTATTACATTCAGAATGAATTAGGCTTTAAGACCGATGTAAAATACAATGTTTTTGGCAATGTGGGTAATTGGGATAGAACGAATGATAATACACGCAAAAACCTACGACAAGCTATGGCCCAGAATCCGTACTTGAAAGTCTTGACACAATCGGGTTATTACGATGGTGCTACAACCTACTTCTCTGCAAAATACTCACAATGGCAAATCGACCCCAGTGGAAAAATGAAAGACCGTTTTTCCTTTAAAGGTTATAGAAGTGGTCACATGATGTATTTACGAAATGAAGATTTAATCAAAGCTAATGATGATTTAAGGGAATTTATTGAAAACTCATTACCAAAAGGTAAGTCCGCTAAGTATTAGTCCATGGGAGAGATTATAGGTGGAATGATTGTTTTTACCATCTTAAACTTTATAGGTGGCTCCATTAGATGGTTTTTTGCGACTACATGGAAGTTAATTTTCAATACGCCAAAACATTCTTTCAGAGAATATATTTATAGTTCTGAAGAAGACATATTACGCCACGATGGAGCAAACGGTTGCTTAAATACTATAATCGGAATTGCATTTGTTGTTTTGGTAGTCATTATAATTTCTAGAATATAAAAAGGCTTTCTTTTTGAAAGCCTTTTTATATAAGAATGAGATCCTTCACTATGCTCTGAATGACATAGTTTATCCTTTTAGCCAAGCTGATCTTAAGGATTTTTGCGCTTCGGTTGCATTTTTATCCTCAATTAAGGTTTCACTTTTAGCCACAGCTTTAGTTAATTTACCTTTAAGTGCTATAGGTTGGCCATCACGTTCTAAGTCTACACTAAATACTTGACCTTCTTGCCATCCAAACATACCACCAATCAATTGCTGTGCATTCTGTAATGTTAAATCCTGTCCGTTGATTTTTTTGATAACGTCACCAGCCTGTACACCTTGAGAGGCCCAAAACGAATTCTTTAATGCCATTGGCGAAAAGAAAATCGTTCCTTTTTCTTGGTCTCCATCAAAAATAATGTTTTGTCCTCCTGCAAAAATATAATTTGTCGGGACTTCAGATTCGCCTAAAGTCAAGCCCACTTTGGCAAAAAAGTCATTATAATTAATTGGTACATCTCCTTCTACATGTGTTCTTAAGAACTCACCGACACTTGGATAGGTCATTTCTGTAATTTCAGTAATGATATTGTCATCCACAAATGGCTTTTCTTTCCCGTATTTTGCAGAAAGTTCTTTCATTAATGATAACATACTTCTGTTTCCGTTGCTCTCTTCACGCATTAAAATATCTATGCACATGCCAATTAAAGCCCCTTTCATGTATACATTGTAGTAGTTAGATGCGTAAGGCTCTTCTAATACATTTTCACTCATTATAGTAAAGCTCATAGCATCATCTAAATTTTTAGACGTTGCTATCTTGGACATAATTGTATTATAAAATGCATCTGGTTCTACAAGACCTTCATATACTTGGAAGTGCTGCGCAAAATATTCCGTTACGCCTTCGTACATCCATAAATGTTTAGAGAATGTTGGTTTGTTGTAATCAAAATAATGTACGTCTTCAGAATGTACCGATAATGGTGTTACAATATGAAAAAATTCATGTGCCACTACATCGATAATAGAGCTTGCCAAACCTTCTTTACTTGAGGATTCTGGTAAAACTACTACTGTAGATGTATGATGCTCTAAAGCTCCCATTCCTTTTGGTGCTGTTTCGCTGCCATCTGATAAATACAGGTAAATATCGTAACGTGCCGTACTATTAATATCTCCCAAATACGCTTTCTGAGCTTGCATCATTTTATAAACTGTCTCTTTCTGACTTGCTGCAGTATGAACTTTGTTTGGAGAATAAACACTCAATACAATCTTTATATCACCAACCATAAACTCTTCTACGTCTAACTTTCCATACATCATTGGATTATCAGTAATATCAAAATAACGTTGAGCAAAATAACTACTGGTTATAGATTTGCCATCTGCACTAGATTTCATGCCTTTGTCTTCTAAAGCAGAAGTTCTAACAAAAGTTGCAGGTGCAGTTACGTCTAATGCATATTGATTATTTTTTAAAGAATCGAAATACCCTATAAATCCATGAAGATTTAACACATAATTGTCTTCTTCGATATTTGTACCAGCTGGAGAAAATGGATTCTCACCTCCTATACCTCCTGTAGATTCAATATCAAACGTATCATTCACATAATACATTAACTTATCTAATTTGGTTGCATCAGAAATAGTCCAAGTATTGGTGTCTACTTTGGTTACTTTAAGCTCTTTACCATCATAATCAAGGGCTTTCATATCGTCAATATATTTTCCAAAATCACTTACCGAGTATGTGCCCTGTACTACTCTTGGCAATCTGTATGTTACGGTTTCTGTAGTAAAACGACCAGGGTTAATCGTAACAGGTACTTTATCATCCACCACGGATGTTAAATCCAACGCAGTTTCAATAGGATTATTTACTGCTAAATCATCAGCTTTTGGTTTAGCCGAACCACAGCTAACCAATATTAAACTTAGGCCAAGAATGGCTAGGGAATTCTTCATATTTAATATTTTAGTTTTTACTTTGACGCACAAATCTACAATCTGTTACTGCTTTAAATCTAAAGGTTTTGTTAAATTCGCACCATGTCACAAGCTCTTGTTAGCATATTGATTCCTTTTAAGAATACCGAAACCTTTATTTCTAAATGTATAACATCAATTATAGATCAAAGCTATACCAATTGGGAAGCTATTTTTATTGATGACAATTCAGAAGATCTGTCGTACAGTATTGTTGAAAACTTTTCTGGTAAAGACAACAGGATAAAACTTTTTAAAAATAAGGGAAGTGATATCATTCCGGCATTACAGACAGCATATTCTAAGTCTAAAGGCACTTATATTACGAGAATGGATAGCGATGATATTATGACTTCTAATCGTCTTGAAGTTATGATGGATAGCTTGTTAAAACATGGTAAAAACCATTTAGCAATTGGGCAGGTGAAATATTTTAGAGCCGATGGGGTTAGTGATGGTTACGCACGCTATGAAACTTGGATAAATAAGCTAACCAAAACAGGTAGCAATTACTCTGAAATCTACAAAGAATGTGTTATTCCTTCTCCGTGTTGGATGTTGCATCGTAATGATTTTGAAGCTTGTGAGGGTTTTAATCCCAATCGTTACCCTGAGGATTATGACCTCGCTTTCAGGTTTTATAAAGCTGGTTACACTTGTATTCCATGTGATAAAGTCCTACTTCATTGGCGTGATTATAGCACACGCACTTCTAGAACCCACGAGCATTACGCGATTAATTACTTTTTAGACATTAAGGTGCATTACTTTTTAGAGCTCGATCATGATAGCAATAGACCTTTAACTATTTGGGGCGCTGGCAATAAAGGCAAAACCGTTGCGAAATTATTAATTGAAAAAGGAATACCATTCCACTGGATTTGCGATAACAAAAAGAAAATTGGAAAATATATTTATGGAAAGAAACTTTTTAACTTTAATTATTTAGCAAAGCTTAATCGTCCGCAGAGTATTGTCACTGTTGCCAATGCGGATGCGCAAAAAGACATACGACTCTACTTTGAGCAACAGAAAATGCTATCAATGCAAGATTATTTCTTTTTCTGTTAAATTTCTCAAAAGCTAAATACCGTTATCGTTTTGTATTTTCTATATTTGGACTTTAAGACCTGTCAGGTTAGATACTGAATCAAGTACTGTATAAAACCTCTAGGGTTATCAAAAATAACGAATGCAGTTTAAACACCCAGAATTACTTTACGCCTTATTTTTACTGGTCATTCCTATTCTTATTCATTTGTTTCAATTACGTCGTTTTCAGAAAGTTGAGTTTACCAATGTAAAGTTTCTAAAAACAGTAAAACTGCAAACTCGCAAAAGCTCACAACTAAAAAAATGGTTAACACTTTTATCACGAATGTTACTTTTAGCATTTGCTATCATTGCTTTTGCCCAGCCCTATATTCCAAATACTGAAGATTTTAACGAAGCTCAAGAAACGGTTATTTATTTAGACAACTCTTATAGTATGCAGGCCAAAGGTAAGAATGGCACACTTTTGAACGAAGCAATACAAGATGTCATTAACACCTTGCCCGAGGATGAGCAGATAAGCCTCTTTACTAACAATCAAACTTTTAAAAACACAACGGTTAAAGCACTTAAAAATGATTTAATTCAGTTAGAGTATTCACCTACTCAGCTCAATTATGACGCTCTATATTTAAAGGGAAAACAATTATTCTCTAAAAACAATACAGCAACAAAGAATTTGGTTTTAGTTTCCGATTTTCAGCAAAAAAATAATTCAATCACCTTTGAAGCCGATAGTACGGTTCAGTTAAAACTGGTGCAGCCAAAATCGTCTTTAGCTGCCAATGTGAGCATTGATAGTGTTTATATTGAAAATGCTACTGCTGAGTCTCTAAATTTAAAGGTATTATTATCTAATCAAGGTGAAACATTAGAGAATGTGACCATCTCTTTATTTAACAATGATACTTTGCTGACTAAAAGTGCTGTGGATATTGAAGATGAAGCTGAAACAACATTTACAATTGCAAACAATACCGTTATAAATGGAAGAATCGTATTGGAAGATGCAGGTTTGCAATACGACAATACGTTTTATTTTAACATTAATTCAAAGCCAAAGACCAAGGTTTTAGTCATTAATGAAACTGCGGACGATTCGTTCTTAAAACGTATCTATACCAATGACGAATTTGATTATAAAAGTTTCAATTTAAACACATTGAATTTTAATTTAATTCCAGATCAAAACCTAATTGTTCTAAATGAGTTAGAGACGATTTCAAACGCATTAATAATCGCACTTCAAACATTTATTCTTGATGATGGTCATATTTTAATTATTCCATCAAATAACATATCATTAAATTCTTATAATCAATTACTTAATAAATCAAATATTTCTAATTTTAATACTGTTAACACTAGCCCAAAGAGGATCACATCCATTAATTATAATCACCCACTTTTGAAAAATGCATTTTATTCTAAAGTGACCAATTTTCAATATCCAAAAGTAGAAACATCTTATCGTTTCACTTCTAATAATAATGCTGTTTTATCTTATGAAGACGGTACACCTTTTCTCGTAGGAAACTCAAACGCTTTTGTGTTTGCCTCGGCTTTAAATCAACGGAATTCAAATTTCAAGAATTCTCCATTAATAGTGCCTATATTGTATAATATTGGAAAACAAAGTTTAAAATTATCACAGCTTTATTATACTATTGGACAGCCCAATACTATTGCTATCAATGCGCTTTTGGGGCAGGATGACATATTAACTTTGAGCTCTGATGAAATTTCGGTAATTCCGCTTCAAAAAACATATAGTAAATCTGTTGTACTGGAAACTGAAGATTATCCGAATACAGCAGGAATTTTAAGTGTTAAAGACAAGTCTGAAGTATTGCAAAACTTAAGCTTTAATTATAATCGCAGTGAAAGTAATTTAGATTACTACAATTTAAAAGACACAGTTAACAATACAGTGAGCGAAAGTCTAGTCACTACAATAAACGCTATAAAAAGTAACGCAACTATTAACGCGTTATGGAAATGGTTTGTTATTTTTGCGCTAGTATTTTTAATTATAGAAATACTTCTACTAAAATATCTTAAATGAACGCACTCATAAAATCTGCCACTATCGTTGATTCTAAAAGTGATTTTCACAACGAAACGGTTGATATTTTAATTGAAAAAGGTCGTATTGCTAAGATTTCTAAACGTATTTCCAATCCCAACAATTACAAAGAGATAACACTAGATAACCTCCATGTATCTCAGGGTTGGTTTGATAGTAGCGTGTCTTTTGGTGAACCTGGTTATGAAGAACGCGAAACTATTGCCAATGGTTTAAAAACTGCAGCACAATCTGGTTTTACAGCTGTAGCGCTAAATGCCAATTCTAATCCCGCAATTGATAGTTATGCAGATATAACGTTTGTAAAGTCTAAAGCTCAAGATAAGGCCACAAGCCTTTATCCTCTTGGCGCATTGACCAAAGCCAGTAACGGTAAGGATTTAGCAGAGCTTTACGATATGAAAAACGCTGGCGCAATAGCGTTTTACGATTACCAGAAACCGATTGGAAATCCAAATTTAATGAAGATTGCGCTACAATATGCCAGTAATTTTGGTGGTTTGGTGTGCTCATTTCCCCAAGAATCTAAAATCTCAGGTCATGGTGTTGCCAATGAGCATATTAATAGTACACAATTAGGCTTAAAGGGAAATCCGGCTTTAGCTGAAGAGCTTCAAATTGCCAGAGATCTATTTTTGTTAGAATACACCGAAGGTAAACTTCATATTCCAACAATATCAACAGCTAAGTCTGTAGAATTAATAAGAGCAGCAAAAGCCAAGAAGTTAGATGTTACATGTAGTGTTGCTATTCACAACCTAATGATAACAGATGATGCTCTCGACGGTTTTGATACCAGATATAAAGTATTACCTCCTTTACGAACACAAAAGGATTGTGACGCCTTAATCGAAGGATTAAAAGATGGTACTATAGACATGGTCACCACAGACCATAACCCAATAGACATAGAGGACAAAAAAATAGAGTTCGATTACGCTAAATATGGCACCATAGGCTTAGAATCTGCTTTTGGAGCGCTTCAAACCATATTTACCACCAAGAAAACTGTAAGTGTTCTAAACCAAGGAAAGTCAAGGTTTGGTATCGCGGAAGCATCAATAAATGTTGGTGAAGTTGCTGATTTAAGCTTGTTTGATCCAAATGGGGAATACCAATTCAGTAAAGCAGATATAACGTCGCGATCTAAAAACAGTGCCTTCTTGGGCATGAAATTAAAAGGCAGAACTTATGGGGTTATTGCCAATAATAAAATTGTTTTAAAATAATGAATCAAAATACAATCGACGAAGGCAAAACTTTAGCTGTTGTTGCTTATTTAACGCTATTCGGCACTTTAATTGCTTTTTTTATGAATCAGGATAAAAAGAACCCTTTTACGTCTTTTCATACAAGACAAGCCCTTGGCCTGGGCCTGTTATATATAATGATAGCCTTTGTTGTGAGTAGTTTTAACAGTATCAATATAAGTATGGCTTTTTGGTTGTTTTTCTCGATATTATATCTCTATGGTATTTTTGGTGCCGTTACTGGTAAAGTGAACAAAATCCCATTGCTAGGGGATGTTTTTCAGAATATATTTAAAAATATTGGACAGTAAGCATGGTAGATTTGCATTATATTAAAAGACCTTCGTCACTAAAAGAAAATGCTCCATTACTCATAATGTGTCATGGCTACGGCAGTGATGAAAATGATTTATTCGCTTTTGCTTCAGAATTGCCCGAAGAACTATTCATCATCTCCTTAAGAGCACCATATCCTATGCAACCCTTTGGAAATGCATGGTACTCCATAAATTTTGATGCTGTGCAAGGCAAATGGAGTGATAATGAACAAGCCAAAAAATCTGTAGGTCTAATCTCAAAATTTATTGATTATGCTTGTAAAGCTTATCCTCTAAATTCTGAGAATGTTACACTTCTAGGCTTTAGTCAAGGCACTATTTTAAGTTATGCCGTAGCACTTACCTACCCTCAAAAGGTAAAAAATGTTGTAGCTTTAAGCGGCTATATTAATGAAGATATCTTACCCGATACGATTAAAGACAAAGATGTTTCTCATTTAAACTTTTTTTGCTCCCATGGATCTGTTGACCAAGTTATACCTGTAGATTGGGCCAGAAAAACTCCCGGATTTTTAGAGGCTTTGAAGGTTAATTACATATACAAGGAATATCCAGTGGGTCATGGCGTAGCTCCACAGAACTTTTATGATTTTAAGGCTTGGTTAAACCAATACATCTAATCGAATTTTGGATACATAAAGTATTCCACCAGTTTATACTTTAAGTTATTTTCCTCATCAATTTCGTAAGTCACAAAAATTTCTCCCCAATGCTGGCCGTCAGTAAAGTTGGCAACAATCCATCTATGATTTAAAATTCGTATTTTATTGATTAACAACTTAGAATCAGTCATCGATACAAAAGGTACAATTGGATGCTCTTCACCTTCGTAATTATTCATGTTATAAAGCCCTTCGGTAATTGCTGCAATGAGCTTATCTGCATTATAACCTTGTGTAATGAAATAGTCTAAGGCATTATCATTACGATCTATATTAAAGTAGTTGAGTTCAAAATTCTGCTCTTCTAGAGTGGCTATAGTTTTTTCTTGTTCGGCCATAGTGGTTTTATAGCTAGCAATATCTTTTTCGTATTTATCAATGATACTCTTCGAATTGACATATTGAAAAATAATCAGTAATGCCGAAAAAATAAACAAATACATAAAAACTCTACTCTTCATATCTTAAATGGTAATTTGTAAGTTATCGTATGCCAAAAAAACGTTGTCTGGCAGTTTTTGTTGTACATCATCATGAAACCCCATATGATGACTAATATGTGTTAAATAAGCACGCTTTGGCTTTACTTTGTTAATGAATGCCAAAGCCTCTTCTAAATTAAAATGCGACATGTGTGGTTCTTCTCTAAGCGCATTAACCACAAGGACTTCGAGATTACCCAGTTTTTCAACTTCTTCATCTGGTACAGTTTTCATATCTGTTAAATATGCAAAATCTTTAAATCGAAATCCAAATACCTGAAGTTTGTGATGCAGGCCATCGACAGGTATTACTTCAATGTTACCAGCTTTAAAAGGTTTGTTCTTAATTAGATGCTTAGTAACACTTGGTACACCAGGGTATTTTGGTTGGGTTGTAAAAATATAATCGAATCGTTTTTCCAAGGCTTTAAAAACACGTTTGTGCGCATATAAATCTATATCTCCTTGCCTAAAAAAAAATGGACGAATATCGTCCAAACCCATGGTATGATCCGCATGTTCATGGGTAAAAATAACACCATCGATTTTGTTAACTTTGGCATTGAGCATTTGTTGCCTAAAATCTGGCCCACAATCCACAACATAGGTAAAGTTATCCCATTCTACAAGAACAGATACACGTAAGCGTTTATCTTTTGGATTGTCACTTAAACATACAGGATGTGTGCTTCCAATTATTGGAATTCCCTGTGAAGTTCCTGTCCCTAAAAATGTAATTTTCAAAGGCCTCTTAGTTTGAAACAAAAATAAGTTTATTTTTTTGTTTGCAATAGTAAATTGATACCTTTGCTAAAATGATGCAATCCCAATATCTATGGAAGAAATAACGTATACTGGCGACTCGGAATTTGAAAATATTCCTTCCCTTAAAGACAAAGCCCTACGTATTAATCTCAATAAAGACATTTATGGTACATTTTCAGAAATAGGTGCTGGCCAAGAAACGGTCCGTCATTTTTTTCGAGCTGGTGGTGCTTCAGGTACTATAGCAAAAGCCATGTCGGCTTATGATAAACATTTTAGTGATGCCATTTATGGTATTGAAGACGATAAACGTTATGTTACCGAAGCAAGGTTACGTAAAATGTTATCTCATGAGGTAAATCTCATGGAGCAACGTATTCCAAGAGACGATAATCCAAATAAGATATTCTTTTCTTATGCCAATACTGTTGCTACTATAGATTTTGCAAAGAAGTATAAAGGACATGGTTGGGTAGGCATTAAATATCAAGTGGCTCCAGACCAAGACTATAATGATATTATTCTTCATATTCGGTTTAAAGAAAATGATGCGCGTTTACAGCAAGAAACTCTTGGGAAATTAGGCACAAACCTGATCTACGGTGCTTTTTACAAGTACAATCAACCACGCAAGTTACTTCGCTATTTATATGACCATCTGGATAAAGATCAATTAGAAATCGATACCATAAACTTTTCGGGCCCTGTCTATAAAGATGTCGATAATCGTTTAATGAGTCTACAACTTGTTAAAAATGGTATGACAGATGCTGTAATGTTTGCTCCAGACGGCAATAATGTACTTCCGGCACGTGTACTTTACAAAAAAAATATCCTTGCCTTAAGAGGTAGTTTTAGGCCTGTTACCAAAGTAAATATGGATATGTATGAGAAATCATACGAAATGTTTATCAAAGAGAATAAGGTAGATAAGGACAAAACGCAAGTCATTTTTGAAATCACTTTATCAAATTTAAGAGCAGAAGGAGAAATAGACGAACAAGATTTTATGGATCGTGCGAAACTACTGTGCTCTTTAGGACAAACGGTTTTGATATCCAATTTTCAGGAATACTACAAGTTAGTTGAATATTTCTCCCAGTATACCAGAAGCAGAATGGGATTAGCTATGGGAGTGAATAATTTGGTCGATATTTTTGACGAAAAGTACTATCGTCATTTAAGTGGTGGAATTTTAGAAGCATTCGGTAAATTGTTCTATAAAGATTTGCGCGTATATCTTTACCCTATGCAAAATGAAGATGGCAGCTTAACTACAAGCGAAAATCTAAAAGTTCATCCACGTATGAAAGAACTCTACAAATTCTTTAAGTACAATGGAAAAGTAGTTGATATTACCGATTTTGATACCTCTAACCTCACTGTTTTCTCAAGAACTGTCTTAAAGATGATAGCAGAAGGAAAAGAAGGTTGGGAAGAAATGTTACCTGAAGGTGTGGCCAAGCTTATAAAGGAGAAGAGTTTGTTTGGTTGCGAGTCTGAAGAGGTGATGCATAAGTAAAACACTGTTTAATAAAAGAAAAAACGACCTATTTTGACTACCATGAGTAAGTGAAATAGGTCGTTTTATTTTCCGTTAATGCAAAAGCCCTTATTCTGTTAGTATCTGAGCTGCGTGCTCCTTTGTCTTCACTTTAGTGATAACGTCCTCTAAAACACCATGTTCGTCAATAACAAAAGTAGTTCTGTGAATACCATCGTACTCTCTACCCATAAATTTCTTTGGCCCCCAAACACCAAAGGCTTCTATTACAGCTTTGTCTTCGTCTGCCAATAATGGGTATTGAAAACCGTATTTGTTTTTAAAATTCGATTGACGTTTTGCACTATCTGCACTCACACCCAAGATCTCATAACCCAGCGCTTTAAACCTATCGTAATTATCGTTTAAGTTACAAGCTTCAGCTGTACAGCCAGGCGTACTTGCCTTTGGGTAAAAGAAAACAACTAGCTTTTTTCCTTTATAATCAGATAACGAAACTGTATTTCCCTGTTCGTCTTTTGCTGAAAAATCTGGTGCTTTATCACCTGCTTTTAAATGCGTCATATTGCTTAAATTTGTGTTTCTGTAAAAATACGATGAATGACTAAGCAAGAAAAGGTACAATTTGTTATAAATACGTTAAATCAACTGTATCCTGAAATTCCGATACCATTAGACCATAAAGATCCTTATACACTATTGATTGCGGTTTTAATGTCTGCCCAAAGCACGGATGTACGCGTTAACCAAATTACACCACTGTTATTTGAACGTGCTGACAATCCCTATGATATGATTAAGTTGAGTATTGAGGAAATTAGGGAAATAATAAAACCCGTTGGTTTGTCACCCATGAAAAGTAAAGGCATCCATGGTTTATCACATATTTTAATTGATAAGCATAATGGTAAAGTGCCGCAGACGTATGAAGAATTAGAAGCCTTACCTGCCGTTGGCCATAAGACTGCTGCCGTTGTTTTATCCCAAGCATTTGGAATACCTGCCTTTCCTGTAGATACCCATATTCACCGCTTAATGTACCGTTGGAATTTAACTAACGGAAAAAATGTGGTACAAACCGAAAAAGATGCAAAACGTCTATTTCCAAAAGAACTCTGGAACGATTTGCATCTTCAAATCATTTGGTATGGTCGTGAATATTCACCTGCACGTGGTTGGGATTTAGAAAAGGACATTATTACCAAAACGATTGGGAGGAAGTCGGTTTTGGATAACTATTACAAAAAGAAGAAATAACCTATACTGTCGTTTTGAGCAAAATCGAGATACATTGAATTTTCAACTAATTCAATGATCCTTTGTTTGAAGAAGGGCTTCATACTACACGAAAAGGACATTGGTATCTTATCGTAACAGTTTATGATGAAAGTTTAAAAAACTACTTATTAGATAAGCATCCCATGGAATCTAAAATATTTCGATATCTTAAGGACTTAAAGCAAAAATATTTAACAACCAAAAATTACAAAGTGCAGTTATTTACAAAAAAATCCTAATGCTTTCACATTAGGATTTTTTCTTCAACTTAATTTAGAAGTGCTTCAAACTTCAATTTATTATAATCTATAACACTTAAAGCCTTTGAGTAATTCAAAAGGAAACTTATAGTTTCATCTTTTGGTTTTAGGTTGTCATTTTTTCGGGAAATGTTAGAGTAAATTTTTTCCATATTAATAATTTAGGATTTATTATATGGTTAAAACGCAATTGAACTTTGTTTATTGTGTCTAACAAATAAAATTCAAATTAAAAATTAAAAACTCTAAGACTTTAAATCCGAAAAAGGTTTAGCCTAATTCGTTAAAACGATATTGTTTTGTTCTATAACCTTACGCATATTAATAAGTGCATAACGCATTCTGCCTAGTGCCGTATTGATACTAACACCTGTACGCTCAGATATTTCCTTAAAACTCATATCTTGGTACATGCGCATTATTAAAACTTGTTTTTGATCTTCAGGCAATTCCTCAATAACACGTCTTACATCCAATTCTACCTGATCTTTAATCATACTCTTTTCTGCATTAAGGCTAGAATCACTTAATACTGAAAAAATGCTAAATTCCCCAGTATTATCAAACTTAGGCATACGGCTATTCTTTCTAAAGTGGTCAATAACTAAATTGTGTGCAATTCGCATTACCCAAGGTAAAAATTTACCCTCTTCGTTGTATTTGCCACGCTTTAAGGTTCTAATGACTTTAATAAAGGTATCCTGAAAAACATCTTCAGTAATGTCTCTATCGTAAACCTTAGAATATATAAAACTATAGATTTTTTGTTTATGCCTTCCTATCAAAACCGATAGTGCACTCTCGTCTCCTTTAATGTAGTTGCTTACCAACTCTGCGTCTTGGATAAGTTCTCTTTTCATAATATTACTCTTAGTAGTAAGAAGTAAACTTCTTAGCAAGGGGTTAATTTTTTAAAGTAATATTATTTATACGCAGTTGTTTTTTAAATGATTATGTGGTAAATATAACAACAATCATTCCGAAAAAACAAAAAAAACTACCAAATTTTAACATTTAGCTTGCCATTATTGCATTTTAACAGCTGAATTAGATAACGTATCTTTGCAAAATTCTATCACCTAGATATCCTATGAACACTACTATTTTAGACGTTAATCCCAAAGAAAACATCATTATTAAAGGTGCCAAGCTTCACAATCTAAAAAATATTGATGTCGTTATCCCTAGAAACAAATTAGTTGTTATAACAGGATTATCGGGTTCCGGGAAGTCGAGTTTAGCTTTCGATACCTTATACGCTGAGGGTCAAAGGCGTTATGTAGAAAGCCTATCGAGCTATGCACGTCAGTTTTTAGGCCGTTTAAACAAACCCAAAGTAGATTATATAAAAGGTATTGCACCCGCTATTGCAATTGAGCAAAAGGTGAACTCTACCAATCCGCGTTCTACGGTTGGCACAACTACAGAAATTTATGATTACTTAAAATTATTATTTGCTCGAATAGGAAAAACCTACTCTCCGATTTCTGGTGAAGAAGTTAAAAAGCATAGGGTAACAGATGTTATCGATTATATCTCAAAGTTTGATGAAGGCGCAAAACTTCTACTCCTCTCACCTATTATCCTAGAAGAAGGCAGAACTGTAGAGAATAAACTACAAACGCTTCAGCAGCAAGGCTATGCAAGGATTAAATATAAGGATGGTGTTTTGAGAATTGATGATGCCTTAAAGCAAAATATTAAATCAGATAAAAATTTATTTCTAGTTGTTGATAGAATTGTCTACAAAGATGATGAAGACTTTCTAAATCGTTTGGCAGATGCAATTGAAACTGCTTTTTTTGAAGGTGTCGGGACTTGTATTATCGAATCACTTTCAGATAATAAACAAACAACATTCAATAATAAATTTGAATTGGATGGCATAACGTTTCTAGAGCCTAACGCACATCTATTTAGCTTTAATAATCCTTACGGAGCTTGTCCTAAGTGTGAAGGCTATGGTGATGTAATTGGTATAGATGAAGATTTGGTTATACCTAATAGTGCACTATCGGTCTACGAAAATGCTATTTTTCCATGGAGAGGAGAAAGCATGAGTTGGTATAGGGATCAACTGGTTAATAACTCACACAAATTCGATTTCCCCATACACAAACCCTATTTTGAACTAAGTGAAAAGCATAAAGCTTTGATATGGTCTGGAAATAAATATTTTGAGGGACTGGACAGTTTCTTTGCCGAACTGGAATCTAAGGCCTATAAAATTCAGAATCGTGTGATGTTGTCGCGCTATCGCGGAAAAACAAAATGTAATGTTTGTAAAGGAAAGCGTTTACGGGAAGAAGCCAGTTATGTAAAGATAAATGATGCTACCATCACCGATTTGGTTGATTTACCATTAAATGAATTAGCGGAATTTTTCAAAAATTTAAAGCTAAACAAATACGACATTAAAATAGCCAAACGCCTTCTAACAGAAATTAATACAAGACTAGAATTCCTTTCTAATGTAGGTTTAAATTATCTAACACTAAACCGAAAATCCAATACATTGTCTGGAGGTGAAAGTCAACGTATCAATTTAGCGACTTCGCTTGGCAGTAGCCTAGTAGGTTCTATGTACATATTAGATGAACCCAGTATTGGCCTGCACCCAAAAGATACGGAGCGCTTAATCGAAGTGCTTAAATCTTTACGGGATTTAGGTAACACCGTCATCGTTGTGGAGCATGATGAAGACATTATGAAAGCCGCAGACCAAATTATTGATATTGGCCCAGAAGCTGGTACTTTTGGTGGTGAAGTTGTGGCATCTGGCGATTTTAAGGATATTTTAGTTTCCGATACCTTAACAGCCAAATATCTAAATGGTCAATTAGAAATTAAAGTGCCAGAGAAACGTAGAACATCAAAATATCATATCGATATTGTTGGAGCTCGAGAGAACAACCTTAAAAATATTGATGTAACGTTTCCATTGCAAATGCTCACTGTTGTTACTGGAGTTTCTGGAAGCGGAAAAAGTACATTGGTAAAAAAGATACTCTTTCCTGCCATTCAAAAAAAGCTAACCGGATTTAGTGACAAAGCGGGTCAGTTTACCTATTTAACTGGCAACCACAGTAACATTCAACATGTAGAATTTGTAGACCAGAATCCAATAGGTCGCTCGTCGCGTTCTAATCCTGTTACTTATATTAAGGCCTATGATGATATTCGCTCACTTTTTGCATCCCAAAAGCTGAGTAAAATTAGAAATTATGCAGCTAAGCATTTTAGCTTCAATGTAGATGGAGGGCGTTGCGAAACCTGTAAAGGTGAAGGCGAAGTGACTATAGAGATGCAATTTATGGCAGATGTGCATCTCACCTGTGATACTTGTGGAGGCAAACGTTTTAAAAAAGAAGTTTTAGAGGTTCATTTTGAAAACAAATCCATCGATGACATTCTTAACATGACCATTGATGATGCTATAGATTTCTTTGACACGTATAAACAAACAAAAATCAAGAACAAGTTACAGCCCTTACAAGATGTTGGTTTGGGTTATGTTACTTTGGGACAGTCCTCCTCTACCCTTTCTGGTGGTGAGGCACAGCGTATTAAATTAGCAACATTTTTAGGTAAAGGCAGTAAGAGTGACAATGCACTGTTTATTTTTGATGAACCTACAACAGGATTACATTTTCACGATATTCAAAAGTTATTAAAATCCTTTCAGGCATTGATTGCAAAAGGACATTCTATTATCGTTATTGAACATAATATCGAATTAATTAAATGCGCCGATTATATTATTGATTTAGGACCGGAAGGCGGAAAACGAGGTGGGCACTTGGTAGCCTCAGGCACTCCTGAAGAAATAGCCTCGAATAAGAAATCAGTTACAGGTGTGTATCTTCAGGAAAAATTGTAGATGATAGTTAGCCTCACTGCAATAAGAACTTTTGCTAAACAGATTGATGTACACGCTCCTGTAATTGGATGTTATGAACGTGATAAAGTAAAACCATTTATTGAGACTGCGTTTAAAATTGCTAAAGCTCTCTAAGTGTCTTTAGATTATTTAACTGACTTTTCAGCTTTGGAACTAGATAAAAATATAAACCTGCTATGTTGCATAGGACATGAATTTGAAGGACTTCTTTGTAGATTTTAAAATTAGCGGTTGATTGAGATGTAATCAAACTGTAATTAAAATGTAGTTAAATGGTATAGGCCCAAATCCAAATATAATTTTGAACATTGAGATCGTGCGACAATGCTTTTTCTGCACGCTTAACTTGGTAGCTCACTTAGCCACTCATTTTTTGTGTTTCATTCAAATAAAATCTAAATCTTCATCATCGATTAGATTGTCATCATTTACTGCCTCCTTGATAAGCTGATCAATGATTTGTTTTCGTTCTTGGTCGAGTTCTTCCTTGCTCACAAGTTTTGCGTAATTGTAATAGATTCCGCTCATATTATAAATATAGCATATTCTTTTACGTTTTTATCCCCAAAAGTAGATCTTTGGATGTGCTTCGACATACTTTTTACTTTTTTATACAGTTGGATTGGATGAAGCTTTTACATTTCATATTTATAAGAATAGCCAAGCACCGGTTTACTACATTACCCTATACACAGAACTTCTGTAGCGATATAAAGTGTAACATTTTAATTAAATACCTATCTATGAATTAGTAAATCTTGTATAAATGATCAGAAAAATTATCCTGCCGAAACCTTTTAAAATGTTTAAGCCCATTTCATTTCTGGGTCACACGATGGCCGCTTTATTGATATTGACTTCGTGTAACCAAAATAAAACGGATACAGAGGTTAGTCAAGAAATCGCAAATGATTCAGTTCCAGACTTCTTAAGGAAAAAACAAAAAAAACCACAGATACTTTTAATGGGGATGTTTCACTTCAGGGATGCTGGTAGGGACGGTTACAAACCTAAGTTTCATTTAGATGTAATGTCCGATTCCCGACAAAAAGAAATAGAAGAGATAACAAATGCCCTAAAAGAATTCAATCCAACTAAGATCGTTATTGAGGTTAAGGCAAACAAGCATAGAAGGATAGATTCGCTTTATAATTTATACCTCCAGGATAAGTTTGAATTGAGGACTAATGAAATTTTTCAATTGGGTTTCCGTCTCGGAAAAATCTTGAAACACGAAAAGCTAATTGCAGGTGATGCTGAATCAATGGGCGTGGATGGGCTGAAGGATAGAGAAGATATAGCGAATGAGGAAAATTTAAGTCATTTATTATCAAGTGATTATGGTAAGCTGTTTAAGAAAAAATACGAATATATAGATTCCTTAAAGACAACCATACCTCTAAAAGATTTCTTAATCTACATTAATGAAGACGATCATCAAATTGAAAACCATGGACATTATATCTTAAGCCCAATAGGAATAAACAATAGTGAAGATTATCCAAAAGCTGACGCATTGGCGGCTGGGTGGTATAGTAGAAATTTGAGAATATTTTCGAACATTCGAAAGACGATTGAAAATAAAAATGACAGGGTTTTAGTGATTTTTGGCAACGGACATATGCCCATAATAAAACACGCTGTAAAAGCATCACCAGAAATGCGATTAATTAACCTTAAAGACGTACTATAATGAACATAAAAAATATTTTATCAACTTCAGCCCATACTCTATTAATTTTTCTGGTGTTTTGTTCATGTAATGAAAAAGTAAAGACCAAAGTTGTAGAGCCAAAAATTGAATTTGACTATGACTTTTCTGGGGTAGATCAGTTCTTGGCCATTACAGACTCTTTAGAAGATAATGTTAATGTTTCAGAAGCTGCTTGGGATAATCTCTTTGAAACCAAAGGGTATAAAGCATTAAAAAACAATGAATATATTAAATCCATAATAACTCTTGTTTTCAATCCAGAAAGACAGGGTCGATTGGATACATTACTTATACTGCTGGATATTGGCTTAAAAGAGATTTAAATCATTTGGTTTCAGTAAGGGAACGTAAACCAAGACTTAAGCGATATGTGGAGTCTTTAGATATAGACGATTACATTGTAGAAGGTAGGCAAAAAGCGCTAAAGTATTTGCCCAAATATATTGATACAGTATATACAACTCCACCACTTCAGTTTTTAGTTTTTTCACCTGATGCAAGGGTTATGGGCGGTAACATCATATTTGATATGAAATTCATAATGGATATGAATCCTGAAGAATTGTCAAACCTAATTGGACATGAATTTCACCATTATTATTTGGGTTTCATTGAGGATAGAATTGAAGGCCCAGATAGAGAGAGCAAATTGTATAATTTGTATCGACCAATAAAACAATTGCAAGTTGAAGGAGTGGCCGACCTAATTGACAAAAGAGCCACTGTTGAAGATAGTGTCAACATTAAATGGGTGGACGCCTACTATACTTCAAATAAAAAGCTGAAGTTTATGAATGATAAACTAGAATACCTATCTGTGAGTAATGACAGTATTGTTAGTTATGGAAGTCAAATATTCAAAAATTTTCCAGTTAATTGTCACCCAAACGGTTTTTATATGGCAGAGTTAATCGAAAATGAATTTGGAAAAGAAAAGATTATTGAGACCCTAACCAATCCTTTTAGTTTTTTCTATATTTATAACGATGCAGCTCTTAATAATGATGATTACTTCTCGTTTTCAAATAAAGCGATTGAGTATTTAGAAAATTTGGAACAGCAAATTGTAAATCCTAAAAATTAAACACATTTGCCAAAAAATCAAATACCGTTACCGTTGCCCACAAAGAACTGAGTTAAAAAACAAGTCTTTTTAACTCAGTTCTTTTAAGTAATCATCCCCAATAATAGATTCTTAGATAAGCTTCGAGATACTTTTCTTTTTTTGAATAATAAATCGTTTTCCTAAATAATCTTTTAATATGAGTCCTAAGAGCCAGGTTCTTTCGTTCTATTCTGTTTGTAAAGTATTGAAATACTTTATGAATATGCCTTGGAATTAAATTTCTAGAAAGCGGTAATCTGTCAGTATAATTTTTTTGTGGTTTTAGTAATAGAAGTTTACCTATGATTAGTTTAATGTTTTCTATAGAATTACTTCCTACACAAAAACCAATGACAGCTCTCGTCTTTTGTTCTATAGAATAAGTCAACCAATTTTGAAATTTCCCATTGGCTATCTTTACAAATTTTTCATCTACTTAATACTTAAAACCCAAATCGATAAATCTTGGGATTCCATTTGTTGATTTGTAAGACTTTACAACTTAATTTTTGATATTTTTGTTAATTATGTTACCCATTAAAAATACCAAAAAACACCAATCCTACTGTAGTTATTAGTACCAAAATTGAGAATATAAAAGTAATTACTCCGCTTTTAATTAAAGTTGTAAACCAATGACGCTCATAGAATTTAAGCAATGCCATATAAAAGTAAAAGAAGGTTGAAAGTATAATGAGTGTACTAATCCATCCTGGTATTGGCAATATTAATAAATCAAATACCATTAAAATTGTAAACAGTGTAAAAAGAAAAGAAAAGAGATAAAATGTAAATACCAAATGGTAAGCATAACGTCCCCTCCTAAAATAAAACAGTTTTAGCAATAATGCAAAAAGCGGCAGAAGTATAAACATGGTTATTGGCACAGCATCAAATGCACGTCGAAACATATTACCAGCACCAGAGCCTTTGGCTATATTTAGAAAACCTTTATAAATGCCTCGTTCAAAATAATTAGCATTATCAGACATTCCCATTTCTTTGTATATAATATCGTCGTTTGCACCAGCGCCAATTAAAGAATCAACCTTGGCTTTATCAAAATCCCAAGTAAAGCTGGTATTATTTGTTTCCGATTGAATGATCGAATCTGCTTTCTTTAATTCGTCGGTATTTAAACCCAATTTCGACCTATTTTCTTTTAGATTTTCTAATAGATCTGCTTTTTTTATTGAATCTAACTTAACTTTAGATTGCTTCTTTTCATTAACCTCCACTGGAGCATTGGCGATTTTTTTATTAATTTCCTCTATATCTTTCTGCCATTTATCAATAGTGAATGAGGATACGAAAAAGAATACCACAGAAATAAACAAGTACATCTGCGCAGGGTGCAAATAAAGCAGTCGCTTACCTTCCAAAAATTTCTTCGCTAAATAACCAGGTTTAAACATTAACGGAACGAAACTCTTTAAAAAGCGTGCGTCAAACGAAAAGTAATTACTGATTGTATTATAGAAAAGTACACCCAATGTAAGTTCATCATTGATTTTTTGCCCACAATAAGGACAAAACTGAAATCCTTTATCGTAAGGTTGCTCACAATTTTGACAAGTGTCTTGGTTGGTTTTCATCTGCGATGATTGGTCTTGGATTAAAAATAATAAAATTAATGTTAATATGCCCTATTAATCAGAAGTGAGAATTCTAGAGTTATTGCAATTCAATATTCAAATCACAACTCAAGTATCTGGTTTTAAAAACATTACAATTCTTGGCACGTTAATTGGTTTTCAAAAAAATATATAGCGTAAACCCAAAAGTCCTAAATACGTTAGCGACTGGGTAAATCTAAAAACCTATAAATTATGAAAAAGCAAGTACTTTTTTTGGTGATGGTGTTATTAGGAATAACATCGGCCACAGCGACAACAGCAGGAGATGCTGTTTTTAATGGGGAAGATTTTAATAATGCACGCTATCGTTTTACCGAACCCATAGTGTTCATTGAGCGTGGTGTAGAATTTTTAATTTTTCCGGATGGAAGCTTCGATTTTAATACCGAAATTCTGCCTACAATACCAGATAATGATGATTACTATTACAAACGTAATAGGCGTCAAACGAATCGTACATATGGTGCTCCCGGAACACGTTACCATCGTGGAGACAGAGGTGTTTTGGTAAGACACGACAGATGGGGTCGTGTAAGACGTATCGGCAACGTATTTATTAACTATGACAGACAAGGTCGAATTAAACGTGCTGGTTCTGTATACATGGGCTACAGAAGAGGTCAACTAAAGCAAGTTGGTGGCTTAAGAATTCTTTATAATAGATATGGTAATGTTATTGGCACTCGAGGGCATGTTAACTTTAGTAATCAAGGTTGTGGTTTCTGTGGAACCACAAGCTGTACCATAGATCATTTTAATGACCATTCCTTTAATGATGATTGGGATGAAAGTTGGAGCAATGATAACAGTTATTACTATTACCGAAAAAACGGTAAAGTAAAAAAACAGAAGAAACATAAGCACTAATATCTCAATGTGAAATTGAGATCCAAAAATCCCGAAAGCTTTCCCCAATGCTTCGGGGTTTTTATTTTTTTAAAAATACTGATAATCAAATAGTTGTATTTTTTGGCACGCTGTTTGTGTATTACTTAACGAGTTTAATTTTAAAACCCTTAACTATGAAACGGATACTATATTTTTTTGCAGCCATAGTTGCTTTTAGCACTACTGCATTTGCAGCCAACACCACAACATCAGAAGCCGATGCTTCAATCAATAACTATGTGAGAGGTTATAGTAATTCTTTCATATTTAATGAAGGTGGTATTGAATTCTCGGTATATAGAGATGGTCAATTCGATTTTTATATTCCAGATTATGGACCTGATGTAAGCGTAGGTATTGATACACCCGGTTTTACCCTAAGTTTTAATTCTGGTTATAACTATAACCCATATGTGCAGTATGATAGTTTTGGAGCTATTATTCAAATTGAAAATACACCAATCTTTTACGATTTTTATGGTAGAGTCAATCAAATTGGTGACATATTCATCACATATAACAGATTCAATAGAATCAATAGAATTGGTGGACTAAATGTATATTACAGAAACAATGCGTTTTGGAGATATGACGGGTTTATCAATGTGTACAACAGAGCATATATATTCAGACCATGGCATAGATTTTACATAGTACCACCTGTTAACTATTGTGTTGTTAATGTAAATCCGTATAGACAATTTTATACGCCTGTGAGACATATTTACTATAGACCTTACAGAAATAACGTAAGATATTTTAACGTCAATAATACGAGACGTGGTAATACCAGAGTCGCTACGAGGAGAAATAGAAGTAATGTGTACGTGCAAGCTCCAAGAAATAATAGAGAGCGTACTATACAGAGAAATGTTACACGTAGAAATACCGAAATAACACGTACCAGAAGTACACGTTTAGCACAGAACAGTACAGCGACGCGTTCTACTAGAAGCACAAGAAGTCCTGAAACCAGTGCAGCTCGGTCTACAACGAGACAATCTGATAGAGCGACAACGACACGTACTAATACTAGAGCAACGCGATCTAGTGAAAGTACTAGAGCGGCAAGCAGAACAGTGTCAACACGTTCTAACAGAAATGTGTCAACACCATCAAGAACTTCTGTAGGTTCAAATTCAGCAAGGTCAACAAGAAATGTAAATAAAAATGTGACCAAAGCACGAAGTTCGGTGTCTAATAAAGTAGAGCGAACAAAAAGTACTTCGGTTAGAAAACCAAAAGCGACTAAATCTCGTACATATAATAAAGCTAGCTCGCAAAATAATAGACAACGAAGTACAGTTCAGAATAAAAGAAAATCATCTTCTGTATCGAACAGATCTAATACAAGTAGAAAGAGCAATCAGCGTTCTACGAGATCTAATACAAGACGATCTAGAGGATAAAAAAGTAAAATAATTTTTTTGGTTGGTTAGTAGAAATCCCGCATGATGTATGCCTCAGAGCACCTTGCGGGATTTCTCGTTACAATACCTATTTTCGTGGGAATCTTTTTTGTCATTTAGAGCATAGTGAAAAGTCTACAGTTACAGTTAGATAAAATTTCCCGCTAGGTTGAAGGATAAAAACACGAATCACTTTAACCGTAAATACTTTTTTATCTGATTTGAAACATCTTCAGAAACCTTGAGCTTATAAACAGACGTAAAATACAAGACTCCTACCATTAAAGATTTTAAAACAATATTCATAATAGGATGAAACGGAAATTCCCAAAAATACATTAGACCTGTGAGCAGAATTAAAAGTAAGACAACCTTTAAGGACGACCTGGAAAAGGGCAACATATTAAATTTCTGTTTTACAAAAACCACCTTAATAGTGTTGTAAATTGCAACAGCCAAAAATGTAGCAAAAGCAGAGCCTTCTATACCATAGATGGGAATAAAAATATAGTTGAGAACAATAGCTAAAAAGGCCAGTAATACCCCAAAAAATAGTACCATTCTATAATAATCACTATTAAATAAAATGGCATTATTGTTTCCAATACTATTATCGTAAAGCTTAGCCAAACTCACAATAAGAACTACAAAAAGCCCACCTCTAAATTCCTGCGGAAGAACTTCATACAATTGGTTGATGTTTAAAACAATCAGCAAAAAAATGAATCCACTTATTATTAATAGGCTCATGGAACTTCGCTTGTAAAGATCTTCTAAAGCTATCTTGTTTTTATCATTTAAATATTTTGCGGTCAATGGCATCATAATTTGATGCATGGCACGTTGTGGAACCGCAATGACCGTAGCAATAAAAATAGCCACACTATAGTAAGCCACTTGCCCTATATCCTCTATCATTAAACCAATCATAAATTTATCGATGTCTAGAATCAACATGGCTACGGAGCCCGCAATAATCATAAGTAAAGCGTATTTTAAAATCGCTGGAAGGTCTTTAATTTTTTGAAATCTTATCTTCGGAAATCTAACTGAGTATGCATAAAGCTTCATTATTAGCATGCGCAGTACGTAAACGGCAACAAGTGCCAAAATAAATTGATCCACAGTCAACCAATCTAAATACACCAGAAATAGCAATATCATGATACATGCACGATGAAATATCTCTTTCATTACATTACCAAAGACCGTTTGTAACTGTACTTTAGACCACGCAAAAAAGATTTCAAAATAGGCCATGGCTATTGCTAAAACAAAGATGTGCAAAATGTGATCTCCAACTATTTTGTTTTCATTGGAAAGTAAATTACCAATGCCTTCATAAAAAATATAACCTATTAAGGCTGTTGGAATTATGAATGCTAAAGGTAAGAATAGCATTAAGGTAAAAAAGCTATTGATACTTGCCTTAGATTTAAATGACGAATAGAATTTAATTACGGCATTATGCACACCAAACGCCATAAACGGCATCATAATATTTGCTGCGGATAGCAAAAATGCCACTAAGCCGTAATATTCATCGGTTAAAAAATTAGTATATAAAAAAAGTGTATTTATGGCACCAATACCAAAACCTAAGTATGTACTTATTGTATTTTTAAAGGTTTGTTTTAATACGATGCTCATTGCTTAAACTATAGTAAATCTAACTTGGAAGCTTTAAAAAAATTCAAATTACAACTATAAACTCTTATATTAAAAAATGAATGACAAATCATAAACTATTAATACGCTTACTCAATTTCTCAGTAAGTGCTTTTCTACTGTAAGGTTGCAAGCCTATAGCCATGACGCTTAAATTATTGTTTTGATATGCCTCAAAATATTTTAAGACCTGAGTCTTTAATTGCCCTTTATCGTTATAATTAAAGTAAGTGCCAGTATGGGTTGATTTAATGATGTGTTCTACATCAGAATTCTCTGGGCCAATTGCTAATATTGGGGTTTCAGAAATTAAATATTCAAACACCTTTCCTGGAATAATTGCTTTGGTATCTTCCGAATCAATTTCAATAAGCAGTAGCAGTTGAGATTGCATTTGGAATTTAATCGCTTCATCATGACTTACATAACCTACAATATTCAGATGGTCTTTTAACCCATTTTGATAAATTGATTCCATAACATCATCGCTAACTAATCCAACTAAATTAAGCTGAAACGTTTTTGAAAATACTTCATTTTCAGTAATTAGTTCTGAAAGTACTTTCCAGAACACCTTTGGGTTACGCTCAGATAACAAAGAACCTATGTGCGATAAAGTAAATTTTTTGTCCTTCCCTTCTACTCTAACTGAATGTGGATCGTAACCATTGGTAATTACAGAAATAGGTTGCTTGGTTTTATTTTGAAATTCATTTTTGGTATGGTTGCTCGTTACAATGATTTCATCAGCCAAATTTAAAACCTGTAACTCAAGTGCTTTATGCTTTTGTTGAGAAGATTGGCTCAGTTTTAAATCTTTATGATAGCCAATTGTTGTCCAAGGATCTCTAAAATCAGATATCCAATTAATATTCAGTTGCGTTTTTAATTGAAGTCCAATCAGATGCAAACTATGCGGTGGACCTGTAGTTATAATTGTTTTTATGTGATGCTTTTGAATATACTCTGATAAGTATGTTACCGAAGGTTTTACCCAGTTTTTACGAGCATCTGGAATAAAAAAATTACCCCGAACATAAAGCATTAATTTTTCTATTAATGATTGCTTTTTTGCTTTTGGTATCACTCCTGAGCTTATTGTTTTTGCACTTTTCTTAGAAAACAAGCTCGCTAAAGCATAAGGCTCTTTTATGGGTTGCTTAAGAACGGTAATGTCACTTGGTACTTCATTTATTAGACTCTCATCGATAATTGGGTAATTGGGGTTTTCTGGACAATATACAATAGGCTCTATACCAAAATCAGGTAAGTATTTTACAAATTTTAACCAACGCTGTACACCTGGCCCGCCTGCTGGTGGCCAATAATAGCATATTATAAGTATTTTCTTTTTTTTGTCCATTTTGGCTTTCCCCGCTTTCCTACTATCGCTCAAGACATACTTCAGCAGGAATATATTTTAACAAAATTAATGATATGGATTCCTCTTATGCAGGAATGACAATCAATCGCTTTTCCTTTTAAAAGTATAGAATATACCCAACAGCAACAAAACCCCAAATATAACAGAGCTCGCTAAAGCAATTTTACTTCCTGTAGCTACGACTTTAGGTTCAAATTTAAACTCTATAGTGTGATTTCCTTTTGGGATTTCCATACCTCGTAATACATAATTAACACGCTGGTGCGGTACTAAATCACCATTTAGGTAAGCATTCCATCCTTGGTCATAATAAATTTCTGAAAACACGGCAAATCCATCGTTTGTATTAGTGGATTCATACTTTAAATAATTTGGCTTAAACTCTGTAAGCTGAATGGAAGCTGTAGAATCAACTTGGTATTTGATAATATCGGGTTTGCTGCTAAAGTCAGACACTGTAGTTACTGCTTTCGTTTTTGTATCTAAGCTGTCCAAAGCCTTAATTTCAGAATTTGCATCGCGTAATTGTTTCAATTCGCCAATAAACCAAGCATTGCCATTAGCATCAGGATTGTCATACGGAAATACACGACCTTGATCTTCTGCAATGATATATTTGGTATTGAGCATGTTAAGAACATTCATATTATTATTATAAATATGAAACTCCATGAGTTCGTTGTAGCGGCCCAATTTTGCCGCATGATAACCAAATAGCGAATTATGGAAATAAGCAGCGCGTCCAGGCCGTTGTTGGCCTTCTGAAGACATATCCAAAACTCTAAAATGTCCTTTATCCTTTAAGATTTGCTTATCCGCAGCATTAGGCTGGTAAGGTTTATCGACACGTAACGCCGATTCAAAATTATCGCTGTTAACGTATTGCCTATTTACACTTACCAAATCAAACAAAATTAAAATAGCAAAAACTACTACAACCAAGGTTTCAGATAATTTCTTTTTTAAGAAAAGAAATACAGTTCCTGCAGAAAGTAATACTAAAATCAATGTTCTAATGGTATCTGCTGTAAACAAAGCTTTTCTATCTTCTATAACAGCATTAATAAACGGTTGCCCATAAGCTCCTATGTAATCGTCATCACGCAAACCTTCAAAATCGAATAAAATCGATTTAAACAAAAGGAATACCAATGCTAAACCAGCAGTAATACCAACCGTATACTTTAAAGCTTTAAGCTTTTCCTCATCTTTTTGAAAGTCGTTAAATAAACGTACCAAAGCAAAAATTCCCAATATTGGAATACACAATTCCAAAATCACCTGTATGGATGTCACAGCTCTAAACTTATTATAGAGTGGTACATAATCAATAAAGAAATTGGTTAAGAAATCGAGATTTTTACCATAAGACAATAACAGTGATAAAATCGTTCCTCCTACCAGCCACCATTTCAACCTTCCTTTAACTAAAAACAATCCTAAGACAAAAAGAAATATAATCACAGCTCCGACATAGGCCGGTGCTTCTACTATGGGCTGGTCTCCCCAATACATTGGTGCATTTTTAGAAGCTTCTAGCGCTTCAATTGGAGAAGCACCAAGGTTAATATAGGCTTTGTAAGTTTCAGAATCCTTACCAACATCTTCAGTATTTCCACCTCCCATAAATTTTGGAATATAGAGGTTAAAGGTTTCTGCAAAACCATAACTGTATTCGGTGATATAATCTTTGCTCAGACCATTTGTGGGCTCTTTGGACGAACCATCTGTACTAATAGTTAATTCACTTTTTCCTCGTGTGCTTTCCTTTGCATACTCTTGGGTCGCCATAATATTTGTGGCATTTAAGCCAACGGCCAAAATTGCAGCAATGGAAAGTAGACCTACAGATTTAAAAAAGTGTGGCAATAGCTTTTTACGATAAGCATCAATAAAATATGCAATACCAAGCACTATGACCAACAAGAGCAAGTAATACGTCATCTGAAAGTGATTGGCAACAATTTCTAGACCTAACGCAACGACCGTTAACAAAAAACCTAGAATATACTTTTTTCTGAATGTGAGGATAATCCCCGCTAAAACCATAGGCATATAAGCAATAGCGTGTGCTTTTGAGTTATGCCCTACTCCAAGAATAATAATTAAATAGGTCGAAAAGCCAAAGGCTAATGCACCAAGAGCTGCGAGTTTAAAATCGACCTTGAGCGCCAGCAGCAAAATATAAAAGCCTAAAAAATACAGGAATAAATAATCCGCTGGCCTTGGAAGAAAACGTAAGCTTAAATCTAATTTCTTAATATAGTTATGCGGATATTTGGCACCTAATTGGTAAGTTGGCATACCTCCAAATGCACTGTTGGTCCAATAGGTTTCTTCACCCGTTTTTTCGGCAAACTCTTTTTGTTGCTGAGCCATGCCAATATAATGCATAATATCACTTTGAAAAATCTTTTTGCCTTGTAAAACTGGACTAAAATATGTTAATGACAATACCACAAATCCAATTAAAATAAGGACGTGTGGCAAAAAACGTTTGAAAGAAAAAGCCATGAAAATCTGCTTAATAATTGATTCTGAAAAGTAGTTATTTTTTTGGTAAGATAAAGATTCGTCTAGCAACAATCTCAATTAAGCTCTTCGTAGTCTATGTATTCACCAACTTTTTCGTTGGATTTTCTGTTTTGATTGGGTATTTTATCTATTACAGTCTCGCCTTCTTTTCTTTGCTGTTGTTGCCTTTGACCGTTTTGATTTTGAAATCCTCCAAATCGTTGACCAAATTTCTCTTCGGCCTTCTTTGCTACAAAACGCATCAGTAAAGGAGCAAAAAGTCTGGCTAAAATTTTTAATCCAAACCAAACCAGCAAAATAATTAATATCGTTCTTAATAATCCCATTGCCGAAGCTTCTTGTATCATTATAAATTAAGTAATATTCAAAAATACAATTATAGTTATTTATAATGCGTTATTTATACTTAAAAAAAGTATAAAATATATATATTTGACTTTAAACCATAAACAAATGCGCATACTAAAACCATTTTTTGTTTTCCTACTTTTAATTAACTATTCTACAATCCATGCTCAATATACAGAAGTCATCAATTCTAATCGCCCTGGTGTGTCAGAAAGTGCCTTCTCCGTTGGGACTAATGTGGTACAGTTTGAAGCTGGTGCCTATACTGTAAATGAAGAACATACTCCTTTAAACTACGAAATTTCTGGATTTGGTTTAGATTTTTCGGTTCGTTATGGTTTGCTATTTGAGCAGTTAGAACTGTCTCTAGATGGTGTTTATCAAAATGATGAGGTAACTAACAATAGAGCCGTGATACCCCAGAAAAACTCCCGATCTAATTTCAGAAACTTTACCATTGGAGCTAAATATTTGGTTTATGATCCGTATAAAAATGCAGAAGAAGCCAAACCAAACCTATATAGTTACCATGCCAACAGGAAATTTCAGTGGAAATCCTTAATCCCAGCAGTTGCCGTATATGCTGGTGCAAATTTCGACACCAAAGACAATCCATTTATTCCTTACAATGCTGTTAGTGCTTTTAGTAACGATGGTGGCTTTAGCCCAAAAGTAATGGTTGCCACTCAAAACAATTTTAACGGTGGCTGGGTGTTTGTAATGAATTTAATAAAAGATAGAATCGGTACCGATTTTTCAGAGTTTCAATACATTTTTACTTTAACCCATTCCTTTACTCCACAATGGGTAGTTTTTGGCGAGGCTCAAGGTATTGATGGTGATTTTTATGCCGATAATATTTTTAGGTTTGGTGGTGCTTATCTATGGACTAGAGATTTTCAACTCGATGCCAACATAGCTTTTAATACCAAAGACACACCTTCGGTTTTTAATATTGCTTTCGGAGCGTCTTACCGTTTAGATTTTCATAAAGACAAGAAAATTGATAATGGAAACGGCAATGATGGGAATTTTAAAAAGAAAAGAAAAAAGAAGAAGAAAAAAGAGACTGATGATTTTGATTCTGATGGCATATAGACTACTGCATGATTACAATTAAAGAAGCCATATCCAAAAAAGAATTAAAGACGTTTGTAAAGTTTCCATTTTCACTTTACAAAGATTCGGAATACTGGGTCCCGCCTATTATTAAACAAGAACTTGAAACTTTTAATAAGGATAAAAATCCGATTTTTAAAGATGCAGATGCGCGTTTTTTTCTAGCCTATAGAGGTAATGAAATTGTAGGTCGTGTTGCAGCCATTGTTAATTGGCTAGAAGTTAATAAGCAACAAATCAAGAAAATGCGTTTTGGTTGGTTTGATTTTATTGATGATTTTGAAGTCAGCAAGGCTTTATTGGAAATTGTAGAAAATATTGGCAAAGAGCACCAATTGGAATATGCTGAAGGTCCAGTTGGGTTTTCAAACTTGGATAAAGTAGGTGTAATGACAGAAGGCTTTGATAGTATTGCGCCAATGATTACGTGGTACAATCATCCCTATTATGTCAATCATTATGTTGAACATGGCTATGAGATAGAAAAGCAATATTCTGAAAGTAAATTTCCTTTTGAAAATGTAAAGCCAGAATTCTTCAAAAAAGCGCAAGAGCTAATAAAGCGTCGTTATAAGCTAAAAGCCTTAAAATTTACTAAAACTGAAGAGGTAATGCCTTATGCAGATCGTATGTTCGACCTATTTAATAAGAGCTACGCTTCACTTTCGTCTTTTGTTGAAATTACAGATATACAAAAGGAATACTTTAAAAATAAATTTATCAGCTTTGTTAATCCTGAATATATCAAATTTGTTATAGATGAAAATGATAGACTAATTGGATTTGCTATTGTAATGCCAAGGTTTGCTGAAGCTTTGCAAAAGGCCAAAGGTAAATTATTTCCATTTGGATTTAGACATATTCTTAAAGCTAAAAAGAGCAGTAAGGATGTAATTTTCTATTTAATAGGGATACATCCCGATTATCAAAATAAAGGCGTACATGCTGTTATTTTCAACGAAATGTATGAGACTTTTACAAAAAAAGGTATTAAAACATGTTATAGAACTCCAGAATTAGAGGATAACGAAGCTATTCATAAAATTTGGAAGCATTTTGATCCTGTTGTATATAAACGACGAAAAACCTTTCGGAAGGATTTATAAATAAAAAGGGTTTGCAGATTCTGCAAACCCTTTTTATTTATGTCGTCAATCAATCTTAGATAATTGTATTGAATTATTCTCCCATAGCTGCAATTAATGCTGCAGACATTCTTTTGTAAGTTCCATTAACTAAACGCTCTCTAATGGCATCAAAAGCATCTAAAGTTTCTTTAACATCCTCTAAAGTATGTGTTGCGGTAGGAATCATCCTTAACAAAATTAATCCTTTAGGTATAACGGGATAAACTACTATAGAACAGAATATTCCGTGATTTTCACGTAAGTCTTTTACAAGTGCCATTGCTTCAGGAATACTTCCTTTTAAATATACTGGTGTAACACAACTTTGTGTCGTACCAATATCAAAACCACGTTCTTTTAATCCAGATTGAAGTGCGTTAACTATCGTCCAAAGATTCTTTTTAAGCTCTGGCATAGTACGTAACATATCCAAACGTTTTAATGCTCCTACCACTAATTGCATTTGCAATGATTTAGCAAACATTTGAGAACGTAAGTTGTATTTTAGATAATCAATAATCTCCTTATCACCTGCGATAAATGCACCTGTACTTGCCAAAGATTTGGCAAATGTTGCAAAATACACATCGATGTCGTCTTGCACGCCTTGCTCTTCACCAGCTCCAGCTCCTGTTGCACCCAGTGTACCAAAACCATGAGCATCATCGACAAAAAGTCTAAAATTGAATTTTTTCTTTAGGGCTACAATCTCTTTTAAACGCCCTTGTTCTCCTCGCATACCAAACACACCCTCAGAAATAACTAAAATTCCTCCTCCGGTTTGTTCTGCCATTTTTGTAGCACGTTCAAGGTTTTTCTCTAAGCTTTCTACATCATTATGCTTATAGGTGAAACGCTTACCCATGTGCAAACGAACACCGTCAATGATACACGCATGCGCATCAACATCATAAACAATAATATCATCTTTACCCACCAATGCATCAACTGTAGATACCATACCTTGGTAACCAAAATTTAACAAATAGGCGGCTTCTTTATTAACAAACTCAGCTAACTCGTTTTGCAATTGCTCATGCAGTTCTGTATGGCCAGACATCATTCTCGCTCCCATAGGGTAAGCAGAGCCATACTGTGCAGCGGCTTCAGCATCTACTTTTCTAACTTCTGGGTGATTGGCCAATCCTAAATAATCATTGATACTCCAAGTAATAACTTCTTTGCCTTGAAACTTCATCCTATTGGAAATCTCACCTTCAAGCTTTGGAAATACAAAATAACCTTCGGCTTGTGCAGCCCATTTTCCTAACGGTCCTTTATCTCTATAAATCTTTTCAAATAAATCCTTCATAAATTGCGTTTGCCATTAATCGCTGCCATTATACTCATAAAGCATAAATTACACGTTAATCTTCGTTAATTTAGTTTTGTTAGTATCTGCAAAATTAATTAATAATATGATGACAGCATAATATTATTTAATCTAAGTATCCACTATGTTTTGAACATAAAAAAGCCTACCATATCTCTATAGTAGGCCAATGCGGTGTAAATTATCTTATTTAATATACTCTATTGTTGTAGAAACTTCATTTTTACTATCAAAGAAACCTTGATCTTGCATCCATTTATCACTGTAAATTTTGCTCATATAACGCGATCCGTGGTCTGGAAATACAACAACAACTTTATCTGTGGGCTTAAATTCGTCTTCTAAAACTAATTGCTTAACGGCCTGCATTGCTGCACCACTTGTATAGCCAACAAAAAGACCTTCGGTATTAGAAATCTCTCTTGCAGTGTGCGCGCTTTCTTCATCAGTGACTTTTACAAACTTATCGATTAAATCAAAGTCTGTAGCTGTTGGTATTAAATTTTTACCTAAACCTTCTATTCGGTATGGATAAATCTCTTTATCATCAAACTCACGTGTTTCGTGATACTTCTTAAGTACCGAGCCATAAGCATCGACACCTATAACTTTGACATCTGGATTTTGTTCTTTTAAATATTTAGAAATACCAGAAATTGTTCCTCCTGTACCACTACAAGCCACTAAATGTGTGATTTCTCCATCAGTTTGATCCCATATTTCTGGACCAGTGGTGTTGTAATGCGCATCAATATTCAGTTGGTTAAAATATTGATTGATATAGATTGAGCCTTTATTCTCTTCGTGTAAACGTTTTGCTACCTGATAATACGACCTTGGGTCATCTGCATTAACATGAGCCGGACAAACGTAAACTTTTGCCCCCATGGATTTTAGCATATCGATCTTATCTCCAGAGGATTTTGAGCTTACCGCAAGAATACATTCATACCCTTTAATAATGCTTACCATGGCAATACTAAACCCTGTATTACCAGAAGTTGTTTCGATAATGGTATCACCAGGTGTTAAAATACCTTGGCGCTCAGCTTCTTCTATAATGTGCAGTGCTATCCTATCTTTAGAAGAATGACCTGGATTAAATGCTTCTACTTTAGCGTAAAAATCACCATCAAAGTCAGTGGTCATTCTATTTAGTTTGATAAGCGGTGTACTCCCTATAAGTTGAAGTACATTATCAAATACATTTTTGTTTTGTCTCATAAATGTAGTTTATCTATCCTAAGCTAATAAAAGTTGGACATTTAAAACATGCAAAAGTAACATTTTTTTTTTAATCAGCTCGAAATCCCCTCCAAATCAAATAGAAAGGCAAATTCCTCTGCATCTTCTTTTAAACTTTCAAAACGACCTGAAGCACCTCCATGACCTGCATCCATATTGGTTTTTAAATACAATTGATTTGAATCTGTTTTCATATCTCGTAGTTTAGCCACCCATTTAGCTGGTTCCCAGTATTGTACTTGTGAGTCATGCAATCCTGTGGTGATTAACATGTTAGGGTAATCCTTGGCCTCAACATTATCGTAAGGCGAATAGGATTTCATATAGTTATAATATAGAATATCATTAGGGTTTCCCCATTCATCATATTCACCTGTTGTTAGCGGAATGGAATCATCTAACATGGTTGTTACAACATCAACAAATGGAACAGCTGCAATAATACCATTATAGAGTTCTGGTGCTTTATTAACAATGGCTCCCATTAGTAATCCACCAGCACTTCCGCCCATAGCATATAAATGTTTTGATGATGTATAGCGTTCTTTAATTAAGTGGATTGAACACGTTACAAAATCGGTAAACGTATTTTTTTTATTAAGCAGTTTTCCATCTTTGTACCACTGTCGCCCTAAATACTCACCACCTCTTACGTGTGCGATGACATAAATAAAGCCTCTGTCTAGCAGACTTAAACGTATGGTAGAGAAGTATGGATCTACTGTTGAGCCATAACTGCCGTAAGCATATTGCAGTAAAGGATTGTTACCGTCTTTCTTAACATCTTTTCTATAGACTATGGACATCGGTATTTTTGTACCATCATCGGCTATTGCCCAAATACGCTCAGATATATAATTTTCTTTTTTAAATTTCCCGCCCAATACCTGCTGCTCTTTTAAAATCGTTTTGGTCTTTGTACGCATATTAAACTCGATGATCGAAGCTGGTGTGGTCAGTGCATTATAGCCATATCGCAAAATTTCGGTATCAAATTCTATATTGGTATTGGTATATGCCGTGTAAGTTTCGTTATCAAATGGCAGGTAATAATCTTGTGTGCCGTCCCAACGCTTTATTCGTATTTCGTTTAGCCCATTGCTTCTTTCGCTAACCACAAGGTAATCTTTAAAGATATCAATGTTTTCTATCAATACATCTTTTCGGTGCGTTATAACGTCATCCCAATCTTTAATGTCTCTGTGCTCTTCCTTGCACTTCATAAGTTTAAAGTTGGTTGCCTTATCTTTATTGGTTAAAATATAGAAGTGCTCATCGTAATGAGAAATACTATACTCCAAACCTCTTACTCGTGGTTGAAACACTTCAAACTTACCGTTGGGCTCGTCTGCATTTAGAATATGATACTCGTTGGTTAACGTACTATAACAAGCAATGATAATATACTTTCTTGATTTTGATTTATAAACTGTAACACCAAACGTTTCATCTCCTTCTTGAAAAATTAGCTCATCCTTATTCTCGCCTAACTTATGCTTATAAATCTGGTAAGCTCTTAGCGTAATTTCATCTTTTTTGGTATAGAACAAGGTTTGATTATCATTAGCCCAGCTTGAAGAACCTGTAGTGTTAGCTACCTTATCATTTTCTAGCTTACCAGATTTTATGTTCTTTATATATATGGTGTAGTTACGCCTTCCTGTTGTATCTATACCATAAGAGACTTTTTTATTGTCAGGGCTAATGCTTATGCCTGCCAGTTTAAAATAGCTTTCCCCTTCTGCCATTTCGTTACAGTCAAATAATAACTCCTCGGGATTATCCAGTGTATCTTTTTTTCTTGTATAGATTGGGTAATCCTTTCCTTTTTCAAATTTAGTAATGTACCAATAACCATTGTACTTATATGGTACAGAAGAATCATCTTCTTTGATTCTGGCTTTCATTTCTTCGAACAAATCCTTTTGAAAACTCTTAGTATGTGCCATTTTAGCATCACAGTAGTTGTTTTCGGCATTGAGATAATCAATTACTTCGGGATGCGTTCTATCTTTCATCCAAAAGTAATTATCTATTCTTATATCGTCATGTTTTTCTAGCTGATGTGGAATCTTTTTAGCTAAAGGTGGATTAGTCATCAAATTTTTATTATCTGTTTTATGAAAATTTTAATCAAGAAAATAGCGCAATTTAGTAATTTTGCGACGTAAAAAATTAAAAGATAAAATTATGTTTGGAGATATGATGGGAATGATGGGCAAACTCAAAGAAGCCCAAAAAAAAGTTGAAGAAACTAAAGAGCGCCTACATTCGGTGTTAATTGATGAATCTAGTAACGATGACAAACTGAAGGTTACAATTACAGCCAATAGAACAATTAAATCTATTGTAATTGATGATGAGCTATTACAAGACAAGGATATGCTAGAGGATTATCTTATCCTTACGCTAAACAAAGCTATTGAGAAAGCTACAAATGTTAACGAAACAGAAATTGCTGCAGTTGCAAAAGAAGGTATGCCCAATATACCGGGCATGGATATGTTTAAATAAGCTTTAAGAATATAATACTAAAAGCCACTCCTAGATAAAATAATTTTAGGAGTGGCTTTTTTGTTTTAATAGTTTGCCTTTTTTGCTTTGTACAAGTCAGAGAATCAAATATTTATAAAAAACATCCTAGAAGTGCAAAAAAAAGCGATAAAGTGCTAGGCTGTTTTTTTAAAACTAAAAGTTTGGTATTTGGTCTAAAAAAAAATCTCAAAGAATTGTTAAAATATATATTTGTTTCATATTAATGCTATTAACCTAATTCATAATTATGAAACAATTATCTAAATTGATCTTGTTGGCAGTGCTTTTTACTTTTGCATCGTGTCAAAAAGAATCTAACGAACCTCAAGAGTCTGAAAGACTAGACGCTTTACGTTTCGAAAATGGCATCGTCGTATCTGACGGTGAAGAAGACAAAGAACTTATGTTTAACGCAGAAAGCGAAACCATTAAGGGTAACAATGGTATGTTTGCTATGACCGAAAAGTCAAGCTCTGCTGATGTTAAGCAAGTTTACACTGTAATTGATGCAGATAGAGCACCAAACAGTAATGATGGTCAGCCAATATCTAATATGTGGTGGTCAATTACTGGTACAGATTATGATAGTCCATCATCTTACTTCAGTACTGTAGGAGACGATAACTTAGTCTTTACAGAATACGAAGATGGTACTGCACATTTAGTAGGAACCACAGTTTCTGGTACTTGCTCAGTTGATCTTGATGTTTGGTTTAAAGACAAAAAAACATGGGATGAATGGGAAGCTATTGGTGGTGGCCACAAAAAAGAAGGTACAGCTGGTAATGCTTCAAATTCTGAAGACATGAGTTTCTATGTAATAGATGATACTAGAAGTACTGTAACCGCTAGTGGTGGTGACTGTGATATGACTGGTACTTTTGGCTTAACGCAAAGACCTGACCCTAATGATCCAAGTACACCAAATTATGGATCTCATATTGGTCCTGGTGGAGCAAATTATGACTCTAACGTTGGAGCTTTTGGATTAAGTGCTTGGGGATGGTTTACAGACTTATCTACTGGTGAGCATTTATACATCATGGATTTCAACTTTAGATTAGAGGCACAACCAGACGAGTGTGATGACTGTATTGGCAAGGTGACTAACCTAACATTAAACTGGGATTGGCATCATGACTACAGAGTAAGAGTTTACCAACGTTATAGAAACACATGCTACGCAACAAAGATTTTTGATGGTGTAGTAGGAGCAAATGAAAACTTTACAATCAACGGTGCTAATAATAATGGTACTTTTGGAAAGTGGGTTTACATTTATGTTGGCAATTGCTATTACACAAAAATAAAAACAAATTGTTACTTAAACATCGGCCCTGGATACAGAAGAGGTGTTGTAGAAGTAGTAAGTGGTTATAGTTCTCAAGGTGGTGAATTATGCGAATACGAACCTCCACATCACTGGTGCTGGTGGTGGTAGAACTTAATTTCTATCTAAATACCCTAACCTAACGCTATAAATAATATAGCTTTAATAATAAAAAAGGAGACATTAATTTGTCTCCTTTTTTATTTTGTAAGGATTCTAGAAAACCAATAGCTATTTTGAGTTAGGAAATAACTCTTAAGATAGGATTGAATAATTTGAAGAGAAGGTAAAAGCCTTTTTTGCCATTAAAAAGCTTGGTCAGTATGCTGTAGTATAACTTGTTGTAATCGTTACTAATAAAATGAGTTAACGGATATGCTCCTGTTTTAGAAAGTTCTTCAATGGTTTGCTTTACCTGATCTAAATGTATTGTAGACTTAAGCATTCTTACCATCATAAAGAAAACAAAAGACTGTTGTTTTATTCTTAATCTATTTATGCAGTTAGGATTTGAATTCTTTTTAATTAGACCTTTTATTAACGACTCATAAACGACAGCTGCATTTCTATTGTCATCTATAACCTTTAGATAATGTATAGGTTCTTTACTGGTCATTGCAGAACCTTCAACGATTAAATGTCTGTGAACATCTAATGGTAGTTTGGCCATTTTATTTGCAGCTAAGAATAACTGAGCCGTTATAATGGCATCTTCCATCCAACGATCTTCAATAAAAGTAATATTCGCTTTCTGAATAAAGGTATTTTTTATTAAGTACCACCATACTTCATTCTGAAATGGATTATCGGCAATGTAATCTATGCCACTACAAATTTGAGATAGTTTTATATTCTCAAAATTCGGATTGTCATTAAACAATTTAGAATCTCTGGTGGGTTGGTATAAAAAAGTTAGGATATCTAATGAATTATTTTTGGCAGTATTGTATACTGTTTTTAAAACATTGGGAGCTAAATAATCATCTGGATCTATAAAATAAACATAGTCGCCTTTAGATAATGATAGCCCTAAGTTTCTAGCACTGCCAACACCTCCATTCGCTTTAGTATGAACTGCTATGTTAGAGTGTTTTTCTTCAAGCGTAATTGCAACTTCTAAACTATTATCCGTGGAGCCATCATTAATGATTAGAATCTCATACTCATCCAATTGAATATCTTGATTGAGTAGACTATCTACACACTTGTGGAGAAAATGTCCAGAATTATAAAGCGGGATGATGATGCTTAGCTTCATTAATATTTCTTAAAAATTTAATAGTCTAAGCCTATAAAGTAACCTACAAGGAAACAATATAGTATAAAATAAAAATTTATGATTAAAAATATAAATCAATACCCTGTGCTTTAGAGAACTATAACGTTCCCCTATGAAATTTCTGATTGGATAGGCTCCAATTGCTTTAAGCTTTCGTAGAATTTCATTTATTTCATTTATAGGTATTCCAGATTTTATTAATGTATAAAACATAACATAGACATTAACATCGCGCCAATGCTCCACTCTATTAATCACACCAGTTAATTTCGGGTTATTCTTTTTAGCAATATCAGAAGCCAATAGATTGTAACGATCAAAAATCTCCATATAGTTATCAATCATTTTTGTAAGGTGCTTTCTTTCATTACTATTCATAATAGAAGTAGGAACTATTACATACCTGTGAATATCTAGTGGCAGATATAGCATACGTTCAGCCATATGGAGCAATCTAAGCGTAAATGGTCCATCACCCAATGGATTGTTTTCATCAAAGCGCAATGCATGTTTATTCATAAACTCTCTTTTTATGATGTACCACCATACAGTATTGGCATGGTAGGCATTGTTTACCAAAAAATCATTACCACTTTCTACTTTTATATCTAGCTTTTGATTTGTCTTAGTCGATGCATGCATATCCTTTTTTGGTGTAGAGATGTGATCAAAACCCAAAACATCTATATCATTTTCTAGTGCTGTATTTATTACTTTGCCAAATGAATTATGAACGATATAATCATCAGAATCAAGGTTGTAAATGTACTTGCCTGTTGCTAACTCCAACAATTTATTACGAGTAGCGTACAAACCAATATTCTCATGCGAGTAGAGTCTTATGTTATTGTACTTATCCGCATAACGCTTAGCAATCTTATACGAACTGTCGGTAGAACCATCATTGATTATAATTATTTCGTAATCTTCGGTAGGAATATCTTGGTTAATGACACTATTTAAACAATTATCAATATGATCTTCGACATTGTACATAGGAATCAATATGCTGAGTTTCATCATTATAAATTTAGGTCGAAACGAAAATATACCTATTATGCCTTACAATTAAAAATACTCGTTAACATGCTAAAGATATACTCTTAACATCACAAAGCTCTTAATGTTTCAATAAGTGTATTGTGCATTGCATCTGAATAGTCCAAGTGTGTTACCATTCGTAGTTTGTTGCTTCCCATTCCAATGATATGTATATTCTTTTCATTCAGCTTGCTTAAAAACTTAGCCTCATCCACATCGTCGTTTAATTCAAAAATTATGATATTGGTTTCGATAGGCTCAACTTTTTTAATCGATGCCAAATTTTGAAGCACCTCTCCTACTTCCTTAGCTTTAATATGATCTTCTCGTAAGCGCTCTAAGTGATGGTCCAAAGCGTATAAACCAGCAGCGGCCAAATATCCTACTTGTCGCATACCTCCTCCGAGAATCTTCCTTATCCTTATGGCCCCTTTCATTATATCTTTGTTTCCAATTAGTACTGAGCCTATTGGGCATCCCAAACCTTTACTCAAACATACAGAAATGGTATCGAAGAGCTCACCATAATGCTTTGGATTTTCACCTTTAGCGACCAATGCATTCCAAAGTCGTGCACCATCTAAGTGGTACCCTAAATTATAATTATCCGCAACATTTTTAATACGTTTCAGTTCTTCAAAATCCCAGCATGCTCCACCTCCTTTATTGGTAGTATTTTCTATGGCAATCAATGATGTTAGTGGACTATGATAAAAATCTGGTGGATTTATAGATGCTTCTGCCTGTTCTGCTGTAAACATACCTCTATGTCCATCAATTAGCTTACACGAAATACCACTATTAAAAGATGCTCCTCCACCTTCATAGTTATAAATGTGTGCATACGTATCGCATATCACTTGTTCACCAGGATTGGTATGCAACTTTAGGGCTGCTTGATTGGCCATACTTCCGGTAGGGAAAAACAAGGCATCGTCCTTACCGAACATATTGGCCAGTCGTTTTTCTAAGGCATTAACCGTTGGGTCTTCCTTATAAACATCGTCACCAACTTTTGCAGTCAACATTGCATTCAACATCCCTTTTGTTGGTTTGGTTACGGTATCGCTTCTTAGGTCTATAGTCATATGTATAATACTGAGATATAAAACTACGGAATTTCTAAAAAAGCAATTCAAAATTATGGCACTTTAATATCGCATCTTATATTTGTAGAAATTACTTCAAAATATGATAACATCAGATCAAATAAAAAACCTTAATTCCCGTCTAGACATACTTAGACAGTATCTTTGACTTAGATGCCAAACTCGTTGAAATAGCTAACGAAGAAGAACAAACCTTTGACCCCAATTTTTGGAACGACTCTAAAAAAGCCGAACAAGTAATGCGGTCCATCCGTGAGAAAAAAAGCTGGGTTAACGACTATAATGCTGCCAAGACACTTTTTGAAGACTTAGAAGTTATTTACGAATTTTATAAGGAAGATGAAGCTCCAATGGCAAATGTTGAAGCACGTTTTGAAAAGGCCCTAAATGCTATAGAGAAACTAGAATTTAAGAATATGCTCTCTGAGGAAGGTGACAGTTTAAGTGCTGTACTGCAAATTACCGCAGGTGCCGGCGGAACAGAATCTTGCGATTGGGCAAGTATGCTAATGCGCATGTACTTAATGTACGCTGAAAAAAGTGGATTTAAAGTGAAAGAGCTCAACCACCAAGAAGGAGATGTTGCTGGTATAAAAACCGTAACTCTAGAGATTGAAGGTGATTACGCCTTTGGTTGGCTAAAGGGAGAAAATGGCGTACATCGTTTGGTTCGTATTTCACCTTTTGACAGCAATGCCAAGCGACACACAAGTTTTGCATCAGTATATGTATACCCTTTGGTAGATGATTCCATAGAAATAGACATTAATCCTTCCGACCTAGAAATCACTACAGCACGCTCTAGTGGCGCAGGTGGACAAAACGTAAACAAGGTTGAAACCAAAGTACAGTTGTTGCATAAGCCAACTGGTATACAGATTCAATGTTCTGAGACACGTTCGCAACACGATAATCGTGCCAGAGCGCTTCAAATGCTAAAGTCACAATTGTATGAAATAGAACTGCAAAAGCAAATGGCACAGCGCGATGATATTGAAGCCAGTAAAATGAAAATTGAATGGGGAAGCCAGATACGCAATTATGTAATGCATCCTTATAAGTTGGTAAAAGATGTGCGTTCCGCCCACGAAACAGGAAATGTAGATGCTGTTATGGATGGAGATATTGAGCCCTTTTTAAAAGCTTATTTAATGATGATGGGACAAAAAGAAGATAATGCAAATGCCATATAAATGAAAACAATTAATACCGTTATATTTGATTTAGGTGGTGTGTTAATAGACTGGAATCCAGAATATGTCTATTTAGAAGTATTCGAAGGAAACAGAGAAAAAATGGATTGGTTTTTTAAAACCATCTGCACTCAAGATTGGAACGAAAATCAAGATGCTGGCTATCCTTTACAAAAAGCAACATCAGAAAGAATAGCATTATTCCCAGAGCACGAAGACCTTATACGTATTTATTACGATAGATGGGAAGAAATGTTGGGTAATGCGATTGAAGGTACTGTAGACATTTTAAAAAGCTTAATTGGTAATACAAGCTATAAAGTTATTGCATTGACCAACTGGAGTCACGAAACGTTTCCTATTGCATTAAAACGATTTGATTTTTTGCATTGGTTTGAAGGTATTGTAGTATCTGGTGAAGAAAAAACAAGAAAACCTTTTAAAGATATATACGAACTGACTTTAAAACGCTACAATATTAATCCTGAAGAATCCATATTTATAGATGATAATCTAAGAAATATAGAAGCTTCAAGAGAACTGGGGATAAATGGCATACATTTTGAATCACCAAAAACATTAAGAGAACAACTAAAACATTATTCAATTAATATCTAAATGATTAGAATATACCACAACCCAAGGTGCAGAAAATCAAGAGAAGGACTAGCTATACTGGAAGCATCTGGCAAAGAGTTTGAAATCATCAAATATTTAGATGATCAACTCACTGCCGAGCAGTTAAGGGAAGTCTTATCAAAATTAAATATAAAACCAATTGACTTGGTTAGAAAAAACGAAGCCATTTGGAAATCAGATTATAAAGGAAAAACACTTAGTGATAAACAGATTATTGATGCTATGGTTGCACATCCCAAACTGATAGAACGACCAATAGTAATTAATAAAAAAAAAGCCGTAGTCGGCAGGCCACCAGAATCGATATTAAACATTATTTAAAATGAAAAAAGCTGTATTAATCGCATTCGCGCTATTGCTAGGTTTTAATACCTACGCACAAACCCGTAGAGATCGTATGGGCAACCCTGTAGTTCCAAGAGAACCTACAGAAAAAGAAATTGCTAAACGTAAGCAAATGATTGAAGATCGCAGAAAAGAATATATAACCAATTTTCTTACCACTTTAGAAGCTGATGATTTTCAAAAAGAGATTATTAAACAAAAAGTTAATAGTTTTTTTGATGAGAAGTTGGCGATTTTAAAGACAAGATTTGATAGAATCATTGAACGTCAAGAAGCTATAAAAAAACTCGAAGACACGCATTTTGTTGAACTCGAAGAACTTATATCAGAAAACGATATGAAAAAGATAAAAGAGTTGATACAAGGTGATTTTGACGAAAAAGAAGTTAAAAAGAAAAAACGCAAAAAGCGAAATAAAGATAAAGGCTAATCAACAATCCACTTAAGATTTCTCTGCGTTGTGCTTTAACATAAGATTAACCATAAACAGGACAAGCAAAAGTATTTTTGCGCATCTAAAAAGCATCAAAATACTAATTACTTGTAATGAAATTAAATCTGCTCTCCCTACTATTTGTATGCTTTACAATCTCTATAGTCTCTGCCCAAAAAAAAGTTAAGATAGAAGGCACTGTTGTTGAAGATGGTACAAACATTCCTCTAGAATATGCTACAATAACTTTTAATACCACAACAGATAATAGCATTATAACTGGTGGAATAACTGACGGTAAGGGAAAATTTAGTGTTGAGATTGTCGCTGGTACTTATAATATATATGTCGAATATATCTCCTACAAGACCAAAGAGTACTTAAACAAAACATTAACCAAACCCATAAATTTAGGCACCGTTGGCTTATCGCTAGATATAGAAGCTTTGGGTGAAGTTACCATAGTAGCAGAAACTACTACGGTAGATATAAAACTCGATAAAAAAATCTATAACGTTGGTAAGGATTTAACTGTAAGAGGTGGTACCGTTAGTGATGTTCTAGATAATGTACCCTCAGTTTCGGTAGATGTAGAAGGTGCTGTATCGTTGAGAGGTAATGACGATGTTAGGATTCTTATTAATGGAAAACCTTCTGGTCTCGTAGGTCTAAATTCAACTGATGCCTTACGCCAATTGCCTGCCGAAGCCATAGAACGTGTCGAAGTCATAACTTCTCCATCTGCAAGATATGATGCCGAAGGATCTGCAGGAATTTTAAACATAATACTTAGACGCAGTAAGTTACAGGGGCTTAACGGTGCTATAACGGTGAATGGTGGTTACCCATCACAAGCTGGTATCTCTGGAAATATCAATTACAGAACTGGTGATATCAATATCTTTAATACCACAAACTACGATTACAGAGAATCCCCAGGAAATGCCCTTAACGAAACTGAATTTTTCGATCCAGATCCTGGCAACACAGCCTTTAGTTTTGAAAAGCGTGAATTTGATCGTGTGCGAAAAGGCTACAGTACAAATACCGGAATTGAATGGTACATCAATGAAACGAGTTCATTAACCGCAAGTTTAGTCTATAGAGATAGTGACAATGAACGTAATACCTTTAATCGTACCGAACGATTTGATATTAACAATAATCTTTTAGAGACCACTATTCGGAGAGACCCAGAACTCGAAGACGATAAAACCATACAGTATGCATTAAGCTACGACAAACAATTTAATGGCGATAGCCAACACAAGTTAACCTTCGATTTTCAATACGAAGATAGTTCTGAGCTAGAACGGTCCATGATTAACCAAGATGGTTTTGATGCAGAAAATGTAATGACAGATGAAAACCAGAATAGGCTGTTATTACAGGCAGACTATGTACAACCTATAAAAGACACTGGTCAGTTTGAGTTTGGATATCGTGGTGAGTTTTTCGATTTGCTCACCGATTATTTAGTGGAAACGAGCTTTGATCAAGGTGAAACCTTTGAAGTGAATACCGATCTAAGTAATACGCTTGATTTTAAACAGCAGGTCAATGCGTTTTACTCCCAATACGGCAATAAAATCGGAGAAAAATTCTCCTATTTATTAGGCCTGCGTTACGAAGGCACAAGAATTACGATTGACCAAGTAACAAGCGGTGATTTTGACAAAAAGGAATACCATCAGTTATTTCCAACGGTAAATTTAGCTTTTGAGCTGTCTGAAGATGAAAACATCACCCTAGGTTATAACAGGCGTGTAAGACGACCACGATCGCGTTTTATAAATCCGTTTCCGTCTCGAAGCAGTCCTGTTAACCTATTTCAAGGAAATCCAGATTTAGATCCAACCACGTCTAATGCTTTTGACATTGGTTATTTTAAAAAGTTTGGAAAGTTATCCCTAAACACCTCCATATACTTTCAACGTGCTAAAGATGCCTTCAATTTTGTGGCATTGGCAACTGATGATTTTTATAGTTTTGAAACCTTGCAAACCATTAATATTAACGACCCTAATTTTGATCAGCTTAATGAAGATTTAGATTTGGTTCCAGTCATAAGACGAACACCCATTAACCTTGCCACCAATGACCGTTTTGGCGTGGAGTTTACCCTAACCTACCGACCTACCAAAAAGTGGAATCTTAACGGTAATTTCAACCTCTTTAACTCTAGCACCAGAGGTGATTTTGAAGGTCAGAATTTTGATGCCGACAACCTCAGTTGGTTTGTACGCTTAAATAATAAATACACACTTCCGGGTAATATCGATTGGCAAACCCGTTTGTTTTATCGTGGCCCTAGTGAAACTGCCCAAAGCCGAAACCAAGGCATTTTTTCTACGGACTTAGCCTTTAGTAAGGATTTGTTTAATGATAAAGCCTCCATCGCCTTTAATATACGCGATGTGTTTAACTCCCGTATACGTCGTAGTGATAACTTTACGGATACCTTTGATAACTATAGTGAGTTCCAATGGCGCGTCCGCTCCTTTAATTTAGCCTTTACCTACCGTTTTAATCAACAAAAACAACGCGATCGTGATGGCCGTTCTAATGGTAGTGGTGATTTTGATTTTGAGGGGTAATTCAATTTGCTTTTAATTGTATTCATTATTACAAATATATTTATTAATCATGTACTGTGTAATGGGCTTAAGTGTTTTACCTGTTTCTGGGTGTAAACCATGATCCGTAAAGAATTCGAGCTCTCTTTTAATATTTTTACCATACCAAACTCTTACACTTCCATCTGCGTTAAAAAATTCATAATCACAGTTTGGCTTTATTTTTTTAAAATTTTTTATTCTTTCTTCTTTATATAACTTAAGCTGTATAATATCATAATTTTCTAAGTCAAACTTAACTTCTATATAATGGTCTTTTTGCCAAACCATCCAACGCTGTCTTGTTACGGAATTATATATCAACAACCCTGTTATAATGACTAAAGAAATCATGATTGTAATCTTGTTTTTGCTTACAAACAACTTCACTTGACTTCCGCTAACTATTTCTCTTTCACTATTGGCATTTAAAAAATCTTTATAATCTTCATAACCCAAATAGTGGCTTAATGCTTCTTTCGCATGCTTTTTTAATCGAATTTTACTTTCAGGGTTATTAGTTGCAACTGCGTATTTATCCCTAAGGCTTTTTTCTCCATATTGTTCTCTACTATCTTCAAAAATAAAATCTGAAAGCAGCTTTGCCCTAGGTGAAACTCTATTTGTCTCTGTTTCTTTTTCAGCTTTCTCAAAAGCTTTTTTAAGTAGTTCGTTATGCATTTTATTAGGATTAATACATCTTAAAGTTACTAAATCATTTTTGGAAATAGTTTGGAAATTCTTTTCCAAAACCTTTCCTCATTATTTCCATAATTTCCAAAACAATCTTCCTTCATTTGTTTCAGAATTGTTAACCACCTTAGGCGTAATAAGGGTTACGAAATCAATTCTAAAATTGAGTTACAGTGTAAAATGATTTTACCAATTGGGAAGTAATAATTCACTTTTACTTCTGTACTCAACACTTCCCAGCGAGGAGCAATCTCTTCAAACATAGTTGGTGTTGCTAAGCAACAAAGCATCTGAGATAATCTCGGACAGCAACACTATTGTTCAATTCTAAAAACATATAAAATGAAGAAATTATTTATAATTCTGTTTACGGTTTTCCTCAATACAGCATTCTTTTCATGCAATCCTGAGAGTTTAACCGATGAAGTTGTACCACAAGCCTGTTGTGATGAGGGCGAAGATATTCCGCCACCTCCACCTCCACCTGATCCAGATCTACAAGATCCGCAAGATCCACAAGGCGGAACAGGCGGTTAATAAAAATTAGTTATTATTTTAGAGGAATGAAACCAATCAAAACTTCATTCCTCTTTTTTTTATCTTGTTCAATGACAATGTTTAGTCTATGCTTTCAAGAGGTTCATTCTCAAGATGAGTTAAATGATATTAATTATCGTGAATTAATTTTAAATCCAAAAAATGCTTCAGATTTAATTAAAGGTTATAGACACTTTTTAAACGCAAAAGAAGACAATCTAAAAAAGTTTGATACAATAAAAGCTGTGTATGATCTTCGTCTAATTTCAATAGCACTTAAAAAGAGAGGAATACTATCCGAAAGTGAAGAATATGCCATTGAAGCTTTAGAATTATTAGATAAGTATAATCGAAAAGACTCCATTGCAAATGAAGCTTATGTTGGATTAAACAATCACTTAGGATTAATAAATAAGGAATTGGAAAATTATGATAACGCTATTGACTATTTCAAAAAAGTAATTGCCTATGCAAAAGAAACCGAGAATAAGAATACCGGAATTAAAAATCTTGCAATGGTCTATTCCAAAAATAGGCAATATAAAAAAGCTATAAAAGGTTATTTAAGTATTATAGAATACACCAAAGAGAATGAATCTCAAATTAAATTGGCTAGATTATTAGATAATTTAGGTTCTGCACAGTCAAAAATTGATAACCCGCATGCGATATTAAACCTAAACGAAGCATTAAAAATAAGAATAGAAGCCAACCATTTTTCTGGAATAATAACCAGTTATTTACATTTAGCCGAGTACAATAAAAATAGAGGTAATATTGCAAAAGCGTTAGATTTTGCCGATAAAGCTGTAGAACTATCCCAAACTATCAAAAATGAATACTATGAGATGAATGCCCTTGCTTTTAAAATGACATTAAACAACGATAAGGAAATCGTAAGATATAAAATATTAAATGATAGTATTCAAAGTGCACAACAACAGTTTAAAAATCAATTCGCCTCAGACAAGTACGAAGTTGCCAAAGAAAAAAAACGTGCAGATAGAAACGAAATTTTAAAAGAAAAAGAGAGGTCAAAAAAAATTATATCTCAATCAATTGCTTTAATTGTTTTGATGCTTATGATATTTGTTGTGCTATGGTTAAAATCCAAACATAAAAAAGACAAAATCAAAGAAGCTTATCAAAAAGAAACAGAATTGTCTAAAAAGGTACATGATGAGCTAGCAAACGACATGTCCGATCTTATGAATTTTGTAGAAAAGGATATTGAGGTTACTGAAACCAAAAAAGCATTACTTTTAGACAACATCGAAGATATTTATTTGCGCACAAGAGATATCTCAACAGAAACTGGGAGTATCGATTTGTTAAATTTTCCTGACAGCATTAAGCATCTTTTGATGCAACATAACAAAAAAGATACAAAAGTGGTTACCAACGATATTAATGCAATAGATTGGCAAAACGTATCTGAATATAAAAAAGTAGTTATTTATAGGTGTCTACAAGAACTACTTGTAAACATGAAAAAACATAGTAAAGCCAAAGTGGTTAGTGTTGTTTTTAAGAATCGTAATAAAAAAAATGAGATTCGCTATGTAGATGATGGTGTGGGTTTTGATAGGGAAAAATCTAAACGTAATGGTTTGCTAAATGTGGAATCCCGTATAAAAGGTATAGGAGGTAGTTTTAATTTCACAACTTCAAAAGGAAATGGCTTTAAAGCCACTTTAGAGTTTAATAGTTAAATACTTCTTATGTTTCAAAACGTTTTAATTGCTGAAGATCAGAATACAATCAATAAAGGTGTAGAACGTACACTAAATGAATTAAGCATTCCAAATATTGTTACCACACAATATTGTGATGATGCACTTCTAAAAATAAGATCAGCTATAAATTCAGATATTCCATTTGATCTTTTAATTACAGATCTATCCTTTAAGGCCGATCATAGAGAGAGGCAATTAACCTCTGGCGAGGAATTAATAAAGGCTGTAAAAACTATCCAACCCAACTTAAAGATTATTGTGTTTTCCGTAGAGCATCGTATTGGCAAAATCAAGAACCTTATAGACACCCACAATGTAGATGCTTATGTTGAAAAAGGACGTGAGGAATCAAATGATTTAAAAAAAGCGATTCGAGCTGTATTGGAAGGTAATAGATATTGCTCTTACAATGTTGAACAGCTACTTCGTAATGTTGATGATATTTCACAGACCGATCAATATGATGAACTATTATTACAACTCTTAGCCAAAGGTCTAAAAAGAGAGCAAATTGCCAATTACTTTCAGGAAAAAGACTTCCCTGCACGTAGCCTTAGTAGTATTGAAAAACGTATTAATAAGCTCAAAGTACTTTTTGACGCACATACTTCCGAACAGCTTGTTGCTATTGCCATTGACAGAGGTTTAATCTAATTTATTAACTATTATTTTATTGAACTGTGGTATACCGTAAGGAATAGCAGTGCTATGGTTTTAGATTTGGGTATTATTAATAAAAAAATTTATAACAATGGGATACCCGAAATTTGTAATTAGAAAAAGTAGTAATGGAAAATTTTATTTCAATCTACATGCAGTAAACACAAAGGTTATTGCAACAAGTGAAATGTATGAATCTAAAGGTGCATGTGAGAATGGAATCGACTCAGTCAAAACTAATGCCCCGATTGCAGAAACTGATGATCAGTCATAATGATATTTTCTTCGAAGTTTCAAGCCTTACGGAATTCCGTGAGGCATTGTTTTTTATTGAGTTTATGTTTGAAATCTAAAACAAACTATTATGAAAGTCTACTTTTTTGCTTTGTTACTAATTATAGGTTACTCAAATTGTTATAGTCAATCAAATAAAACCGAATTAATTGCCTCTTGTTGTGAAGAAGGTCGAGGATGCAAAGGTTCTGCATACTCTACAGCGTGTAAAAACTGTACAGGGTGCAAGCATTGTGCAAAAAATGGTGGAACTTGTGGAGTGTGTAGTTCTAGTAATACAAAAAAAAGAAGCTCATATAAATCATCAACAAATACAAAACTCAATTTTAAAAAGGGAGATGCTCTATATGCAATGTCTAACTCATTGAATCTTCGAGAAGGACCAGGTACTCAGTATAAAATTATAGAAAAATTAAAAAAGCACTCAGAAGTGGAATTATTAGTAATCAAAGGTTCTTGGCTAAAAGTGAAAGTTAAAACTTCAAAAGCTATTGGATATGTATATGCAAAATACTTAAGATTAAACTAATATGGGCTTTAGGTTTCAAAAACGAATAAAGCTAGGAAAACGGTTTGGCATTAACATTAGCAAATCTGGTATTACACCGAGTTACAGAACCAAAAAGGGGTCATTGAGTTCTAAAGGCTATTCTATAAATACTGGGATACCTGGATTAAATTATAGAAAAACATTTTCTAAATCGTCTAAAAGTGGTTGTTCAATTTTTGTACTAATAGCAATGAGTTCTACAATAATACTATTGATAATTAAAATTTAAATATATGGGCTACAGAAAAGGATATTATAAAAAAGATGGAACATATGTTCAAGGTCACTATGTTGATTCAAGAAGTAAAAAATTTTACAGTAAAAAAAGTAAAGGAGGATGCTTAACCACCATGTTGCTATTAATATTATTTGTTTTTATTTCATGTACAGATGATGACTCTGACTGTAGTAGTAAAACATGCTCTGATTTTACAACCCAATCAGAAGCCCAATCATTATTTGATAGTGATAGAAGTTGCTACGAAAACCTAGATGCTGACAATGATAATATTGCTTGCGAAAATTTATCAAATTAAATCCCTATGATCTCTACTGAATTAAAAAGTCATTTTTTAAGACTATATATAATCGCGTTTTCAGATGACAATTTTGATGTTCTAGAAATGCAGATGCTTTATAGGTTTGCACAAGAGCGTGGTGTTACCAAAGAACAACTTGACAATATACTTTTAAACCCTTCTCATAAGCCAAGTATACCTGAAACACTTGAAGAAAAAATAGAGTACCTATATGATTTAGCACTTATGATTTGGGCAGATAGTGTAGTTACAGATGATGAAAAGGTTACACTTAAAAAGTACTGTCTGAAATTTGGTTTTATAGAAGAAAACATAGAGGAACTATGTCAATTCCTTTTAGATAATGCCAAGGAAAAATTACCAAAAGAAAAACTACTTGAACTCTTAAAAGAATAGTCATGAGCCCATTAAAAAAAATCTTCAAGCTAAAAAACAAAAAGCCACAGAATATCGAAAAAGAATCTGAAGAAGATATCAAAAAGATAAAACTCACTTTTTTTGAAAGTGGTTATGGTTCATCTAAACAAGCCGAAGGTAATCATAGAGTATTTAAAGCATGTCTTCAAGATGTATACATGGATTACAAAGGCAAGTGTCGAGAAAATGAAAAACTTCAGAATGAGTTAAAATCACCTTATGTTGAAGAAAAAGGAAAACAAGAGATAGAATTAAAAAAACGTAAAACCGCTCTAGCCCTATTTGAAGAGTCGTTGACTAAAAAAGAACAAAAAATAATATCGCTTAAAAATGATATGGTAGAAGTAAAAAGAAATCCTGAAAAATATGGGCTTGAAGTTGATAAAAAACCAAAAGCACAATTCTATTTAGGGTTAATAGTACTAGTGCCAATTACATTTTATCTTTTAGTTTTTTATATATCTGCATCATTTTCCGCTTTCTTTAAGAACTTCGATACTGACGAATTAACGTCTGCTATATTTGATGGGCATGCACTTTCAAAGGCAATTCAAGATGGTTGGTTAGAAGGTGTGTTTGTAGCTACAATTCCTTTTGCTTTTATGGGGTTAGGTTACTTAATTCATATGTTTCAAAAGCATAAAAATTGGCTTTCTTATTTCAAAATTGCTACGCTATTTATTGTCACATTCATATTTGATGCAATTCTAGCATATCAAATAGAAAAGAAAATTTATGAAATTCAAAAAACACCTGACTCGCCAGCGTTTAACTTATCTATAGCTTTTTCATCAGTCGAGTTTTGGGGAATCATTTTTGCGGGTTTTATTGTTTATATAATCTGGGGATTAGTATTTGACTTCATTATGAAAGAGTATGATAATTTTGATAAAATAAAGTCTTTTATAAAAACCAAACGTGAAGATATTATGAATAGTCAATCTAATATTTCAAAAATAACTCAAAAACTTAGTCCATTAAAGGAAGAAATTTCAGGCATTGAAGGCAAAATTGACGATTTACAAAGAACGATTGATGGTTTCGTATTTTCAAATAAGCATTACCTAACCTACCATGCAGAATATGTAAAAGGATGGTTTTTAGCTATTACTGATAATTTTGATGCATTAAAAAGACGAGAGGAATTGTTGTCAAAATGCCAAGAAGTGGAACTAAAACATTTACAAGAACATAATATTGATAATGAAGATTACGAAGGCAGATTATACAAACTTGTAAATTGAAAATTATGAAATTTTTCCACTTATTAATATCATTAACTCTAATACTCACTTCTTGCAAAAGTGACGAAGACGAAACAAAGGGTAAATCAATAACCATTGAAGAAGAAACAATAAAACTCTCACCCAAAAGGCCTAACTTAAACATTAGTATTCTACTAGATTTATCAGATAGAATCAATCCAAAAAAGTATCCCAATCCAGCTATGGAATATTTTGAAAGAGATCTAGGTTATATACATTCTATTGCTAAAAGCTTTGAATGGCATGTTAGGAATAAGAGAAGCATAAAAATCAATGACCATATTCAACTTTACATAGATCCTGAACCATCTGATAGTAATCTTAACGAAAAGATTAATTCCTTAAATATAACTTTCACAAAAAACAATGCTAAGCGAGAACTAATAATGAAAACCTCAGCCTTATATGATAGTATTTCAAAGCAAATTTATAATTCTGCAATTGAAGACAACAATTATGTAGGCTCAGATATATGGGGCTTTTTTAAAACAAATGTGGAAGATTTCTGTATACAAGAAAACTATCGTAATATTCTAGTAATATTAACTGATGGCTATCTATACCACAAGTACTCTAAACTAAAAGAAGGTAACCTAACATCATATTTAACTCCTCAGAATATTAGAAGTTTTCAATTAAACAAACTTGATTGGGAGGATAAAATAAAAAATAAAAACTTTGGCTTTATAGCTACAAGAGACAACTTAGAGGAATTAGAAGTCTTAGTTTTGGGAATTAATCCTGATTCAAAAAATCCATACGAACAAGATGTTATACTTCGATATTGGACAGATTGGTTAACTAAAATGAACGTAAAAGATTTTGAAATCAAAACTGCTAGTTTACCTGCGAACATGGATAAAATAATAAAAGAGTATATATTTAAAGAATAATAAAATAGATGCAAATTAGAGAATACGTAACTTTACAAAAAACAAGAATGAATATTAATGAAACTCAGATACGAGTTCCTGTAGAGTAATTGTATGTATAAATACTGGTTAGTTTTCTTATTTCTAATAATTGTCACATTTAGTAGTACTTATAAATCAACTAAAAAAGAAACTATCATTGGTAAAGTGGTTGGGATAACAGATGGTGATACCTTCAAACTTCTAACTAAAGACTCCATATTAATAAAAGTAAGATTAGCCAATATTGACTGCCCAGAACGTAAGCAACCCTTTTCAACTAAAGCCAAGCAATTTGTATCTAAAGCTATCTTCAGTAAAATTGTAAAATTAAATATACTAAAAAAGGACAGGTATAGACGTTATATCAGCAACGTTATATATGATGATTCTTTAAGCCTATGTCATGAGCTTGTAAAAAATGGTTTGGCTTGGCATTATAAAAAGTATTCAAAGGATTCTATTTTACAAGCTTTGGAAGATAATGCCAGAAAGAATAAGCTAGGACTTTGGCAAGATAAAAATGCTGTGGCACCTTGGGAATGGCGAGATATAAAGAAGAAAAAATCTAAAGGATGAAATCGCTTAAAATAGTTGTTCTGTATATAATATTCTCTCTAGGATACTGTATATCTGCACAAACAGTTTACACAACTAAAACTGGTGAGAAATACCATAAAAGTAATTGCCACTATCTAAAATATTCAAAGAAGGAAATCAAATTAGATAAAGCCAAAGCATTGGGCTTTAGCGCTTGCAAAGTATGTAAACCAACAGAGAGTAACACAAAAAAGAAATCAAATAATACCTCTTTAACTTCAAAAAAAGAAAGCAAAACCGCTACTTCAAAAAAAGTAGTCGCAAGTCAATGCACTGGAAAAACAAAAGCCGGCAAACAATGTAAACGAAAAACAAAAAATGCAAGTGGTCGATGTTATCAGCATTGACAAATAGTTCTTATAATTTTATAACTAAACAAATAACTATACCATTTTACCAACTATATGACCTTTCTCATATAATCACCATCATTTTTTAGTTAAATTGCTACAATGAATACCATTGCAGAGCGTATATACGATTATTTAAAGGCCTTTCCTCCGTTCAACTTGCTTAATAGGGAACAGCTCTTAGCAATTTCTCAAGCTGTGGATGTCATATATTTAGAGCAAGACCAATACCTTTTTGAAATTGGCCAATCTGTTGAAAATCATTTTTATGTGGTGCGCGATGGTGCGATTGGGCTATTTAGAGCCAATGAAAGCTTAGTGGATGAATGCGACGAGGGCGATATTTTTGGCTTACGTGCCCTACTCCGCCAAGGTGTCTATAAACTCAATGCTAAAGCCATAGAAGAAAGTATTGTGTATAGTATTTCCTCAGAATTGTTGGACACCTACATCACTACAAATGCAGATGCCAGTCAGTTTTTAATGGCAAGTTTTGCTTCCAATACTAGGGTAAAAAGCGCTGACAATGAAGATTTTATCGATACCCTTAATCGCTCAACAGAATATACTTATTTGCAAACTGCTGATTATTCTAAAAATCCCATAACCTGTACTCCCAACACTACAGTTAAGGAGGCAGCACATATTATGACGGGCAAACATGTAGGTTCTATCGTCATTGTTGATAAGGCTAAACCTATAGGCATTATAACGGATAAGGACCTTAGAACCAAAATCGCCACAGGAAAGTACCACATCGAGGATTTGGTATCATCCATTATGTCGTCACCCGTAAAGACGTTTCCAGAAAACATCACCATTGCAGAAGCTCAAATTGCCATGCTCAAAAATAAAATCACACATCTATGCATTACAAAAGATGGCACCAATACTTCTGAACTGACTGGTATTTTATCAGAACACGATATTATTGTCCTACGGGAAAACAATGCCTCTGCACTGATTAAAGAAATTAAACGCAGTCATTCTGCCAAGCAACTAAAAGCTATAAGGCAGCGTACAGAACAGCTCTTGCAGCGTTACCTCGAACAAAATATTCCCATAGATTTTGTATCAAGACTTATCTCCGCCATCAATGATGCTATAGCACAGAGAATCATTACGCTCGAATTATTGCAAATGCCAACACCAACTACAACTAGATTTGCCTGGTTGGCCATTGGCAGCCAAGGACGACAAGAGCAATTGCTATTGACCGACCAAGATAATGCCTTGGTATTTGAGGATGTACCAAAAGAAAACCATGAACAGACCAAAACCTATTTTTTAAATCTATCAAAGAAAATCAATTCGGCATTGGCAACCGTCGGTTTTGAGCTTTGCCCAGCGGAAATGATGGGCAGTAATCCCAAATGGTGCCTTTCTGTATCGGAATGGTCGCAACAATTTAAGCGTTGGATTACAACACCAGATCAGGACAATCTTATGCTTTGCACTATTTTTTTTGATTATGAACACGTCTATGGTGATAAAGATCTGGTGAATCAACTCTCAGAAAGTATTTTTAACACCATTTATGCCCATGACATCTTTTTAACTTATTTGGGTAGAAACGCCCTTCAAAATCCACCTCCGTTGAGTTTCTTTAGACAGTTCTTGGTGGAAGATAATGGCGAACACAAAGACCAATTTGATATTAAAGCACGTGCCATGATGCCTTTAGTAGATGCGGCAAGGCTATTGATACTTTCACACAATATAAAGTCCGTAAATAACACCTTGGGACGTTATGAAAAATTAGCGGAGTTAGAACCGCAAAACAAAGACATCTATCAGTTTTGCATAGAATCCTTCAAAAACTTGCTGAGATTTAGGACGGAACAGGGCTTGGCCACTAACGATTCAGGAAGGTTTATAGATTTAGAATCCTTGAACAAAGGAGACCGACTACGATTAAAGCGAAGTTTTAAAGCGGTTAAATCTGTACAAGAATTGATTAAAACACGTTTTAAACTATCTCAATTACTATAGTATGAACTGGTTTAAACAAAAATCATATCCAAGATTTTGGGATGTATATATGTCTCATTTTTCAAAGTTACAAGAGCAAAACCCCAAAGCCATAAGATTTGTGGTTTTTGACACCGAAACCACAGGGTTGCATATTAAAAATGATAGAATATTATCTATAGGCTGTATAGCCATAGAAAATCTTCAAATAAAAGTAGCCGATCAATTAGAGTGCTATTTAAAGCAAGAGCAGTTTAATGCCGAAACAGTAAAAATTCATGGATTGCTTAAACAAGGAAAGCTTACTAAAATTGAAGAATCTGAAGCTATGGAACGATTCCTAGCCTATATAGAAAATGCAGTTTTAGTTGCTCATCATGCGGCATTTGATATCGCTATGATTAATAATGCTTTAAAAAGATTGAATCTTCCAAAATTGAAAAACAAAGTCTTGGATACAGGACATTTATTTCAAAAAACAAAGCTAGACACCAGTAAATCACATTTCAGTTTAGATGAACTTTCAAAACGTTTTCATATTCCTCTGCACGATAGGCATACGGCTTCTGGTGATGCTTATATTACGGCGTTATTATTTTTGAAGTTATTATCTAAATTAAATACAAACTCTGAATTAACATTGAGACATTTAGAACGTCCAAATAATCGTGTTGGGTTGATATAAGATTATTCTTGAGTTACGTTTCAGCTAACTCCTGTTTTTAATTTTAACCATAGCCAGAAATAAAATTTTCGTATTTTATAATCACTCCAACTCACATAACGGTTGTGTTTCTGCCAGAAAAACAAAAGTTATTTTATATATTGTCTATCCGAAAGAGAACGGAAAAAGACTTTTACACAAATCTAAAACCCAAGGGGTTTTGTATTAAAAAACACACCCAAATTTGAGTGTGTTTTCTACTAACTAAAATTAATAAACAAAACAGATTATTGTCTATCGCAACGGACGTGTTATCCGATTAAGCCACTACGCTTAATTTCTTTTTTACCGTATTGTTTTTTGATGTTGTATCAAACTGATTTGATGTGTTTTTGGCACCACCGGCTTTTAAAGCTTTTTCACCTGCAAAGAAGGTTTTATGGTCATCACCCAAATCAGATCCCGCCATACGCTGATGTTTAACACAGGATACACTTTTTCGAATTTCTTGGCGCTGCACACCCTTTACATAAGCCAGCATACCTTCTTTACCAAAATAACCTTCGGTTAAATCGTTCATATGTAATGCTGTTGTGTGGTATGTTGGCAGAGTAATCAAGTGGTGAAATATGCCAGCTTCCTTAGCACCATCGAGCTGAAAGGTTCTAATTTTTTCATCAGCACGAAAGCTTAATTCCGTAGTATCGTAAGATACATTCATTAAATCATTTTTGTCGTAAGCCGTCATATTTTCTCCTTCAGCAAGCATCTCTTCATAAGCCTGATTACGGAAATTTAGGGTCCAATTAAATGATGGTGAATTATTATAAACCAGTTTGGCATGAGGCACCACAGCTTTTACACGATTCATCATAAGTGCAATTTGCTTTACGTTTGGTGTTGGTGTTTCAATCCAGAGTAAATCGGCACCATTTTGTAAACTGGTAATACAGTCGAGCACCACACGATCAATATTGGTACCATCTCTAAATTTATATAGACCATTTGGTAAACGCTTTGGACGCATTAATTTACCATCGCGCTTTAATAACACATCATCTTCTCTGGCTTCATTAATAGTAATTTCCTCCGCATCAACAAATGCTAAATACTGAGAAGCTAAATCACCTGGTGTTTTGCTTACTGGTAATTTTTGGGTTAAACCTGCACCTTCAGAATCTGTACGTGCTACAATAATTCCATCATCAATACCCAATTCCAAAAAGGCATAACGCACAGCATTGAGTTTTGCAATAAAATCTTCATGCGGAACAGTGACTTTACCGTCTTGATGACCACATTGCTTGGCATCGGAGACCTGATTTTCAATTTGTATAGCACAAGCACCAGCCTGAATCATTTTTTTAGCCAATAAATAGGTGGCTTCCTCATTTCCAAAACCAGCATCTATATCTGCAATTATCGGAACAACGTGTGTTTCAAAATTATCAATTTGATCCTGTACATCTTCCCCACTCTCTAATCTCCTAAACAAATCATTCAATTCCGTTGCATCAGCCTGACGTAAAAAATCATAAATTTCCTCAATTAATGCAGGTACAGCAGTCTTCTCGTGCATGGACTGATCTGGTAATGGCCCGAATTCTGAGCGTAGCGCTGCTACCATCCACCCCGAAAGGTACAAATAACGTTTACTTGTGGTGGTGTGGTATTTTTTAACGGCAATCATTTTTTGTTGTGCCACAAAGCCATGCCAGCACCCAAGAGATTGTGTGTATTTTGAGTTATCGGCATCGTATTCTGCCATATCCCTACGCATTATAGCTGCCGTATATTTAGCAATATCCAACCCTGTTTTAAAACGATTCTGGGTCGCCATTCTTGCAGCGTTTAGAGGATTGATGGTTGCCCAAGTGTCACCATATTTTGCCTTGAGATCTTTTACAGTTTGCAAAGCTGAGGCATAGTTGCCTTGTGGTAAATTTTTCATAATTTTGAAATGTATTAATGATGTAATTAGATTTAATATGAATCCCGTATAATGTTGCCGCATTAGCGGGATTTTTTGTTTTATTTCTACAATCTGAATACAATGAGAGTATTCAAAAAAGATCTAGCTTATAATTGCCGATACGCCGATGTGGTTAAAAACTCTTCAAACTCAGTTTGTGTCACCAATTGCTCGAAAAGACCAATCGCTTCTGAAAATTTAGTGCTTTCCATACGCTCCTCTCCCACTTCAGTGATGAGTTTTTCAACCTCATCATTAAACAGCTCATCAAAAAGTGCTTTATTGAAAACACGACCATCCTCCAAAGATGCCTCATTCTTTAACCATTGCCATATCTGGGTTCTCGAAATTTCTGCGGTGGCCGCATCTTCCATAAGATTATAAAGTGCTACAGCACCATAACCCCTCAGCCAAGCTTCTATATACAGAATGCCCACATTAATATTTTTTCTAATACCCGTTTCTGTTATGGTTCCTTTTGGTAATCGTACCAAATCAGCTTCTGTAACATTAACATCGTCTCGCTTTCTAAACATCTGATTTGGGGTTGGCATGTACTTATCAAATTCTTTCATTGCGACCTCCACCAATGCAGGATGCGCAACCCAAGTACCATCGTGCCCATTTTTAGCCTCACGTTCCTTATCTAAGCGAACTTTTTCCAAAGCCTCTTCATTTGCTTTGGGATTATGCTTTATTGGAATTTGTGCGGCCATACCTCCCATAGCATGGATTCCACGCTTATGGCACACTTGAATAACCAAGTTTGAATATGCTGCCATAAAAGGTGTCGTCATCGTCACCTGATCTCTATTGGGCACGATAAACCCTTTATGATTTCTAAACTTTTTAATGTAAGAGAAGATGTAATCCCATCGACCACAATTCAATCCAACGATATGGTCTTTAAGCTCATATATAAATTCGTTTAACTGAAAGCTCGCCGTAATTGTTTCAATCAATAATGTGGCTTTAAAAGTACCATTGGGCACTTTGAGATATGATTGGGCAAATTCAAATACGGTATTCCACCATCTTGCCTCCAGATAATGCTCTAATTTTGGTAAATAGAAATAAGGTGCAGTACCGTTTTCCATTAGAATTTTTGTATTATGAAATACGTACAGACCAAAATCGAAAAGGCTACCAGAAACTTCCTCTCCATCTACCAAAACATGTCTTTCATTTAAGTGCAACCCTCTGGGTCTAACTAAAAGTACTGCCGTATCGTCATTTAACTTGTAGTGCTTTCCTCTTTTTTTGTCAATTAATTCTATGTTTTTGGCATTTGCATCCAACAAATTCTGTTGACCTTCAACAGTATTAGACCAACTGGGCGCATTGCTATCCTCAAAATCGGCCATAAATGTTTTGGCACCTGAGTTTAGAGCATTGATTACCATTTTGCGATCCACAGGACCAGTAATCTCCACCCTTCTATCTAGCAGGTCTTCAGGAATATTATCCACAGACCAATCACCCATCCTCACATCCGCAGTTTCTCTAGAAAATTCAGGGAAGTTACCTTTATCAAAATAAGCCTGTTGCTTTTTTCGTCTGTCTAATAAATCTAGTCGTTGTTCATTGAACTTTATATGAAGTTCTTTAATAAACTGTAAGGCATCTTCTGTTAGAATATTTGGGTAGTACCGATTAACTTCTTTTGAAAACGTTACTTGATCTGGTGTTGTGATAATGAATTCCATAATAATTTATTTTGATGAAACAATATTACAACAAGTTTTTAAAAAAAACAAGCGAACGTTCGCTAAATATTATTTTTCGCAAAATACACTTATTCGCAAATAATGTTATATTTGTAAATATGGAACAAGATTATATTAAGCTAATATTTGGTTTAAAATTGAAGCAAATCCGTACAGATCGTGGGCTATCACTATTTGGGCTATCTAAGCTATCGGGATTATCTAAATCGTATTTAAATGAAATTGAAAAGGGAAAAAAATATCCTAAACCCGATAAAATTGCTTCATTGTCCGAGCACCTAGAAGTAGAATATGATGATTTGGTATCTCTGAAATTAGATAAAAACCTAGCTCCTATTGGTGAAATTTTACAATCGAAATTACTAAAGGAAATTCCCTTGGAGTTATTTGGTATTCAAGAAAGCAACCTTATAGATATTATTTCTAACGCACCTCAGAAAGTAACAGCTTTTATTAGTACGATCATAGAAATTGCCAAGAACTACAACTTTAGTAAAGAAAGTTTTTATTTAGCATCTGTAAGGTCTTTTCAAGAAGCCAACAATAATTATTTCAGTGATTTGGAATCGTCAGTTCTAACGTTTGCAAAAGAGTATCAAATCGATTTATCACAGAAAATTAAAACCCAAGATTTAGAGGATATCCTGATTGAAGAATACAATTACACCATAAATAATGATGAGCTAGAACTCCATAGTGAGTTGGAAAATCTTAGATCTATTTACATTCCCAAATCAAGAACACTGTTGATTACAAAAAGCATTGACGATTCGCAACGTGCCTTTATCTACGCCAAAGAGCTGGCTTACAATTATTTGAAAATAACCGAGAGACTCTATACATTCTCATGGATTAAGTTTGATAGTTTCGACGAAGTCCTGAACAATTTTTATGCGTCCTATTTTGCTGGCGCACTGGTTATACCAAGGGAAAGCCTAGTTAAAGATTTAAAACAGTTATTCTCCCAAAAGCGTCTCGAAACTAAGAGCTTTCAATCTTTATTGGAAAAATATAACGCTTCGCCTGAAAGTGTTTATCAACGACTAACCAACATTCTCCCTAAGGATTTCAAATTAAAAAATCTATTCTTTTTAAGATTCTCATACAAGGCGGATACAGATCATTTTTCTTTAAACAAGGAATTGCATTTAACCAAACAGCAATCTCCGAGAGCTAGTGAAACCAACGAATTTTATTGTAGAAGATGGATTTCCGTAAAAGTCCTCGAAGCTATTGACCAGCACAAATCCGAGCACGAGTTTGGTATTCAAATATCAAATTACACCTCAGAACATAAGCAATACTTAGTCTTGGCGTCAGCAACAAAAGATCCTTTTAAAGACAATCGCTACAGAAGCATTTCGATCGGTATTGAATTAAATTCGCAATTAGAGCGTAAAGTAAATTTCATAAAGCATAAAAGCATAAAAACCATTGATGTTGGCGTCACCTGTGAACGTTGCCCAATATTGGATTGTGAATTAAGAAAAATAGAACCCATAGTATTGCAAGCCAAACAAAAAGAGGATAAAACCGCAAATGTAGTTGCAGGGATTACAAAAAAATATAGCTCTTAATATATTGTGTACCAGAGTAGAACATTAAACCAAATGCAAGGCCTCATTAAAATAAATATCATTAAAGTTTAAAATCACCATATCTGCTTTAGAATAATCCTGGTTTGACGAATGCGGACTCTTAAAGCCCACACAAAAAATACCTGCTCGGTGCGAAGCTAAAATTCCATTGGTGGAATCTTCAATCACCATACATTCAGACTTAGAAAACCCTGTATGCTCCGATGCTTTTTCAAAAATTTCGGGATGTGGTTTTGATTCTTTTAGATCTGCCCCACTGAATTTCCCCATAAAGTATTGGTTGAGATCAAACCTCTCAAAAATACGATCAATATTAGGCATGGATGCCGAAGACGCCACAACAAGCTTTAAACCATTGTTAAAATAATTCTTAATCAAATCCAAAACCCCATCAATGAGCTGCAAGTCTGTATCGTTATCAAATAAATATTTGAAATGCAATCGTTTTTGTTTTACAAGATATTCTGGTGTGTAATTTAACTGGAAATGATTGACAATTCGTCTGCAAATATTGATCGTTGATTGCCCAGTAAACGACGTGTAAAGGTCTTCATCTACACTGATATCCACATCATGGAACATCTTAAAGTAGGCTTTTCGATGCAGTGGCTCTGTATCTACAATAACACCATCCATATCAAACAAAACGGCTTTTAGCATAAGTCTTGGAATTTTATGCTAAAATATGTGTTATAGTCGTAAGTGCTTAGAAAATACAATAAAAGTTATGGTTATTGTACGCTGACATTAGGAAGTCCCAATAATCATAAATAATCGGAAGTTGAAATCCAATAGCGTTCTAGAGATCAACTTCCGATGTTGAAATATGAGTTAAAATACTACAAAACGTTATCCATAATCTCCTTTACCACTTCTGGGTTTAGCAATGTACTGGTATCACCTAGATTACCGGTATCTTTTGATGCTATTTTTCTTAAAATACGTCTCATTATTTTACCAGATCGTGTTTTTGGCAGCCCTGTTGTAAATTGAATCTTATCAAGTTTCGCAATGGGCCCTATACGGTCGGTTATCAATTGATTGATTTCCTTCCTCACATTATCATGATCCCTAGTTTCACCAACATCTTTTAATGTAATGTAACCGTACAACGCATTTCCCTTAACATCATGTGGAAAGCCAACAATGGCAGATTCTGCAACCGCATTATGCTCATTGATAGCATCTTCAATTGGTGCAGTCCCTAAATTATGACCCGAAACAATAATAACATCGTCCACCCTACCTGTGATTCTATAATAACCAACTTCATCACGCAAAGCACCATCACCAGTAAAATACATATTCTCATAGGCAGAAAAATATGTGTCTTTATAGCGTTGATGATTGCCCCAAATTGTTCTAGCCATAGAAGGCCAAGGAAACTTAATGCATAAACGACCATCTACCTGATTCCCTTTTATTTCTTGTCCATTTTCGTCCATTAATGCAGGCTGAATTCCGATAAAAGGTAGTGTAGCATAAGTGGGCTTTGTCGGAGTAGAAAATGGTATTGGTGTTATCATAATACCACCTGTTTCGGTTTGCCACCATGTATCTACAATCGGACTCCTCTTCTTCCCCACATTATCATTATACCAATGCCAAGCCTCTTCATTTATTGGCTCACCAACAGATCCTAAAACCTTTAATGACGATAAATCGTATTTGTCCACTAATTCAGTACCATGCTTTGCCAAGGCTCTAATCGCTGTTGGCGCTGTATAAAACTGATTGATCTTATGCTTTTCTACAATATCCCAAAAGCGTCCAAAATCTGGATAACTCGGCACACCTTCAAACATTACAGTTGTCGCACCGTTAATTAGCGGCCCATAAACAATGTAACTATGCCCTGTAATCCAACCTATATCCGCAGTACACCAATAAATATCGTCTTCATTATACTGAAAAACATTTTTAAATGTATAAGCCGTGTAGACCATATAACCTGCTGTAGTGTGCATCATACCTTTTGGCATCCCCGTAGATCCTGAAGTGTATAAAATAAATAAGGGATCTTCTGCATCCATTACGACGGCACTATAATCCTTATAGGCCTCATCCAATAAAGGCTGCAACCAATGGTCTCTTCCTTTCTTCATATTAATCTCAGAATTAATGCGCTTAGCCACTAATACAGATTCCACACCAGGACAATCCTGTAATGCTTCATCTACAATACCTTTTAAATCAATAGTTTTTGAACCTCTATATGAGCCGTCAGATGTAATCACCATTTTGGCATCACAATCATTAATTCGGGTTGATAATGCTGTTGCTGAAAAACCAGCAAAGACTACCGAATGTATCGCCCCAATTCTAGCACAAGCCAATACCGACACTGCCAATTCGGGTATCATCGGCAAATAAATACAGACACGATCTCCTTTCTTTATACCTTTATCATGTAACACATTTGCGAACTTGCACACGCGTTCGTGCAATTGCTTGTAAGTGATATGTTGAGCAGGATCGTTAGGGTCGTTAGGTTCAAAAAGAATTGCTGTTTTGTCACCGCGCGCATGTATATGCCTATCCAAGCAATTTTCTGTAATGTTAAGCTGAGCACCTTCAAACCACTTGATCTCAGGCTTGGAAAAATCCCAGCTTAAAACTTTATTCCATTTTTTTCGCCAATAAAAATGCTCTTCGGCAATTTCTTCCCAGAATACTTCTGGATTAGATGTTGATTTTCTGTACACTTGAAAATATTCCTCAAAGTGTTTAATATGATAATTACTCATGATTGATTATATTTTTATGTATTCCTATTTGATTCGATTTATAGACAGATTCAATTTCTGAAATAATGGTAGCATCATCAATAGTAGATGGCACATTATATTCTAATTCATCTGAAATATTCCTCAGTAATTTACGCAAAATTTTTCCAGAACGTGTTTTTGGTAAACGCTTCACAACGAGGACATCTTTTAATGAAGCTACTGCACCAATTTCATGACGTACATCCTTGATCACTTCTTTTGAAATTAAGGATTCATCATGGTTTTCACCTGTTTTTAACACCACCAACCCTAAGGGTTTCTGACCTTTTAGATCGCAATGCACACCAAACACAGCACATTCTGCTACTGCTTTATGAGATGCCACGACTTCCTCCATTTCTGCCGTAGACAAACGATGCCCTGCAACATTGATAATATCATCAACACGACCTGTAATAAACACATAACCATCTTCATCTTTATAACCTCCATCACCTGAAAAATAAAATCCCGGAAACTTGCTTAGGTAGCCCGATTTAAATCGTTCTGGATTTCCCCAAAGATTTAGTAGACATCCTGGTGGCAATGGCAATTTCACGGTAACGTAACCTTCCACTCCAGCTTTAACCGCTATGCCTTCTTCGTTTAAAATTTGAATATCGTAACCACAAACAGGCATGGAAGCTGAGCCCGGCTTTACTTCCATAAGCTCAACACCTACCATATTGGCCAACATTGGCCAGCCACTTTCAGTTTGCCACCAATGGTCAATAACCGGTACTTTTAGATGTTGTTTTGTCCAACTCAAAGTAGCGGCATCGCAACGTTCACCTGCTAAAAACTGATACTTGAGTGATGACAGATCGTACACCTTAATGAATTCTCCATTTGGGTCTTCCTTTTTAATAGCCCTAATCGCTGTTGGCGCAGTAAACATTACTTTGACCTTATGTTCACTAATGACACGCCAAAATGTGGAAGCATCGGGTGTTTTAATTGGTTTACCTTCAAAAAGCACAGTTGTATTTCTATTTAAAAGTGGACCGTACACAATATAACTGTGCCCAACGACCCAACCCACGTCACTAGCAGCCCAATATACATCCCCTTCTTCAACACCATAAACATGTTTCATAGAAAACTTCAATGCCGTAGCATAACCACCAGAATCTCTAATAATACCTTTTGGCTTTCCTGTTGTTCCTGATGTGTATAAAATATATAATGGATGATTGGATGTCACAGCTACAGGCTCAATAGCTACTGATTTAGATACCAATTCCGTGTAATCAACATCGTAAGACTGATATGGTATGTCCACACCTAAATTTCTATCAAAAACTATAACATGTTCTGGTTTATGATTCGCCAAGGCAATCGCTTCATCTACGTATGGTTTGTACGGAATAATACGTTGAATTTCTATACCACTAGACGCAGTAATAATTGCTTTAGGTTTGCAATCGTTTATGCGAATTGCCAGTTCGTGTGGAGCAAATCCACCAAACACTACGGAATGAACAACACCTAGCCTTGCACAAGCTAACATTGCATATAAAGCCTGTGGAATCATTGGCATATAGATGATACAGGTATCGCCCTTTTTTAAACCCAAAGTTTGTAAACCATCTGCAAGTTTAGAAACTTCTTCATGAAGTTTATAAAATGTGATATGCTCTTTTGTATTGGTAACTGGTGAATCGTAAATTATAGCATTCTGGTTGCCAAAACCATCTTCTATGTGTTTGTCTATACACAAATAGCTAACATTTAGTTTTCCGTCCTGAAACCATTGCGGGTAATCGTATTTGTCAACTCCTAAAATCGTTGATGGCTGTTTATACCAAGCTAATCTCTCCGCTTGCTCTTTCCAAAATGATTCTGGGTCAGTAATACTTTTTTGATATAATCCTTGGTAATTCATGACTTCGATTTTTTAGAATTAAACAATCCAAACCAATTCGGATTCAATATTTTGAGCTTTATCAAGGCCCAGATTATCACAACAAAGCATACACCAATAACAAGAGACTCTAATGCACCTGTTGCAGTTTCACTTTCTAATTTAAAACGGAAATATAAGGTAACAATAACGTATAGACTGATAATGATATCAGACGTTAATGCATTAATTTGTAGACGTTTCATTTTAATATACTTTAATTAAACATTGTTTATTTGCACACAAAACCAATATTTATTAAAGTTGAAATTATTAAGCGATCAGCTCTTTAATTTCTGAAACTATTTTTTTTACTGAAAACGGCTTGGTTAAATATTTATCTGCTCCAAGTTTTAAGCCTTTTTCAATATCTGAAGCTTTATTTTTTGCCGTTAAGAATACGACTTTTGTATTCTTTAACTTATTGTTTTCTTTAATTAATTTAAGTGTTTGATAACCATCTACTTTAGGCATCATAACATCTAGCATTACAACATCTGGAACAACATCTTCTAAAATCTCTAGAGCCTCACTTCCATCTCTTGCAATATACACTTCAAAATTATGTTTTTTGAATGTGTATTCTAATGTCATTACTATGTTGGGCTCGTCATCGACGATTACAATTTTCTTCATTTTTCAAACACAATTACAATTTACTCAAAAGGTAGCTTAAAACCAAAGGTTACACCACTTTTTTGATTATTTTTTACCCAAATTTTACCATTATGGTTTTCTACTATTTTCTTGGAAATGGCCAAACCCAATCCGCTACCCTCAGGTTTTATGGTATTTTGATTTTTTGATTGATAAAATTTATCAAAAACAAAAGGTATATCTTCTTCTGGAATTCCTTTACCGTTGTCTTTTATTGAGATTTCCAAGAAGCCTTCGTCGTACTTATAATCTGCAATAATCTTACCTTTTTTTGGCTCAGTGAATTTTAAGGCATTTGAAATTAGATTGGTCAATACCTGTACAATGCGGTCTTCATCATACTCAGCATAAAAATCACTTTTATTAGAGTGAACTATTTTCACTCCTCTTTTTTGAGCCATGTGGTTAAAGCTATCTATTGTCTTTTTAATAGTTTTTCTAATGTTGTACTTAGAAATGTTTAGCTGTGTTCTTCCCGTAGAAAGCTTTTCAAAGTCCAAAATATTATGAATCAATCTAGATAGGCGATCACTGTCTTGCAACATATTTTTTAAAAACTGAGTTTTTATTTCACTTGGCATATCGTCTTCATCATCCATTAATAACTCTGTTGTTGCTCTTATTCCTGTGATTGGTGTTTTTAGTTCGTGAGCTACAGTATCTAGGAATTCATCCTTTTGTTTATCCTTTTCTATAAGTTCTTCATTGGCTTCTTGAAGCTGATCGGTTAATTTAGTCAACTCTTCAGATTTTTCTTTGAGCAGTTTATTACGAGCAATGGTTTCTTTAGATTCTTCAAGAATTTTCAAAACTTCAACTAAGCTGACTTCATCTTCTTTAACCACACTAGAAATTAATATTTTAGCAGAGGCACTACCTATACTTCCCGTAAGTAATTTTTCAGAAAAATTTATCAATCTGGCATCTGCCATTTGTGTGTCTAACGGTAAGTTGTACTTTCTGAAAAATAGATTTAATGCACGTTCCGTTCTGGCTTCCCCTAGAAACTTTACAAGCACTTTTTTAATATCAGCAACATAAGCTTCACCTTTCCAGACCAGAGCTCCATCTTGTAAATCTGTATAATTTTTACTATCTACGTACATTTCAGCATAATTACGTTCACGGTAATTACCTTTTACAATAACAGAAAACGTCACATAACAAATAAGATTCACCAACAAACTCCAAAAGAACGCATGTGTTGGCGGACTTAAAAAATCAATGCCAAAAAGTGCATGTGGCCGTAGAGCTTCAATGCCATTGAGTCCATATTGCATAAAATCTGCGGAACCTGTAAATGCCTGAATGGAAAATGGCAATATCAAAGTGTAAAAAACAACGCTCAGCCCAGCTATAATTCCAATAATCGTCGCCTTTGACGACCCACGATTCCAAAACAACCCTATAAAAAATGATGGTGCCAGCTGTGCAATAATGACAAATGCCATTAATCCAATAGAATATAATGACAGCTCATAAGAAAAATTAACATAAAACGCATAAGCTATTAGAATGATGGAAAATATGGAAATCCGCCTGATATTTTTAATATACTTAGCATTACGCTCTGGATGGCTTTTTACGAAACGATCTAGAAAACCGTACGGAATCACTAAGTTGTTACTTACCATTGTAGAGAGTGCCAAAGTGGCTACAACAACCATGGAGATAACAGCCGAAAATCCACCAAGAAATACTAAAACCGATAAAAACGTATTGCCGTTTTTCAATGGTAAGAGCAATGCATAATATTCGGCTTGATCTGCATTGCCAATAGTTAAGTTACCTGCCCAAGCTATAAAAATGACAAAGATATTAAACAGTAATAGGTACAAAGGAAACATCCAAATGGCATTTTTTAAGTGCTTTTCTCTAACGTTTTCCACAACTGAAACTTGAAATTGACGCGGCAATAAAAAGATAGCCATGAATGACAACATAATGGTATACAACCAATTGAAACCTTTTTCAAACCCGCTGATTGTGGTCAACGATTTAAAATTGGCAGATTGTGACATTTTGGAATAAATATCCTCCGTGCCATCAAATAAAACATAAGTAACGTAAATGCCAACAAAAAGAAAAAACACCAGTTTTAAAATAGATTCTATGGCCACGGACACAACTATACCTTTGTGCTTTTCGGAAGCGTCAGTTGTTTGGGTTCCGAAAAAAGTCGCAAATATGGCCAATAAAACGGCAATATAAAATGTAGAATCATCATATACGGAAGTTGACACATAGCTTGTGTCATCTGATAAAATTTGAAATGTTTCTGATACTGCTTTTAACTGTAATGATATATAAGGCACAATGCCCAATAAACAGACTACAGTAACCAATGCTCCCAGAAACCTGTTGTTGCCATATCGCAATGAAATAAAATCTGCAATAGAGCTGATCTTATGTTGCCGCGATATACGTATTATCTTTTTTAGTAATATTATCCAAAGTGGTGCAGCTATTACTGGCCCGAGATAAATGGGCAAAAAATCAATTCCGGAATTAGCTGCAATTCCTACACTGCCATAATACGTCCAAGCTGTGCAATATACGGCAAGTGATAAAGTATAGACTACAGAATTGTTTACCCATTTGCTTTTTGAGTTTTTTTCAGCAATAAAAGCAATGAAAAATAGGGCTATAAGATAGCAGATAATAATTAAAAACAGAACATAGTTACTCATAATGGCGCTTTAAAACTACATAGGATATTATTATGACAACTAACCAAATACCAAAAATTGAGAAATACAATGTTGGGATTCCAAAGACAGCACCTTCTGTATTGAAAACCAATAAAAATGGAATATTCATAACAATAAATGCTACAATAGAAAGGATAATCAGTTTCTGTTCGTGTCTCTTTTTCATTTTAGTTCAAAATGTATATTCTTCTAATAACGTGATTAATATATAAATGAATCACTCAGCATTATTTTAAGCATTCTAAAATACAAAAAACAGTGCTGTTTTTACACAACACTGTTTTTACTAACTAAAACATATCACACTTAGTGCGACTGTGCTTCTCCTGCTCCGGACGGTATTCGGATATTTTCCACAATTTCCTGAACATGTTGCGGTGGTGCAGCCGTTACCCTAGAAACTACCATAGAAATAACAACATTGACCAACATGGCTATGGTGCCGAAACCTTCGGGCGATGTGCCAAACCACCAATCCTCTTGTGTTCCGCCTCCAAAGAAATCGAGTTTAAACTTCATCATGTAAAATAGCATCAGCGTTATGCCCACTACCATACCTGCAATGGCTCCTTCTTTGTTCATGCGCTTATCAAAGATTCCTAAAATAATTGCAGGGAAAAAGGACGCTGCTGCCAATCCAAAGGCCAACGCGACTACAGCGGCGACAAATCCGGGCGGATTGATACCAAAGTAACCAGCAATCATTACCGCACCAACTATAGCAATACGTGCCCACATCAATTCACCCTTATCCGAAATGTCTGGTTTGATTTGTTTCTTAATTAAATCATGGGAAATTGAAGTAGAAATTACCAATAACAACCCTGCTGCAGTAGATAAAGCTGCTGCTAAACCACCAGCAGCCACAAGTGCAATAACCCAATTTGGCAGCTTTGCAATTTCAGGATTTGCCAATACCATTATATCTCTGTCAACATATAGCTCATTTGTTGCTGAGTTAGCGTTAGAAATTAAGCGCTCGCCATATTCTCCTCTTACGTCTGTATACACTGGTTTTTTACCTTCTATAGCACTACCCGCTACATACTGAATTTTGCCATCCCCATTTTTATCAGACCAAGCAATTAAGCCTGTATCTTCCCAATTTTTAAACCAACTAGGAACATCTGTGTACTTAGTGTCACTTACGGTTTCGATTAAATTAGTTCTTGCAAAAACTGCAATTGCTGGAGCTGTTGTGTACAGAATTGCAATAAGCAATAAAGCATAGCCAGCAGATTTACGTGCATCTTTTACCTTAGGTACCGTAAAGAAACGTACAATAACATGTGGTAGCCCTGCAGTTCCAACCATTAACGCAAGTGTTATGGCAAACACATCCCAAGTAGATTTGCTGCCATCTGTGTATTCTTTAAAACCCAGTTGGGTGTGAAGCTGATCTAACTTGTCGAGTAAATAGGTACCATCTTCAACGGTACCTCCCATTCCCAATTGTGGGATAACATTACCTGTCATTTGAATAGAGATAAAGAATGCTGGTACCATAAATGCAAAAATCAATACGCAATATTGCGCTACTTGCGTGTATGTGATGCCTTTCATACCACCTAAAAATGCAAATACCAATACAACAGCCATCCCAATGACAACACCTAATGTAATATCCACTTGCAAAAATTGTGAAAATACCACACCAACACCACGCATTTGGCCAGCCACATATGTAAATGAAACGATTAAAGCACAAATTACCGCTACGGTTCTTGCGACGTTTGAATAATAACGATCACCTATAAAATCTGGCACCGTAAATTTTCCAAATTTTCTGAGATAAGGAGCTAAAAGCAATGCCAAAAGTACATAGCCGCCTGTCCAGCCCATAAGATATACCGAGCCATCATAACCCGTAAATGAAATGATACCTGCCATTGATATAAATGAAGCGGCACTCATCCAATCAGCAGCCGTAGCCATACCATTTGCTAATGGCGAAACACCACCACCAGCAACATAAAAGTCTTTTGTTGAGCCTGCTCTAGCCCAAATTGCGATTCCGAAGTATAGTGCGAATGTCACACCTACTAATATCCATGTCCATACTTGTACACTCATAATATTTTTGATTTTAGTGGTTGACTATTCGTCGAAACCGTATTTTTTATCTAGTTTGTTCATAATGCGTACGTACACGAAGATTAATATGACGAATACATAGATTGAGCCTTGTTGCGCAAACCAAAAGCCGAGCTTAAAGCCTCCAAGTCTAATTTCATTTAAGGCATCTTTAAAAAGAATACCACAGCCATAGGATACGATGAACCAAATGGTCAATAAGATGGAAAGGTATTTGACATTTTCTTTCCAATATGCTGATGCGTGTTTTTGTTTTTCTGACATAATTATTAATTTTTACAGATATATCATCGCTTGAAGCGTAACAGTTCCAACACCATCGTTGTCGCCGTATTTCGTGTTCTGATATTCCAAGGTTAGTTTTGAGTGGTGACCACTGAAGTAAACGTTACCACCAATTCCGAATTGGTTGGCACTATCATCTATAGCATCTATACTTCTATTGGTATAATGCAAATAAGGTTGAAACTTTGTTTTGTTTCCGCCTGGAAGCACGTAGCCTACATGTGCATGTAGCATAGAACCTGTTTCATAGGTTTGACCCAGTGTAAAATCTTCGCCATAATCATTGAACTGCGCTAAAGCATAAGCCGTTATTGCAGATCCATTATCCCCAAGTGGAGCATCATAAAAAGCGTCTACCGCAAAGATTGAAACATCTTCTCCAGAAAGCTCACCAGAGCTATCAGCTGAAACAGAGCCTTTAGGATGCAAAAAGAAACCAGCACCCACATTAAACACTTTTTTACCACCAAGGTATGTTCCGACTTTATAAGGTAAAAAGTTTGACTCTTGATCCAAGAAGTTATAATCGAAGTAACCTGCATAAACCCTACCGGCATCTTTAGAACCCAGCAATCTTCTACCAGAATAAATAGCCGCCCCACCATTAATTGGTGTTGCAGAACTTTGTAGATTATCAGTTAAGGCATCGTTTACAGAAACTCTGTACTGAAGTTTACCGAATTTACCTTTTAAATAAACCCCCATGTGACGTGCAAACTGATCGGATAGACCAATTGTAGCCCAAGCCTGACGGGTATTGTCCAAGGTCATCATATTAAGTGTACTCTGGTTGTTGGCACGAGATATACCATTCCAATAGTGCAAACCACCACCTATGGCGTGGTCGTTACTTAATCGGTATTGTCCCCAAACATCATGAAAGAACAATTGTGATCTATCTCCAGTTCCTATGGCAGACATGTTATCTGCATTTAAGCTGTTGAGTCCAAAATGTGTAAGGATTAAAAAATCTTTGTTTAGTTGCGCATACATTAAAACACGAGCGCGTCTTATACTAAAGTTAGTGTCGCTCTGATCGTTGCCGTTTTCATCTGCAGGACGGTCAGAATTGTGTTGTGCCCAAAATTGAGCCCAAGAGATGATACGAAAATACTTTGTACCGTCTTCATTTAGTTTTACCTTCATACCTCCTGTGTAATCAGGGGCACCTTGGGCAAAAAAAAGCTGACAAGAAAAGAATAATCCTATCAGCATGAGACCTGTTTTCTTCATAAAAATTAGAGATTTAGTTAGTTAAACATTGGTTTTGTGTGCACTACTAAACTCTAAAAAAGTAAGCCTTAAAAAAAAGTTAATATATTTTTTTGTTAAATTATTATAGTTTTGATCTATAAACTCTAAAGAATCAATTTAAAAACTGATGCAGAACTCAAGGTAAAATGAAGCAGGTAACAGAAGCAATAACAGTGATTAGCCAATATGACTAATCCCTAAAACGTTCCCATTTAATTAGCATGAACTTATCGCCAAGTTCTGTAACCAAAGCTCCAGCTCCTGATAAATTTTCAGCATTTGAAAAGAAACGAGAAAGCTCTTCAGCATTTAAAATTTTATACGTGGGGTGATACTTTGAGTTGTATGGCCGCTTAATATTATATTTTTTCACCCAGTTCATAATGCTAACATGAGAGACTCCCAGAATTCGTTCAATCTCACGATAGGTTAGACCTTCTAAATATAACTGCAAAGCCTTATTAACATAATAATCATCAATTTTCTTGCCCAGCTTGTTAACGGTGAAATAATAGTTACAGGATTTACACTTGTAACGCTGCCTATCATTCACTATACCACTCTTTATATAGTCTTCTGAATTACAATTAGGGCAAAGATCAATCTTCATATATATTAATTTAGCATAAATATATCAATTTAGCATAATATATACAAATGAAGTCGTTTTGTTTGATTAATAGTTAAAACCTGCTAAACAAAATCTAGTTATTGTTTTTAAGCTTTTGAAAATAAATCCTAGAAACTTTAATGACTTTTGGAGCTAAAATTATTGTAGCGGTCATTGTTGGAACTGCCATCATTGCAAAAACACCATCAATGAGATTAATCATCATGCTGAGGCTAGTTGTAGCACCAATCAAAATACTTAGAATATAGAAATAGTTATAGTAGTGCTTCTTATCTGCACCAAAAAGGAACGACATGCATTTTGTGCCATAATACGAATATGAAAATAAAGAACTCATACTAAATACCGCAATGCAGATCAATAAAGCGTATTTACCAAAAGAAGGCATAACGCTTCCGAATGCAGAAGCCGTAAGACTCACACCATTATCTGAAGTAGTTTCCCATACACCAGTAACTAAAATAGCCAATGCCGTTAATGTACATACTATTAAAGTATCTATCGCAGGTCCCAACATTGCCACCAAACCTTCTCTTACGGGTTCGTCTGTTTTTGCAGCACCATGTGCCATTGGTGCGGTGCCAATACCAGCTTCGTTAGAAAACGCACCACGCTTTACACCATGTAATATCAAGGCTCCAAGAACTCCCCCAAAAATAGTATCATCTTTTTGATAATAGTTCGCCGCAAATGCATCCGTAATTATAAGTTCTAAATAATGTAGTAGAACATCATTATGGGCCACTAAAATTATGATGACCAAAACAAAGTAAAGAACAACCATACTAGGTACTAAGCGTGATGCTACATTACCAATACGTTTTATTCCGCCTAAAATAACTATAGCCGTTACACTTATCAATACTAAACCTATACAAAGATTAGATGTAAAGCTTACTTCAAAACCATTGGGTATTAGTAAAATATCATTTAAAGCTTGGGTTAATTGATTAACATTAAATACAGGCAACGCACCAATTAACCCACAAATACTAAAGCATATGGCTAAAGGTTTCCATGTTTTACCCAACCCTTCCGTAATAAAATACATTGGTCCTCCTTGAATTTCACCAGCACTATCTTTTCCCCTGTATAGTATTGCTAATGTGGAGGTAAAAAATTTAGTGGACATACCAACGACTGCACTTATCCACATCCAAAATACCGCTCCAGGACCACCTATAGATATAGCCACAGCCACACCAGCAATATTGCCCATGCCAACAGTTGCAGATAAAGCTGTAGTTAAAGCTTGAAAGTGTGAAATCTGCCCTGGATCATTTGGGTCATCGTATTTTCCTCTCAATACAGAAATGGCGTGCCCCAAATATCGAAATGGCAAAAACCGAGAACGAATAAGTAAGTATAACCCACCACCAATGAACAATATCATGAATGGGAAACTCCAAGCTAAAGCAGAAAAGTCTTTGAGCAGTTGATTAAGAAACTCCATAGGTTATAAATGTACTAAACCCATGAAACTTATGATAATTTTATAGCAGTTTTAAAAAATTGAAAAGTGAATTATAGCTTTCTATTTAGTCTTCATTAGTTCATTTAAGCTAAGACACAAGCCGTCTTACCATTGGCTCATGTTTTTTTTTCTCCACAAGACCAGCAGTAAGTTGATTATAAGCTTCGTCTATAGAATCGTTTTTATAAATAAATTGCTTCTTTTTATTTTCTCTTTTCCAGCTATCCTTAACGGCAGCTTTCTCGTCTATTAATTCCTCTACCTTGGGTATACTATCGCCGATATCTTTTAAATCAATGTAGGTTACGTTTTTTAGCAATTTAGTTTTTTCAGTAAAATCAAAATAAAACTTAATCAGTTTATCTATAATTTCTTGATTCTCTTTATTGTCCTTCTTAAAATCAAAAGCACGTAAATCTACACCTACTTTATGTTTCCAAAAGAATTCGAGAGGTATATCGAAATGAAACTTTAGCATGTTGGTTTTATTCCAATAGTTAATTACTGAAGTTATCCATGATGAAGGAGATCTCAAAACACATATATATTCTAAATCCTTGGCAACTTTATTGTTTGCCATCTCTTCAATATAAGCACTCCACGATCCAGAACATTCTAGTTTTAAGTCCAAGTAATTTAATCGTTTGGCAAAATACTTGTCGAAATCCCTATCCAAGACTTTGTAAGATGTATAATGTATGGGTTCGTGTTGAGATATTTCTGGGTTAAAAGAACTTGATAAATACGTAGTGCCGGTTTTGTAGGGAGAAATACAATAAACAGTCTTTCGGTTGGCTTTTTTTGAATTAGAAAACATCATTTTCAGTACTATTAGCCTACTTTCAATATCCCTTATGAGTCTGCCCAAGCGACTTTTAAGCAAAGAGAATTTAAATTTATCAGAAATGGTCATGGTTCGATTTGGTTTAATTGTTTTATCATTATCAGCGCATGCTTATATTGTACTGTAGGTGTTTTAGATTTTTGATACAAATAATACATAACACAATGAATTCACTATTATACAAATTGCAATAATAGACCGACAAATAATTAAAAATACCTCAGTTAGCATTATTTATTCGATTAAAGTCATTGATTAAGAGCTATATGGCGATATTCTTAGTAAGAATATGTAATAATTACTAAGATTTTTTCTTATAATCGTTATGCATTTTTTTAGATTTTGATAAAGAAAACCATAGATGTCTATGCAAAAAGATTGAAGTATAACATGCCTTTTTAATGAAAATAGCATTAGTATTTACAAATAGAATTAAGACTTCTTCTAAATATTTATGCTCTAAAGAGTACATTTGTATACCAACCCATTCTCTAAATTGAATAAAAAACGTCTATATTTTATTGATGCAATCCGAGCATTTGCCATATTAATGATGCTGCAAGGGCACTTTATAGATACCTTATTGGATGTATCTTACAGAGACGAATCCAAAACTATTTTTTGGATATGGAAGTATTTTAGAGGAATTACAGCTCCAACATTTTTTACTATTTCTGGACTTATATTTTCTTACTTATTAATACGTGCAAAAAATAACGGAAACCTACAGCAACGTATGCGTAAAGGTCTTAATAGAGGCTTAATGCTCATAGGCATAGGTTACTTATTGCGTGTGCCCATTTTTAAGTGGTTAATTGGAAAGTTTAGTAGCTATTTCTTAATTGTAGATGTGCTACAATGCATAGGTATATCATTAATAATAATTGTAATTATTTATAAACTAACATTAAAGAAAACCTTGGTGTTTTCAATCTTAATGCTAGTGCTTGGTTTATCAATTTTTTTGACCGAACCATTATATAGATATTTAGAATACCCAAACGTACCAGTGTTGTTTTCAAATTATTTAACTAAAGCAAACGGTTCTGTATTTACCATTTTACCATGGCTTGGCTATATGGCTTTTGGGGCGTTTATATCTACTTTATTTTATAGATATTTAGAGAGACCACGTTTTAAATTGGCTATTGTCATTGGTTTTTTTGTCTGTGGTTTGTTTTTAATTTTTAAATCGTCTTGGCTATTTAATCAGCTCTATTATTTGCTTAATGTTAAGCTTTTTGAGGATGTTGCTTATTACAACTATCTATTTATTAGACTTGGCAATGTTTTAATCTTATTTTCTGTATTCTATCTCCTGGAGAAGTACATCAAACAACCTTTAATCTTACGGATAGGACAAAAGACGCTATCCATATACGTGATTCATTTCATAGTCATCTACGGCAGTTTCACTGGTATTGGCTTGCATCAACTTGTAGGAAAAACGCTTACTCCTTGGCAGGCATTAATTGGTGCTTTAACATTTCTCACAACTGTATGCTTTATTTCGTTTTACTATGCTAGGACGAATGCATTTGTGTATTCCGGTATACGTAAAATTATAGATAAGATTAAGCGTATTTAATACTCTTCATACCAGTCGAAATTTTCTTTAATAATCCTATCTTTTTCAAATTTTAAAAACTCTAAATAAGCCATGGCAACTGGTGAGAGGTTTTTTGATTTTTGCCATACCAAATTCCAGTTGGTCACTATTGGCAGATCTTTAAACGGAATAATTTGCAGATCGTTATTTTTAAGTTCGTTTTTAATACCTATTAACGGCATTATAGAAAGCCCAAGTCCAGCTACGATAGCTTGTTTTAAAGCTTCGTTGGAAGTGAGTTGCATTTTTTTTCGGGTTGAAATATCGTGACTTGCAATATAAGCTTCCATGGCATTTCTGGTTGCAGATCCGTCTTCTCTATAAATCAATGGAAAAGTTTCAAATAGCTTCTTGGGAGATGTCTTTTTATTTAGTTTTAAATTGGTACCACCCACTAGAAATAACTTATTTTCCATAAGCTCAATGCGGTCTAAATTCAATTGGTTAGGCACTACAGAAACTAAGGCAAAATCTACTTCGTTTTTCTCAAGGCTGTTTACAACACTTCCTTTGTTAGTAACATCCATTACCAAATCAACCCCTTTATTTTTATTTATAAAATCTGATAAAAAATAAGGCATAACATACTTTCCTGTAGAAACAACCGAAATTTTTAAGCGTCCTGCTACCTGGCCTTTAAATGACATCGTTTTGTAGTTAATGGCCTGAACTTCATTAAGTATTTTCTCTGCCGCTTCTGCTATTTCCCAACCAAAATCTGTAACGTAAAGCTGCCTGCCGACAACTTCGGTCAATGGTATTGAAAACTGATCTTGAAACTTTTTTAACTGGATTGAAACTGCAGGTTGACTCAAAAATAACGCTTCCGATGCTTTGGTAATACTCTTTAACTGCGTGATTTTCAAGAAGATTTGTAGTTGATGCAAAGTATAGTTCATAAATAATATTTATATGTATGATAAAAAATATATATAAAAATAAATAAATTTTTTGTTTCAACTTTGCACTGTGAATAAATTATAATAATTAATAATACAATTTAAATATGGCTAGATTAGAATCTAATACTACAATCAAAAGATTAAGAGATACAGACTCTGAGCAATCTACTTTAAGAAATAAGGTTTGGGCAGCATTAACTTTGTTAGGAGTTTCGGGTTTACTCACACTTTCTTACATGAATGACAACGTTTTTATAGAACATATTGCTATATGTGCTTTTATAATTATGTGCATCGCAATCATTAAACTAATGGAAACTAATCAAAGATAAAACAACATTTATTAAAACTATAGAATTATGAAAAATACTGTAAAGCAAGTCGAAAAAAAGACCGAACAAAAAATTAATCTAGTTGAGGGTATGTTTAAGCCTTCTGAGGCCTCTCACATTATAAATGCTCTGATAGATCAAAAAATAAACTATCACAAAATACAGCGTCTAAGTCTGTGTGAAGGTAATGAAAACTGTGACACTACTTACGAAAATTCACGTATACAAGAATTAAAGCAGGAAAAAGAAGTAGCCAAAGGGTATATTGATACTGCACGACGTGAAAACTACGAAATCGTTATTAACGGTACTTTAGACATTACGTTTATTAAAAAGTAAGAATCAGAAGCTTACTTAATATCTAACCAACCCTATTACAATCTAGACTTATAACATATGGATTTACATTTGTTAGTTGATAATTTAACTAACCCAGCCCTCCTGTTTTTTTTTCTGGGTATTATCGCAGTACAACTTAAGAGTGATTTAGAAATCCCCCCCAATTCCTCAAAATTTATTTCCCTTTATCTACTATTATCAATAGGATTTAAAGGTGGGCAAGAGCTTTCTCATAGCGACCTAAATTTAGAAATTTTATGGTCGCTTTTATTTGGGATTTTACTGGCAGTCGTAGTACCGATTTATTCATACTACATTTTGAGAAGAAAATTTAGTGTCGCAAATGCAGGGGCCATTGCTGCGGCTTACGGTTCTGTTAGTGCTGTAACATTTGTAACGGCCATTTCCTTTTTAGAAATTGAGCAAATAACGTTTGGTGGCCATATGGTGGCTGTTATGGCATTGATGGAAGCCCCATCTATTATCGTTGGGCTACTTTTAATATCAATATACGACAAAGACAATCCTGTTAAAATATCTATGGGCAAGGTTGCCAAACACGCACTCACCAACGGAAGTGTATTACTAATTTTAGGGAGCTTAGTTGTTGGCTTTTTAGCAAGTGAAGAACAAGCGCAAGGTATTAAGCCATTTACAACCGACCTCTTTAAAGGATTCTTGGCTGTCTTCTTACTGGATATGGGAATCACTAGCGGAAAAAAGCTGGGTGCCTTTCTCAAAAAAGGTTGGTTTGCACTTGTATTTGCCATAGTGGTACCAATTATTAACGGTATTGCCGTTGCTTTTATAAGCTCAACATTTACGGAAAGTGTTGGTAATCGATTGCTTTTTGCCATATTAGCCGCTAGTGCATCTTACATCGCTGTACCGGCTGCAATGCGCCTGGCTGTACCAAAGGCGAATCCGAGTTTGTATTTGCCAATGGCATTGGCAATTACGTTTCCATTTAACATTACTCTGGGAATGCCCTTATATTTATGTGTCATTCAAATGTGCTGATCTTATTGATTTTTAATGTATTTTTATAATGCATTATTAGCATATTAAAAAATGAAATTAAATATATGGATCCTGTGCATGATATGTTTAGTATTGGTATCATGCAATGGAGTAGCCAATAAAACCAAGGAAGGTATTAACAAAGGTGGCGAAGTTGTAGGCGAAACCGCTACTGAATTTTTTGAAGGTGTTTCTGAAGGCGTAGATAAAACACTTGAATGTGAAATTGTGCTGTCCGAAAACCTTTTAATCAAAGGTTTGAAAAATGGTATTTACAATATTGAAAATCAACCTATTGGAAAGAACAATAAATTAACAATATATCTTATCTTCAATGAAGATTTTGATAGTGATGTTACAGCAAAAGCCTATAACAAAAACGGTCTTGAAATCGGTAGAGCAAAAGCAAATGTTAGTGGCAAAAAAGATGATGCTGGTTATTTTGATTTTAAATTTGATGATCGTACAGATATAGGTTTTAGAAATAAAATTATTTTGGAATAAAAAAGGCTTCCCTCAAAGGAAGTCTTTTGCTTTTATAGCTAACCACTGATTTAACCCTAATATAATTGATGAATTACAGAAATTATCTGCATTGCTCTATGACTTTATAATTTCAAATTTATTTTAAGATGAAGAATATTATTATCAATTTTTACAAAGCATTTAATGATTTAGATGCCAATACAATGACTTCTTATTACCATGATGATATAATCTTTGAGGATCCTGCGTTTGGGGTGTTAAAGGGAATTAGAGCTAAAGCCATGTGGCAAATGCTTTGCGAATCACAAAATGGAAAAGACTTTAAAATCGAGGTTTCAAATATTGAAGCCAATGAAAATGAGGGTTCTGCTCACTGGGAAGCTTTTTATACTTTCAGCAAAACAGGTAGGGAAGTGCATAATAAAATCGATGCGGAATTTAAATTTAAAGATGGTCTAATTATTAGTCATATTGATAGTTTCAATCTACATAGCTGGTCTAAACAAGCTCTTGGTTTTAAAGGCATGGTTTTGGGCAGAACACGTTATTTTAAAAATAAACTAAGGTCACAAACCAACAGACTATTGAACATGTACATAGAAAAAAAGCTATCTAGTTAATGCTGAGATAGCTTTTTTTATAATTGCAATGTTTCTTTTTAGGGACTTATAAGTTTACTTTATGTTTCATTGCATTTAGATTAAATACAATTCTTATGCCAAGAGTTGTTCTATAAATTTAAGCTATTAGCAAGCGATGGAAAATTTATTCTCTTTATCCGCAAAAAAGTACGATGAGATAAGCGGAAACACTATAACAGGAAAAAACCATCGGTTAAATCAACTGTAAGCTTTCACTTTGCCTTCTACTCCTTTATAAAATGCTTTCATAAATTTAAAATCAGCTTCCTTATTATCCGTTATATAAAACGGTTCGGATACCTTATTTTGTTTATTCTTAAAATCTAGCGTAAACATAATAATAGGCACATTGGCTGCTTTAGCAATATAGTAAAAACCCGTTTTCCATTCTTCTACCTTTTTACGTGTGCCTTCTGGCGCTAAGGTAAGTCTGAATTCTTCTTCACCATCAAATAATTTAGCAATGGCTTCTACTTTGTTCTGCCCAGAGGTTCTGTCTAAAGACTTTCCTCCCACTGCCCTAAAATAATAGCCAAAAGGCCAGATAAATAATTCTTTTTTTCCGACAAAATTAGTTTTAACTCTTGTGACTTTTCGCAATAGAATACCGATGTAGAAATCGTGCCAACTCGTGTGTGGTACAGCAATAAATACAGCCTTTTTAATTGTGTCTTTTGAAAAATTTGTATTTCCTACAATTTTCCAACCCAGAAGTCTAAAGTAAATGAATTTAGCTAACCAGTGCATCTTACATCTTTTGGTAGAGCTCTAGCAATTTTTGACGTGTAATTACAGATTTCCAGTTCTTTCCGATAGCATTTTCCCACAGAGGCTCTAAGCTCAGGGCAACATCTATCATAGCATCAAATTGATGGCCATCTAAATCTGCACATAGGCCTTGAGGTAGCTGAATGTTATGCTTAGCTTTCATTGCCTTAAACATGGCTACTCCCTCTGGATAATATTCTTCCAAATGATCAAAAACAATACAGTTGCCAATACCGTGTTTTATTCCCAATAAATACCCTAAGCCATAACTCATAGCATGTGCAACACCTACTTGCGAATAGGCTATACTCATTCCACCATGCCAAGATGCCATCATCAATTTATCTTGCGCATCTTCTTTCGTTAAGGTATCTTCAAGAAAAATTTCTTTACACAGCTCAAATGCCTTTTCTCCATAACTCTGACTAAATGCATTTAAAAATGTACCATTAAGCGATTCTATACAATGTACAAAACAATCCATACCAGTATAAAACCATTGATCTTTTGGCACATCTTTAGTCAATTCAGGATCCAGAATAACCTGATCGAAAGGCGTATAATCACTATTGATTCCTAATTTACGTTCTGGCCCTGTTAATATTGTGGTACGAGACACTTCAGCCCCTGTACCAGAAATTGTAGGTATGCCCACATGATATATACCATGGTGTTTAACTAAATCCCAACCTTGATAATCCTTAGATTCACCTTTATTGGTCAACATTAACGATACTGCCTTAGCAATATCCATAACTATTCCTCCGCCAATACCTATAATACCAGATGGCAATTCGCTATGCTCTAGTATAATATCTTCGACCAATTGGTCAATTTGTGAAGTTTTTGGTTCTTCCTTGGTTGGCACGTAAATGATTTTATCCTTGTAAGACAAAGTTATTCTCGAAGTTAACCAATGATTGCCCTTAAAAACATCATCAACATAAAATATAAATGGTGCATTACGTCCCTTACGCTTAGGTGCGAGTATTTCATCTAATTGATTGAAACTGCCGCGCCCGAATACAACTCTGGACACCATTGGATAATTCTTATATATCATTTACTCAGTAATCTTTAACAAAAATAAAAACTTAGTTTATTTATTAGTTTTAAAATAATTTAAAATTTCATTTAAATTTTTTACGGTTCTATATTCTGCGCCATTTGTATCTTTTTTAGTCACCCTTTCGTGCTGCCAAGTAGTATGAAATGGCACATGGATAGCTTTAGCACCAATATTTACTAATGGCAAAATATCGGATTTTAATGAGTTACCTACCATTAAAAATTCTGATGGCTTTATATCTAAATGCTTTAGAAGCTTCTTGTAATTGGCTTCTTGTTTTTCACTTAGTACCTCAATGTGATGAAAATACTGTAATAAACCCGATTTTTCTAACTTCCGTTCTTGATCCAACAAATCTCCTTTGGTCGCAACTATTAATCTGTAATCCTTTGACAAAGTACTCAAGACATCCTCTACACCATCGAGCAACTCTATGGGCTTATTAATCATGTCCTTACCTATTTGAAGCATCTTTCCAATGATAGCATTGGAAACTGTTCCGTTGGATAATTCTAACGCCAACTCTACCATAGAAAGTACAAACCCTTTAACGCCATATCCATAAGTTGGTAGGTTTTTTATTTCCATCCTAAACAACTCTTGGTCTATTTTATTTGGTGTTTCATAATGTGACAATAGTTGACCTACTTCCTCCTCTGCTTCACGAAAATAGGTTTCATTGACCCAAAGCGTATCGTCTGCATCAAAGCCAATCACCTTTACATTTTTGTAATTCACTTCCATAAACGCTTTGCTCTTTCTAAATCTTCAGGCGTGTCTATTTCTACACCTTGTACTTCTGTTTCCACCATTTTTATACGTTTACCATATTCTAAGTAACGAATACATTCAATTTTCTCAGTGGCTTCAATAAACTGCATTGGCAATACAGCAAAATCCAGCAAAGCTTCTTTTCTAAAAGCATATATGCCTTTGTGCTTAAAATAACGTGCGCCAGCTTCCTTGTCTCTTGGAAATGGAATTGGGCTGCGTGAAAAGTATAACGCAAAATTATTTTGATCTACAATGACCTTAACTGTATTGGGATTGTTGATTTCCTCCCAATCTGTAATTTCTACCATTAAAGAAGCCAAATCGATTTCTTTTTTGACATCATCCTTAAAGACTTCCAAAACTTTATATAAACTTTCACGTTCTGTAAACGGTTCATCACCTTGTACATTTACAACAATATCACAATCTACATCGGCAACGGCTTCAGCAATCCTATCACTACCCGATTCATGTTCAGTTTTACTCATTATGGCCTTACCTCCATTATTTGCAATTTCATCATAAATAATTTTACTATCTGTAACCACATAGACTTCACTGAAAAGTTCTGTGGCTACGGTGGCTTCGTAAGTCCTTAGAATAACAGATTTACCTGCTAGGTTCTGCATGAGCTTACCTGGAAAACGTGATGCACTGTAGCGTGCAGGTATCATGGATATAATCTTCATGTATTTAGTTTAGACCATCTCAAAAATACGGTTTTAGGATGATTTATAGGTTTTAGATTACAGTTTTTTATATCTGAAGCATTTATCTGAAATTGGTTTCATTGTGATGCTTCTAATTTAAAGTATTTTCTGTAAACATATTATCTTTAAATCCTATTAAATATAACTTTTCTTTGGCTCTAGTCACAGCCGTATAAAGCCATCGTATATAATCTTTATCCATGCCATTTGGCAAGTAAGGCTGTTCTACAAAAATAGTATTCCACTGTCCACCTTGCGATTTGTGGCATGTTATGGCATACGAAAACTTTACTTGTAGTGCATTAAAAAAGGTATTGTTCTTTACACCTAAAAAACGCTTGTAGTTTGAAGTTTCATCTGCATAATCCTTAGATACTTCTTGATATAAACGGTTAGATTCTTCGTAGCTCAAAGAGGCACTTTCTGCATCAATTGTGTCGAGTAACAAAACGGTTTCAAAAGGTCGCATACGAGGATAATCTACCATTTTTACTTTTACTTCGGCAAATTTAAAACCGTAGAGCTCTTTTATGCTAAATATCTCCAGAACTTCAATAATGTCTCCATTAGCTATAAAACCTGCTTCAGTTGTTGGTTTTACCCAAAAATAGTTATTCTTAACTACCATTAAATAATCGCCGGAAGACAATTCACTTTCATTAAATAATATACGCTGTCTTATCTGCTTGTTATATTGATTGGCACGCTTATTACTACGCACTATAATGGCTGTTTCCTCATAACCTTCATTACTGTAAGCATCGTTTATTGCATCCATGATTTCATAACCATCAACAAGTCTTACAATATCCTTATAGGCATCAACATTGAACTTAAAGCTCTCATAAAAGCTAGTTTCTAAAACGGCCCTCAGCTCTGTAGCATTTTCCAGGATGCCGGAGTCTTGTTCTTGGCGAACCACCTCATCAAGTTCTATACCTGTAACATCTTTATTATAGTTTAAACTGAGTTTATCTTTGTCCAATGCAGGACTTAAATCAGACTTCACAGGTGGCAATTGCGCTTTATCACCTATGAGTAATAATTTGCAGTTATGGCCAGAATACACATATTGCATTAAGTCATCTAAGAGTGAGCCATTTTCAAATAGTTTAGAATCTGAAGGTAAGTCTGGTATCATAGAAGCTTCATCCACTATAAAAATGGTGTTCTTATGTTTATTGGGCTGCATCACAAACTTAACACCTCCTCCTCTATCCTTTTTTGGAAAGTATATTTTCTTATGAATTGTAAAAGCCTCTTTTTTTGAATAATTGGAAATTACCTTAGCCGCCCTTCCTGTTGGTGCAAGTAGTACGGCACTTTTTTTAGCTTGCCACAAATTAGAAACTATGGTTCCGATAATGCTAGTTTTACCAGTACCAGCGTAACCTCTAAGCAAATAAATAGAATTAGATGATTTATTGAAAATGAATTCCGACAACTGCATCAGCACCATATCTTGTTTAGAAGTGGGCTGAAACGGAAACTTGGATTTTAATAACGAATAGAATGCAGAAGCATTGGTGATCATACAGAAACAAATATGAAGCAATATAGCATTATTCTGTATTTTGTAATGGATAATTTAACTCGCTTCTTTATTTTTTATTTAGATAGTTTTTACCAACAAAAAAAAATTGTAGATTTGCGAGAGACCTAATTAATAAATCATCGATATGAACATAATTATTGCAGTTGTAGTTATTATTATCTTAACCATAGCCATTGTTTGGTTAATTGACAAATTTGTACCAAAGAAATTAAAGCCAGTTATACATCTTGTGCTTTGGGGATTGATTGTTTATTTGGGTTATATAACGTTTATGTCTGTTTATAAAGAAATTCAGTTTAACAAACTAAAAGTTAAACGTTATGAAGTTGTTATTGATCGTTTAATAGATATTAGAGACTCGCAATTGGCATATAAAGAAGTACACGGCGAATATGCAGGTGATTTTGACAAGTTAATTGACTTTGTTGAAAATGGACAAGTACCAATCACACAAAGACGTGACACATTGGTATTGGATAAAGAAAGAACACTTGCTTTTGGGGGTGTTGAAACCATGAAAACCATTACTCTTATTGATACTTTAAGTTATTATACTGTTAAGGATTCTATATTTAAAGGTGATAATCGCTATAAAAATATGGCAGATGTTGGTATTGGTGAAGAAGGTGCGAAATTTTCTTTAAAGACAGATAAATTAGATGATATATCAGTTTTTGAAGTCACAGTAGATAAGGAAGTTATTTTACACGATCAAGATAAGTACTTAGTAAAAAAAGAAAAGCAAGTTGTTTCTGTAGACGGTGTTAACGGACCAACTTTAAAAGTGGGCTCTCTAGAAGAAGTTAATACTACAGGTAACTGGCCTAAAAACTATTCAAAAAAAGAGTAAGTTTTGACCAAAAACAATATTAAAGCATTGTCCATTCAAGTAAATTTGAATGGGCTTTCTTTTTGTATTCTAAATAGAACTTCGAATACTATTGAGTTTCTTAAGCATATTGCCTTTGAGCAAAAACTCACACCTTTTGATACGCTCAACCGTATCAAGGCCGAGATGAGCAGTAATACGGTTTTTTCTGACGAATTTAATTCTGTTGTAGTTATTCATCAAAACGAATTGGCTACACTTATTCCAAAAGCACTCTATAGCGAAAACCTAAAAGCAGATTACCTAAAGTTTAATGCTAAAATTTTAAAGACCGATTTTATTACGCACGATGAAATATTAATCAACGATAGCGTAAATGTCTATATACCTTATGTAAACATCAACAACTATATTTTCGAAACCTTTGGTGAGTTTACATACAAGCATTCCTCAACCTTATTAATTGATACTATTTTACAAAAAAATGGTAGCGATAAAAAGACAAAAGTTTACGTACAAGTCAACAGTTCTACAATAGAAGTACTGGTTTTAGACAAAGGCCAATTACAATTATTTAATGTTTTTGAATATCGCAGTAAAGAAGATTTTATCTATTACGTTCTATTTGTTTTCGAGCAGTTAAAATTAGATGTAGAAACTACTGAAATTAAACTAAGTGGCCGTATAGAAAAAGACGACGAGTTGTACCAAATGCTTTATACCTATGTAAGACATGTAGATATCATCGGCACAGATTTTAATTATAAGTTTTCAGAAATCATTAAAGACAAAAACCTTCATCATCACTTTTTAATCTTAAACTCATTTTAATGCGTATTATTTCTGGTGTATACAAAGGCAGAAAAATACAGGCACCAAAAAAGCTTCCTGTAAGGCCAACCACAGATATGGCCAAAGAAGCCCTGTTCAATATACTTAATAATCAATATTATTTTGATGATATTTCGGTCTTAGACTTGTTTTCTGGAACCGGAAACATAAGTTATGAATTCGCATCCAGGGGTACAGAACAAATAACTGCTGTTGATGCCAATTATGGCTGCATTAAGTTTATAAACGAAACCTCTGAAGCTTTTAAAATGCCGATAAATACCGTTAAAAGTGATGTATTCAAGTTTTTAGAAAATTCTAAACAACAACATACTATTATCTTTGCTGATCCGCCTTATAATTTTGAAGTGAGCCTATTTGCTAAGATTCCGGAGTTAGTGTTTAAAAACAAACTATTGCAAGCGGAAGGAACTCTTGTAGTCGAACACTCAAAGCATACAGACTTAAGTCATTTAGAATATTATTCATATTCAAAAAATTATGGAGGAAATGCATTTAGTTTTTTTGTAAAAAACTGATCAACAGTATTGTAAGTTAATTCCGAATAAAATATTTTCACTATCTTTATAAGCCTTTGCAGAGTTCCTCTGTTTTATTTCTACAAGTTTTGCACTTCTATTTTTGATATGGTTAATAAAGCTATTAACCAAAACCAAACAATTATGAAAATTTTTAAAAAAGGAATTCTAATTCTATTAACTTCTTTATTTGCTGTCAACTTTTCCAATTCACAAGAAAAGGAAGAAGAGACACAACCAACAATGTTTGTTGTACATACGGACAATGTAAAATTTGAAATGATGCCCAAGTACGAAGAGATAAGCAAGAAATTTAAAACCGTATGTGAAGAGAACGATATTAAAGATATGACTTGGACAACTATTAGTGTGGAAGATGGTCGCTACGTTTATGTAAGCCCAATATCTAGTATGGCAGACTTAGATAAAAATCCTATGGAATCTTTGGCTAAAAAAGTAGGTAAAGAAGAAATGAACAAAATGTTTGATGGCATGGATGAATGTTATGATTCTCATAGCGATGCCATTGTTCATTTTATGCCAGAACTTTCTTATATGCCAGAAGACTATAGTACCCAAGGCAAAAACAAAAGAGAATACCATTTTCTTTATTACTCGCCAAAAAATGGTAAAGAAATGGGTGAAGCTATGGCCAAAGTAAAAGAAATGTTTAAAACCAAAGGTGTCAAAAATGGTTACGAAGTATATCACAGTGGCTTTGGTAGTGAAGAAAGTTACTATATGGTATCCATAGCGGGATCATCCGAAATGGATATTGCTCAAGGCGGTGAGGAAAATGACAAAATCTTAGGCGATGAGAAAGATGCTACATTCTGGAATGTCATTAAGCTGACCACAAAATACGATCAGTTAGAAGCCAGCGTTAGACCAGACCTAAGTTACTATCCCAACTAAATAAAATAAAAACCCTTTACAGAAATTGTAAAGGGTTTTTTGTATTTAAGCAAATCTATAAGCCGAATTCTGTTTATTCTGAACTTGTTTTAGAATCTCTTCATAACAAGAACAAAATACCCTTATCATTTATCTGCGTTTACTGTTACCAGCAAACTTTAGCTGCCTACCCTCTAACAATCGCGCGTGCACGCTCAAACGTTAGTTTACATGGCATTGCACCACATAGAGTTTACCTGATTTCACTACAGCATTACCTGTACATACTTTCTGTTGCACTTTTCCTAGCCTTGCGACTGGTGGCTGTTAACCACTATGATTGCACTATGGTGTTCGGACTTTCCTACTCTAAAATTAGAATCGATAAGGCGATTTACTTTCGACAAAAGTAATCAAATTGTTAATAACTCCTATTAAATTTCAGGCTTCACAAATGGCTATTTAGAGGTTATTATTAAATTTGTAATTCAGTTATTTTTCAATGGAACACTTCGTAGTATCGGCACGTAAATACAGACCACAAACCTTTAAGGATGTTGTAGGCCAACAAGCCATTACAAATACTTTGCTTAATGCTATTGAAAATAATCACTTGGCACAAGCCTTGTTGTTTACAGGGCCTCGCGGGGTAGGTAAAACCACATGTGCTCGTATTTTGGCTAAAATGATAAATAGCGATGGCAATACAAGTGAAGACGAAGACTTTGCCTTCAATATTTTTGAGCTAGATGCCGCATCAAACAATTCTGTTGATGACATAAGAAATTTAACCGATCAGGTTAGAATTCCACCTCAAGTTGGCAAATATAAAGTCTATATTATAGATGAGGTACATATGCTATCGCAAGCGGCTTTTAATGCATTTCTCAAAACCTTGGAAGAGCCACCCAAACATTGTATTTTCATCCTGGCTACTACAGAAAAACATAAAATTATTCCAACAATTTTATCGCGCTGTCAGATATTTGACTTTAAGCGCATTACTGTTTCTGATGCCAAAGAGTATTTAAAATATATTGCTGAAGAACAAGGTATTACTGCTGAAGATGATGCACTTCATATCATTGCACAAAAAGCAGATGGTGCCATGCGTGATGCACTTTCCATTTTTGATCGTGTAGTAAGCTTTTCTGGAAAAAACCTAACACGGCAAGCTGTTACCGAAAACCTTAATGTCCTCGATTATGAAACTTATTTTGAAAGTACGGATTTAATCTTAGAGAATAAAATACCTGAGTTGTTGGTACAATTCAATTCTATATTGTCAAAAGGTTTCGATGGCCACCATTATATTGCTGGTTTGGCATCTCATTTTAGAGACTTAATGGTCTGTAAAAACCAAGCGACGATAGAACTGCTAGAGGTTGGTGAAGAAACGAAACAGAAGTATGTTGAGCAATGCCTAAAAACATCCAATGCGTTTTTAATGAAAGGCATTCAACTTGCCAATGACTGTGATCTAAAGTATAAAACCAGTAAAAATCAACGCTTACTTGTTGAATTAACACTTATGCAATTAGCCTCTATCACTTTTGATGGAGAAAAAAAAAACAGTAAGCACTTCATAATTCCACCATCTTACTTTAAAACAAAAGGTATTACGCCTATTCCAGTTGAAAAACCTAAAGAACAACTACAAGCAACTCAAGTAGAAGCTACAACCCAAAAAACAAATACTATTGTAGAAAAAGAGACTGTTAGTACAGTTGCTGAACCTAAACCGGTAAGAATTCCAAAAATATCGATTGACACTGCAAAGAAATCAACTTCTGGCTTATCTCTAAAAAGCATCAAAGAGAAAAAAGAACACCAAATTCGTCAACTAGATGTTGTTATTGATGAAGAAGACTTACCAAAAGAACCTGTTACACAAGAAGCTTTAACGGAAGCTTGGAATGCCTATACCAATGCAATGGATAAAAAGGGCGAAAAAATAATGGCTTCCATATTGCAAATGGATAAACCCAAATTAAGAGGTACAGCGATACATCTCACCTACTCCAACAACACTAATAAAATTGAACTTGAGCGCGCCCAATATCCATTATTGGCGTATCTGCGTAAAGCACTTAAAAATTTTGACTTACACTTGGATATAACAGTAAATGAAGAAGTTGCAAAAAAGTATGCATTTACGCCTAAAGAGAAATACGAAAAATTAAAAGAGAAAAATCCAAATATAGAATTACTTAAAAAAACCTTTGGCTTAGATATCTAAAATCAAGAAAGCCCATATTGAGCATTTGGCAGACAATAGTCAAAACCAGTTGACATAACAATATGATTAAAAAAACGGATGAATAAAAAAAAGTTAAATAGATGAAAAAACTGTTGTGCTTATTGGCTATTCTAATCATAGGTTTTACGAGTTGCGAAGGTCGTAAAACGCAAAGTCAGGCTTTATCTGAGGACATAGAAGAGTTTAAAAAGGAAGTTAAAGTTGAAAAAATTGTTTATGAGCCAGAAACTTATATGGAACGTGAGGTGGATACGTTATTGCACAATGGTTACAGAGTAAAAATAAAAACTTACTCTGACATGGATAACGCTGTACTTTTCACCAAAATTAAAGATACAGTTAACTATCAAACTTACTATAGAAACTTTAGGTTTGATATTCTCATAGAAAAAAACGGTAAGCGCATTTTTGATCAGTACTTTAATAAAGACAAGGTAAATTCTTTCTTTAAATTTTATACTATAAAAGATTATAATTTTGATGAACTTGGAGTTTTAAAATCAATAGAAATCAATGATGATCTATCTTTTTCTGATAGGGTTAAAATAGAAGTCATGTATACTATTCCCGAAACAGATAAAACATCATTACATTCGCTATCTATTGACAATAAAGGAACCTTAAAAGTAGAACGTATAGAAACCAACTAAATATGCTGGGATTAAAATTACCTACTGACCCAAGATGGGTAAACATCGTAGAAAAAAATATTGAAGAAATCCTCACAGATCATGCGTATTGTGAGCAAAAAGCAGCCAGTACAGCAATTTCTCTAATTGTTAGTTTCCCTGAGTACACAGAACTTGTTGAGGAAATGATAGAGCTTGTCAACGAGGAAATGAGCCATTTTAAAATGGTACACGATCTTATTCTTGAACGTGGTTGGATACTCGGCAGAGATCGCAAAGATGATTATGTAATTGCATTATTGAAGTTTTTTCCAAAAGGAGGCAGCAGAACCACACAATTAGTGCATCGCCTTTTATACGCAGCATTGATTGAAGCCAGAAGTTGTGAACGTTTTAGACTGCTTTCTGAAGAGCTTGAAGATAAAAAACTTGCCAAATTCTATAGAAAACTAATGATTAGCGAAGCAAGCCACTACACCATGTTTTTAAACTTTGCACGCCAATATGGGGAACGAAAAGAAGTTGATAAAAAATGGCAGCAACTCCTTGATTATGAAGCTGAAATAATTAAAGGACTAGGGAATAAGGAAACCGTACATGGTTAAAAAAATAAAGCCCCAACATGAGTTGAAGCTTTTAATATATTATAGAGTTTTCTTTTAGATCTTAATACCAAAACCAAATTGCAAGACATGGTTTTTGGCTTCAACATCGGTTAAATCTTCATCTAAGATATTAGTCAATCCATAAGAGAATCTGGCATCAACAAACAACTCACTGGTAATCATATATTCTGCACCAACCACACCAGAAAAAGCAAAGGTTGAAAATGCATCTTCATTTTGCCATGTTTTTAATGAAACTTGTGGTCCTGCACCAAAGGATAAGCGGTCAGATATAGATAACTCAAGCATAATGGGTAAATGAATATAATCTGCTCTAATACTTTCATCTTTTCCACCTTCAGCAGACCATTGTAGCTCGGTTTGAAGCGATAGCTCTTCAGAAAAACCAAATTCGACAAAACCTGCAAAAGCGAAACCATTGCGATGCTTGTTTTCAAAAGTAGCATCTGGATCAAAATCTAGGTTTGAAATATTCAGTGCACCTCTAACACCATATTTTATATCTTGTGCCGAGCCAACCAAGGCCATAGCAATAAATACAGAAGCAAGTAAAAACTTTTTCATAATCATAAATTTGAGATAGCGAATATAATTTTTAATTGTAAACTAAACATTAATTTACCGTTTTTTGTACGAAAAAACCCGATTAACGAAAGTTTTAATATGTTATAGTTATACCATTACGCTAGAAACGGTTTCATGGTAGATACTTTTTATAATGCCATCGGACAAACCAATTTTTGGAACATATATATCTTTTGCACCACTCCATTTCATTGCCGATAAATATATTCGAGTAGCAGGAATAATAACATCTGCTCTATCTTGATTAAGGTTTAATTTGGTAATACGCTCTTCGTACGAGTAGTTTTGCAGCATTTTATAATAGCTAGTTAAGTAAAAATAAGTCAATGGCTTACCTATATCCTTACCAGATATTTTAAAGATCTTATTAATGTTTCCACCAGAACCTATCAACTCAATCTTATAATATTGCTTGGTGTTTTCTTTTATCCACTGCTCGAGTTCAACCCAAGTTTCATTTTTAACAATATCATTAAGCAGTCTTACCGTACCTATTCTAAAGGATTTAGATTTAATTTTATTTCCATTGTTAATAATCGAAAATTCTGTACTGCCGCCACCCACATCTACATAGAGATATGTTTTATTGGGATCGATAAACCGGTGAAGATCTGTTTCTGCAATTATTGCTGCTTCTTCCTCACCATCAATAATGTCGATATTTATTCCACAAGTGTCCAGTATTTTCTTGGCAAGTGGCAGACTATTCTTTGCTTCTCGCATTGCAGAAGTGGCACAAGCTTTGTAACGCACTACACCATGGGATTTCATTAGCAAACTAAATGCCTGCATAGTATCTATCATTCGCAATTGATTATATTCAGATATATCCCCATTAATAAAAACATCTGCCCCTAATCTAATCGGAACCCTAACCAAAGAGTTTTTCTTAAAAATTACAGGTTCGTTATCTTGCTCTATAATATTGGATATTAATAATCTAACGGCATTAGACCCAATATCTATGGCTGCATATTTCTGAATTTTCAGCATGAATCTTTATAATTTATTTGCGTAATAGTTATAGGTATCGAATTGAGCTCTCACTTTGGGTAAATCATTCCTTCGATAGGTATTATCTTGGGTTTCATTAATTATCCGAGCTTTTACGTTATCGTTCCAACAAATATCATACAAACGTTGTAGCTCTTGTTTTATATCCTTGTCATAAATTGGGCAACTTACCTCTACTCTATTATCAATGTTTCTTGTCATCCAATCTGCTGATGAAATATAAATTTTTGGATCTTCGTTGTTACAGAAAATATAGAGCCTAGTATGCTCTAAAAACTTATCAATAATACTTATAATTTCTATATTTTCGCTCATATCCTTAACCCCTGGCACCAAACAGCACAGTCCTCTAACTATCATTTGTATTTTTACACCAGCTCTGCTGGCTTCGTAGAGTTTATCTACCATTTTATAACTGCTGATACTATTCATTTTTAACTTAATATAAGCAGGTCTTCCGTTTTTGGCATTATCTATTTCATCATCGATCAATGAAAAAAGTTTTGTCTTGGTATAATGAGGTGAAGTAATGATATGCTTGTATCTGTTGACCTTATAATTGACTTCAAAAAAGTTAAATACCTTATTGAGATCTTTTAAGATTTTTGAATTTGCTGTCAATAAAGTAAAATCTGTATAAATTTTTGCAGTAGACTCATTAAAATTACCAGTGCTTACAAACCCATAGCGGACTAATTTGTCATTTTCCTCACGTTCGATAACGCACATTTTACAATGTACTTTTAAACCTGGCACACCAAAAAGCATATTTACTCCGGCATCTTGCATTTGCTCTGCGTAATTGATATTGGCTTCTTCATCAAAACGTGCTCTAAGCTCAATAGACACGGTGACCTTTTTACCATTTTTAGCAGCATTTATTAATGAACTGGCTACGTGCGAGATTTGTGCCAGTCGGTATATCGTAATTTTTATAGTCTTTACACTTGGGTCTAGTGCAGCTTCTCTTAAGAACTTTACGATATAGGAAAATGCATGATAGGGTGTGTAAACCAAATAATCTTTTTTAGCAATGGTTTTGAATATACTTTCTTCAAAACTTAGACCTTTTACTGCTAATGGTTTTATTTTTTTATATAACAAGTCAGTACGCCCCAAACTTGGAAAATCCATATAATCTCTTCTGTTATGATAGCGCCCTCCTGGTATCATACTATCTTTCGAATCAATTTCCATACGTTCTAAAAGAAAGTTTAGAGTATCATCATCAATACTCTTATCGTAAACAAAACGTACCGGATCACCACTTTTTCTATCCTTTACACTTTCAGATAGTTTATCTATAAAGCTCTTACTTAAATCACTGTCAAAATCGAGCTCACCATCTCTTGTAATCTTTACCATGTGAGCAGATATACTGTCATAACTAAAAATGTTAAAAATATCATCCAAACAATATCGTAAAAGATCATCGACCATAATGATAAAACTAGCATCCCCTTTTTGGGGCAGTACGATAAAGCGATCCATGGCTTTGGATATTTCAATAAGCGCATATTGATCTGAGCCATTAGAGTTAGACATCTTCACAGTTAAATAACCAGAGCTATCCTTGAGTTCGGGTAGATCGACATCTTCGCTTAGAAAAATGACTACCAAAGCCGGACTGACCTCCTGATAAAAATAATTTTTGATAAAATGATGCTGATCTTCATCTATTTCGGTCTCGTTAATGATATGTATGTTCTCTTTCTCCAGCTCGTTTTCAATACCATTTAAAATATCTACGCTTTCACTCTGCTGGTCAATAACAACCTTGGTAATCTCTTCGAGCAATTCCCCAGCTTTTATACCTCCCAATTCACTTTTACCTCCTTTTCCAGCATCATAAATTCGCTTTATAGTAGCATATCTAACTTTAAAAAATTCATCTAAATTGTTAGAGAAAATACCTAAAAATCGTAAGCGCTCAATTAATGGAACGTTTTCATCTGCAGCTTCTTGCAATACACGTGCATTAAATTGTAACCAGCTCAGTTCCCTGTTTATGTATACATTTTTTTCTTTGGTCATTTTTTTAGCTCTCTTGGAATAATTATAAGTTCTGTTTGTCCTGGTTTTAAATCTTGCCAACTCTTAATGTCAAAATTAAGCTTTACTAAACCACTTGTAGGAAGATTATCTATAAATTTATCACCAAATATATTAGTGATTGAAGTAAATGCATGGTTATGTCCAAAAATCATTGCATCGTTAATTTTATCGGGTAAATTTTTCAGGAAATTAATAACATCATTACCACCAAAATCATATAAACTCTCCTCAATTGCAACAGCGTTTTCTGATAAATCAAATACTTCCATAAAAATTTTACAGGTTTCAAAAGCTCTTCTAGCTGGACTAGAAAAGATTCTCTTTGGCACAGTATTGCTCTTAATGAATTGATTTGCAACTAATTTAGCATCATTTCTTCCTCTAGATTTTAAAGGTCTTTCTCTGTCTGAAACATCATATTCCCATGAAGATTTTCCGTGTCTTACGAGTGTAATTGTTTTCATATTTTTTCGATTAAATACATTTTTTTTCGATAAAATGTTGCATATCTCCGTTTTAACGATTATTTTGCCACTTTAACTCTAATGTTTGTATAAAATTTTAGTTATAAGTTCTTTTGTTTTTGTAAAATTAATGTAAATGACCCCAAATCAAAAATATATTAAGACATCCATTTTTTCATTTACTTTAATAATATTTCCCTCTATTTTTTTTGCAATTAACGAATATAAAATGTTGTTATGTGCTAAATGATTCTCAATACCATATAATTAAAGGTATTGTAACATTTACGATTTAACAGCATTGAAGATATTATAAGTTATCATGTACAATATGAAAAACAAATACAATTGTATTTCAGTCGTAAGAATAACAAAAGCTATAGTTATGGCTTTATTTGTTATGCTTTCTAATATGCTAATGGCTCAGCAATCACCTTCAATACAAACTGGTGTGACTTTTCAGTGGTCAGATACGCAAGCCAATAATAATCAGCCGGCAACTATTCAATCTGTAACTATAGGCGGGACACTTTACAATACTTTTGTTGTACCTACAAGTTATGAGATGACGCGTTTGGGACCAGACGGCCATACCCCAAACAGAATTCGTCAGAATGGAGGCAATGTTGGTGGTAATAGCGGACAAGCTAATTGGATTACTAATGCCACTGCGGCTTTTCAGGATAAAAACTTAAATCATTATTTCACTGCTAACCCTAATGGTAGAAATATTTGTTCAAACTTTGGTGCAGCATCAACAACTGATGCTCAAAAGCAAACCATTTTTTATAGCCCTGCAATTCCTTCAAATGAAGGTGCTGTATTAGCGGTTACCGAAAGAGGTGGTAACAACTGTTTCTATATTGAAGTATGGGGAATACCTGCTGGTGGTGGTGCAGAACAAAAGTTGGGAGAAACTTTTGTTAGAAACGTTGGTAACTACAGAAATTGTGTTTTTGCGCCTCCTGTAGCTGGTTCTGATTATTGGCAATCCGGACGTTGTAATGAAAATGGACAAACGATTGCTATTGGTTTATTTTATTTGGATGATATTGCACCAACTGGTTCACAAATAACCAGAATTGAATTTATTGCCGCTACCAGAGATCATGGTGACGGTAAATTTTTTATACTTCAAAAATATGCTGTAGACCAACAAAACTTAAATTGTGTTGATACAAAATACAGTGGAGATTTAAGCATTAACAATAATGTCCCTGACAGTTCAACTTATAGTTTAGTATCTGGTCCTTCACCAGCAGGGCAATCTTTTACATTAAACTCTGATGGAACATATAGCTACGTACCAGCCGATGATTATACTGGTGATGTAATATTTCAGTATGAAGTTTGTTTACCAGCACCAAACACTTCTGTGTGTGATAGAGCGACTGCAACCATAAGTTTTGTGGATTTACCATCTATACCCGAAGCTAGCATTGGTTGTGACTCAAACAGCGATGATTTTACCATATCTGTAACCAGTCCTTTAGGTGCAGAATTTGAATATTCCATTAATAATGGTACTTACCAAAGTTCACCAGATTTTAATAATTTATCTGAAGGTTCTTATATATTATCAGTTAGAAGTTCATTCACCAGATGTGAAAACACAAACCCAACAGCGTTTGTTATAGATAATTTAGAGTTAACAGGAAATGTTACTGATGTTTTATGTAATCCTGATGAATCTGGGTCTATTGATATCACAGTATCTGGTGGTGAACCTCCTTACACTTATACATGGAGTAACTCAACTACTGATGAAGATTTAACAAATAGTGCTTCAGGGACATACACTGTTACTGTTACTGATGCTAATGGTTGTAGCATATCCCGTGATTTTACAATAAATCAACCTTCAGAAGAATTAACATCCACAATTAGCGCAACAACAGATGTACTATGTAATGGAGAGAATACTGGTGCTATAGACCTAACCATTTCTGGTGGTACGGCACCTTATACAGTATTATGGAGCAACGGCTCATCTGATCAAGATTTATCAGATTTAGCTGCTGGAGACTACGATGTCACTATTACAGATGCCAATGGCTGTACAACAACAAATCAAACAACTATAAATCAACCTACTGAAGCTTTATCTGCAAATGTTACCAATATTACTAACGTAGATTGTAACGGAAACTCTTCAGGAAGTATTACAGTAGAAGCTTCTAATGGTACCAGTCCATATCAATATTCTTTAGATAATGGCTCTACAAATCAAGGTGCTGGACTGTTCGAAAATTTAGCAGCAGGTATTTATGATATTTTGGTAACTGATGATAATAATTGTATAACTACGTTACAAGCAACAGTTACAGAACCTAATACACTTGGAGTATCTATAGCAAATGTGAACAATGTAGATTGTTCTGGTGAAGCTACTGGAGATATTGCCATTACCGTTACAGGCGGTACGGAACCTTACAGCTACTCCTGGAGTAATTCCGCTACAAGTCAGAATTTAACTGACGTGTTGGCTGGTTCATATACAGTCACGGTTACGGATGACAATGGATGTTCAGTATCTGCAAATGCAACAATTTCAGAGCCAGCTAGTCCATTGAGCTTAAATATTAGTAAAGTTGATGCTAACACAGCCCAAGGTTGTACAAATGGTGAAGCAACAGCAAATGTTTCTGGTGGAACAGCTCCTTACACATACTTATGGAGTGCTTCTGCTAATAATCAAACTGCAGCTACAGCTACCGACCTTCCTGTTGGTTCTCATTCTGTAACTGTAACAGATGCAAATGGCTGTCAGCTTACTCAAAGCATTGTAATCGTCTGTGTAAATACTTGTGATGCAGAAATTACAATCGAAACTATTACTAACGTACTTTGCGTCGGTGATGCAACAGGTTCTGGTATCGTATCGGCAAATTCTAATGCTAATCCTGGTGCTACATTTACATTCACATGGAGTAATGGTCAAGTGGATACTGGAGTTACATCTAGTACTTTATCTGGAGTTACTGCTGGTGTTTATGATGTTAGTGTAACTATTGATGGTACGGTATGTCAACCCGTAGAAGAAACAATTTCTATTACAGAACCAATCAATGCTTTAAACATAACAGCAACTTCTACAGACGAACTTGGTCCAAATACAAATGACGGAACTGCTAGTGCTACAGCTACTGGTGGCGTAGAGCCTTACACGTTCTTATGGTCACCGAATGGCGAAACCACTCAAAACATATCCGGACTATCGGCTGGTACATACATGGTAACAGTAACAGATGCAAATGGATGTACAGATACTGCTACGGTAACGGTTAACCCTGGAACATGTAACAATTTATCAATCTCAGGTACATCAACTCCAGTTATATGTAATGGAGAAAGTAATGGTAGCGTAACAGCTGTAGTATCAAATGGTACTGGCCCATTCACTTATGCTTGGAATACTTTATCGGATACGACTCCGAGTGTTTCTAACCTGCCAGCAGGAAGCTATACAGTGACAGTTACAGATCAAACAACATTATGCACACAGAGTACAACTATTACTGTAAACGAACCAAATGCCTTAAGCACTGGTATAGCAGTGACAAATATTTTATGTAGAGGAGACAGTACTGGTTCTGTCGATTTAACAGTTAATGGAGGGACTTCACCTTACACTTATTTATGGAATACTGGCGATACAACTGAAGATTTAATTGATGTTGTTGCAGGTACATATTCTGTTACAATAACAGATGCAAATGGATGTACAGCAACCAATCAATCTACTGTTCAAGAACCTGCTGAAGTAGTAGCCGGATCAATGATACGTATAGTAAATGTTGAATGCTTAGGCGAAAGTACTGGTAGTTTAACAGCAGAAGGTTCAGGTGGAATTCCGCCTTACACCTATTCTATTGATAACGGAGCTACGTCTCAAGCTAGTGGACTTTTTGAAAACTTAGCCGCTGGAAACTATACGATCTTAATTACTGATGCCAACGGATGTACCTTTGGAGTGGATGGAACTATTGATACAGATGACACTGAAAGTCCTGAAATTTCAGTACCCTCAACTATAACTATTGAAGGCTGCTCGGTTTTAGATATTATAACTTCTAATGCTGTATTTGCATACAGCAATACACAATCTGATGACGTAAAAACAGTTTTTGATTTAAATCCTGATTACAATGCAACAGATGACTTTAATATTGAAAGCATAACTTACGTAGATGTAATTACGTCTGTTAATGATTGTCCAATCACAGTATCAAGAACATTTACAATAACTGACAATTGTGGCAATACTGCAACAACAATACAAACCATTACCGTTGAGGACACA